>NHCC01000014.1 GCA_002168115.1 Rhodospirillaceae bacterium TMED23 | reverse complement strand
CAAGCGTGGTAGCGGGGTGGAATAATGGCGATTACAGAGCGCCGATTAACTGCAATATTAGCTGCGGATGTGTGTGATTTTAGTAAGATGATGGGCGAGAACGAAGATCGTACCATCCAGAATCTGCGTACCTGCCGTGAACTGATAGAAGGATCTATCACATCTCATAATGGTAATATTTTCAATACTGCGGGTGACAGTATCGTTGCAGAATTCGGCTCAGTAGTTGATGCAGTCAATTGTGCCGTGAGTTTCCAAGAGACTTTGAGAGATCGTAACGGTTCTGTGCCAGAAGAGTCCAAAATGGAATTTAGAGTAGGGATAAATTTAGGCGATATTATTATTGAGGGAGATAACCGTTATGGAGATGGTATTAATATAGCTGCCCGTCTAGAGGGATTGTCAGAGCCTGGGGGCATTTGTATATCAGGCAGTGTGTACAGTGATATTAAGAGTAAGCTGAACCTTGAATTTGGAGCGATGGGTGAACAGGTCTTGAAAAATATTGCCCAACCTGTCTCTGCTTATAAGATTGATTTTAGAGGAGATGATCCTGTTCCCATGGCAAGCATAGGTGACCTTGACAATACACCTATCACTCAACCTGAACAAAGCCCCATCACCGTATCAAAGGTATCTAAAACACCGAAACAAACACAAAGCGAGAAACCTTCGATCGCAGTTCTGCCATTTGACAATATGTCCAATGATCCTGAGCAGGAATACTTCGCTGATGGAATTACTGAAGAAATAATTGCAGAGTTATCTCGGATAAAAGGATTACGGGTTATCGCACGAAATTCAACATTCGTTTATAAAGGAAAAGTAGTGAACATTGAGAAAGCCTCCAAAGAGTTAGGTGTTAACCACATATTGGAGGGGAGTGTTAGACGATCTGGGGATAAGCTTAGGATAATTGCACAGTTAATTTATACTCCTGAAAATAGCCATCGTTGGGCGGAGAAGTATAATGGGAGCATCGATGATGTATTTGAACTACAGGATGAAATATCTCGCAATATTGCAGAAAGTTTAGATCTTGAGTTTTCTGCAGATAGCCAAGTCGTCAATATACAAAGAGATCACGAGAGTAAACTTGCAAATGATTTTTGTCTTAGAGGTAGGCACGCAATTGTGCCCCCAACCCTTGAAAATTTAATCGCTGCAAATAGTTTATTTGAGCAAGCTCTCAAAATAGATCGATATTGTGCCCAAGCCTTTGCGGGTATGGGGAGAGTCGCAATTTTAAGGGCGTGGCAAATTGAGCTTGATGAAAAAAGACGGAAAGATTTAACATATGAATCTGAAGAATTTATCGATAAAGCTCTCGAAATTAATCCTGAACTTATTGATGCATATTATGCTCGCTGTATTGTATATTCACTTACAAATAGACAAGAGGAAGCCCTAAATATAGCTAAAAAGCTTGTTGCAGAATATCCTGGTGATTATCAGTCAAACCTATTAATGTCTACAATGAGCCTTTTCCACGGTAGTTATTTAGAGGCTGAAGCAGCATTAAAGGAGGCAATAAGTTTAGATCCCTTATACGGTGTTAATAATTTTATATTGATCCAAATTAGGCACGCGTTAGAAGATTACTCAGGCACATTGAAAATATTTGATCAATATTTCGATGACTTTCAAATTAAACAATTACCGAAAAATATTTGGGGTTATAAGCTTAGCACACTGGTGCTAGAAAATAAAATTGAAGAAGGTGAAGCATTTCTGAATGATATTCAATTATTTGATCCAACTTTTACCATAGAGAGAGCAGATTCGATTAATTTACTCTCAGACAAAAGACAAAAAATAATATATATTGATAGCCTCAAGAAGGCTGGATTAACTTAACTAAAGTTCATTAACCAAAACTCAGTCTAAACTANGCATTTAACAATCCAGATAATCTCGGATCATTCTTCGCATATTTTCTTGCCCTATAAATATGGTTAACTTCACCAAATGCATTATGGGTATGAAAAAAAGGTGAAACATATTCCCAGACAATATCGCCGGCCTGAGTAACTTCAAATAATCTTCCATGATTACCTTCACAAATAAAAGTATTCCCATTAGACATACGGTGTACGCCACTAATACGAGGTGAATAAAATGTATGCTGAGGCTTACCCTTATATTGCCATACCACTTGCTTGGTCACGGTATCGATTTCTAATATCCTAGAATGTTCGGCAGTGGGTTGATCCGATCCATTAGCAAATAATATTATATTATCATTATCCATCCACTGGCAGTCATGCTGCCCCCCCCAACTTCGATCACACAACTCCCAGTCAATGTTACCTGTTTGACGATTTACAAGAATTATTAAATCCAATTCCCTAAAACTAACAAGAATGTTTCCGTCTGATCTGACATGACAAGTGTTTGCATGACCATATTCCTTACGTCGTGTATTCACTCGCAACGGGTATTTTTCATAGTCCATATGATCCTTAACATGCCACTCCCAGACAACTTTTCCGCTTCCGTCAACTTCTCTTAAAACATCTTCGTATACACCTCCATCATCGTGTTCGCTGCCAGGTATACCTCCCCTAACCCGATCAGCTTCCTTTGTCGGCGTTAATTCCCATGCGAGATAAATTATATTGCCATTCGGCATTAGCTGGAAGTCATGATGCTGCATCGGATCAATATAATCCCTAACAATGTTGCTATCTTTATCGAGTTCAAGAAGTCGTCCAGCACTGGCATTTAACTTAGGGCTGCCTGCTGTGGGGACAGAAACAAATAAGTTACCATTTTCAAGCAGATAGCCATAGTTTCCCAAGATTGCTGGTAAATGCCACTGATGAAAAATTTCGCCACCCATACCTAATAAAAAACACTCCTGTCCTCTCATTGGCGATAGCACAACATAACCTGGCTGGGTTATTTCGCGATTATATTCGGTGACGCCGTAGCGTAAAGGTCTCATAACTCTCTCCAAAATACTTTTAAGTTAAACACACTAAAAAATAGTTTGGGCCTTCTCAAGCTTAAAATATTAACGAATGATTATTAACAAGCAAAGTTATTNGTTTTTTCTATAATTAAGACCGTTTAATGTTTTTTAGAAATGAAACTAAGTTAATATTTTTTTATCCTCTAATTTCAATATGCTCACCGTCGGGCCCTTTAAAAACAGCTCGACGCCATCCTTCTTCTCTCAGTTCACGAGCGTCAGTTGGATGAGGCGCCTGAACTAACTCTATTTTTTTCTCACATAACTGGGCTACTGCACCATCAAAGTCATCGGTCTCCATACACCAGTGAAATCCGGCTATTTTTCCATCAGTACGGCCGACAAGCTCTAATATCGTATCTCCTAGTTTCAAATAAGATATGTGAATGTTAGAATTCGTAATTTGTTCGTAATGATCTGAAAAACCAAAATATTTCTTATAAAACTCTCTTGAAATATTTAAATTTTCAACATGAAGCGCAATGTGATCGATTTTTTTGAAAATGGCCATCTCTCTCTCTTATAATAATTATAACTCTATTTTATCCTATAAAGGTATAATACAAAATATCTTAGTTAGTACTTTTTTTAAAATATTGTGCACTCTATCCGATAGCCTATCTCGATTTAATATAGATATCCATGATTTCAAACTAGTTTGATTATGACCAAATTCCACTAAGCTATTGGCAGAGTGATATAAATGTCAAAAGATATGGGAATATGGGAGATTATTATGAAACATTTTTCAAAGAACTTTTTATTAATAGTAAGCGCAGTTACTGCGATGATATTAGTTTCGCCTTTAAACGCAGCTAACCTTTTTAAGGGACATACGGGTAATTCTGGTGGTTCTACCTACGTGCCATTTGTAACCTTTACCAAGCAGGCTGAAAAGGCAGGGGTAAGGATTGAAGTTAATGCAGGAAAAACANTAACAAAATCTTTGGTCGCACTGGCTAAAGGAAAAGTCCAATTTTCATCTGCTATTCCAGTAGCATATTTATTTTTGGGTAAACAGAAAAAAATGTATAAAAAACTCAAAAATGGAAAGGAACTTCAATCAAAAATCCGTTCGATTTTTGGCTATCTGGCGGGTACGTTCCACCCAATTACTTTTGACGATGCTGGTATAAAAAATTTCACTGATCTTAAAGGTAAAACAGTTTTTACCGGACCTCCTGGCGGAAGCGCAACTTCAAGCCAAGAAGACCTAATACGCGCAGTAACCGGCTACGAACCGGGAAAAGATTATAGAGCTATTCATTTAGCATGGGGACAAGGTAAAGCTGCTATGAGAGATGGAAAGTTAGACGCATATCTTGTACCCGCGCAAATCGGTTCAGCAAATGTTCAGGAATTAGCCCTAAAAAAGCCTATAAGAATTCTAACAATTCCANCACAGGCCTCCAAGACCAATANGTTCAAAAAAATACTGAAACGTCCTGGCAGNGGAATGGCGACTGTAAGCAAATCAACTTATAAAGGTTTAGTTAATGAAAAAGACATGTTCATGATGTCGGCTGATCAATATATAGGAACAAGTACTCATGTGAGTGCTGACATTGTTTACAAAGTGACAAAAGCGTTCTGGAGTAATTTGGCAGATGTTCACGCGACAGCAGTCTCTCTTCAGTCGATTACTAAAGAAACAGCCTTTACTTCAGTATATGCTCCACTTCACGAAGGAGCATACCGATATTATAAAGAAGCTGGTTTTAAAGTACCTAAAAAGTTGGTGCCACCGGAGGCTAAATAAAAGCGAACTATATAACGAGAGACCGGTATTGATTTCTGGTAAATGCCGGTCTTTTGTAGGTAAAAGCTTACATAAATTATATGACTGAAAAACATCAAACGACTTTAGAAACGATTGAAAACGTATTCGACATAGTCGTAAAATTACTTCTTGTTGGATTAGTGGTCGCCACCTTTTATGCAACTGGGATCGGGCTCATTGATGCGGTTGTGCAACGTACAAGCGTTGTTGGCGTTTCAATTATAATCTGCGTTATTTCCTCTAGCTGGTTAAAAAATCGTGAACAATATCAAACTGAACCGTTAAAAGGAATGGTCCACCTTTTTGCAGATATCATCTTGTTGCTAGTAGGGGTATTTGCGGCGTGGAATGCATGGATGGTTATTGCCTCTCAACAAGAGACAATATATGAGCTCAACACTTTCGACGCAATTGTTAGCGTAGGTGGAATACTTGTGGCCCTAGAGATGTGCCGGCGTATTTGGGGATGGTCCCTTTTTATTGTTGCTGCTCTAGCCGTACTTTATTTGGTCTTCGGACAAGACTTGCCTTGGATATTTCAGCATACTGGAGCCGATATCTTCGAGATGGCCGACAATCTTTGGTACAATTCTAACAAAAGTGTTTTTGGTAGTCTTACCAACATTATTATCAATATCGTCTTTATATTTCTGATTTTCGGATCACTTCTCGAGGCATCTGGAGCTGGACCAACACTCCTAAAATTTGCCTTTATTGTGACAAGAAAGATGCGCGGTGGACCAGCACATGCAGCTATTCTATCCTCAAGCTTGTTTGGTACGATGTCAGGTAGCCCAGTCGCCAATATCGTGGGAACCGGTACGTTTACCATTCCCATGATAAAAAAACGGGGTTTTAGCCCAGCATTTGCTGCCGGCATTGAAGCTACAGCTTCCAGCGGCGGTCAAATTATGCCGCCTATTATGGGGTCGGCCGCATTAGTAATGGCAGACATTACCTCAACGCCATATTTGATGGTAATTGTTGCAGCACTATTACCCGCTCTTTTGTACTATTTTAGCCTATTCACTAGTGTAATCGTCGAGGCACGACGACAAGGAATAAATCCCGCACCCCTCGCCGCTAAAGACAGGTTAACAAGACAAGATCTGATCAACTCAATAATGTTTATTGCCCCAATAACAACGATTATTGTTGCTTTAATCTTAGGTTATTCCACATCGTTCGCTGGATATCTAGCTATTATAAGTTTAATTATTGTAAGTATTATAAATCCTGATGTTCGCAAGAATCCACTAAAACTAATCTCGGGCATGCTCCGAGGAGCAAACTCTGGTGCCAAATTGATGATGGCGATTATAGCAATTGGTCTTGTTGTGGGCACCATAGATTCCACTGGTCTTGGTCTAAAATTAGCAACAGTAATGAGTGCAGTTCGAGGCGAGAGCCTCGTTGCAGCATTATTTATGGCAATGGCTGGCGCTCTGGTGCTCGGCATGGGAATGCCAACGCTCCCGGCATATCTAATTATTATTTTGATTCTTGGGCCTGCACTACAAAAACTCGGTACCGAAGTATTAACGGCCCATATGTTTGTTTTTTATTACGGCGTCGCTTCTTCACTTACGCCGCCAGTTGCTATAGCAGCTTACGCGGCGGCTCCTATAGCTAATGCCAACCCGTTTACCACATCTCTAATGGCTCTAAGACTAGGGGCTGCAAAATTTGTCATACCCTTTGCCTTTGTATTTTATCCTTCACTCCTTTTAATTTTTGATTTTAATGCAATTGAACTCACGTTGACCATCGCGCGAGTAGCCTTTGCTGTTTGGCTAATATCTACGGCACTAGGTGCTTTCGAACTAATTGAATTGAATATTCTAGAAATATTTTTAAGATTATTAGCTGCGTTGGGCCTTTTGTACGCATCGATTAACGTTCAAGTCGCAGCTCTTTTTATTGGGTTGCTCGTCGTTGGGTATCACTATTATAAATATAGAAAATCCCCATGAATAATCCGATTGGAACTAATTCTCATCAGAAATAATCCCAAACATATGACAACAAGCTAAAATGGTTCAAAGTCTCGCAGCATTGGTATCACTTCTTCTCCAAACAGTCGGATGGAACGCATTAAATCTTCCTCCGGAAGATCATCAAAATTAAATTCCCCCATTAGGGTATTAAAAAGTCCGACCTTGGATGCAGCTTTAATTTTCCTAGCTACCGTATCCGGTGAGCCGACAAACATAATATCATTTTCAAATATGTAATCCGCATTAAAAAGATTTAAACGTGTTTGGATCGACTGCAAATCACCCCTCTCTATATATCCAGCCGTGTAACGCTTGAGAAGTTCGTCAAAGCTCTCTCCTTCTTTTCGAGGAGGCAAAAATCCTGCGTAAGCACGTGCCGCTCGGTCCCGAGCAACGCTCATAGCTTTTTCATCTGTTTCATCGACATAAATAACGGTCGAGTGAGCAATATTTGGTTTATTTGTCCAGCCCGCCTTCTCCCAGTCTGTAATATACTTACGATATATCGGTCCTGCTTTACTATGAGGAAAAACCAAAAAATACCCTGTGTTAATCCCTTCCCTCGCACAAAATTCAAGTGTCTCAGGATCACGACTTTGCATCCAGAGTGGGGGATGAGGTTGTTGCACAGGTAAAACCGAGAGTTCAGCGCTCTCGGTTTCAAAATTTGTTCCCGAATAGCTAAAAGGTTGGTGTTTGCTGAACGCTGCGCGCAGATAATTTACAAATTCCATTGTCGGTGACTTTCGAGCCTGATGGCTCTCTCCAAAGGGCTTAAAGTAATTTGGATTAACGCCTGGAACTAAGCCAAGCTCCATGCGACCTCCTAACATCTGATCGATAATAGCGATTTCTTCCACCAACCGCAGAGGATTATAAAGTGCAGGTATATAGCCCATTGGGCCAATCCGAAGCCTTTTTGTTTTTACACCGGCACCAACAGAGAAAAGACTAGGCGAAGACATCAAGCTTTCATCTGGTCGAAAATGATGTTCTACGCAAAAAGCATGATCGAAGTTAACCTCGTCGCATAATTCTAACTCTCGCCACAACTGCTCATAACGCTGGTTTGGGGTCATATCCGGCTTTGCCCAAATATGGGTAAAATAAGAAAACTGCACTCTTAAACATCCTTTAAAATACTGAGGTTTTAATATGACCCCGAATAAAATCCCCTAAACTAAATTGATATATTACTCTAATTTTGGTATATTAAAATAATATTCAAATCATAGATATCTATATAATTTTGAGATAAAAAGGTAAAAGGCGTGGATGTTCGACAATTAAGGTATTTTGTTGGTGTAGTGAATTCAGGAAGTTTCTCCGATGCTAGTCTTTACATGCATGTTGCCCAATCTGCCTTGAGTAGACATATTAAATCACTTGAACATACCGTTGGTGGTGAGCTTTTAGAGCGGCATCCAAAAGGAATAACGCCCACCAAACTGGGATGGCACCTTTATGAACAGGCAAAAAGAATCGTTACTGAGGTTGAAGAACTTCCATCTAAGATAAGAGATAAAAATTATAAAATTAAAGGTCAGGTAACACTAGGCGCCCCGAATTCGGTTGCTCGAGATCTATTTCCATTGGTTGCCGATTTGGTTATGCCAACATATCCAGGAATATCTTTAAGCTTTGTCGAAGGCAATGCTATATCGCTCGGCAGTGGTTTGGATACAGGCGAAATTGACATTGCGATTATGGTCGACCCCGACCGAAGGCTTGAATTTCATTATGAGCCCCTATTTTCCGAGCAAATGTATCTTTTTGGTAAATGTAAAGACCCTGAGTTTCCTGTTAATAACATCAAAATAACTGACCTACCGAAATACCCTCTTGTATTACCGTCGCGTCGTAATGGACCTCGAAGAATTATTGACCGTGCTCTATTCAAGTCTAATGTTGCTCTAAATATCAAGTTTGAAGTAAGTGGCTCGGGAATAGTCAGTTCTTTTATTCAACGCGGCATTGCAATGGGTGTTTTAACCCATTCAATGCTTCTATCAGGGGAGCAAAAAAAAGATTTGAAGGTTGCTGCAATTGATAAGTTAGTACTAACGTATCACTTGGTCTCTAATCGAGGACTAAGTGATACACCTCATACGAGAACAATTATGAATATTGTGAGAGAGAATATCGGTATTTTACTAAAAACCGATAGATTTTTTGATGCTAAACCTGTTTTAATTTAAATGCGTTTATTAAATTTATATGTCACATTGTCCTCATGATAAATATTATTTTTTTATATATAATAATTACCGCTATGAACCAAAATGCTATTGCACAAATGATCTTTAACGATGATTTTGACGATCTAAAAGAATGGGAGTTTATATCCGACAATGTAATGGGAGGGGTCTCTAGTGGTAAAATTAGTATCAAATCCGTTAAGCGTGATAAAGTAATTGTATTAAAAGGGAAAGTTTCGACAGAGAATAATGGTGGATTCATTCAAGCAAGACGTAATTTACGCAGTATTAGCCTAAAAGAGGCTAAATATATCAAGGTTGTCGCCAAAGGAAATAATGAGAAATACTATATTCATTTGCGAACCTCTAAAATGTTTTTTCCGTGGCAATATTATCAAACTGGATTCAAAGCGGAACCCAACTTTAAAGAATTTATTTTTCCGATTTCAAAATTTAAAACATCAGGACTCTTTCTAGCAGACATACCCAAAGCAAAAACTATTACTTCTATAGCGATCGTTGCTATTGGAAGAGATCATAATGCCGAGTTGAATGTTAGCAGTATATCGATCCACAAATAAGAATGGCATATATCAGTAATCGATTTTAAATAAATATGATTAACTTAAGTTTTTAGAAAAGAAACTATCCCACCTCGAAAATTTTCTGGGGCATCTCGTGAATACTATCGCCCGGCCCATCTGAACCAATAATATAATTGTCGCAAATCCAAGAATAGACATTACCCCTAACATAACCAGGATGACAAACGAGGTTCATGTTTTCTGCTATCTTCATTGTCTCATCTTTTCGTATTAGGGGACGTTCCACCATATCATAGCCTTGTCCATGGCTATAAAGTCGGTTTTCTGGATCACGATCATTCTCTATCATGAATGAATTATAACTATCCCAAATCTCCGAACATGAAGCCCCCGGCCGCATTAAATTTAGGGCAAATTGCTGCGCCTCAAGTGTAAACAGTAACTCATCATGTTGTTCTTGTGTCGCTTCACCCAGAACAATCGTCCTTCCTATCTCAGTAAAATATCCTCCAGCGCCATTGTTCTCAACAAGCATATTAAAACTATCACCTTCACGTATTATCCGGTCTTGATTATGGCGTGGACCAATTGCAGCTGGTGAACCTATCTGCCATGATTGACAGAGATAAACGCCTTGCTCACTTCCAAGTTTATTACCCACGTGAAGGGCGACCGCAGCCACATCAGAATCCTTCATTCCCGGTTTGATTTCTTTAATCACAGCCTCCATTGTTGCCACTTGCTGTTGGGCCGTACCTCTAATTAAATCGAGTTCTTCATCACTTTTTATGACTTTAATTTGATCAACAAGATCAGAAGCTTCAACATAATTAGCCTTAGGAAATTGTTTCTTNACATAATCAACCATGGCAAATGACATTTGATAAGTCCCGACAAGACCGATCGTTCCATGTTTATAAGGCTCAATAGCTTTACATGCTAGTAAAGGATCATATTCATTAGTATATGAAGCACACGCGTAAGACGGGGTTGTCATCATCGTCTTAACACCGCGATGCACCCCGTCTGATCCTTTTATATCCATATTCTTTACAAAATCAAAAGGACCTTGATTTATCTGTGTCATATCNTCATCGCGAGGAAATACGATAGTNACNGGGTAACCATTAGTTGCCGGAATATCAGTAACATATTTAGTATACCCCCCCATATGATCGTTATTGTTCTGCATTAATAGAACATCGATACCTTGCTGATCCATTGCGCTACGCATTGCACTCCAACGGCGTTCAAGTTCCCTCGTGGATATTGGTTTATTAATGCGCTCTGACATTTCAATCATAAATTTTCTCCAAACAATCACTGTCTTTTAATTAAATTAATCATCTGATCCAATTCACCATTAAAATATGCTCTCAAATTAGGTTCGATAACCGTTAATATTCGTTCAGCATACATGTCACTCCGCCCGCCCGTAAATGGTGTCATAAATACGTTATCAAGATCCCAGAGGGGACTGCTATCTGGCAATGGTGAAACCTCATAAACATCCAAACCGGCACCAGCTATCTCACCCTNGAGCAAAGCTTCTATCANAGCATTCTCGTCAACAACTCCCCCCCTTGCNACATTAATCAAACATGCAGACGGTTTCATTGCCTTAAAAGTACNTGAATTTATTATTTTATCCGTATCCGAGGAATAGGGTACCAGAGCAACTAGAAAATCGACATCAGCCACGGCCGCACAGATGTCTTCTCGACTAAATACTTTGTCAATTCCTTCTACAGGCCGACTTGTTCGCGAGATGCCATAAACCGTCATTCCAAGCGCTTTAAATGTTCTTGCCATATGTTCAGCGATGGCACCTAATCCAAGAATTGCAACCTTTCGGGTATCAAGAACTTTGGGCAAAAAGCGATCAAATACGTGAATCTCCTGATTTTTTGTTAACCTTCGGACCTGACGATAAAGAGC
Source organism: Rhodospirillaceae bacterium TMED23 (assembly GCA_002168115.1). Lineage (GTDB taxonomy): Bacteria > Pseudomonadota > Alphaproteobacteria > Rhodospirillales > UBA2165 > TMED23. The sequence goes on along the minus strand of NHCC01000014.1, from coordinate 291,070 downwards.
TAACATATGCAAAAGTGTTACCTCTGTCATTTGCGGTCCGTGTATTCCACGTCCAGTTGTAAGTATAATATCGGGCCGCCCTTCTAAACTATCATTCAAATGGTCAGTGCCGGTAATATTACACTGGATCCATTTGAGCTTTTTAGCATTATTAATCTTTTCTGGCGTTAACCAGCGGCCGATCGAAATAATAACTTCGGCTTNCGTTAGCAAGTCAGATGCTTCAGTTCCATNAACNGCATAAGAAAAGTTTAACTCTGGAAATATAGGTTCTAAATANGATTTATATTTTTCATATTCAGTATCAACNATTAAAACCTCTCTCGACATTAAAACTTTCCANAAGCNTGAGTTAAANAAANATNTNAAATAGCATANNGAATTTGCGNTTATTNTAAAAGATNAATGTGTATNCNNTTGAAAANATTANTCTTTNNCANAATTCTGTTTGATAAAACCACGATACTTCTCGGTCAGTTCGNCTGGTGCTTCGCTACCATCAAACATAAANGGTAAAATTCCTCGACGCATTGATCTGCCGCGCATAGCNTCTAAATCGCTCTCCGATTTTGTTAAACGTTGTGACATTCTCAGGCCCCAGTTATGCAGATTCTTATAAAGCTTATTAATTTCGGAGCTATGTTTGGAACCTTTAGCAAGATCATAAAACTCATCAGGATCATTTTTCAGATCAAACAACATTGGCCGCATTCCGCCCTCTGCATGCATCAGTTTATATCTACCATCAAAAACCATAAACAACCGAGCATCACGCGAGTCCACACCCAATTTTGCAGCCTGTGGTGTAACAGAATAATCATACTCGGAAATTACGTAATCTCGCCAAGCAGGGTTGTCTCCTTTAAGCCAGGGCATCAGAGATCTACCCTCAAGAATATGATCTGGAATAGACCCTCCAGCCATCTCCACAAACGTAGGTGCCAAGTCAATACTTTCCACGAGTGCATTGCAGGTCGTTCCGCGCGTTTTATTAAACTCAGGCCTCGGATCATAAATGATCAGAGGAACTTTAACCGATGGCTCATGGAACAAATCTTTCTCGCCAAGCCAATGGTCACCAAGATAATCACCATGATCAGAAGTTAGAACGACAACCGTATCTTTCAACCGATCTGACGCCTCCAAATGGTTCAGCAGTCGCCCAAGTTGATCATCGCATTGCTTGATCAGTCCCATATAAGCAGGAATTACCTTTTCACGAACTTCATCGCGTTGAAATGCTAATGCAATTTTATTACCCATATAACTGCCAAAAACGGGATGAGGGTTTTCCCGTTCAACATCATGGCGCTTAGCCCCCGGAACGTCATTACGTCCGTACATATCGTTATAAGGGGCTGGCACAATGTATGGCCAGTGTGGTTTAATAAAGCTTACATGGGCCATCCAAGGCTCCTTTGTCTTATCTACAAATTTAATAGCTTCACTTGTAAGCCACGGGGTTTCACTATCCTCTTCGCGAATATTTGCTGGCTTGTCGGCATTACTAAACATCCAGCCCGAGGCAATCTGCTGGTCACTAATACCAGCGTTGGCATAGTCGGCCCAGGGGTTTTCGCCATCATAACCCTTGGATTTTAGGTATTCATTATAGGGGCTACGGTTCTCATCATAATATCCATCAGGCCCGTATCCCCAAAGCCCATCATCACGTGCCCAATTATCAAATCCGCATTGGGCCTGACGTGCCCCTATTACACTATCTGGAGCCAACCCTAATCTGGCCATACCCTCAGCATCAGCTTTCATATGGGTTTTCCCTATAATCCAGGAGTTCATTCCAACCTTGCGCAAATGATCGCCGATTGTTTGCTCGCCAACGCGCAACGGGAAACCATTCCATTGTGCCCCGTGGCTGCTCGCATAACGCCCCGTATAATAACACATCCGGCTTGCACCACAGATTGGAGATTGAACATAAGCCTGCGTAAATCGAACGCCCATGGACGCAACACGGTCAAAATTTGGGGTTTCTAATCGCGGATGCCCCGCACAGCTAAGATAGTCAAATCGCAACTGATCATACATTATAAAAAGGATGTTCATGAGCGACCCCCCCGATTTCAAAAAATTATGTACCAATAACAGTATAGGCAATATAAGCCAGCGCTTTGTAAAACCCAACGTTCTTGCAGGATGTATACAACCTTCAAGTAATCAACAAGTATTTAGAAGTAAGAAAAATAAGAAGACTTGGTTTTACCCTTTTTTCTCCCAATCAACAATTTGAGAATTTTCAAAATGGTAGGCACGACAGGATTCGAACCTGTGACCGTCCGCTTAAAAGGCGGATGCTCTACCGACTGAGCTACGTGCCCTTAATAGAAAATCACAAACACACATCTCAGCNTNAGACNTNAGCTTAATGATGCAACCATTAANCGCGCAACATAAGCATACGTTGATGTTTGGTCAATACTTGATCGCAGTGAAATAAGATAAAAGTAGATTATTAAGAGAATTTATCCAATAGCATCTGACGCACGTTTGGCGTTACAAAATGTGTTATATCGCCGCCCATACTAACAATCTCTTTGACAAGCCTTGAAGATATAAATTGGTGTTTTTCCGACGCCGTCAAAAAAACAGTTTCAATATCGGGATTAAGCCGACGATTCATTCCTGTCATCTGAAATTCATATTCAAAATCAGATACGGCCCTTAGACCACGTACGATTAAGGTTGCGCCACAATCAACAGCCAAATCAGTCAACAAACCTTCAAATGGTTTGACCCCAATTCTTGCCAAATCATCATCAGCTAATTGCGCTATTTCATGCTCTACTAGATTAACTCGCTGATCCAGATTAAACAAAGGTCCCTTCCCAGCATTAATTGCNACACCGATAACAAGTTTATCAACAACCTTGATTGCGCGAGATATAATATCAATATGACCGTTTGTAATNGGGTCAAAAGTTCCNGGATATATGCCTATACGCNACATTAAGCCCTCCTTTTTCGCACTAATACTCTAAACCTCTGANANAACATTGAACNATTAGGTTTCACTNTCAACATTCANATTTTCATCTGCNGANGTTGGTGCNGNAGATTTATCTAGTTCGTTATTTTNANCACCTANCTCCTCATCATCTCCTTCGACGTCTCTAAACCTGGTCACAGAAACAACCTTCTCTTCATCTCCAACTTTAAANAAAGTGACACCTCGTGAAGTTCGACCTGTAAAACTTATCCCATCAACAGACATCCTGATCAACTGACCTCCATCAGAGACCATTACCAATTGATCCGTATCAACAACTGGAATTGTTGAAATCACTTCCGTCGTTCCTTTCCCACGTTTCACATCCATACTATCGATACCTTTACCACCCCTATTAGAAATCCGATATCCATAAGCGGATGAACGCTTGCCAAAACCATCAGCAGTAACCGTCAGTATAAATTCCTCATCACCCTGCATTTCCATAAATAATGGCTCAGTTAACCGAGATGCTGCTTCTTCGTCTCTCAGTTTTTCTTCCAATCTNTCAGTATAATCGCCCCCGATTAATCTTCTTGATGCATTAACTGACTTAAGATACGCATCTCTCTCAGANACATCGACTTTAATATTATTCAGCCCTGACATCGCAATAACTTCATCATCGGCGGCAAGACGAATTCCTCGAACTCCGGTTGAATTCCGACTNGAGAAAACCCTNACATCACTGACTGGAAACCTAATACATTTTCCCTTTCGGGTGGCCAAGAAAACGTTTTGATCCTCTTCAAAAACCCTTACTCTTACCAAATGATCNCCGTCATCCAATTTCATCGCAATCTTGCCATTTGCNTTTACTTTTGTGAAATCGGATAATTTATTGCGCCTTACACCACCAGATGCCGTNGCAAACATTACNTAAAGGTTATCCCAAGTTTCCTCATCTTCTGGAAGAGCCATAACAGTTGTTATAGTCTCTCCTTCATCTAGGGGTAAAACATTTATAAGAGCCTTTCCGCGCGCCTGNGGTGTCCCTTGAGGTAATTTATAAACTTTTAATTTGTAGACAATTCCTGTCGATGAAAAAAATAAAGTAGGCTGGTGAGTATTAGCAACAAATACCTGAGAAACAAAATCTTCCTCTTTAGTGCTCATTCCAGAGCGCCCCTTACCTCCTCGATTTTGTGCTCTATAAGTGGAAAGAGGCACTCTCTTTATGTAACCACTGTCGCTTACAGTAACCACCATATCCTCTCTCTGAATAAGGTCCTCAATATCACCTTCAAACTCTGAGTCTTCGATAGAGGAGCGACGATCATTACCGAATAGCTCTTTAATCTCGCGCAATTCTGATACTAAAATTTTAAATAGTAATTCTTTTGAACTTAGGATTTTTAAATACTCTTCGATCTTTGCGCATAAATCTTTTAAATCAGAAGCTATCTTATCTCTTTCTAAACCAGTTAATCTTTGTAGCCTCATTTCGAGTATCGCTTTTGCCTGCGCATCAGATAAACAATACTTTCCATCAACAACCACGTGATCCGGATCATCAATCAGGTCTATTAAAGGCGAAATCTCGCCAGCTGGCCATGCGGATCCCAATAGTTTCTCTTTTGCTTCATTCGCATCTTTTGCCGCCCTAATTAGTTCTATAATAGGATCAAGATTTACGACAGCGACGGCTAAACCTGCCATAATATGCGCCCGATCTCTAGCACGNCTCAGTTCATATGCCGTTCTTCGAGTGATCACCTCTTCTCGAAAATCTATAAAAGCAGTTAGAATTTCCTTTAAATTCATTTGCTCTGGCTTACCGCCATTTAAAGCAAGCATATTAGATCCAAAACTCGTTTGAAGTGGCGTAAATTTAAACAATTGATTTAACACAACATCGGCAACGGCATCGCGCTTAACCTCGATAACCACACGAACACCTTGCCTATCTGACTCGTCTCTTAGATCAGAGATACCCTCAATTTTTTTATCTCGGACGCACTCTGCCATTATCTCGATCATCCGCGACTTATTCACCTGATAGGGTACTTCAGTGACAATTATAGCTTCTCTATCCTTTCCAAACGATTCAATATGNGTTCTACCCCGCATTCTGATAGATCCCCGTCCTGTCTTAAAAGCTTGAATAGCCCCGGTCCTACCAAGAATAATNCCACCNGTCGGAAAATCNGGAGCTGGAATATGATTTTCAATCAATTCATCTATNGTCACATCTGGATTATCAATAATTGCGCAACAGGCATCGATTACNTCGCTAAGATTATGCGGGGGTATATTGGTTGCCATTCCAACAGCAATACCNCCTGCACCGTTTACAAGCAGGTTNGGAAATTCTGCAGGCAACACAATAGGCTCTTGAACACTATCATCATAGTTTGGCCGAAAATCTACAGTATCTTTGTCTATATCCTCAACAAGCGAATGAGCTGAACGAGCCAAACGAGCCTCAGTATACCTCATCGCTGCAGCTCTATCACCGTCCATTGAACCAAAGTTACCCTGACCCTGTATTAATGGAAGGCGCAAGGAAAAATTTTGCGCCATTCTAACGAGTGAGTCATAAATTGCTGTATCGCCATGNGGATGATATTTACCCATAACGTCACCAACNATNCGGGCAGATTTTCTAAAAGGCCTATTATAATCATAACCACCTTCTTTCATTGCGTATATTATTCTGCGGTGGACCGGCTTCAAACCATCCCGCACATCAGGCAATGCCCGACTAACAATTACGCTCATCGCGTAGTCAAGATAAGACGTTTTCATCTCATCTTCGATGCTTACAGATATTATATCTGAGCTAGAAGGCCTTTCACCATCATTCTCTCCTGATTTTTCACCCTTTGAAGGTTCATCTGGTGGAATATCATCTGGCGGCATAGTCAATATTNANTCCAATCAATNTGAGCAATTTTAATAACTAATCCTAAAATAATAGTCACCAGCAAAGTATTTAATTTATACCAAAATTTATTGGTACATACAATCAAATGAGAGAGGTATATTTATAAAAAATTAATTTTTTAAGAGACTATAACTTATTGTTTATATTGATCTTATTTATTAACTATCGGTAACTGAGCAGATGATAGAAAATAGCGATGAGAAAAGTTAAAAGTAGGTTATAAAATAAGCGAATCAACCAATGGAATATAACCGACCATNGTCTTTTGTAGCGTCCANATACCANTAATAGGCTATGAATTATTTTATATAATGTTGANAGCGGNCAAATGTACAATGCTTGCAAAGATATAATGGTTAAAGTACTCCATTCCATATGGATTTCTCATTAAACATGTTAACCGATGTCNGGTAAAACTGATATAGATCGTAATATTAGAAATGTAATTGTTTTGGCAACCTGTCAGGCTTTATTTAATAGTGGCAGAACACTAACCTTCATAACCGCATCACTAGTCGCAATTTCAATGTTAAATGGAAATTTCACCTTCGTCACGGCACCAATCACAATGATGCTTGTTGGGACATCTGTTGGCTCACTTCCGGCAGCATTTATAATGAAAAATCTTGGACGCAAGTGGGGGTTTTTTGTTGGATCACTTGTTGGAACTTTAGGCAGCATGCTCGCCGCCTACTCTATTTCAATTGATAACTTCATTCTATTTAATTGCAGTATTTTTATTTTTGGACTCTACGGAGGTGCCGCCCAACAATACCGCTTTGCTGCGGCCGATGTAGCCCCGGAGAACATCAAGGCTAANTCAGTATCCATCGTCATTGCAATGGGNGTAATTGGNGGAATTATCGGCCCTGAAACTGTGATACTAACCAAAAACTCACTATCGCAAATACCTTTTGAGGGAACTTTTTGGGTTTTATCGCTACTTTGTCTATTATCAGCCATTATAATATTAGGAGTAGATATTCCTAATCTAACAGTTGAAGAGTTTAAAGACATCGGAAGGCCACTTACCAAAATTGTTACTGATCACACTTTTATCGTTGCTTTAATCGCTGCACTCTTTTCCTACGCAACAATGAATTTACTGATGACAGCAACACCCGTTACTATGCGTATTGAAGTATTCACAGATGAAAATATATCTAGGGTTATTCAATGGCATGTTATTGGTATGTTTGCCCCGGGTTTCTTTACAGGTAGCATAATTAGGCGTTTTGGTGTTGTACGAATTATATTTGTGGGCACTATTTTACTTTTATTTGCAGTATTAATCGCATTATCTGGCAGTAGTTTCGCGTATTTTTTTCTCTCACTTCTCTTTATGGGAATAGGATGGAATTTTGCATTTACAGGAGGTACACTGCTATTAACCGAAGTTCATTCTCCATCTGAAAGAGCCAAAGTTCAGGGTTTCAACGACTTCATCCTTTTTACTGGATTAGCCATGTCATCACTGTTTGCAGGAATAATTTACCATTTTTTGGGATGGCATTGGGTAAATCTTGCGACAACACCCATGATACTCTCTGTAATGATTTCAGCAATCTGGCTTCGNAGGATTAGGAAAACAAACTCACGTTTTAAGCGAGGAAATTGATAATAGATTCTATAACCTTATCTTTANNATCAACGTGGGGCCAGTGACCAGCNCCCTCAATTTCAATNAGACTATTAGAGGGGAAAAAACTTACAATATGCTTTTGATNAATAGGNAATANATAANCTGATTTTGAACCTTTAATGAATAATGTTGGAGAATCAAAGACTACCTTTTTTCCCATTTTGGGAAATTCGACAATATTATTCATACCATTTTTTAATCCCTTTAAATTACACCTCCAGTTATAATGATCTCCATCACGTACTAAATTTTGTAATAAGAATCCTCTTAGAAGAGGGTCCGCAATATCATCCGATAATAAATTATCTGCCTCTGACCGAGTCTTAATTTGCTCTATATCTAGTCCTGATAAAGCATTTACCACTTTCAACTGATCTTCGCCGTCATAATTTACGGGTGCAATGTCAACAATAATAAGTCTACCTACTAAATGAGGGTTCTCTAGCGCTAAAAACATTGCGACTTTGCCACCTAAAGAGTGACCTAAAATAATCGGATCTGTTAAGCCCTGTTCAACAATAAAATTACTTAAATGAGAGGAAAATTCCTCATAAGATATTTCTGAAGTCCACAATGACGCTCCATGATTTGGTAAATCAATAAGAAAAACCTGGTAATCGCTGGAGAGAGCGCCTCCAACTGATTGCCAGTTTCTGCCTATACCATAAAGACCGTGCAGTATGAGAAACGGTTTCCCTTTGCCAATCGCCGTAAAGGCTATGCTCATATTCGATTAAAAAGGGATTTCATCATCAAGGTCACTATTTGATAGAGCGCTACCCACATCATTAGTCGATCCGGCTACATAATCTTGATCGGAGGGGGACATTTCTCCACCACCACTAAAGGCATCAGATTCATTGCGACCATCCAGCATCGTAAGCTCGCCTTTAAAATTTCCTAAAACAACTTCAGTCGTATATTTTTCTAGTCCAGCATTATCTGTCCATTTTCTAGTCTGAAGAGCACCTTCAACATAAACTTTTGAGCCTTTTTTAAGGTACTTCTCGGCTATGTCTGCCAAAAATTTATTAAAAACAACAACTCTATGCCATTCCGTCTTTTCTTTCCGTTCCCCACTAGATTTATCGTTCCATGTTTCGGAGGTCGCGATCGACAAATTAGCTATTTTATCTCCGCTTTGGGAAAAGCGCACTTCTGGGTCGCGACCCAAGTTACCAAGTAAAGTAACCTTATTAACACTACCAGCCATCAAAACCTCCGTAAAAAATATTTACTAACATTAGAAGTAATTTTTACCCACGTGTCCACGCCTAATTTTAATAATAGATATAAAAACAAAATGACTTCGCAATGTTGATTTCTTAGATATCCAATATTAGCTTTTCTCCGGGCATAGCTCTTGAAACACAAACCTGAAGAAATTCTTCTCGATCATTATCGTCAAGAAATTCATCTCTGTGGTCAACTTTTCCAGATATTAGCCCCACTTTACAATTTCCACACCATCCATCCTCACATGCGTACATTACATCAACATTATGTTCCCACATCATCTCCATAATGGATTTATCCGAGGGAACTGTGAAAGTTATTTCACTTTGTTTTAATTCAACTTCGAATGACCCATCATCATTAACCACATTTTCTTTTCCAGACCCAGTATCTTCAGAGGAAAGACTTGCAAAAAGTTCAAAGTGGACCGACTTTTCAGTCCAATGTGAACTTGCGTCCCTTGCAGCCGTAATTAATCCTGCCGGCCCACATATGTATAAATGCTGCCCATCTTCCTGATTACTTAAAACCTGGCTCAAATTAATGCCCTTACTAGGCTCACCACCATCATGATGAAACGTAATTCGATCTTTACCAAATATATCCACTACCTCATCATAAAATGCAGTTTCTTCTTTTGTTTTCGTGCAATAGTGAAGATAAAAGTCAGCGTTAATTTCTCTGAGTCTATGTCCCATAGCAAGTAACGGCGTTATACCTATCCCGCCTCCCAACAATAAATGTTTATTCGCCTCCTCATTTATCGGAAATAAATTACTTGGTGGACCCACTATTTCCATGTTATCACCCACCTTTATTTCATCATGCATATACTTTGAGCCACCACCACCATTTTCTTCGCGCAGAATCGCAGTAGTATATTGCCCGGTATCTCCCGGTTTATTTGCCAAAGAATATGAACGACGCATCTGATCATTAATTTGAAAATCGACGTGAGCGCCGGCTTCCCAGGTTGGCAAAGGAGCCCCATCTAAAGCGCTAAATTCGAACTTTTTAATGTTTGGCGTTAGCTCTTCGATATCCGTTACCTTTAATTTTATTTGGGACATTCAAATATTCCTCTTCAAACTTTTCACAATAATACTCGCACTCAATATAAATGATAAAATAATCATTTGTCTAACATGTAATAGAAATGTGCTTCCGTCCTGACAAACAATGATACGCAATTATTTTATTTTTGGATTGACCTGCCCATGGGAAGCTGTATTGAAGTCAAAATGTTTTCCAAAACTTCCCGCAAAAAAACACTTATCATAATATTTCTCACGTTCGCCTCTCTTTTAGGCTTTCCAATCATAGCACCAGCCTTACCTTCAGTCAGGGATGCGTTTAATATTTCTACGAGTGACATAGGATTAGTAATGGCAGCGTATTCTGCACCTGGCATAATTTTTATACCCATAATGGGACTGTTGGCTGACCGATACGGTAAAAAAAGGGTGCTTGTACCATCCATGCTTCTATTTGCCTTGGGTGGTTCAGCATGCGCCATTGCTCAAGATACAGAAACCCTGCTTTTATTCCGGTTTTTCCAGGGTATTGGGGCTTGTGCATTAGCCACAATAAATGTTTCATGGGCAGTTGATCTTTTTGAAAACGATGAACGAATTAAGATAATGGGTTATATCGGAGCAACCCAAAACATTGGAAGTGGAATACTTCCAATAATAGGCGGATTTCTAGCTTCTCTAGCGTGGTTTTATCCTTTTCTAGTAACACTATTGGTTTTGCCACTAGGATTTTATTTACTTATTTTTATGGAAGAAAAATCGCAAGAAAAAAATAGCAAATCAATAAATCCCAAAAATTTTATATCATACGCTTGGCAACATTTAAATGACAAAATAGTCATCGAGATTGTTTTTATGACCGGGGCATTTATCTTCATTGGGTTTGGTGCATTGATAACATATCTCCCTATTTTTTTGAAGGATACATTCAACACACCTGAAATCATTATTGGAATCATTGTTGGATTTAGGGCAGTTATGGGCGTTATAACTGCTACAAGACTAGCCACAATTTCCAAATATTTTTCATACCGAATTATAATTTTTGTTTCATTTCTAGTTCTCGCGGCGGGAATGATAACCATTCCATACGCGAATAATCAATGGTTCGTTCTTTTTACATCAATGTGTTATGGGGGAGCTTTCGGGCTACTAAGACCCTCTCTCCAATATTTATTACTTGAACATGCACCTATAAACTTAAGGTCAACGTTTGCTTCAGCGAGTAACTTTGGATTGAGATTATCTCAAACATTATCTCCTATTTTCGCCGGCCTTTACTTGACCTTTGGATCGTTTAAAGGACTGTATATTCTAGCGACTATTTTAGCTATTTTTATGGCCTTATTTTCATTGACTGCAACCTCGCTAAGGGTAGAACGTAGTAATCCGAATTAAACGCTTTATGAACATATTCAATAAAAAGAAAAAAAATTATAGTGACTCGCTTTTTCTTAAATAGCAGTCCATATAACAATCATGAAAAATATAATAATTCGCGGAGCGCGGGAACATAATTTAAAAAATATAAATGCCGAGATCCCGAGAGACTCTCTCACTGTCATCACAGGTTTGTCTGGTTCAGGGAAATCATCTCTGGCTTTTGATACAATCTACGCTGAAGGACAACGCAGGTATGTTGAGAGCCTCTCAGCGTATGCTAGGCAATTTCTTGAACTGATGCAAAAACCCGATATCGACTCTATTGAAGGTTTATCGCCAGCAATATCTATCGAACAAAAAACTACAAGTCGAAACCCTCGGTCCACTGTTGGCACGGTAACAGAAATATATGATTACATGCGATTGATGTTTGCACGAATTGGCGTTCCCTATTCACCCGCAACTGGGCTTCCAATTGAGGCACAGAGTGTTTCTCAGATGGTTGATCGTGTTACAAGCATGAAAAAAGGTTCGAAACTCTACCTCCTAGCGCCAATAGTACGCGGTAGAAAAGGCGAATATCGAAAAGAATTAAAAGAGTTAGCCCAAAAAGGTTTTCAACGCGTCAAAGTTGACGGCACTCATTATGAAATTGAAGATGTTCCCAAATTAGAAAAAAACATAAAACACGAAATAGAAGTTGTCGTCGACAGAATAGTTGTTCGTGAGGGAATTTCTCAGAGACTTGCTGATAGTTTTGAGACATCACTTAATTTAACAGACGGACTAGCATTTATTGAGAACTCCGAGACTGGTGAGCGTATTCCATTTTCTGCTAAATTTGCATGTCCTGTCTCTGGTTTTAGTATAGAGGAAATCGAACCTAGACTATTCTCATTCAACAATCCTTTTGGCGCATGTCCCTCATGCGATGGCCTTGGAACCCAAATGTATTTTGATCCAGAGCTAGTTGTACCAGATGAAAGCCTCAGATTATCTAAGGACGCAATAGCGTCTTGGGCTAATTCAGGCTCACAATACTACACACAGACACTTGAGAGTATTGCTAAACATTTAAACGTGGACCCTTTAATAGAATGGAAAAAACTTAATAAAACAGAAAAAAATTTAATCTTATATGGTTCTGGCCAAACTAACATAAAGCTAGTTTATGACGATGGAAAAAAAGCATATGAATTAGATAAACCATTTGAAGGGGTAATCCCGAATATGGAGCGTCGATGGAGAGAAACCGACTCTTCTTGGATTAGAGAGGAACTATCAAAATTCCAAACAATCACAAAATGTAACGCATGCGGGGGTTTCAGACTAAAACCAGAGGCATTAGCAGTAAAAATTAATAAAAGAAATATTAGCGAAATTACCCAGTTATCAATCGGTGAGCTGGATGTTTGGTTCTCCCAACTAACTGAAAAGTTGACAAAAAAACAAAATGAAATTGCACGAAGAATATTGAAAGAAATTAGTGAGCGAATAGGGTTTCTTAATAACGTAGGTCTTGACTATCTATCTTTAGCACGATCTTCAAGAACCCTATCAGGTGGCGAGAGCCAAAGAATTCGACTGGCATCCCAAATCGGATCAGGCTTAACTGGAGTACTTTACGTTTTAGATGAGCCATCAATAGGACTTCACCAACGAGACAACAACAGACTTTTGACAACTCTTAAACGACTGCGTGATCTTGGAAATACTGTAATCGTAGTAGAACATGATGAAGATGCCATGCGAGCTGCTGACCATATCATTGATATAGGTCCTCGGGCTGGAATTCATGGGGGAAAGATAATTGCCTCAGGCAAACTCTCAAAAATTATAAAAACACCGGATAGCTTAACAGGCCAGTATTTAACTGGAAAAAGGCAAATAAAAATACCAGAAATTCGGCGAACTGGGCATATAGGGAAGAAAGTTATCTTGTCCGGAGCTTCTGAAAATAACCTGAAAAATATTACGGCAGAATTTCCACTTGGAACCTTTACCTGTGTTACTGGAGTATCAGGAGGGGGGAAGTCTTCCCTAGTAATGGAGACCTTGTACAAAGCGCTTGCTCGACGTTTAAATGGCACGCGGGTAATTCCTGGAAAACATGATAAAATCACTGGGAGTGAATTTTTAGATAAAATTATTGATATCAACCAATCACCTATTGGGCGGACACCAAGATCTAACCCAGCAACTTACACCGGCGCTTTTACACATATTCGGGATTGGTTTGCTGGACTTCCAGAGTCAAAAGCTCGCGGATATAAACCTGGTAGATTTTCATTTAATGTAAAAGGTGGCCGATGTGAAGCTTGCCAAGGTGACGGTGTTATAAAAATAGAAATGCATTTTTTACCAGACGTTTATGTTGAATGTGATTTATGCCGAGGCAAACGATATAATAGAGAAACAATGGAAATAAAGTTTCGAGGAAAATCAATTGCCGACGTATTGGATATGACAGTCGAGGAAGGCTTAAAATTCTTCAAAGCAGTGCCCCCCATTCGAGATAAATTACAAACTCTCTCACAAGTTGGCCTTGGATACGTTCACGTTGGGCAACAGGCTACCACTCTATCTGGAGGAGAAGCTCAACGCGTAAAGCTTGCAAAGGAATTATCCCGAAGAGCAACGGGGAAAACACTTTATATACTTGATGAACCCACCACTGGTCTGCATTTTGAAGATATCAATAAATTAATTGAGGTGATGCAAACATTGGTTGATCAAGGAAACACAATCATCGTGATAGAACATAACCTTGATATTATCAAAACTTCAGATTGGGTTATTGATCTCGGACCGGAGGGAGGAGATAGAGGTGGGTACTTGGTAGCAGCAGGTTCGCCTGAAGAAATTATTAAAATTAAGGGGAGCTATACTGGTAAATACTTGGCTCAACATCTGACGCAAAATCTTGAGAAACTAGGTTAAAATATTGAAGAAAAAATCCATACACGTAATTGGAGGCGGTCTGGCGGGTACTGAAGCAGCCTGGCAAATCGCCAAACTTGGATTACCCGTTTCCTTGTATGAAATGCGCCCGGAACGCAATACTGACGCACACATAACTAATCAACTCGCTGAACTAGTATGCTCAAATTCCTTTCGCTCAGACGACTCTGAATATAATGCGGTGGGCCTATTACACGACGAATTACGACAATTAGATTCACTCATTCTGAAGTGTGCCGATTTAAATAAAGTACCAGCGGGGGCTGCGCTAGCAGTGGATAGAGTTAAATTTAGCAAGTCCGTTGAGAGCTTTATAGAACGAGAACCCCTCATTTCAGTAAACAGGCAAGAAATAAAAGACCTCGAAGACTTGAATGACCAGCATGTTATCATAGCAACTGGGCCACTAACATCACCCGATTTATCAGAAGCGATCAAAGAACTTACTGGGGATGATAGTTTAGCTTTTTTTGATGCTATCGCTCCAATAGTCTACCGGGATAGTATAAACTTTGATAAGGCGTGGTGTCAGTCAAGATATGATAAAGGCGATGGAGATGACTACATTAACTGTCCTATGTCACAGTTAGAATATGATCAGTTTGTTTCAGACCTAATTGAAGGTCAAAAAGTTTCATTTCAGGAATGGGAGGAAAATACGTCATATTTTGAGGGATGCTTACCAATCGAAGTACTCGCTGAAAGGGGCCACAAAACCCTGGCTTTTGGTCCTTTAAAACCTGTGGGTTTAACTGATCCGAACAACCCGAATATAAAGCCGGCAGCTATAGTTCAACTGCGACAAGATAACTCCATCGGGACCCTATTCAATATTGTTGGATTTCAAACAAAACTGACTTATAGTGAACAGAAGCGAATTTTTAGGAAAATTCCCGGGATGGAAAGTGCTGAATTTGCTCGTCTGGGTGGTTTGCATAGAAATACTTTCATAAACAGTCCAAAATTACTTAATAAAACACTTAGCATTGAAACACAGTCTAACTTTAAATTTGCGGGACAGATTACCGGATGTGAGGGTTATGTTGAGAGTACCTGTGTCGGCCTTTTTGCTGGACGATTCGCAGCTTTAGAGAGCTTGGGACAGAAATATCCAACTCCGCCAATAGAAACGGCTTGTGGTTCTTTACTCAATCACATAACAGGCGGCGCAAACACATCAACTTATCAACCAATGAATATTAATTTTGGTTTATTTCCCGACCTGAACGAGCGAAACTCGTCGGGAAAAAGAATTAAGGGAAGGGAGAAAAAACGATCTTTATCGGTGAGAGCAAAAAAAGCCATGAACAACTGGTTAAAAGAATCGGTACATGGGGTAATATTATAACTTTACCTACTATCTTTTATAAAAGCCCGGTTCGAGCTCTAATATAAAGCTTTAACTGACGAATTAAACGGCCCTTTTCAATCTTAGGCTCGAAGGGGTCGAAATTAAAAGATTTAATTCTTGAGAGATACATGTCAGCCAAACTTAATTGAAGCAAAACAGGAAGATAAGTGCGTTTATCAAAATCGATAGGCACTTTTCGAGCCTGATTTATCTCATTTCTCGCAAGAGAGACAAGCTGACCTATAGCCGCTTTTATTCCTTGTGTAACTTTTTGAGACTGGAACTCATATATTGTAAAATTATTTTTCTCCATCAATGAGACGGGAATGTAAATCCGTTTATACTTCGAGAGAACTGAAGAAGCCCTAATTATGCCCGTAATTGACCAAGCTATACCAGCGTGATTGGAAATTTTTATCAGATTTTTTGATAAGCTTTCATTAGATTGACACATTATTTCAATTAAGATTCGATTTAAGACCGCTGTGGTTCCATATGAATAACTAGTTAACTCAGCCTCATTTTTTGGTGCATCATCTATCATATCCCGAGATCTCGCATTAATTAAATCTGTAAAAAGCCCACACTTTAACTTATACTTCTGTATTATGGATTGGAGACCTGAAACAAGATAGTGGTCTGTATCAAAAACAGTGTCTTGTAAATAAATAGAGGAAACAATATCCCTCCACCATTGGAGTCGCATTTCGCCCAGTAAACCGTCACTTACCATTTCTCTTGATTTTGAGATTTCAATGTTGAAAGCAAGAATTGTGTGTATATCTTCTAAAGAGGATGCGGGCGCAAACAATGAGCATAGGAATCTATCCCGATCAAATTTACGAGTTTCGTGACCAGCATATGAAAGTGTGTACGGCATCAGAATATGTAATATATAGTTTATAAACTAAAACAACAGAAATGAATGTAAAAATCAATGAGTAAGAATATATGCCGGGCACAACATACATAATTGGATCAGGAATAGCAGGACTTTCTGCAGCTGTGAACTGCCTACCTAACAACAATAAAATAAGATTATTAGAAGCAACCAAGAATGCTGGGGGTCGTTGTCGGTCATTTAATGATCAGTTGCTCAATCGAACTATTAATAATGGAACTCATTTAATTTTGAGCGGTAATATGGGAATAAAAAAATATTTGAGAATAATCGGTGCTGATCAAACGTTTCAAACTATTAAGCCAGCTTCTTTTAAATTTATAGATATTAAAAGTGGCATCAAATGGGAAATTAAACCAAGCGCAAGCAAAATACCTTGGTGGATCTTTAAACAAAAAACAAGAATCCCTGATACAAATTTAATGGATTATCTATCAATTATTCGCTTTAAATTTGCGGGAAATAAAACCATTGCTGATCTTGTTAATACTTCCCGACCAATTTTCGATCGCTTGTGGCANCCATTAAGCCGTGCTGTTTTAAACACGGATGCTTTTGAAGGCTCCGCTTCCTCAATCTGGATAATGATCTCAAAAACATTGCTCAAAGGCCAAGAATTCTGCTACCCGCTTATTCCACTCAAGGGCCTCTCATCATCCTTGGTAGAACCAGCACTAAAACATCTCGAGAAAAATAATGTGTTTGCCGAGTACTCAAAAAGGTTGACCGCAATTNCCTCAGAAGCCGGTCTAATAACATCTATAACGATAAACAAAAATCAAATAAAACTTAATAAAGATGACTTAATTATACTGNCGATCCCACCGAAACAAGTCTCAACTCTCTTACCAGATATNAGCGTGCCCACGCAATCNAATACAATTGTAAATATTCATTATAGGATTGATGATCGTCCACTNTTACCAACTTCAGGAAATTTTATTGGTTTAATCGGCGGGATTACTGATTGGATATTTAAAAAAGATGATATTTATTCCGTTACCATTAGTTCAGCAAATTCAATTTCTGATTTGAGTAACAATGATATTTCAAAAATTATTTGGAATGAAATAGCTCAAATTTTGAATAAAGACGTTAGAAACATTCCTCCAAACCGCGTAATAAGAGAATATAATGCAACNATAAANCAGANTGCAGAAGAGAATGACAAACGGCCTGATTCGCAAACAAACTTTAAAAATCTGATTCTTGCGGGTGACTGGACAAGAACAGGTCTTCCAGTCACAATAGAAAGCGCCGTCATATCTGGGCAAAAAGCTGCTCAATTAGTTAAAAATATCGAAATTCTTAAATAATTAGTAAGAAACTCNNGTATACTGATAGATTGAGTGTACTTTTACGATAGTTTAGTTATAACTAAGTAGTTTTAACATTATCTTTTAACATCAATTTCAGGAGATAGAGGTAAGATCATGGGAAATCCGCTAGATTCATTAAAGGGCACAATTATTTGTGGCCTCATTTTAACCGTTGTTATGGTAGTTCTTGCGAACGCCATTGCGGCATAAAGCGAATAGAAAGGAGATCTAAATTATGGAATATGGAATGGAATATTGGACATTCTTCGTTCGCTGGCTGCATGTNCTTTGTGGTGTTATGTGGATTGGTTTATTATGGTANTTTAATTTTGTACAAACACCAACGGTGCCAACAATCCCAGACGAGCTAAAACCAGCTATACCAAAACATATTATGCCTGTCGCCTTNCTTTATTTTAGATGGGCCGCTGTCGGAACTTTAATATTTGGGCTGCTATTAGCTTGGATGAACGGCTATATTGGAGATGCATTAGCAATCGGATTAACTAGCGGTAGCGCGAGGGATGCTACCATNGGNATCGGAATGTGGATGGGTGTCATAATGGCATTCAATGTATGGTACATAATTTGGCCAAATCAACAAAAAGTGATTGGGTTGGTGGAATGCNCAGCAGATGACAAACCTAAAGCAGCTCGAGCTGCAGCACTAGCTTCACGAACAAACACAATGCTATCAATACCAATGTTATATGCAATGGTATCAGCTCAAAATATGTAAAATTCAAAAAATTATAATTAATTCATTAGGGCCGCTAGCGCGGCCCTATTTTTTTATTTATACAATACAATTACTAAGTATCCCATATTTTAATATCTTTGTATTTAAAATGTTATGTAAGGAAAATGTTTTGAATGAACAGCAAAAAGTNAGAAGACGGTTAGTTCCAGAAGAACGAGAACAAGAAATACTATCGGGAGCTATTAGATATTTTGCAGAATGTGGTTTTGAGGGGCAGATTCGTAACCTAGCNAAACGATTAGGGGTCAGCCANGGGCTAATTTATCGGTATTTTCCGAGTAAAGATGCACTAATTGATAAAGTCTACCAGGTTGTATTTTTAAATCGTTGGAATAGTGAATGGGATGATAGAGTAAAGGATAGAACAGTTTCTTTAAGAGATAGATTACTCTGGTTATATAAAAGTTATTATTCGACGGTTGATAGATTTGATGTAATAAGAATATCATTATCCTCAGCAATGCGAGGAGAGAAAATTGGAATTAATTATCTTGAATTCGTCAGATTAGGTTTGATTATTCCCATTGCTAAGGAAATAAGGGTTGAATTCAACCTACCAACTCCGGAGCAGAGACCCATTTCAATTCTTGAAGAACAATTAGTATATTCTCTGCACGCCACATTTCTTTATTCACTTACACGAAAACATGTTTACGGGTTTGATATTGGAAACCAACCTGAGCTTTTAGTTGAAATTTTTGTAGACTCGTTTTTTTCATCTTTAAAGAGTTCAATTAATAAGTTATTTAAATACGAGGATGGATTGAATGATACATAGTTATCTTTTCAATTAAGAAGTTTTTATTGTGAAATAAGACCTATATAAATTTTAATAAATTTAAAATATCCCCACTTTCAAGTCTTATTTGGATCTTTATTGACCAGGGATAGCTAATGAACTATTGTTCAATAAGAATAAGGAGAGCTATTATGCATGAAATTTTTATCCAAAATGATGACCAAAGAGCAATTATTGAAACCGTACAAAGATTTGTAGCAGAGGAGGTTACACCGAGAGCCGCAGAGTTAGATGCGAATATTAACCCCGAAGATAGTTTCTCTTGGGAAATAGTTGAAAGAGCTCATGAAGTTGGAATTCGCCAAATGACGCTTGCTGAGCAGTATGGTGGATTGGGAACAGATTCTCTCACGACCTCAATGGTTATTGAAGAGTTAGGAAAAGGAGATTTAGGTGTATCAGTAATCTTTGCTCAAACTTTGAAAATAGCGCAAATTATGCAAGCCGCTCTAAATAAAGAACAACAAAGTAGAGTACTCCCGGTATTTTCAGAAGATCCACGGGGTATGCTTGGAATTGGTATCACCGAACCTGATAATGCCTCAAATTATTTTATACCGCATCCAACACCATTTCGAACTTCAGCTGAAAAAGTAGACGGTGGTTGGATCGTTAATGGCATGAAGCACTTTATCTCAAACGGCAATCGTTCAAGTTTTTATTTATTATTTGTACAAACNACTAAAGGTGTTGGATTAGCAGAGGGGAGTACGTGTTTCTTATTGGAAAGAGACAGAGAAGGATTTTCTATCGGCAGGGTCCATGATAAAATGGGAGAAAGGTTAGCAAACAACGCCGAATTAATTTTTCAGGATTGCTTTATTCCTGATGAGAATNTTGTGGGAGAAGTTGGCAATGGATTTAATGTACTTGCTAAATTCTTTCCCCAAAGCAATGCTTATGCAGGAGCAAGTGTTTTGGGTGTTGCTGAAGCATGTTATACAAAAGCGGTAGACTGGGCAAAAATAAGAGTACAAGGCGGAAAACCAATTATTGAGCACGATGGAATTAGGGCGCAACTTGCTGAAATGAGAATGCTAATAGATGCTTCCCGTTCTTATATTCACCGCGCATGTTATTTGGCGGATCATCAAGAACTAGGGTGGGATAAAACTCTCGGTGTTTTGCCAAAAACAATGGCATCCCAAGCTGCATGGAAAATTGCAACGTGGTGCCTNGAAATACATGGAGGTCACGGTTACATGAAGGAATTTGGTGTGGCTAAATTAGTCAGAGACGCTGCATGCTTTCTTCACTCCGATGGTGTTAACAGAACATTATTTTTAAAAGCNGCAAACTTTATTTTTGAGGAATAAAATATGAGAGCGATGGTCCTGGAGGNTCCAAATTCAGAATTTATNCTAAAACAGGTACCTGACCCCGTTGCAGGACCCGGNGAAGCAGTGGCTAAGGTTTTTGCCTGCGGTTCAGGTCTTACAATCCAACATTTCAAAGCTGGCAGAACGCCAGCCGTATTTCCACGTATTATTGGACATGAGATTTGCGCTCAGATTGTTGAAATTGGTGAGGGCGAGACCGATTTAACAATTGGCGATATTGTTACTTCATATTTTTATATGAATTGCGGTACTTGCAGTAACTGCTTATCAAACCTCCAACCANTATGTGAAAACTTGGGAGGTTACGTAGGAAGGGAGTGCGATGGTGGCTATGCTGAGTACATCAAATTACCAACCAAATGGTTTATTAAACTTCCAGATGGCCTCGATTGGGTAAACCAGCCCGCTCACGTCGGCGTCGCGATGGATGCTCTCGCCACACCTTATAAAGTGTTAAAAAGAGGTAATATTAAACCTGGTGAGACAGTTGCGGTTTTTGGGGCTGGTGGAGGTTTAGGAATACACCAAGTTATGTTAGCCAAATGGGCAAATACCCGAGTGATTGCTATTGATATAAGACAGAATAAAAAGGAATCTATCCTCAATACTGGTGCAGATGAATTCATTGATGCTTCAAAAGAAAACGTAGTAGAAGCACTTTTGGAGCTCACAGCGGGAAATGGTGTTGACGTTTGTGTAGACTATGTTTCAGTAAAAGAAACCTTGGAGGCTGCAACGAAATCACTAGGGCGTCGAGGTAGAATGTTAACGCTGGGCGGTGCTGGCCAAAAATTCGAAGTGGATGCTCAGCATTTGCTGAAAAATGAAATCGATTTATTGGGCAGCCGTTATGTTACACCGATTGAAATAATAAAAACATATGAGCTCATGGTGAAAGGCGAGATTTGGCCAATTGTCACTGAGATTCAAAACCTCGAAGATGCTGAAGTAATACATACTATGGTCGAAAAAGGTGAGGTAACCGGCCGCGCCGCATTATTAGTAAACACTACCTCGTAAAATTCATTTATACTTCAAGTATTATCTTTAATCGTTTGTCATTTGGATTATCGAGATGTGAGATCGCCTCTGATAATTCTGATATTTTATACGTGTGTGTTATGAAAGGNCTTAAATTAACCTTATTCNCCTCAACCATTTTAATGCATTCCGTAAATTCATTTGGAAGTGCTGCACGCGCATTAATAATATTCAACTCTTTAAAATAAAACTCATAAAAAGGTAATTTACCCTCCATCGTCGCATATATACCAAACGGTATTATCCTCCCTCCGATCCTAGACAAATCTATAGCTTCAGCTAATACCTTGAGATAGCCGACAGANTCGATAACCACGTCAGCACCGCGTCCGCCCGTTATTTCAAGAGNCCTNTTTTTCGCTTCAATACCATGATCAGCNGTAAAATCTGCTCCCATACTCTCAGCCAGCTCGCGTTTAAAAGGATTACGTGATACTCCTATTACTGACTTAGCACCCAAAGCCTTTGCGACTTGAATTTGCAATAAACCAGTCACGCCTAAACCTAATACTACTACCACCTCACCAGACGTAATATTAGCCCGATTTTGTGAATGTAAAACCGTCGTCATAACTTGAATCAAGGGCGCCATTTTTAAATTAATTTTATTATCTAATAAAAATACGTTACTAGTAGGAACAACAACATACTCTGAAAATAGACCATTAACATCTCGCCCCATTAACGCCCCNTTCTCACATAGATGGGTTTCATTTCTTTTACAATAAAAACAATTCGAGCAGTATAAAACTGGATCGATAATAACAAAATCTCCAGGAACACCCCCTTTATTTGTCTGGCCAGNAATAATTTCACCTACAGCCTCATGCCCCATGATAACAGGCGTGTTTGATGGAATACCACCATCAAAAATTTTACCATCAGTCCCACAAATACCCATATATCTGATCTTAATAAGNACTTGATTCTCTCTAGGAACTGGTTTTTCTCTCTCCGATATTAAAATTTCTTTGGGTTTATTTAATAATGCTACTTTCATATAGCCTCACAATAATTCATATAATTTTTTGCTTAATTCATACATCCTATGATTAACAGTGTGTTCACTCAAGAAACGCTTTCTTCCAGCTCTTGCTATTTTAAATCTTTCCTCATTAGCCCCTAAATAATATTTAATTAGTTCAGGAACCTCGCTCATATCCTTAAAATATATGACTTCGCTGTCCGGTTCATATAATTTTACAGCATCATCTTTCCAATCAGACAGAACAAAAGCACCACTTGCACTAATTTGGAAAACTCTGTGATGGCATGATCTTGGCCAAGGAGTTAAATTGAGATTAATNNNAGANGAGCAAAAAANNGGTGACAAATTCCACCATTCTAATCCTTCTCCCATTTTCACATTGGATTGATTACTCTGAGCGGANCCAATTCCTGTAATTTCAANTTCTANATCANCCAATTGTTTTATCAATTGTTCGCGAATNATCGATTTTTGTTCAAANTACATAGCGTGCGAAATTCTACTAAATTGCTCACTNTTAACATCCCACTCATNATTTAGGAAATCAAAAACGTCAACATAGCCATTTATNTCTCTACTTAGTTTAATTATGCTATTACCCGCATTATTCATTTTCTCATTCCAACCCGCACGCCATTTGGTTCGCTCTGCTAAATAAGGGTTAAAAGTAGCAGCAAAACTTACCTCTCTATTNATTTTTGAATTTGGTGGTTGAGGCTTAAAAATNTTTGCATCNATATGCCAAGGNGGTAAATAAAACACGTTATACCAACCNANNCTATTTAACTGCTCAATAACCCGAGTATCGGGAANAAACATTCCAAGATGCAAAGATGTATTCATTTCTTTAANCAAATGTANGTGTTTAATTGTATTATCGGTCCACAAGCTGATATATGGCAAGTTCATTTCCTCNAGAAAAAANTTTCCTGGNAATGAGTTTAAGAAATTCTGAAGAGAAGAACCCCAAAAAAGAATAATATCAAAGTGTATTTTTTTCACTAATTTATAGTAGTCATCAAGGTCTAAAATTTTGTCTACATAAACAACTTCGTGACCAAGATCAGCTAATGCCTGAAGAGAGGGCNNTCTCTGTTCATCCCAACGACCGCGTAAAATTGACAAGATNCGNAGAGGTTTCGAAAGTTTATTGAACGTTCTANTTTTTATAATTCTCATTTANTAATCNCCCGAACGCCAATCGAGTGNNTCTTTAGAAATNGATTTGTNAAGNAACTCCGGATGGACATAGCATTTNNCTAAATCNAGATAATTATCTCGAAGTACCCACTCACGAAAATTCGCATCCTCAATAAAACACTTTAAATGTTGGCNAACGCCCTGTTCAAGCCCACCCCTAATTATTTCTATTAACTCCNCAGGTGCCTCACGTGGAGCATTAAAATAGCGTATCGCCATATCATAAAACTCTTCANGTGAGGGCAGATCATAGGGAACAGTCAGCTCTCTAAGNAATGCAAAAGATCGTGTNAAACCAGTNGTTATAAATTTAGACTTTATAGACTTNANAGATAATCGCGAAGTTNAAATATTATGAGTAACAGATATCTTTGGATGATAAATAACCTTTTTTCCCATTTCCTCGATTGACCGACCAACATAAACCTCACCATCACCGTGAAATTTTAATAGGTGCGATGGCATGGCACACGGGTGAAAACCACCAACATCATATAAACATGATTTTCGTACTGTAAAATTAGTCCCCCAAACAAAATTACCAGGAATTCTTTTTATCGACTTACCAAAGTCAAGTAATCCGAATACTGGTAATGTTTGAGCACCTGGTTCGCCTATTAACATAGCATTTATCCAATCAGGTGGCCTTTTCTCATAAGCTAAAGCAATTGGCCCCGTAGCAAGTGCGACTTCCGGATCTGAATAAGCATCTTCGATACCTGTTAACCAGCTGGGTTCTGGACAGATATCATCATCGATAAAGCAACATACTTCACCTCTTGAAACTTCTAACCCTCTATGCCAACCCACCAATTGTCCAGGCCGGTCATCGTAGAGATAGGTAAAATTCTCAAATTGTGCTTCATATCTCTCACATATCTTTTTGGTCTCATCCACAGAACCATTGTCTGACACAATAACTTCAAAGGACAGAACTCGAAAATCTTGTAATATTAAAGAGTCGAGTAATGTTTTTAGATTTTTTGCGCGATTAAATGTAGATACTATTATTGAGATATCCATTTATTTTAGCTCACCATCTCATTTTTCATTTTTTCAAATTCTTTAGAAATCCATTTTTTTAGAAGATGTTTATTATCATTTAAGATTTTTAAAGAGCCTTGATGTAAGGGTAATAATTTACCAGAGGGTTCCCTTACGCGTAAATGGAATAAAACCCAATGATTTAATAACGTTGAAGCTTTCTTGATATTTTTCTTTCCCAACTCTGCTTTAACACCAATTGGTAATAAATGACTCAAATTCGGTGGATATAACTTAATAGCCTCATAAAATACATGAAGGATTTCGGTTTTACTAGCGGATAAAGAATTGAGAACTTCAGTTAACCATCTATGGGCTGAAACATTTTTATTATCAATTTGTAGAGCTTCTTTCAAATATTCTTTAGCTTTTATAGCTTCTTCTGTCTCAAATGCGTAAACACCAAGATAAGTTAATGCACAACTTTGAATCATTTCTGCGGCACGCTTTTCCTCTTTTAGAGCCAACCTATAATAGTCTCCGTAAGAAAACATATCCGACAACTCTCTAATACGGTGACTCAAAACGCCATCTTTAGGGTTAAATTCTAAAGCTTTATTTTGAGATACAATTTCTTTAAATAGAATTACAGACTCGGGTTTTGCATCAAATGTCCAGAGCACACGAGCTGCGTTAAATTTAAGAACTAAATTATTTGGAAATAACTTTTGTCCTTGAGTATAAATATCAATAGAAGAGCGGCCTAAACTATCGTTACCATCGCCAGAAATTGCAGCAAAAAAAAATGCAGCTGCTGCAAAATTATAATGTGAAACTGTTTTGTCATCGGTGTCTATATTTCGTTTTGCTATAGAAACATATANTTTTANAGCATCTGNAGGNTGATAACCTCTTAATTCAGCAGGNACNNAATTATTATTGGNNTTGTTTGNNGNTNTANANTNNTTAAAAATTGATTGAAANAGACAAAATTTAATNAACCGTTGTTCCCGNCNAGGATNTGACCAAAATANACTCTTAAANTNATNNGAATGNGAACGAGANTNNNANAAGAGATNNNTAGTTCTTNAGNNCNCNCTTAATTTTCAAATNAATNNTNTCAGGATCTANNCCNATAAATCCNCTATCAGCGCCCCCNANNAACNCNCCNGNNGTNACNTCTTCGGGNGAAAATACANAAGCCCCATANCTNANNGCATCTATNGCGCGCGTTTGAATNCCTCCNGCATAGCGCCAGAAAAGNGGAATAAANNNGGANTTTTTCATTACTAATTTAAATGCGTTATCNGACAAATACCCGTTATAAATCCGAATATTGAGTTTTGGATCATCAAGTNTAATAAATTTAAAAAGAAACCGNGCTTTATCTNGCATNTANGGAACAAAAGCCCTTCCNGTGAATCCTATGTCAAAGTCCTTATTTTTATTTAACTTTGGGTATTCGTTACTATNTTGATATGACTCGTGCCCAGGAAAAGAAGCGATGCGAGCGCTATAATGTTCACTTAATTCTATGTGCTCANCNGCACTATTCGTTACNAGNATAGAAGCTCTTGAAAAATCATTATATCNTGTTGANTAGNAAAAATCATGGTCTCCAACCCAAAAAGCTGTGGGACAANCAATNGTNAAAAAATTATTNGGTATATTAACGCCATACACACCATTACTTATAATTAAATCTATCTTATCATTNNTNATANCAATANTTTTCNTAAAATGGAGTTGATCTATAGGTTGGTACGATAACNGAATATTTTCAAAGTTTTTAATTTGCTTTNNTTNTGNCGTTGCGCAAATAAAAACTTTTGCTCCCTTTTTTATAAAATGATGCAATCNTTGTGCAATTTTATTGTCTATTNCTCTAAGAATTTGGATAGCTCGAGAATTTTTCTTTAAACACCAATAACCATAAGCTTGGATAACACGTGATGANTCAGTTAATGTTTNAAGACTGTTTAATTCAGTTATGCCAACATCAACAGCNCCACACATTATTTTTGCACAAGCGATAGTTTGAGGGCACTCTGCTTTATGATACGCATATGCATAATTCCCAGTATCTAATAATTGATCTGCNGTTAAGCCTTTATCAATTAAAACTGGATNATTGATCATGCCGGTTTAATTTACTGGAATAAGGGCAGCCGCTACTTTTCTNTCCTCTGCAATTAGAACATTAAANGTTCTGCACGCGGCACCTGTATCCATTTTTTCTACAATAATATTCTTTTTCTTAAACTCTGAACGAATATTTTCAGTCAGAGGNCTCATTACTTCCCCGCAACCCAATANTAAAAGATCGACATGGCCCTCATCAAGAATAATTGGTATTAGTCCAAGAATTGANTCATCATTATGNAATAAGCTTACATCCCATATATTTGTTTTATTTGAAAANACTAAAACAGGACACTTGTATAACAGTTCACTGATAACAAAACGACTCTCTCCATAACGCTGNATNATTTGCCGCCCGACTGGAATTTCTGGTGAAATATCTAAAGAGATAACTACCTCCTATTTCAACGAAGCACCCTATTTTTTAGACGCCTTTAACATTACGGCCACCGTCTTTGTTACNTCCAGCAGCGACACCCCTATTTACATTTAGGTATACAAGAAGTGGTACAGCCAAACAAATAGATGAATAAGTTCCAATCAAAACCCCCCAAATCATAGCAAAACTAAATCCACGAATTACCTCACCACCGAGCAAATACAGCGACAAAAGAGCGATCAGTGTCGTAATTGAGGTCATAACAGTGCGTGAAAGTGTTTCATTGATTGAATTATTTAAGAGCTCAACCAGAGATAATGTTTTATACTTACGAAGGTTTTCTCTTACCCTATCAAAAACAACAACAGTATCATTAATTGAATAACCAGCGATTGTAAGAATTGCNGCTACCGTCGATAAGTTAAATTCAATTCCTGTCAAAGCAAAAATACCAATAGTTGAGAGAACATCATGCGTCAGAGCGACGATCGCACCGACCCCAAATTGCCATTCAAACCGAAACCAAATGTAGATTAAAATACCAACAATAGCTAATATAACAGCGATAACACCGTCTCGAAATAGTTCCTCACTAATTTTTGGACCCACAAATTCTGTCCTACGATAGGAAACTTCAGACCCCAGTTCAGCCTTTACTTTGTTGATAGCAACTTGCTGAGCTTTCTCTCCACCATCTTGTTTCTGGATTCTAATCAAAATATCATAAGGGTTACCAAATTCTTGCAATGATACTTCACCGAGACCAAGATCAGTCAGTTTACTCCTTACATCCTCCAACGATGTTGCGTTATCAACCCTAACTTCGATCAGAATTCCACCTCTAAAATCAATCCCATAATTTAAATCTTTTACCCCATACAAGCCTATGGATGAACAGATCAAAAGAAGAGAAAAAATAAAAAACGCCAATCTTTTATTAATAAAATCTAATTTGGGTTTAACTGGAACTAAGCTCAAAGGCTTCATAATGGCTCCTATATTGGTACTTCATTAACACGGCGATTTCTTATCCAACCAACCACCATTAAACGAGTTAACATAATCGCTGTAAACATAGATGTAATAATTCCAATCGATAAAGTAACAGCAAAACCTTTTACAGGTCCTGAACCAAAATAGAAAAGAATCAGCGCTGCTATAAGAGTTGTAAGATTAGCGTCAATAATCGTAACTATTGCTCTACTATATCCAGAGTCTATTGAAGAAATAGGTGTTCTTCCCGCCCGCACCTCTTCGCGAATACGTTCAAAAACCAAAACATTTGCGTCAACAGCCATACCAATCGTCAGCACTATTCCAGCAATCCCCGGTAAGGTGAGCGTTGCCTGTAAAACAGAGAGTGCACCTAAGATTAAAATAATATTTACAACTAGCGCTACGTTAGCAAAAAAGCCAAAAATACCGTAAGTAATGATCATAAAAATAATAACTAAAATTAAACCAATAATTGCGGCTATTTTTCCAGCCGCTATGCTATCAGCTCCCAAGCCCGGTCCAACAGATCTTTCTTCGAGTATAGTTAGAGGAGCTGGCAGAGCTCCCGCTCTTAGAAGTAATGCTAAATCTTGGGCTTCAGTTATTGTAAAATTTCCACTTATCTGACCACTTCCTCCTANAATAGGCTCCCGAATCACAGGAGCTGAGATAACTTTACCATCTAGCACAATTGCAAACGGTCGATTAACATTCTTTTTGGTTACATCACCAAATTTTTTACCGCCCAAAGTATCAAAACGAAAGTTGACCACTGGCTCGCCTGTCCTACTATCAAATGTCGGTTGTGAATCAATTAACCTATCTCCACCAACGGCTACACGTTTTTTTACGAGATAATTCTGGGGCAGATTCTGGTTCGAATTATCCGTGGATGGAAGCAACATAGAGCCAGGGGGAACTTTGCCTTTAATAGGGTTGGAAAAAGAACCTCTAGGATCAAGTAGATGAAAACTCATCTTAGCAGTTTTACCTAAAAGTCTTTTTAATCTCTCAGGGTCATCAAGTCCCGGGACTTGAACTAGTATTCTTTCTAGACCTTGTCGCTGAATTGTTGGCTCCCGTGTACCTGTTTCATCAATTCTTCGGCGAACTATTTCTATAGACTGATCTACCGCAGAACTGCTTATAGCTCTCAAAGCCTGCTCAGAAAAAATAATAATAAGGTTATTTTCAGTTACTTTGATTAATAAGTTCTGTTCTATATCTTTAAGAAGTTTTTGCGCATCATCAATCTTATTTGAATCTCGAATTGAAACCTTTATTCCGTTTGAAATCACACCTAACCCATAGTATCGTATTTTAGCTTTCCGCAATTTAATTCGCGCTGCATCAACCAAACTCGCAAGACGCTCCTTTAATACAACGTCAACCTTGACCTCCAGAAGCANATGAGANCCCCCCTGAAGATCCAAGCCTAAACTCACTTTTTGATGNGGTAACCATTTTGGCAATGTTTCAACTGTTTTTTGATCGAATAAATTAGGGGACGCCAGCATAGCACCGATCAAAACTATCCCCAAAACTACCGCAACTTTTAGTTTTGAAAAATATACCATCAGCTTATACGGATCTCTAGCATTCTAATATATCCCCACAACTACTTTTTCCCTCCGCCAAATAGTTTTCCCAGCATTCCACCTGAACCAGATCCCCCACTCTGATCATTCCCAGCTGAAGGTGCATCCTTTCCTTCTTGAGCAATCTTCGATTGTACGCTGGCAATCAATCCTCTTTGAACACGAATTTTTATACCTTCTGCGATTTCAACGGCGACTTCATCTTCATTTATCACTTTGGTGACAGTCCCCATTATCCCTCCGCCAGTTACAACTTTATCTCCACGCCGAATAGCTGCTAACATAGCACGATGATTTTTAGCTCTCTTTTGCTGGGGACGTATTAATAAAAAATAAAAAACAACAAATATCAATACCAAGGGTAATAACGTAGCAAAACCGTCACCGGTACCCCCGGCTGCCTGAGCATAAGCTGGTGTAATTATCATATTAAACTCCTATAAAATCCTTAACTCGCGGAATATAACGAGCTATGACATCAATGCAATCGATATCTCGATTTAATTNAGTACAAAAGATTAACATTTAAACCTATAATACTCAAAATATATCGATTACTAATAGCACAACAGGACCTTTTAGCAGCATAATTTACAAAGTTTAAACTAAACTAGTTAACCTGATAAACTATTTTAATTTTTTTATGTATATANTTAACCATCTAAAGAATTAGATATTGAGTTTATTGACGAAAGTTGTATGTGTGATACCGTTTTTAAAAGTCGTTAGAATAACGTATACAGGATATCTAAATGGCAGACCATGAACTTAAACCAATATTAGAGCGGATCGCAGAAACGCTAGAAAGTATGGTTCCCAGACAAGTTAAAGATCATTCGGTAGAAGAAGCTGATGCTTTTGTGTGGCAAACAGAACCTGAAAAACTCATAAAGATATATGAAGTTAATCGAGTAAAACTTAACTTACTTCATGGCATCGACCAACAGATTGATATTTTAAAGGGAAACACTGAGCGTTTTTCAAACGGATTCTCGGCGAATAATGCATTGCTCTGGGGTGCACGTGGGACAGGAAANAGTTCATTAGTTAAAGCCATACACGAAGAAATTAATCAAAAAACGCCAGGCGCATTAGTACTAATCGAAATACACCGTGAAGATATTAATACACTACCTAAACTTCTGAGTATATTATCAAAATCTTCAAGAAGGTGTCTTTTATTTTGCGATGACCTATCTTTCGAAATAGAAGACTCAACTTTTAAATCACTCAAAGCTGTGTTGGAAGGCGGAATTGAAGGNCGTCCAGCNAATATTATTTTTTACGCCACGTCAAACCGAAGACACCTAATGCCGCGTGATATGATTGAAAATGAACGATCAAATGCCATCCATACGGCAGAAGCTGTNGAAGAGAAAGTATCACTTTCTGATCGTTTTGGACTTTGGTTAGGCTTTCACCCTGTAAAACAAGATACTTTTTTCGAGATGATACAGAGCTATGCTAAAGAATATAAACTAGAATTAGATCAAAAAACCTTGCATGCTGAAGCCTTAGAATGGTCGATGACACGAGGGTCTCGATCAGGACGAGTAGCATTCCAATTTATACAAGATTTAGCCGGTAGATTAGGCAAAAATATTGACTAAATATTATCAGAAAATATTTGCAAATCAGCTTTAAGTCGCTTTAGATGCCTCAAAGGGTTAATGGCTTTCTTACCTCTCCTGATCTCAAAATGCAACTGAGGCAATACCACGTTACCTGAGGAACCAACTTTAGCGATAACATCCCCCACTTTTACACGGTCCCCCCGTTTTACCAAAAGTCTTGAATTATGAGCATAAGCAGTAACCCAACCTCCTGGATGTTTAATCAATAACAAATTACCGAAACCCCGCAACTCATTNCCCGCATACGCAACTTTGCCTGAGCCTGCGGCTCTAACGGGNTCGCCCTTTTTTGCTATAATATTGATACCGTCATTGTGTAAACCATCACCCTTTGCCCCATAATTTGATAATAACTTTCCTTGAATAGGCCAGTCAAAACGACCTGTTGTTTTTATTTTAGGTATCTTGATAGATTGCTTCGAAATTACCGTTGATTTATTGAGGGTCTCTCTTCTTATTTTTTTCACTTTGGGAGTCTTTTTGTTTATTACCTTTTGATCTCTTTTCTTCATCAATGCATTAGCACTTAATGTAGCTAAACGATTATTCTCAAAGCCACTTTTNCCAATTTGATTAATTTTACTTTTCGATTTGGTAATTCGTGGTTTCAAATTGCCATTAGATAAATCTGAAATAGGTAAAACCAATTTATCACCGACATAAACTCGATATGGTGACTTCAATGCATTTANCTTAGCTATTTCATAAACATCAAGACCATATTTTCGGGAGATTTTATATAAGGATTCTCCTTTGGTTATTATATGAATCTTAGGTTTGGGTATTAACAATTCTTCACCAACCAATAATCGGTATGGTGGGAGCATCTTATTTGCTTCAATAATTGTTCTAGCCGATACTCGATAACGTTTTGATAAAATAAATAATGTATCCCCCGGCCCCACTTTAACAGTGCCATCAGATGGAACGGCCATATGCTTTATTCTTTTCGGATTTAATAAGCTAGACTGAGATCTTGCACCGTACAAACCGTTATTTTGATTTGACGGAGGCCATTCAAGATTGCTGCAACCAGCAAAAAAACAGACAGTTGAAAGTACGATTGTATGCCTAAACCAAATGATCATAAATTTTTCCACAAATAAAATCGCATCAAGATTTAACTTCCGGTTGCTTCTTCCGGGATTAATGGAACAAAACGAACATCTCTCAATTCTTCAGTTTCCAAGCCATCCTTTTTCTTAGTCACTTTCAAAATAGTGTTATAGTGATCATTAGTACCAATAGGCACTATCATAATACCGTCTATGGCTAACTGATTTAAGAGCAAAGGTGGTATATCTTCAGCCGCGGCTGTAACCATAATCCTCTCAAAGGGGGCCTGAGCATCCCAACCCAAAGTACCATCACCAGCTTTTGAAGTTATGTTACGTAGTCGAAGGTACGCAAAACGCTTTTCAGCTTCCTCAAGCAATGAACTATGACGTTCTATAGTATAAACCCTACGGCACAAACATGCCAACACCGCGGTTTGGTACCCGGAGCCAGTACCAACCTCCAATACTTTTTTTCGGTCATCAAGATTTAGACACTCAGTCATTAATCCAACAACAGCTGGTTGACTTAATGTTTGATGATGGCCTATTGGCAAAGTTACATCTTGATATGCCTGCTCTTTAAACGCCTGTGGCACAAATAATTCTCTTGGAATACTCTCCATGGTAGAAGTAACACTGGTTGATGTTATNCCAGCTTGCCGCAAAGATAGAACCAGTTCCATTCTCAAGTTATTATCTATGAGGTGATCACTTTGCACTCTATTTTCCCATTATATTTTCNAATAAAACCACTATTCGTTAAAAACTTTCTTTAACTTTTTTATAGATGATTTGTGGGTAAGATTTATTGAGATCGGAGTAATCGATATATTCCCATTTTTTATCGCTGCAAGATCGGTCCCATTTATAAAAGAANTTGATTTTTTTTTCTTGCCTATCCAAAAAGATCGGATTTGGTTATCCTCACATTGCTCTATGACCTCATCCCCAATTTTTTGTCTTCCTTCTCGTGTAATCTCAATATCAACATTCTGATCAGAAGATACACATGGAAAGTTAATATTTATTAAAACGTCCTTGGGCCAATTTGATAATAGTAGTTTCTTTAATATCTTTGCCCCATATTTTCTTGAAATGCCCCATTCATCAATAAGTTCCGCGTCATTGTACTCCTGACTCATAGCGATGGAGGGCACACCAAATAAGGTAGCTTCAATTGCTGCGCCTATAGTTCCAGAATAAGTCACATCTTCTCCGAGATTCACGCCTCGATTAATTCCAGATAAAACAAAATCTGGTCGATGATCTTTCAAAATTTTATTCATAGCAAGGATAATACAATCAGTGGGCGTCCCATTAACACTAAAACATTTCTTACCCATAGTTTTAATATTTAAAGGTGAACGAATTGTAAGCGAGTGTCCTGTTCCGCTTTGATCTGTCTCCGGGGCCACAATCCAGACATCGTTAGTTAATGAACGGGCTATTTCCTCAAGTTCTTTTATACCTACTGCATTTAAACCATCATCATTACAGATCAAAATTCTAAGTTTCTTTAGATCAAAATCTATATCAGCCATTTTTAGAAATAACCTGAAGCCCGCCCATATAAGGCTGCAAGGCGGTCGGTATTATAATAGAACCATTTGACTGCTGATAATTCTCCATAATAGCGATCATTGTTCTTCCTACAGCAATTCCAGAACCATTGAGCGTATGGGTATAAAGGGGGGTTTTTGAGGTATTTGAACGAAATCGGCTATTCATCCTTCGAGATTGAAAATCCCCACAATTAGAAACACTGGAGATTTCTCTGTAACGTTTTTGACCTTCTAACCAGACTTCAATATCATATGTTTTCTGTGCAGAAAATCCTAAATCACCTAAACATAGTTTTACNACACGAAAAGGTAATTCNAGCCTCNTAAGGANCTCTTCTGCACAATTAAGCATACGCTCATGCTCATTTTCTGAATTTTCTGGAGTTGTAACCGCAACCATTTCGACCTTAGAAAATTGGTGTTGACGCATCATACCACGTGTATCNTTNCCCGCTGAGCCTGCTTCTGATCGAAAACAAGGTGTAGATGCAGTATATCTCAATGGCAAATCTTGCTTATCCACAATAAGATTGGAAACTAAATTTGCCAATGGAACTTCGGCTGTAGGTATCAAGTACAATTCACTTGAGGTCTTAAANAAATCATCCTCAAACTTTGGAAGTTGTCCAGTTCCAAATAATGCTTTATCACGCACCAACAAGGGAACACTAATTTCTTTAAAGCCATTTTCATTTGTATGAATATCAAGCATAAAAGAAGATAAAGCTCTCTCCATCTTTGCCAAAGAGCCTGAGAGCGTTACGAACCGAGCGCCTGACATATTAGAAGCTACCTCGAAATCCATCTGACCCAGAGCCTCTCCTATTTCAAAATGCTCCTTAGCATTTATCAGCAAATTTGATGGTTGCCCCCAAGACTTAATTTCTACGTTATCATCTTCGGTCAAGCCACTTGGTACATCTGATGCAGGTATGTTAGGTAAAACACTAAGAGCTTTGTTTAAATCTTCATGTGTTTTTTTTACAATATTTTCGGCATTCGTTTGAGCTTTTTTAGACTCAGATACTTCCTTTAGCTCTGCAGAAATATCCTCACCGTTACTTTTTTTTACGCCAATGATTTTCGATAATTCATTACGCCGTGTTTGCAGTTCTTGAGCTTCTGTTTGAGCTTTNCGNCGATATAAATCTAATTTTAAAATTTCTTCAGCACATGGAGCAACTTTCCTAAGCGCCATTNATGCATCAAAGCTCTCTGGATCATCTCTTATAAGCTTAATATCAAACATANCAAACTAACCTGATATTTTCTATATTAAGATCAATATAAGTTATACTTGNATCATTCATTTAANGATCCGTTCCCTCATCTTCTCTAGANTCTTTTTCGGTTCTTTTACGCTCAACCGATCTAACCGCGACTATAGAAACTTCGTATAATATAATTATTGGNATTGCGAGACCTATTTGACTNATAATATCAGGTGGCGTCAGAATCGCTGCAACAACAAATACNGTNACCAACGCATACTTTCTTTTTGCAGCTAATCCAACCGCNGTAACNACGCCCGCTCTAGCCAGCANGGTAAGAATAACTGGAAGTTGGAAACTTAGACCAAAAGCGAAAATAAGCCGCATTACTAGNGATAAATACTCATTAACTTTTGCTTCCANCTGAATTGGNAATCCCCCTGCCAAACCTGCCGACTCAAAACTAAGAAAAAATTTCCATGCTAGTGGAAAAATAAAATAATATACCAAAGCGCCGCCAGCAAAAAAAAGAATTGGCGAAAGAACCAAGTATGGGGCAAGCGCTTTTTTCTCATTTTTGTATAGTCCTGGTGCTACAAATTTCCAAAACTGCAGAGCAACAAATGGAAATGATACAAACATTGCTGCCCAAAAAGANACTTTAATATANGTNAAAAATGCTTCGTGAAGAGCNGTATAAATTAATCGTCGGTTTTGTCCAGTTTGGATCAATATTTCTGCTAATGGTTGAACCAAAAAATTATAAATCTGCTCAGAGATTAAATAAGCCCCGCAGAAAACTATAAAAATGGCTACTACTGAATAAAGCAACCTATTTCTTAATTCAATAATGTGGTCCATAAGTGGCGAAGTGTTTTCGTCCATCTCTTCGCTCACTTGTCGATTCCTCTAGGTCTCTCAATTGAAGCATCAACTTCTTCCAATCCACTATCCGGGTCATCATTATTTTTTTTTGAGACTTTTGTATCATTGTTCTCAGTTACTTGATTATCAGCCTTATCATTTAAATCGATGGGATTTTGATCGTCAAAATTAAGAACCTCCCGAATATTGCCATCAGAGTCAATGGTATCATCGATTATTGATTTAGCATCAAATGTTTTGATATTTTCGGCTTGTTTCTGTAAATCTTCTATTTCTGTTTCTCTCACCATCTCATCAACATGATCACGAAAGTCTCTAGTCATTGCTTTAGCTCTAGCTACCCACTGACCAACCGTCCGCAAAACTTTTGGTAGCTCTTTTGGTCCTATCACAATTATTGCGATAACCAATATAACAGTAATTTCCGTCCAACCTATATCGAACATTTAATCTGCCATTTTTCTGGAAAAATTACACAGCACTCAGAAAATTTAATAGTTAGTTTTTTAATGAGCTGTCTTTGTTTTCAACAGATTCTGAAACTTGGGCCGAACTTGAATCAGAGGAGCTATTTTTATTTGTACCATCTGATACCTCTTCTGCCATACCGGACTTAAAGTTTTTTATACCTTTCGCCACATCACCCATTACTTTGGGTAATTTTCCAGCGCCAAAAATAATCAAAACCACAACTAATACAAGGACAACTTGCCAAACACCAATGCCCATTTAATTTTACTCCTGATCAAATTTATAATCTACTATAAAATAATGACAGAATGGAAGGTATAGAGCAATCACTCGAGCAGTAACTTTTGATAAATTTACGTTGAATAAATTATTTTAGGATCTCAAGTATCTGATAAACATTAATAAAAACTATTATTTATAAGTTAATAAAAGCTCCTATTTACAAGTTTAATACCGGACTATTAATAATCATTTTGCATTTTTTAACTAAACTTTACTTG
Organism: Rhodospirillaceae bacterium TMED23; assembly: GCA_002168115.1. Lineage (GTDB taxonomy): Bacteria > Pseudomonadota > Alphaproteobacteria > Rhodospirillales > UBA2165 > TMED23. Next base: position 253,801 of record NHCC01000014.1, on the reverse strand, counting down.
CTTCCACCCAGGCATTCGGGTGAGGGCATTATTTTTTTACCTTTTGAATGCCATTCTTCTTGCGTAAGTGCTTGAATAGAGAGGGCATGAACACCATTTTTGAATTCTTCGCTTAAAATAGAGTTAACTAGTTTATGCCGCTGAAGAATACGCATTCCATCAAAATCATTAGAAATAATAATTACTTTAAAATGCGTCTCCGATCCATCTGGAACATTATGCATATAACTTTCATTTAACACCTCTAAACCTAGCGTTGAGATGGCGTTAACCAACTTTTCTTCGATTGCTGTTTTAATCACCAAAATTTACCGTTCCTTATGTTTAGCCAATAAAATTTTAAAAAATATTACATTGGGTATATCTTTGATATCTCAATCTGTCATCCATCTATTCATTCGATCTAAAATTTGCGGAGAATTAAAGTCCTCAATCGAACCTAAGTATGATTTTAATTGAATTAAACTCTTAGGGTCAGAGGCCCTACTAATATTTATTTTGCATTCAATAGTTTTTTCTACATTTTCGATGAATTTCTGAGCTTTTTTATTGATCTCATCCCAATTCCCATCTTTTTCACATAAAAAATAAATGGGTTTATTTAAAAAAAAACTATGCCGACGATTAGAATTGTATAAAATAAAATTCGCCATTCGATCAATTGTGACTTTATGGTATTCATTATTTGCTGGAGCATAAGTCTCTTTGGTTAGCTTAGAAATTAGTATTTCCTCAGAGCTTTGTGATAAATAAATTTTATTATTATCACCGATCGCTCTAAATACATAGTCATAATCCATAGTCGAAAAATATTTTCTAGCAGCGCTACCTTTGTTTTTGTCTGGTATTACCAGCAAAGGGTGCGGAAAAATACATCTTACAATGAAACCGACCAAATTTGTTTTACCGATATTCGTTGTGACAACAGGCCAATTTAATTGCACCGGATACTCTGAATTAGAGTCAGAACCCATAAAATATCCTGAATAAATCGGGTGCATATGGTCCAAACACATCTTGACTAAATCTGCTGATTCTATGGGATTTTGCAAAAAATCAGTTAACAATGAAGATACACTATCCTCATTTAAACGCGTTAAAGATGTAATAACAGCATGATAACCTTTTTCTCGCAATTCGTGCATTCTCGTCAAACAACCATCTGCGAGAATAAAATCTGAGTCTAATAAAATTGCTGCAATTACATTTTTATCCGACAACATATGTTGAGATGTCAAACGCTGAACGTTATGTTTTACGGTTTGCACATCTGAATTCAGAACCACTTCTTTTAAATTAGCGCCCTTATACATAATATCTTCAAAATAGTGGAATTTTACCTGAACATATTTATTGAGTTCTTTTATTATAGGGTCGAATATTATTTTCGATTCTTTATCAGTGTAAATATGATAATTTATGTCAGATTTTAAAGATAAAGCTGGGAGATTACCCGGGAATAATTGGCTTTTTACTGAATACCTGATAAATTTTTCCGTAAAAGTTTGTCCCCAAACGGTAACAAATATATCATATCTCATTAAAATTATTTAAACACTTTCATTACGAATGTCATGATGATCACTATCATCGGGATTGAGAGGCTCAATTTCTGTATTATCAGGCTCTTCAATACTAGTGCCATCAGAGGTCATGTCACTGCGGGTTGCGAGAGTTTGAATTGCTGGTCTTTTATCAATCAGTCCGGCTGCCTTTAGTTCATCCATTCCAGGTAGGTCGTCTATTGTATCCAATCCAAATTGGTCAAGAAACCCTTCTGTGGTTCCCCATGTCACGGGCCTACCGGGGGTTTGGCGACGACCTCGAGGCCTAATCCAACCTGCCTCAAATAAAACATCTAATGTACCCTTACTTAATCCAACACCACGTATCTCCTCAATTTCAGCCCGAGTGACAGGTTGGTGATAGGCACAAATTGCTAGTGTTTCGATTGCTGCTCTCGACAACTTGCGCGTTACTGTGCGCTCTATTTTTAGAGCATTTGCAATTTCTGGAGAAGTCCTAAAAGCCCAGCTCTTCCCAACTTGCTTTAGATTAACTCCACGGTTCTGATAGTGTTCCTTTAATTCTGTAAGCAAGCTCTCTAAATCACAACCGTCTGGCATTTTATCTAACAATACTCGTTCAGAAACAGGGTCAGATGAAGCAAATATTATAGCTTCCAACAAGATTAAATCTTTATACTCATTCTTGGCCATTATAATCCATTCTCGATTTATTTTTAATTTTTATCGACTTTTTTGTTATGCAATTTAAAATCCTTTAAAAAAACCGAATCAAACGGTCGTCTTTGTTGCATCTTAATTTTTCCTTCTTTAGTCATCTGCAACGCAGCCATAAATGTTGATGCCAATGCAGAACGACTGATAATATCGCCTCTCCATTTTATAGGAAGAAACTTTTCTAACTCTGACCAGTTCGGTATTTGCCCTATCATACCCATTAAGCGTTTAATCGCATCATCTGTAGAGAATAAATCAGAGCCTTGTATATGAAGAGTTTTTACATTTGATCTATGCGTATGTTCACCATAAGCACTCAGTAACTCAAACATAGTAACATCATAGATTGAAGTGGAGTTATAACCAAAATTCTCAGAACTTTTGCGTTTAAAAAAATCCGACCCTAATTGCAAACGGCCAATAATCTTATTTCCAGCATCTTGCATGCTCTCTAGGCGCAGAAGTTGGAATTGCAATGCTTCTGCCATCTCTTCGCCGGTTGGCTCATTCTCATCGACTTGTTCAGGAATAATTAATCGAGATTTCAAGTAAGCTAACCATGCGGCCATTACTAAATAATCGGCCGCTAACTCTAAATTAGTATTTTGTAATTTGACAACCCAAGTTAAATATTGATCGACCAAATCTAAAATAGATATTTGTTTGAGGTCAACTTTCTGCTCTCGAGCAAGTGATAACAAAATATCAATAGGACCCTCATAACCACTAACATCGATAATGAGACTATTTTTCGAACCATCCTCAATAGCATGGTTGTCCTCAAACTCTTGGACCGCGACCTCTATTTCTTCGTTCAAAATAAAATCTACCTATTCACTCACGTTAAAAATGATATACTTTTTATAATAAGCAAAACTCGCACAAAAGATAAAAAATATAAGAATAAAATAATTAAAAATTCAAATATTTCTAGCATCTTAAAACTAAAAAAGAAATGACACCACTTTGCAAATACTTGACATTATTTAATCGCAGAGGTCTCATAACTCCTAATAAAGTCCCAAGCTTACCAATTTATCTATGGCTTTAGTTTTGTCAAAGGGTTCAACATTCTCAATTTGCATAAATCCATTATTCAATCTTAATTTTGCAGCGTCAGTTAATTCTTCTGCAACAGAGGCTATTTCTATCATTTCTCTCATATTCCCATTGCAATGAAGTACAGCATCACAACCTGCATTCAAAGAAGATCGGGTACGCTGAGTTAAGGTTCCCTCTAATGCATCCATTGACAAATCATCGGTTATTAAAAACCCCTCAAATAAAATTTCTTTCCTAATCACCTCTTCAATTATTTTTGCTGATACTGTAACTAAATTCTCAGGATCGATATTACTAAAAAGAATATGGGCAGTCATAGCAAATGGCATATCTGAAAGATTTTTAAAAGGCACAAAATCACTATCTGAAAGTTCATTCCAAGGTGTGTCAACCAAAGGCATCGCTTTATGGCTATCCACTCTAGCCCTACCATGACCGGGAATATGTTTGATAACTGGTAATATACCGCCCTTTATCAAACCTTTACAAAAAACTTTACCAAAAGCCGAAATTTGCTCAACGTCGTAGCCGAATGACCGATCACCGATGATAGGGTCTGCGTCTATTTGTAAAATGTCCAATACCGGAGCACAATTTACATTTATTCCCAATTCTCTCAAATCTTCTGCTATCAACCTAGCATTTAGGTTCAAGGCTTCAGTTGCAAGTGCTACATTTTCTTCCGCTAATTTAGCAAAAACACCTGCAGACGGACGCTTAGGCCAATTTGGTGGAACTAATCTAGCGACTCTTCCACCTTCTTGATCTATGAGGACAAGTGTATTATGATCATGAGCTATTGTTTTAAGTTCAGAAACTAGGTTTTTAAGCTGACTAGGAGTTAAGCAATTACGAGCAAACAGAATAAAGCCTAATGGTTGTACAGATTTAAAAAAATCAATTTCTTTTTCTAAGAGATTTGGCCCCTGTACACCAAAAATCACAGCCTTAGTATTCACCATTAAATTTTCCTACTTTCCAGGTCGTATAACGAGACAACCAACTTTTAAACGAGATAAAGAATCGCAAATTTTTCTAGCTCTTATGATATTTTCTAGAGGTCCGGCCCTCAGTCTAAAAAATGTTTTATCTCTATTCTTTACGACCTTAACGATATTAAGTTCAAGTGCACCCAGTAAACTTTTATATTTTTTTTGTAATCGCAACCATTCGCGTTTTGCTGCGCTCGAACTATTAACCGCAGCTAATTGAATTTGAAAACTATTCTTAAAATTAAGTATATTACTGATATTTTGGTTCGATTTTAGCGAGGTTATTGGCTCTAAACGTGTTTTAATTTGATTTGTTATATTTTTTTTCGGGGCATTATTCTTAATTGACTCTAAACCCTCTGGATTTTGCAACTGATTTAATGGTTTAGGCTCTTTTACTTGATTAACTTCCTCAATAGATGGTTGTGAGCCTAACGTAGGTGGACTATTGTTAACCTTCTCAATCTCGGGCGATAAATTTGGACTTATAATTTTGTCAGGCTTGGGTGGCAAAAGCGGTATTTCTGGACGGGGAAGTAGGCTCTCTATTTTATCGATTGGCGGTTCTTTCTCCAACCGATCATATACAAGCTTATCTCGATTTGGGATGGGGGTACCACCTGGTTTATCTGGTCTAACTTTTAAAGCGACATTCGGCGCTCGGATGATTGGGAGTTCATCAAAGTCTGTTCCAAATATTAGATAACTCCAATTGGCCCACGCAGAATATCCAAGAACAATAGCAACTAAAAAGCCAATTATAATTTTAAATGTAAAACGCTTTGGCTTAGCGCGACGCCTGCTGATTGGCTCAAATTCCAATGTGTCAGCGCCAAGATCTAAATCATCTAATTCGGGAAAATGTTCAAGAGGCGCCCCTACATTCGCCATATATTTATTATTATTTTCCTCTTCAGCTGTCATTCCATTTCCTCAAGCGGCTCAACACCCATCAACTCCAATCCAGATGCAATTGTAATCGCGAGTGATCTTACCATGGCTAACCTAGCGAGACTGAGTATTCGATTTTTTGGTACCAAAAAACGTAAAGATACGTCGTCTTTTGATCCCTTTGTCCATAGAGAATGAAATGCAGATGATAGTTCATACAAATAAAAAGCGATTCGATGAGGCTCGTGACTCTCAGCGGCACCTAATAAGACTTGAGGCCAAGTGGCCATTGTTTTTATTAAATTAATTTCAGAAGGGTCTGTTAAAAGAGAAATATCCGATTTTATCAGTTTTTTATCCTCAATTTCAGACATATCAAATATATCAAGCGAATTACGTAATACAGAGCAACATCTCGCATGTGAATATTGCACATAGAACACAGGATTATCTCGACTTTGCTCTTTCACTTTAACCAAATCGAAATCGAGCTGCGCGTCGCTCTTTCTAGTGAGCATCATAAACCTTACAACATCTTTACCAACTTCATCAATTACATCTCGCAGAGTAATATACGCACCAGACCTTTTGGACATTTTTAAAGGCTTACCATTATCCATCAAGTTAACCATCTGACAAAGTTTGATATCCAATTCACCCGATCCATCTGTCAAAGCAAAAACTGCTGACTTCATTCGTTTTATATAACCACTGTGATCAGCTCCCCAAACGTTGATCATAGACTTAAAACCTCGATTAAATTTATCCTGATGATATGCCATATCAGTTGCAAAATAAGTCCAGGATCCATCCGACTTTTTTACCGGACGATCAACATCGTCCCCAAATTGAGTAGCTTTAAACAAAGTTTGGGGCCGAGACTCCCAGTCATCAGGTTTTCTTCCCTTTGGGGGCTCCAAAATTCCTTGATATGTTAAATCTTTCTTTCTGAGCGTTTTAAGTACTCCAGTTACCCCATTATTGTTAACGATATTTCTCTCAGAAACAAAACAATCATGAACAATACCTAGTGAAAAAAGATCGGATCTAATAAGTTCCATCATGGCTTCGATCGAAGTCTCTTTCAACCTCTCATAACCCTCTTTTTTAATAATTTGAACCCATTTATCGCCATCCTTCTCGGCAAGTTTTTTACCTAACTCAATCAAATAATCGCCAGGATAATAATTCTCTGGCATATTTCCAATATCCAATCCAAGAGCTTCTTGATAGCGAAAAAAAAGAGATTTGGTTAGAATATCAATTTGCGCTCCTGCGTCATTGATATAATATTCCTTAGTAACAAGGTATCCAGCTTTTCCTAGCAGATTAGCCAAAACATCTCCAACAACAGCACCTCGNCCATGACCTACATGCATNGGCCCCGTTGGGTTAGCCGACACATANTCAATATTTACAAGTTTATTGGGATCCTTTTTCAATGATCCATATTCATTGCCATTCTTGAGAATTTCAGCTAATCTAGACTGCCAAAAAGCATCCTTTAAAATAATATTTATAAATCCTGGTCCGGCTATTTCAACAGACTTTATATCACCATTGGTTTTTAAACAGGAGACAACTTCTTGCGCCAAATCACGTGGATTTAAATTTGNTGGCTTTGATAGAGCTAGTGCGACGTTTGTCGCGATATCACCATGATTTTTATCTCGTGGCGGCTCAACCGAGAAATTTGTAACATCAATACTTAATGGCAAATAACCTGTTTTCTTAAGGTTATTCAATATTCTTATAATATTTTTCCGAATATAATTAAAATAATTCATACCTGTCATTAGATTNTAAGTTCANCCGCAGTTTTTATATTGTTAAAGGTCTTAAATCGACTATTCTTGAGTGCTCACCATACGCAAATCGATCTGTCATTCCAGCGATATAATCAGCGATAACCTGAGCTTTTTGTAACTCACTTTCTCCTGAGATTTTTTCTTGCCATTTGGTTGGTAAATTTTCTGGTTCAGATAACAGTTGTTGAAATAAGCCTATGATAACACGGCGAGCCTTGCTGGTCATTCNATTAACCCGGAAGTGACGATACATTTTTTCATANAAAAAATCTTTCAAACACCGGTCCAGTTCATATATTTTTTTAGAGAATGAGACTATTGGATGATCGAGCAATCTGATATCATCCGCACTGCTTGGATGAGACTGTTTTAAACGCGACCTAGATTCTGTCAAGCAGTCAGTCACCATAATACCAACAAGATTTCTCACAATTTCATGCCGCTGACGCGTTTCATCAGTTTTTGGAAAATTACTTTTTACCGTTTTAATTATTTCACCAATTCCCGGTATATCAAACAAATCGTTCATTGAAAAAAGACCAGCTCTAATGCCATCATCAATATCGTGATTATTGTAAGCAATATCGTCGGCTAAGGCTGCTACTTGAGCTTCCGCACCTGCATAAGTATCAAGTTGTAAATTAAATTTTTTATCGAATTCGTATATTTCTTTTGCCGCGGATTTATTTTTATCATCAAGCATCATGGGACCGTTATGCTTGACTATTCCTTCAAGCACCTCCCAAGTNAGGTTCAAGCCATCAAAATCCGGATAACGTCGCTCTAATCGCGATACGATTGAAAATGTGTGAGCATTATGATCAAAACCACCGTATTCTCGCATTANCTCAGATAAAGCACTTTCNCCCGCATGCCCAAAAGGCGGATGTCCGAGGTCATGCACTAGGGATAGAGCCTCTGNNAGATCCTCATTTAAATTGAGACAGCGAGAAATTGTNCGNGCAATTTGTGAAACTTCCANTGTATGGGTTAATCGTGTNCGGTAATGGTCACCCTCATGATTNACNAATACCTGTGTTTTGTATTCTAAACGCCTGAATGCGGCGGAGTGAATTATTCTATCTCGATCTCGTTGGAAAGAATTGCGAGTATTACTATCAGGTTCGTCAAAAAAACGGCCTCTGGTGTTTTCGGGCTTGCAGGCATAAACTGCTAAATTAGTTGGATTTTGTTTTATATCAGTCATACATTCAATCCTAACATATTTTCCAGACTAAGCCCAAAAACCGTTACAAATAATTTATCCAAATTTGACATTTTGGCAATTAATATTAAATAATCATTAGTGATTAATGTTATACTAATATTAGGGTTANTTAGGTTATTTATTATGAACACTTTAACAATGACAGAAAACGCAGCAAAACGNATCTCAGAATTAATANCAAGNGAGAAAAATAATATCTCAATGCTGCGNGTGCTNGTATCATCNGGCGGATGCTCNGGTTTTTCATANAGCTTCGAGTTAGAAAGTAAAATTAATGAAGACGANNGGGTTTTTGAACAACATGGCATCAAAACTGTTATCGACGATGTTTCATTGGATATTCTTGGAAATTCTGAGATAGATTTTGTAGAAGATNTAGCTGGGTCAGCATTCAAATTAAATATTCCNAATGCAACCTCCTCTTGCGGTTGCGGAGTTTCATTTGCTGTTTAAGTAATTNCATTTNTTAANATCNTAACAAATTAGNATCATTATAANNAAATTTGGNANTTAGGTTAGNTATATTGGTNAAAATTGCTACATGGAACGTTAATTCTGTAAAAGCCCGTCTACCTTTATTNGTTAGGTGGTTAAAAGAATTTTCACCNGATATTGTGCTGTTGCAAGANCTGAAATGTNTCACCGAAGGCTTTCCATCTCTAGAAATAGAAGACGAGGGCTATAATGTAGCGGCNATTGGTCAAAAAACGTATAACGGCGTGGCNATACTCTCAAANGCACCTATAGATATAGAGATAACNCNANTACCTGGTAATGANNATGATATTCAAGCTAGATATATTGAAGGGTTTACNCAANNTATNACNGTAGCATCAATTTATTTACCTAATGGTAATCCAGTGGATACCGAAAAATATCCTTATAAATTAGANTTTATGGAGCGCCTATATCATCGAGCTAAATATCTTATANAAAATGAAGAATTATTTATTTTGGGTGGAGANTACAATGTAATTCCCGAAGAAATAGATGCTTATGACCCAAAAGATTGGGAAAATGATGCATTATTCAAGTTTGAAACTAAATCTGCCTGGCGTAAAATTATATATCTTGGGTTAACAGATGCGCTTCGGGTGGGCAATCATGGTGGAGGACTCTATTCTTACTGGGACTATCGCGCTGGCGCCTGGGACAAAGACCAAGGGATTAGGATAGATCATTTACTTTTATCACCTAACGCTTCGGATCTATTGTTAAACTCCGGCGTAGATCGTACTCCAAGGGGTTGGGAGAAACCATCAGACCATACCCCAGTTTGGTGTGAGCTAAATATCTAAATTAATCTGAGTAATAATTAATATTCAAGAACTTAGATAACGTATTTTATGGCACCGTGGCTCTTAAGTTAATTAGCCACTGTTTTTGCGTGATATATAAAATTATTTAATAGTTTGTGTTAATTTTTGACTGGCCCCGGATAGGCATAACTGATAGTTATGGGAATAGTGAAACCTTATATTTGACAAGAGCACTCAATAGCTCATTATAAAATAAATAACAAGAAGTAGACGATTTTAAAAATAAATAAATTATAAAACAACTGGAGGGTTGATATGTTCAAAATATTTTTTATACCCATTAAGCTCACACTCGTTCTATCTGCGTTTCTACTTTTGGGACAAACAAATTTACTAAAAGCGGCTGAATTCAATCTGAGAATGCATAGCTTTATTCCGCCGGTCGCCAATCCTGCCAAGACTTGGTTAATACCATGGACAAAAAAAATTAATAAAGAGTCTGGCGGTCGTATTAATATTAAACCTTTTTGGAAAATGCAATTAGGCGGCTCACCGAAGTCTCTTATGAATCAAGCAAGAGACGGGGTGGTCGATATAGTATGGACTTTGCCGGGCTTTACAACTGGCCGAATGCCTAGAGCTGAAATTTTTGAATTACCATTTCTTCACAAAAATGCGCTCTCAACAACGTTGGCGCTGCAAGATTACAAAGATAAACATTTGAGCAATGAAACTGCACCTTGGCACGTTTTGCTAATGCACGCACATGGTGGTGTTTTATTTATGACAAAAACACCAATTACAAAAATGTCTGACCTTAAAGGTATGAAAATGCGAGGAGCGAATAGGACCTCCGTTTTGCTTTTACAAGCTTTAGGCGCTGACGGTATAGCTACTCCCCTAGGCCGCATTCCACCGATGTTAACTAAAGGTGTCATTAATGGTGTTCTTTTGCCATATGAGATAGCACCCGCAGTGAAAATGCACGAATTAGGTAAATATTTTACAGAGTTAGCGGCACCAGCGCCGAGGCTTAATACAGCGGTATTTACATTACTCATGAATAAAAAGAGCTATGCTAAATTACCATCGGACCTGAAGAAAATTATGGATAATAATTCAGGGCGGAATGTAGCAGAAGCTGCTGGTAAAAACTGGGACTCACTTGAGCCACGAGGTAAGGGAGTAATGAAATCAAAAAAGAAAAATAAATTTTCAATTTTGAGCGCGACAGAGTCGGATAAAATAAGAAAAGTTTCCCAAAGCGTTTATAACCTAGTGATAACAGAGCTTAAAAATAAGCATAATGTCAGTAATGGGCAAGAACTTATAGATGATGCTCGTTCGATGATAGCCAAATACAGTAAGTGAACCAATTAATACAAAGTTTATGGCTGAGGGCTTAAAAAAAAATCTCCGACCTACTGATAAAGTAGGTCGGATTTTATATCAAATATCAGCTGGCCTCGCTTTATTTGGAGGCCTTATGATAGCTATAATGGGAATAGCTATCACAACAAGTGTAATTGGTCGCTCAACCAATATTGGTTCCATAACGGGTATTTACGACTTAATAGAATTGTGGACGTGTACCGCAATATTCGCGTTTCTTCCCTATTGTCAATTAATGAACGAAAATGTGATTGTTGATTTCATACTTAACAAAGCTACGAATAGAGTAAAATCTTTTTGCGATGCATTGGGTAGCTTGATTTATTTACTAATTGGTATTTTGCTAACTTGGCGCCTTATCTTTGGCGGTATCGAAATGCATCAAAATAACGAGTCTTTTACAACTATTGGTTTTCCGCGCTGGATTTCTTTTCCATATGCAATAGCATGTATGTCACTACTGACTATTATTTGCTTTTATACTTTTTGGCAGAGCGTCAAAAAGATTAAAACACGGTCTGACTTTAGTGAAACTATAAATCAACCCAATTCGAAAATACCCGGTGAACAATAAATGCTCAATTTAACAGGACTTGAGTATGGAATAATAGGGTTCATTGTCTTAATGGCTCTTCTGGCAATACGAATTCCAATTGGTGTGGCCATGCTGTTGGTGGGGATTGGCGGTTATTTAGAAATAGCTGGCACAGTAGCCTTAATGAGTTATCTCAAAACAGAAGTTTACTATCGCTTTTCTACTTTTGATTTGTCAGTCGCTCCATTATTTATAATGATGGGACAGTTTGCGGCAAAAGCTGGATTATCTCAGGCATTATTTACCGCGGCCCACCGATGGCTTGGACATTTTAGGGGCGGCGTTGCAATGGCATCGGTTGGTGGTTGCGCCGGGTTTGGTGCGATAAGCGGTTCATCACTCGCAACCGCTGCAATAATGGGACAAGTAGCATTGCCAGAATTAAAAAGATTTAAATATTCTGGTTCACTTTCAACAGGATGTTTAGCTGCGGGAGGTACGCTTGGTATTTTAATACCTCCCTCACTAATTCTTATAATTTATGCGGTCATGGTAGAAGCGAACATAGCCACCCTATTTCAAGCCGCATTATTACCAGGCATATTAGCTGCAATTGGTTATATGGTGGTTATTGCAATTATTGTTCGAATAAATCCTAATTCCGGTCCCGCAGCGCCAAAGGCATCACTATCAGAACGCTGGAAGTCAATCTTAGATATTTGGGGGGTTTTATTAATATTTATCCTAGTTATGGGGGGAATTTATAGTGGTATCTTTACCCCTACTGAAGGAGCCGGCATAGGGTGTATTGGAACATTTCTTTTAGCAATCACGAGAGGAAAGATGCGTTGGAAAGGCATCAAGGATGTTTTTTTGGGAACTGCATCGACCACAGGTTTGATTTTTTTAATAATTTTAGGTGCAGCGATATTTAGTGCATTTTTGGGATTTACAGAGCTTCCAAATGATCTAGCGGAGTTTTTTAGGACGTCTAGTTTGCCGCCGATTACGATAATAATTATGATGGTGGTAATATATATACTCCTAGGATTTCTAATGGATAGCCTATCTATGATACTTCTAACGGTACCTATTTTTTGGCCTATAATTGCTGCGTTGGATTTTGGGATGCCAGTTGATGACGTAAAACTTTGGTTCGGCATTATATCTCTTATAGTAGTAGAGGTTGGTCTTATTACACCTCCAGTCGGAATGAACGTATTTGTAATAAGCTCAATGGCAAAAGATGTCCCTATGATCGAAACATTTAAGGGAGTGATCCCATTTTTCGTATCAGACGCAGTGCGCGTGGGGTTTATAGTCTGGTTGCCGTCACTGACATTATTTTTGCCACACCTACTAGCTAGTGATTAGCTCTGCTAAATTTCACTAATTATTATTTCTAAATAGTGAACGCATATCTAAGTTTTAAATTTATTTTCAGGTTTAAAATCAGAGATAGTGGGTGTTCGTGGCTCACTAACCCATATTTCTCTCAATGGATGCATACCTGCCCCAAAGATAGCTGAAACAGCGGAACACCGCATTCTATTTAATAGACTCGTATTGGCCCCGCCCGCGGAGGGATGAATACCATTATTTTTAGAGACCTCTTTCTCCCAATTGGATTTCCTTTGATTATAAATCTCAAGATCAGCCAATTCCTCACAATTTAATTCATTCTTGTTCAAATCAACGGTTATTTTATCACCTTGAGCAATCAGGGCAATTGGGCCGCCCACAGCGGCCTCGGGACCAACATGTCCTATTACCAAACCAACCGAACCTCCAGAAAATCGTCCATCCGTCATTAACCCAATAATTATTTTTCTATCGCGGCATAAAGTGGTTATTCGAGAGGTTGAGTCTAACATCTCTGGCATCCCGGGTCCCCCTACGGGCCCCTCATACCTAACAACCACCATATCAAAATTTTGGAAGTTCTCTGGGTTTGTGTCAAGAGCATTCAACAATTCTTGCTCACCATCAAAAACTTTAGCCCGACCAGAAAATATATTATTTTCTAACCCGCCCTCAACACCCGCTAGTTTTAAAATAGAACTATATTCTGTCGATAGATTTCCACCCAAGACCCTCAGCCCGCCAGTTTCTTTATAGGGTTTCTCCGCGCTATAAATAACATCTCCATCAGGCTCAGGTGGATTTAATCGATTAATTTGCTCACTTAAAGTCTCCCCGGTGCAAGTCATGGGTTCGCCATTTAACAAACCAGCCTTTAGCAAATCTCTTACGAAGACTTGAATACCTCCCATGCGATCAATATCAACCATCGAATGTTTACCAAAAGGCCGAGCATTTGCGATAACAGGTATTATATTTTCTGATAAATCATTAAATTCAGCTGGACTCATTATATCTCTGGCGAAATCTTTATAACCTGCTGCTCGAGAAAGTTCGGGAGCATGAAGCATTACATTAGTCGAACCACCAACCGCCATTGATACAATAATAGCATTACGAATAGAGTCGCGTGTGACAATATCTCTAGGTGTAATATTCTTTTTGATTAAATTATTAAGGTAGGTTATCAGTTCATTAGGAAAATCTTTTATTCTCCTGTCATCCTGCGAAGCTGGTGAAACCATATGAAGAGGTTCCATGCCTAGCACACCAATAAATGTTTGCATTGTATTNTATGTAAACATTCCACCACAGCTACCAAAACCAGGGCAAGCCTCNTTNGCTATGCGTCGCTTCAAAAGCTCATCGGGGCTACCCGCAACCTGATAACTGGTAACAATATCAATTGCTTCTCCTGTCTCTGAATCTATTCCTGGTCGGATTGAACCATCAGACATAATTATAGCGGGCCTNTTATGTTCTAAAATTGCCGCTAGCGTGCCAACAGGCGGCTTATCACAGGCTACTACAGCGATTACTCCTTCTAAACCTGTAGCACTTAAATGTTCACATAAAGAGTCATTNGTCACTTCTCTTCCTATTAGAGAATATCGCATTTCTTTTGTACCATTACGAATACCATCAGAAGTCGCTACGGTGAACTCCGGTTGAACCAGACGCATTGCCATTTGATTTCTATCTGTACCTACTCTTTTCGACAATGCCTTTTGTATTACGTCCACTTTGCGCCCCACTCCCATGTAACATTGAGAGTCTCCTTTATTTCCGACTACACCAATAGAGGGCTCATGAATAAGATCCTCACTCGTGCCTAATTCTCTAGCGATACCAAAAGTCTGAGAATTTCTGCCCGGATTGCTGTCAATGAGTACTGTTTTGGAATTTTTCATTTATTCACCTGTATGAAACAAAGTTTAGTATTAGGCCGCTTTCTATACCAACTATGATATAAGATAGGTATTTCAACTTTTGAGTAATTTCTATAATGAACATTTTTTAATTAACCGTAAAGGTCAATAATCAGCCCTAAAGTATTTCCGTCNAGGCTTAAATTTGCTATTAATTAANNAAATTTTTAACACCTNNGTTATGAGTAAACCTTTCAAATAANTTTTAGGTAANTNTTAAAATGTCATTTTTACAACAGAAACTTCACAAATTTATGTCTGACCAAGCTCTCAAAGTCGGAATCAAACCAGTAAAAANCCCNGCTAATGAGGAAGAACGCCTAAATGANATAAAACGTTTAGATTTGATAAATACGGATGTTAATAACAATCGTAATTTTAATAATATTACTCAACTGGCATGTTATTTGACTGGTCGAACACAAAGCCGTATTCATATTTTAAATGATAACAATCAAATTTGTAAAAATACCCATGGGTTTAATGCATTTGAAGAGGTTATGTTTAAAGAAATCCCGCGGAGTACTTCGATCTGCCAATACGTGTTAGATACACCAAAAGAACAATTGATTATCAATAATGTCCGAGAGGACCCTCGAAGTAATCATTTTCATGAAATGCCAATGGCACCAAATATCCAATTTTATGCTGGAACTCCGATAATTACAACACGGGGTTACACCGTTGGAACATTATGCGTCATGGACAAAATACCGGGGTCAATTAACCATGAACAGAAAGAAGGGTTACGACTTCTCTCAGATCAATTAAGTAATCTTTTCGAGCAACAGATTAATACACCTAACAAATTATCTAGTAATATTCAAAATGATAATCATGAAAAAATAATCGGAACCTATTATTCCTCAGCTAGTATTCTATTTACAGATTTTGTTGGTTTTACACAATTAACAGAGAGCATTGAACCTGGAGATTTAATAGAGACATTAGATGAATTTTTCACATCATTTGATCAAATTATGATTAATTATAGCCTTCGAAAAGTTAAAACTATTGGCGATTCTTATATGGCTGTTGGAGGGATTCCCAGTGGTGAAAAAGATCATGCTAAGAACACCTGTAGAGCAGGGCTCGATATTATCGAAGCCGTTCGGGGAATTAATATAAAACGTGAGGCGCTTCAGCAAAAACCGCTGGGAATAAGAGTTGGAATTCATACAGGTCCAATAATAGCCGGCACTTCGGGAAGCGGGTTCGATATTTGGGGAGATGCAGTAAACATTGCTTCAAGACTAGAGAGTTCTGGAGAGGTTAATAGAGTCCATATTTCCGACCAGACACAAAAGTTCCTGACAGTTGAAGATAANATAGAAAATAGAGGTAAAATTCAATTAAAAAATAAAGGTGAGATGAATACATATTTTATTAATAAAATTTCACAATAGTTTTGAGTGCCGTTGACCCGTGACTATTTAATTGTATCTCGGCGCTCATCAATACCCTCAGGGTCTTGATGGATAAACACCTCAGTATTAGGGAAAGCCTCCTCTATCATGAACATAACCTCGTCGNNAATTTTGTGCGCTTCANCGANTNAAATATCATTAGGCATCTCTGCGTGAAATTGAATAAACGAAGTTGCGCCAGATGATCGCGTGCGCATATCATGAACATTTANTACGTACTTATGACTCATTGCNATTTNCTTAATCCGATCTCTCTCCGAATCAGGAAATTCNTTATCCATTAAAACNTCAANCGACCGAATAGAAATTTGATATGCGCCAAANGACATATAAACAANAATTAATNATGCAAAAATAGGATCCAAGATATATAAGTNTAAATTAGNGNNAAGGATTAGAGATAAAATTACTGTTAAATTAACCAATAAGTCAGCTTGGTAGTGAATAGTATCTGCCTTAATTGCTATTGATTGCGTTTTACGNACAACNTAAGTCTGAAATCCAACTAATATAATTGTCATCANTATCGCNACTATCATTATAGATATGCCTANNGTCGTATTTAAAACCCTAACTGGATTAATGAACCGCTCGACAGACTCCAANAAGAGAAAAATCCCNGAGCCCANTATAAATGCTGATTGAGCTAANCCAGCTATAGCCTCGGCCTTACCATGACCAAATCGATGTTCTTTGTCAGCTGGTCGAAGCGCGTGATGAACTGCGATTAAACTTATTAATGAGGCGCCAACATCTAGTATTGAATCAACCAATGAAGCTAATAAACTNAGAGANTCAGTTNNTAACCACGCGCCANTTTTTATACAAATGAGAATAGANGCAACNGCTACCGACGCGTAAGTTGCAAACCGCATCAATCTTTTAGACTTTTGATCTTCGAGTGTTTGTTTTTCAACTTTGCTCAAAGTACTTGTCCCGCAGCTAAATTATAATTCTTTAATAAATACATTTAATACAAGTTAGGGATATAATCTTTTTGTTTTCCAAGTATTTCCGCTCCGATCATAAACGTAGCGATCGTGCAAACGAAATGTTTTTTCAGCCCAAAACTCAACCTTCTCATGTTTTAGCCTATAACCCCGCCAAAATTTTGGTCTAGGCACCTCGACATCTGTAAACTTTTCCTCATAGAATAACACTTTTTCCTCTAAATCATTTTTTTCAAATAACTCCTGGGATTGATCAGATGCCCAAGCACCAATTTGGCTACCTCTCGATCGGCTGGCAAAGTATTGGTCAGCTATTTCTGACTTAATCTCCCTTACCAATCCCTCAAACCTTACTTGCCTAGCTAATGTTTTCCAATAGAAACACATTGAGGCATAAGGATTTTTTGCTAATTCTTGACCTTTTCTACTATTGGAATTCGTATAAAATACTAATCCATCAGAATTAACTTCTTTTAATAGAAGCATTCTAACTGATGGTGCACCATTAGAATTTACTGTTGCAAGCGCGAAGGCATTTGGATTGTTCGGTTCAGTTTCTGCGGCTAACTCAAGCCAGTCCTTAAAAAGGTAAATAGGCTCTTTAGAATCAAAGACTAGCATGTCATTATATTTTATTTTTTCTGACACTGTTTTATACTCCTAACACAAAAACAATTAGTCATCATATATTTTTATAGAAAGTAAATGGTATATAATTTAGAATAAGGTAATTTATAAAGTAAAAAAATATAATTTACTTCNATAAAATACAAGCTNCAGAAAAATTTGAGGAGAATTAAAGATATGAAACTATCCAAAATTATATTAATATTACCTGTTTTAGCCTTATTATTTGCCTGTGCTGAGAATCAAAATAGCCAAAAACAAAATATTGGAACTATTTTGGGAGCTGGCCTTGGTGCNTTGGCNGGAGCTCAACTNGGAAAAGGAAAGGGGAAATTAGTAACAGTCGCGTTAGGAACATTGGGCGGAGCTTTTGCAGGAAGTGAATTAGGCAGAGCATTAGATGATCTTGATCGATTAAAAGCGAAGCAGGCTCAACGCGACAGCTTGGAAAACAATAAAGATGGTGTATCATCAACCTGGACTAATCCAAACACAGGAAATTCTGGAAAGATCACCCCTAAACGAACTGAGCAAATTGCTTCTGGAGAATTTTGCCGAGAGTACGAGCATGAAATAAACGTNGCTGACAAGATGGAAACGGTAAAAGGAACAGCNTGTCGTCAACCAGATGGNACTTGGCGTGTAATTAACTAATNTTAGGGGTAAAATCTCTTTATTTTTAGTGTAAAAAAAAGTTTGTATAAATTAAGTTTTAACACAAAATAGGTTTTATATTGCTATTAATGACGTGACCGATCATAAATCANAGTATTAGTTTAAATATTACAAAAATTAAGTCTGTTTTTTTATTATATGTTTAATAGCAAAAAGTAGACTCTATCTGTAATTAATATTTAACATTGGCTAAGAGGAAACTATGACTAATTTAAGAGGCTTCATGGCTGGTAAAAAAGGGTTGGTGATGGGCGTTGCCAATAATCGATCAATTGCCTGGCATATCGCAAAAACAGTNTCTGACCAAGGAGCTGAACTAGCATTCACTTATCAAGGCGAGGCTCTATTAAAAAGGGTGCAACCGTTAGCTTCATCCATAGGGTCAGAATTTATTATGCCGTGCGATGTTACAGATGATGGNAGTATTGATAAAGTTTTTGATGAAATAAAATCAAAGTGGGGGAAATTGGATTTTGTTTTACATGGTATAGCTTTTTCAGATAAAGCCGAGCTGACAGGTAAATATCTGGATACAACATCGGGNAATTTTTCAAAAACCATGCTTATCTCTTGTTATTCTTTTACAGCAATTTGTCAAAGAGCAGAAGCGCTAATGAAAGATGGCGGTTCGCTTCTTACATTAACCTATGCGGGTTCAGAACGAGTAATGCCCCATTACAATGTAATGGGAGTTGCAAAAGCNGCTTTAGAGGCTAGCGTGCGGTACCTAGCTGAAGACCTAGGCAGNAAAAATATTAGAGTAAACTCTCTTTCAGCAGGCCCGATGAANACATTGGCAGCATCTGGGATCGGTGATTTCCGTTATATTCTAAAATGGAATGANTATAATTCTCCTCTTAGAAGAAACGTAAATGGAGATGACGTTGGGGGTTCGGGAATGTATCTTCTTAGTGATTTATCATCTGGGGTGACTGGCGAAACCCATCATGTGGACTGTGGATATAATATAGTCGGAATGAAAGCCGTTGATGCTCCTGATATCAAGGTAAATGGTGCTGATAATTAATTGGAATTACTATGTCGGGCAATAGTTTTGGACATCTGTTTAAATTCACGACGTTCGGNGAGAGCCATGGGCCAGCAATAGGTTGTATCATTGATGGTTGTCCGCCAAATATCCCTTTAACTGAGAAAGATATTCAGAAATGGCTGGATAGACGAAAACCCGGTCAATCAAGATTTACAACTCAAAGACAAGAAGCTGATGAAATAAAAATACTTTCTGGCGTTTTTGAAGGAACGACAACGGGAACACCTATAGGGCTTTTAATCGACAATATAGATCAACGTTCAAAAGACTATACNGAAATAAAAGACATCTATAGACCNGGACATGCTGATTACACCTATCAACAAAAATATGGTATACGNGATTATAGGGGCTCTGGAAGAGCAAGTGCNAGAGAGACAGCAAATAGNGTTGCCGCAGGAGCNATTGCAAGAAAAATTCTAGGNGAAAATATTAATATTACTGGGGCAATGATACAAATTGGAGACCAACAAATAAACCGTGAAAGATGGGATTCTGACGAAATAAACAATAATGCTTTCTGGTGTCCAGATAAAACTGTTGTGCCGGTTTGGGAAAATTATTTAGATAACATTCGCAAATCGGGTTCTTCGATTGGTGCCATTATTGAGGTTAGCGTATCAGGCGTCCCTGTAGGTCTGGGTGATCCCGTTTATGATAAAATAGATGCTGATATTGCCAAGGCAATAATGAGTATTAATGCTGTTAAGGCAGTGGAATTTGGCGTTGGTTTTGCGGCTGCGGAATTACGAGGAGAAGAAAATGCAGATGAAATGAGAATTAAAGACGGGCACCCGATTTTTACTTCCAATAAATCTGGAGGAATTTTAGGTGGAATCACCACAGGACAAGAGATCATTGTCAGGTTTGCTGTAAAACCAACTAGCTCTATTTTAACACCAAGGAAAACGATAAATACAACCGGTCAAGAAGTTGAAGTTTCTACCAANGGGCGGCATGACCCATGTGTTGGAATTCGGGCTGTTCCAATTGGAGAAGCGATGGTAGCATGTGTTTTAGCTGATCATATGTTAATAAATAGAACTCTATTCCCAAATAATTAAGCTCTTAACAAATGCCTCAACCAAATCACATAGTAAAGATTAAACTTCCAGAGTTTGAAGAACTAGATAATGACACTAAAAGGTATCTTAAAATTTGTGAAGAGAAATTAGGATTAGTACCCAATGTGCTTCGCGCATATACTGTAAATTTAAAGAAACTTAGGAATTTTACAAATTTCTATAATCAACTAATGCTGGATGAAAAAGATTGTAATTTGACAAAATTAGATCGTGAAATGATCGCCGTTGTAGTATCTTCAGAAAATAGTTGTTACTACTGTCTGGTTGTACACGGTCAAGCCGTCAGAGAACTCTCTAATGATCCACAGTTAGGTGAAATGTTGGTTATGAACTATAGAGTCGCAAATTTAGATGATAAGACAAATACAATGTTGGATTTTGCAAGTAAATTAACCACCATGCCNNAGAAAATAAATGACNTTGATCGAGCAGAACTATTAAGAGTNGGTTTCAGCGAAAAGGATATATTTGATATTTGTGATACCACAGCATTTTTTAATTACACAAATCGAGTGGCTCATGGTTTAGATATGATGCCCAACGCTGAGTATCACTCCCAGAACCGGTAAACTATCNTCCAATAAATTTAGCCACAACTAAAAACTCTATATTACCTTTGGGTCCTTTTATAGGGCTNTGTTCTACTCCTAGGACACTCCAATTTTTTNNATTAGTCAACCAATCTGAAATATCGNTACAAACTTTTTGATGCAATGNTATATCTCGCACNACGCCTTTTCGGCCTACATGCTCCTTACCTACTTCAAATTGTGGTTTTATTAACGCNAGTAATAGAGCGTTAGAACCAGCTAATTGAAGTGCNGCNGGTAAAATTNTTTTTAGACCTATAAAGCTTGCATCGCAGCAAATAAAGTCAACCTTCTCAGGAACCTCTTTTGGGGTCAGATACCGAGCATTAAAACGCTCTATAACGACAACTCGATTATTATTTCTTATTTCCCAAGCCAACTGTCCATGTCCAACATCAACAGCATAAATTCTTTTTGCTCCATTTTTTAAAAGTACATGTGAGAACCCCCCGGTAGAAGCACCAATATCCAAACAAACGGAATCCCGAATATCTAATCCAAAAGCTTTAATTCCATGTTCAAGTTTAACCCCACCTCTGGATACCCAGGGATGATCGTTACCCTTCAGTTCAATGACAAGATCTTTATTAAATTGCATACCTGATTTATCTAATCTTTTAGTATCAGAATATACTTTTCCAGCCATAATTAGGGATCGAGCACGACTTCGCGAAGAAGCTAACCCTTGGTCAACCAAAATTTGATCTAATCTTTTTTTTTTGACATCAAAAAACTATTGCTTATGCGCTAGCAGGTGAAATATCTAAACGTAGTTTCACATTCTCACCAACGGCTTCCAAAGCCACCGAAACAATATCAGACCGCTTTAAACCTGCTATTTCATATTGTTTTTCTGGTTTATCGTGATCAATGAAAATATCTGGTAAAGTCATTGCGCGAAATTTAAGACCTTTATCAAAAAGACCTTTGTTTGCCAAAAATTGCATAACATGTGATGCAAATCCGCCGATCGATCCTTCCTCAATTGNAATTAATACCTCGTGNTCACGNGCTAAGNTTAATATCAAGCTTTCATCGATAGGTTTTGCAAANCTAGCATCAGCGATTGTTGTCGACCAACCCAAAGAAGCCAATTCGTCAGCGGCCTCCATAACTTCCCTTAGACGTCCACCCAGGTTCAAGATCGCAATTGAAGTGCCTTCGCGTAAAATTCTTCCTTTGCCTATATCAAGAGGCTTTCCAATCTC
Organism: Rhodospirillaceae bacterium TMED23; assembly: GCA_002168115.1. Lineage (GTDB taxonomy): Bacteria > Pseudomonadota > Alphaproteobacteria > Rhodospirillales > UBA2165 > TMED23. Next base: position 231,488 of record NHCC01000014.1, on the reverse strand, counting down.
AGGCATTTCAANACCAAGACCTTCTCCCCTTGGATAGCGAAAAGCACTNGGATAATCATCAATCTCAGCGGCCGTAGCTACCATATGCATGAGCTCCGCCTCATCAGAAGCCGCCATTACAATAAAATTAGGGAGGCAGGCTAGATAGGTTATGTCAAAGGACCCGGCATGCGTCGCACCGTCTGCTCCAACCAATCCTGCCCTGTCTATCGCAAAACGAACTGGTAATTTTTGGATAGCGACATCATGAACAACCTGATCATATGCACGTTGAAGAAAGGTTGAGTAAATTGTTGCAAAAGGCTTATAACCCTCTGTTGCCATGCCTGCCGCAAATGTTACTCCATGTTGTTCAGCAATTCCTACATCAAATACTCTATCAGGAAAAGCATCACCAAACTTATCTAAGCCAGTCCCACCAGGCATTGCTGCCGTGATAGCAACGATTTTTTCATCCTTTTTTGCCTCGGCAATAAGAGCTCTAGCATAAACAGATGTATAAGATGGAGCATTTGAAACAGGTTTATCTTGCTCTCCAGTTATAATATTAAATTTTGAGACACCATGATACTTGTCAGATGATTTCTCCGCCGGCTCATATCCATGACCTTTTTTTGTAACTACATGCAATAAGATAGGTCCATTAGACTCACTATCTCTTACATTTTTGAGTAAAGGTAACAAATGCTCTATATTATGACCATCGACCGGTCCTATATAAAAAAAACCTAATTCTTCGAATAGGGTCCCACCTGTTAATATACCCCGAGCATATTCTTCAGCCCTTCTTGCTGTTTCCTCTACTCTCCGTGGCATTTTCTCAACTATATCTCTCACAAACTCTCGTATCGATTGGTAAGACTTTGATGAAATTAAACGCGACAAATATGCACTCATGGCTCCAACCGGTGGAGCGATTGACATATCATTATCATTCAAAACGACAATCAATTGAGATTTCGATGAGCCCGCATTATTCATTGCCTCATAAGCCATTCCAGCACTCATGGCTCCATCGCCTATAACTGCAATCACATTCTTTTTTTCACCGCTGAGATCAGAAGCAACTGACATACCAAGGCCAGCCGAAATAGAGGTAGAACTATGGGCAGCTCCAAATGGATCATAAATACTTTCAGAACGACGCGTAAAACCAGAGAGCCCCCCACCCTGTCTAAGTGTCCTAATTTTATCTCTGCGGCCAGTTAAAATTTTATGTGGATAGGCCTGATGACTTACATCCCAAATTAGACGGTCACTAGGCGTTTTAAATACATGATGCAATGCTACGGTTAATTCAACAACACCGAGGCTTGCGCCGAGATGGCCCCCAGTTAAAGAAACCGCATCAATCGTCTCCGCCCTCAATTCNTCNGNCAATAGCTTCAATTCTGCCACCGAATATTCACGAATATCTGAAGGCNTAGTGACTTTATCCAGTATCGGTGTTTTACTACATTCCACCATTACGTATCTTTCTTAATTAAAAAATCAATCGGCTATGTTTTATTGTAAAAACTTAGTTACGTCTAGCTATTATAAACTTTGCAAGACTTATTAAATCTTTTGACTTTTCTCCAAAACTATTGAGATTATTTATCGCTTGCTCAATTAAAATTTTTGCCTGTTCCATAGCCCGATCAGGACCCAGCAATGAAACAAATGTTNCTTTGCCAGCTTTAGTATCTTTATTCACAGCTTTACCAAGTAACTTTGGATCTCCGATTATATCTAATAAGTCATCGATAATCTGGAAAGCAAGGCCAATATCATTTGCATAAGCANTTAATAAATTTTTTTGNGTCTCGCTCGCCTTACCCAAAATAGCCCCGGCTTGACACGAGCAATTTATTAATGCACCTGTCTTCATTCTCTGAAGACGAGTAATTTCGGATACGCCNAACTTTTGTGTTTCTGCTAAAATATCTAACATTTGTCCACCTACCATTCCGTTTACTCCAATAGCACGGGAAACTTCTAATATTATATCACACCTAACTTTTGTTGAATTATGTGTATCATCATGGCTTAAAACCTCAAATGCCAAGGAGAGAAGTGCATCNCCTGCCAATACGGCTGTAGCCTCATCAAACTTTTTATGACACGTTGGCGCACCTCGCCGAAAATCGTCATCATCCATCATCGGCAAATCATCATGAATAAGAGAGTACGTATGGATCATTTCTATCGCCGCTGCCACTCTTTCAGATGATGAACGCGGAACATCAAATAAATCTGAAGTCGCAATCACTAAAAAGGGTCGAAGTCTTTTGCCTCCTGCCATTACAGAGTAACGCATGGCATCAATAATTTGCGACTCTGGACCATCGCTAACTGGAATAAGTTCTAAGAGAGCTGTCTCCGTAGCTGCAACTACATCAGCAAGAGCATCCGAAAAATCTCGAAAAGGTTGCTGAAAATCAATCATTTAGGTGCGCTCTAGCTCTAACTCTTCCACTTTTATATCTTTTTCTGAACCAATTGAAATTTTAGCTACACGAGATTTAGCTTTATTTAATTTAGCCTCACAATGTTTCTTCAATAAAATGCCNCGTTCATAAGCGCTAATAGCATCATCTAATTTACTCTCTCCTNNTTCGAGATTGTCTACTATCAATTCAAGTTGTNCNAAAGCTTCCTCNAAACTCATTNNATCAATATTCGTTTTTTTATCCTTCTCCAATTTCTTTGACCCCATANATAATTCTCCTCGGTAATGCACCTATTAAGAGNTTTGTTTAACTNTACTACTTGGTTTTATAANTGAGCAAACTAAATTTCAAAAAGTTTTGGACAAAAGTTAANTATCTATCCAGANATCAACAATTCCCCTACGTGTTCAGCNACACTATCCGCTAANGCATCCAAGTCATATCCCCCCTCGAGAGTCGAAATTAACCGTCCGTGACAGTGATTATCGGCAACCTCCAATAAACGCCGTGTTACCCAGTTGAAGTCATCAGTATTAAGATTTAATTGACATAGTGGGTCTTCTATATGTGCATCAAATCCAGCAGAGACCATCAATAAATCTGGTCCAAATGCATTTAATTTCGGTAAAATAGTTTTTGTATAAGCCATTCTAAAAAACTCTGACCCGGTCCCCGGTCTCAAGGGAACATTAACAATGTTTCCTAAACCTGTCTCTGAGGCTAATCCCGTGCCAGGATAAGCTGGAAATTGATGCGTAGAAGCATAAAATAAATTAGGACTATTTTCAAATAAGTGTTGAGTACCGTTTCCATGATGAACATCAAAATCAACGACTGCCACCTTATCAATGCCATATTTTCTCTGGGCGTATTTTGCCGCAACAGCTACATTATTAAAAATACAAAATCCCATAGCTGCGGCATATTCGGCGTGGTGCCCAGGCGGGCGGATGCAACAAAAAGCATTATTAGATAACCCACTCAAAACGTTATCGACTGCTAAACAAATGCCCCCAACACCCCTCAAGAGAGCATCTCCCGAACCAGGCGACAATATTGTATCTGGATCAATTCGTGTAAAATCTAAAATAGGTAGTGAATTAAAAATATTCTCCACATAATATGGGTTATGCATTAGAGCTATTGTATCAAATTCAGCTTTTGGAGATTGCACTCTTACAAGCGAGTCAAACTTACCGTTAGAAAGTTTTTTTGTAATCGCTATTAACCGTTTGCTAGACTCCGGATGACGTAAACCAGGGTTATGATCCAAATAATCTGAATGATATAAAAATTGCGTACTCAAAATACGAGCCTTTTATTTTAAAAACTTAAAATTTTTATCGACTTAGTGTTAAATAGAATCAATATTCATATTATGTATATAATCAAAAATTAGGGACCAATAATGGTATTATCTAATATTAAGACTCAGAATGATAAGAAAAACTCTATATATTTAAAGGCAATATTATTAAAAGCTCTAGCAAACCATCATCGTTTACTGATAATACAACTTTTAAGCGAAAAGTCATACCCAGTTGGACAACTGGAGACTATTTTAGGTATAAGTCAATCGTCGTTATCGCAACATCTAGCAATCCTGCGTAAAAATAAAATTGTAAAAACCAAACGATCTGCTCAAACAATTTTTTACAAATTAGCAAATAACGATGTTATGCCAATGATTAATAGAGTATTTGAGTCATTCATTCAGCCAGAACCAAGTATTAATATAAAAGAGAGAGCTATTAGTTATAATTCAAGAAATATAAAACCTGCATTATTTTAAATTTTATTTATTACAAAAAACAATCTGTGTTTACCATTCTAATTGATCGTTTCTTTTGGTAAACTTTGACGGATCCACGCTAATTCTTGTTTTATAGCTTCTAGTATGGGCTTATCGGGTGCGCTCATTGCCTCATTAATAACCTCGAGCCTAATCGTGGAAGGTAATCTCTCTAAATTTTCCAAAAAAAGAAACTTAATAGACGGCCTTATCGTATCCGAATTTAAAAGGCCCAGAATTAATTTTTTTCTTATATCAACCCTTAAATTCCCTGCTTCCGATAATTCAAAAAATTCAGCAACGAAAGTTCTGGGGTTCAGATTTCCTTCAATTAACTGCCTTAGATTTTCTTTTAGAGCTTGAGTATAACGTTTACGGCTCATAGCCACAAATTGTTTGGCGTTACGCTTAACTTTACCTATGATTTCAGGATTAAAAGCACTTTCTTTAACCAAGTTAACACACTGCTTTACAGCAGGGTGCTTAGAAGTTTGACCCAACATACTGAATACTTCATTTATTAGGGGTGTCCGCTGAGGCATACCACTAATTCTTACAGTTGCAGCAACAGACATTGGTGAGTCGGGATCTCTAGAAGCCACCATTGCTAGTGGAAGAGGATCCTCGAGTCCTAGTAAATTAATATCGTCATTCAGTAAATGTTCAGGCATTAGCAACTTATTGCCATTCTCGGGAACAATTAAAGGTTCATTAGAATGATATCGCTCCTTCAATTCAAGTGCTAACCTCAAACCTTCGCGAGTAAATCCCAAGTCATTTTTACTATTTTTATTTTTTGAGGTTGTTTTATCTCGTATATCTTGAGATTTATATAAATTTGTCATTTTGATTTCGCCCTTTTCATATCTCTAAAAATAAGAATGATTTAGAGATTTTTCACAATTATTTTTTACCTGTTATAGGTTGTTTATCCTAGAATATTACAGAAAAGTGTTTCAAAAGTGTTTAAATTCGCTATGTCTGGGAATTAAATTATTAAATAAAAGTAGATTATATAAACTCATAGAATAATTCAGTGATATCAAAATGAACATGCAAATTGGTATAGATCTAGGTGGAACAAAAATAGAGATTATTTGTTTAAAACCAAATGGCGAACAGGTTTTGAGGAGACGAATTCCATCTCCTCAAGGCGATTATATTAAAACCATAAAAACTATTTCTGAAATAGTTTTAAGTTTAAAAAAGCTACTTAATAATTCTATTTCAGTAGGAATAGGAATACCTGGCTCAATATCTTCATCATCTGGCTTAGTTAAAAATGCAAACTCAACATGGTTAATTGGGAAGCCACTTGAGGAGGATTTAACAAATACTATTGGCCAGCCAATAAAATTAGCAAATGATGCTAACTGCTTTATTTTATCAGAATGTATTGATGGAGCGGCAAAAGATGCAATGGTAGCATTTGGTGTAATTTTAGGTACGGGTGTAGGTGGAGGAATTTCGGTCAATAAAGTTATTTTAAGTGGTTCTAATTCAATCACTGGAGAATGGGGGCATAATCCATTACCTTGGCAATCAGCGGATGAGTTTGAAATGATTGGCAAATGCTATTGCGGAAAAATAGGTTGCATTGAAACCTTTTTAAATGGTTCAGCACTATCCAAGTTGCATTCAAATGTTGCATGCGGACAAATAGCATTGAGTGCAAAAGAAATAAATATTTTACTTGAGAAGAATAATCATCAGGCAAAAAAAACACTACGTATTTATTCTTCACGATTAGCGCGATCACTTTCATCAGTTATTAATTTAATTGACCCAGACATAATTGTGCTTGGAGGAGGATTATCAAATATAAATCTCTTATATGAATTAGTACCCGATTTTTGGCATAGTTGGGTTTTCTCGGATCAAATAAAAACCAAACTGGTTAAAAACCAGCACGGTGACTCAAGCGGGGTGCGCGGAGCGGCGTGGCTTTGGTCAAACAAAGTAAACATAATTTAATGCCACAAATTTGCAGAAATTGTCTAGCTTTTAATACGCAAATCTTAAAAGATCAAAACTGCAAATTATGCGGTGCCTACAGGGTATTAGCCCACCCAATGTTAGATCAACTTTCAATTGCTCATATTGACTGCGATTCATTCTTTGCCAGCGTTGAGAAAAAAGATAACCCAAAGCTCAGAAATAAGCCTGTAATCGTTGGAGGTGGAAAACGTGGAGTAGTCGCTGCTTGTTGCTATATATCTCGTATTAATGGCATTCATTCAGCCATGCCAATGTTTAAAGCATTGAAATTATGCCCTGAAGCAATAGTTATCCCACCAAATATCGAGAGATACCAAGAAATTAGTAACCAGATTAAAGAAGTCATGCTTACTACAACACCTCTGGTTGAATCAATTTCAATTGATGAAGCTTTTCTAGATTTGAGCGGTACTGAAAAATTGCATGGGTCCTGTCCGGCGGTGACGTTAGTTAAACTCTCTAATTTAATTGAAAAAACAATAGGCATTACTGTTTCAGTTGGTCTAAGTTTCAATAAATTTCTGGCGAAAATGGCTTCTGATCTTAATAAACCGCGTGGGTTTTCAATAATCGGCAAGAACGAAACTCTAAATTTCCTCGAGAATCGCTCTATTGAGTCTATCTGGGGTGTAGGAAAGTCATTACAACTAAAACTGAAATCAGATGGAATAAACACAATTGGTCAACTAAGAAAGATAGAAAAGCAAACGCTTTATAAAAGGTATGGTAAAATCGGTTTAAGACTCAATGACCTTTCTAATGGTATCGATGGGCGTAAAGTTGAACCAAAGGTTAAAAGAAAGAGTGTTTCAGTCGAAAAAACTTTCCACCACGATACTAGAAAACGAGAAAAACTATTAGAAATTTTATGGCCACTATGCGAACGGGTATCAAAAACTTTAAAGAGAAAAAATTTCACTAGTAAAAATATTACATTAAAATTAAAAAGCAAAGATTTTAAAATCAAAACTCGCTCCAGAACCTATAAAAAACCTATGTATTTAGCTGAGGAAATTTATCAAGAAGTTAAAATACTTCTCGATAAAGAAAAGCATGAGACATCTTATCGACTTATGGGAATAAATTTATCAAAATTGGAGTTAAATTTTAACGAGAAACAAAGGATATTATCACTCGAAACCGATACGAAAGCGGAAGTGATTGAAAAAACAATCGACCTCGTCAGACAAAAATATGGGGAGTCTTCAATTAAAAAAGGTCGCTCTATCAGGTATAAAAAAAATAACAAATTTTAAATATCTGTAATAGTTTCTAATCTCAATCAAAAACTTTACTAACCACTTTTGGCAAGTCAGACTTAATGTGTAATTCTTTATATCTTCCTTTCGGAATTTCCATAGGCGCACCCATTAACAAATCCTCTGCTTGTTGATTCATTGGGAAAGCAATAACCTCTCTAATATTAGGTTCATCAGCTAATAACATTACAATTCTATCAATTCCCGGTGCAGATCCCCCATGAGGAGGAGCGCCGTATTTAAAAGCATTTAACAATCCACCAAATTGTTCTTCTACATCACTTTTCGAATAGCCCGCAATCTCAAATGCTTTAAACATAATTTCTGGCCGATGATTTCGGATGGCACCAGAGGATAGCTCGACGCCATTACAAACAATATCATATTGATAAGCTAAGATATTTTCAGGTTTATCATTATCCAATGCTTCCATTTCACCTTGTGGCATTGAGAACGGATTATGACTAAATTCATACCTACCACTATCTTCATTCATTTCATACATTGGATAATCAACAATCCAACAAAATTGAAATTCATTTTTATTAACTAACTCGAGATCCTCACCAATTTTCATTCTTGCTTGAGCCGCAAAAGAGGAGAACGTTTTTGGTACGCCTGCCACAAAGAATATAGCATCACCATCTCCAAGAGCTAATTCAGTCCTTATTAGATCAGTTCTTTCAATTCCTATATTTTTTGAGAGTGGACCAACACCTTCACCATCTCGAAAATATATATATCCGAGGCCTGGCTGCCCTTGTTCCTGCGCCCAAGCATTCATTCTATCACAAAATGCTCGAGAGCCACCGCCAGGAGCAGGAATAGCCCAAACCTCAACCTTAGGGTCTTTCTCAATCATGCCTGCAAAAATTTTGAAACCCGATCCGGCGAACACCTGTGTAGCTGACGCCATTTTTATCGGGTTACGTAAATCAGGCTTATCAGAACCATACAACTTGATTGCCTCATTATACGGAATTCTGGGAAAAGGTCCCTCAGGGACCATTCTATCTCCTGAGAATTCATCGAAAACACCACGAAGAACAGGTTCTACTGCATTAAAAACATCCTCTTGGGTTACAAATGACATCTCTAAGTCAAGTTGATAAAATTCTCCCGGCGATCGATCAGCCCTAGCATCCTCATCGCGAAAACATGGGGCAATTTGAAAGTATTTATCAAAACCGGAAACCATAAGCATTTGTTTAAATATTTGCGGAGCTTGAGGGAGAGCGTAAAATTTTCCAGGGTGAATCCGACTGGGAACCAAATAATCACGTGCTCCTTCCGGGGACGTCGCTGTAAGTATCGGTGTTTGTATTTCCATAAAGCCCTGATTTATCATCCGTTGTCTTATAGAAGTAATAACTTTGCTCCGTAAGACAATATTTCTGTGCACTCCCTCACGCCTCAAATCAATAAATCTATACTTTAATCTAATATCCTCAGGAAAATCGCCATCACCAAATACCTGCAGCGGGAGCTCTTGAGAGTGGCTTTCAATATTAAGGTGTTCAATGCGAAGCTCAACCTCGCCTGTGGGTATATCTTTATTTACTGTTTCCGGCGAACGCTTCTCTAACGAGCCTGTGGCAGTTATGACTGACTCTGGTCGTGCTTTTTCTAGAGCTTCAAAAATTTTTCCATTATTCTCTATCACTAACTGGGTAATCCCATAATGGTCCCTTATATCAATGAATAGCAAATTCCCATGATCTCTCTTACGATGGATCCAGCCTGATAAACGAACCTTATTGCCTGTTTGATCAATTCTAAGCTCACCACAGTTGTGACTACGAAAGGGATGATTGTAACTATTTACCATGGTTGCAACATTCTCAAATATAAAAATCAAATAGCAGGTTTATTCTGGTAGCTTTCTATTCTTGAGGGTTTTAAATCAATCAGTCAAGAATACAAGTATTTTAGATTAATTTAGGTATGCACTAAAATATCCTCTTTGCAAAATGATTAATCTTGGCGTCTAAAATTTTAAACGGCTATTGACAACATAGTTTTATAACGAAAATAATAGAGTTTGCCGTAGAATAAAAAGTTTTGTTATACTTGGAATATTTGAAATAAAAACATACAATTATTCTGAGAGAAATTTGTTGTTATAAAATAAATAATAGTTGTATGGCGATTGAAAAGGAATAAAAGTAATGAGTTTTAAATATTGTCTATATTCAGATATCCATGGTCAAATTACTCAATTGGACGCCGTAGAGAGCCAAGTTGCGAAAGAGAGCCCAGATAAAGTAATCGTAATAGGCGATTTGGTTGGTCTAGGTCCAGAACCTGAACTCATTGTTCAGCGCATGATGGACCGCCCCGAGATTGATCTAATCGTCGGCAATGTGGATTTGTGGGTTACCCGCAAAGTATGGGAAACAACAAAGCCAAAGAGCCCTCATCAAGAATGGATGTTTAGAATGATGAAACAAACGCGAGAACGCCTTAATGATGCCCAAATCGAATGGTTAGATAAACGTCCTTTTTCAATGACATATACTCCGGAAATGGGCCATGATTTTCACGTATTTCATGGCACCCCTTATGATATCGGTGATTCAGATGCTTTCCCCTTCCGTCTTACTGATGACGAAATTTCCGATAAACTTATTGATTATAATTACGATGTTATGGCCCATGGTCATATTCATGGACCATCAGTAAGAAACATTAAGAATGGAGAAAAGATTAACCAACTCGTTTGCGCCGCAGCTGTAGGAATGAGTTGGGATGGCGATCCGCGCCCCTCTTATGCGGTTGTAGAATACACCGGAAATGGAAATTGGGATTGTAGGGTTGAACGGGTTGAGTGTGATACTGAAAAACAGGCCGAATTTAATGAAAATAGCTGGATTGAACATGGCGAGCGTATCGCTGGGATGATCAGGTCTGGTACGTTTTGGAATCCAGACCATATGCCGCATTAGAAAACATAAGTTAAAGGGAATTTAAAAAGGGGGCTCAATAATGCCCCCTTTGTTTTATGAAGATGCAATCTAACTGGGAATCTCAACTAAAATTACAAATAAGGAATAGGTACGCTCAGGAATACAAAGTATGCAATGTATCCATGGAAAAAATAATTGATTCAGGATATCCCAAAGAACTACTCAAAAATATACCAGCGAAACTCATAAAAAATTATCATGGCTGTGGTTTCCTTCTAGATCAAATAAGTCTAAAAGGCAGCGAAACAATCTTAGATTTGGGATCTGGTGTGGGAATAGACAGCTATATTCTATCAAACAAGGTCAAGTACGGAATAATAATATCACTTGATTTGGCACAAAGCGCCCTATCAAACCATAATAAACAAAATATTTTTCCTCTATGTGCTGATTTTGAATATATTCCCCTAAAAAATAATAGTATTGATTTAATTATCGCAAATGCGTCAATTAATTTAGCGGTCAGCAAAGCAAAAGTGTTTGGTGAAGCCCATAGAGTTCTCAAAAATAATGGAACGCTAATTATCAGAGACCTCATAAAAAATAAAGAATTACCTGTTGAGGTTTATACTGATCCTCTCTCTTATACCACATCATTAGGAGGCGCAGTTAGCCAAGATAAGATATCTTCAATAATAGAGAATGCTGGTTTTTATGATATTATTATATCTGACCATAAGCCATTCTCTTACCTTAATTCAGTAATAATAAAGGCAAAAAAGATCATCTAACCTATACGGAGATAATAGCTTATCAAATAAAGAGAGTTTCGGGGTCCATTAAAAAAGTTAACTATTTTTAAAAATCAACTGAGTAATATGATTAAGATAACTATGAATCTCATAAAAAGTTTTGCTTTATTTAAAACTATAATTAGAGAAACAGCTCAAACACTCTCTTTAACAAGAATCTAACGGAAATGTCTAGCACTGAATATTTAACAATTTCCCCTATTTCGTAAAACAGGCTTTAGTTAGCGTAAAAAATATGTAAACAGTAGAAAATGACATTAATTACGACAACAAATTCTTTATCCAAACTTTGTAATAAACTAAAAGAAGCAGAATACATTACAGTTGATACCGAATTTATTAGGGAAAGAACCTATTGGCCTAATCTCTGCCTAATTCAAATCGCAGATAGTCAAAATGCGGCAGTTATTGATGTTTTATCTCCAAACATTAATATTGAGCCTTTGCTAAATATTATTTATAATCCAAAAATTCTTAAAGTTTTTCACGCACCTCGACAAGATCTAGAAATCCTTTTTAAATTAACAAACAGGTTGCCCCAGCCTCTTTTCGACACACAGATTGCAGCCATGGTGTGCGGGTTTGGTGAATCGGTTGGCTACGATACGCTTGTAAATAAAATAACCGGAAAAATAATAGATAAATCCTCTCGCTATACTGACTGGTCTTTAAGACCACTAACACAGAGACAAATTGATTATGCCCTTGGTGATGTTACCCATCTAAGATTAGTTTACGAAAATTTAAATCAACACCTATTAGAGGGCGGCAAGAGCAATTGGCTAAAAGAAGAGATAGAAAAATTAAATGATACTAATGTCTATCAAACATCACCGCCAGAAGCATGGAAAAGAATAAAAGCTCGTAATCCTAATCCTCGTTTCTTAGCAGTTTTGAGAGAACTGGCTTCATGGCGAGAAAAAGAAGCTCAAAAAAAGAATATACCCCGAAATCATGTTATAAAAGATGAAGCTTTAATTGAAATAGCTCATAATACTCCAAAAACCGCAAAAAGTCTTGCCAGAATACGTGGTCTTGGCCACCGCTTAGCGGAAGGTTATGTTGGGCAGTCGATAATTAAAGCGGTCGAGTTTGGCGAAAACATACCCCTGGACCAATGTCCACAGGTTCCACGTCGCCCCAATGTACCCAAGAATATTGGACCCATGACTGATTACCTCAAAGTATTATTAAAAATGAAATGTGATGAACATGGTGTTGCTCAGAAATTGATTGCAAATTCTGCGGATTTAGAGAAACTTGCGTCCTTTGGATCGAAAGCTGATGTTGCGGCCATATCTGGATGGCGCAAAGACCTATTTGGAGAGGATGCCATCAACTTAATTGAAGGTAAATCGGCAATTATAATAGAAGAAAAAAAATTGAGGTTAGTAAAATATAGCAAAGAAATAAATTAAAAGTATAAACAACATTATATTTTAGGTAAAAATTCAATTCTCCCCTCTAATTTTAATTCATTACTCAAATTTAAAAATAACTTTTTAACAGATAAGCTAATCAATGACTTACTATCATTTTCAACGATTAGTTGTATTAATTTATCGTCTATTCTAAGTTTTGTTTTTGGTAAAATACCAGGAACCCCGCCAGAGATCAAATGAGCAAACCTTAATGCTAATCCCATTATTTGTGAGCGATTTTGATCTTTTTGAGAGATTAAACCTTTTACGGTTTTTACCTCGTACTGGCTCAAATTCCCTTTATATCTTATGAGGATAGCAATTGCCAACATAACTCTTTGCTTGTGTGTAATGCCAGGAATCGGAAATCGTAACACACGTGTAAATGAATGGATTGCCCTATAATCTGGATGCTCGGTCCAACCAATATCACTTAGCAAAGCTGCTGCCTTACAAAGACGATGATAATTATCTGTTTCTTTGGCAAATATAGGAAACATCCAAGAAGCGATTTCGACGCCGTTTATTGAAAAACGACCTGACCGCAGGGCGAATCCATTACAGGCATTTATTAGGGGATCAATTTCATTAGATGAATTTTCAAGCATTTTAAAAAATTGCCCCTCTCGCAAGCCATAGCCTGAAAAAATAATTTCTTTTGGTCTGGTTACCTTGATTAATCGATTAAGAACTATTGCCGCATATTGCATGGTTTGTTCTCTAGAGCCCTCGATACGTTCCATTTTTTCAAATGATTTTAAACTCGATTGTCCAAGTAATTTTGTGAAAGCGCTTGCATCACTATTATTCATCGTAAAATTATCTAATACATGCAATGGATATTTGGTTTGTTCGATATACAAAAGTGCTATGGCACGCCAGGAACCCCCAATGGCATGCAAGGTCCCACCCTTAAGTTTTAACAGCCATTGACATTTTTTAAGTTGTTTTTCAATAATTTTAATAGCTTTTTTATAATCATATTGTGAGTCTTCAGCGACTCTAATATGTCCTAATGGGAAGGTAGCATTGTGACAAAAAGAACTATCTTTTCGTGTAATAATATCAAGACTTCCACCACCTAAATCAGCAAAAAGTCCATAAGCCTTGGGAAAGCTGCTTATTACGCCCATGGCACTTAACTCTGCCTCTTGAGCTCCACTTAGAATTTGGACACTATAACCAAATTTATTTTTAACTCTTTCTACAAACCGCTCTCCGTCCACAGCGTCTCGAACCGCAGCAGTAGCCAACATCACAAAGTTTTGTATCTGTAACTCTCTCACTAATTTTATAAATCGTTTCAGCGCACGCATAGCTAATTTAATACCATTAGGATTCAATAAACCTGTTTCCCCTAAACCCTTTCCCAAAGCACATACGACACTCTCATTAAAAATAGAAACTGGCAGCTCTGCGCGACCGTCAAACACAACAAGCCTTACAGTGTTTGATCCAATGTCCACAATAGCTATTCGCACGGATCCAACCGACTTTTTGATTTCACTCTCGCAAATAACATTTCAACTAACTGACTTAATGCACAAATGGTTATTAACTCAATAAAAGATTTTATAATTATAAACTTATATACTCTGTAAAGAAAAAAAATAAAACCATTTATGAATTCACGAATCACCTGAGAAAACAATGAACTTGATTAGAGTATGTTTTTATCTATACAACTAGACAAATGACGAAGTTTAACTATTAAAATAACAATAAACTTTTGCTTTCAACAATTGGATATAAATCCTGTAGACTTCAACATTCTCAGATTTTAGTTAACAAATTTAACTGGTTAAATGATGTTAGATTATTCTCGTTTAAGGCCATGGATCTGGATTACAGTCACGATATTGACTTTATTGTTTGGATTAACACTAAAGCCCTTACTACCAATAGACGAGACACGCTATTTAGCTGTGGCATGGGAAATGTGGGTTAGGGGTGATTTTTTGGTTCCCCACTTGAATGGAAGTACATATAGCCACAAACCGCCTCTATTATTCTGGATTATAAATTTTAGTTGGAAAATCTTTGGTCTAAATGAGTGGTCACCGCGAGTAATAGCACCAATATTTGGGATAGGTTGCATTATATTGACCACTGTAATCGCGAACCGTCTTTATCCAAAAACTCAAACTTATTTGATAGCGCCTTTTTTATTAATTGGAACAAGCTACTGGGCGATATTCTCTACAGTCACAATGTTCGATTTACTCGTCGTTTTTTGGACCTTATTGGGGATCAACGCTCTTATTGATTCTGGAAAAGAAAAATTAAATCTAGGATGGGGAGTATTTGCAGTTTCTATTGGGCTCGGCATCCTCAGTAAAGGGCCAATAATTTTGATTTATCTTTTACCCGCCGCGTTTTTTGCACCTTATTGGCTCCAAATAAATAATACCAAGAGAATTATGAAATGGTATATAGGTCTTATGATTAGTACATTAGCTGGGGTAGTGATAGCACTAGCATGGGCAATTCCTGCAAGTATTGCAGGAGGAAAAGAATATAGTGATGCAATATTTTGGGGTCAATCGGCCGGCCGCATTGTTAACTCGTTTGCTCACAAACAACCATTCTGGTGGTACGCTGCGATTATCCCATTATTACTTTTTCCATGGATTGTTTGGCCAACTATTTTAAAAAATTTATGGCATAGAATACATCAAGTTTATAACTATTCTCAAATTCCCCATTCATACCGCTTAATAATGATAATAGTAATTAGTTCTATTCTTATTTTATCGGCATTCAGCGGAAAACAGCCTCATTATCTCTTACCAATTTTTCCTATGTTATCAATTGGGGCCTCAGCACTCTTAATTTCTTTGGGAAGCAAAGATCTCTTCAATCATAGGTTTGATATTATCCCCACGGCACTAATTGCATTTATAATTGGATTTATAATTTTAGCATCCCAAAATGTTGAAACCAGCAATGAATATGCTGAATGGATTATTAAAATTAATATTTATTGGGGCGCACCTCTAGTTTTATTTGGATTGTTCTTGATTATTTACCCACCTAAAATCATACAAAATAGAATTTTAGTGACTGCACTCTCTAATAATTTAATCATAATTTTAGTTTTATTCGCTGTAAGGCCTATTTTAACTCACGGCTACAATATAAAACCTGTCGCAGAGTTCATCTCAAATTCACAGCGCGAGGGCTATACAATAGCTTACTATGGCAAATATCACGGTCAATTTCATTTTTTAGGTAGACTTAAAAAACCAATAGTTGAAACCGGTGATGGGGGAATTAAAAGTTTTTTAGATAAATATCCGCGTTCAAAAATTATTTCCGTAATAAAGAAACCTGAGACTTATAATCCAACTCCTAACTTTATTCATAAATTTAGAAGTTCATATTTCGCCATTTGGGATGGCTCGAATATTTTAAAAAATCCTACAACTCCGCAAAGAAGATGATTGTCCTAGGTTAAAAACCCATATCATTCAATACCTGACGGGCTATGCTTAAACTAATCTTCTTCTTCTGAGTTAGCGCTATATGATCAGCTCGCTCAACAAATCTCTGCGCAGAGCTAAAAGAACGATCTATTCTTTTCACAATATACTCTAGCACTCTTAAATCTATTCTTATTTGACGATCAGAAAATAATTTTATAAGGACCGCATATATTAATTCATCATCAGGCATGCGTATTTCAATCGCAGGAGAAGCTTGAATACGTGAGCGCAAATCGGCTAGCTTTAATTCCCATTGAACTGGCGCTTTGCTTGCAAGCAGCAAAATATTCCCCCCTGTAAGCGAGAGGTTATTATAGATATGAAGAAAATTTTCCTCATCGGCTAATGTTTTTAGTTTTCCATCTATATCGTCAACAACAATATTACGATTGATATCAAGAAAATTATCGAATTCTTCTAATGAGTGGTGATCTAACTTCGCCGAAACAGCATTACTCATTGACATAAAAACATTACCCAGGTGTGATTTACCGCAACCGGACGGGCCATATATTATGCAGCAACAAGAATACCAACTTGGCCATTTATCCAACCATAAAACCGCCTCCTTATTCGAAACTGTAACCAAATAATCATTTCCATCAAGGGAAGGTCGATGGTCAAAATCGAACGGCAATTGATTGAATAAAGTCAAGATTTATCCTTAGTTTTGGAATAACCAGAGTAGATTGAGCTCTCTAAGTACTTTGTTACCCCAAATCTGAGCAAAACGCCTAGGGTAGCAGCTACAGGTATAGCTAGCAAGATACCAAGGAAACCATATATGGAACCACCAAACATTAGAGAAAAGATTATCCATACTGGGTGCAAGCCTATTTTATCTCCGATCAATTTAGGAGTTAAGAATACAGATTCAATAATNTGCCCAAGCCCAAAAACAAAAACAACAAGAAAAATATTATAANTCAAATCAAATTGACTAAACGCAACTATCAAAGCTACGATTAATCCAAGTATAAATCCAATATAAGGAATGAATGACATCAACCCAGAGAGCAANCCGATAACCAACCCAAAATCGAGCCCAATAGAGGTTAAACCTAAAGCGTAAATTATTGATAGAATAATACAGACTGTAACTTGCCCTCGAACAAAACCAGCAATGGTTGAGTCTATATTTTTAGCCAGTATTCTAATCGCCGGAGCAGTTTCTAAAGGAAGCAAGCCATCAATTTTTGATAAAATCTTGTCCCAATCTTTAAGAAGATAGAAACACACAACGGGGGTTATTAAAATCACAGACAACGCGTTAAACATTGCCATACTACCCTTAAGAATATTACCAAATAGGTTGCCTAACCATTTTACAATAATATTACCGAATGATTGCGTTGACTCAGAGATTTCATTCATTTTATTTATATCTAAATATTCTGAAAACTGAGCTTTAATTGGTTCCAGCCAAATTCCGAGATTTGCAAAAATTACCGGTAACTTATCGAAAAAATCTTTTATTTGTTCGTTGAGNAGTGGACCAAAAATTAAAAATAATCCAACGATTAGACAGAANAACATTAGGGTAATAANTATTGTTGATAATACTCTACTCAGCCCTAACTCTTCTATTTTATCTGCNAGAGGATCTAAAAAATAAGCTATCGCAATTCCAATAATGAATGGCAACAAGATAGCACTCGCCAGGCTAAAAAACCCAAGAACAAGTCCTAATAAAACAAACCAAATAAGAATCTTTTGTTCAATTCTCCGAGACAATATTAATCTCCCGTTTCCTTTCTCGCCACTTTACCNCCCCAAGTATAAACGTAAGCGGCGCCCGAGGAAAGCGTTGTAAATGCCGTAGTANAAATCAACACATCAATAAAAACTGATCCCTTNAAATTAAATCCATTAAACCCAATAATTACTGCCAGTAAAATAAATTGTACTGTCGTATTAATTTTACTAATAACCAATGGCTCAATGACTAAATCTTGATACATTAGATGATAGATAAGAGCTCCTAGCAAAATTAGAATATCCCTAAATACCACGATCAGAATAAGCCATGAGTACAAGTATCCCGTGTAGCCTAAAGAAATAAAAACTGAAATTAGCAGGGCTTTATCTGCTATAGGATCCAAATATCCCCCAAGTTTCGAACTTAAATTATAGCGCTTCGCTATAAAGCCATCAACTGCATCACTTACTCCAGCATAAACAAGAATCCAAAAACAAATTAATAATTCGTCATTAATGATCAGCCAAACGGCGAACGGAACACTTAATAACCGACTCAAACTAATTAGATTGGGAANGTTTAATTTTACCTGGCTTTTTATCATTTTAACTTCATTATTTTGTCTTAATTTCACTATCNTTTTTNATTGAACTTATGTACCAATCTCCNTCTTTTTTGCTAAGTTTAATATCCTCAAGTATTAATGCAGATTTTAATTTTGATATATGACCTATAAATTGCATTTTTAACCTTATTAAATGCTTGGAAAATAAAACGACCTGAATTTTTTCAACCACAGGAATACGCGAAATACGGCGATTTACTGTTACCCAATCCTCTAAATTTTTAATGGGGAGACTTACCCCTAACACCCCTGTTTTATCAAATTGTAACAAATGACTGCGTTTCCAAGTTTCATTAAGTTCTCGATAAACTCTTTTAACNGAGGCACCTATCATTTCNGAAATTTTTATATTCTTCTTAGATGTTTCTCTATGTGATANGATACTTTGGCTGCCTTTTTTATTATATTTAATAATATTTACATCAAAGAAGCGATTTCCTTTAGGATCAAAACTTAATCTACCAATTGCCACTAGAGTTGTTTTNATNCCATATTTATTAGCAATACCNATTAAGCTCTTTTTGTCACCCTTTACAGCCACTTCTGCACTAATTGTCGCCAAATCTTTCANATCTCCTTTTGCTAATACCAGAGGTATTAAACCTTGAGTATAANAATTATCGTTTTTTATAAAATTACTCCATGCTTCTCGCCATGGATTTGGATTATCCCAAAGCGCAACTGCTCCGGCNAGANTATAAACGGGTAAAATGAGGGAAGTCTTACTAATTGTCTCAGTGAAATCTAATTCGCTATCNCTCAACAANAGCCTTATATCATTNGCTTTNAACTTAAATAAGAATTCAGCAATATAACGTGTTTTAGAGTTTTTTTCAGTCAAAATATTAAATTCTTGCAAATAACCTGAGATTTCATCTTTACTTAATACCGGCAGTTTATCGTGATCGATTCGCATAGTTAGCCTTCTCAGCAAAGCCAAGAAAGCCTGACTCTCAGCAATTCGTAAAGCTTTTTTACGAGCTAAATCTGCAGTTTTATCGGTNACATCAACTTTAATTCCNGTTATAACAAATGGATCTATCGATGACATCTTANCTTGAGCGTGAANTCNGTTATGGTTAATTATTATANAAAATATGNTTAGAATCAGAAAGATATTAAAGAATAGAAACGTTTTTGTTAAAAATTTCTTAGAGTACTTAACTAAATTTTTTATCAAAATTAAAATTGGTAACTTATTAACCTCAAAGTCAGAAATTGATGTCATTAAATTTAACCTACAATGGAGTATTTTCTTGGTTGTCCTTATTATGTAATCTACCACGTCAGGCCAAAGGCGAAAGTATTTTGATAGGAAAGGGAAAAAAATTTCAAAAAACAATATAAATCATGGCACGAATAATATCAGCCTAACTTATAAATTAGCAGGCGTTGACATCGATGCTGGAGACGCATTGGTAAATAAAATTAAGCCGATAGCATCATCAACCCACCGCCCAGGTACGCTTGGAAAAATTGGAGGCTTTGGTGGCCTCTTTGATCTCAAAGCTGCAGGTTTTATAGATCCCATTTTAATATCTGCAACTGATGGTGTTGGAACAAAGCTTAAAATAGCTCAAGAAATGGGACAACATGACAGTATTGGAATTGATCTAGTGGCGATGTGCGTCAACGATATTATTGTGCAAGGAGGTGAGCCTCTATTTTTTCTTGACTATTTTGCAACTGGCAAACTTAATAATACCGAGGCTGCCGAGGTTATCAAAGGCATCTCCGAAGGCTGCTTGCAAGCTGATGTTTCACTACTAGGTGGAGAAACAGCAGAGATGCCGGGATTATATGAACCGGGAGTTTACGACCTAGCTGGTTTTTGCGTAGGAGCGGTAGAGCGAAACAATATTCTTCCATCTAACGATTTAAAGAAAAACGATGTTGTTATCGGTCTTCTATCTAACGGGTTGCACTCAAATGGCTTCTCACTTGTTCACAAAATTTTAGAGATCAAAAATATTAAAATAGACCATTTATCTACGTTTGACGACTCTGCAACAATAGGCGAAGCCTTACTCAAACCGACAAGAATTTACGTAAAAAGCTGCTTAAAAGCGATGAAAACCGGAACAGTGAAGGCATTAGCCCATATTACTGGTGGTGGTCTTTTAGAAAATATTCCTCGTATTCTAAGCAAAGGATTAGGAGTGGACCTCTATTCAAAAGCATGGGAAATACCTGAAATTTTTAATTGGCTAGCTTTATCTGGAAATATAACTAAAAAAGAGCTAATGCGGACCTTTAATTGCGGAATAGGCATGATACTTATCACTTCCCCCGACCATGCCTCGAATATTCAGCAGATATTGATTGAAAATGGAGAGACTGTTATCCCTATCGGGGAAGTTGTCCAACGAGATGACAATGAATTAGTTGTTATTCATGATTAAGTAAAAGAGAAGTTTTGGGTCTTGGCTGAAAATATTAAATTAAAAGTTGGTGTTCTAATTTCTGGAAACGGAAGTAATTTACAATCTATTATAGACGCGTGTGAGGATCCAAATTTCCCGGCAGAATTATCAATTGTCATCTCCAATAAAGCCGAAGCATATGGTTTAGGCAGGGCTAAGAAAGCTAATATTAAAACCAAAGTTATTGAACACCAAAATTTTCAACATCGCTCAGACTTTGAGAAAAATATTACGAAAGCACTGATAAATGCTAATGTGGAGCTTGTTTGTTTAGCTGGCTTCATGCGCATACTCACCGATACGTTTGTTTACTCATGGAAAGACAGACTAATAAACGTACACCCTTCTCTTTTGCCAATATTCAAGGGCCTTAATACTCACCAAAGAGCGATAGAGTGCGGCGTTAAATTTTCTGGGTGCACAATTCATTTCGTTAGTTCGAGTATGGATGAAGGACCAATCATTTTACAAGCAGCCGTTCCCGTGCATCAAAATGATACTTCAAAGTCCCTAGCAGAGCGGGTGTTAGACGCCGAGCATAAACTATACCCCATGGCAATCCGATTATTTGCAAACAAGAAAATATGGATAGAAAATGACTTGGTTAAATTTACGAATATTGAGGATCACAATGAAATATTAATTAATCCGAATATAAAAAATTGACTTTATACGTCTAAATCTAAAACTTGAGATTTATGTGGTAAACATATAGACCCTGTGTTTTCTAATTAAAACATTTGTTCTGGAATAAGATTAATGGTGAAAATTATAATATTAAGTACCAATAGAATAGGAAACCAATGAATCTAAGAAATTGGCAGCAAGAAATTATTGATCGCTATCCATCAATAATAAAACAACATAATAAGTTTATACTAAAAGCCCCCACTGGCGCTGGCAAAACTGTGCTAGCGAGTGAGTTGATAGAACGTTTCTATAAAAATAAGAAAATCATAGTTTTATGCCATAGATTAGTATTGTTAGAACAATTAGAAAAAGCACTTAAAGAAAAACATATTGTTCGAAAGCTTACAGTATCAGATACGGGACCCGCTTTTGAAGATTACGATGTTTTACTATCCACTAACATGCGTGCTAAAAATGTTTTATCAGATGCTATTCCGAAAGCCGACTTGATAATAATTGATGAAGCTCACAGAGTTTCTCCTAATGGCAGGGGATATAAAAAAATTATCGACGCTTTTAATTCGGAAGGAAAAAAAACTGCGCAATTTTTAGGCCTTACTGCATCACCAGAGCGAAGAACAGGAGATCAAAGAGATCAATTGAATTTAGCTTTTGATACAATTATAGATTGTGCAAATATAGAGGATTTAATTAAGGAAGGAGTTTTAGTCAAACCGATTTATCGTAGTCATTTTGTTCATGATCTTGACCTTGACAAGATTGATATAAGCTCTGGCGATTTTCCGGTAACATCCCTCGCTCCTGCAATAATTAAATCTTCAATGATTGACTATGCCATATGGAGTTATAAAGAAGAAAGATCAAAATTATCTTCTAACCCAATTTCGGCCTGGTTTTGTGCGGATATAAGTGTTGCTGAAGCGACATTGGACATAATAAAAGACGCGGGCATTAATTCAGCAATTGTAACTGCTGCTACCCCAATAAAAGAACGAATGAAATTACTATCGCAACATGAGGAAGGCGAGATAGAAGCCATGGTTTCCGTGGGTGTCCTTGCTGAAGGATGGGATAACCCTCATTGTAATATTATTGTACATTTAAGACCTACACTATCAAAAGTTCTATGGGGTCAATCAGTAGGAAGAGGGCTCCGCTCAGCTCCCGGAAAAGATAGATGCATTGTTATTGATGTTAGTTCCAACTGGAGCACCTTTGGGCCAGTAGAAAAACTGGAGTGGAGCTTATGGAGCCATCGAAAATCGTATATGCAATTCATGAATCGATTTAACTGGATTGGTCAGCAACAGGACGATGAAATCGATAACGAAATTTATTTGCTCTGCAAAAATGAATTACCAAATGGAACACGATGTTCGCTCATGTACAAAAAAGGAATTCAGGAAAATGATGCTTGCCCTATTTGTGATACGTATGCCGCAATAGATATCTACAAGGAACAAAAATTAGATACGTCGTTGAATGAGAATAAACTACATAATTTATTTTTTGAACGTATTCCAATAATTTACAGCGAGATGAACCTCTCAATCTGGAATAGCCTGGGACAAACTGCTTGGAAAACTGCAGAGCCCAAGGAACAGGTTTTTCTTGTATTTTGTTTAGCATTCCAGAAGGTTTCAGCTGAAGCTACCCAGTCAGAGTCGGAGTATTGGGATATAGCTCTTGCAACCGAGGGCCAAATAAGAGGTTATTTGGTTGAAAATAAAATTCAGATTATCAAACAAGATGATTTTAATTTATCATATATCGCAGATGGAATGTTTTCTGGTAAAAAGATCGGCGCTTTAAAGGCAAATTATGGGATTTCTCTTTGTGGTGAAGTTTTCGAAAATCACGATAAAGCTGAATGCGAGAGAAAATACCAAAAAGCAATCAAAATTGCAGAGCGAGTATCAATGATTGGTTGCTCTTCACAAGATAATTTACCCTATTTTAACGCTGCAGAGCATTTAGCGTCTTTATAACCGATATGCAAAAATATGAATTAAGGTAAAAGTTTGAAAACAATATTTTAAAACAAAAGGTTTATATTTATGCTCAATATACCATCACTGTTTGGAAAAGTTAGTAAAGATGAGTGGCTAATTCGCAAACATTTAGCAGCAGCATTTAGGGTAGCCTATTATTACGGTTGGAATGAAACAATTAATAATCATATTTCGGCTCGTATTCCAAGCGCGCCGGATACATTCGTTATGAATCCTGTTGGATTGGGATGGGATGAAATTACTGCATCAAGTCTGGTCAAAGCAGATATCAACTATAATATTTTATCTGATCCATCTCTAAATTTAGCTAAATCTGGCCAAAATTTTCACACTGAAATTCAGAAACAGCGTCGAGATATACAATGTGTTTTTCATATCCACCCAGCCTCGGGAGTTGTTGTTTCAGCCATGACAGAAGGGTTAAAATACTTTGATCAGAATGCATGCGCTTTGTATGGCAAAGTTGGATTTCATGGATTTACTGGAATGCCTGATAGTAACAATGAAGGAGAGCAAATTGTAAAAGATATTAAAGATAATTTTGCTCTCATACTCGCAAATCATGGACTTTTAACCGTTGGGAGAACAATAGGAGAAGCATTTACATTAATGCAAAGGTTAATCAAGGCCTGTGATGTTCAAATTAAACTTTTATCAACGGGGGTAGATCATATAGAAATTCCTGAAGATATAGCTATTTCAACAGCTAATCAAATGTGGCAGAGAAGAAAAAATAAACCGTTTGGGAATCGGACATGGCCTGCCATTATGCGCCTTGCTGAGAGACTAGATCCTAGTTTTAAACATTAAATTTTTTAGTATTTTGAATGGTCTGCCAAATATTATGCGGTGTTACCGGCATTTTTAATTCCCTGATATCATAAACTTTAAGTGCATCGAAAACTGCACTCATGTACACGGCTGGAGCTGATGTTGTACCACCTTCGCCACCTGCTTTAATTCCTAGAGGGTTTGTTGGAGAATGTATTTCATTTAATTCAACGTTAAAATGCGGCACATCTCCTGCTCTCGGAATACCGTAGTCCAATAAAGATCCAGATAATATTTGTCCATTCTCTAGATTATTAACACAACATTCCAGCATAGCCTGACCCAATCCCTGAACTATTGCACCGTGTGTCTGCCCATGAACTATCATTGGATTTATAGCCCTACCCACGTCATCTACCGCGACATAGTTAACAATTTTGACCTCTCCAGTCTCTGGATCTAATTCAACTTCACAAATATGACACCCATTCGGAACTACCGGTGTATGCATTTCATTACTTTTAATAACATCTAAATCACTAGAACGGAATTTCCCATTTTTTGATTTTTTTAAATTATTTGCTATTTCAAATAAGCTTATTTTACTGTCAGTGCCTTTTATAAAAAACTCTCCATTAGAAAATTCAATATCAGAGATAGAAGCCTCCAATAATTCACTTGCTAATTTTTGGCCCTTTTCAATTACTTCATCACATGCTCTCACAATAACGGTCCCAGCCATACGCATGGATCTTCCTGAATGAGATCCGCCACCAATTTTGACTATATCTGTATCCCCTATAATAATTTTCACCTCATTTAACGACAAACCAAACCAATCAGCCGCGACTTGGGCAAAACTTGTTTCATGCCCTTGCCCAGATGGCTGTGTTCCGATAACCAACTCCACGATGCCCTCGGGCTTAATATAAACTTCCGCCTGTTCAACAGGCGATCCAATAGAGGATTCTACGTAGTTTGCAAAACCGATGCCTCTGAGTTTACCTTTTTGTTTTGATATCTCTCGCCGTTTCTCTCTATCATCCCAGGCAGCCATCTTTTTGGCTAAATTGACACTTTTATGATAATCCCCACTATCGTAAGTCAATCCTATCGGATTAGTGTAAGGCATTTCTTGCTGACTTATTAAATTAATTTCTTTCAGCTTTTGGGCATCTATTCCGACTTGATCAGCAGCTTTTTCGATAAGCTGTTCAATAACATAGGTTACTTCAGGACGCCCAGAACTCCTGTAAGCTTGTGTTGGAATAGTATTGGTAAATACAGCGCGTGCTCTAACACAAGCAACCGGAATACGATAGGACCCTGATATTAATGCTGAACCCTTTCCTAGAGGAGAAAAAGAAACGGCCCGCGCGCCTACATTACTTATGTTATCGGCACTCATTGCCAAAAAAGAGCCATTTTCATCAAGCGCTAATTGAACTTTAGAATAAAGATCCCGTCCTTGGTAATCACTTACAAAAGCTTCACTTCGATCAGATATATATTTTACAGGTCTTCCAATCTTTTTGGCGGCCCAAGCTACCAAACCAAACTCCACATATACTCGATTTCGGGTTCCGAAATTACCACCTACATCATATGATAAAACTCTTACTTTTTCGGGCAAAACTCCAAGCACATGAGCTAATTCATGTTTTTGCCTAACAGCCCCTCCACTGCCCGCATAAATAGTATATCTCTCAGTTTCTTTATCAAAAGACCCAATAGCTGCTCGAGGTTCAATCGGCACACCAGTTACGCGGTCAATATAAAATTCCGCACGAACAACATGCCGGGCAGTAGAGATAATTTTTTCAGTCTCTAAAACATCACCAAACGTTGCATCAATACATGTATTAGAGGGAAGTTCATCCCAAACAGGTGAGGCTTCACCATTAGCTGCCTTTAAACCGTCAAGGTTGAATTGCAATACCTCAAAATCAATATTAATCGTTTCTGCCGCATTCATAGCCTGATACCTATTATCAGCTACAACCATCGCGATAGCTTCACCCACATGTCTAACCTTGTCACAAGGAAGCAGCATGTGCGGACCAATAAAAACTTCTTTATCATCACGGGCTCGAAGTTTTAGATCATTATCAGTTTTTGGCAAAGGACTATGCGGTATTTCTGATAATCCGTCCATAATACAATCTTCACCAATATAAACACCCAAAATACCGTCCATCTTCTGTGCTGTTTCTATATCGATAGATTTAATTACCGCATGGGGATGTGGTGACCTTACCATAACGGCATATGCCTGATTTTCGAGATTAAAGTCATCAGTGAAACGGCCTTTACCAGTCAAAAGGCGTGTGTCTTCCTTCCTAGAAATTGGCCTACCAATTAAACCATCTGGAATATTTCTAATCATTTTTTACACTACGAACCGGAGTATTGGGTTTAATATTTTTTTGTTTCATCTGCGCCGAGCGCAATCCGTTAATTAAATAATCACCCTGTGCAGCTCGCTGTGCTATTTTATCCCAATCTTCTGACCAATCACCCATTGAATAACCATGCCATGGCGCCTCTGGATTCAGAGAAGGTAAGCCAAGTTTTTCCCATAAAACCCTCGCATCTTCCATATATTGCTGTTTGGGCAAAGCTAAAGGAGGCATCTGGCCTTTTAACGTTGCATCAATTAACATTGTAGAATCCTCAGTTTTTGTTTTACTCTTAGGCCCATGACCACGATCTCGGTGAGCCAAAATTTCAACATCCTCTGCGGGGTTAGAACGATACGCTAAAGACCAAAAGACCGCATCTGCATTTTCGGGATTGATATCATCACTGATTGCAATAACAAACTTTCCAGTATCAGCCCGCAGCATTGCCGCACCTTGCATCGCCCGGAAAATTTCAGTCCGAGGCGTATTTGGCTCAAAGATAATAAAAATTATCCTACGAATATTCGTTAGAGGCTCATGCAAACTGACTTTTTTTACACCTTTAACGCCAAGCGTCTTTTGCAAATGACCCAGATACATCGGCTCATAAGCAGCTTTCTTTATAACACTAGACTCACTTGGTGTTACTTGAGATATGATTGAAGCTAAGACTGCATTCTTTTTGCGTGTAATAGCTGTAACTTCAAAAATCATATTATAATCTTCGAGAGCAATATGACCATGAGATTCACCGAATGGTGCCTCAGGCTCAAGATACTCAGTATCAATTAATCCTTCAATAATTATTTCTGCATCAGCAGGCACCATTAAATCTATGGTTTTACAACGTACCACAGCAATTGGTTTTCCAGCTAAAGCTCCAGCGACTGTTAACTCATCTATATCACGGGGCATTTTTTGAGGCCCAAGGTAAGCAATCTTAGGGGGACAACCCAAAACGACGGCGCACGGCATCTTTTGACCTCTCTCTTTATATTTTTCCCAGTGGGGATATCCACCAGCTCCACTATTACGAGTAGACATACGCACAACCATACGAGTTGGAGATTTTAAACCACCTCTATAAGTTCCCATGTTTTGAATGCCATTATCAGGATCTTTAGTTATAAAATTTGCGGCAGTGAGATATGGCGCACTATCAAATCCTGGGGTGGAAATGGGCACAGGTAAAGAATCCAAACCCTTTCCTTCGCCATCAATATCATGTCCCTCAAGTACTAACTCTTGGCAAGCAGCATTTTTAACCTCTTTCGGGGGGATTGGATTGGCAATAGCTTCCTGCCACGCATGGCCAATATCTTCCAACGGTACATCCATGCCTATTCTATATATATCGCTATTTGCTGCTAAAGCACCAACCACGACGGGCATATCAAAATGACGTCCTTTGGAGTCCACAACATTACTAAAATAAAATGCTTTCCGATCTTTCTCAGCAATACCGCCGCGAAACTGCCACCTAACTAATGCATGAAGCTCTGTATCTTTGTTTACTGCTTCGTTAATTCGATGGAGCAACCCCGCTTCTTCAAGAGCAATAATGTGTTGTTGCAAGTCTTTGCAGGAATATGCACTTTTATTCTCAATTGTATCATCAGCCATTAACATAACCCCATCAATAAATTTATCTTTTATATTTATTCAAGTTTAATGATCAAAACAAAACTATTACTTTTTTATAACACTTCTCAAAACGTTTTAAAAAGATATTCACCCAATAGTTGCAAATCAAATCATAATTCAAATTTTTTTTATTGACCAAATGTATATGCTTTGAGTACCCTAAGATGCAGATTGATTCAAATCTACTTAATCAGGTTTGCAATAGAAATATATCTAAAAGGTTTTTTTAGCCATAACGTAGAATCGAACTGGGAGAAAAAATTAATGAGATTTAATAAAATTTTTGGAGTTATTGCGGTTGCATCATCCGCTCTGATAGCGACGTCAACTTTTAGCATAAATTCAGCAAAAGCGAATGAGGTTGCTAATTTTTATAAGGGCAAAGATATAACGTTTATAGTTGGTTTTTCTGTTGGTGGATCTTATGGAGCTTATGCAAGAATGCTAGCCCGTCATATGGCTCAGTATGTTCCAGGTAAACCCAATATTCTTACAAAACATCTTCAGGGTGGAGGTGGCGCGCGTGCAGCTAGCCATCTTTACAATGCAGCGCCAAAAGATGGAACCATGCTTGGTTTCTTAGCTGACTCATTGGCTGTTGGGCAACTTATGTTTCCAAAAAAAGCAAAATATGATGCTGGGAAGATGCATTATATAGGACGCTTGACGCCGGTTAATCCCGTACTAATGATCAACAAGAACCATGCTGTAAAAAAAATCGAGCAGGTTAAGACTACTCAAGTAATTGCATCCTGCTCCGGAAGAAATAATCAAACTTATATGAATGTAAAAGCCACAAAAGAATTACTAGGTTTAAAGTTTAAACAAGTTTGTGGATATGCTGGTTCAGCGCCTCAAACTTTAGCGCAAGAACGAGGTGATGTAGATGCTCAGTCTAGCGCTTGGATAAGTTGGAAAATACGAGCTTGGGATAAAATAACAAGTGGTGCAATTATTCCATTAGTTCAATTTGGGCTTGAGCGCGAAAAAGACTTGCCTAACGTTCCCTTGCCACAAGATTTAACAGATGACAAAGAAGCTCAAGCTATCTTTAAGTTTGTCTTTGCTGGAGGAGCTGTGGGTCGCACTTTGATTTCTGCGCCTGGTGTACCAAAAGATCGAATACAGGCTCTTCGAACAGCTTTCAACAAAACAATGAAAGATCCTAAGTTTCTAGCAGAAGCAAAAAAGCGTAACGCAAACATTGATCCTATCTCTGGAGAGGAGTTGGATAAGATTACGGCAACAGTTCTCTCTACCGATAAAAAATTGGTTCAAATGGCTGGAAATATAATGAAAGGCTATGAAAAAAACTGTAAACGTGACTGTAAGAAAAAGAAGAAAAAGAAGAAATAGATCTAATAAACTATTACTCTTTGGTTTCCATAATAAGTACCTGTAAGAATATTGCAGGTACTTATTACCTCGCATCGAAATCAAGTGAGAAATATAGCTGATTAGAGAATTTTAATTTATGTCAAAATTTCCTAAAGACAATTTTAACTCCTACCCAGACCTCCATCAACATATTGAAAATATTCAAAAAGCTGGCCTGCTAACGGTAATTGATCGCCCCATCAACAAAGATACAGAACTTCATCCTTTAGTAAGATGGCAATTTCGAGGGGGTATAGAAGAAAAAAATAGGAAAGCATTCAAATTTACAAACGTTACAGATAGTCTTGGTAGAAGCTATAATATGCCAGTGGTTGTAGGAGTTCTAGCTACAAATGAAGAGATTTATTCAATTGGAATGGGAGTTCCTGTTGCAAGGATAGGCGAAACTTGGGAAAATGCGATAAACAACCCAATCAACCCGATTACAATTGAAAATGCAAGATGCCAAGATGTGTGTATTACCGGTGATGGTTTGTTGGGGGAAGGTGGCGGGTTGGATGCCTTGCCAGTACCAATCTCAACTCCTGGTTATGATTGCGCTCCTTATCTTACTGCAACAAATGTAACGACGCGTAATCCAGAGACAGGAACTCAGAATATGGGCACTTATAGGGCAGGACTAAAAGCATCTAATCGACTTGCAATTCGGATGGTTGCGCGGCCCGGCGGAGCTGAGGGGCACATCCATTGGGAGATGTACAAGAAACTTGGCCAGAAAATGCCTTGCGCTATTATTGTTGGCTGTCCTCCATCAGTTGCTTATATGGGGGCTCAAAAACTACCGATTGGTGTAGAAGAAATGGCTGTTGCTGGCGGTATGGCTGGAACAGCAATAAGGCAAGTCAAATGCAAAACTGTAGATATAATGGTCCCAGCAGAAGCCGAAATTGTAATAGAAGGATTTGTTGACACAGACTTCCTCGAGCCAGAGGCTCCTTTTGCAGAAAGCCATGGACATGTTGCACTAGAAGATTTTAATACCTCAATGACCGTCACAGCTATAACTCATCGAAAAGATGCCATCTTCACATCAATCATTTCACAACTTACACCCTCTGAATCCAGCGTTATTAAACGGGTCGCATACGAGCCGATTTATTTGACGCACTTAAGCAAAACGCTAGGTATCAAGGGTATAAAGAAAGTCTATTTGCATGAACCACTGACCAACCTGAGAAAAGTACTATTTATACAATTTGAACAAAATGTACCAACCACGGAAATATGGAGAGCTCTCTATGGAGCCAGTTCTTTGGCATCTGCAATAGGTAAATACGTTATTGCTATTGATAAAGACATCAATCCAGAAAATAGTGATTCAATATTCTGGGCGATGGCCTATCGTGCTAACCCCGCAATTGACATAAAAATTTTAAAACATCGTGTTCCCTATGGCCCAAAAGATCGGAGAGTACCAGGGGGCGAAGATTCGACACTGTTAATAGATGCGACATTAAAAAATCCAATGCCTCCAATTGCATTACCTAAAAGAAATTATATGGAAAACGCTAAAGTCATTTGGGATGAGTTAGGGCTCCCTAATCTTAAACCAGAAACTCCTTGGCACGGCTATTCGTTGGGTGATTGGAGTGATGAGTGGACTGAAACCGCTAACCGTGCAACAGATGGATTATATAAAGAAAATGGAAAAATTAGTGAAAAATTAAAACGCAATGATGTGAAACCAAATTCTTCAATTCGCGACACAAAGAGATAAGTAGTTCGAATATGAATTTAGCATTAATCAACCGTAAACAAAATTCTCAAATTGGTAAAAGGGTCATTAGGCGAGAAGATGCAAGGCTTTTATCTGGGTTAGGTAAATTCACTGATGACGCAGTTATGGAAGATCAAACATATGCAGTAATGTTGAGGTCAATCCATGCGCATGCAAAATTTAAAATAATTTCGATTGATACTGCAAAGGAAATGCCCGGTGTTATAGAAATATTAATCGGCGAAGATTGGTTGGACGATGGACTAAACCCAATGCCAGCATGGGGAAATCCAGCAGACGTTGCATTATCAAATCGAGATGGAAGTGAGTTATTTTTTTCACCGCTTTTTCCTTTAGCGATTGATCGTGTTCGTCGTTCGGGAGAAATTATAGCAGTTGTAATAGCCAATACCCACTTACAAGCCATTGAAGCTGCAGAGAATATCAATATCAAATATAATGTTCTTAAAAGTGTTAATGATGCAGCCAACGCAATTAAACCAAATGCTCCAGTTATTTGGAATCAAGCAATGGACAATATTACTGTCGACGACGAAAAAGGTAATATTAATATTTGTAAAGAAGCGTTTGATAACGCCGCCCACATCATAAAACTGGAAACTTTCAATCAGAGAGTTACCGGCGTACCTATGGAACCAAGAGCAGCGTTAGCAAATTNTGANGCACNNGAAAANNTTTACTATCTNGANGCNGGNAGTCAGGGNGCAAANAGGTTNCAAAATGAATTAGCNNCAACNTTTGGNATAAGTANNNACAAGATTAGAGTNGTTTCNAATGANGTTGGNGGGGGATATGGTACTCGAAATCANACCTATCCAGAATTTGCACTTTGCCTTTGGGCTGCAAAAAAAACTGGCCGCCCAGTTAAATGGGTATGTGATCGGTCCGAGGCCTTTTTAAGCGATTACTCTGGACGGGACCTGTTGACAAAAGCTGAATTAGCAATAGACGATAGTGGCAATTTTCAGGCTCTTAAAACTGAGAACCTCGCAAATATTGGAACGCATACAATTTCATATGTACCCTTAGCGCGAGGTCCAACCGTTTATAATGGTGTATACAATATTCCAATTGGATATGCAGTTTCAAAGGCTGTATTAACAAATACAAATGCTGTAGTTTCCTATCGGGGTGCCGGCAGGCCTGAAGCCATGTTCATAATTGAGAGAATGATTGATATGGCGGCAAAAAAAGTTGGTATTGATCGCATNGAATTGAGGCGTAGAAATATTATCCAAGAGTCATCAATTCCTTATACGAATAATTTTAATGTTACATATGATAGTGGCAACTTCCCAAAAAATATGGAAATGGCATTNAGGTCAATTGATTGGTTTGACTTCCCAAGTAGACGAAAAAAATTAAGAAAGAAAGGCTATTTTGCTGGAATTGGAATCGCAAATTACATTGAAACCGCAACAGGATACCCTCAAGAACGAGCTGAAATGAGAATTAAAGGTTCTGGTACAGTAGAAATTATTATCGGAACTCAATCTTCTGGTCAAAGCCATGAAACAACGTTTACACAAGTAATTTCTGACTGGCTTGGCATTGACTCATCTACTATTCTATTGAGAACAGGTGATACTAGTTTCGTTAAAAATGGATCCGGAAGTCATTCTTGCCGCTCCCTTCGTCTCGCAGGTCACCTGTTCCGACAAACTACAGATGAAGTGATTAAAAAAGGCCTAAAGATTTGTGAGATCAAGTTTGGTACTCCATCAAGCAATATAAATTATCTCGATGGTTACTATGTGAATAGGGGNACAAACAAAAAACTCCATTTATTTGAGGTCGCAAAACTAGCAGAGACCGAATTCGCAGAAAAAGAATTTGTAAGCCCTCTAATAGCCACAGCAGAAATTTCAACTTTTCTACCTACCTATCCAAATGGTTGCCATGCTTGTGAAATTATAATTGATAAAGAGACT
Source organism: Rhodospirillaceae bacterium TMED23 (assembly GCA_002168115.1). Classification (GTDB taxonomy): domain Bacteria; phylum Pseudomonadota; class Alphaproteobacteria; order Rhodospirillales; family UBA2165; genus TMED23. The sequence continues at coordinate 198,089 of NHCC01000014.1, read as the reverse complement.
GGCGTAGTAAAAGTTTCCAAATATATTGGTGTTGATGATGTAGGAACTGTTGTGAACCCTATGGTTGTCGATGGTCAGACACATGGAGGAATAGTGCAAGGACTAGGACAAGCACTTATGGAGGAATGTCTCTATGATAAAAATAATTCACAGCTTCTTTCTGGTTCATTTATGGACTACGCTATGCCAAGAGCAAATGATGCTCCATCGTTTGAGTTAGCATTTAATGAAGTTCCCGCGCCAAATAATTATCTAGGTGTAAAAGGTGGGGGGGAAGGAGGAACAACAGCAGCGCCAGCTGCTATTGTAAATGCTATTGTTGATGCACTTGATGAATTTCAAATCGATCATATTGATATGCCAGCAACACCAGAAAAAATTTGGCGTATTATCCACGATCAATAATAGAAGAGAGGCCATAATGTCAAACTACTTAGTCACAGAGTTAATCGGTAATGGTACTTATATTACAATAGACCGCGCCGACTGCGGGGGCCTGATGAGTGATACAATGGCTATTGAATTTACAAAATTAATTCAGGGAGCGAGTATGAACTCTAAATATATTGTAGTTCGAAGTAGCGGTAGTGATTTCTGCCTTGGACGTGATTCAGCAGGCAGAGAATCTGGCAGACCAAGTGATGCCCTTGATGCAAAACGCCGGAGTGAAGTAATATTTAATTTTTATGGTGCTTTAAGGCACTCTAAAATTCCCATAATTAGTCTAACTCAAGGTAGAGCACTTGGCTTTGGTTGTGCGATGGCATCAGTTTGCGATATTACTATTTCTGAAGAAAGCGCCTCTTTTGCACTTCCTGAGACGGGACACAACATCATGCCAACCATGGCCATGTCCTCGTTAATAGACCGGGTTGGAAGGAAAGGCATATTATATTTAACTTATTCGAATGAGGAAATAGATGCCACAACTGCATTAGCTTTTGGCCTAGTAAGCAAGGTAGTACCCGATGGAAAACTTGACCACCACCTAAATCTTCTATGCAAAGCGCTAGATAAAACACCAATGCCTGCAATACTTGGCGTGAAAGAGTACACTGCAAATGCTATGTCGATGACAATAGAACAAGCTACTCAATTTGCACAGAATATGCACGCTACGATAAATACATCTAAAGGCATGATGGGGAACTAAACGCAAACACAGAATGATTGACAAGAGACTGATTAAAAACTTTATATTGAAAACATCTAAAAAATAAAAATTATAAAAAAAACTTTGATAATGGAGAATTATGATGGAATCGGGTGTAGGTATTGATTCAATGCTCACTATGGCTTTACAGGCCTTAGATATTATTTCTGATCCATCAAGAATTATTTTTTTAATATCTGGCGTACTAATGGGCCTAGTGATAGGCGTAATTCCTGGTTTGGGTGGACTGGTTGGTCTTTCATTGCTTTTACCATTCACATATGCAATGGATCCATACGCGGCCATTGCAATGATGCTAGGTTTAGGATCAGTTACTGTCACTTCTGATACGATACCGGCAGTTTTGTTCGGTGTTCCGGGCACATCAGGATCAGCGGCAACAATATTAGACGGATACCCATTAGCCCGAAAAGGCGAAGCTAGTAGAGCATTTGGCGCTGCCTTCACAGCATCTGTTTTAGGTGGTTTATTTGGAGCGCTTTTATTGGCCGTCAGTGTCCCTGTTTTGCGACCTTTCATGTTATCGTTTTCTCAGCCTGAAATGTTTGCAATTTGTATATTTGGGCTTTCATTAGTAGCGGTTTTGTCTGGTTCTTCAGTAGCAAAAGGTCTTTTAGCAGCAGCGCTGGGAATTCTAATTTCAACCATAGGCGATGACCAACAAACTGGAACAATTAGATGGGCTTTTGATACTCAATATCTATGGGATGGTCTCCCCTTAGTTCCTTTTGCGCTGGGTATTTTTGCTATTCCTGAATTAGCTGATTTAATGATTACTAGAAAAACAGTCTCGGGAGATACAAAAAATTTTGGTAAAAAAGGTCAAATTGAGGGTGTAAAAGACGTTTTCAAAAACTGGTTCTTGGTACTAAGATGTGGTGTTATTGGATCAGTTCTAGGGTCTATTCCTGGCATAGGAGCGTCAGTCGTAGATTGGGTAGCCTATGGACATGCAGCGAGGACCGAGAAAGATGCACAGAAAACATTCGGCAAAGGAGATATTAGAGGTGTTATAGCATCAGAAAGCTCTAATAATGCTAAAGAAGGAGGAGCTCTAGTTCCGACTATAGCATTTGGTGTTCCGGGATCTGCCTCAATGGCCTTATTGCTTGGCGCCTTTTTAATCCATGGAATAGTTCCTGGTCCCAAAATGTTATCAGAAAACTTAGATCTTACATATACCATGGTCTGGTCTGTGGCATTTGCTAATATTTTTGGAGCCGGGTTATGTTTTATTTTTGCAAATCGACTTGCGAAGATAGCTATTATAAGACCTGGTATTTTGGTCCCAGTTGTTCTCGCCATTGTATTTTTGGGTGCCTTCCAAGGGCACAAAGATTGGGCAGACCTATATGTATTAATCGGTTTCGGCATGCTCGGTTGGTTGATGAAACGTTTGAGATGGCCCAGACCCCCGCTCGTTCTTGGATTTGTTCTGGGCGCTTTGATCGAGAGATATTTATACATTTCATACAGCCGATGGGAATTTGAGTGGCTAAGTCGCCCCGTTGTTATTATAATACTAATAATTACCTTTATTTCAGTAATATCGCCTGTAATTCAAAAATTTCGAAAACGAAGAAAATCGCAGAATAAACAAATCAAAATTAGTTTTCAAAAAGATTACTTATCAAATCCGGATTTTTTATTTACACTGGTATTTGGACTTGTTTTTACTTTTGCGTTAATTACTTCCGAAGAATGGGAAATGGATGCCAAATTAATTCCAATGCTGCTTGGTATATTTGGAATAATAATAAGCTTCTCTCATATTAGTTCATGCCTTTTTAAATCTCCTCTTAAAAATACAGATAACATCGCAAGCGTTCCTGGCCAACAAACTGGAGAAGAAACAACGCATTTTGATATTCAGGCAGATTACGGAAATCTTACCTCGAAGGTAATATATAGCCGGGCAGGGCGATACTTACTATGGTGTATAAGCTATGTAGTTATTGCTCAACTTATAGGCCTATTACCCGCTATATTAGTCTTTGTAATTTCTTATATGAGATTAGAAGCGAAAGAAAGTTGGAGAGTTACATTAACAATAAGCTCTATTATGTGGGGATTATGTTATCTTTTATTTCATTCGGTTCTTAAAGTACTTTGGCCACTTGCAACAATTGGATCATGGTTCCCAGTATTACGAAGTATTAGAGAGTTTAACTTATTCTAAAAAAATATTAGTACTCATATTTTTCAATGTCAAAATGCGGAAAGGCGCTGCTAAAGCTAGGTGATCGAACAGGCTGAACAGCCTGAAGATGTTCTGGGCAAAGTTCTTTAGGAGAAGTCACGCCCAGTAAAGCCAGTGCTAGCCTGAATTCTTCCTCAAGAATTTCTAGCATTCGAATCACCGCCTCCCCATCTCCAGCTGAAGCAGCTAAACCATACATTTTACCAATACCAACGGCGTCGGCTCCTAGTGCCATAGCTTTTGCAATATCAGTGCCCCTGCAGAAACCTCCATCAACAATTACTTTGGCTTTTCCATTAACAGCATTAACAACTTCTGTTATTATATCGATCGAACCTCTTCCGTGATCAAGCTGTCTACCACCATGATTTGAAATATAAATAACTTCGACACTATGCTCGACCGCTAGAATAGCATCCTCTGCGGTAACAATACCTTTGACTAAAAGCGGTATCGATGAATGTTTCCTAATTATATCAACGACGTCCCAATCTAGTGCTGCTTGGTAAACAAAACCGTCTGATTTTGTATTGGTTCGAGCTCGCCGTGGCTCAAAGCCTTTAATTTTATCTCGTTCTCGGCGCCCATAATTTGCAGTATCAGCAGTTAAACAAAAACCCTTGCAACCGAGTTCCAAAGCTAGATCAACAAAACTTAGAATCCAATCCATATCATCGCGGACATAAAGCTGAAAGAATAAATCACCATTCGTAGTTTCCCGAATTTCTCGCACATCTGGTTTGGTTACCGAACTAATAAAAGCTGGGATACCAAATTCATGTGCTGCAGAGCTAGTAGTTATTCCTCCCCTTTCGGTAAATCTTTGCAAAGACCCAATCGGCGCAAGAAATACGGGTATTCTTAGTTTTGAGCCCAAAAAATCCGTCGAAGTATCAATATTAACAACGTTTCGCATGACACGTGGCCTGAATGCTAGCGAGTCAATTGATTGCCGATTACGTAATAAAGTTGTCTCAGATTCGCCACCACCTATTAAATAATCCCAATTTTCTTGATCTAGGTTCGTGCGAGCTATTTTTATGAATTCACCATTAGTTTGTATATCACTAACTTTCTTTTGCACTTGAACACCCTCCTAATCAAAGTCTATTTCTAATTTATATCCGCTACTTACAAAGCTTAAAAGTCAAAAATTAGATGTAACCTTGTAATATTTTGAATCTAAAATAGTTTGATACTATTAAAATAAAATAATATTTTATACCACGATTAGAAAAATTAATGGGCTTTAATAGATATTATTTATGAATAGTTAAATTCTAAATTGGGGGATCACAAAAATGGATAAAAGTTCTGACTACGGATCAATGAAGTATCCAGAGACACCGATTAATTTACCTGATAATGAATTAAAACCAGAATATGGTTCTGATGTCATGGCAGATGTGATATCAGATATGGGTTTTAAACATATTTTTGTTTTGCCCGGTTCTAGCTACCGAGGGCTTCATGACTCACTGATAAATCACCGCCGCAATCAAAACCCCGAAATGATCATGTGCGATCACGAATCAATCGTGGTTGCCATGGCTCATGGGTATGCTAAGGCGTCAGAGAGCGCAGCTGCATGTGTGATACACGACCTAGTAGGTCTAATGTGCGCATCCGTTAGTGTATTTGATGCTTGGGTAGATCGCGTACCAGTTGTTATATTTGGCGGTAGCGGGCCACAAGACCCTTCTCGGCGTCGCCCCATTGATTGGACACATACTGCGAGTATGCAATGTGATTTAGTAAAACCATTTACGAAATGGTCGATGGATCCAGTTACACTGCAATCAGCAATCGATACAATGTTGAAGGCAAATAAAATAGCAAAATCAAAACCTCAAGCCCCGACTTATGTTTCTCTAGACCTTGGTTTACAAGAGGACCCTTTGCCAGAAAATTTAATAATACCCGATGCATCGTTCAATTGTTATCAAGCACCTGGACCAATTTCAGCCAATATTGAAGCTATCGAAGAGGCAGCAAGAATGCTAATAGCTGCTGAAAATCCATTAATTGTAGGTGGACGATTTGGACGTGAGACCCAAACAAGTGAGATACTCATTGAACTCGTTGAAATTTCGGGATCAAATTATGTTGAGGATAGAGCCGTTGTGTGCATGCCAACTTTTCACCCTCAGAATTTAAATGGTGATCCTAAGATAAGAGAAACAGCAGATCTTATTCTAGCGATCGATTGTGTGGATACAACAACAGCTGCGGGGGCGCATAACAAAGACTTAAGAGGTAGACCCGGACAAAAAATAATTGAAATGACACTTGAAAATTTAATTACCAGCTCATGGTCGAATGCCGGTGGGCCTCAGGCGGCAGTGGACTTGCAAATTGATTGTGATCCAACTTATGGGATAAAACAATTAATTTCTGCTATTAAAAATCAACTATCTAATAATCCAGCCACTATTAAAGTTATTGAAGATAGGAAAGTTTCGATTAGCAAAAGACATAAGATACTAAGGCAAGAGCAAAAAGAAAAATGGAATGATACCTGGGACTCCGAACCGATAAGTACAGGTCGTCTTACCTTTGAGCTATATGAGGCCGTTAAGAATAAGGACTGGGTTTTACCGGTTCGTAATCATAGGAGCTTTCCAGAAGGTTTATGGAATTTTTCAAAATCAGGTCAATACCTAGGAGCTGATGGTGGTGGGGGTGTCGGTTATGGTCCGGCAGCGGCCGTTGGAGCAGCTCTTGCCTATCGAGAACAAGGGAAACTTCCAATAGCTATAATGGGAGATGGTGACTTTCAAATGGGGTCTGGAGCGATCTGGACGGCGGTTCATTACAAAATACCCGTTCTTATTGCTATTAATAATAATAATAGTTGGGGAAATGATGAATTTCATCAAAGGAATATAGCAAAAAAAAGAAATAGACCTGTTGAAAACGCATGGATTGGACAACGTATGGCAGAACCAGCAACAGATTACGCAACAATGGTTAGAAGTTATGGGGGGTGGTCAGAAGGCCCAATAAGCAATCCTAGAGATCTTTCAAAAGTATTTAAAGAAGCGGTAGAACAATTAGAGATGGGTAACGTTGCTGTTGTCGATGTTAGAACGATGCTTTAATGACAAAGAAAAATGGAAATACATATAATAACATACGTGAACATATTAAGGCTTTAAAAAAAGCCGGACTGCTAATTGAAGTCGATCGTCAAATCAATAAAGATACTGAGATGCATCCGCTGGTTCGGTGGCAATACAGAGGAGGAATTGCCGAGAATGAGCGAAAAGCATGGTTATTTTCTAATGTAATAGACAGTAAAGGTCGCAAGTATGATATCCCAGTCTTAGTATGCGGCCTTGCGGGTAGCCCTGCTATCTATGAAATCGGAATTGGTTGCAAACTAGACGAAACAAATGCGAAATGGTCGGCTGCAATAGACAAACCTCTTCCGCCGAAAATAATAAATAGCAAATATGCTGCATGCCATGAACTTATCTACCAGGGCGCAGATCTAAATAATGGGAAGGGTCTTGACGATCTTCCGATCCCTATCTCAACACCAGGTTGGGACAATGCCCCTTATACATCATCTTCTCATTATATTACAAAGGATCCCAATACAGGCATCCAAAATATGGGAAACTATCGGGGTCAAATAAAAGCTCCTGACCGATTAGGTATAAACACTTCAACAGAACTTAGGACTGGTGGTTATATAAACTGGCTCTCATGGAAAGCGCTTGGAAAGAAAATGCCTTGTGCAGTGGTAATAGGATGCGCGCCCGTAATATCATATGCATCGGTCCAAAAAGTACCTGAAGGTTTAGATGAATTAGAAGTCGCTGGTGCTTTAGTGGGAAAACCTCTTGAACTCGTAAAAGCCCATACTGTTGACATCTTAGTGCCAGCGGATGCTGAAGTAGTTATAGAGGGTTTTATTGATACGGAATATTTAGAACCTGAAGCACCTTTCGGAGAGTCACATGGATACGTAAATCTGCAGGAATATAATGGTTTTATGGATATAACGGCTATTACTCGAAAAAAAGCTGCTGTTATTACTTCTTGGGTTAGTCAAGTTGCCCCGAGCGAGTCTAGTGTTATCCGTCGATTTTCTTATGAGTCCAGAAATACATCGTATCTAAGAGATACTCTAGGTATTAAAACTGTTATCAGTGTTAAGGCCCATGAGCCACTGACATCATTACATCGGGTTCATGCTATTATTTTTAAGAGAGATACTCCAAGGACTGAAATTTGGCGGGCGATGTATGGTTTAGCATCTTTTAGACAGTCTGAAGGTAAATGGATTATTGCAGTTAATGAAGATATTGATGGTGAGAATGCTGACGCACTTTTTTGGGCAATGGCTTATCGTTGCAAGCCTCAACATGATTTAGAGGTTATTAAACATCAGGATGCTGGACATGGCCCACGAAATTTATTGGATCCAGAGGATGCTTCGGTTTTAATTGATGCCACTTTAAAGGGAACATTTCCGCCAGTTTCTCTACCAAAAAAAGAATTTATGGAGAACGCAGCAGAAATATGGGATGAATTGGGATTACCGAAACTAAAAAGAGAATCTCCTTGGCACGGGTATGATTTAGGAGAGTGGACTGAGGAATTTGAATATATGGCAAAACTCGCTGCGAAGAGCGATTACTGGCAAACTGGAAAAAACAATGCGCAACGCCGTCGTAGCGATGTTGATATGAATACGGAGGTACGTACCCTTAAAGACGATGAATGATAATTTTAAAAAGCCAATTTAAGCATAAAAATATTAAATTTTTAATCGTGAACGATCGATCCAAAACTTCTTCATATCATCTAACACAGCGATAAATGAAGGAACCACAAATAATATCAGAAGAGTAGCAACCCCTAAACCAAATACGATCGTAATAGCCATCGGTATGAGAAATTGTGCTTGTATACTTCGCTCGAACAATAGCGGCATTAATCCACCAATTGTCGTTGCTGAAGTTAACATTATGGGTCTCAGACGATCACACGACGCATTCACAATTGCGTCTATAATTTTAGAATCTCTCACTTTCGCATCAATAGTAGTAACAAGTATGATAGATCCATTAATTATGATCCCGGATAAACCAATTAAACCTACCATGCTCAAAATCGTTAGATTGTAGCCTAAAAGAAAATGGCCAAACGCGGTTCCTATAAATCCCATAGGAATGACAATCATTACTGCTATTGGTCGCGTATAACTAGCAAATGCCCATGCTAACACAACGTAAATACCTGCTAGACCTATTAATAAACCTAACTTCATATCCGCAAACGTTTCTTTTTGCTCTTCTGCTTTACCCGAGAATCCCACATTCAGCCCAGCATCATTCGCAATTTTATTAATACCATCACGTTCAATTGCTGACAGTACTTTACCCACGGTTGTAACCGAAGAATCAATTTCCGCAGTAATTGCTATTTCACGACTTCCACCCTCTCTCCTAATTTTAGAAAACCCAACAGTCTCGCTGGAAGAAACAATTTGTGATAATGGTATTTCTTGCCCAGAGGGACCTCGCAAATAAATATCATTAAGCATCTCAGGCTTATTATTGCTGCGCGGGTACATAACACGCACTGTTACTTCTTCTTCATCTCTCGCAAATCGTTTTGCAATTTTACCATCAATCGCATTTTTAATTTGTCTCCCAATATCTTGCGTTGAAAAACCAAGAGACTTTCCACGCTCATTAACTTTCAAGATTGTTTCCCTTTTGCCGTAGGGAATATTATCCTCAACGTTACTAACTCCCGGGTACATCTCTAACATTTGCATAACTTTATTAGCCACATTTTTTAGGCTCGTAATATTCGATCCTTTTAGTCTAATATCAATATCTCGTCCAGGTGGCCCGCCTCTGACTTCTTGGATAGTTAGGTTTTTAAGCCCTGCCATATCGTTTACCTCTGCTGCCCATGCTTCAATAAACTGAGACGTTCGAACAGATCTTTTATCCGCAGTAAGTAATTCAACTATAAGTCCAGCAGTTGTGTCATCAACATCATTTGCTGACGCAGCGTTTGCACTGCCAGAAACACGAACACCAACCTTCAAAAAATTCATTTTAATTAAATTATTATCACCATTACCGATTTTTTTTGCTGCGACATTAGCTGCTCGCTCTACCTCTTTAATCATAATTGTTGTGTTGCCCCTAGAGGTCCCAGCAACCATTTCTATATTAGCCACTATTTTATCCGATTCAGGAGTAGGAAAAAATGTAAAGCCAACGCGACCACCAATGACAAGACCAACGGCAATAAGACACAGAGCAATGACAATTGATAACGTAACATATCTCCATTCAATACTTAATTTCACTAATTGCTTAAACTTATTATCTCTAAAATCAGCAAACCAGTCATCAAAATGGGTGCGGGCAGTATCATACAACTTAAAGACTGGATATTTTGAACTCATTCCATGATTTAAGTGACCCGGAAGTACATAAAAACACTCTAAGAGACTAGCCAACAAAACAGCTACAATTACCATCGGAATGGCAGAGATTACCTGTCCAATAATACCAGTAATTAAAATTAAAGGAAGAAATGCACATATTGTGGTCAGAGAGGCACTTACAACCGGCGCAGCCATTCGACGGGCACCTAAAACTGAGGCTGAAAGTGGATCTAATCCAAGCCTGCTCTGCGATTCCGAGTGTTCACCGACTACAATTGCATCATCTACAACAATACCCAGTGCCATAATAAGTCCAAAAAGACTAATCATGTTTATCGATTGTCCAGTAGCTTCCATAACTCCGAGCGTTGCCATAAAACAAATTGGAATTCCTAATAAAACCCAGATTGCAATAGAAGCCCGTAAAAAAATAAATAAAATCAATGCTACTACGAAGAGCCCGCTAATAGCATTACTTAAAAGTAGTCCTATCCGCTCATCAAGCAGGTCCGTGGCCGTGTCATATCTCTCTATAAATAAATTTGAGGGAAGATAATCCTTAGTTTCGGAGAGAAAATCATCAACTTTTGATGCCAAAAGAAGAGCATCGGAATTTAACGCTCTCATCAAATGCAATTCTATTGCCTGCAAGCCTCTGCGCAATCCAATAGGATCCGAGTCTTTAAACTTTTCCCCAACAGTAGCAACGTCATTAAGATAAATTTTACGTCCGTCATCTAATGACTTTACCTCCATTTTCCGCAAGCTATCGGCTGTGGTAAGCAAACCCAGACTTCTAACTTGTCTCAGACCCCGCCCAAGATTACCAGAGGGTAAATCAATAGATGTATCACTTATCTTTTTCGAAATATCCTCAATAGTTAAATCAACCCTACGAAGAGCTTTCTGCGGGGTTTCAATCCAAATTTCTTGATCACGGCTGCCAAACAGTTCAACCCGATCGATACCACGGGCAAGCAAATCATCGCGAAAGGTTTTTGCATATGCTTTTAGGGCCTCTTCTGGCATTTTACCAGAAACCACTAACTTTGTAATAGTTTCATAACGAATAATTCTTTTTACATTTGGTTTGAGAGTACCAACGGGTAACGTTGTTATACGAGAGACAGCCGCCTCAATATCAGACAATGCTGATTGCATATCTGATCCAGCCTTAAACTCGATAACGAACGATGCCCGACCCTCAGAAGAGGTGGAGCGCACTTTTTTTACACCGTCCAAAAACCTTACCTCAGGCTCTACAATCTGTACAATATTCGTATCAATGTCCTCAGAATTTGCTCCGGGCCATTCAATCGAGACTGTAACGATATCAATTCCGAAACTAGGTAAAAACTGAGAATTCATTTTTATAACTCCCCAGATACCAGCTATGATCATTAGAATCATAATCAAATTTGCTGCAGTGGGATGTCGGGCAAATAGAGCTATTGGACCGGTTAACGCCGCACTTTTTGTTTCAGAGTTATTTTTTATACTCATCGAGCCCTTACCATAAGACCATCCGCAATTTTTGGAAACGGACGCGTAATAACAACAGAACCATCTAAATCTTTATCGCCCAATAATATATCTTTCGCTCCACGCCTCAGTGGGTTAACAATCTTTTCTTTCACGCGTCCATTAATTACTAGATAGATAATTTTATCTCTAACTAAAGCCGAATCTGGCACCATTACAACATCCTTATATAACCGAGATGGAATGTTAACTTCAACAAAAGCTCCCGGTCTTAGTGGTGTAACCAGATCGATACCTATTAATTCTGCAAATACATCAATGCCACCGCCAGAGGCATCAATTTCCGCCCCTAGTCGGTTTATTATCGCGTCATAAATAAAGGTTCTTTTGCCAATCTTCCATTTTACTTGAATTTTTTTTTCCATTAACTCTGTAACCTTAAAATTATTGGAAAATATTTCTATCTTTGGTGTCAACAAATCCGAAAAATTTCGTTCACTAATGCGAAACTTAACTTCTAAACGCTTCGCCTCTATTAACCTTACTATTCGCTCATTTATTCCAACTTTTTGGCCCCTAGAAAAACTCGCATTCGCAAGAAACCCTCCAAAGGGGGCAAAAATTGAAGTCTCTTTCAAATCACGCCTTGCCAATTTAAGCCTCAACTCTGACCGCTTAGCAGTGGCTCTAAGTTGAGCTAATCGGTTCTTTAGCCGTAAAATTATTTGCTCTCGAACAGTAAAATTTTGATTCATCTCGTTAAATGCAAGCTCCGCATCATCCAGAGACTTTCGTGATGAAGATCCTTGTCGAAATAATTTTTTTCTGCGGTCTAAATCTTTTTTTCGAAGAGCTAACTGAAAACCCACTATTTTGAGAAGTTTAGACTCAAACTTTATTTCTCCCTCAGTTTCCAATATTTTATTTAGGACTTCTTGAAGAGCAGCTTCACTGTCTTCAACTTTGATTTGATAAATAAAAGGGTCAATTTTAGCCAAAAGGTTACCTTTTTTAACTATCGCACCTTCGTAATAATTCTCCCCAAGCTCTATAATTCGACCTGAAACCAATGGTTTAATTTCAGCCTGACTTCCAGCGACAATGGTCCCGAACTCTTGGATAGTTGGCTGAACATCTTCCATATATAATTGCTTTGTCGCTACCGCCCAACGTTTTTCAACCTCTGGCTTTGCAACAGATATGGGAGCGCTAATTTTTAAAAAAACAACAACTATAATGCCTATAATACAAATTAGAACTGCTAAACCTGCATGCTTTCTATTTTTAGTCCACTGTATCATCCAAGATTTGGCCTCTAAATTATTTGAAAAGATATTATGCCTATTGTTTATTACGTGTAACCCAGTTATTCCAGATCTTTAATTCCAGCCTACGAAAATAAAAGTAGAGAAAAAACAATATATGAGAAAATAAGGGAAACAATATCATAGTCCCCCTAATATTACGCTAAATATTAGGGGTTATCATGGGTATTTTAATCTATCCGGCTATCTCTATTTGAGCAAAAAAATAGTTAATCTCTTCAGCGGCTGTTTCTGGTGCGTCAGATCCATGAACGGAGTTTGCCTCTATGCTCTCAGCAAAATCTTTTCGAATTGTGCCATCATCCGCGTTAGCAGGATTTGTTGCACCCATCACCTCTCTATTTTTAGCTATTGCACTCTCACCCTCAAGTACTTGCGCAACTATCGGACCTGAGACCATAAAATCACAAAGCTCGCTAAAAAAAGCTCTTTCTCTATGAACAGCGTAAAATCCTTGAGCCTGCTCTAATGTTAGTTGAAGACGCTTCTGAGCCACGATTCGAAGACCAGCATCTTCAAATCTTGCATTAATTTTCCCACTTAGATTTCTGCGAGTAGCGTCTGGTTTAATAATAGATAATGTTCTTTCGATGGCCATTACCATGTAATCCTTCTGTTGTTTAAAGAGATATACAGTAATCAACAATACGTTGAAAACGGCGAGCTTATAACTCAGGTCTCAGCTCTAGGCAACTCATTATTTATTAATTTTTAACAATAGATGACCTTTTCGGTAGAGATTGATCATGCTAAAACTCTAAATATGATAGAATTTAACAATATGGCCTACCAAATAGCGGGAAGAACACTCTATAAAAATACCACTATCTTAATACCAGAAGGTCAAAAGGTTGGCTTGGTTGGGAAAAATGGGTCAGGCAAAACTACACTATTTCGCCTTATTTTAGGAGACTTGTCTCCGGATCAGGGGGAAATAAACGTCAATCCTAAATACAAAATTGGAACAGTAGCTCAAGAAGCCCCAGCTGATTCCAGAAGCCTCTTAGATACTGTCCTGTCAGCGGATTTAGAGAGAGAAACCCTTCTCAAAGAAGCTAAAATAGCAACTGATCCTAATCGTATATCCGAAATCTATATTCGTTTAGCAGATATAGATGCTGAGAGCGCGCCCTCACGAGCTGCCATCATTCTCTCTGGACTCGGATTTTCTGAGAGTACACATTTAAAATCTTGTAGCGAATTTTCTGGTGGTTGGCGAATGCGTATAGCCCTCGCAGCAACATTGTTTGCGAATCCAGATATACTTCTTCTTGATGAACCAACAAATCATTTAGATATCGAAGCAGTAATTTGGCTTGAACACTTTTTAGAGCGTTGGCGTGGGACGCTAGTAATCATAAGCCATGAGCGTACTCTGCTCAATTCGTCCGTTGACCACATTATCCATCTAGAAAATCACCAACTCACCCGTTATACGGGTGGTTATAATTTCTTCGAAAAAACTCGAAGAGAGAAATTAACCTTACAATCGAAAATGGCGGCAAAAAAGACAGCGGAAAGAAAGCGTATACAATCTTTTATTGATCGCTTTAAAGCAAAAGCAAATAAGGCAAGACAGGCACAAAGTCGCATAAAAATGCTTGAGCGCATGGAACCTATTAGACCAATTATAGAAGAAAAGACAATATCGTTTCAGTTTCCACATCCATCTCCCCTATCCCCTCCACTAATTTCTGTAAACAGAACATCCGTTGGATACGATGAGAGCAATATAGTATTAAGTGACGTTAATGTCAGAATAGATATGGACGACAGAATTGCTTTGATTGGGGCGAATGGTAACGGCAAATCAACTATGATGAAAATGTTGTCTGGACGTCTAAAACCAATGACAGGTAGTATTGTTAAATCCAAGAAATTAAAAATTGGATATTTTGCACAACATCAGTCTGAAGAACTTAATCCTAACCAATCTGCTTTTGAGCATATCTTGGAACATCGTCCTGAGGATCCTCCGGTACGCTTAAGAGGTCATTTAGGTAGGTTTGGTTTCATTCAAGAACGCGCAGAAACTAAGGTTAAGAATCTCTCTGGAGGAGAGAAAGCCCGACTATTATTTGCTTTGATGAGTCTAGAAACACCGCACATAATGCTGCTTGACGAACCAACCAATCATTTAGATATAGACTCAAGGGAAGCGTTAGTAGAGGCATTAAACATATATGAAGGTGCCGTCATTTTAGTTAGCCATGATATTCATTTAGTAAGTCTGGTTGCTGATAGTTTATGGCTTATAGATGAGGGAAATTGCAAAATATTTGATGGAGACTTAACAGAATACCAAAAATATCTATTGGATAAATCTTCAACTCAAAAGGTAGATAAGAAGCTTAATACAAAGCCTAATGTAAGTAAGAAAGAACGAAGAAGACTTAAAGCTGAAGAAAGACAAGAAAAGGCTGATTTAAATCGAGCTTTACAGGCGTCAGAGAAAAAAATAGCTTACTTAACCAAAGAAATAAATTTGCTAGAATTAAAGATGAGTAGTCCTTCATTCTTTGAAAATTCTAGTGAATTTATAACTGAAACTCAGAAAGACTTGAGTAATACAAAGAAGATACTGGCTGAAACCGAAGGTAATTGGTTAGAATTACAAGAGGGCCTCGAGTAAAAACCAAAATAATAATTTACCATAATTGTAACACGTGTCGATAAAGGAAGATTATGCCAACACCAAAAAAGTTTTCCGGTGTTCTAAGCCCAGTAATAACTCCGTTTAACGAAGACCTTTCTGTAAACTCCAATCGTTTAGTAGGACAATGCAGATGGATGATATCTCAAGGTGTTGGCCTCGCTATATTCGGGACCAATAGTGAGGCAAACTCCCTCTCCATTAAAGAGAAAATGGAACTTTTGGATAAACTCGTGGAAAATGGAATTGATCCAAATAAAATGATGCCTGGAACCGGGTGTTGTAGTCTATTTGAGACCATAGAATTAACCACTCATTCAATCAACCTAGGGGTTAGTGGCAATTTGTTACTTCCACCGTTTTATTACAAAGGTGTAAGCGACGAGGGCCTATACGCAAGCTATTCTGAGATAATTGAAAGAATAGGAAATTCAAATTTTCGTATTTATTTATATAATATTCCGCCAGTATCAAATGTTCCTATAAGTATAAAACTAATCGAACGCCTAATAAAAAATTACCCTAATACAGTCGTTGGTATAAAAGATAGCTCAGGCGATTGGGATAATACAATAAACATGCTCAATCAAAAATGGGATGACTTCAGGGTCTTTGTTGGATCAGAGATATTCTTATTAGACAATATGCGTAATGGCGGATCGGGATGTATTTCGGCAACTGCTAATGTTAATCCAGCAGCTATCAGACACCTTTATCAAAATTGGAATAACGAAAACGCATCAAATTATCAGAAAAAACTAGAAAAAGTTCGCAATATTTTTGAAGAATTTCCAATGATACCAGCACTCAAAGCAGCTGCAGCAATTTATAAAAATGACCTAGAGTGGTGTCGAGTAAGACCACCTTTATTATCTTTGAACAAACCACAACTCGAACAACTTGAATCAACTTTGAGAGAAATTGAATTTTCAATGCCCGGTCTTATCGATTATTAATAGGTGATAAAGTATATTTAAAATGAGAAATTTTAAAATTAAGATTTCTCGAACCATTTACCATCACCACTTTGTTGCCAGTAATGAAGATCATGGCCTTCGCCCTTCAGTATTTTCCACCTTTCTCTCGCACTCGCAACAGCTACTTGATCATTCCCGTCAAACAAATCAAAACAACGTTCAAATCCAATAAGCTCATTAGGTTCATAAACATCTAGCATGAACACAAACTCGGACTTATTTGGATTCTCTAGTTCGGTCGTTATCCAAATCGGATTAAAGCTAGAGTATTTATCTTTTTTTGAGCCATGGGGTAACCAAGAAAAATTATCATATGTCCATAGCAAATCATCCAATTTTGATAAATTACTATCCTTTCCAAGCCTTACCAAGCCTCTTTTACCCGCTTGTAGTGTCAGATCTAAAAGCTTAGGAAGTGCTATCTCAATAGCACTTTTTGTTAATTGATAAAACCCCACATTCATGAAAAATAACGAATTTTAAAGTTAAGATTCCTATCAACCCTCATAATGGTTTTCGACTAATCTATCCAATAGCCTTACACCAAATGCTGTCCCGCCTCTAGGAATGGTAGGTTTATCTGATTTTGACCAAGTTACCCCGGCGATATCAAGGTGAGCCCAAGGTGTCTTACCCACAAACCGATGCAAGAACTGGGCTGCCGTAATACTACCAGCACCTCTTCCTCCAATATTCTGCATATCTGCAACTTGAGAATTTATCATTTTATCATAATCATCACTAATTGGAAGACGCCACAAACGTTCTTCAACGTCCAAACCTGCTTGTGTTAAGCGATCTGACAATTGGTCATTATTAGAAAAAAGTCCTGCATGATGACTACCTAAGGAAACAATAATAGCTCCAGTTAATGTTGCTAAATTTACCATAAATTTCGGTTTAAATTTTTCATTAGTGTAATGAAGCGCATCTGCTAAAATCAAACGTCCCTCTGCATCAGTATTTAAAACTTCGATAGTCTGGCCCGACATTGAAGTTACAATATCGCCTGGTCGTTGCGCATTCCCATCTGGCATATTCTCCACTAAAGCTACAACGCCCACAGCATTAACCTTAGCCTTCCGACCAGCTAAAGCCTTCATTAAACCAATTACAACAGCAGAGCCCCCCATATCCCATTTCATATCTTCCATGCCAGAAGAAGGCTTTATTGAGATACCGCCTGTGTCAAAAGTAACCCCTTTTCCAACAAACGCTATTGGCTTTGAAGATTTTGATTTAGATCCACCGTTCCACTGCATCACTACTAATTTTGACTCTCGAACACTACCCTGCCCAACACCTAATAATGCACCCATTCCCAACCTACGCATTTGAGACTCACCTAATATTTGCACTTTTATACCTATTTTTTCTAAGGTCTTTGCCTCTTTGGCTAATGTCTCGGGATATAAAATATTTGGCGGCTCTGATACAAGGTCACGAGTAAAGAATACACCTTCGGCAACCTTCGAGAGTTTGTTATAGATTTTTCTAGCACTTACAATATTATCACAGGTTATTTTTACCGTTTTAATTGCAACTTTTTGATCTGCCTTTATTTGTGTTTTATACTTTAGAAATGAATAGGAACGTAATTTTGCGCCATAACCGATTTCTGCAGCCATCTCATTTGAATTCAATTTTGAACCAGCAACTGTATCTAAAACTATACTAACTAATCCATTTTTAGCTTGTTTGGTCGCCGCATAAATTCTTCCACCAAGATTTTGCATCTCGATATTGGTAATATCAGTCGATTTGCCGAGGCCCACGATCATAATGCGATCTAGCTTCGTGTGTTCAGGAGCTATAATATTTAGGGTCTGAGTTTTTTTTCCTTCAAATCTGCTCGCTCGAATTGCTCGTACGAGAGCACCTCCGGTTTCAACATCCAGTATCTTAGCCGAGGGAGATAGTTTATTTCCCGCATTGGCGGTAACAACGACAATACCTTTTGAGGTAGTCTCTGGTTTTGCAAAAGTAATTTTCATAAGGCCCTCTTCATTGTTGTCTGTAAGCTGTCTAATTTAGTTACAAAGTTTGAGAAATAAAGACTTAGTTTAAAAAACTAGTAAATTAGCGATCATTTAAGTCTTTCTCTTCTTCTTCAATCTCGTTTTTATAATTACCTGATATCCAAAATAACCCTCCGGGTAACGAAACAAATAAAGTCGAGAACCCAAATAAAATAGATAGCATAAAGGCGTCACTACTAGAAACACCAACAAGCCCAAAAGCTCCAATCATTGCCCCCTCTCGCACCCCCCAACCTCCTATAGATATCGGTATAGTTAAGATAAGAATAACAGGTGGAACTAATACAAGGCAGTGCAAGACTGTGACTTCTATCGATAGAGATTTGGCGCAACAGTATACTATTAAAGACATCAAGATATTACCTGTTACTCCCATTCCGATAGAGTAAATAGAAAAACGTAAATTTGAAAAAAATATTCGTGTATCGAGCGCTATATTGGCTAAACTTTGTATGATTTTCCAATCCCCTATTACCCGCGGCAATCTGTCAAGCCATGTCAAGCAATACACCCCCAGTATGGCCACAACAGCCATTATAGGGAAAATAATTTTAAGCGAGGTATCCTCAATAGACGTAATTACAAAAGGTTGAGTAATCAAAACGAGCAAAATTAGGCCCAAAATTGTGATAATGCGCTCTAACATTACACCATTAATTGCTTCCCTTAGACCAATACCTGCTTTTCGCGATAGAAAAATTCTTAGCACATCACCCCCAATCGCCGATGGCAATGCTTGGTTTAAAAAGATTGAAATATACAAAATTTTGAGGGTAGTTAAAAATTTCATAGTTCCACCAATCACAGACATAACAATTAGCCACCGAACGGTATTATTGAGTATGGTTAAGATAAATAGTATACTAGCTAAAAATAAGTAAAAGTATCTAATCTCTTCAGGGCGTATGAGTGATAAATTAAAATCTATATTAAGAACTAAGAGCCATATCAACACTGAAGAGACTAGAATCTTCAATATTAAAAATAGGCTTTTTTTTTGCATATAAATCGTTTAGCACGGTATTGGTGACTAAGCCAAATTATTTATTGATTTACGATAATCAGAGATTCCATTTATAATTTTTTTCATAAATAATACTCTAAAAGGAAATAAAGAAAAAGATGGGTAGTGCCAATCAATCAGATCCCAAATCTCTGCGCCAATCACTTTTTTGGATAACCGGCGCTCTTGTCTCGTTTTTGACCATGGCAATAGCCGCGAGAGAGTTATCAGATACACTTAGCCCCTTTGTAATTGTCTTTTTTAGAACATTTTTTGGTTTTTTAATAATTTCAGCAACTGTAGCATTTTATGGATTTAAATACGTTTCAACAAATCAAATTTCATTTCATTTTTTGCGTAATAGTATCCATTATTTAGGTGTTGTGGCGTGGATAATGGGTGTTGGCCTCATTCCCCTAGCACAGGTCTTTGCTCTAGAATTTAGCGTTCCAATATGGGTTGCTATTTTAGCTACTCTTTTTTTAAAGGAAAAGATTACAACCGGAAAATTAATAGCAATTGTGCTAGGTTTTGTTGGTGTTTTAATTATTTTACAACCTGGAATAATAGGAATTGAGTACGGCTCGATAGTTGTTTTATTTGCTGCCTTTAGCTTTAGCATAGTGCATGTGTGCACAAAATTTCTATCGCAAAAAGACAACGCATCTACAATCTTATTTATCATGTTCAGTATGCAATTGCCTGTTAGTTTAATTCTTGCTTTTATATTTTGGACAATGCCCTCTTGGGAAGACCTGCCGTGGCTAATATTTGTCGGTATTACAGCTTTAAGTGGGCATTACACTCTAACCCGTGCGCTTATGCTCGCTGATGCAACAGTTATCCTTCCAATTGACTTTCTTCGGATGCCTCTAATCGCAATTTTAGGGTATTTTATATATTCAGAACCGTTTTCAGTATATATATTTATCGGCGCCATATTAATTTTTGGCGGAAACTACTTTAATATCTATATGGAAAAACGGAATATGGATAAACTCGAGTAAGAAACTTCAAAGGCGTAGACTTTTTAATTAATTGGAACGTAACCTTAACGATAAACTAGGAGAAAAAAATATGGCACTTAATGTTCGTAGGATTGTTACATCACATGCACCAGACGGAAAGGCGATTGTTGGTGTAGATAAAATTACCGATAATGTTCAGCAACTCAGATCGGGAAACTATGAAACATTACTTTGGGTAACCGATGAAACGCCAGCTGATATAGATGGCCAAGATCCTACAGATGTGCCGAGAGACATAGAGCCCCCAAAAACTGGCTCAATCTTCCGAATCCTTGAGTTAGTTCCAGGCAAGGAAGCTTACATGCATCGAACCGACACTATTGATTATGCAATTTGCATGTCCGGCAAATGTGAAATGTTGCTTGATGAGGGAGACAAAGTTCAGTTTAACACTGGCGATGTGATGGTTCAGCGAGCAACGATGCATGGTTGGGCAAACCCCTACTCTGAACCGTGTCAAATAGCTTTTATTCTAATTGGTTCCAATGAGCCTAAGAACCACTGGCATAAAGGCGTCCTTAAAGCTAGTGATTAATAACATTATAGGATCTTAAAGTGCTACCTAAAATGATTGATAAAAACATAGAAAGCTTAATAGACCTGGCTTTAATTGCAGGAGAGGAAATACTTAAGATTTATAATTCCACTTTTGAAACGCGATTTAAGAAAGATAATTCTCCGGTAACCGAAGCGGATGAGATCGCTGAAAAAATTATATTGTCAGGTCTAGATAATTTTTCACCTCACCTACCTATAATAAGTGAAGAGGCCTATAATGCTGGGCACCGACCGGACATCAGCAAAGGTATTTTTTGGCTTGTAGATGCACTCGATGGAACAAAAGAGTTTATCAATAAACGGGATGAATTTACGGTCAATATTGCTCTTATAAATGATAAAAAGCCAGTCTTTGGGATAATTTATGCTCCGGCTCTTAATATTTTATATCATGGTGGAGAAATGGGTGCATTCAAAAGAAATATGAACGGTTCTGAAACTAATATTTATGCCCGAACTCCAAAAAAGGAGGGTATAACCGTAACAACAAGTAGATCTCATAGAGGTAATGAAGACCAGATCTTAAAAAATTATAAAATAAATAATACCATATACACTGGAAGTTCAATAAAATTTTGCTTGATAGCAGAAGGCTCGGCTGATTTATACCCCCGCCTTACGCCAACGTCTGAATGGGACATCGCTGCAGGCCATGCAATATTGAAAGCCGCTGGAGGACAATTAACCCAAATTGATGGGACACCTTTTCTTTATGGCAAAAAAAATATAATTAATCCAAAATTCATTGCTAGAGGCCGAATGCCAGTAAAATCATGATCACTAAAATTTTAGAAGGTAATCTGGATAACATCTCATTAGCGGCGACTGCCTTAAAATCTGGCAAACTTGTCGCCTTCCCAACCGAAACCGTATACGGGCTGGGCGCTATCGCGACTGACGACGACGCTGTTGCTAAAATATTTAAAGCAAAGTCTAGGCCGTCATTTAATCCACTCATAATACATTTTAAAAATATTTTAGATGTAAAGAAAGAAGTTTTTTGGAATGATACAGCTGAGGCATTAGCAAGAACTTTTTGGCCAGGACCAATAACATTAATTTTAAACCGAAAGAACACTAGTAAAATATCTGTATTAGCATCAGCCGGCTTAAAGACCGTCGCAGTAAGGGTTCCAGGACATTATATTGCGAAAATTCTAATTCAAGAATGCGGGGCACCCATCGCAGCACCTAGCGCGAATGAATCTGGCTTGATAAGCCCGACTGATGCGCAACATGTTATGAAATCACTCTTCAATAAAATTCCATACATTATTGATGGTAGAGCCACTAAGATAGGACTTGAGTCAACTGTAATAGACCTGTCTCAGGATGCCCCAGCCATTTTGAGGCCAGGTTATATAACCAAGGAGCAAATTGAAAAAAGCATCAAGTATTCCGTTACTGTTAATGATGGCAGTACTAATGGCACTAACGTTATTTCACCTGGAATGATAAACAAACATTACTCACCAAACGTTCCGATGCGTATCAACGCGACAGAATTTTTAAAAAATGAAAAAGTTTTAGGATTTGGACCAAAAGCTCCCACTTTAGCGATGAATTTGAGCTATTCATCAAATTTGGACGAAGCTGCAAGCAATTTATTCAAGTTTTTGCATAAACTTGACCATTCAGACACGCAATCAATAGCGGTTATGCCAATTCCAGAGGTCGGCCTTGGTATAGCGATTAATGATAGACTGCGGCGAGCTTCTTTAAAGGATTAAATTTGCATGAAACCTATTACTAAATTCCGTAATCAAATTATTCAAATTTTTGGCGCAGATTTTGTGTTGACCGATCCCAATGATATTTCGCCGTATTTACACGAAGAAAGAGGTTTAAAAAGAAGCAATGCAGATATTGTGGTGAGACCAAGATCGTCTAAAGATTTAGCAATTTTAGTCAAATTATGTTCAAAAAACAAAATTCCAATTGTACCTGTTGGTGGCCTTACTGGGCTTGTTGGAGGCGCTGTGGCAACAGGTGGTGTAATAGCGGCAACAGATCGTATGAGTAAAATATTAAGCATTGACCAAGTTAATAAGACGATGACTGTCGAAGCAGGCTGTATCCTGGCAAATATTCAAAAGGAAGCTATTAAACATGATTGTTTTTTTCCTCTAAGCCTTGGTGCTGAAGGAAGTTGTAGGATAGGTGGTAATTTAGCAACTAATGCAGGTGGGGTCGGGGTTTTACGTTATGGAAATACCAGAGATTTAGTACTAGGCCTCGAGGTTATAATGCCAAATGGAGATATATGGGATGGGCTTACAGCGCTAAGAAAGGATAATACTGGTTATGATCTAAAAAATTTATTGATTGGTTCTGAAGGTACATTGGGGATTATTACAAAAGCAGTATTAAAATTATTTCCCTTACCTAAAACCACTGTCACCGCTTTTATAGGTTTAAACCAATTAAATAAAGTATTGGAGCTTTACGAAGGTGTACAAAAAAGATTTCACGAGAGCCTCAGCGCGTTCGAATTAATATCTAGAATTGGATTAGATATGGAATTGCAACATTTAAGCGGAATTAATGATCCATTTCTGCAAAATTACCCATATTATACATTAGTTGAATTAACCACTTCATTTGAAGACCCCGATTTAAGAACAGGATTAGAAAGCCTGTTAGAAAGTTTTTTAGAAAATCAGATAATAATTAATGCTGTGTTTGCTGAGAATACCCAACAAAAATCTAGCCTTTGGAGAATTCGTGAAGAGCTTCCCGCGGCTCAATCACGTGAAGGAGGAAGTATTAAGCATGATGTTTCCGTGCCAGTATCTAAAACTGTAGATTTCATCACCGAGGCTTCTAAGAGGGTTAAAATAATACTGCCAGGTATTAGGCCCTGTCCTTTCGGACACATCGGCGACGGGAACATTCATTATAATCTAACACAACCTATTACAATTAGTAGAAATGAATTCATGTCTTATTCTTCTGAAATTAATAGAGTGGTTCATGATCTTGTAGCAGAGATGGATGGAAGCATAAGTGCAGAACATGGAATAGGATACTTAAAGAAATCTGAATTAAACCATTATGCATCTCCGGTAAAAATAAGAATTATGCGTTCAATCAAAGCTGCTTTAGATCCAGATAATATAATGAACCCAGGCAAAATATTTTAATGTTACTAATTAAAAAAATAATGAGCATTACTTTTTAAATATTAAAATGCATCTTAACTTTCGGACAGTATGGAGTAAGAATCACCTCTAATCGTTTGCCCTAGTTTTTATTATTAGTTAATAGTTTTAAATCTCATTAATCCGGAGAAAGTCGGTTTCTATGAAAAGTATAAATAGATATATAATACGACAACTTCTGATGTCATCTCTGATTATAGGTTTTGTTATGACTGGGGTGATTTGGTTATTTATAGCCGTTCGGGCAATAGAACACATCGTAAATCGCGGTGTCTCGGTGGAGTTATTTTTATATTTAAGTATGCTCCAAATACCAAACTTTTTAGTTCATATTATCCCCTTTTCGATGTTTATAGCAACAATATTTGTTTATAGCCAATTGAATTCGGACCGTGAACTAATTGTACTTCGTGCTGCCGGCTTGAGTCCGATTTCACTTGCTAAACCAGCTTTAATAGTTGGCTTTATTGCTGTTCTAGTTGGATATTTTCTAACTTTATATGCCACACCAAAATCCTATCAAAATTTTCGAAACCTACAATGGGATATTCGATACAATTTTGCTCACGTTTTGTTAAAAGAAGGTGTTTTTAATAATATTTCTGACACTATTACTGTGTTCATTCAGGAGAGGTTGGGAGAGTCCGAATTAAAGGGAGTAATGTATCATGATACTAGAAAGAAAACCCATCCTGTAACTATAATTGCTGAACGCGGTGTATTAACCAAAAGCGAAAACGGTGCTAGAGTGATAGTTTTTGAAGGTAATAGGCAAGAAATGAGCTCAGAAACAAAAAAACTTTCTGTACTCTATTTTGACCAATATACTCTGGATTTGAGTGGCCTAACCCCTAAACCAGAAAATCGATATCGCGAAGCTAGAGAACGTATGGTAGGGGAATTATTGTCCCTTAAGCGAAAAGATGTTGGAAATCCCAAAGACTATGGAAAATTTAAAGCTGAAGGCCATCAACGTATTACGGCACCATTAAATACATTAACTTTTGTCTTAATAGCACTTGTTTGTTTGCTTCTTGGTGATTTTTCTAGAAAAGGACAAACAAAGAGAATTATATTGGCAAGCGCTCTATTTCTGACTTTATGGATCTCTAATGTTGGAATTATCAGCCTGGCAGCAAAAAATCTGGCCATAATTCCATTTTTATATTTATGGATTTTAACACCAGTTCTCTTACTATTCTTACTTTTGTTATTTCATCCTCGATTAGATAACAACATTTTGTTATTCAAACATCGTATCACTGACAGAAATAGCCACTAAATGGAATTAAAATAAATGCGTCTATCACTAACTCTTACGAAATACATTGGCCGACGTTTTCTAAAGAACTTTTTTACCGTCTTTATAATATTTTTGGCTATTATTTTCCTTATTGATACAGTCGAGTTACTTAGAAGAGCATCAAACCATCCCAACATTAGTATGGCCCTTATTCTCGAAATGGGGTTATTAAAACTACCCTTTATGGCACAAAAGATTTTTCCTTTTGCGGTTTTATTTGGTGGCATGGCCTCATTTTGGAGCTTAACAAGAACTAGTGAATTAGTAGTTACAAGGGCGGCAGGTGTCTCCGCCTGGCAGTTTTTATTACCAGTACTTCTTGCCAGTTTTATTCTAGGTATAATAAAAATTACTTTGTTTAACCCCTTAGCTTCGGCTATGCTATCGAAATATGATAACATGAACGCAATTCACCTTAAGGGTCAATCCAATCTACTAGCAATATCAAAAAATGGTTTATGGTTAAGGCAGTCAAATGGAAAAAATCAGTCAGTAATTCATGCTCCCAGATTAAATATTATTAAAAATTATATTTCATTATCAGATGTTACCATTTTTAATTATGAAGGAGCAAATAAGTTTATTGGAAGAATTGATGCGTTAAAATGTGAACTTGAAGATGGGTTTTGGCATTTAACTGATGTTTGGGTAAACAGCATAGATAAAAGGCCAAAATTTAAAAAAGAACATTGGATAGACACAGATATTACTCTAAATAAAATTCATGATAGTTTTTCTCCGCCAGAAACGATGTCGTTTTGGAGCTTACCTGGATTTATTAATAATTTAGAAAAATCAGGGTTTTCTGCAATAAGACATCAACTATATTGGCATTCATTGTTATCGGCACCATTTCTCCTTTGCGCGATGGTTTTAATAGCTGCTACGTTTACATTGAGGCAAGCAAGAAGAAATAGTGGATCATTCGTTATAATTGGTGCTATAATCACGGGCTTTTTACTTTTTTTTATAACAGATGTAATTTTTGCTTTGGGACTTCGTGAGAGTATTCCCGTTATCCTAGCGGCGTGGGCGCCATCAGGCATATCTTTGCTTTTAGGTTTAGCAATGGTTTTTCATTTGGAAGATGGATAATGATTTGTAATAGAAGTTTACATAATTCTTTTCACAAAGATGTAAAACTGAAGTTTCATTTATGTATACTGATAAGTTTAATATTCTGCTTTTTTATTCAAAACTCAACAAATGCTAGTGATTTGATAAATAAAGAGCCGATTATTTTTACCTCGGATGAAGTTATTAGTGATGAAAATAATAATGTAATTAAAGCTCGTGGAAATGTTGAGATATTGTATGGAAATAATATATTAAGAGCTGATTCAGTTAACTACAATGAAATTCAAGATATTTTAATAGCTACAGGTAACGTTTCGCTTCTTGAACCAAATGGAAATGTCTTATTTTCGGAATATACTGAGATAAGTGGTGACTTTAAATCTGGAATAATAAAAAATTTACGGATTCGCCTCTCTGATAATGCACGAATAGCAGCAATATTTGGCCGTCGGACAAACGGCAATAGAACCGAAATGATTAATGCTGTATATTCGCCTTGTAATGGTTGTGGCAATTTGAATGAAAACAACCCTTTGTGGCAAGTAAAGGCCAAGAAAGTTGTTCATAATCAGGAGAAAAAACAATTAGAATATTATAATTCATGGATGGAAATGGCAGGAGTACCCGTTATGTACTTGCCATATTTTACGCATCCAGATCCAAGTGTGAAAAGAAAGAGTGGGTTTTTAACACCCAGCACAGGCACATCCACATACTTGGGTACCACTATAACTACTCCTTATTTTTATGCTATTTCACCTAGTAAAGATCTTACTTTAACACCAACATTAACAAGCAAAGAAAATGCTCTGATATCAGGAAAATACAGGCAACATTTTGGATCAGGAGAAATTGATAGCACAATAAGCGCAACCTATGATACGGATAATGAGTTTCGAGGTCACATAGACAGTTTTGGCAAATTTGATATAGATGAAAAGTGGAGGTGGGGATTCAATGCACATCGTGCAGCAGATGACACATACTTAAGACTTTATAATTTCCGTTCATCAAGAACATTAACCTCTCGAGCTTATATTGAGGGCTTTGGAACTAAAAATTATCTATTGTTTGACGCATATGCTTTTCAAGGCACATCAATTGATGATGACTCGGGTACAACGCCTCTTATAGCCCCTGCAATAAGCTATAGCGCAGTTGGAGAACCTAATAGTTACGGAACAAGACCAAGTTGGGAAGCGAGTACAGTTGTAATGACAAGGTCCGACGGAACCGATACGAGACGAATATCGATACGCGGACAGTTAAGTCGACCATTTGTGAGCAAATACGGCGAAATTTTCAACCTTTCGGGAAATTTAAATGGTGATTTATACCACGTAAATAATCTACAACGAACAACAAAAGACGAGAGTTTTAATGGCTTATCTTACCGAATAAATCCAAAATTAGAAGGCGAATGGCGCCTTCCATTGGCAAAGAAAAAAGGCTCTATCAGTGAAAATTTAGAGCCAAGAGTAGCAATTACTCTTAGTCCCTATGGAGGAAACCCTAATACAATTCCTAATGAAGATAGCATCGATTTTGAATTTGATGATACCAATTTATTTGGAAATAATATTTTTACCGGTTATGATAAAATCGAGGGAGGGCCGCGGGCTAGTTATGGATTAAAGTGGGGGTTAATCGGAGACGAAGGGGGGTACACGGGTATTTTCATTGGACAGCGCTATCGCCTTAAAGCGGATAGCACATTTGCAACTGGGTCAGGGTTAGACGAAAATTTGTCAGACTATGTAGCTCGGCTCAACATTTCTCCTAATAATTATCTTGATATTCTCTACCGGACTCGGTTAGACAAAGATAATTTTTCGCCACAACGGAATGAGTTTCAAACCAATCTTGGGCCTGATGCACTAAAACTCTCGGCAAACTACATATTTTTTTCTCCCCAAAACGACCAATTCTTGGGGCGCGAAGAACTATCAGGTTCGCTACTTACTAAACTGAATAGAAATTGGTCTTCAAAACTTTTGGGTCGATATGATATGAAAGATAATGGCGATCTTAGAAATTTTTCTATAAACCTTAACTACGAGTGTGAGTGTTTTTTATTTTCAACTTCGTTTAATCGAGAGTTTTTTCAGGACAGAGACATAAAGCCTTCGAATACAATTTTATTTAAATTAAGCTTCAAAACTTTGGGCGATGTAAAAACTAATTTATAACAGTTTAAGTTTTATATGAGTTAATCACTGTTCTAGCTTAGGTATAATATATGATGATTAGGGAAAGCGTAAAATTAGATCAATTCTTTTTTTTTAGAGTTGTTTTATTTTTCAGTATCATAACAGTTAGCCTATTCGCTCATAACCAGGGAAAATCTCAAGACTCTTTAAATTTAAGACAGAGCATAATTGCTATTGTTAATAGCGAAATTATTTCACGTTTTGACTTAAACAGTCGTATTAATTTTATACTGTTTTTGTCCAAACTACCAAACAACGAGAAAGTAATAAAACGAATCAGATCCCAAGTAATTAATGGCCTAATTAATGATAAACTTAAGCTTCAGGCGGCTAAAGAGTTAAAAGTTAAGGTATCAGAAAGAGAACTAACCACAGCAATTAACGAGGTAGAACAAAATAATAAAATTCCAAAAGGACAAATGATCCAGTTTTTACAAAAGAATGGAATTAACTATCAAACTTTTAAATTACAAATGGAGGCACAAATAGCTTGGCGTAAAGTGGTTTTAAAAAAAGTTAAATCAACTATTAAAATTAGCCAAAGCTCAATCGATGAAACAATAAATGAAATTACAGCCAACAAGGGGAAACCAGAATTTTTGATTTCTGAAATATTCTTGCCCTTTAACAATAACGAACCAAGTAATCTTGTTTATCAGAGTGCTATGAAATTATTTCTTGAAGCAAAAAAAGGTAATAATTTTTCTACTCTCGCACAATCATTTTCTCAAAGTGCTTCAGCAGCAAATGGCGGTAAATTAGGCTGGGTTCGTCAAGGGCAAATTGACGAAAATCTTGCAAAAGCCATAACCCATTTAACTCCGAATGGCATATCCAATCCAATCAAAGGCGAAGATGGATATTATATTATTAAACTTCATAAAAAAAGAAGATCAAAAGGTTTTCCTAACAGCAAATTTAAAGTAACTGTAGAACAAATTTTTTTTCCAACTCACTCGGCATCGAATAAACTAACTTTAGATAAGATCAAAAGAAAAGCAAAACAGATTACAGCCTCACTTAAAAATTGTAATTTAATGTCTGAGAAAGGAAAGGAATTGCCATCCAAAAACTCCGGAAGAATAGAAGTTGATGATGTGTCTAAATTACCAGATCCAATAAAAAAAATAGTGGTTACGATACCACTAAATACAGCAAGTGAGCCAATCGTTGTTAGCTCGGGAGTAATTGTTTTAATGGTTTGCAATAGAAGTGGCGGTAAAATTACTAAGGACACAAGAGATCAAGTTAGACGTATGTTATTAATGAAACGTGCTGAATTATTAGAAAGAAGTATGTTAAGAGATATTCAGAGGTCAGCATTTTTGGAAATTCGAAGATGAAATATAATAGTTTACCTTTGGTCCTAACTATGGGTGAACCTAGTGGTATAGGGGGAGAGATTACTTTAAGAGCCTGGAGCGCTAATCATCAGAACTTACCACCATTTTGTATAATTGATTGTCCCAAGCGACTAACATATATCGCTGATAAATTTGATATAAATACACCAATAAAAGCAATTGATAAAATTTCTGATACGCTAGAATTTTTTAATAAGGCGTTGCCAGTATTTCCAATAGCACTAAAAGAAAAACCAAAACTTGGTTCAGTAAATCCAATTAATAGTCCAGCAACAATTTTATCAATTAGAAAAGCCGTTTCACTAATCCAACAAGGCAGTGTGGGTGGTATTGTAACTAATCCCATTAATAAGGAAGCATTATATAATACTGGATTTAATTTTCCTGGGCATACAGAATATTTAGCTGATATTTGTGGCATTAAATGTCAGCCTGTAATGATGCTTTCGTCAAATAGATTAAAAGTTGTTCCTCTAACCCGCCATTTAAGCCTAAAACAAGCGATTGAAAATATAACGATCGAATCAATAATTGAAACGACAATAATTTTAAATAGGTCTCTAAAGAAATACTTTGATATAACATCTCCAAGAATTGCAATAACTGGTCTAAACCCACATGCTGGTGAAGGTGGCAACATGGGAACGGAAGAGATATTTATTATCAAACCCGCAATTGATAAACTCATAAAATTAGATATTTCAGTCAGCGGTCCTTATTCTGCAGACACGCTTTTTCATACTACCGCAAGAAAAAATTATGATGCTGTAATAACAATGTATCACGATCAGGGACTCATACCTATAAAAACAATTGATTTTGAAACAGCTGTAAATATTACACTAGGTTTGCCATTTATTCGTACTTCCCCAGACCACGGCACGGCTCTTGATATTGCAAGCCTCGGCATCGCCAGCCCCAATAGTATAATCTCCGCAATAAAACTGGCTAAAAGAGCAATAAAATCAAGTGAGCTTAATAATTGAAAGATTAGATAAGTTGATACCCTTAAGAGATGTGATAAATCGATATGGATTGACTGCGAAGAAGTCCTTAGGACAACATTTCCTGTTAGATAGGAATTTAAATGATAGGATCGTAAATCGTGCTTTAGGCAAAAATGTTGATTTATCAAATTATACAATTATTGAGATTGGACCGGGGCCAGGAGGACTCACAAGGTCTATATTAGAATGCAATCCGCGGGAGCTGATTGCTATTGAAAAAGATACTCGATGTATAAAAGCAATATCCGATCTCAAAGCTGAGTATAAAAACAAGCTAGTAATTAAGCAATCAAATGCACTAAATATAAACTTGTCGGAACTAGGAACTAAACCGATACAAATTATTGCTAACCTTCCATACAATATAGGGGCTCCACTTCTAATAAAATGGTTAAAACAGGCCCACCATATAAATCAAATGACACTAATGTTCCAAAAAGAGGTTGTCGATAGACTAATAGCTAAGCCTTCTAGTAAAGCTTACGGTCGTTTGAGTGTTATTACGCAGTGGCTATGCCATACAAAATTTGAGTTTGATATTAACTCTCGTGCTTTTACGCCTCCCCCTAATGTGACCTCCAGTTTAATTACATTAAAGCCACGACCTAATATCACATCAAAGCCGAAATTTGAGAATATGGAAAAAGTTACAGCTGCAGCATTCGGCCAGCGCCGAAAAATGCTTCGAACTTCGCTAAAATCCCTTGATATTAATATGATCGCTTTGGGTATTAATCCAAAATTGAGAGCAGAAAATTTAACAGTTGAAGAATATGTCTCTCTGGCTAACGCTATTGAAGAGAAATAACAAATCTAAGATAAACCGCGTAAATTCTGAACAAAATCATGAAGTCCTATTTGCCGTTCAATCTTGCACCGCTCTGCGGATAAAATTTTCTCAACCTGGACAACACTATCTATTATTTCATTATTAACAATGACATATTGGTATTCTGGATAGTGACTTAACTCGTCTGAAACTTTTGACATCCTATACTCAACAACTGATAAACTATCTTGTTCTCTATTTTTTAACCTTCGCCCTAGTTCCGATATATTTGGCGGTAAAATAAAAATAGTTACAATATCTTGTCCAATATTTTGCTTACTAACCAGCTGTTGAGTTCCCTGCCAATCAATATCAAAAAGCATATCCTTGCCTGACAATATTGCCTTCTCTACTGGCTCTTTTGGCGTTCCGTAATAATTATCAAAAACACGAGCATATTCAATAAAACTATTATTATTTATTTTAGCCTCAAAATCCATCTTGTCGATGAAATAATAATCCTTCCCGTCAACCTCACTTGGCCTCTTAGAACGTGTTGTTGCTGAAATCGACATAACTAAATTTGGATCACGGTTTAAAATCTCACGAGCAATTGACGTCTTACCGGCGCCAGATGGTGATGACAATATAAGCATCAATCCTCTGCGTTTAAAACTACCTTGCCCTATACTATGGCCCACTATTACCTCTTACCAAAATAAACCTGCCAATCATCAACATTCGGCTTTTATCATCGATGGTTTTGAATTTTATTTTCTTTTTAAGTCTTTTCAAGCAAACAAACATTATTGACTGCCTCCTCCTACTTAGAAAATAATTTAATATAAATCTTTTTTAGTTCAATGAATCTTGAAAAAAATAATGTCGGCATTTAAGCAAAGAAAAGTAAAAAAGAATTATAGCCTAGTATATAGAGTATTCACAAAATTAGTTTTTATCAAGTTTGCCAGAAATAACCTCTATTTGAGATTTAAATCATGTATAACTCATATAATCTCGGGTAGAAAATTACAATCTAAGTAACCAACTACAAATATTTAAATAATTTAGTGGTTATTTAATTATTAGTTACTCTATATTTTGTACCTGCTCTCGAAATTGTTCAAAAAGTAGCTTCATCTCTAGTCCTATCTTTACAATTCTAATATCCGAACTTTTTGAACAGATTGTATTTACCTCTCGATTAAATTCTTGACACAAGAAGTCTAGTTGACGTCCAATAACGCCACCATTTTTGATTAAAGCATCTGCAGCTTCGATATGCGACTGTAGACGATCCAATTCCTCTCGAATATCTGCTTTAGCGACCAACAAAACAACCTCTTGCTCAAGTCTACCATCTGAAAAAGCCAAATCAGAGGAGGTTAACAAAAGCACTTGTTCTCTCAAATTATCATACATTTTTTTCGATTGAACGTTTGCTATTTTTATAGCTTTTTTATGCAACTTTCTTATAGATATTAACTGCGCAAATAAAAACTTATGAATTCTATACCCTTCATTTGACCTACTTTCTAGAAGAGCGTTTAAAACTTTTTCCATTCCCATCAAAATATTCTTAGTTAATTTTTTTTTATTCTCATGAAATTCAGGTTTTTTACTTTTTTCAATAACTCCTCTCACATTTAATAAATTATCGAGTTGCGGTTTGGCAAAGTTCTTTAAACTAGAATGCTCACGATCAATAAAATTTATCAGATTTTTTAAATGTTTAGCATTAATCTCATAAACCTCATTAGACGCTTCACTATTTACTTCTAAATTTATATTGAAATTACCGCGTTTAAAGAGTTNTTTAGTCTTGGTTGTAATTTCCTTATCAAAATTTTCTAAACCTTGGGGCAATCGACAGCGAATATCAATCCCCTTACCATTTACACTTTTAATTTCCCAAACCCAACTAAATCCATCAAATAATCCGGCAGTTCTGGCGAAGCCAGTCATACTAGTAATTTTTGATAATCTCTTTTTCATTAATTTACCTCCAATATACGTAGAGTAAATAACACATTCCTAATAGCTTCATTTCTCTTAAAGCAGCTATGAATAGTGTACAATTTTTTAATGAGTAAGTTCAAATCCATACTTTTCACCGGGGCATCCAGCNGTATAGGTAAAGAATTTATAAAAAAATTAGCTGCTTCAGACGTTTTGCTAGCCTTGAACGTTAGAAATATTTTAAAACTTGAGGCTATTGCAAAAACTCGTCGCAATAATGGAGATTCTGTTATCAGTACAGTAATCGATGCTTTTGCTCAAAATGACGTCAAGGATTGGATTTTATCTCTAGATAACTCTCAAAAATTTAATCTTTTAATAGCTAACGCTTGTATTTCGGGGAATACTTCTGGCAAAAGAAATAAGGAGAAAGAAAAACGTTATATGATCGAAACTAATATTTTTANCATATTTANCACNANTNAGACCATTGTANCANNAATGATAGAGCAANGTTATGGAACGATTGGAGTGGTGAGTTCTTTGGCATGTTTNNGGNGTTTAANTNGTGCTCNATTATANNGTTCGACAAAANCTTGGNAGCNNTCTTTTTNNGAGGGNCTGCGNGGATCATTAATNTNNTAGGGNATTNAAGTCTCNATTATTTAANCCAATTTTNAAAATAACCTCATAGCTGNTTATAATAGTTTTANATGCNATTCANGAAAGAACCNTTTNACGCTGTAAATATAANAGTAAAAGGTCTAAGAAAAGAAAACGGTCACATCGCTTTTCCAGNNTCACTATATTNTTTGATNANAATATTATNAATTATTCNTCNATCNATAATAANTNTTGNTTCAANTNGGNTACNNAAAAAANATAGGNCCCATTANTNTGATTCTGNAATTNATTAAAAATTATTGAGNNAATCCCATTAATNATTTTAATTTTCTCCATTTTCCGACATTTTTATTGTGTTCANCTAAGCTCTGAGAAAATGCATGGCCTCCAGTTCCATCAGCTACAAAATAGAGATCTTTGGTTTTATCCGGATTAAGAACGGCTGTTATCGACGCCAATCCTGGATTAGCAATTGGGCTGGGAGGTAAACCATTTATTCGATAGGTATTAAAAGGGCTCTCTTGTTTAAGATCTTTTCGGGTTAAAGGTCGTTCTAATTTTCTTTTTCCAAGCGTTATGCCAAAAATTACTGTTGGATCAGATTGAAGTCTCATATTTAGCTTAAGTCTATTCAAGAAAACTGAAGCTATACGCCCACGTTCGGAATCAATGGAAGTCTCTTTCTCAACAATCGAAGCTAATGTGATGACCTCATTTAAATTTTTAAACGGTAAATCTGAGCTACGTTCTCTCCATAATTCTAGGGACTTTTTCTGCATTAATCTCTTCATTCTTTTTACCAAATCTTCGCGCGAGTCACCAAAATTAAAATGATATGTGTCAGGAAATAATTGGCCCTCTAAATCAGGGGCAATAGCAATACCAACCAAACCAGGCTCAGAATTGATAATTGTAATAGCCTCGAGATTGTTCGTGCCCTCAGCAATCATTAGTTTGCGTATTACTTGTTTACCACTTTTTAAAATCTTAAAAATATCTGACATACTAGCCGATTTTGGGAAACTAAACTCACCAGCTTGAAGAGGCAGCTTCCTATCAACAATACGGGCTAAAATTCTAAATATTTTTGGTTTATCAATGATTTGATTGCTAAAAAGTATTTGGCTAATACGCTCTACGCCAGAACCTTTAGGGATTATCAGAACTATATTTTTGGTATTAGGCCCCATGTTAAAATATGCTGTATAACAAGATAATGTTGCAAATGATAAAATAATTAGTAATACACAAAAAGAAAGAATGAATATTCGTTTAAGCTTGATCATTAATGATACTCAAATTTAGTTAGGAGAAAATTTATATTTTTTATTTAAGTCATTTACATCTTAAACAAAACTTTCAACCAACATTCCCACAATTTTACTGGTAAAAAATTAATAACATAATTTTTTAGAAAAAAACTCACATTAAAAAAATTATAACTATATTATATTTATCTCCGGAACCAACCTAGTCGCCTCTTTAATTAACGACTTTTTAGAAGAGATATAAGGTTTCAGGCAAACATAAAAAAAATCTCAATTTTTATAGTTATCATATATTGGATATTGTTTAGTTTCAGATAATTCTATGGGAGGGCCATACAACCAAAAGTTGCTATTTTTTACGTAACCCGTTATCCATTAAGGCGCACAAAACTGAACACTCAATGACAACTTCCTCAATATCTTTTCGTATAGTTGTCCTAGCTCGTAATCACAGTACTTAAGCATTAGTTGATATAAAAAATCTACAGAAAAGCTAAAAAATTAGCTTGGTTGCAATCAGGCCTGTGAAGAAAGAAAATCTACTGCATCTTTAACAGTCAGGATTTTCTCAGCGGCATCATCAGGGATTTCGCAACCAAACTCTTCTTCAAAAGCCATAACTAATTCCACAGTATCCAAACTATCTGCGCCTAAATCATCGATAAAACTTGCCGTATCAGTCACTTTGTCTTTCTCAACTCCTAAATGCTCAGTAATAATTCCTTTTACTCTCTCGGCAACATCACTCATTTTTCTACCTCAACATAATTAAATTAAAAAAATACTTAAAATTAGATAAAAATAGTTGTATATTTTGTTCTCGTAACACACTTTTTTTTAAATTACCAGCATTGCCATTAATACTGTCGGAAAAACTATATTAATGATAATAAAACCCTTAAATCATAGCCATCCCACCATTAATATGCAGTGTTTGTCCGGTTATATAGCTAGCCTCATCACTAGCAAGAAATAATACACAAGAGGCTATATCTTCCACCACACCAAATCTTCCCGCAGGTATGCTCGCAAGAATACTTTCCCGTTGTTTTTCTGTTAAAGCGTCAGTCATTGCTGTTGAAATAAAACCAGGAGCTATATTATTGACTGTGATTCCACGTGAAGCAACTTCCTGGGCAAGCGATTTTGCCATCGCCACTATCCCAGCTTTTGAGGCTGAATAATTTGATTGTCCTGGATTTCCTGTGACACCGACGATTGATGATATGTTTATTATTCGACCAAAGCGCTTCTTCATCATATTTCTGAGACAGGATTTGCTTAATTTAAAGTTTGAAGTTAAATTAATATCAATAACATTTTCCCACTCATGATCCTTCATTCTCACTAAAAGATTATCTTGAGTAATGCCAGCATTATTAACTAATATGTCAATTCCATCAGAGTGTTCTTCACACATTTTTGTTAGTGAATTTAAATCTTCGATAATTTTTAAATCACATTTAATAGTGGTACAATTACCACCTATTTCTTGTGCTAAGTTATTTAACCTATTTGAGTCGGTACCCGTTATAAATACTTTAACTCCAGTTCTATTTAATGCACGGACGATGGCGCGACCAATACCCCCAGTGGCACCTGTGATTAATGCCGTCTTTCCCAATAAATTTAGCATATCATTCCACTTCCTTATCTTTTGCTAGTAAAGTTAAAATATCTTCAATATCCTGAGGTGTTTCAACAGAACTACAACTGACATTTTTATCGATACGGCGATTTAGCCCAGCTAAAACTTTACCAGCACCTATTTCAATAAATCTTTTGGTTCCATTATCAATCATGTGTATTACAGATTCTCGCCATCTAACAGTTGCTGTAATTTGATCGATTAATAAATCACGGATTTCCTGAGGAGATGATACGGACTTTGCAGTCACATTAGAAATAATCTTAATTTTTGGCTGTTTAATGTCCAAACATCTGAGTTCTTCAACCATAATTTCAACTGCCGGAACCATTAATTCACAGTGGAAAGGAGCACTGACAGGAAGAAGAATGCATTTTTTAATACCAATTTTCTTGGAAATTTCTATTGCTTTTTCAATTGCTTCTAACGATCCACTCAAGACAATTTGTCCTACTGAATTATCATTAGCCACTGAACATATACCAACCTTAGATGCTTCAGCAGCGATCTCCTCAACCGATGTCATATTGGCTCCCAAGACTGCAGCCATCGCACCTTTGCCATTTGGAACCGCTGTTTGCATAGCTTGCCCACGTAATTTTAGGATTCTAGCTGCATCAACAAAATTAATTGCACTAGCAACTGTCAAAGCCGAATACTCTCCTAATGAGTGACCAGCTACAAAGTTAATATAACTATCTAAACTAACGTCTGATTCAATCTCAATAATTTTACTAATCACAGCACTCATAGCCATTAATGATGGTTGCGTATGTTCTGTAAGGGTAAGCAACTCTATTGGCCCTTCAAACATGATTCTTGATAAGTTATAGCCTAATGCATCATCCAACTCCTGAAACATCTCTTTAGCAACCGGATAAGCATTCGAAAGTTCGCGACCCATACCGACAAACTGGGACCCTTGGCCCGGGAAAATAAGAGAAATATCTGACAAAAAAGTAATCCTGTTCACCTGAAACTCAAATACTTATTATTAAGTGATAAACAATGGTAGAAAGCTGTCAAGCCATACCATTAACGTCAATAAAAAAAGTTATTTTTCTAACCGCGAGTTACTTACATAATAAATTAACGAGTTACTTGCATAATACGTTAAAAAGTTTATAGTCCCGCGATTATTTTCCTTGCCAGTTTGACTGGCTATATTCAGAAGAAATGGTTCTTTCTGAAATGAGAAAAGCCTTGAGGATAAAACATGTCTTTATATGAAAGTGTAGTTATAGCGCGACAAGAAATCTCTGCGGAACAAGTGGAAACACTCGGAGATGAAATAGATCTCATACTAAAAAATAACGAAGGTAAAACGGAGAAAAGAGAAAACTGGGGTCTTAGAACTTTAGCTTATAAAATTAAAAAAAATAGGAAAGGCCACTATTTGCT
Organism: Rhodospirillaceae bacterium TMED23; assembly: GCA_002168115.1. Lineage (GTDB taxonomy): Bacteria > Pseudomonadota > Alphaproteobacteria > Rhodospirillales > UBA2165 > TMED23. The sequence continues at coordinate 159,438 of NHCC01000014.1, read as the reverse complement.
ATTTAATTACGAGTGTGCTCCAGAGGTGGTAAGTGAACTAGAGAGACAACTTCGGTTAAATGAGGATGTCTTAAGATACTTAACGATAAAAATTGATAAATTTTCAAATGAGCCATCAATACCGGCCCAGATGACGTCCAGAGATGACCGACAGACGCAAACTGAGCAAAAGTTAGACTCCAACAGCGAGCCTTCTATAAATATGGTAAATAATAGCACAGATAAAGCCGGTTCAAACAATCAAGAATCACAAAAAGACGAGAAAGGAGAGTCCTGATGGCTCATTTTGATTATTCAAATTCAACCGATGACAGGTCTCAAAGCAATGGCGATACTGGGAATAAGAAACCGTTTTTTCGTCGCAGAAAGAGTTGCCCCTTTTCCGGACAAAACGCTCAAATTATAGATTATAAAGACACTAAAACCTTATCGCGTTATATATCAGAACGCGGCAAAATTGTGCCGAGTCGAATTACCTCTGTTTCCGCCAAGAAACAGAGAGAACTCTCGATAGCGATAAAAAGAGCACGATTTTTGGCTCTTTTACCCTACGTCTCACGATAACTTTTAGGCCTTAGTGTGATTCTAATTTCACACTTTAAAAAAAGAAGGACGGAATAGCCGAGGTAATGCAAAAAGAGTTTTTAGTATCAGTTGCGGGTGGCCTCTTAAGTGCACTAATGACCTCAGCAATATTACTAAACTCTGGCGTTGGTATATTGCTCGGTTATTTTGGGCTATTACCAATAATATTTGTGGGGTTTAGCTCGGGATTGCGTTACTTAGCCATTGCAAGTTGTTTTTGTATTGCGAGCCTGTTATTTTTTAGTAATCAAGTTCAGGCAATACTGTACTTCTTTTCTATGGTTATACCAGCTATTTTGATATGTTATTTAGTGTTGAGTCGGCGGAGTATAAACGCGGAACCTTCAGATGGGTTAGAAATAGGACAAGTACTGGCTGCACTTGCTCTATTGGGGATAACTTATCTACTAACGAGTTTAGCATTCTTTACAGACGGATCATTAAATTTAGAAGAGCGAATCAAAGAAATGCTCAATAAAGTTTTCTATGAACGGATGCAAATTGCATCAGCTGTTGATCGAAAATTACTTATAGGCACAATAATTCCCTATTTTCCTTCTTTAATAGCATCGTCCTGGTTTATAATGATCTTAGTAAATGCATTTCTAGCCCAAAAAATTCTAATAGGAATGGGTAAAAATATTCGGCCAGCGGTAAAATACTCTCTAATTTCTGCTCCTAATTGGCTATATTGGGTTTTTGCTTTCTTCGGAATAATATCGCTATTTAGCAGAGATGAAATCGAATTTATTACACAAAATGCATGCATAATCTCGGCAATACCATTCTTCCTTATAGGATTAACAGTCTTTAATTATCTAGCCAAAAAAACCAAGGCACCAAAAACCGTCCTTTTTATATTTTATATATTTCTATGTATTTCGAGTTGGGCAATTGCTATATGCACAATAATCGGTTTTTTTGAGGAATGGTTGAGGTTACGTCGAAAATATTCTTTAGAATAGTTTAGTATAAATTTTGATGATGGATTGATTTTTCAATATTTTAATTTGTTTGGATAATAAAGGTTGCCAAAATGCTGGCACAATAGTAGCTTCCGCGTTCATTTATAAATGCGAAATTTTAATGCCACTTATAATTTATCTATTATCTTACTGTCAGTGCAAAATTTCGACAAAGATAAAGTTTTTTAAAATTGAGGGTAGCGAATAATGGAGTTAATTTTATTAGAAAGAATTGAGAAACTTGGCCAAATGGGGGCTCTCGTTAATGTAAAACCTGGTTACGCTCGTAATTTTCTGTTACCACAAAAAAAAGCTGTTACGGCTACCGAAGAAAATAAAGCTCATTACGAAAGCCATAGAAGCAATCTAGAGGCTCAAAATCTAAAATTAAGAACCGAAGCTGAAAAAATTGGGGATAAGCTAAGGGATGAAAAATATATTGTTATTCGCCAAGCTGGTGACGCAGGTCAGCTATATGGCTCTGTTTCAGCGAGAGATGTAGCTGAAAGTATAACGGAAACCGGTATATCGGTTAACCGCAATCAAATAAAGCTAGAGAGCCCAATTAAGACAATTGGTTTACATACCATAAAACTCAGTCTGCATCCAGAAGTGACTATTACGGTTACCGTCAATGTTGCACGTTCAATAGATGAAGCAAAAATACAAGATAAAACCGGAGCAATAATAATCTCTAACGAAGAACAATCGTCTTTAAAAAGACCTCAAGCCCAATTTAACACCAATGATGAAAATAACGAGTTGGATGTTATATCAGTTGAACAGAAGAACGACTTGAAGCTTGACCAAATTCCCAGTAATGCGGAAAAAGAAACTGATAAATAAAACCAATCATGCTATAATTCGAATATTAAGGGAAGTATAATTTATAATACTTGATTTGAATTATTTTGCTGATTAATCGAAAGATTGGTTTATCAACTTAGTTTAACTCCTGACCAGTTTGAGTTAGAATAGACATCCAAAGTTATCCCCATTTCCCACAGGGTTGTGAATCCTTTATTTCTTCTCAAAGTGCTAAGTAAAGGTTAGGTTACCAAGCATGAGTAAATCTTTACCGAGTTCGCAACAAAACACATCTGGGGATGATTTGATAATAAGTCAAGAAAAAGAGCATATTCTAAACTTTAGATCACCTCCGCACAACTTTGAAGCTGAAAAAGCACTTCTTGGGGCAATATTTGCCAATAATAACGCCTATGACAGAGTATCAAGTTATCTAAGATCAGAGCATTTTGCAGATGGAGTTAATGGAAAAATCTTTGAAGCAGCCTCAAATTTGATTGAACGAGGACAAATAGCAGATCCAATAACATTACATAATTTTTTTGAAAATGATGGTTTAATTGCTGAAATTGGTGGGACACAATATCTAGCAGAGATAGCAAATTCATTAATAAATGTTATAAATGCCGCAGAATATGGGAGATCAATATATGATCTATACCTAAAACGACAATTAATAGAGCTTGGGGAAAATATCGTAAATAGAGCTTATTCAGCAGACATTAATGATCAGGCTAACCATCAAATTGAGCAAACTGAGCAACAACTCTACGAGCTTGCTACCTCGGGAGAAATTGAAGGGGGTTTTCAAGACTTTAAATCTTCGGTTGTTTCTGCGATAGAATTAGCCGAAATAGCTCACAAACGCGATGGTAATTTAAGCGGCGTTTCCTCTGGTTTAAGGGACCTAGACTCTATAATGGGTGGATTGCATCCGTCTGACTTAATTATTTTAGCTGCTCGTCCCTCTATGGGGAAAACAGCATTAGCAACAAACATCGCGTTTAACGCAGCTTATGATTATAAGTTTGAGACCGATCAAAGAGGTAATAAAAAAATAATCGATGGAGCTGTTGTTGGTTTTTTCTCTCTGGAAATGTCAGCAGAGCAATTGGCTTCCAGAATCCTCTCAGAACAAGCTCAAATAGCATCGGATAAAATGCGCAGAGGTACTCTTAATAATGACGAGTTTGACAAACTTGTAATGGCCTCTCAAGAATTACATAAATTACCAATTTTTATTGATGATACACCAGCATTATCTGTTTCAGCGCTGCGGACACGGGCTAGAAGACTAAAAAGAAATGAGGGACTTGGCTTAATAATTGTTGATTACTTGCAATTAATGGAGAGCTCCCAAAGAACGGATAATAGAGTCCAAGAAGTTAGTGAAATTACAAGAGGATTAAAAACATTAGCAAAAGAATTAAATGTTCCGGTCTTAGCTCTGTCTCAATTATCTCGTGCAGTTGAACAACGAGAAGATAAGCGGCCTCAACTATCGGATCTCCGCGAATCCGGTACCATTGAGCAAGATGCAGACGTTGTAAGTTTTATATTCCGCCAAGCATATTATGATGAAAAAAGTAAACCAACCCAACGTGCAGAAGAATCAGATGATAAATTTGCATCTAGATATAGTGAATGGGAAGAAAGAAGTGAACAAAACCGTTTTATCGCTGAAATCATAATAGGGAAGCAGAGACACGGGCCAACAGGAACAACAAAACTCCATTTTAATGGAATGTATACTCGCTTTGGTGACTTGGACACCCAACATACTGAACCATAATAATTATCTATAAAAAAATTTAGTAAAAGTACAAGCAAATAAACAATCAATTATTAAACTGATTGTGAACATGCAATTTTAAAATGGTATAAAATCTTTTAAAATTATTATATGATGATAAATTCATATAAGGATAAACTGCCCAATTTGGTATAAAATTGAGGATCATAATCATGTCTGTTTATGGCAGAATAATGCCCCGCGTTACAATAAACTTATCATCCATTCGAAGTAATTATAAACTACTAAAGAGTAAAATATCGCACTCTATATTAGCTTCGGTTCTCAAAGCTAATGCTTATGGATTAGGTATAGAGAAAGTGGCTCCTACCCTATCTAAAGCAGGTTGCAATATATTCTTTGTAGCGACTTTAGATGAAGGAATAGAATTACGCCACATTTTACCTAAAACGACAATTTACATATTACATGGTTTTTTCTCAGAATCTTATAGTGATTACCAAAAATTTAAACTAAAGCCTATTTTAAATAGCGTAGAGCAAATCAAAGATTGGCTTCCTTACACAGATATAATAGCCGGAGTTCAGATTGATACAGGGATGTTACGTTTAGGTTTGACACCAAGAAATCTCCAAAATTTAAAAAACAAGGGGGGAAAAAATATTGAGTTAATAATGAGCCATCTAGCATGTGCGGATGACCCCAATAACGAGAAAAACCTCGATCAGCTAGCAAAATTCAATGATGCTATAATTGATTTTAAACCAAAGTATATTAGCTTGGCAGCAAGTTCCGGAATATTTCTAGGTCACGATTATCATCATAATCTTTGTCGTGCAGGAGCAGCACTTTTTGGAATTAATCCTACACCTCTCGAGCCTAATCAAATGAAATCGGCTATAAGGCTACAAACCGGTATTCTCCAAGTTCAGCAGATAAATGGCCCTGGAACCGTCGGATATGGGGGAACCTATAAAATTTCACGTACTACACAGATTGCAACCATTCCTATTGGCTATGCGGATGGTTTTTTTCGTAGCCTTGGAAATGTTGGATCTGTTTTTATAAATCAATATCGGGCGCCTATCATCGGTCGAGTTTCCATGGACTTAACGACTATTGATGTTACAGAAGTCCCAGACCAATTATTATATGCAGGCAGTTGTGTTGATCTAATATGCCCAAACTATGGTTTAGAAGACATTGCAAAAGATGCTGGAACTATCGGCTATGAGATACTAACGAGCTTAGGAAGTAGAATACAACGAAATTATATTGATAACTAGGAAATAAATATGCATTAGATAACAACGATATGAATTTATTAAAAAACTAAAACCGAGAGTAGTTAAAATATAACCTTAGCGTATTGTTTATGAATAAATCTCGCACTAGCTATAAATGTAGCAAATGTAATGCTCAACGCTCTACTTGGAGCGGACACTGTGACATATGTGACAGTTGGAATACATATGAAGTAGACCTTAATTCAGACGTAACTCCGAAAGGTCTGACAAAAAAAAGGGGTCGAGAAGTCACGTTTGTCGGACTTAAAGGTGAAAAAGAATTTATCCCGCGTATAAAATCTCATATAGAGGAATTTGATCGAGTTTGTGGGGGGGGCTTAGTGCCAGGTTCAGCAATTTTAGTAGGAGGTGATCCTGGAATAGGAAAGTCAACATTCCTTTTACAAGTTTCTGCCGCAGTTGATAAAAATAGGGGCGGTAGATGTTTATACATATCTGGCGAGGAAGCTATTGATCAGGTAAGGATGCGAGCTAAACGATTAGGTTTGGAGGGTACAAACGTAGAGTTGGCTTCTGCTACAAATGTTAGGGATATTATTACATCATTAGACCGAGACCACTCAGCGGTATTAGTCGTTATAGACTCTGTTCAAACACTATATATTGATAATTTAGATGCAGCTCCAGGGAGTCTAACACAAGTTAAAACATCAACTCAGGAACTTACACGAATATGCAAAAAGAGAGGTTTTTCACTATTTTTGGTGAGCCATGTTACTAAAGAAGGAAATATAGCTGGACCTAAAACACTAGAACACCTAGTAGATTGTGTTCTTTATTTTGAGGGAGAAAGAGGTCATCAGTTTAGAATACTCAGAACAATAAAAAACCGCTTTGGACCATCAGATGAAATTGGTGTATTTGAGATGACCGATACCGGATTAACTGAAGTTTCAAATCCTTCAAAAATGTTTTTAAGGCATAGAGAAAATGATGTAAGTGGCTCAAGCGTATTTGCTGGGATTGAGGGTAGTCGTCCAATGCTGATGGAAATTCAAGCTTTAACAGCACCAACTAATCTTGGTACGCCTCGAAGAGCTGTTGTTGGATGGGATGCTAACCGCCTTGCCATGATAATAGCTGTATTAGAAGCCCGCTGTGGGATTTTAATCCGGGATCAAGATGTATATTTAAATGTAGCTGGAGGATTGCGAATAAAAGAACCAGCTGCTGATTTAGCTGTTGCTATAGCATTAATTTCATCGATAACCGGTAATTCAGTATCCTCTAATTTGATTGCTTTTGGTGAAATTGGATTGTCAGGCGAAATTCGTCCTGTAAATCAAACCAACATTCGCTTAAAAGAAGCAAGTAAACTCGGCTTTACTGGTGCAATTTGTCCATTGGAGTTAACCAATAAAAATTCTAAAACCTCTGAAGCTAATTTAGCAATGGACATAACGAGCATTAACCATTTGGACGATCTTATAAAATATAATAACATATGTAACTCATCAAATAAAACTTTTATAGAGGACTAAGTTTTTGGAACAAATTCCGATAAATATCTTAGATCTTGGAATAATTTTATTTCTCTCAATCGGTGCTTTAATAGGACTTATACTTGGCTTTGTTAGGGGAGGGTTGTTTATTTTTTCATGGCTTGGATCAGCTATAACCACAATGCTACTTTTCCCAAAAACACGTCCCTTATTAAACAAATATATAGATAACCCATTTATTGCTGATTTAGGATGTGGAGCAGCCTTATTTATTATTTCACTTATTATTTTATTCCTGGTAAGTTCCGTAATTAGTTCTTGGGTTAGAAATTCCCGTCTTAATGCGCTTGATCGCTCTTTGGGAATGATAGCCGGAGTCTTCACAGCTAGTTTAATTTTAGTTTTGTCATATGATATAAGTGGAAAATTCTGGTTAGCCTCTAAACAACCAGTCTGGCTAACCGAAGCCAAGTCGCTAATATTATTAAAAGAAGGTTCAAATTTATTGGGTAAGGTACTACCACATCACTTCAACATGTTAACATCGAAAGCAATAAATGATAGTACTTCAAGAACAAAAAAGTTAATTGAAGAAAAAGCTTTCGATTTGTTAATACAACCAAATAACAAAAACCTAAATATTCGGGACAGAGATGGTTATAATAAAAAAGAAAGGCAAGGAATAAAAAACCTTCTTGATCAAACAGATTGAGATTATTAACGGATAATATTTTTTACTACCTATAAATAAAAAATATAAATTATTTTATGCGATATAATAAAAAAACTATGTTATACAACTACTCGGTAAAATTCAGTAAATTAGTCCAATGAGCAATATTAACACTAAAAATTTTAATTACGATCGACCGCAAGATGAGTGCGGAGTTTTTGGGGTCTACGGTCATCCAGACGCGGCTGCAATATCAGCACTTGGATTGCATGCACTGCAACACCGTGGCCAAGAGTCAGCAGGGATAGTCACATTTGATGGTAATCAATTTCATGCCGAACGACGCATGGGCCTAGTCGGTGAGCATTTTACTAAAGCTAAACTACTCGATCGGCTAATTGGTCGAGCCGCTGTGGGCCATGTTAGATATTCTACAGCTGGTGATACAATTCTGCGGAACGTTCAACCCCTCTTTGCAGACCTAGCTGGTGGGGGATTTGCGATAGCTCATAATGGAAATCTTACAAATGCACTAAGCTTGCGTAATGATCTAGTTGAGTATGGCTCAATTTTTCAATCAACTTCTGATACAGAGACAATTCTCCAGTTAGTAGCTCGATCTCGGCGCAGTGATACATTATCTCGGTTTATAGATGCTTTATTTCAGATTGAGGGAGCCTATGCTTTAGTTGTTTTAACCAATAAGAAGTTGATTGGTGCTCGCGATCCTCTTGGAATCCGTCCTTTAGTATTAGGTAAATTGGATGGCCATTATATATTGGCCTCTGAAACTTGTGCCCTGGATATTATTGGGGCAAGCTTTGTTCGAGAAATTGACAATGGTGAAATAGTCATAATTACTGAGGATGGTCTAACGAGTGTCAAACCTTTCCCGCCATTACAAGCTCGTCCATGTATTTTCGAATATATTTACTTCTCCAGGCCCGATAGCATAATAAATGGACTTAGCGTGTATGAATGTCGAAAAGCATTTGGAGCTCAATTAGCAATTGAATCTGCCATATCTGCCGATGTTGTTGTTCCAATACCGGACTCGGGTGTACCAGCAGCAATTGGCTATGCTAAACAATCTAATATACCCTTCGAATTTGGGATTGTTCGAAATCATTACGTTGGAAGAACTTTTATAGAACCCTCTGACCAAATCCGAAATTTAGGTGTTAAACTTAAGCATAATGCCAATGCTCTATTGGTAAAGGGAAAAAGAGTGATATTAATCGATGACTCAATAGTTCGAGGAACTACTTCTGTCAAAATTATACAAATGATACGAGATGCCGGTGCTTTAGAAGTTCACATGTGCATAAGCGCGCCTCCGATTGTTTACCCTGATTTCTACGGTATTGACACACCTAACCAGAAACAATTATTAGCTGCTAATAACAACCTTAGGGAAATGTGCAATTATATAGGTGCCGATAGCTTAGCTTTTTTGAGTATCGACGGACTTTATAAGGCCATGGGTCACAAAAAAGGGCGAGATGCTAGAAATCCATTTTATACAGACCACTGCTTCACAGGGGATTACCCTACACAACTAAGAGATCAAGAGAGTAAGACTAATGTTCGCCAACTATCATTACTTTCTGAATCAGTTTAAAAGTTTACAATTACAAACTTCTTTATTTAACCTCCGCATAACATGCAGGAATTTTTATGATTGAAAAAGTGCCTAACCTAAAACCTCTAGATGGAAAACTAGTGCTAGTTACTGGCGCTTCAAGAGGCATTGGTGCAGCAACCGCGAAGCTTCTTGTAAAGAAAGGCGCACATGTAATTCTAATAGCGCGCACTCAAGGTGGTTTAGAGGAGCTTGACGATCATATTAGAAGAGTTGGGGGAAAATCGACTTTAGTTCCGATGGATTTAGCCGACTTTGAAAAAATAGATCATATAGGAGCAACTTTATTTGAACGTTTCGGAAAATTAGATGGTTTAGTAGCTAATGCGGGATTACTGGGAACGATGGGACCTATAAATCATATTACCCCAAAGATCTGGGATTATACTATGACAGTTAATGTAAACGCCAATTGGCGGTTGATACGTAGTCTCGACCCCCTTTTAAGACAATCTGATGCTGGCAGAGCTGTTTTTTTAACCTCTTCTGCAGCTAGGCAACATAGAGCATTTTGGGGAGTTTACTCGGTTTCAAAGGCAGCACTGGAAATGATGGTACATACATACGCTAAAGAAATTGAAAATACACAAATTCTTGTAAATCTTTTTGATCCTGGGCGCACAAGAACAAATATGCGGGCCGAAGCATATCCTGGTGAAAATCCAAATATTTTAAAAACTCCGGAAGATGTAGCCGATCAAATTGTTGCAACAGTTTTACCTTCATATTCACTTAACAATCAAATTATTGTTGCTAAGGAACCTATCAAGTAAATTATAGTGGGAGGTATGATTTGAAAGAATGCAGTAAATCAATTATGCGCAGAATGCATGAGCCTAATTTCTCCAATCGTTATTTTGTTGGTAAAGGTCTAGATATTGGTGGTGGTCCAGACCCTCTAGGGTTATATCTCGAACTTTTTCCTCGCATGAACGGTGTGAAGATATGGGAAAAAGATGACGGTGATGCTGAGACTTTAGACACAATTGGGAACTGTGTATACGATTTCGTACATTCCAGTCATTGTTTGGAGCATCTAAATGACCCATTCCAGGCTCTGCAAAACTGGTTCAGGGTTCTCAAGCCAAATGGATATATGATTATAATGGTACCTGATGAAGATATGTACGAGCAAGGAGAGTTTCCTAGTACATGGAATGCTGACCACAAGTTTACATTTACTATTTCTAAGAAATACTCATGGAGTCCAAAATCTATCAGTATCTTAGACTTATTTTCAACTCTTGGGGAAGATAGTGAAATTATTAAAGTACAGAAGTTAGATGCGAGTTATAGATATAATATACCTAGATTTGATCAATCCCTCACCCCTATCGGAGAATGTGGAATAGAGATTATTATAAGAAAACGCCCGGAGAAAGAAGTTAAGGCTGGAGGGCGAATGCCACCAATTGGAATAGTTAGCAAAATCGAAAAATTTTTACTTACGGGTTTTAACACAGATTAGCTCCGCTAGAAATAAGAAAATCTATAATTTTTCAAAGTTAAAAATCATATTAATAATGACTAATTAGTGATAAGACTTCATCTTATTAGTCCCTGCTTACCCGATATTTGATCTACGGTTTTATCTTCCGTTCCATAAGGTGGTGGAGATGAAAAACAGTTAACATTACCTAGAGAATTATAACAATAAATTTCTTCTGGAACTGAATAATCGTCTTCCTCACAAAAATTTTGACCTGTTTGCAGCCTAACCGTTGAACAGTTTTTTCCCGAAGAATAAGAAATTACATGATCTGAAAGAGTTTTACCCGTAGTAACTACTGCTACTCCATCCAATGCCATCATATCCGTCATTGTAACTGGCGCGGGGCTAACTGCAGCGCAGCTACTTAAAAAAATTGAAATTATTAAAATATATTTTCCCAACTCTAATTTCCTAGATATTTTGTTTATCTGATTATAAAATCAAATATCTTTAAAAACACTTAAAGCTAATAGATTTTTAATTCATTAAGAAATTTCCAATCATTACGAATAAAATATCAAAATAATATAAAAAGATTACGTTTTAACTTTAGTTACAGTGTTTTGATCTGTATTATTTATTGGGGATATACTAGGCAAATATCAAATTAAACATCAAATAAAATTCTAAAATACGTCAGGGAATTGAAATTATGGCAGATCGCAATCCAGAGCAAGAAAATCTTTTTAAAGAGATCGATGAGGATCTGCGTCAACAAAAATACGCAGACCTATGGAAAAAATATAATAAGTTATTAATTGGAATATTAATAGCTATGGTAGCTGGTGTGGGATCGTATAAAGGTTGGGAGTCCTATCAGCTAAATCTTAAATATGAAGAAAGTAATCTGTTTTCATCGGCAATAAAGTCAATAGAGGCAAGTAATTTAGATGTAGCGCAAAGTATTCTAAATAATATTAAAGGAGCAAGCAACTCAGGTTACTCAATTTTAACAAAATTTAATCGAGCTTCAATATTGTCGCAAAAAGGCTATAAAAATGAGGCAGCCAGATTATACCTTGATTTATCACAAGATAAAAATATAGAAAAAATCTATCGGGATATAGCTATTATATTACATGCTCTTAATAGTTCAAAATCAGACAGAATAGCACTTTCATTAACCAAATTAGAGTTGTTAATAAACTCGGGCAGCTCCTTTCGTTATACAGCAAAGGAATTGTCGGCAATGTTATTATACGAAATGGGCAGCATAGAGAAAGCGCTAGCATTATATCAAGAACTTATAGACGACAAAACAGCACCAAATGGAACAAGAGAGAGAGCGTCAGAAATGTCCTCAGTTATTGGAAACTAGGAAATCAAATGTGTTCCAAAATAAAATTTATACCACATTTGAAAATAACATTAAAATGGATAACTTTTTTTTCGGCCTTTATGCTAGTTGGTTGTGATACGTTTATTGGTGTAAAAGGTAGTCCGCCTTTACCAGGAAAAAGAGTATCTATTTTGATACAAGAAAGAATAATCAAAGCAGATAAAACTATAATTAATAAAAATATTGTTCTACCTTCTCCAAGTTACAATTCTAATTGGCCCCAAACTGGTGGATACCCCAATCACGCCATGCACCATATGCAAATAGGGCAGAAAATAAGAAAACAATGGACTATAAATATTGGAACTGGATCCAGCAGTAACGAGCGCCTTATGGCTCAACCTATTATCTCTAATGACCATCTCTACACCATGGACACTGAAACTAATATAAACGCACATAATATTGATAATGGTAATCTAATATGGAGACGTAACCTAACTCCCAAGTATGAGGAAAATCATATCAACGGTGGCTTAGCATATTTAGACGGCAATATATTCGTAACTACTGGGATTGGAAAGGTAATAGCGTTAGACAGCAAATTGGGTATTACTAAGTGGGAGAAAAACCTTTTTGCGCCGCTTAGAGTGGCCCCGACAGCTAGAGATGGACGCGTATTCGTGATTACTATTACAAATAAAGTATATGCCTTGGACTCTAAAACAGGTAACATTATATGGTCGAACGCGGGAATTGAAGAAACGACAAATTTTCTGGGTGGGGCAAGTCCAGCGGTTGAAAATGGGGTAGTTATTGCTCCTTTTTCCTCGGGTGAAATCATTGCTTTTAAAGTTGAAAACGGTCAAGAATTGTGGAGAGACTCAATTTCATCTAAGAATCGAAGTTCCGGTATTATTGGTTTATCGGCAATAAGAGGTCATCCAGTTATTGACCGCGGAATTGTGTTTGCCATTAGCAACGCGCGAAACTTTATTGCGGTAAATCTCAGAACAGGTCGCAGAATATGGAGCCAAAAAATAGGGGGAATTGAAACACCGTGGGTGGCAGGCAATTATATTTTTATACTTTCCAATAATAATGAATTAGTTGCTTTTGAGCGTGCAACAGGACGCATCCACTGGACTAATACCTTACCCAAATGGCGCAAACCTGTGGACCGCAGTGGGAGAATTATATGGACAGGACCATTATTGGCAAGTGACAGATTGATTGTAGCTAATTCTATCGGTGAAGCACTCTCGATTTCACCGTACAATGGAAAAATCTTAGGCAAAATAAAATTACCCGATGCAATTACCATTAGTCCAATCATTGCAAAAAATACCTTATTCTTTTTGTCTGATGATGCCGAACTTACAGCCTTTCGATAAATTAAAAGTTTAGAAAAACTATGACTTTAACTATATCAATACTCGGTAGACCAAATGTTGGGAAATCTACCTTGTTTAATCGTCTAGCTGGTAAAAAACTGGCAATAGTTGATGACTCTCCAGGTGTTACTAGAGATCGCCGCCTTGCAATAGGTAATATTGGCGATTTAGAGATAAATATCATAGATACGGCAGGTTATGAGGAAGTTTTTGATAATAGTTTGGAAGGGCGAATGCAGAAACAGGCTAATCAAGCCATCAAAGAGTCAGATTTAGTATTATTTTTAATTGATTCTAGGGCTGGCATTACTTCCTTGGATACAATCTTTTCAAAATGGATAAGAACACAAGATATTCCGATAATTTTAATTGCAAATAAATATGAGGGTCCCTCAGGAGACCATGGTTTCTATGAGTCATACAAGCTAGGCCTTGGGGACCCCATCGCTATTTCAGCAGAACATGGCGATGGACTTGCAGACCTATACCAAGCAATAGCACCACATCACGAAGATCAGAAGCCAAGTAAAATTACCAAACCTGATAGTCAAGTCGAAACCGAGCTCGATGATTTTTTTGGACCTATCCAATTAGCAATTGTAGGCAGGCCAAATGTGGGAAAATCAACACTAGTAAATCAGTTATTGGGCGAAGAAAGAGTTCTAACTGGCCCTGAAGCCGGTATAACCAGAGATGCAATATCGATAAATTGGCAGTATGAAGACAGGGCTATAAAATTAATAGATACCGCAGGCCTTAGGCGAAAGTCAAAAGTAACAAACAAAATAGAGAGCTTATCAGCATTGGATTCACATCGTGCAATCCAATATGCTCAAATTGTTGTCCTAGTATTAGATAGTAATGATATGTTAGAGAAACAAGACTTAACAATTGCTAGAAAAATAATTGATGAAGGTAGGATTCTTATTATTGCGGCTAATAAATGGGACTTAATTGATAAGAAGAAAGTGTATATTGAAAAATTAAATGATCGTCTAAAGAAATCTCTTCCACAAGTTACGGACTTGCCTACTGTATTAATTTCTGCATTGACTGGAAAAAATATAGATAAATTAATATTAGAAGCCTTCAAACTATTTAAGATTTGGAATAGACGTATTCAAACTGCAAAACTAAATCAGTGGCTTTTAATGATGACTGAGCGCCACCCTCCCCCTTTAAGTAATGGTCGCAGAATACGAATTCGTTATATTACCCAAGTGAAAACTAGGCCACCAACATTTGTCATTTTTTCAAGCAAAGGAAACCAATTACCAGAATCTTATAGAAGATTCTTAATAAATGGACTTAGGATCGATTTTAATTTGCCCGGCGTTCCTATACGCCTTTTGATACGAACTGGAAGCAACCCTTATAACCAGGGTTTAAATAATAAGCATCGATAACGTAACGCTATCTACAATTGTAATTCGAATCTCGGCTAATAACTGAACTTAAGTCTTTAATACTAGCTATATTATGAATCGACCTGAAATCATCTACATGTGGCAACATAGCCCTTATACCAATGGATTTTGGTTCAAATTTATCATATCTTAATAATGGATTTAACCATAATAAATGACGACAGGACATATGAAGCCTTTGAATTGCCCCGCTTAATCCACTTCCCTCATCACGATCCAAGCCATCCGTTATGAGAATCACTAACGCTCCTTGAGATAGAACTCTTCTTGACCAAATTTTATTAAACTCTAAAAGACTTTGTCCAATTTTTGTTCCTCCGGCCCAATCAGAGGCCACCGCGCCAACTTTTTCAAGCGCTTCATCAACATCTTTATACTTTAAATGATGCGTGACATTAGTCAGTTTAGTGCCAAAAAGGAATGTGTGAACTCGGTCTCGATCATTTGTGACGGCATGTAAAAAATGCAATAACATGCGAGAATAACTCTCCATTGACCCCGAAATATCACATAAAGCTACTAATGGTGGCTTCTTCTTCACTTTATCTCGCTTAATTAATGGCAACAGATCGGCTCCAGACCTAAATGAACTCCTAATCGTTTGCTTCATATCCACATATTTACCCTTGTAGCTGTACTTAAAACGTCTACTCGTAAGCTCCGATATAGGAAGTTTTAATTTACGGATTTCTTTTATTGCAAGGTTAATTTCATTAGATGACATTTTTTCAAAATCTTTTTTACTCAACTGTTCGGCAGCACTCCACGTTAATGAAGCATCAAAATCGACTTCGGGATTTTTATTGGTCCGACGTTCTAAATTATGATCAGAGTATATAGATTCCATTAACCTGCGAGAAATTTCCTTATCATCTTGATTCGAAAAATCATTTTCAGAAAAGTTGGGTAATGTTAAGTTACTAAATTTTTCCAATATCTTGGGATCTTTCCAAAAAATATAAAAAGCTTGATCAAACAATTCTTTATCATTTCGATTTTTTACTAAGCAAGAAAATAAAGCCCAATAAAAATCTTTTCGGGTCGATATCCCAATTAAAGTAACAGACTTTAAACAATCTGTAATTTGGGTAAGGGCAATAGAAATGCCTGATATACGCAATATTCTAGCAAAGAATATTATGTTCGCGAATAATTTACCTCCACTTTTGGACGTATTAAACAAATCCTCTTTTGCACATGTTTCTGGATGTTCATTTAAAAGAGGCATAATCAGGGTTTAGCCTTCAATAGCCAATTCTGTTTTAACCTCATTTAAAATTCGAAACGCTTCACTTCCATATATTTTCTCAATATCATCTTGATATTTAAGAAGTGTTCCGAGAGTATTGTTAACAGGATCCGATTCTAGGGACGAACAATCTAACTGAACAAGAGCATTAGCCCAATCAATGCTCTCAGCAATCCCCGGAGGTTTAAATAAATCTACATTTCGTAATTTTTTAATAAAATTAACAATTTCTCTCGAAAGAACATCCTCTGCGTTTGGAACCTTTATTTTTAAAATCTCCAATTCTCTATCAGCACCTGGGTATTCCACCCAATGATAGAAGCAGCGTCTCTTTAAGGCATCATGAATTTCACGTGTTCTATTCGAGGTAATAATTACAATAGGGGGCTCCACAGCAGATATTGTACCCAATTCCGGTATAGTCACCTGATAATCGGACAGTATCTCTAACAGAAAAGCTTCGAATGGTTCATCCGTTCTATCTAATTCATCAATCAATAAAACTGGAGCACCATTTTCTCCCATCTCCAACGCCTGTAATAATGGCCTTTTAATTAAAAATTCTTTACTAAAAATTTGTTTTTCAATGTTCTTTTTGTCTTTATCACCGCCAGCCTCAGCCATTCGTATTTCAATCATTTGCCTTGAATAATTCCATTCATAAACTGCAGTAGTTACATCCAAACCCTCATAACACTGTAATCTAAGTAGTTTACGACCGAGAATTTGAGCGAGAACTTTAGCAACTTCAGTCTTACCAACACCCGCTTCTCCCTCAAGAAAAAGAGGTCGCTTAAGGCTAATAGACAAATATAACGCGGTAGCTAAACTGCGGTCAGTGAGGTAATCAGCATCTTTTAATATTCTTACTGTTTCATCAACATTATTTGGCAGGTTAACCATAATATTTTCCTAAAAGTCTATCTTTAAATAAAAAGAGCTACCATTAAAAACGCCGCACATAACGTCAGTAGCGCTTATAAAGCACTTTAAATTATGACGTAGTGCGGCGCTCACGCCCAAACCATTTAACCTAACATAAACTCATATAAACTATGTTACTTTTTTATTTCTTTTCAATGTATACCTCTATTAGCCTATAGGCAATATTTAGCGTCATTAACATATAGAATTATACTGAGCGAGCAATGCGCCAGTGTTAAAAACTAAGAGGTAGAACTCTCATAACGTGAGGTAGTTGCCTTACATTTTCAATAATTTGTTCAGTTACTGGTTGATCAATTTCTATAAGGGCAATGGCATCACCACCCGCTTTATTTCTACCTAAATTAAAGGTTGCAATATTTATATTATTTTTACCGAGTGTAGTTCCGAGATCGCCAACAAAACCTGGTTTATCCTCATTTGTAATATACAACATATGAGGCCCCAACTCCGCATCAATTGAAATACCTTTAATTTCGACTAAACGAGGTTTATTACCGCCAAATAAGGTACCTGATACTGCTCTTGTCTGGGTTTCAGTTGTTAATAACAAGGTTATCTTTGTTTGAAATTCATCAAGATCCTCACAAGTCACCTCTGAAATTTCAATATTTCTCTCCTTAGCTACACTTGGTGCCGAGACCATATTAACAGATTCAAGAAGCGGTGTAAGCAAACCTTTTAATAGGACTGCAGTTAATGGTTTGGTGTTTAATTCTGCAGCTTGACCACAATATTCAATTTGTACTTTTTTTATTGCAGTTTCCGTTACTTGACCCGCAAAACTTCCAAGTTGCTCTGCTAACTTAAAATAAGGCTCAAGCTTTGGAGCATCTTCGGCACTAACTGAGGGCATATTGATAGCATTAATAACTGTGCCATCGAGCAAATAATCCGACATTTGTTCAGCAACTTGTATAGCCACATTAACCTGAGCTTCGTCAGTTGAGGCCCCAAGATGCGGCGTAGCAATCACTTTTTCCATCCCAAAAAGTATATTTTCTTTTGCTGGTTCATTTTCGTATACATCTATGGCAGCTCCAGCCACCTTGCCAGATTCTATCGCCTCTTTTAGGTCCTCTTCAACAATAAGACCTCCACGAGCGCAATTAATTATGCGTACATTACTTTTCATCTTAGAAAATGCTTCTGAATTAATAATTCCACGAGTCATATCTGTCATCGGGGTATGTAGAGAAATAAAATCTGAACGTTCAAACAGTTTATTCAATTCAACTTTATCAATTCCCAAGTCCAATGCCTTCTCAACCGACAAATATGGGTCATATGAGATTACTTTCATTCTCAATCCCATCGCACGATCAGCAACTATGGCACCAATGTTACCGCAACCAATTATCCCCAATGTCTTAGATGATAATTCAACACCCATAAACTTAGACTTTTCCCATCTACCTGCATGGGTAGATTCGCTTGCTGCTGGAATATCTCTCGCAAGTGAAAACATCATAGCTATAGCATGCTCAGCAGTAGTTATCGAATTACCAAAAGGCGTATTCATGACAACTATTCCTCTTTCTGAAGCCGCGTTAATATCGACATTATCAACGCCTATTCCTGCCCTACCAATTACCCTCAAATTGTTGGCGCTTGCCAATATCTCTGCATTTGGTTTAGTTGCCGATCTAACAGCCAATCCATCGTATTTTCCAATACAATTCTTCAACTCATCATGTGATAATCCCGTGATAACATCAACATCTATACCACGCTGTTTAAATATTTTTTCTGCTCTTGGACTCATTTCGTCTGCTATTAAAACCTTTGGCATAATCCAACCCCTTATATAATCTACTTTCTTAAATTAACTAGTTATAGGTACTTTTCAGCCACTTCGCCAATAGCCCAATCAATCCATTGAGTTAAAGATTCTATATCCGAAGTTTCAATAGTTGATCCACCCCAGATACGTAACCCAGGCGGAGCATCACGATAAGACTCAATATCATACGCCACACCCTCTCTATCTAACAATGAACAAATAGTTTTGGCCGCATAAGACTGTTCTTTTTTATCTAAGTTTTTAAACCATGGGGCGACAATACTAATACATATTGACGTAGAAGATATAGTTATTGGATTTTTTGCTAAAAATTCGATATCCTTAGAGCTTTTAACCCATCGCTTTACAGCAATTAGGTTATCTTCAGATCTTTTTATCAATTCATCGAGCCCACCAATACTAATGGCCCAGTTTAGTCCGTCCAAAGCGTCTTCAACGCATATCATTGAAGGAGTATTTATCGTAGCACCTTTAAAAATTGCTTCATCAATCTTTCCATTTTTTGTTAAACGAAAAATTTTTGGTAATGGCCACGGAGGTGAATAATTCTCTAGCCTATCAATAGCTCGCGGGCTTAAAACAATTATCCCATGTTGCGCCTCTCCACCCATCACTTTCTGCCAAGAATAAGTGGTAAAGTCCAACTTACTCCATGGTAAATGCATTGCAAAAGCCGCGGAGGTTGCATCACAAATCGTTAACCCTTTTCTATCTCCTGGTATCCAATCACCGTTAGGAACACAAACACCTGAAGTAGTGCCATTCCATGTAAAAACAATATCGTTATTAAAATCTACTGTGTTTAGGTCAGGTATCAAACCATAATCAGCTTTAATTTCTCTTATATCAGCTAAATTTAATTGATCACGGATATCGGTTACCCAACCTTTACCAAAGCTTTCCCACTGAAGAACATCAACGCTCCTGGGTCCCAACAGAGACCACATGGCCATTTCAACAGCACCTGTATCAGAACCAGCAACTATACCGATTTTATATTCACTGGGAATACCAAGAACGATACGAGTTTTATCAATAACCTCCTGTATTCTCTCTTTACCTGGTTTAGAGCGATGGGACCTACCAACTAATGCTGACGCCAACGCATCTGCTGACCATCCAGGGCGTTTGGCACATGGTCCTGATGAAAAACTAGGGTTGGAGGGGCTACTATGAGGTTTTTTTATAGACATCGATTTTGTTACTCCTATCTAAATTGATAGGATCTAAAGAAAATCTATAATATTTCTTAAACGGAATACCGAGTAAAAAAGATTTTATTTTCTAAGAACATCCTATCGTTTTACTGATAGGCTTATTACCCGTTGGGAGGTAATGGCCCATAACGCGTTTTAGAGATTTTTTTGTAAATGTCAATTACCAATAATATTTCTTTTTACCGTTTTTAAAAAAATTATTATAGCGCATTCTCAATAGCTTTACCAAGTTCAAGAGTAGTAGCTTTACCGCCCATATCCCGGGTTAAACAAGATCCATCTGCCAAAACCTGTTCAATTGCTTTTATTATATTATCTGAAGCAGCCTTCTCACCTAAATGCTCAAGCATCATCGATCCAGACCAGATTTGACCAATAGGATTTGCGATACCTTTACCCGCTATATCAGGCGCAGATCCATGAACTGGCTCGAACATGGAAGGGAAAATACCCTCTGGGTTAATATTTCCGGAGGGCGCTATACCAATCGTTCCAGTTATCGCTGGACCTAAATCAGATAAAATATCGCCGAAAAGATTTGAACCCACCACCACATCGAACCAATCTGGATTTTTTACAAAATGTGCAGTCAATATATCGATATGAAATTTATCGACTTTTATATCTGGATAATATTTACTCATTTCATCAACCCGTTCATCCCAATATGGCATAGTATATATAATACCATTTGACTTAGTAGCCGAGGTTAAATGCTTACCTGGCCTTCTCTCCGAGAGTTCGAAAGCGTATCTAAGAATTCTATCTACACCCTTCCTAGTGAAATTAGATTGTTGGGTAACAATTTCATCCTCTGTTCCAGTATAAAGTCTTCCACCAATATCAGAATATTCCCCTTCAACATTTTCTCTCACAACAAAAAAATCAATGTCCCCTGGGCCACGTCCAACTAGTGGACTGGGAACACCCTCAAATAAACGAACTGGTCGTAAATTAACATATTGCTGATATTCTCTTCTAAAAGGAATCAGGAGGCCCCAAAGGGACACGTGATCAGGAACGCCAGGAAAGCCAACTGCACCTAGATAGATAGCTTCATGCTCCCTAGTTAAATCAAGACCATTACTTGGCATCATTCTTCCAGTTTTATGAAATGTCTCACAAGACCAGTCGAACGTATCCCAAAAAAGTTTGAAATTATATTTTATACTTACTGCATCCAAAACCCTAATCCCCTCAGGCATAACCTCCTTTCCAATGCCATCTCCCGGAATAACAGCTATCTTATAAGTATTCATATTGTCTTCTCATATATTTCTATCTTAGCATATTAAATACTTAGCAACTGGCTAGTTGTTTCTTCTCAAAGTTGCTGCAGATCAATATCCTTAAAAATTTAATTATTAGTAATTAGGTATTAGATGGCCGTGATTTAAAGGTCCATGACCCTCACCCAAACCCGGTGCCGCCATAATTGCTTCATAAACATATTTTCGTGCACGAATAATAGACTGTTCTAAAGTTAAACTTTGACTAATTCCGGTGGCAATCGCAGATGCTAGAGTGCAACCAGTGCCATGAGTATCGTTGGTTTGAATTCTAGGATTCTCAAACCTCATAACATTTCGTCCGTGTTCCTGAAAAAAATCTACAATTAAATCACCTTCTCTATGCCCACCCTTTAATAAAATAGCATTAGAGCCCATTCCTAAAAGTACATTTAATAATAGCTCAGAATCATCAGTCAAATCCCGCTCTAACTGAGATAAAGCGATTGCCTCTGGTATATTTGGAGTTAATAAAAATGCCTTCGGCAGAAGTAATTCTTTTAGAGAGTCAACAGCTTCATTTGTTAATAAAGATGCCCCGCCCTTAGCAATCATTACTGGATCTAAAACAATGGGTACTTCAGGGACCTCTTGCTGCAAGGTTTTATGCACGACATCTATAATACTTGGATTACTCAACATACCTACTTTTATGCAATCTGCACCTAAGTCATCCATCGTGACCTTAATTTGTTCAGCAACAACTAAGGGTGGAATATCATGCACAGCAGCAACACCACGTGTATTCTGAGCTGTTATTGCTGTTATCGCCGTCATAGCAAAGCCGCCCAAAGCCGTAACCGTTTTGATATCAGCTTGTATTCCAGCTCCACCTCCTGAGTCAGAGCCAGCAATTATAAGGACCCTACCCTTCAATGTGAATACCCTTTTCTATTTAATTTCATTTGCAATATTTATAAGGATGCCGTTTATCATTTCCAGATCCTCCCCTTCAACCATTATTCTAACCACTGGTTCTGTACCCGAGGGTCTAACCAATATTCGTCCTTTTTCGCCTAGCTTTAACTCTCCTTCACTTATTACTTTCTGAAGTTTCTTTGAATTCCAGTCTTTTAAATTCCTAACCTTAAGACTTTTTAGCAACTGCGGGAGAGGATCAAAAACATGGCAAATATCACTAGCTTTTTCGTTTAAGTTCTTAATAATAGATAAAATTTGGAGTGCAGCAATTATCCCATCACCAGTTGTAATATAATCGGATAAAATAATGTGGCCAGATTGTTCTCCACCCAAATTTAATCCTCGTTCTCGCATCTCCTCGACAACGTACCGATCACCAACATTTGTTCTAAGTAGGCTCAAACCAATTTCGTTTAAGAAATTCTCAAGGGCAAGATTAGACATAACGGTTGCCACTACACAATCGCCCCTTACTTTGTTTTCTTTTAACCAATACTTGGCGATCATTCCTAAAATCTGATCACCATCAATCAAAGCCCCTTCCTCGTCAACCATCAGTAATCTATCGGCATCGCCATCGAGTGCTATCCCGACGTCAGCATCATGAATAAGCACTTGGGATTTTAATACTTCAATATTAGTAGAGCCACATTCTTTATTGATATTATACCCATCTGGATGAATTCCTATCGATACGACTTCTGCTCCAAGCTCCCAAAAAACTGCGGGGGCAACCCTGTAGGCTGCGCCATTCGCACAATCCAAAACGATTTTTAATCCTTCCAATGATAGTCCGCGGGTAACAGTCTGCTTAACAAATTCAATATAACGGCCTTGAACATCATCTAAGCGAATAGCTTTTCCTAAATCAGCTGGGGGCGCCAATTTTTCCCTAAAATCTGATTTTAAAATTCCTGTAATCTCACTTTCTACCTGGTCTGAGAGTTTATAACCATCCGGCCCAAATAATTTGATACCATTATCTTCGTATGGATTGTGTGAAGCGGAAATCATAACCCCTAGATCACAACGTAAACTCCGCGTTAGCATTGCAATCGCTGGAGTAGGCATTGGACCCACTAGTATAGGATCTATGCCAGCGGCAACAAATCCAGCGGTTAAAGCCGACTCAAACATATATCCTGATAATCGAGTATCTTTCCCAATAACTACTTTATGGCGGTGACTTCCTCTTCTAAAGTGAATACCTGCGGCGACACCAACTTTTAGAACCGTTTCAATGGTCATCGGTTCGACGTTCACTTTACCTCGAATTCCATCAGTGCCAAAAATTTTAGTCATATTTTTCTCTTTACACCAAAGAATAAATAAATCCGAGTAAACCAGTACAGTAGCTTTTCTAGTTAGTCATCTAACATTTTATTACGGTATTTTACAGATGCTCGTATCTAATAGCAGCTAAAGCGTCTTTGGTTTCAGCGACATCATGAACTCTTACTATATCAGCACCATTGATAACCGAATTAACAACAACCGCAAGCGATTCGGGTAATCTATCCAATGCATCTTTATGTTTCCCAAATTTACGTGACAAACCAACAAGGATAGGACAGTCGTGAGCCCTAAACTGCCATAAATTTTTTATTATAAGTAAATTTTGATCTCTGGATTTCCCAAAACCGAAACCTGGATCAATAGCTATCTGGTGCTTATCAATTCCAGCTTCCAAGCAGCTCTCTATTCTTTTTGAAAAATACGTCATTAAATCATTAATAATGTTATCATATGTTATATTTTCCATCATCGAACGTGGATGGCCGCGTTTATGCATCAGTATTACCGAAACTCCACTATCTGATATTACTTTTCGTGAGTCTAAACTTTCAAGCGCACTTACATCGTTAATTATACTAACGCCAAGATCTATCGCTCTCCTCATTACATTAGACTTCTGGGTATCAATCGAGACAGCAGCACCTAGACTAACAACATCTTTAATTACTGGTAAAATTCGCCTGCATTCTTCTTCTAAATCAACAGAAATGGCACCAGGACGAGTAGATTCACCACCTATATCAATTATGTCGGCACCCTCATCAACGAGCTTTTCCGCATGCTTAATCGCCGTTAATGGGTCTAAGAACTTTCCACCATCAGTAAAACTATCTGGAGTAACATTAAGAATCCCCATAATTAAGGGCTTATTTAACGGTAGTTCAGCAAAAAAACGGTGTTTAGACCTCTGGTTGTGGTTTTGGGTTGAAGTCTTTATTTGCATTTTTATCACTGCTATTTTGGCTGCTACTTCCGCTTGAGGGTATTGACGATTTAATTGATCCACTTTCTTTCTTATCACTATCATCATCCCTCAGGATTGATTCACCTTTCAAAAGTTGGCTTACCTCATTACCACTAAGTGTTTCATATTCCAACAATCCTTGGGCTAGTGTTTCTAAATCATCCGCTTTATCAGTAAGAACCTTGCGAGCGGTCTTCTCAGCAATTTCGATTAAGTTTCTAACCTCTTCGTCTATTAATTTTGCCGTTGCATCAGAAACATTTTTATGCCGCGCGACTGAATGACCAAGAAACACTTCTTCATCATTATCTGTATAACGTAATCTTCCCAGTTTATCACTGAATCCATACTCCGTTACCATGCGCCGCGCCATATTTGTAGCTTGCTGAATATCATTACCAGCACCGGTAGTTACATTCTCAATTCCAAATATAAGTTCTTCAGCCAACCGACCCCCAAACATTACAGCCAACTTGGACTCAAGTTCTAACTTTGAGTAACTATACTTATCGCGCTCTGGTAATGACATAGTAACACCCAAAGCTCTGCCTCGAGGAATTATTGTCACTTTATGCAATGGATCGTGTTTTGGCACATTGATGCCTACTATCGCATGCCCAGCTTCATGATACGCTGTCAGCGCTTTCTCATCATCTGTCATAACCATTGACCTTCNCTCAGCCCCCATCATAACTTTATCTTTCGCATTCTCAAAGTTTAACATGGTCACCATTCGACCGCCAATTCTTGCCGCTAATAAAGCAGCTTCATTAACTAAATTCGCCAGGTCCGCACCAGAGAAACCCGGAGTTCCTCGAGCTATTACCTTAGTGTCGACATCCGGTGCGAGGGGAACCTTACGAACATGGACCTTCAGAATTTTTTCTCTACCGATAATGTCGGGATTTGGAACTGTAACCTGACGATCAAATCGTCCAGGTCGCAACAACGCTGGATCCAAAACATCCGGGCGATTCGTTGCGGCAATCAAAATGACTCCCTCATTTGATTCAAACCCATCCATCTCCACCAACATTTGATTCAGGGTTTGTTCACGCTCATCATTACCGCCCCCAAGTCCTGCACCTCGGTGCCTTCCAACTGCGTCTAATTCATCGATAAATATGATACACGGAGCATTTTTTTTCCCTTGCTCAAACATATCTCTTACGCGACTGGCTCCGACACCAACAAACATTTCTACAAAGTCTGAGCCAGATATCGTAAAAAATGGAACGTTAGCTTCTCCTGCAATTGCTCTCGCTAGAAGTGTTTTACCAGTCCCTGGTGGTCCAACCAGCAAACAACCTTTAGGAATCTTACCTCCCAACTTTTGGTATTTCGCTGGATCTTTCAAAAACTCGACAATTTCCTCTAATTCTTGTTTCGCTTCATCAATTCCCGCTACATCTTCAAAGGTAACTCTTCCGGTTTTCTCAGTTAGGAGCTTTGCTTTTGACTTACCAAAGCCCATGGCTTTACCACCGCCGCCTTGCATCTGTCGCATAAAAAATATCCAGACTCCAATAAGCAGTAACATTGGAAACCATGAAATTAATATCCCAAACAACGAGAGTTCATCTTCAACGGGCACCGCTTTGATATGAACGCCTTTTTTGCTCAAATTTGGAATCAACGTTGGATCCTCAGGTAAGTAGGTTTTGAAGGCCCTACCGTCACCATAATGACCAGTAACTTTTTTACCTTGGATTGTAACGTCCCTTACTGTGCCATTATCCACTGCCGCAAGAAAATCAGAAAATGCTAAAGCCTGAAATGCCGCATTTCTGTTAGATCCTTGGAAAAGATTAAATAGTGTAAAGATTAATAACGCTATGATTATCCACAGTGCAATATTTTTTTTAAAGTTCAAAGCTCATAACCTTCCTGGTTTTCAAATTAGAGAATTGCCACTAAAGTAATGTACGTAATAAGAATACATTTAGTTTATTGGGCGACCTTAACAAGTTATATTTTACTTATTTCATTTTAAGTATCTTATTTCGTATATTTTTCATCCTAAATTGTCAATTTATACCTGATTAAAAAAGCTAGTTAAAAACATATTTAACAGAAGCAATTCTTAAACTATTAATTTTATCTTTCGGTCGATAATAATTTATACCGGGGACATGCACTACACCATATTCGTCAAATAAACATGGCAACGAATAATGCACAGTATGCGGCATATTTATTGGCTTTTCATAGTCTGATACTTTATTAATTTTCAACCACCCCCGTTTACCAAGGGGGCCAAGTTTAGCGGTTTGACCAATTGGGCCACAAATGGAAATTTTAATAGTGTTACCCCACAAAACTTCATCACCGGAAGCGACCTCTTTAGCGATCAAAGACCTTTGATCACGAAAAAAAATGATGTATTCGTCCGTCCCAACAAACTGACACCCGCCAAGTGAGAAAAAGAATCTATTTTGTGTTTTTACTAATTCAATTATTCGTTTAAGACTCTTGCCGCGTGGGGGATAAATTTTACCTCCGAACTCATGGGTAATACGCACTAGTATTCGNTGGATGACCATTTCTGGTAATGTTGCTAATAACTTATAACTAAAAGTTCCATACCCTAAAGCCGAAAACTTAATAGCGTTTTTGAAAAATAAATTGGTAATATCATCAATATTCTGCCTCAAAATTCTAAATTGGCCAATCACATTGGATATNANTTTAAATGATAACCTATCGTGAAACAGCCGATTTACAATATTACGAATATGAGTTCTCCTAAACCGAGGATCATAGTTTGATGGGTCCTCAAACCAATCCTGCTGACTATCTATTAAAAACTTTTGAAGTATTTCTTTGGGTAATTTTAGCATAGGCCTTAACAAAAAGCACTCGTTACGCACTGAAATCGAGTTCATTGATGCTAATCCATAAGTGCCGCTATTTTGCTCGACTCTTAACAAAAATGTTTCAACTTGATCGTGTAAATGATGCCCCAGCATCAAAACTGAAATATTTTTTTGTTTACACCATTTTATCATTAAATCATATCTCGCCTGCCTTGCTGAGGCCTGAAGACCAAATTTAGGTTTAGGTTCATCCCAATTCAGGCAATAATGTTTTATGCTATACGANTCTANCCATTTACCAATTACTATAGCCTCATTCGCTGCTGATTTTCTCAACTGATGATTAACGGTCAAAGCAACTATTTTACAATTATGCTTTTTTGCCCAATCGTTTGCAATCAAACACATGGCCATACTGTCAGAACCTCCTGACACCGANACNGCAAANGTTTTGCTCTTAANCAAAATTTTCTCGAAAGGNGTNAATAAACTTTCAAAGTTCTTTTTTTGANGGCTAGAATCTANCANAACTGGTGNTNACGATCATTTACATCGCGCTCTCTTTAATTCTCGCTTGAGTGTTTGNTTAATNTTTCCAGAAATCTCTGGATAATCNNTTTTCAATTTTTCAAATACNTCACAAGCNTTTTCTGATTTTTTATCTTGAATTAGTGACATTCCTAATTTGAGCAATATGTCTGGAGCTTTAAANCCTTTGGGAGATTTCTGATAACCATTTAAAAACGTTTTTGCCGCATCTCTGTACTTCTNNCTAACATAATAAGTTTCACCNAACCAATAAAAGGCATTTGANATCAGTTTATGTTTGCCATGCAAATCGATAAATTCTTTAAAAGCCNNTTCAGCAGAAGTAAAATCATTCTGTTTGAGTAAATTAAANGCATATTTATATTGTAATTCCGGCGAACCGACAGGNAGAAAGTTAGATTTCAATNTAACTTTTTTATTATCTANTAATTGTTTCTTTTCTANCCTAGNTNNAGGATNACCATNCNACTCTTTNACTGAACTCAGACGTGTCTCACTTATTACACCTANNACNTTGTTATTNGGCTTTGTNTTGNTCCCTAAATTNCCNGTAAGGTCCTGTANAGGAAGATTNTTAGGTATNGATGATAAACTTTGGGCCCGAGGNCTTATANTTTTTTCTGAGNCATTTGGCGATAGACCATTCTGATTAAATGCGCGTTCGATACGGCTTAACCGATATCCAAAATCATTCAATAATGTGTCTATCTTACTTTTTAAATCATCAACATCTCGAGTAATTCCCTCAATAATATTAGTAGTATTCTGCAACTCATCTTTAACCGAAGATAATCTATCTTCTAGACGAATAACGTAAGCGCTTCCAGCGTTTGGAATTACATTAGGATTACTTTTCTCTTTGCTCACAGAACTTTTAGATCGATTTTCTGAATAAACTTCGCGACTTAGAACTTTGATATCACGCTCCAAGCGATTCATTTTTGTTAAAAGACTCGGTATTTCATTTTCCTGAGCTCCTGTTACCCCAATTTCTATCATAGTAAATGATATTGTAACGAGAAAAGAAACAACGAATTTGTTCACCATAATCATATTTTTCCAAATCAAACTGGAGTCTGTACGTCTTTATAATATTAAGTTAATCATGAAAATTGGTCAAATAATGGCAAAATGAAAATAAAAAAACCCATCTTCATAATGAAATGACAGATGGGCTTTTAAATTATAACTTGAATGTTAACTCCCGGATTTTGAAACCGACGTTACGCCCCTGCGGTTTTGAGACCAAGAAGCCTCGTCATGACCCAATGCAACCGGCCGCTCTTTACCATAAGAAATCACCCTGATTCGATTAGGGCTAACACCCAAAGCTACTAGGAAATCCTTTGCCGCATTTGCCCGTCTCTCACCTAGGGCTAAATTATATTCTCTCGTACCTCGCTCATCCGCATGTCCTTCAAGACTAACTTTGACCCTCACATATTTTTTTAACCAAGCTGCTTGCTTTTCAAGAGTGCCTCGAGCTGCTGCATTGAGGTTCGATTTATTCAACGCAAAAAATACACGATCCCCTACGTTTACCACCAAATCCTGCGCTGAGCCTGGCGCAACAGAAAATCCTTTTGGTTTCGGCTTTGGATCTACACTCTTGCTACCTGTATCTCCACCGCCAGTGGTTTTTGTCGTTTCAATCGATGTGGATTCACAAGCCACAACAAAGAATAACCCCACAAATAAAACTAATAGATTCTTAAAATTCATATCTCGATCCCCTTGATCGGCGCATTGTTAAAAGACAAGCCTCAACCTATTTCTATTTATATACATAATCTGTTTAACACAATCATAAAAAATTACGAACTAAAAATGCATAAATTTAAAAAAAAATTATCGAATCAGACTATAGCATTAAAAACTAAGGAATCAAGGGCGACCATGCTGGATCAGATGCGTCGATAGGGGTCATAATCTCACGCTCATTAAAACCTGTTAAATCAATTGAAAATAACTTTGAGTTGGTTCCACCTTTTTTACTTATTGGAGTTTCGCGAAAAAACATTAATACCCGTCCATTTGGTGCCCAAGTTGGTGACTCTACCATAAACCCTTCGGCTAAAAGTCGTTCACCCTTTCCATCAGTATTCATAACACCAATATAAAACTTGCCTCCTGTTATTTTAGTAAATGCTATAAGGTCTCCTCTGGGGGACCAAACTGGGGTAGCGTAATTTCCTTTGCCAAAACTTATTCTTTTGGCACGACCACCATTAGCGCTCATTACATAGATTTGTTGAGATCCTGACCTATCCGAGTTAAATACAACCTGCGAACCATCCGGAGAATAATGTGGTGAAGTATCAATCGAAGAGTGATTCGTTAAGCGCTTGGTCGCTCTAGTTCGCAAATTAAGTGAATAAATTTCTGAATTACCATCCTTTGCCATGCTCATAATAACGGATTTCCCATTCGGAGAGAATCTTGGAGCAAATGTCATTCCAGGAAAATCGCCAAGCAACTCTTGTCGACCAGAGTCAATATTAAAAATATAAACTCGAGGAACATTACCATGATACGACATATATGTAATTTCTTGTCGAGAGGGTGAAAACCGTGGCGTCAAAACTAACGACTTACCATCCGTTAAAAAATGGTGATTTTCGCCATCTTGATCCATAATTGCAAGACGTTTAATTCGCTTGTCGCCTCTACCAGTTTCAGCAATATATACAATCCGAGTATCAAAATAACCGTCCTCGCCAGTCACCCTTTTATAAATCGAATCCGCAATAATGTGCGCAATCCTCCTCCAATTTTCAGATACAGTCGAGTAAACCTTTCCAACCATTTGCTGTTCAGAGAAAACATCCCAAAGTCTAAATTGTACCTTCAATTGATTATCTAATCCCAATACAACTTTACCCTGAGAAAGCGCCTGCGCTTTGAGAATTCGCCAATTACCAAACTTTGGTACGATGTTAAGTGAGGCTTCAATATCAATGAATGCTTTATCATCAATAGCCTCAAAAAGCCCTGATCTTACTAAATCAGCTTTGATAACATTCGCAATGTTTATGCCTAAATTCTTTTCTTTAGGGGTTTTGCCCATTAAATTAGTTATGGCCACGGGAATAGGTTTCACAACTCCTCGGGTTATATCAACTCTCAATTCCGCATACACACGCGAGGAATATGCGATAACAACAAGAACCATTACTAAAACCAAATTTACTTTACTAGCATATAATTTCATCATTCGCCCACCATTTAATATAGTCAAAATCTAACTGATATTTCATTATTTATCTACCCAACATTTCACGTGGATTAAAAATCAACTGCAAATCCCTCCATATTTCATATTTTTTAGCAGGAAGCTTATACGGCTGGCAACTTGGATTCAAAACGGCTCTTAGAGCACTCTCACCTGCTGCTAGCCTAAAAGAGTCAGTTTCTAGGTAACGTCTGTTTGTTATTCTAGCGCTTCTAACTTTTCCGTTAGGCTTAAGTTCAACTTTAATTTCGACTATTATATCCTCCGCTTGTTTTGATCCAGCCTGAAAATTCCAACAAGGTTCCATTGTTCGCTTAATAACATTTATCATCAAGTGTCGCTCGCTCATGCTAGGAGATTTATTAGGGTTATAATCGATCGGACCTTTAACCAAAGTTTTGGTCAATCGGTCCATTAAATTATCTTTATTTACCTCGAGTTTCTTCTTTTTTTTAACTATTGATTTTTCAAGATCTTTTTCCAAATTTTTTAAAACCATTGCAAATCTATCTGGTGAATTTGGTTTAGGTCTGGGTTTAATTTTCTTAAGATTATTACGATTAGAATTCATTTCTGTTTTCTTAATAGACTTTTTTGTAACCTCATTTCTTTTAAATTTTATTTTTTGTTTTGTCGGAACAATTAGCCTTGGCTCAGTTTGCACTTCAGGGAGTGATTTTGAAACAGAGCTTTTGTTAATTATCTTTTTAATATTTTTTTTTGTATTTTTTGAGCTCTTCTTATTAGTCAACTGTTTTTTCTTTTTTGACTGAATTTTTTTAACTTTACTATTTTCACTAAGATTTGTTTTTAATTTGAGTGGTACAATCTCAACGACCATTGGCACACTCTCGACTATGGGAGTATGGCGAATTTCTGGTAATCCAAAAATGCCAATTGCAATAACTGCTGAGTGCAAAAATATTGAGGTCAAAACACCTGAGCGCATTTTTATTTATTCTTCCTAGAATTTTTATTTTTGTTTGCGGAGAATTTTTTATTATTTAATTTTGGCATTTCTGTTATCAAAGCAACCTTTGAAAACCCAGCCGCATTTAGTGTACCCATAACCTTCATTATTTGTCCGTAGAGAACTGACTTATCACCCCTTACGAAAATACGGACATTTGGATTGGCACCGCTAATTGCCCTCAATCTGGGAACAAGTGCAATAAGAGCTATTTTTTTATTTTGTAGGAAAATACTATTGTTAGACTTCACAGTTATCGCCAATGGCTCTACCTGTTCTCTGATAACCCCGGCTTTGGTTTTTGGAAGATCCACCTCCACCCCTACGGTAAGCAAGGGCGCTGTTACCATAAAAACCACTAATAAAACTAGCATAACATCAACCATCGGGGTTACATTTATTTCTGAAATTAGACGATTTCCAGTACGGCGCGCTTTTTGGTTTTTCCCTACTTTTGTATTGGTTGCCATTGACATTTACTCACGACCTTCCATCTGACGTGAGACTATAGCTGAAAACTCATTGGCGAAGTCTTCTAATCTTGCCGCATAACGGCCCATATCTTTTGAAATTTTATTATAAGCGATGACAGCTGGAATAGCTGCCACCAAACCGAGAGCGGTGGCAAAAAGGGCCTCGGCAATGCCAGGAGCAACAACCGCTAAACTCGTATTTTTTGTTAAAGATATTGCTTGAAAACTATTCATTATTCCCCAAACTGTTCCAAAAAGTCCGACAAAAGGAGCGGTTGATCCTGTGGAGGCTAAAATAGTCATATGTCTCTCAATTCGATCTATCTCACGATTTACTGTAACATCCATAACCCTATCAATTCTCTCCATCAAACTTGAACCGGAATGTCTGCCTCCAACAACCTCATTAGATCTTTTCCATTCCCGCATTGCTGCAGTAAAAACCGCAGACATAGGATCCAACCGCTGAACACTTAATCTTTCATACAACCCATCGAGCGACCCCCCAGACCAAAAATTATCTTCAAATTCGATTGCCAATTTATTTAGTTTTCGAAGACTAAAGGTTTTTTCAATAATAATTGCCCAACACCAGATTGAAGCAAAGAAAAGTGATACCATTACAGCTTTAACTATAATATCAGCCTTTAAAAATAGGGCCCATAATGAAAAATCATTAGAAGCAACTACTCCAGCAATCTGCACTGCATTTACTGCATCACTATCCATTGTAATATCCTTTTAATTAATTAAATTTAAACAACTTTTTTGTAAATATTTAGGGATCCGGACCGGCCTACCTTCCGAATTTATGCATACCAACTTAATAAATATTTTTACCAATATGGTCTCTTCGGATATGATAAATTGCAACATTTCGATCACACTGCCTTTAACGAGACTAATTTCTGTCTTTACCTCAATTAGATCATCGAGACGAGCTGGCTTATCATATTCTAAATTACATTTCTGGACCACAAAATTAATTTTTTCTGATGTCTGTTTATTTGATTGGAGCTCCATAATACTGCGTATTAATTCAGTTCGTCCTCGTTCTGCAAATTTTAAATAGTTTGCATAATAAACAATCCCCCCCGCATCAGTGTCCTCATAATAAACACGAACAATAATAGATTCTGATATTTGGCCTCTATCAAAAATATATTCATCAATGTTATTCAATAGGTTTATCCTCAATAAATGTTTCCATAAGTTCCATTTGTTTATGATTTTTTGGTTTTTGAATTTTTAGGTGTGCGTACGAGCCTTTTGTCAGCAACCGTCCTCGTGAAGTTCGCATTAACAACCCTTGCTGAATTAAATAAGGTTCAATAACCTCTTCAATAGTATCCCTTTCCTCAGATAGTGCCGCTGATAATGTTTCGACACCAACTGGGCCCCCATCATAATTTTCCGCGATGCATTTCAAATACCTTCTATCCATTGCATCCAAACCAAGTTCGTCAACATCTAAGCGACCTAGAGCTGCATCTGCAATTTTAAAATCAACGGTGG
Organism: Rhodospirillaceae bacterium TMED23; assembly: GCA_002168115.1. GTDB lineage: Bacteria > Pseudomonadota > Alphaproteobacteria > Rhodospirillales > UBA2165 > TMED23. Next base: position 125,432 of record NHCC01000014.1, on the reverse strand, counting down.
GATTACCCTCAACAGTAGCAAAATCACGCACACGTCGGAGTAACCTACCCGCAACTCTGGGAGTGCCGCGGGACCGTTTGGCTATTTCTGCCGCGCCCGTATCATCCAATTGCAATCCCAGAATATTAGCATTACGTATGATTATACTTTTTAATTCGGTTGGCGAATAAAATGTTAATCTCAAAGGAATACCAAATCTATCTCTAAGCGGAGTTGAAATTAACCCTGATCTTGTAGTAGCTCCAACAAGTGTAAAAGGTTGTAAATCAATTCTAACGGAACGAGCTGCCGGCCCCTCACCAATGATAAGATCTAATTGAAAATCCTCAACAGCCGGATATAATGTCTCCTCGACGACTGGACTAAGACGGTGAATCTCGTCAATAAATAGCACATCGTTGGGCTCGAGATTTGTTAGAATAGCTGCAAGGTCGCCCGCTTTAGAAATTACTGGCCCAGAAGTAGCCCTAAACCCTACCCCCAACTCACGAGATACGATTTGTGCTAGTGTTGTTTTACCCAATCCTGGTGGGCCAAAAAGTAATACATGGTCCATTGCTTCGTTCCGCTCACGCGCAGCATCGACAAATACTTTTAGATTATCACAAACCATTCTTTGGCCAATAAATTCTCCGAGTCTAATTGGACGGGTATCAGAGTCATTTGAATCTTCTTTATTCAAATTATTATTAATGAGCCTCTCTTCAACCATTTGGAATTAACTCCTGAAGCGCTTCTTTTATTAGAATTTCCACACTGGGATTATCACCTATTTTTTCCAAAGCAAGCTGAATGGCACGAAAAGCATCTGACTTTGTATAGCCTAAATTAACGAGCGCAGAAATAGAGTCTTTTTGAACGTCCTCTTCCAATTCTTTTGAAGGCAAATAATCAGTTACAGTCGATGGTGAAGAACCAAAAATTAAGATTTCAAATTTATCTTTTAACTCAGTTACAATTCGTGTAGCAAGCTTAGCGCCAACTCCCGGTGCTTTGGTAATAGAGGCCTTATCTTCAGACCTTAGCGCAGCGGTCAACTCGCGAGAAGAGAGCGTAGATAAAATTCCCAAACAAACTTTAGCCCCAACTCCCTGAACTGTTCGAAGCAAATTAAACCAAATTTTCTCCTCTTCATTGCAGAAGCCAAAAAGATGTATATGATCTTCGCGCACATGCATTTCCACTAGAATTGAAACAAGACCATTATGCGATTTGACTGAATTGAGTGTGAAATTAGAGCAAAAAACAAGATATCCAACTCCATTAACATCTATAATCACCGAGTCTTCATTTATTTGGTCGATGACACCGGTCAGTTTAGCTATCATTTATTCAATCCTAGGATATTTTGAGTCTCAAGGATTTTATTTTTATAATCTCGATGGTGTGCATGACAAATAGCTGCAGCCAAAGCATCTGCAGAGTCTGCCGAACAAAATTTACAGCCTGGAAGAATTATGTTGATCATCATTTGTATTTGTTCTTTCGATGCATGACCAGAGCCAACAATAGATTTTTTTATTAAATTAGGCGAATACTCCGTAACATTAAGACCAAATTTTGATGGCACAAATAAGGCAATACCTCGTGCCTGGCCAAGTTTTAGTGATGTTACCGGATTAGCATTCACGAATGTTTCCTCAACGGCAGCTTCTTCAGGGTGATACTCCTCGATAATCTTTTTTAATCCATTGTAAAGTTGCACTAATCTTTTAGGGGTGTCTAATTTAGAATTAGTTATGACGATTCCATCATCAATATACTTGAGTTTATTGCCCTGGGTTTCAATTATACCCCAACCCATATTGCGTAAACCTGGATCTATTCCGAGGACCAACATATTTTCTCAGATTAACCTATAAGTTTCATAAAATTTGATGTTACGCCAAAAGGTATTAATTAAGGACTAAAAAACTAGTCCATTAACTCAGACATGAGATCTGCTGAAAATTCAATATTAGAGAAAACTCTTTGAACGTCATCATTGTCCTCCAAAGACTCTATCAAAATTAGAACCTTTTGCATATTAATCCCGTCAATTTTAACCATATTTTGCGGATGCCAAATTACATTTGCCGCATCAGGATCACCAAGAACATTCGTTAAATTATCTGCAACTATATGCAATTCATCCACAGAGCAATAAATATTGTGTCCACTTTGATCACTAATGACATCTTCTGCTCCAGCTGATAAAGCAGCTTCAAAAACATCATCTGCCGATTTTACTTCGCTTGGATAAGAAATTAGTCCCTTTTTACTAAACATAAAGCTAACTGCGCCAGTTTCGCCCAAATTCCCTCCATTCTTCGCAAAAGCTGTCCTTACATCGGAGGCTGTGCGATTTCTATTATCGGTTAATGCTTCAACAATAATCGCTGATCCCCCAGGTCCATAACCCTCGTACCTAATCTCATCATATGTTTCATCATTATCACCTCCGGCAACTTTTTTAATTGCGCGATCAATATTATCTTTCGGCATATTCGCTGCTCTACACGCAACGATCGCCGATCTTAATCTAGGATTTGCATTTGGATCAGGCATGCCAGTCCTGGTTGCAACCGTCACCTCGCGGATAAGTTTGGCAAATATCTTTGCGCGTTTTTTATCTTGCGCACCTTTACGATGCATAATATTAGAAAATTGCGAATGACCAGCCATAAATCAATTACCCATATTTTTTAACATCAAAGTTTATCACAATTTTACAAACTGTAAACTTATGACATAACGTGATATGCAAATACTAAAATTATTTATTATCAGGTAGATGATTTTTTAATCTTCCACCTAGTCTTATGGGATCAATTTTACTTGCCATACTAGTTTGTTTATTAGTCTCCAAATAAATCCCACAAATTGTTGCCTCTCCGTCAGCTGGCGAAAGTCTTTCAGATGGTATTTTTTTTGTAAATTTGTCTATTGCAATATGAGACTTCATTCCTATCACAGAGTCATAATCACCGCACATTCCTAGATCAGTTTGATATCCAGTGCCTTTTTTCAAAATTTGCGCGTCAGCAGTGGGAACATGCGAATGCGTCCCAACAACCATAGAAACTTTTCCGTCAAGATGCTGACCTAAAGCCATCTTTTCTGAAGTTGCTTCAGCATGTATATCTACAACAGCGCAATCAAAATGCGACCTTAATTTCGCTTTTTCCAAAATGCGGTCGATCGCAACAAATGGGTCATCAAGACTATCCATAAAAAGCCTTCCCATAACCTGTGCAACCATCACTCGGTCGCCGTTTCTTGCTTGAAATACCCCACTTCCATTGCCAGGTGTTAATTCCGGGTAATTTAGTGGGCGAAGCAGCCTTGGTTCGTTCCCAATAAAATTAATAATCTCACGTTGATCCCAAACATGATTTCCAGTCGTTACCACGTCTACCCCCATTTCAAAGAATTGTTTGCAAATTTTTTCTGTTATTCCAAATCCATGAGCAGCATTTTCGCCATTGACTATAATAAAATCCGGGTTAAGGTGTTCAACAATGCGAGGTAAATGAGTTTTTAAAGCGACCCTCCCACTTTTACCAACCACATCTCCAAAATAAACTAATTTCATTAAACACCTTTAAAATAATTTGTATATTCAAAACGTTTTGCGCCCTCTTCTGTGACAATCCAGTCTAATTTTTGATCTAAATCATTACACGGAAGGTTCTCAACTTTTTGCATAGAATAAGCAATCCCAATAATTAAAAATTTATCAGGATTGTAAGTAGAATGTTGTTTTATATGACAAATAGTTCTATCATAATAACCGCCACCATAGCCTAGTCTAGATCCAAATTGATCATACGCCACAAGTGGTGTCAAAATCATATTGGGTATAGATTTCCGTTCAACGCTGAGGGGCTCAAGGACCCCCTTTTTTGAAAGAGTTAAGTCATCGCCATATTTCCAATGCCTAAAGATTAATTGTCTAGAAGATTCATCAACCACTGGTAATGAACAGCTGACACCAGCAAAGTCTAGTTTTTGTAGTAAGGGCATAATATCAAGTTCTGAATATATGGTTGAGTAGCCTGCTACTCTATCTAATGACTTTGCATCAAAAGTTCTAAGAAAGTTTTCCATGCAAGCAAGACTATTTTCTTGGATTCTCTTTGACTTCATTTTATTACGAAGATACAAAATTTTCTTTCGAATATCCTTCTTTGTTAGCTGTTTGGTCTTATTATCTCTCAAAAAGTAAACCCTTAAAATTGAGTTGACGCCGCGTCGGTCGTTTCACATCTAATTCTCCTAGGCCGAGAGGTCTAGGTGGGCACCATATATTGTATCCAAAAATACATCAGTGACGGCTCCCATTCTTAAATTATTGGCCCTGGAGATTTGTAGTGCTATTCGAGCCTCGCAGCGTCAACTTCTAGATTGCCTCCAACTTATCTGCAATACTTTGAATACGACTAGTTATACTTTCAAGATCTGTCGCACTTAACCGATTATTTGAATTATCAACCTTATCCTTATTAACTGAACTAAGCTCAGAATATACATCTGAGAGTTCGTCAGCAATTAGTAGGCTGGTCATTACCAATAAACGCGCATCTCCTACTTGACCAACTGAGGATACCAAATCATTGACTTTGCCATCGACATACTGGGCTAAGTTTGTGAGATGTTTTTCTTGCCCATCATCACAGGCTATTTCATATTTTCGATTATTAATAACTACAGTAATTTGAGACAATATTAATTTTCCAGAATACTGCGGACGGATTCAATTGCCCGGTTAAGTTTAACGTTAATTTCGCTATTCCTTACCTCAAAATGACCAATTTTTTTTCTTGCTAATTCAAGCTCTTTATCTAATTGTTTTGACTTAACATTTGCATTGATTTTATCCTCAGCTACCTGCTCTAATCTTTTAAGTGCCAAATCAAGCTTACGTTCAACAGAATCAATTTTTGAAGTACTATTTGATGTTTTATCTAACAAGCGTTCTGCATCCTTCTATTTACTGTTGAATATTACGCCTTTGAGAGCAAACTCGTCAACCATCTCATTGAATGTTATTCCAATAAAATATCATTGAGTTTCATACTTGACGAAATGGACGAAAGTTAGGATTGTTATAAAGTAATTTAAATAAATTACACAGTTTTTAAACTGTTAATTTTATGGATGGAGAATTTAATGAGCCTCAGGGTAGCAATAAATGGTTTTGGAAGAATTGGTAGATTGGTATACCGCGCAATTTTAGAATCAAAGGTTGAAGAATTAGAAGTGGTATGCATCAATGATTTAGGGCCGACAAAGTCTAACGCTCATTTGCTCAAATATGACTCAACCCATGGTATACTTCCTCAAGAGATAATTGTCGGGGAAAATACAATAGATGTTGGTCAAGGCCCTGTAAAAATCACTTCGGAGCGGGATCCAACTAAACTTCCATGGAAAGAAAGAAATATTGATATAGCTTTTGAATGTACGGGTTTTTTTGCAAGCAAAGAGAAAGCATCCTCTCATATCAGGGCTGGAGCAAAAAGAGTAATCGTTTCAGCACCCGCCTCAGGAGCCGATATAACCGTGGTTTATGGTGTTAATGATCATTTAATAACTGACCAACACATAGTAATCTCGAATGCTTCCTGCACAACAAACTGTTTAGCTCCAATAGCACATATATTGAATGAGAAAATTGGAATAGAACGCGGGTTTATGACAACCATTCATAGTTTTACAGGCGATCAAAGAACTTTGGATACACTTCATGATGACTTACACCGCTCAAGAACAGCCTCAGCATCAATGATTCCAACCTCAACCGGTGCAGCAAGAGCGGTCGGTCTGGTATTACCTGAATTAAACGGGAAACTAGACGGCACTTCAATTAGGGTCCCTACACCAAACGTTTCATTGATAGATTTCACCTTTAATTCGCAGCGAGACACAAGTGTGGAAGAAATTAATAATATTATCAAATCATCGTCAGAGAATGGCCGTCTATTAGGCGTATTGGGCTACAATGAACTGCCCCTTGTCTCAATAGATTTCAATCACAATCCTCTTAGTTCAATTTTTGATGCTTCAGAAACTCAGGTTATAGGGAATAATTTAGTTCGAGTTCTTAGTTGGTACGACAATGAGTGGGGATTTTCAAATCGAATGATTGATACGGCTCTTACCGTTGGTAAAACCATATAAATAATAATTTTCGAGGGGTTAGCCTAAATAATATTTTTTATAATTCTTAATTCTAAGCTTTTGGGTCATAGAATTGGAGTCCCTCTATTTCATTTTCATTCTCCACACGCCCCCGAAATTCAATTGTATTGCGATCAGGATCCCTCACAAAAACCGATACATGGCCATCCTTGCCAAAAGTCACAGGACCTTGTGTAACTTCAATATTACTCTTTTTCAATATACTTAAAGTCTGAGGAATAGAATCTACTTGCAAAGCAAGATGAGTAAACCCAGCATATTTAGATGGAATATCCATTAATATATTCTTACCATCATCAAACTCTATTCCATTTACAATCAAATTAATTTCCACACCATTCGCGTTCTTCATAATTATTACCGAATCAAAATCCACCTCAACCTCGATTTCAAATCCAAAGGTTTCATAAAATTTAATTGCCCTAGCCTTATCGATAACACGTATTCCTACGTGATCAATTTTCATGATGTCCAGCAAAATGACCCCATTTAATGTCGAAAAAAATAATCACTCATAGTAGTTAGAATAAATAATAATACAATATTAATTTGTTTTAAGTTTTAGCGATAATCCTATCAGTTTTTTGGGAATTTCAAAAAAGCGGGGGTGGGCGTTTATAAATTTATCCTGTCTAAGTTTTTTATATTAGCCACCTATTAATTTAAAGGATATATACTAATTATTATTATCAACTCTTGGATTTTCTATGTGTATCTTTTTATAATAACTTTCTCATATTCTGAGAAAACATTGGATTTTATTTAAATATGTTATCATGAATATTACAATCACAAAACAAAAATGCCGTCTGTACCTTATCACCCCTCCAGATTTTATATTAAGTACATTGCGAGAAAAGTTAGCACGTGCACTTGATAGCGGAGACATTGCCTACGTTCAATTACGTTTAAAAAATGCAAGTGAACAACGCATTGTCTCAACGATCGATTCATTGCGACCCATTGTCCAAGCGAGAAATGTGCCTTTTATTTTAAATGATAATCCAGAATTAGCATATCAAAGTGGTTGTGATGGAGTTCACATAGGCCAAAATGATACTGATTACGATGAAGCCAGGGATATTCTTGGTCCCTCGGCAGTAATTGGGGTAACGTGCAAAAATAATCATAGGCATGCATTACTAGCCTCTAAAAAAGGAGCAAATTATGTTGCTTTTGGGGCTTTTTTTCCAACTAAGACAAAAATTACTCACAGTTATGCCTCTCCGAAAATAATTAATACTTGGTCTAAAACTATGAATACTCCTAGCGTCGCGATTGGAGGAATTACGCCTAAAAATTGTTCTAAGTTGGTCAGAGCGGGGGTAAATTTTCTAGCTGTTATTTCATCGGTTTGGGAACATACTGATGGACCAAACGCGGCTATAAAGGAATTTAATGCGGTTATTTCAGATAATAGTTGAATCTTTTTTTAACTAGCATTGCGACACATTACACAAAATGTTAGTTAATATGATCGAACATATAGAAAAACGTGACTAGTAATAAGTAGGGTTTCTTTAAAATGAAAATTAATGGGAATTCCATCAGGCCAGGTAATGTAATAGAACATCAAGGTCGATTATGGCGGGCAATAAAAATTCAACATACACAGCCAGGCAAGGGGGGCGCCTATTTACAGGTGGAATTAAAGGACTTAAGGAGTGGAACCAAATTAAACGAGAGGTTCAGGTCCTCAGAAACTGTGGAACAAGTAAGATTAGATCAGAAAGAATACCAATATCTTTTTTCTGATGAAAATATGCATACATTTATGGACACCGAGACATATGAACAAATATCATTGGAGTCGCAGTTAGTTGGACAAGAACGAGCTATCTATTTGCAAGATGGCATGTTGGTAATGATTGAGAGTTTTGAAGGTAACCCAATTGGCTTAGAGTTACCTAAACAGGTTACTCTAAAAGTGATCGAAGCAGATGCTGTAGTGAAAGGTCAGACAGCAGCATCTAGCGCCAAGCCAGCAATCTTGGAAAATGGTTTAAAAACTTCTGTTCCACCTCACATAGAAACTGGCACTTTAGTTATAATAAACACAGAGGATGGTTCTTATGTAGAGCGAGCAAAAATTTAAATGGCAACCAACCAATCTCCTAATATAACTATTATGATAAAGGCGGCGCGCAAGGCATCGAGCAAATTACGTCGAGACTTTGGAGAAATTGAACAATTACAAATCTCAAATAAGGGGCCTGGTGATTTTGTAACAAATGCAGATATCAGAACAGAAGAGATTTTGAGGGATACGCTTGACCAGGCTCGGCCAGGATATGGTTTCTTGATGGAAGAGTCTGGCGAAACCATTGGCTCAGAGAAAAATAAACGATGGATTATCGATCCAATCGATGGGACTACAAACTTCATTCACGGCATTCCTCATTTTGCAATCTCGATCGCACTTGAGGACAATGGGGAGCTTGTGGCTGGTGTAATTTATGAGCCAATTAATGATCAAATGTTCTGGGCTGAGAGAGGAAATGGAGCATGGCTGAATGATCGACGGATTCGAGTGTCTGGCCGGAGGCATATGGGTGATTCAATATTTGCCACCGGTATTCCATTGGTTAAAAAGAGTCAAAAGAATATATTTAAACAGATGGAAAATGTTATTTCGAAATCTGCTGGAGTCAGAAGGTTTGGTAGCGCAGCATTAGACCTCGCATACGTGGCCGCTGGTCGTTTTGATGGTTTTTGGGAGACTAACCTAAATCCTTGGGATATTGCAGCTGGAATTGTTTTAATAAAAGAATCTGGCGGTATAATATCAGAAATTAATGGGGGCACCAATTTACTGGAAACAGGTTCAGTAGTAGCGACTAATCCAAATTTATATACAGAATTCAAAAAAACTATTTACAAAAATCAGTAATTAAAGTTGCCAATCGTATTGGGCAATATTCTATCTTTAGATTTGAGTACTTTGATATTCTACCTAAACGTGTAAATACGTTGTTGAATATATAACCCAGCTTAGATATGCTAAAAGTGATTATGATAAATAAAAATGAGTAGTATGATAATCTACAACCAAAATAACTAGAAAGGGGCAAGCATGCTATGCAACGCAGAATTTTATTCTTAGTCATTATTGCAAGTTTCATAGTCTGTAATATGTTTGTTTTCTCTAATGCTCAAGGAAGTTCATTTCAGAAAAAAACAATACCCATTATGAATCAGGGAATGACTAGTTTAACGAATTCCAAAAATAATCAAAAATTTATAATAGTAGATAGGATTAGAGATAATCATCAAAATTTAGAGCATCCGCCTTCAAAAATCCCCCAGTCAATATTTCTGGGTAATAATTATTTATCAAAAAAACCAAAACTAAAAATTAGGACACAGAAAATAAAATTAAAACAACCTTTCCTCGAACCTAAAAGAAGCCGTGAACCTAGTAAGTTGGAGCCCAAAGGAGAGATTAAAAAGAGAGTAAAAAATACGCAACGGCGCGAGAGTGCCGCTAGCACAAAACTTCCGATTAAAAAAACCAAAATTGCTAAAATTCCGAAAATAATTAGTGTGCCGAGTTTAGTGAAGAAAAAAAATGCGATTGAGAGCTTACCCATTTCGCCAAAAGCACAAGAGAGAAAACCTGTAAAAACGCTTCAAGCACCCCCACCACCGGTAAAAGTTATAAAGGAATTTGATAAGAATCTATTGAAAAATCAACCCGCACCAAAACAGCTAGAAACACCTCAACAACTTGCTAAGTTAACCTCTGAAATAAAAAAGAAAGATACTGCTCAATCTCTGATATTTAATCAAGGAGAAGCAAAGTTATCAAACGAATCAAAAAGAATTTTAGACTCTCTATCTCTAACATTCACTAGAAAAGCGAAGATAAGAATGCAACTATTAGCATATGCTGGTGAACCAAATTTGACTGCCAGCAAAGCGAGGCGTCTCTCGCTTTCGAGAGCTTTAGCAGTTCGTTCCTACCTAATTAAGAAAGGAGTTCGAAGTACTCGAATTGATGTCAGGGCCCTCGGAAATAAAACTAGCTCAGGGGCGCCAAATCGTGTTGAAGTGAAAATTATAAAAAATTAAATCTCATGAGGAAAACTAATATGTCTCGACAAAATATACGCTTAGAGATCCAATAAGGGCCTAGAAATGGCATCTCCACGGCGTTTTGTTCTAAGAATGATTTTATTTTTGATCGCAGTTAGCCTCGTATGTGGTTTATTAGCTATGCCGCTACGTGAAGCGTTTATGGCAAATATGGGTCTAAACGGATTAATAATCGGTGTTTTATTGCTTGGTATAATTTATAATTTTAGGCAAACGTTAATGCTATTTCCCGAGGTAGATTGGATTGAAAACTATCGTAAATCATTCCAGTCTATTATACCCCAGAAACCACCAAAGCTATTATCCTCAATGGCGACGATGCTCGGTGATCGAACAGATGGAATGAGCCTCTCCACCCAATCAATGAGATCCTTATTGGACGGAATTGCGTCAAGGCTAGACGAATCCCGTGATTTATCACGATATAACATAGGCCTTTTAATTTTTTTGGGATTACTTGGTACTTTTTGGGGACTATTGGAGACAGTTGGTTCGATTAAAAATGTCATTGATAATCTCTCAGTCTCTGCTGGCAATTTTAATGATATCTTTAACAATTTAAAAGTTGGGTTATCAGCGCCCTTAGCCGGGATGGGAACAGCATTTTCATCATCTCTATTTGGTCTTGCTGGCTCCTTAATACTTGGCTTCCTTGATTTACAAGCGAGCCAATCTCAAAATCGATTTTATAATGATCTTGAAGAGTGGTTATCAGGGCTCACCAGGCTCTCTTCGGGTGGACGATTAACAGATATAGATCAGTCCGTTCCAGCGTATGTGCAAGCATTACTGGAGCAAACTGCTGACAGCCTTGAAAGCCTTCAACAAACCTTAAAAAGGGAAGGTGAAAGCAACATTCAAACAAATAAAAAGCTTGGAGAGTTAACGGAAATTCTAGCAAAACTCGGAGACCAAATGCGCACTGAGCATACATTAATGAACGCTTTTTCTGAACAACAGGATGATTTAAAAGTTGCTATTGAAACGATGTTATCTACAAAAAATATAAGCGGATTTGATCAAGTAACACAAGACCATATTCGCAATATTGACCTTTACATGGAGCGGCTTGTCGAGGAATTATATACATCTAGAACGGATTTAACAAAGCAGATAAGCAGTGAAATAAAACTACTTGCTCGAACAATAGCTGCTGGTAAAGAAAATACCGGATAATAAAAATGACTTCACTCTCTCGTCGCAATCAAAATAGAATTGATATATGGCCTGGATTTGTAGATGCATTAGCATCACTTTTAATGGTAATTATATTTTTACTAATGATTTTTGTAATTGCGCAATTTTTTTTAGGAGAAGCGTTAACGGGCAGCAATAAAGCCTTAAATAAGCTTCGAGTTCAAACAAACGAGCTTTCTGAATTACTGAGTCTAGAGCGAACCAACAATTTAAAACTCAATGAAAATATTAAATCATTGTCAGATAGACTTTCTGAATCAATCATTGATCAAGGAAAGAAACAAATATTATTACAAGAGTTAACTATTCGATCAGAAACACTAGTAGAAAAAGTCAAGAGCCTCGATGCTGATCTAAGCCAAAGAGATAATAAAATTTCTTCCCAGAACGAGAAAATAACCAAACAAATCCAGACAATTCAATTATTGAAAATAGAAACTCAAAAACTCGTTGTTTTACGGCGTAGTTTAGAAGAAAAAATTAAAAAATCTCTCACTTTGTTATCAAGTAAGAATAAAACTATCAAGAATGAGAAGGAACTATCATTAAAAGCGCGCGCTGAAATAGCATATCTGAATAATCAAATTACAGTTCTAAGGAATCAAATAATTAAAATAGCACAAATGTTGGATGACTCAGAATTAAAGGCAAAAAAGCAACAAGTGCGTATCACCAGCCTGGGTAAGAGACTGAACTCTGCATTAGCTAATAAAGTGCAAGAGTTATCCTATTATCGTTCGGAGTTTTTTGGAAAGCTCCGAGAAATTCTCGGTAACCAGTCTGGGGTTCAAATCGTTGGAGACAGATTTGTGTTTCAATCAGAGGTTTTATTTACAACTGGATCGGATAAATTAGGAAAATCAGGCAAAGCTCAAATATCACAGTTAGCAAATACGCTGCAAAATATTATTAAGAAAATACCACCCCAAATAAAATGGATATTGCGGGTAGACGGTCACACAGACAATATACCCATAAAAAGTCGCCGATTTCCATCGAATTGGGAATTATCAACTGCCCGAGCAATTTCTGTTGTAAAATTTCTGACTTCAAAAGGGATTAAGCCGAATAATTTAGCAGCAACTGGGTTTGGTGAATTCCAACCTATCGATCCAAGAACGGATAAAATAGCAAACCAAAAAAATCGAAGGATCGAATTAAAATTAACTCAGCGATAAAAATTATATTTTTTTGAATATGATATAATAAATTCTGAATAAATTTTTAGTAAGCTTATCAACGGTATGAAATAACAAGCCTATTTAAAACATTACCTTTTCCGCTATCATAGCTTGATCCAAAAGCCCACATTCCAAAGGTGTATTTTTGTAATTGTTTTAATAAAAATCTATAATTTAATTACATTCCTGCTTGCACGGACATATTGCCTTGGTTATACAACTACGAATCCACAAAGGAACTGAAAAATGAAAAAAGACATACACCCTGAATATCATGAAATAACCGTTCAAATGACTGATGGATCCTCATACAAGACACGTTCTACTTGGGGTTCGGAAGGGGAAACTATGAAATTGGACATAGACCCAAAGTCACATCCTGCCTGGACCGGAGAACATAGATTAGTTGACAGTGGCGGACAAGTAGCCAAGTTTAATAAACGCTTTGATGGCCTTGGAATAAAGACTTAGTCAGACCATGAGAGCAGACTTGTAAAATATATTTGGTTTTTCCAAAGCCAACAAAGGCCACGTTTTAAAATTGCCTTGAAAAAACTCGATTAAACCTGCACTTTTATATTCTATATACTTGGGTCAGATAACCCTAGAATATCTTATTAAATCGAGCGCTCATGCCAAATAACTAACATTTTAAGGCAATTTATTGTTATCTTACTAATTTTTCTTAAAAATATCTTTAGCGCCCTTTATTGCCTCTTTTTTAATTTTAATTTCTAGTTCAGCTTTAGAAATTAATCGTTTGAGATCATCTATGTATGAATCAAGATCCTCTAATGACATATTCTCTAGTTTAACCACCTTAGTAATCTTTGTAATCAAGCTATCTTCATCAAATTCCAAAATCAATCTCCTCTAAAATTAAAACCTTAAACGATCAGATTCAAAATCTAATATAACCATATTTCTTCCTGAATATTTTTATCACGTCAAGGTTTGACGCAAGTGCTACTCGTCCGTATAAATAAAAAAGTTTTAAAGGTTCAAAGGCTCAAAGTATAAAATTATAAAAAAGGAAGAATGAAGATGGCCCAGCCACTTATGCCAAAAGCAACAGCAGTTTGGTTAGTTGACAATACATCTCTGACATTTGACCAAATATCAGATTACTGTGGTCTACATATTCTAGAGGTACAAGCTATTGCTGATGGCGAAGTAGCTCCCGGAATGCAAGGCTTAGACCCAACAACCACTGGGCAACTTACAAAAGAAGAAATATTGCGTTGTGAGAGTAATATCGAAAACCGTATTAAAATGGCAAAACCAAATAACCCTATGCCAAAAGCAAGACAAAAAGGTGCTAAATATACTCCAATTTCGAAACGTCAAGACAGGCCAGATGCTATCGCTTGGCTTTTGCGAAGTTACCCAGAATTAAGTGATGCACAAATTTGCAGATTAATAGGTACTACAAAGCAAACTATTAATTCTATCCGAGACAAAAAACATAGAAGCTCTGCAACTATAAAACCTCAAAGTCCAGTTTACCTTGGTCTATGTGAAGGTGCCGATCTAGCAACAAGTATCAATAAGGCCCGCTTAAAAGCCGGTTCTAATCATCAAGGAACAGAGCCATTACCACCTATCGCAATAACAGAAACTTCGGAAGATAATTTGAGTAGCGATAAAAATGATATACTGGAGGAAATTTCACAATCCAATCCTACAGCTGAGGAAATTTTTGGATCGGCGCCCAAGTCACTCGAAGTAGAAAAAATAAATAGCGAGGACATATTTGGCCCCTCTAACCCAAAAACGACTGTGGCAGATAAATCAGAGAATTCAGAGAATTCATAATTAAATCTTCGTTGTTACCCAATAACCTATAATTAAGATTAATAGATATAATCAGTAAATTAAATAGTTGCTAAAATATTCAGACTTTGAGAATTTTTAAGACACCCTATAAAATTTATTTATTACTGAGTTTGCAAGTTATTGTTACCATACTTATAAAGATTAAGTTTTAACTAATTCTCGTCAAAATACTGAATCAGCGCTTCCTTCAAAATAGACAAATAATTTTGTAAAGCACTCATGTTTTCAACAGACATTTGATTAGCATATGTATTTAAATTTTTATAGACGACAGAGCCCCGTTCAATAGAGCTTGTATTATTTCTAGGGACCAACTTACCACCAGAATAATATAATATTGACTGCTCAATTCGCTCAGCCTGAAGCTCACAATCTTTAATATTATCACGTAACGCTTTGGAAAGATCTCCAAATTTTATATCATTATTGGATTTCATACGTATTCTTACTTTACGTAAATCAGAAATCACTTCATTTTGCCATGGTCTTGTTGTGTTAACAATCTCCGATAACTCTTCTGTTTTAATTATTGGATGTCCTGAGACTGCCATCCAACAACAATACAGAACTATATTGATGTCAAAACCAAATTCGTCTTGGAGCGCAAGGCAAACCGATCTAACATCGTCCCGCTTATAAAATTTATTTGAAAAGTTCCATAGGGGGTTATCTAGACTAAATTTTGTCAAAGCTATTATTTAACCATTTTTATTAGAGTGCATAATTCATAAGAATACTATTTTGTGTTTAATTAGATAACTCAAATCTCGCTTTATTACTCGCTTCTCTCAAAATATCTGATGGATTTGAGTCAGCGTTAATCTTTATTAAACTCCATTTAATTTTAATCTGAAAACGTGTATCGTTAAACACATATGGATTATTAGCCAAAAATTCTTCCATTATTTTCATTTTCTTAATAACATCAGTCTCTGCATATAAATTAAAAATAATACCAAATTCAGTATTACTAATACTACCCATTATATTTAAATTCCCAATATCTTTCTTAAAAATTTCAATAATATTTTGTAAAAACTTGATTTCAAAATCGTAGCCATGTTGTAACCAATAATCTTCCAAATTAAGAACCCTAAAAAAGAGAACAAAACTGTCTTCGTCTGCTAAGGTTGAATGCCTTATAGTATCCGATAGATGTGTCTCAAATGCTTGATAACTGCAAACAGGGAATATGGGATTCTCTTTTAGTAAACTCATCAACATTTCTTCACGCCTGATACTGACTTGAAGCTTCCATCTGATCGTATCCATCTCGGTCAAAATTAAGGTCATTGCCTCAAGCACCTCCGGAGTAATAGAGTCTGCAGGAATACCCATAACAATCGCTGTATCTTTTATTTGATTGGTTGTCCGTTCTTGAGGATTCCGTTTTTGCGAGTCAGAATTATAATGCTGATTCTTATTACGTTTATTAGTTTGATTATTTGCATCTAATTCGCGAACACGATAATTATCAGATAACACTCGAATATCGGACATTATATGCTCCTTTATTTTTATTTAGAATTAAGACCATTTTATTAGTTAAAGTAAATTTTTTATATTAATTATATTAGAATTATATAGAAAAATTTTACCCGTTTCCGTAAAACAATAAACCTCCGACTGCTTGCACTTATACAGAGTAATTTGATAATATCAGAAATAAATTACAATTCAAAACACGAAGGAGAACTAACATGCAGTCAGTTAAACCGATTGTAGGTATAATGATGGGTAGTCAATCTGACTGGACTACTATGAAACATACAAAATTAACACTAGAAAAATTAGGTGTTCCTTGCGAAGCAAAAATTATATCTGCCCATCGAACACCCTCTAGACTAGTGAATTACGTCGAGTCAGCTAAAGATAGAGGCATATTGGTGCTAATCGCTGGAGCAGGAATGGCCGCCGCTTTACCCGGTGCAGTTGCCGCATTAACCTCTCTTCCTGTACTAGGAGTACCAATGGAAGGAAAAGTGTTAGGAGGCCTCGATGCGATGCTCGCAATGGCCCAAATGCCAGGTGGAATTCCTGTTGGCACTTTAGCAGTAGGCAAAGCGGGTGCAGTTAATTCTGCAATTTTGGCGACAAGCATCATAGCCCTCAGCGACGAAAAAATCTCTATTAATCTTGATAAATACCGAGCGAAACAAACAGCAGATGTTAATGAAGAACCCATTGATTAAGTAAAATAAATTTATAAATACCTACTGAATAATATGATAAGACCCTAAAAAGCTAGTATATTTATGTATAATGGGCTTAAGCTAATTTGTTTTTTTTAAAACCTTTCATAATCTTATCAAAAGACGCTAATTTATCGATAAAAGAACGCTTAAGTTTAGGAATTAGCATAACATCGTTGATACGTCGTTCTAAAAATGTCCGTGTTGAAGGAAACTTATCATCATTGTCAGATAACCAATATAGAATTGTCGACCCATAAACCCCAGTTAGGAGAGTTCTCTTAGAATAATAGTTATAATCAGTGGATTGATCTCCTGCTAGGCTCCAGATCTCATCAACGGTATTAAAAATTAATTGAAAAGCAACAATCTTATTACCGGGTAAAGATAAAAAAGAGAGGAGGCTACGAATTGACTCTTTAAATGGCAAAAATAGTTCTAATCGTGCCTCTATAATAGATTTTATTTTTTCTCTTACGGGCATTAAATCTATGGATTTTTTATCAATAGTCTTACTCATTAATTGATCAAAATAAACACCAAAATGCCGCGCAGCATCTTTCGGTCCATTAGAAAAGATAAATTGAATATCGTTGGGGTCTTTATCAAGATCTCGCATACCAGCCCTAAGCGCACCCCAACTCCAACCATCAAATGGAACATGTTTCAACATAGCTAACAACAATTGATCAGATTCACTCAAAATATTTGTCTTACGCATTTATGACCCTTAAATTTAAATTTCGGATGGTAGCGAACGCCCTTTATCTAATAAATCTTTATTACTATTTATCTCTTCCTGAAAGCCAAGCAACGATAAGTCCAACATTTGGAAGGGATATAACTTACCATCCAAATGGTCGCATTCATGTTGGACTACCCTGGAATGATATCCAGAAGCTTCCCTTTCAAAGTACTCTCCATCGACATCATACCATGAATATTTGATATGGGAATACCTATCCACCGCCCCCATTAAATTTGGAATAGATAGGCAAGCCTCCCAATCTCTATTCATCATATCGTTTTTTGGTTCTATTTTTGGATTTATCATGATTGTTAATTCAACTTTATTTTTACCATTTTCAAGGCGATCTTCCGGCACAAAAAATATTACAATTCTTTTCGAAACATGAATTTGAGGAGCAGCCAGACCAATACCACCGGCGTCATCAAGTGTATCAATCATATCATTTATGATCTTTTTTATTTCAGGATCCTTAAAGTTATCAACCGGTGATGCAATTTTTTGAAGGATAGGATGACCAAGTCGTGCGATTTTTAAAATAGACATTTATACAATATGCACAAAAACTGCTTAAAAACCAATATTTTCGTAAAAAATATTGAGATTTTGGAAAAAAAACCCAAATAAAAACGATAGAACCCTTCCCAGTTAGCTGAGTTTGTGTTATTAACCGCCACATTATTCAATTTATAGGAGTAAATATTGCCGTGCACGTAACAGTTCGTGATAATAATGTGGATCAAGCTTTAAAGGCTTTAAAGAAAAAGATGCAACGGGAAGGCGTTTTCCGTGAAATGAAACTTCGTAGATCCTATGAAAAACCCTCTGAGCGAAGAGCGAGAGAGAAAGCTGAAGCTGTTCGTCGATCTAGAAAATTAGAGCGAAAACGTATAGAAAGAGAAGGCTTTTAAAAATTCTATAGAAACATAGTATAACAAAATAAAACTATAAGACATTTTGTTAATGAATAGCTCTTAAATAGTACCAGCTAAGATCAAAAAATATTGTTAATTTATACAATGATGTCTTTGAAGAGATTTTTTAATCTATCGTGCGCAACAAATATTCGAAAAAGTAATATAAAATAAAAAGAATATTTTAATAAAATATCAAATCCTCCCCACAACAATTTCTATTCTGACGCTCAATAAATATAACTAAGACCCGAGTGGGTTGAACGAAGACCAAGTCTGTTTAAATAATAAAAAAAGTAGAAACTATAAAAACTAAAATCTATAATACTTGATCAAGCATAAAATCATGAAAACATAAAAAAAACCGTTTATTTCAGTATATAAAGGTCACACAATATTTTGTAGTAATTACACTAACGTATATCTACCTATCAAAAAATGGAATGTCTAATCAAGGGCCTGAACAATACTTTCAGTCATTGCTTTTGCATCGGCAAATAACAT
This sequence comes from Rhodospirillaceae bacterium TMED23, assembly GCA_002168115.1. GTDB lineage: Bacteria > Pseudomonadota > Alphaproteobacteria > Rhodospirillales > UBA2165 > TMED23. The sequence continues at coordinate 106,582 of NHCC01000014.1, read as the reverse complement.
CATCGTGTTATCACGAAAGAATAATTCATTATCTACTCCAGCATATCCTGAAGCCATAGATCGTTTTATAAATAATACCGTCCCAGCATTCTCAACTTCTAAAATTGGCATTCCATAAATTGCACTTGAAGGATCTGTTTTCGCTGCTGGATTCGTCACATCATTTGCGCCAATAACAAAAGCAACATCGGCGGTCGAAAATTCCGAATTGATTTCTTCTAATTCAAAAACCTCCTCATAGGGTACATTTGCTTCGGCTAGAAGAACATTCATATGACCAGGCATTCTTCCCGCAACAGGGTGAATAGCATATGCCACATCAACACCAGCCCCTTTTAATAAGTCGCACATTTCACGGAGTGCATGTTGTGCTTGAGCAACAGCCATACCATATCCTGGCACGATAATAACCTTACTAGCATTTTTCATTATAAACGCAGCATCTTCGCCACTACCAGATTTTATGGCCTTATCCATTCCCCCGCCTTTAACTGAAACAGGTCCATCAACCTCCCCACCAAATCCACCAAGCAATACATTAAAGATTGATCGGTTCATACCTTTACACATTATATAACTTAAGATCGCTCCTGAGGATCCAACAAGCGCGCCTGTAACTATTAAAGCAGTATTACCCAAAGTAAATCCTATACCACAAGCAGCCCAACCGGAGTAAGAATTCAACATGGAAACCACAACGGGCATATCTGCGCCACCAATAGGTAATATTATTAAAAACCCAATCAAAATTGATAGACCCACAATTATCCAAAAGGCCAATTCATCATTGGTTTGAACAAGCCAAACTATTGATGCAATCAGGATAATACCCAGAAATGCGTTCAAGGCGTGTTGTCCATTAAAAACAAGTGGAGAACCTCCTAAGGTACCTTGAAGCTTTCCGAACGCTACAAGTGATCCAGAAAACGTGATCGCTCCAATTGCTGCACCCAAAGACATTTCAATCAAACTTGCACCTTCGATATTCCCAAAAACACCAATTCCATAGGCTTCGGGAGCAAAAAAAGCGGCTATAGCGACAAAAACGGCCGCTAAGCCCACCAATGAATGGAATGCTGCAACCAACTCGGGTAAAGCTGTCATTTTGATTTTCAGTGCAACCAAAGTACCAATGCTACCGCCAACAATTACTCCGATAACAATCAAATCAAAACTTACAATAGTCGGCTCAAATATTGTTGTCAGAATAGCTATTAACATTCCAAATATACCGAGGACTATACCGGTTCGAGCGCTATCCGGTGAACTCAATCCTCGTAATGCCATTATAAAGCAAACAGCAGCAGCCAGATATGCAAACCCTGTAATCGTTTCACTCATTTACTCGGCTCCGATTTCTTTGGTTTTTTCTTGAACATAGCTAACATTCGATTAGTTACTATAAACCCACCAAAAATATTAATTGATGCAAGAACTACTGCGATAAAGCCCATCACTTTAGAGAAATTTAAGTCTGCTGGACCAGCGGCAATTAACGCTCCAACAATTATAACTGATGATACCGCATTTGTTACACTCATTAGAGGCGAATGCAGTGCAGGCGTAACACTCCAAACCACATAAAAACCTATGAATACCGCCAAGACAAAAATAGTAAACATGAAGATAAATGGATCTCCTGCCGAGGCTTTATCAACCAAGTTTGTTGCCGAGTTATCAATAGTCATGGCTCTCACTTCTCCCCAGTTAAGGCTGGATGAACAATTTTACCATTCTTGCATATTAGCGTACCTGTAATGATTTCATCTTCCCAATCAATTTCTATAGATTTCTGTTCGGAATTCACCAACGGTATAATAAAATTTAATAAGTTTTTTGCGTATAATTGGCTCGCATCTTCAGCAATACGACCGGGTATGTTTGCATGACCTAGAATTTTAACATTACCAACGTCTATCACTTCTCCTAATTGGGATAAAGGACAATTACCACCAGCCTCGACTGCCATGTCAACGATAACTGATCCATCTGGCATCGAAGCTACCATTTTTTCAGTAACTAAAATCGGAGCTGGTCGGCCCGGTATTAAAGCCGTTGTAATTACGACATCTTGTTTTTTTACATGTTCTGCCACAACCTCTTTTTGTTTTTGAACATATTCTTTTGGCATTTCTTTGGCATATCCACCCTCAGTTTGAGCATTTTTCTCCATTTCTGCGTCTACTTCTAAAAACTTACCGCCTAGGCTCTCCACCTGCTCTTTAGTGGCTGGCCTTACATCTGTGGCTGTAACCACGGCCCCCATCCTTTTTGCCGTCGCTATAGCTTGCAAACCTGCAACGCCAACACCCATTACAAAAACTTTTGCTGGCGGTATTGTTCCGGCCGCGGTCATCATCATTGGGTAAGCTCTGCCCATGGCATTGGCTGCATCCAATACAGCTTTATAGCCAGCTAAATTGCTCTGAGAGGAGAGTATATCCATAGATTGGGCTCTTGTAATTCTGGGCATTAGGTCCATGGCAAAGGCAGTAACACCAGTCTTTGCAAAATCGGACAACTTATCTTTTTTTGTTAATGCTGAAAAGTTAGCTATTACTATACTTTTGCTACCGTAATTCCGCATATCATCACCAGAGTCACTATCGGGTCCTCTTACTTTCAATACTATATCTGCATCTTTTATCGTTTGCTGTTGATCAGACGATATAGTAGCACCCGCCTCAACAAGCCTCTGGTCAGTAAAAGATGCGCTTACTCCTGCTCCACTCTCAACAACGACGTCAAAGCCCATACCCGCATATTTCTTTATAGAATCTGGAGAAACTGCCAGCCTCGTCTCATCAGCAAGCAATTCTTTTGGAACACCTATTTTCATGGATCTTTCCCTAATGTCTATTATGACAACCTAAGTTTACAATGATTCTGCAGATCACAATAAGTGTATGCAAAATTTGAACGATCTTGCCAAGCGTAAATCCTAATTTTTATATTTTTTATAAATATTCTTAATGAAGGGAACGATTAAATAAGATATAATAGTGCAAAATCAATATAAATTTCAGTGAAGGAATATACCAGTTACACCGGAATTTTAAGGTCCACTAAATTAAAAACTTTCTTTTGATTAATTGATAATTTCTTTTGATCAAAACCATCTATAAGTTCATGAAAAACTTTATGCCAATTTATCTTAGCATCCAGGTGTGTGAATACAGATCCTAAACCAATCGCAGCCCTATCCATCAGCACAAACTCTGGTGGAGGCGCAACACCGCCTATCTTGTCCAACTCAATTCTAACTTTTTGCGCAACTTCACGGCCGTAGTCTCCATCACCAGTTTGAATTGGCCTAATACGGTCCTCAAGAAGCGGGGCATAGACGAATCTTGCCCAAATATTTAATATATCAATTTTTTCCTTGGTTAAATTATCAAATCCCCAAGTTTCATATGCATGCACACCAAGGTCAGGATTATTATCACGAAGTGAAAAATAGAGATCTATTACACCTTTAACAAATGACGGCTGGAATACTCTTATACAACCGAAATCCATCAAATTAATAGATGCATCTTCTCTTATTGTGTAATTACCAAGATGCGGATCTCCATGAATAACACCGAAATAATAGAGAGGAACATACCAAGCACGAAACATATTTAACGCGACCTTATTTCTAATTTCAATTTTAGAATTAAGCCCTAAAAAATCTAAAAGTGGCAGACCCTCAAGCCATTTCATACTTATTAGCCTCTCACCACACAGCTCTTCAACTAACATTGGCACATGCACATTCTTAGTATTTTTGAGCATCTCCTGATACAGCAATATTTGTTTTGCCTCTCTTCGATAGTCTAATTCTTCACGCAACCTTGCAGATAATTCGCCATGTATCGCTCTGGGATCTATTGCCTTATCATATTGTCGGTAAATTTTAAAAATAAACTTCAACTGCTGTAAATCTGCTTCAACCGCTGTTTGCATATCAGGGTATTGTAATTTGCAGGCAAGCTCACGTCCGTCTAATGCTTTGGCTTTATGCACTTGACCTAGAGACGCTGCAGCAGAAGCTTCTTGATCAAATTCAGAGAATTTCGAAAGCCAATCTCGACCAAGTTCTCCAGCCATCCGACGTTTGACAAAATTCCAACTCATCGCTGGAGCATTAGATTGTAACTCCAATAGCTGTTCAGAATATTCTGGTGGTAATGCGTTTGGAATTGTTGCAACAATTTGGGCCACTTTCATAAGTGGTCCTTTCAAGCCCCCAAGGGCTTCTTTTAAAGCATTCGCATGGTCTTTACGGTCAATTTTTAATCCTAGATATCGTTCACCAGCTAATTTAGCAGCTAACCCGCCAACCGTTTTACCAACCTTTGCAAAACGTCGCGCGCGCCCACCTATTGAATTTTTTTCCATGGCGTTTCCTAAAATGCCTTTTCCAGATCATCAATAAATCCACTTACAACATTCAATCCGCGTTGCCAAAAATGTGGGTCATTCGCATCTAGACCGAACGGCTTCAATAATTCTTTATGACGCAAGGTTCCTCCGGCCTTTAGCATATTTATATATTTTTCTTTAAATTCGGGTTGGCCAGTTTCAAATACACTGTATAAGGAATTTACAAGGCAATCTCCAAATGCATAAGCATAAACGTAAAATGGTGAATGAATAAAGTGTGGAATATAACTCCAAAAAAATTTATAATCATCATCGAATTGAAAGGCCGGTCCTAAACTCTCTTGTTGGATTGCCATCCAAATTTCACCCAACCTATCTGAACTAATTTCGCCCCGTGCTCGTTCAGAATGAACAGCTTCCTCAAAACTATAAAATGCTATTTGCCTTACAACTGTGTTTAACATATCTTCAACTTTAGATCCAAGCATCACTTTTCGGTGTTCTTGGTCAGATGCAGCATCTAACATTCCTTTGAAAGTCAGCATTTCTCCAAATACTGATGCGGTTTCAGCTAGTGTAAGTGGAGTATCACTCAAAAAATGACCTTGGGGAGCAGCCAAAACCTGATGTATGCCGTGTCCCACTTCATGTGCCAGCGTCATAACATCCCGCGTCTTCCCATGGAAATTCATGAGTATATACGGATTTACCGAGGGAACTGTCGGATGCGAAAAAGCGCCGGGGTCTTTCCCAACCCGAGGTTCAGCATCAATCCACCCATTATCGAAAAATTGCTTGCCGATGTCTCCTAGGTTTGTGTCAAAATTACTATAACTAGAGAGAACTATTTTCTTAGCAGCCTCCCAAGAGATTTTTTTATTATTATCATTCGGCAAAGGAGCATTACGGTCCCAATAATTCAAACGTTCAACGCCCAACCAATGAGCTTTTAGCAAATAATAACGGTGGGATAAATTCCGATAATTATTCTTGACCGTTTGAACTAAAGAATCCACCACTTCATCTTCAATCTGGTTTGACAAATTTCTATTTGAGATCGGCCTTTTAAAATTTCGCCAGCCGTCCTCAACTTCTTTATCTTTAGCGAGCGTATTGGTCACCAACGATATTACACTTACATTAGCCTCCAACTCTCTACTAAACGCTTTTGCAGCTTTCTTTCTTACCCCATTATTCGGATCTGACATTCGCGACATGATCTCACTGTTTGTTAACTCGGCTCCGTCCAATTTAAATTTCATACTAGCCATTGTTTCATCAAATAATCGTGACCACGCGTTCCTTCCCGTCACTGTCTTTTCATGCAATATCCGCTCTATTTCCGCAGTTAATTGATGAGGTTTTTCCCTTCTAACGTTATCCAACCAAGGTTCTAGAAGTGAAACCTTACTATTCATTTTGAGCTTATTTATTTCTTTGTTAGTCAATTCATTTATCTCAAGTTCAAAGAAAATTGTGCTAACGGTAATCGAATTCACTTTTTCATTAATGTTCTGATAAAACATGGTAATTTGTGGATCATCTGCATTGGCTGCAAACATTAGTTGTGCAAAAGATAAAATTTTTGATAAAAGTTCACTCAAAGACTCGTATTCGCATAGTGTATTGGCGAACTCTAAAGCATCTAATTCTCGAACTTTGCCGGAATAAAGGTTATTAAACTCTTGTGACTTTTTTAGAGCATATTCCAAATCATTTGTAATTTTAGGATCATTGGTTCCAGCATAAAGATTTGATAAATCCCATGCAGGCGAAGAATCAGTTGAAGATTTATTGACCATAATCTAAGGTTCCACTCAAAATGTATCAAACAAACATATTAATTAGTTTGCGTACGATATTATGTTATTTTGTGGATCACACAACTCACAAACAAGCCAAATATTAGCTTTTATTATATTAAATTATCGGGAGTATTTTTATGAATTCAGCAACTAGTTTAATATTTATGTTTATGGCGCAAGCTAATAACAAGGGGAATAAACCATTTTTGTGGTCAAAAAAAAATGGCGTATACGAGGCTACCACATGGCAGTACGCGGCAAAAATTGTTACCAACATTGCATCTAAATTACTTGATTTAGGCATAAAGAAAGGCGATCGCATCGTCTTATGTTCTGAAAATAGGACGGAATGGGTATTATCTAATCTCGCAATTATGGCCTCAGGCGCTATCCCGGTTCCCGCTTATACAACCAATACGGTAAACGATCACTACCATATTTTGCAAGATTCTGGAGCTAAATCAGCTATTTTTTCAAATGACAAAATACTAAAAAATTTACTTCCAGCGGCTGAGCGCGAAAAGGGAGTGAAGTTCTTGCTATCAATCGACGATCCCCAAGAAACTATAAACTCGGAAATAAAAATCCATTCTTGGAAACAGCTTTCTAAATCAGACAATAATGAAAACTCCGCAGTCACTGAGATAATTTCTAAACTTACAAAGAAAGATACAGCTATTATTATCTATACATCTGGTACCGGTGGAGTTCCCAAAGGCGTTATGCTCCCTCACCGAGCTATTATTCATAATTGTCAGGGTGCTTTTAATGCCATAGAAGAATTAGGTTTAGACGATGAGGTTTTTTTATCTTTTCTGCCCCTCTCTCACTCTTACGAATATACTGCCGGTTTATGGTTCCCTATTTTCATTGGCGCACAGATTTATTTTGCAGAAGGATTAGATCAACTATCAAGAAATATGGGCGAAGCACGACCCACAATAATGACAGCGGTACCAAGATTATACGAACTTATGCATGCAAAGATTACAAAAAGTATTAAATCAAGTGGCGGATTAAAAGAAATTATGTTCTTAAAAACCGTTGAATTAGGAATAAAAAAATACCACAAAGTCGAAACTTTAAGCGTGCTCGAGGTTTTTCTAGATTATTTGTTAGATAAAATAATTAGAAATAAGGTTCGAAAAAATTTTGGAGGTAGACTAAAGGTTCTTGTTTCAGGTGGTGCACCTTTAAACACGGATATTGGCATCTTCTTTACAGCTTTGGGTCTTAATCTCCTTCAAGGTTACGGACAAACTGAGTCAGCACCAGTAATTAGTGTAAATCGGCCTGGGCATGTAAAGATGGAGACAGTTGGAACACCCCTAATCAATACCGATGTAAAAATTGCAGATGATGGTGAGATCCTCGTCCGCGGCGACCTAATTATGTCAGGCTATTGGAATAATGACGAAGCAACCAAAAATACAATTAAAGATGGTTGGCTTCATACTGGTGATATTGGGACAATCGATCAACATAACTTTATAGAAATTACTGATCGAAAAAAGGATATTATCGTAAATTCAGGGGGAGACAATATATCACCGCAACGGGTAGAAGGTTTTTTAACCTTGGAGCCCGAAATAGCACAAGCAATGGTATATGGCGATAAAAAGTCACATATCGTGGCATTAATAATACCAGATATTGACTTTTTGAATGAGTGGAAGCAAAAAACAGGAAATGAAGCTAACGGTGAGATTCTCGAAGAAGATAAATTCCATCAGGAAATAAGTGCCGCTGTTGATAGGGTTAATAAAAATTTGTCGGTGATTGAGAGAGTACGACGTTTTCACATATCATCAGAAGGATTTACTGTCGAAAATGAAATGATTACACCGACTCTAAAGGTCAGAAGACATAAAATTATTGAGAAATATCAGGATGATCTAGAAAACTTATATTCAAATAAAAGTTAGAGACTGATCACAAAAGCCATTAAAATGGGCAAAAAAACGAAAGTAACTAGAGTTGATGTTATCACCAATGCAGCCACCCTATCAGGATCGTTATTATATTTCATTGCGAGCATGTAGTTAAAAACAGCAGCTGGCATAGAGCACTCTATGAGAATAACACCCCTTGCGACCCCATCTAGCTGAAAAAAGTTACAGACAAATATTCCGACACCAAAACCCATCAATAATCTTACGAGGCTTAATGAAAGATTAAGTATAAAATTATTAATCTTTATACTGGCGAGAGAGGCGCCGAGCGAAATTAACATTAGAGGAATTGCAAATTGTCCATAAATTAGAGCTGTGCCCGCAATCCACTTAGGTACTACAATCTCAGTAATCATTACAAACAAGGAAATTAAAACAGCATATATAATTGGATTTTTAAAAAGTACACCTATTGAAACGCAACCTGAGGCAATTGAAACTCCAAACGTGAACTGTACCAGTGTTACTATTGTATAAACAATAATTCCAAATACTAGCCCTGTCTCACCAAATGCTAAAAAACACAACGGCAAGCCAATGTTCCCTGTATTCGGAATAACAATTGTGGCGAGATAAGTTCGTTGACTTAGTTTTGCAATTTTTAGAATCAAAGCACTAATAATAAGAAATATGAGAAGAGCCACAATAGTGACTATTGCAATTTCAGCAAATGCGTTCAGGTCTACATTTAATCTTGTTAAGGTTGAAAATATAAGGATTGGCGTTCCGACGTTAAAAACTAAGTTCGTAATAAACTCTTGATCAAAAGATTGACCAGAGCGCACCCACAAATAACCACACCCGACACCAAAAAACACAGGGATAATAATTGAGATTAATTGTGGTATCATCAGAACACCTTATAGTCTGTAATAAGAAATTAATCACTTTCTTTGTTTGAAAAGATTGTTATCAAGGAACTTTAACAATCCTCAATACGTTAGTTGCTCCTGGTGTTCCAAAAGGCACTCCAGCAGTAACAACTAAGGAATCACCTTTATTCGCAAATTCTGACTGACTAGCAACTTTAATCGCGCTTTCTACGACATCAGGAAAATCCTCGAAATAAGATGTTTGTGCTGGATGCACTCCCCAAAGCAACAACATACGACGCGCTATACGCAAATCAGGAGTTAAGCCTAGAATTGGTACATCGGGACGTTCCCTCGCTGCTCTTAATGTTGTCGACCCGGTCTTCGTGAAAGTCACAATAGCGCAGGCATCTATTGTATGAGCCACTTGCTTTGCTGCGACTGTTATTGCATCAGCATCAGTAAAATGCGAACGATCAAATTTCGCGCTTTGTACAGTTTTATAATGATCATCACTTTCAACACTCATAATGATACGATTCATGATCGCTACAGATTCCACTGGATAGTCTCCAGCAGCCGTTTCAGCGGATAACATTACAGCATCAGCTCCATCAAAAACAGCTGTAGCCACGTCAGATGCCTCAGCTCGTGTGGGGGTGGGCGAAGAAATCATACTTTCGAGCATCTGTGTCGCTACAATTACCGGTTTTCCTTCAATTCTAGCAGATTGAATTATCTTTTTTTGCATGCCAGGAACATCTTCGGGTGGAGCCTCTACACCAAGATCTCCTCGCGCCACCATAATAGCATCAGAGAGTTTAATAATTTCATCTAAATGCTTTATTGCTAATGGTTTTTCAAGTTTCGTTAAAATACCCGCCTTATTACCGATAAGTTCGCGAGCTTCAAGAATATCTTCAGGTCTTTGAACAAAAGATAACGCGACCCAATCTATCTCCATTGTTGAGATAAACTCAATATCAGTTAAATCCTTTTGAGTAAGTGCAGACATTGGTAATTCTGCATTTGGTATATTAAGACCCTTGTTACTTGAGAGGTATCCTCCAACTAAAACAACAGTCTCCAATTCATTATCACTCTTATTTTTTACAATTAATTTAATTTTACCGTCATCAAGTAATAATTCGGTTCCGATATTCAAAGAAGAATAAATCTCTGGATTGGATATTGAGACGCGACTACTATTTCCAATTAGATTTATTTGGGAGTCCAAAATAAAAGTCGAACCTTCGGATAGCAGAACTTTTTTATTTTCAAATTTTGAGACACGAATTTTAGGTCCTTGAAGATCAACTATTATACCAACGGGATGGTTATAGTCTCCCTCTAACTTACGAATTATATCTATGCGGTTTTTGTGTTCTTCGTGAGTACCGTGACTAAAATTTAATCTAAAGATATCAACTCCGGTTTCAAATAAGCCCCTAATAGCCATTTCTGTATCGCTAGAGGGGCCTAAAGTAGAAACTATTTTCGCTGACCGTAATCGCCTCATAATATTTAACCTATCATCAATATATTAATTGAGTGTAAAATATTATTTCATAGATAACGAGAAAATCTAAATTTAAAAGTATATTATTTCACCAACTAAAATAATTCTCTAGTCTTAATTTTTTAATTCTCTCATTCCATCATCTAGACCTTCAATGGTCAAAGGGAACATTCTACCACCCATTATTCTCCTTACCTCGCGTATTGTCGGTGTAGTATCCCAATAATCATTTGGAACGGGGTTAAGCCAAATAGAATTCTGATAGGTATCAAGAAACCGTTTTAACCAAACTTTCCCAGGCTCGTCATTCCAATGCTCAACGCTGCCGCCGGGATATGAAATCTCATATGGGCTCATCGTAGCATCACCAACAAAAATTAATTTATAGTCAGATCCATAGCTATGAATAACGTCCCAGGTCTGACTTGAATTCAAGTGACGACGATTGTTATCTCTCCATAAACGTTCATAAACGCAATTATGAAAATAATAATACTCAAGGTGTTTAAACTCGTTTTTAGCCGCAGAAAACAATTCTTCACACGCTTTAATGTGATAATCCATTGATCCACCAATATCAAAAAGGATTAAAACTTTAATAGTATTACGGCGCTCGGGCTGCATCTCGATATCCAATAAACCACCATTTCGTGCAGTGTTAAAAATAGTTTGTTTCAGGTTAAGTTCAGTTGGTGTTCCTTGACGTGCAAAGTTTCGTAATCTCCTTAATGCAAGTTTCATATTGCGCGTCCCTATTTCTATTCCTCCATCTAAATCTCTATATTTGCGTTTATCCCAGACTTTAACTGCTCGCCGATGACGACTTTTATTTTGTCCAATTCTAATTCCCTCAGGATTGAATCCACCCGCTCCAAAAGGCGAGGTTCCAGCCGTTCCTAGCCACTTGCTTCCACCTTCGTGTCGCTTCTCTTGATCATTTAACCTTTTTTGCAGTTCCTTGATCAGTTTCTCAAAGCCGCCCCTTTTTTTAACCTCTTCCATTTCTTCAGCCGTCATTACTGTCTCGGCAACCGAGCTAAACCATTCTAAAGGGATATCAAAGGTGCTCTCTTCGTAATCCAAATTATTTTCAATGCCGTTAAAGCTTTTAGCAAAAACGATATCAAACTTATCCAAATTACGTTCGTCTTTAACTAAACAAGCTCTGGCTAAATAATAAAAACTATTAACTTTATACTCTGACAAACCAAGTTTGACCGCTTTCAAAAGAGCCAAATATTCAAGGAGTGTTACGGGGATATTTGCTTCGCGTAGATTATAAAAAAAATTATTAAACATCAGTTCAAAGTTGGAAAGTTAAGATTGTTCTTTTCGGTTTAAAAATGCGAGTTTTTCAAAAAGATGCACATCCTGTTCATTCTTCAAGAGAGCTCCATATAGGGGGGGTATAATATTTTTTCCCTCTTTAATTTTCAATGCCTCTGGATCAATGTCTTCTGAAACCAGTAACTTAATCCAATCAAGTAACTCTGAAGTTGTAGGTTTTTTCTTCAGTCCAGGCACCTCTCGAATATCATAGAATGATATAAGCGCTTCACGAACTAGTTTTTTCTTAATTTCGGGATAATGAACATCAATAATCTGCTCCATTACCTCTGGTTCAGGAAAAGAAATATAATGAAAAAAACATCTTCTCAAGAAAGCATCTGGCAATTCTTTCTCATTATTAGAGGTAATAATAACTATTGGTCTTTGCTTCGCTCTAATAGTTTCACCCGTCTCGTAAACGTAAAATTCCATTCTATCTAACTCTAAAAGCAGATCATTGGGAAATTCTATATCAGCCTTATCTATTTCATCAATTAGTAAAATTGGTAGCTCGTCAGAACTAAAAGCATCCCAAAGTTTTCCTTTTTTTATATAGTTAGCAATATTATTCACTTCTTCATGGCCCAATTGAGAGTCACGAAGCCTTGAAACTGCATCATATTCGTATAAGCCTTGTTGCGCCTTCGTTGTGGACTTAATATGCCATTCGATGAGCGGACGCCCCAGCGAAGATGCAATTTCATGCGCAAGAACAGTTTTTCCAGTCCCGGGCTCCCCTTTTACGAGAAGTGGTTTTTCCAGAGCTACTGCGCCATTAACGGCTATTAAAAGATCTTCTGTGGCCACATAGTTATTGGTACTTTTAAAGTTCACGAAACTAATTTCCTCTAATTTAGGATTTTAACATTAACTCATTTTCAATGGCTTCTATTACTTCACCAACCCTATCTGAATTTGGTCCTCCCGCTTGTGCCATGTCAACACGGCCTCCACCACCTTTTCCATCGACAACATTGGCTGCAAGTTTTACTAGATCGACAGCGCTTATTTGATCTGTAAGATCGTCAGTTACACTTACTACAATAGAAACTTTATTTTCATGTACACTAGTTAAGGCAACGACACCCGAAACAACCTGAGACTTAAATTCATCAGCCAAACCCTTGAGATCTCTCGCTGGTAAATTATTTAGGCACTTTCCAATGAAGTTAATATTTGCCACCTTTTTAATTTCAGATTGACCACGGTTTCCACTGGCCATTTCTCGTCTAAGATCAACTATCTCTTTTTCTAACTTCTTTCTTTCCTCGAGCATAATTTCTGTTCGGCGAGGAATATCAGACACAGGTACCTTTAATAGAGTTGCTGTATCAAATAAAATCTTTGAGTCAGTAATTATATAATTTTGAGCCATCCTTCCCGCAACAGCCTCAATTCGTCGTACGCCAGACGACACAGCGGTTTCAGAAATTATTCGGAAAACACCAATATCCCCCGTTCTTTTAGTATGCGTTCCACCACAAAGTTCTGTTGAAAAAATTTCGTCGCCATTTACAGAGCCCATGCTTACTACACGAACTTCATCACCATACTTTTCACCAAAGAGCGCCATTGCGCCCATATTAATTGCTTCATCTGGGGTCATCAAACGAGTTATCACCTCGGTATTCAAACGGATTTGATTGTTAACTTGATCCTCAATTTTATCAAGTTCATCTCTACTAATTGCAGTTGGATGAGACAAATCGAACCTCAGCTTGTCTTGAGCGACTAACGAGCCTTTTTGGGACACATGCTTTCCTAAACTATTTCGCAGAGCAGAGTGCAAAAGATGCGTTGCTGAGTGATGAGTGCGCATTGAAGATCGTCTTTCATGATCAACTATCAGATGAAGTTGGTCCCCAACTTTAAGCTTAGCATCAAGAATTTTTCCTTCATGAACGATTAAATCCCCAAGTTTCTTTTGCGTATTAAAAATTTGTATTTTCACACCACTGGTATTATCCATTCTACCAAAATCACCTTGTTGCCCACCAGACTCGCCGTAGAATGGAGTTTGATTTAATATAATTAAAACATCGGAGCCAGCATCTACTTGCATTACATTTACACCGTCTAAAACCAATGCAATAACTTCACCTTCACCAATTTCCGCATCGTATCCAAGAAACTCAGTGGCGCCAAATTTCTCCTTGAGATCAAACCAAACCATTTCTGTAGCCAAATCTCCAGATCCCGACCAAGACGCGCGGGCGTCAGAGCGTTGTTTTTCCATAGCGACCTCAAAACCCTTATGGTCGATACCGTAGCCTTGGGCTCTTAAAGCATCGACAGTTAAGTCCAATGGGAAACCATATGTGTCGTAAAGTCTAAACGCAATGTCACCAGGTAAAATTCCACCTGAAGATAATTTTTCTGTTTCTTCATCAAGTAATTTTAATCCGCGATCAAGAGTATTTTTAAAACGCTTCTCTTCAAGTTTGAGTGTTTCTGAAATTGAATCCTGGGCTCGAATTAACTCAGGAAATGCCTGACCCATCTGTTGAATAAGCTCGGGGACAAGTTTAAACAGAAATATATCTTCACATTCCATCAGGTGAGCATGCCTCATTGCCCTACGCATAATTCTCCGCAGAACATACCCTCTACCCTCATTAGAAGGCAGCACACCGTCAGCTATTAAAAAGCTTGTTGCACGAAGGTGATCGGATATAACACGGTGCGAAATATTATGTTCGCCGTTTACGGCTGTCCCCGATATTTCTGATGAAGTTCTAATTAACGACTGAAAAAGATCAGTTTGATAGTTATCGTGAGTACCCTGCATTACCGCTGAGATTCGCTCTAAACCCATACCCGTATCGATGCTGGGCTTTGGAAGTTCAATCCTTGTTTTAGAGTCTACTTGTTCATACTGCATAAACACTAAGTTCCAGATTTCGATAAACCGATCACCATCTTCATCAACAGATCCAGGCGGACCACCCTTAATATGGTCACCATGATCATAAAATATTTCAGAACAGGGACCGCAAGGGCCTGTTGCACCCATTGACCAAAAATTATCTTGTGTGGGTATTTTAATAATTTTATTTTCAGAGAGCCCAGCAATTTTCTTCCAAAGCTCAAATGCTTGATTATCCTCAGAAAACACTGTTACTAAAAGTTTATCTTTCGGCAAAGCATATTCTTTAATTATCAAATCCCAAGCTAACTCAATTGCTTGCTCTTTAAAATAATCTCCAAAAGAAAAATTTCCCAACATCTCAAAAAATGTATGATGCCGAGCTGTATAACCCACATTCTCCAAATCATTATGCTTACCTCCCGCACGGACGCATTTTTGCGACGTTGTTGCACGAACATAATCTCGAGTTTCCTGACCTGTAAATATATTCTTAAATTGAACCATTCCAGCATTTGCAAACATTAATGTTGGATCATTTTGCGGAACCAAAAGAGAAGAGGGTACTACTTCATGATTATGCTCCGAAAAGTAATCAAGGAAGAGTGAACGTATATCATTTGTTGATTGCATTCATAATACCTTAAAAATTTTTATATTATTGGCTTTTACCTCGCTAGAGTTCATATGTCCAGATTACAAATATATTCTGAAAGAACCTGATCTCTGAAATATCAAAAAAATAGCCCCATAACAAAATTTGGGACTATTTTTTATACTCGTCTAACAAAAAAACATATTAAGTTACTTACTATTAATTATCCTCATCAGTTTCTATTTTATCAACTGAAATTGGGGAAATCATCTCTCCAGCCAATAAACCCGCATTTTCTCGAATTTTGTATTCAATATCAGCGGCGATTTCTGGATTATCTCGTAAGAAATTTTTTACATTTTCTCTACCTTGCCCTATTCTTTGGCTATTATAAGAAAACCATGAGCCCGACTTTTCGACAATATCTGCTGTCACTCCAAGATCAATTAGCTCTCCCATCTTAGAAATACCTTCCCCATACATTATGTCAAATTCAATAGTTTTAAAAGGCGGTGCTATTTTATTTTTGACAACTTTTACTCGAGTATGATTTCCTACCACATCATCTTTATCTTTAATCGCACCAATACGACGAATATCTAAGCGAACTGATGAATAAAATTTTAGGGCATTTCCACCCGTTGTTGTCTCAGGGCTTCCAAACATTACTCCTATTTTCATTCTAATCTGATTAATAAATATAATCATTGTATTAGATTTAGCCACCGACGATGTTAGCTTCCGTAATGCTTGACTCATTAATCGAGCCTGTAAACCAACATGATGATCTCCCATTTCTCCCTCAAGTTCAGCTCTCGGAACAAGTGCGGCAACACTATCAACGACAAGGACGTCAATGGCACCTGATCGAACTAAAGTATCTGCTATTTCTAATGCTTGCTCCCCCGCATCTGGCTGAGAAATAAGAAGCTCTTCTACATTAACCCCTAGCTTTTTCGCATAGCCTGGATCTAATGCATGTTCAGCATCAACAAAAGCACATGTGCCACCAGCTTTTTGAGCTTCAGCAACGACGTGCAAGGAGAGTGTTGTTTTACCTGAGCTTTCGGGGCCATAAATTTCTATGATTCTTCCCTGAGGCAAGCCGCCAATGCCAAGAGCAATATCTAGACCGAGCGACCCAGTCGAAACTGCTTCAATATCTAAAGCGTTATCTGACTGCCCTAATTTCATAATTGAGCCTTTACCAAAGTTACGCTCAATTTGGCCTAAGGCTGCCTCTAATGCTTTTTCTTTATCTACATTATTTTTTTCCACAAGTCGAAGTGCTCCATCTGGCATAATATTGTCTCCTTATTTCATAGCGAGTTTCATTGTGCAAATTAGTTTTAATGTACTTGTTTTGTTCTAATTTGCAAGTATTGTTTTAACTATATGAAAATAAACAATTATTCGAAAAAAATTGTTAATTAAATTAAAAAAGTGATAGAATCAAAGTTGAATTAAAGATAATTAATTATATTAAAAAAAGAGCGTGATTCTGATATGAACAGCTCTATTTTTAATTTTATTGGAGATAACACTTTTAAAAAGGTAAAATGTCAAAAGATAAGCCAGTTATCTCATTTATTATCTGTTAAAACTTCTTTGACCTTCAAAGCTAAATCTTGAAGACTAAAGGGCTTTGATAAAAAATTAATTGTTGGATCCTCGCT
The DNA here is from genome assembly GCA_002168115.1 of Rhodospirillaceae bacterium TMED23. Taxonomy (GTDB): domain Bacteria; phylum Pseudomonadota; class Alphaproteobacteria; order Rhodospirillales; family UBA2165; genus TMED23. Next base: position 89,660 of record NHCC01000014.1, on the reverse strand, counting down.
AATTTCGCCAGGTATAGCATCTTCTGCATAACCTGACATTAGAATTACGCGAATATCTGGGAGTTCCTCTAATATTAGACGAACTAACGTGTGACCATCCATACCCGGCATCATAACATCGGTTAAAATTAAATCGATTTTATCATCGAAGGCATTTATGACATCTAAAGCATTTTCCCCATCAGTAGCCTCTAGAACCCGATAACCCTTGTTACGTAAAGCACGAGATCCAAATAGTCTCACTGCATCCTCATCTTCTACGAGAAGGATAGTTCCAGCGCCTGTCAGATCTGGAGAAGCCGATTGCTCAGCAACCAAACTTTGATTAAATTGCTCTGCTTCAGCAGCGCTAAAAGCTGGAAGGTATATAGTAAATGATGTTCCTTCTCCAAGAGCAGAATCAACAAATATATATCCATCAGATTGACGTATAATTCCATAAACTGTTGATAAACCAAGTCCAGTACCTTCACCAACTCCTTTGGTAGAAAAAAAGGGCTCAAAAATACGACCAATATTCTCGCGCGCGATACCCGAGCCTGTATCAACAACTTTTATTAGTATATACTCTCCAGCTGGCATAACCTCATGACCACGTTGGATCGAAGTTTCAACATTAACACGTTCAGTCAGAATAGTAATAATACCGCCACCAGGCATCGCATCCCTAGAATTCACCGCTAGGTTTATTATAACCTGATCAAACTGTCCTGGATCGGTTCTAATTAGATCGACATCAACTCCATGATTAATTTCCAATTCTATATTTTCACCAATTAATCGCCTTAATAAATTCGATAAATCGCTTAATGCATCGCTAATAGCAAAAACTTTTGGCTGAAGAGTTTGTCTTCTAGAAAATGCTAATAACTGGCGAACCAAATTTGCAGCCCTATTCGTATTTTGCTTAATCTGCATAATATCTGAAAATGATGGATCTTCGCTGCCATGTCGGTCTAAGAGAAGATCACAAAACCCACCCATAGCGGTCAATAAGTTATTAAAATCGTGCGCAACTCCCCCTGCCAACTGACCAACAGCCTGCATTTTTTGAGCTTGATTAAATTGCACCTCAAGATTTTTTTGTTCAGTAGTATCAATTACATGCACTACTAATCCAACAACATCGTTTTCAGTATCACAAATTCTGCTTACAAAAAGAGAGGCTGTTAACTCTCGTTCACCTCCAGCTGGCATTCTAACTTCTATTAAAGAAGCGGGCACGATACCCATTACTACTTTCGAAAATTGCGCATCTGCATCACTTCTATCCTCTTTATTTATTCTCTCAGACAACGGTCGAGCAAGAACTCCGTCACGATGCAATCCCAAAAGCTTCAGAAAAGCTCTATTTGACTCTATTACTTCTCCTTGAATATTGAGCATGACTATACCAACTGGCGAATCTGAAAACAGCCAAGGAATCTGTTCTAGTAAAGCCAAACTTGCATGGTCACCTGATAAGGTCGCTAACGGTTCTCTAAAAACTATAGAGCGACTATATTTAAAGTCTCCATCCGATGAGAGCATTTCAGATTGTATTAAATAAACTAAAAAATCCTCACCATCTATAGGTCGCAAAATAAGAGACCCGTGCTTTCCATCTACGTCCGTTTCTACATTCTGCGCAGAGACCAAATCTGGAGATACAAAATCTCTAAAATAAGTAGGCACATCGAAAATATTTCTATCTTTTATACCCAACCATTTACGCAAGATACCATTTATGTAACAAAACTTTCCGTCATTATCGACTGAAAAAAAACCCACAGGCGATTGATATAGTAAATCATTAAAATACTTTTGTTCTGTAATTTTATTAATCTGCTCTAACTTCTCAGCAGTAGTATCTTTTATTTTGAGTATTCTAAATTTATTATATACTTCAGCGTCGACATCCCAGTATATATCCTTGACGTCGTCAAAGGAAAAAGCGAGTTCAAACAACCCTCGACGGTGCCCTACATCTGCTTTACATATTTTATCAAAAGTTATCCTTGAGTCTTCATTAAGAGAGTTACGAATTTTATCAAGTATCTTGGATTTTTCTAAATTAATACAAAGTTCTTCCTCAAGATACTTTTTGAGCGCTCGGTTAATAAATTGTATTTTGGACTCTTTGTTAATAACCATGCAAGAGAATTTAGAGACCAATATTTCACTGAAATATTCTTTTTCTTCTTTCTTATACTTTTTCAATCCCCTCAAATATAAAAAAATTATCAAAGTTAGTATAATTGCTAAAGCCGACGACAATAGCTCTAAGAATTCTAATTCGTTTAAATTTAGTTCCATAATACAATTACTTATAATGCAATAATTCAGTGAGATTACATTTTATTTACGAGAGTTACGTTCAATATATCAATATTAAATAACTATTTTGATTTATTAAACTAACTGTTATTATTAGCTTCGTCCATTTGAGAGTCTGCCCAATCTTTTTTTTCGTTTAAATTATTTACTCTACCTTTTAATCGGTACACATATCCAATTACCTCAGCTACCGCATGATAATGTTCCTGCGGAATTTCTTCATCGATTTCAACCGCAGCATATAACGCACGGGCCAAAGGCGGGTTTTCAACGATGGGAATCTCATTTTGCTCGGCTACCTCGCGGATGCGTGCTGCAATTTCATCAACACCCTTACCCACTAAAATTGGGGCTGGCATTTTATCGATATCATATTGCAATGCGATCGCGTAATGAGTTGGATTAGTAATAACGACGTCAGCTTTGCCTACAGCTTGCATCATTCGTTCACGCTGCCTCTCAATTCTTAATGCGGCAATTCTCTGTTTAATTAGTGGATCTCCATCTTGCTGCCTTCGCTCATCTTTAACTTCCTGTTTTGTCATTTTTAATTTATTCTTATGATCCCATTTTTGATAAGCAAAATCTAAAGCTGCAATAATAGTCATAATCAATATAGTTATAGCAAGAACAACCAGCACAATATTCTTTATTCGATCGAGGACGTGGTTTATGTGGAATGCGGGTAAGAGCTCCACATCGCTTACTAATGGCATTACAAGAATTAAAATTACTGTACCAATAATTCCAATTTTCACTATTCCTTTAGCAGCCTCAACCAAAGAGCGTACACCTACGATCTTTTTTATGCCAGTAGCAGGCGAAAACTTATCAAATTTTATCTGAAACTTCTCAAAAGATGGGTTCCAACCAACTTGTATAACCTGTATCGCAAAACCAGTTATCAAAAAGATAAACATAATTGGTGACGCGTAAATCCCCACTTGAAATATAACTTCTCGGAAAACAATTTCAAAGTCCTGCCTTCCAGCAACAAATGCATGGGCGTTCTCGATAAACTTCCTGTTAAGCGAATAAAAATAGCTCATCATTGAGGGAAAGATAGTTGGAACAAGAATTGCTATTACAACAAAAACTCCCAAACTCTGTATTTCTTGAGAGGCAGCAACCTGTCCTTTATTGCTAGCATCAGAAATACGTTTACCTGTTGGGTCTTCTGTTTTCTCTCCAGGTGCTTCATCAGCCATGGACCTTAATCCTTTCTATACACCAACAAATGGAAGCAATCTCTCTTGCACATGACGCAAATAAACTGTCATCATACCTCCTATTGAGAGCGACAATACGATTATTGAAATCACTATTTGTAGGGGCATTGCTACGAAGAATATTGGTATTTGGGGTGATAGCCGTGTTAAAACTCCCAAACCAACGTAATATGCTAAAGAAACAACTAAAAAAGGTGCAGAAAGTTGAACGCCAAGTTTAAAAGTATCATTTATTTCTCGAGCTAACATATAAGCCATATCGCCTAAATTAAGTGATGATCCTGGTTCAAATAATTTATAACTTGCAACCATTGATTCAATAAGTAAGTGATGAATGTTTGTAACAAATAACAATAATGTTGCTACCACCCCCATAAAACCCGCTACAATTGCACTTTGTTGCTCAACTACGGGATCATAAACCATCGTATTTGCCATACCAGAGATAAAAGCAATAACAGTGCCGGCTGTTTGCGTAGCATAAAACATTGATCTAATTACCAAACCTAAAAAACCACCAACTAGGATTTCTCCAGAAATAATTACAATCAATTCTGCCACATTAGTGGGCATTTTAGGATAAACATCAAAAACGATCGGCGTTAGGATAAATGAAATTGCGAATGCAAGAAAGAGCCTAATTCTGCCAAAAAAACGCGGACTTCCAAGACCTGGTATAAAAATTAAAACTGTGCCTATCCGAGAAAATATAACTATAAAAATAAAAGCGTTTACCTCGAGAAATTCTTCGAGCACAATTTCAACCCAGCACCGCTATTCGATCATACAATGATCTAGTAAAAACAATTATTACATTAATCATAAAGGGCATAAATACAATCACTGCACCAAAAATAATAATAATTTTAGGAACGAATGTTAGAGTCATCTCCTGGATAGATGTAAGCGTTTGAAAAACTGCTATCAACAACCCTACAACCAAGCCTGCCGCCATAATTGGACCACCAGTTTTAAGAATTACAAAAAAAACTTCTCGTGATATCTCTAATACAGCTACTTGATCCATTTTATTCGTTACTAAATCGGCATTCTAAGGATCTCGCGGTAAGCCTCTAAAACTTTATCACGAATTGCGACCACAGTAGTTAGAGTGCTCTCAGCTTCAGCAACAGCCATTACAACCTCGTCGACATTCGCTTTACCCGCAGCCGCAGCAGCTGAAAGTTGTTCACTTGCAACACTCTTGTCTATTGCACCTTGAGCAAAATTCTTAACCATTGATGAAAAATCATTTTTGTTAATATTACTACTTATACTAGAAATTCCATCTTCACTAGATTCTGTTACACGATTGAGAGCGGACTTATAGGCACCTACAGCACTTGAGATCTCAACAGCCATTACAAACCTCCTTGTGGTTTATTGAAACGATAATAATCAAAAATATTAACGTAAAAGTTCTAAGGTCTTCCTAAGCATTGATCGACTTGTGCGAATAGCGCTTAAGTTCGCTTCATAAGACCTTTGAGCCTCTCTCATATCTGTCATTTCAATTAATTTATTAACATTTGGGGTCAGAACATAACCATCTTTGTCAGCACCTGGATGGCTCGGATCAAATCTTTTTGCAAACTCAGTTTTATCTTTTCCAATTTTTCCTACTTTTACAACTTCCAAACCTAATTCACGATCAATTTCATTTTTAAAAGTAATTGTTTGCCGTTGATACGGTTTTTTGCTCGGATCATTTGGTAAAGAATCTGCATTTGCTATATTTTGTATTATAACGCGTAACCTTGCCCCCTGAGCCTTCATGCCGGCCGCAGAAATTCTAAAGCTTGAAATTAAATCATCAGCCATAATTATTTTCCAATCTAACTAAATACACTGTTATCTACCTCGCACCACTAATTTTATCATTGATAAATGCTTTCTATATAACCCTACCATCGTTGAATGTTGAACGGCCGCTTCATTCATTTTAACCATTTGCTCCTCGAGTATAACGGAATTGCCATCTGGAGAGGTTTCATATGATTTAGTTTTTATGCTAGCGTTTGCAGCTGCACTCCCATTATGACCTGATAGGTGTTTGCGGTGAGTACGTTTCAACTGATCACTCTCAGACGCCGCAGAACTATGGTTTCGCAAAATACTCTGAAAATCGAACTCTTCAATATCCCGGGACTTATACTTGGGTGTATTTGCATTTGCTATATTGTGTGATATTACCTGTTGCCTTTGGCTCACCCAATTCAAACGCTCTTTAATCGCCCCAAACATGGGAAGATTTGTTATATCCATCTCACACCAACCAATCTAAATCGTTATTATTGCCTATTACAGCTATTTTAATGAAGTATGACGCTCGGTCTTTAACAAATAGTAAAGGAAACATAAAAAAATTAACTTTTAATTATATCCGGTTAATAAATTTCTTGAAAAGTAAACTCAATTTTATCATAAGTGCGAGTAGAATTATCCGTATAAAATTATTTTCACGAAAGTCGAGTAAATGTCACTTAAATTAAAGAAAATTAATAAAATTTTAGTTGCTAATAGAAGTGAGATTGCAATTCGAATAATGCGTGCAGCAACTGAACTTGATATTTCAACAGTTGCAATCTACTCGCAAGAAGATCGATTTGCACTTCATCGATATAAAGCCGATGAAAGTTATTTAGTAGGCGAGGGAAAGGGGCCAATAGAGGCATACTTAGATATCAATGACATTATTCGAATAGCAAAAGATGCAGATGTCGACGCCATCCATCCCGGATATGGATTTTTATCAGAAAACCCTGAATTCGCCGATCAAGTTATTGAATCTAATATGATATTTATTGGTCCAACTGGAGAAACCATGAGACAGTTGGGTAGCAAAGTTGCCGCTCGCAAACTCGCAGTAAAAGCTGGGGTTCCTGTTATGCCCGCAACTCAACCATTACCAAGCTTAATTGAAGAAAAGGACCAAATATTACAATTAGCAGAGGAAATTGGCTATCCCTTGATGTGTAAAGCAACTTGGGGGGGGGGTGGCAGAGGAATGAGAATAATAGAAAAACCAGACGAATTATTAATACTCGCTGAACAAGCGAGCAGAGAGGCAGCTAAAGCTTTTGGGGATGGAGAAATTTATTTAGAGAAGTTAGTTCGCAATGCAAGACATATAGAAGTACAGGTTATGGGTGACCTATATGGTAATATAGTTCACATGTTTGAGCGAGATTGCTCTTTACAACGCCGTCACCAGAAAGTTATTGAGCGTGCACCGGCTATTTTTCTTGATAACAATGCTCGAGAGTTTCTTTGTGAACAGGGAATAAAGATTGCTCGCGCTGCTAAATATCAATGCGCAGGAACCGTTGAATTTTTGCAAGATGCGGATAATGGTGAGATTTATTTTATTGAGGTTAATCCTCGGATACAGGTCGAACATACGGTTACTGATTGGGTAACTGGCATCGATTTAGTTCAGGCCCAAATCAAAATTGCAGCCGGGGGTAAAATTGGTGATATAAAATCGAGCGGTGTACCAAGTCAAAAGAACATCAGGTTATCCGGCCATTCAATTCAATGCAGAGTTACTACTGAGGACCCCGAGAATAATTTTACCCCAGATTATGGACGGTTATCAGCATATCGAAGCGCATCAGGATTCGGAATTAGATTAGACGCAGGAACCGCTTTTGCTGGCGCATTAATAACTAGCCATTTTGATTCGCTTCTCGTCAAGGTTACGAGTTGGGCGCCGGACCCGGAGAGCGCGATGAAGCGCATGGATAGGGCATTGAGAGAATTTAGAATTCGTGGAGTAACAACAAACCTAAGGTTTTTAGAAAACCTCATAAATCATAGAAAATTTTTATCCGCAGATTATACAACTAGTTTTATAGATAAGACCAAAGAAATTTTTGAATTCCCAGAACGTCGTGACCGAGCATCGAGGTTATTGAATTTTATTGGTAATGTTATCGTAAACGGAAATGACGAAGTAAAGGGACATAAGTTACAAAGCCACTCGATTACACCATATACACAAAAATTCGGAAAAAATAATCCAAAAAATGGCAGTAAACAAATACTAGATGAATTGGGTCCAGAAAAATTCGCTAGTTGGATGCTAGATCAAAAGCGAGTTCTTATAACGGATACAGCAATGAGAGACGCACATCAATCTATATTGGCAACTAGAGTACGAACTCAAGACTTATTGGGCATTGCACCATCGTATGCTCATCGCTTACCCAACATGTTTTCAATGGAGTGTTGGGGCGGAGCAACCTTTGATGTAGCTATGAGGTTTTTAAATGAGTGCCCTTGGGAGCGATTGAAAGCATTAAGAGAGGCAATGCCCAATATTCTAACCCAAATGTTATTAAGATCTGCAAATGGCGTTGGTTACAATAATTACCCTGACAATGTTATTAAATTCTTCGTCAAGCAGTGTGCAGATGCTGGTATGGACTTGTTTCGCGTATTTGATGCATTGAATTGGGTTGAAAATATGCGCACCACAATTGATGCTGTGCGGGATAATGGCAAGCTATGCGAGGGAGCTATATGCTATACCGGTGATATTACTGATCCTAAAAAAACAAAGTATAATTTAGATTATTACGTAAGGGTTGCAAAAGAATTAAAAACTGCTGGAGTTCATATTCTTGGAATTAAGGACATGGCTGGAATTTGCAAACCAAACGCCGCAAAAATATTAGTCAAAAGTCTAAAAGAAGAAACTGGATTACCTATTCACTTCCATACACATGACACGAGTGGCATAGCGTCAGCCAGCATACTAGCAGCCATTGATTCTGGCGCGGACGCGGTAGATGCAGCGATAGATTCAATGAGTGGGTTAACATCTCAGCCGAACTTGGGCGCCATCGTGGCAGCACTTAAGAATACCGAAAGAGAAACATGTCTCGACACACAAGCACTTGCTGATATCTCAACTTATTGGGAACACATAAGATCTCTATATTCAGGTTTTGAGGCCGATTTTCGATCTGGAGCGTCGGAAGTATATTCTCACGAAATACCGGGCGGTCAGTATACTAATTTAAGGCAACAAGCCAAATCATTAGGCATTAATGAAAAATGGCCGCAAGTTGCCAAAACCTATGCTCAAGTTAATCAAATGTTTGGAGATATAATAAAAGTAACTCCAACATCCAAGGTGGTTGGAGATTTGACACTTTTCATGATTACCTCGAACATTACAAAAGAAGAAATATTAGATCCGAATACTGAGATTGCTTTCCCAGAATCAGTAAAGCAATTATTTAGGGGTGAGTTAGGTCAGCCATATCAAGGTTTTCCATTAGTTTTGCAAAAAAAAATACTCGACGGAAACAAGGCTCTTACTGTGAGACCTGGATCGATCTTACACGATATAAATTTAAAACAATCAAAGAAAGAGGCTGAAAAGATTGTTGCCCGGTCAATAAGTGATCAAGAACATGCCTCTTACCTGATGTACCCTAAGGTCTTTTGTGATTACTCAAGACATTTGGAAGAATTTGGCGATGTCAGCAAAATCCCCACTAAAGCTTACTTTTATGGTATGAACGTAGGCGATGAGATAGCAATAGAGATGGAACGAGGAAAAACTTTGGCTCTCCGCCTTCTGGCAGTGGGCGATCCAGCTAGTGATGGTCACAGAACAATTTTCTTTGAATTAAACGGGCAACCACGATCGGTTCGCATTCATGACAAAAATCAAGAAGAAAATAATCAACTTAACCGTGTTGCCGAGAAAAATAATCCAAACCATGTTGGAGCACCAATGCCAGGCATAGTATCAAAAATTAATGTAGACGTGGGTGAACAAATTAAAAAGGGTGATCAAATCCTGTCAATTGAAGCAATGAAGATGGAGACAGGCATTAAATCCGACCGCGACGGGATAATAAAAGAATTATTAGTCTCTATTCAATCACAAGTTCGTGGAGGTGACCTTCTCGTTGTTTTTGAGGATTAAAGGTGAATATTTAAATCTCATTATATATTGAAACGATTGAATACAATTACTTTAGAGTAAAACAAAATATCCACCGAGATTCATCCGGTGGATATTTGCCTCAAAAAAAACTCTAACTTTCTGATAGCGTCCCCCTAAAGAAATGTTGCCTGCCAAGCATCTAACATTCCGTTTAATACAAAGTTTAATAATTATTTGGATTAGTTATCCCAATTCTATTCACATTTATATATTTTAAACATTTGATCATGGTAAGACGGTTTTCAATATCTATTAGGTGTTCTAATAAACTATTATCTGTTAAACGAAAAACTTGGCGTTCAGAAGAACTCCAACCCGCACTATTAATAATAGATTGAACATTGTTTCTATAAATTTCCCATGTCTTGATATAATTATTCCAATCACCATGATAAGCGGCATTCACATGATCAACAATTTTTACTGGATCCGTTTTGATTTTGTTAACCGCGGAATATACTACGCAAGACTCAATTTTTTCTAATAGACTATGGTTTTTTTGTATTTTAAATTCTGTTGCATTTAAGGAAAGCCCCACAATACCCGCTACTAAACAAAAACCTATAATTGTGGGACCCAATAAAACGACTATCATTTTTGATTTTAGTAATATAGGCATAGAATCCACCTTAAATCTCCTCAAGAGAAAAAGATTTTACGCCATCACCATTTTAGTTTTTTATTTATTAAAAAAAGATATTCAAAGAAAACTAAAACTTTATTAACAAGCATTAAACAAGTTAAAATGATATTTGCATTTGAGAAAATACTCATAGTGAATTAGCAAACCTTTTTTTAATTCACTATTTCACACACAAAGGCACAAGTCTTAACATGTTTTTAAACTTGTTAAGTTACCTTATTAATTAAAAATTAAATGTGGTGGATAGATGAGTGGCAAAGCAAAGTAAAATTAGTCCCAAAATAGGTATTCATAAAAAAAACGTAATTTTGGATAAAGAAAATAACTCAAATAGTCGGATTAGCCAAAATCATATGGCGACCCAACGAGCCAAAGCTGTAGCCATTAAAGACACCAGCCAAAGTGGCAAAATGCCAAAAATTATAGCAACTGGCGCAGGGACCTTTGCTGATCAAATACTTCAAATAGCTTGGGCAAATAATATAAAAGTAAGAGAGGATGCTGATTTAATTGAAATTTTATCAGCGATAGATATTGATAGCGAAATACCTGTTGAAACTTTTGCGGCCGTCGCGGAGATTCTTACTTATGTATATCGCGCTAACGCAAATAAGAAATTAAACGAGAACATAGAAAACGAGATGGGAAAAAAATAATGAAAAATATCGATATTACTAATTTAATCTCTGATATCGAGACCACAATTATTAAAACATTAGATAATGTTGAAAAGGGAAATTTTTTTAATCTACCAACATTAAATTCAAAAATTACAAAATTATATAGTTATATAAATAGAGTTAACCCAAAAATTAATAATAATGAAAAGAATAATTTTAAATTATTGTTATGTCCCCTTACAGAAAAAATAGATGAAATAGAGAGCCATATTAAAAAGAATTATAAATTTATTAATACTAAACAAGACATTACCCCGCAATCTGCCGCTCAAGCTTATAAAAAATAATACTGAATTAAGAAAAAAATGCCACTGGATAAATAATAATGGATCTAGACACGATCAGTTATCTAAAATTTTTTTTCGCGTTGCTTTTTGTGCTAGGACTCATTGGTGGTTTGGCGCTTTTAGCAAAACGATTTGGTATAGGAAATAAAGGGCCGCTTTTTAATCGAAAACATAATACTTTATCAATAATAGAAACACTACAACTTGACTCAAAACGCAGAATCATAACTGTCAGACGAAATAGCACTGAATATCTAATCCTCCTAGGAACCGGAGCTGACATACTTTTAGATACTCAGCCTAGTCATAAATCAGATAATATTAGTCAAGAGCCTGAAATCAGTAAGGTAAAAAATAATAATAAGGATTTGGATTTTTCTAAATGAAAATTATATGACTAAGTTTCACATAAAAATTTTATATAAATCAATACAATTAAGTTTTTTTGTAATATCAAGTTTTATTGCTTTATCATTTTTTTTATCTGATACCGCAATTGCTCAATCATTTTCTCTAGACCTTGGACAAGGTGGGTCGACAGCCACCGAAAGGTTAATTCAGCTATTTTTACTCGTAACGGTAATGGCTTTAGCACCATCCATACTAGTGATGACCACTTCATTTATAAGAATTGTAATTGTGTTGTCCTTTTTACGAACAGCAATGGGCGCCCAACAAACACCACCAAATCAGGTCATTATGGCTTTGGCGCTTTTTTTAACTTTTTTTATAATGGCTCCAACATTTGAAAAAGCTTGGGAAGACGGTGTCAGACCATACATAGATGGTCAGATTGATGAACGTGAGGCATTTGAAAAAAGTCTAGAGCCATTAGAGATTTTTATGCGGAAATTTGTTCGTGATCAAGACTTGCGACTATTCTTAGATATTGCAAATATTCCAGAGCTTGAGAGCCGGGAAGAAATTCCTATAAAGGTTCTTATTCCAGCGTTTATCATAAGTGAATTGAGAAGAGCTTTCGAAATTGGTTTTTTAGTTTTTATACCCTTTCTTGTAATTGATATGGTTGTTGCCTCAGTTCTTATGTCAATGGGCATGATGATGTTACCACCAATTATAATTGCACTTCCATTCAAAATAATTTTCTTTGTTCTGGTAGATGGTTGGTTTTTAATAGTTGGCAGCTTAGTTCAGAGTTTTGGTAGTTTGAGTAATTGAATATCAAAATTAATTAACCAAACTCAGTTTATTTTGTTCAAGTCTCTTGCGGTAGCCTACCATGAAATTTTTAAAATTACTAACCAACTTAACTCGACCCGATATGGTTCGATAATCTATTAAACCAACACTATCAGGGCTGGCTATTAAACGAAAAGCATCTTTGAATGGTGTTGTATCCATCTCTTTAGTGTAATCTTTGTTTAAACGAGTTATTCCACGATTATTCCCACTGTAAGCTAACGCTACACCATAATTCAACACCAACTGGGCCTGGCGTTCATCTAACTTTCGACCTGGTCCTGCACCCGAAGTTTTTAAAAGACGTTGCAAGGAGTTTGCTGCTTTAGGCCAATCTCTTCCCCAATATATTTCTGTTCTCAAAAGGTCAGCTTCACGGCTTTCATCATTTTCCAACGGTGTTAATGCCTCATTAAATCGCTTAAGTTCAATTAAGGCCCTTGAATTAATATAACGTCTTTGCTTACTATTTGCCGCAGATCCTGTCTGTGTTTTTACAAGAATATCAACAGCCTTTTCTGGCTCTTTATTAAGTAAATAGACATTTGCTAATTGCCCCCCTACCTTTGCCTTTTCATTTCCCTTTAGTCTAAATTCAACTTGTTGCAACAAAAGCTTTGACGCTTGTTCAAGAAGATCTACTCCCGTCAATCGAGAAGCCAATTTTCTTATCATTTCATCACCTTCGGCACCAGATGGAGTAAGTTCTTTAAATTCTTCAAAAAGTGCAAGAGCTCGAATTGGTGCCAACTTATCAGCCTGGTCATTCAAATAAAGTTCAATAAAAGCCGCCTCCATTTCCTGGGTAAGTGTTGCCACCTCTTTCCGACCACTAAAATTCGAAACGGCTGATCTTAATGTTCTTAATCCTTTACGATATTTACCAACTTGATTATATAAAACTCCTAATCTACTCAGGAGATTAAATTCAAAATCGCCGCCTCTCCAAAGATACCTAAGTTTTTCGAGCTCGCGAATTGCTTTTTCTGGCTGCATTTTTTTTAAATCTAAGAGCAAGTTAGTCCTATCTACAATTGAGGCAGCAATACTTGGGAAGTGCGTTCCTTTTTCGACAGCCTCCCAGGCTTTTATAGCACCTTTAAAATCACCAGCTTGTTTTTTTAATCTACCTTCAACCAGAGCCAATTGATCGATTTCTTGCGGAAGCAAACTCTCTTTAGCTAGAGAACCGAGGTGTTTTATTCCCGCCTTGACATCACCTACTGCAATATCCGCTTCAACCGCCAATATCCCTACTTTAACTTTTATTGGTCTAGGATATGCGTTAAATATGTTACCCTTTTTACTTAGAAATTTAGCAGAATTTTCAATATCCTCCCCAGCCGTTAATTTTGCAGCTGCACGCCAAAAATTTCCCTCATCTGTATCTCCCATACTTGGATGCATAAGCATTTTTAGAGCTTCCGTATTTCTTCCCATCATAAAATTAGTCGCACCACTGAGTAAACGATATTTCCCAGTAAGATCTATATCTGGATTCTTTGCCTTTATAACCTTTAGAACACCATTCGCCTCATAACTGTATCCATTACCAAATAAAAATAGTGCTAAATCCATTCTGGCCTTATCTTTCTCGGGACCTTTTACACGCGATAAACGATCTAGTATTTTTCGTTTTGTAAAATAAAATTCGCCTGGTTTTTGACGACGAATGTTTCTCCATGTTCTTATCGTAAAAATTCTTGATAGAGCTTGTATTGTTTTACCTTTAGCTTTCGCCATACCCTTGGTCGAAAGAGCGAGACGACTTGGCGAGAATATTTCAACATTTTGTTGTTTAGAACGAATTGTCAAATCATCGATATTTGGTTTGATAACTATTCCTTGCGCAGATTCAAGAATATTTAATTGTGGATATTTATAGTTTCTAATTATACCTGTTGATAGAGTAATGACTGGGATCACGAATAAATTATCATAAACCTTGGTATCCTTAAAATAGATAGGCTCGCCAGCGTCACGGATAGTTGCGAGAAGTTTAGGCCCTAACTTTGTTAATTTGGTACTTATATTAATTGGGGTTTCTGGCTTCATAAGCTGCTTCTTAAAATCAAAAATCCAAGCAAACCCATCTCTCCTAATACTCGGATTAATTCCCTCAATTGTTACCAAACGGAGTATGGTTGAAGAATCTGATGGATCTTGTGTTATAGATTTTAGAGCGAGGCCACCTTGGTCTTTTAATTTACAAATATCAACTTTCTGCGCTTTATCAAAAACCATCCATAGGTTTCCGGCTCTGCGAAAGACAGCCGCTGCAACTGGGCCAGGCCAATCAACTCTCAAAGAAACATTCTTAATATCATCCGCAGTAATTTTTTTCTTTGGCTTTGGTGTCGGGGCGCAAGAAACCTCTTTAAGAAGTTTTTGTTTTAATTTATCCTCTTTTTTCTTCAATTGTTGTTTAGAACCTTGAGGGGTTTTAGTTGCTTTCGGCTTTTTTATAGATGATGACAAGGGTTTCTGACTTTCTTCTTTAATAATATTTTGAGCTAATTTTAACCCATTCTGCGTATCATCAATAGTTTCTTTAAAAGTATTAGACAATTGAGGTATTCTAATTTTTGAATTGGTAATAGCCGCTTGCTTGGAAGTGAAGATACTTTTACGTTTGTCAGAGATTTTTTGAGAACCAAATATCATTGAACTAAGCGCCCCAATTGGTGGGGCATCATTCAGGTCCTTTGGGTTTGAAATATCAACAACTATTTTATAACCGCTCCGAAAATGTTTGAAATCAGACGTTGAAGGAACGGATAAACCGACTATTGTATTGTTTTCTTTTACAATGGAAACGGCGCCATTAATATTTCTCAAATTATNTTGTTTTAGGGAGCGTAACCTTATATTGGCCTTTGCCCTAAAAACTATCTTAACTAAATTCTTATTTTTCTCTATAGAATAAGGTACTTTATTTCTCCAATCGAATACAATTCTATTATATGAAGGATAGATCCCTGTTCGAATAGCAATATTCTGTAATTTATTTCTCTTGNTNTTTATCTTTTTTATTATTGGAGATTGAAAATCNTCTCTAATGACTTCCACTACAATGNTNCGNCCATTTGAGTAATAATTATGACTAGAATCGCCCAACAGNGGAAACGTTANGGTTTTTCCATTATCTCGTAAACTGGGCATACCAACATATTGTTTTAATGTCCGTACTGTACTTGTATAATTTGCCTCAATAGGCCTTGAAAATTGNATTATTAATTGTCGCCCCTTTAATCTTGCGACAAAAGGAACCGGCTTTGGCCAAGTAAATATCATCTTCCCGATGCCATCAACATCTTTAGCTCGAATACTNACGGNATCTGCAACCACCTCAAAACTAAAGAGCGATACGAGCAATAAAAGCCCAACCTGCAATATTCTATGACTGATTAAGTTTATTTTAATAATAAAGCGGTCGATAATACTTTCCATTTATTTTTTTCGTCCAGATGCAGAAATAACGATGTCNACTCTCCTTGATAAGATTTGACGCTGNATAGCATNAGCTTTNTTCAAATAAGAATTATGTGCATTTCCGTAGCCATAATTCATGAGATCGCCAGTATAACCAGCTTTGCGCAATGAATTCCCAACTGATATAGATCTAGCTANCGACAACTCCCAATTAGATTGATATTTTGTATTCTCAAAATTTTTTTCATCTGAATAACCATTTATACCAATTCGATTTTTTACATTTCCTAGTAATCCGCCTAGCGTAAATAATGGTTCCTGAGCAACTGACTTGAGCGCTGCAGAATTTGCACCAAAAAGAAGAGAGCCTGGCAAAGATANTACTAAGCGATCCTCAAGAAGAGTTAATTTACTTCCTCTCAATGCTTGTGAACGAACTACTTTTTGCTCAAGAACGGCCTGCAAGTAGTCCAAATTAATAGCTTGGGATTGCATTTTAAACGCAATTTTCTTTTCAGGCTCAACAGCTTCCTTAATAGTTTCATCACTTGGATTTAATGCCTCAGTAAGCGCATCTACCATTTCTTTCCAGCTTTCCGGTGTAACGTTTGAGATTGAAAATAGCATTACAAAAAATGTAAGCATGAGTGCCACTAAATCTGCAAATATTACTAACCAATTAGTTGATAGTTCTTTTCTTTTTTTGAGCTCAAAAATATCCACAATATTAGCCATCTAATTTTCCTTTTTTAGAGGACTTAATAAGCGAGCATAAAACTTTTTTGCATCTGCTGGTGTACGTACATAAAATTCGAAAATAATTTCACCATTATCAATCGCTCCTAAACCGATAGAAATTGAATCGGGTGGGGCACCTCGGCCTAAAATCTGTCTAACAAATGCTCCAGCTCTTGCCATAGGAAGAGTTTGGTTCACTGGTAGATTTCCGCTCGGCTCAATTGGGGTACCCACAATAAACTCCATATCAAATTGGAAAC
Source organism: Rhodospirillaceae bacterium TMED23 (assembly GCA_002168115.1). GTDB lineage: Bacteria > Pseudomonadota > Alphaproteobacteria > Rhodospirillales > UBA2165 > TMED23. The sequence goes on along the minus strand of NHCC01000014.1, from coordinate 72,910 downwards.
CTGGCGGACGACTGCTCAAAGCTGAAATTATTCTGTCTATTAAATCTCTTTGGGACACCTTAATGGTAGCTCTGTCATTATCGAAAAGAGCTTCAGCTCCCATTTCAATACGAAGTATTTTTCCGGTCTTTAACTCTTCGATTTTTTTTACACCATTAGCTTTTAAAAATAAATCATTCAATTTTTGAATAAATGCTTGGCCTGGACTATCAGCCCCCCGATCGCTATCGGACAACTCTTCCCTTAACTGGAGACTATCCATAACCGCTTCGGATTTTTTCTGATCAATTGTTGATATGGTTACCAATAAAATAAAAAATGCAAGAATAAGAAGATATATACTTACAAATTGTAATATTGTATTATTCTGCGACTTAGGCACGGTCTTAGCTATTTTTAAATTATTTATATCCATTTATCTTTTCAGTTCTTAAGTGCCTGCATCTGGAAGATTCCGGATACGTGTTAACTCAACGGTCATCTCCTTCGCCCTCTCAGGATTCATTTGCGCCATGATTGGAGCCAACTTTCTCTCTTTCATACGTTCGGCTACCATTAATAATGTGTTGATATCCAATTCACCAAATATTCTTGCTGCATCCTTGGGTTTCATCGCCTCATAAATTTTTACTAGAGATTGCATTTTAAGATCTTCTTGACGGTCATGTGTTTTAATCAATTTTTTAATCGCCAACTCAAGTCGCCTCATTTCAAGAATTTTTTTGTCTATTCTTTTCTCTGCAGCACCCAATAAGCCCTCTCTTATTCTTAATTCCTCTGCGCGTGCTTCAATTAAATCTCGTCGCTCCGCGAGTTGCTGTAATACTTTGATTTCATTGTCAGTAAATAAAGTTGGATCATCTTCCGGATCAATTGACAAATCACTTTCTTGATCAATCTTTTTTGATTTATTTTTATCTTTTAACGCTGCCCCTTGATTATTATTTTTTAATGGAGCTTGAGCTTTAGCATCTTTAATGAGAAATAGAATTTTATTCTGCTCTTCAATAATTAATTTTCCTCCAGAAAGGAAAAAGAAAAAAGAGGCTAAAATTAAAAGGTTTAGATAATAAAATTTATAACCATTTGGTTTTATTTCCATAATACACACTTTACTTTCTAAATATTTTGATTACTAAAATTACAAGTAATTTATTTTTTTACTTTATTTGCTATTAATTTTTTTAGTGCTAATTCCAATCTTCTCATCTCTTGTATTTTTTTGTCTATTCGTTTTTCTGCAGCACCGAGAATACCCTCTCGCAAAGCTAATTCTTCAAATTGGGCCTCTATAAACTCCCTCCTGTTGACTAACTTTTGCAACATTTCAATCTGCTTAGAGGAATAAAGGGTTGGATCCTCATTAGACCGTTTAGATAGAGGACTATTTTTAATTTGTGTAGATTTAGAGCCTGCTATGGAGCTTTTACCTTCTCCGAAAGCGTCTTTGTTAGGTAACTCATTTTTTTTCATTTGAGCCATTGCAGATGAAAAAAACCTAGGGTTTTCAATATAAATAGTTGAAAAAAATATGCTAATAAATATCATTATGAATAGTGTAACCATAGTTTTAAGGCAATTCATAAATTTAAAAGAATGTTTAAACATATTGCTATTTTTTCCATCCGTGAATTAGCTTGCAGATCTTAATGCTTTTATAAATTCAAGCTCTACATCTGATTTAATAACCGGTTTTTCCTTAAGATTACTAATTAAAGAACCCAAATCCCTTCGATTATTGATATTTGTATGATTATGAACATCTTCTAATTTTACATTATTCTTGTCCAAATTATCACTTAAACTACTGTTTGTTTTTAGTGAAGTTATTTTATTAACTTTGCTGCGTTCGGTAATCCTCACGCATCCTTCTAGGTGATCAGCTAACTTTTGACCGCGGTCAATTAAAAAGTTTAAATCATCACTAATTCCAACAGCCTGATCGGTTCCTTTGTTCATAATATCGGCTGACTTTTGGGCGGTAAGCTTCAATTTACTGATACTTGCCTCAGCTCTTTTAGTGGCTGTTTGAAAATTAATAGCTAATTTCTCTAAACTTTTTTGATCTCTGCGCAATGCCATAATTCTATTATTTAACATAATTCCATACCCGATAGCTGAAATAAGTAAGATGGCGATAAAAATATCCATAATTATATACATAATTAATTTTTCTCCTGACTAAATTTTTTTTGTATTTTAATTGCAATATTTTGGGCCTTGCGCCCCATTACACCTGTAAACATTTTGATATTTCCACATTTAATATCAACTAAAGATGTTGATTTTACGTCTAAAAGTAAATTTGAACCCTTTTTTAAATTAAATATTTTACCTAATGAAATAGTTTGTTCGTCGAGAACTGCAGTTAGGTCAATTTCTGTTTGCCATAGTTCGTTTGCTAAATGAGTCTCCCAGATTGCATCGCGGCCAAATTTCTCGCCCATAAACATTTGTAACAATAACTCGCGAACAGGTTCTAAGGTCGCATATGGGATGAGTACATCTAAAAGTCCTCCTCTCTCTTCCATTTCTATTCGAAATTTTGCAACAATAACCGCATTAGATGGCCTTGCTATAGTCGCAAATTTAGGGTCTGTCTCAAGGCGTTCGAAACTAAAGGTTACTGGAGTAATCGGCTCAAAGGCACTACCTAAATCATTTAGAACCACTCGAACCATTCCTTCAAGTAAATTTCTCTCTATAGTCGTAAACGGCCTTCCATCAAGTTTAGTAGGAGCCGAGTCACGTCTTCCACCCAGTAAAATATCGATTGTTGAGAATATCAGCGAACTATCAAGAGTAATAAGACCTGAATTTTCCCATTCGTCCGCTTTAAATACCCCCAACATTGCGGGGGCCGGCAAGGATTCAATATAATCGTTAAATCTCATGCTGGAAACATTATCTAATGCCACTTCGACATTATCCGAAGTGAAATTCCTAAGAGATGAAGATAATAATCGCATCATTCGATCAAATACAACATCGAGCATGGGCAGACGATCATTCGTTACCATTCCATGATTCAATATTGCATCAAGACCAGTATCGTCATTAGAACCTTTTTGTTGGGGGTCGGCACCAAGCAAACTATCAATTTCGTCTTGATTGAGAACACGAGTAGCCTCAGTATTTGATGTCATTTCTTCCCATTCGGCAGCAAGTTGGTCCTGATCATCAGAAACCTTTTCCCCTACCTTTTCGGCCTCGGGCTCCGCGAGAGCCTCAATATCATCATTTTCTTCACTGGGGGGAGTCACAATTTAATACCAATGTTATTAATGTTAATTATTATTTGGGTGATACAGATATAACCCATAACTATTGCACCAGCATTTCTTTAAATAAAACGCCCTTAACTTTAGATGGGGCAATCGCAGAATTTACACGTGTCAACAACTCTTCGCGCAATCGATAAATTCCAGCGGAACCCTTGAGATCACCAACACGCAACTCTCTCAAATAAACTTGAAAATTATCGATGATACGAGGCAACAAAGCCTCTAATTTTGGAATTAATTCTGGATCAGAAACTTCTATCGAAACAATCAATTTCATTCTTGCAGCTTTTCGTCCGATCGTATTCAGATTAACCGCAATTTCGGGTAATTCATAAAAAAAAGCCGGGGCAACAAAATTATTTTCTGGAACTTCGCCAGCTTTAGTTATTACATTCTGCTGATCAGTTGTATTAGAGTCGAATAGACCGAAAAAATATGCGGCTGCGGCAGCCCCTAACAAAAGGACCAATACTCCAGCTACAATTATAATTATCAACTTTCCCTTGCCCCCACCTTTGGAAGCGTCCTCACCTCCACCGTCAGCGGTGTCATCAAGTTGTTCTGATTCTTCGTCAGCCATTGCCCACCAATTTTTTTTAAATCAAGTTATACTGCCTGATCATTAACGCCAGACCGTTTTTTCACAACCTTACTATATTTCAAGATAGTTAATAATAAGTTGAAAAACCCCATAAAGAAATCTATCGCAACAAAACCCTCAAAATTTAATTTAAAAAAAAAATGGGAATTTGTGGCAACTTATACCTAGAAAGAAAATTATTCTACGTAATATTTGGTCTCAAGAATCGATATTATTTTTATAACCATCTGATATTATTAATTAAATAATAATGGCATGAATGATGCATTTGATTAACCAACCTTTAAAAAAAGGAACGGGAAAAATGGAAAATACTGCGTATATTGCGCTATCAGGCCAATCGGTCTTGAAACGCAAGCTAGATGTTATTGCTAATAATTTAGCAAATATGAATACCACTGCTTACAAAGGTGAAAACATGCTGTTTGTTCAACACCTTGTGAATAACAAAAGCGATCAAACAGCAACTTCTGGAAAATTATCTTACTCTCGTGATATTGCTCAATATTATAATCTCGAAGAAGGCCCTTTAAAACATACCGATAATCCGCTTGATTTAGCTATTCATGGAAAAGGATATTTTGTTGTCGAGACAGAAAATGGCGAAAGATACTCCAGAAACGGCCATTTAAGTTTAGATAGTGATGGAAAATTGGTTAATTCAAATAACCAACCAATACTATCAAAAGCTGGAACACCATTTTTCTTCGCGCCAGATGATAAGAAAATTACCATCGCTCCTGATGGAACAGTCTCAACGGATAATGGACCACTGGGTCAAATACGGATTGTTGAATTTGAGAAACCACAAGAGTTGCAGAAGAGATCAGGGGGATTGCTATTTACAGAAGAACAAGCATCCGATTCAGAAAAACCCAACATTCTTCAGGGAAAACTCGAATCATCAAACATAAAACCAATTAGTGAGATAACGCAGATGATTGAGGTACAACGAGCATACGAGAGCGTGCGAAAATTTATAGATAAAGAAGACTCAAGGCAAAGAAAAATGATTCAAGATTTAACACCGAGAATTTAGAGTTCAATAAGATAATATTTTAAAACGACATAAATTTAAAAAATTGAAAAGGATGGGAAGATGAGATCACTAGATATAGCAGCAACAGGAATGCTGGCTCAACAGCAAAATGTAGAAGTAATTTCAAACAACATCGCAAATATGAATACAACAGCGTACATGCGAAGACGAACAGAATTTCATGATTTAATATACCAAGATTTGAGACGTGTCGGCTCAACGTCTTCTGATGCCGGAACAATTGTTCCATCTGGTGTTCAACTTGGGCTAGGAGTTAAAATGGCAGCAGTATATAGAATCCATGAACAAGGCAACTTAACATCAACGGACAACACGTTTGATGTTGCCATTCAAGGCAATGGTTTTTTTCAAGTAACACAGCCAGATGGAACAATAGGTTATTCTAGGGATGGCTCATTTCAATTAAGTCCAAATGGTCAAATTGTTACCCATGACGGAAATCCGATTGTTCCTGCAATTACAGTTGATGCTAATGCTATTGATGTAACAATTAATTCTGCTGGAGAGGTTCTAGTAAAAACTCAGGGACAGGTAGCATTTACAAATGCTGGGCAAATACAGCTCGCAAGCTTTCCAAATGATGCAGGTTTAGAGTCGATTGGTGGGAATACATATCTCGAAACACCAGCCTCTGGGACAGCAACCACTGGTACTCCTGGTGCTGTAGGTTTTGGTACCATGCTGCAAGGGTTTCTCGAAACTTCAAATGTGAATGCGGTTTCAGAAGTCTCAGAATTAATATCTGCTCAAAGAGCGTATGAGATGAATTCCAAGGTTATACAGACTTCGGACCAAATGATGTCTGCGTTAAATCAAACCAAATAAGAGTAAAACTATGATAAATTTAAAATTTTACATATCACAAACTTTTAATAAACTTGCTGTATTATTGTTGATCATAGGCGTATTTTTTTATTTGATTAGTTTAAATACCTTAAATGCAAAAAATATAGTTAAATCCAACAAATCCAGTGCATTGTCTGCAGAGTCACTTAAAATTGTAGAACTAATTCCCTACATTACCGTTGAAAATAATCATATATTACTTGGTGAAGTTTTTACAAATGTTGGGATTAAAAAAAATTCAAGAATAGCCTATTCACCTAAACCAGGGAAATCAGCCCGCTTCGATGCCAAGTGGCTCTATAGAGTAGCGAGGGCTCATGGTCTCAAATGGAGGCCATTGAGCTTAAAGACGCACGTAATAGTAGAACGAGCGAGTTATGAAATCTACGAAGATGAGGTTCTCGATGCACTCAAAAAAGCTTTTTATGATCGAGGTTATCGAAATAATATCGAAATTGATATGAATAATCGAAGTTTGAGTATACATGTCTCAACGAATAAAAACTCAACAATTAACATTACAGGATTGACGGTCAAAAAAACCACAGGCCGCTTCATCGCAACGCTTAGTGTTCCCGGAGATTCTAATAATGTTCAGCGTTTTAGATTAACTGGAAGAGTTCATAGACTAATGGAAATTCCAACGCTAAATAAAAATCTTAAACGAAATGATGTTATAACTAAGGATGATATTGAATGGATCAAAGTGAGAAGCCGCAAATTACGAAATGGCGTTCTTCGGGATGAGGAAGAAATAGTTGGAATGGCAGCAAAAAGACGAATACCATCTAACACCCCGCTTACCAGCAACTATTTACAACGACCTAAGTTAGTCCAAAAGGGTGATCTCGTTACTGTATCTCTCACAAGCCGTGGACTGCAATTGACAACTCGGGGCAGGGCTCAGGATTCGGGAAGCAAGGGTGACATCATTAGAATAAGAAATCATAAAAGTAAAAAAATTGTCGAAGCGAAAGTAATCGGAGAGGACATGGTAAGTGTAAACTTACTTAATAGAATCGCTTTTAAATAAAAACCTAACTAGTCATTTTATAAATCAAGGAAATCAAATGAAAATAAGCAACATATATCTCAACTATTTGGGTTTAATCTTATTAAGCTTAGTCATGTTAAATCTGGGTGGTTGCAATACGTTCACACGATTATCTGAAGTTGGAAAAGGACCAAAAAATACTGAAATCGTGAACCCAACAAAACGTCCAAATTATAGACCGATTAGTATGCCTATGCCAGGTATTAAAAGAATTAGCCATAATGCAAATTCGTTATGGCGACCAGGGGCTCGAGCTTTTTTTCGAGATCAGCGAGCTAGTGAAGTGGGAGATATTTTAACAATTAGTTTGAACATCTCAGACAAAGCAACTTTAGCAAATAAAACAACCCGAGCTCGAAATGACAATGAAGATAGCGATCTAACTAACTTATTTGGTCTAGAAGCAGAGTTGACTAAAAAATTACCACAAGGAATCGCTGCAGCGACAACTACCAGCCTCGGCACTGTTCATAACACTGAAGGTTCGGGAAATATCGATCGAAGTGAAACCTTAGAGGTGAAATTAGCTGGCATAGTAACACAAATTCTTCCGAATGGTAATTTAGTAATTTTTGCTCGTCAGGAACTTAAAGTAAATTTTGAAATGAAAGAAGTTATGGTCACGGGCGTTGTACGTCCAGAGGATATTGATAGCACGAATACNATTGGACATGATAAAATTGCTGAAATGAGGGTAGCTTATGGAGGCAGAGGTACATTGTCTGATCTTCAACAACCTCGAGTGGGAACCCAAATTATAGATATAATATTCCCGTTCTAACCCTAAATTGGGATTTGAACCAACTCAGGGCCGATATTTTATCGGCCCTTTTTTTTAAGATCAATCATCNCTGTATATTTTTTCCATTTTTTCATGTCGCTCTTGNGCCTCCAAGCTTAGAGTAGCAATAGGTCTAGCCTCAAGTCTTTTAATGCCAATTGGTTCATCAGTTTCAACGCAAAAGCCATAACTTCCATCCTCAATTCGTTCGAGTGCCTCATCTATTTTACTNATTAATTTTCTAGCTCTATCCCGTGTCCGTAACTCCAATGACCTATCCGTTTCCGTAGAAGCCCTGTCAGCAATATCTGCTTCAGCAATACTTGTTTCTTGAAGATTTTGACGCGTTTCATTTGCATCATCTAGTAAATCCAACCTCCAATTACTCAATTTCTGCCTGAAGTATTCTTGTTGCTTGGCATTCATAAATTTTTCTTTATCAGTTGGCTTGTAACCTGAAGGTAACTTAACTTCCTTTACCATGTCGTTCCTGAACTCAATTATTAATGTTGGTGTTTCAAATGTGCGNAGTTTTATAATTATCCGAGAGGGTTTCGACAAGCCCTCTTTAAGTTTATTTTGTGAAAAATATTTATTTAAAGAAATAATAATTTCTAGATAATTGTTGTTTTACNCTAACGTATCGAACTATGTGTATTTAGCAAGTTCGACTTCCGCTCGTAATTCAATGTCTTTTATTATTTGCAATAGAACTGGATCAGAGATGTTTTTCTTCCTAGAACGTAATTGCTGTGCCAATTTTATTAAGAGATCTTTTGATAAATTACCCAAAAGTATGTCGCGCTGAACTTCATCCAATCTATCAAGTATATCAGTTGCAAAGCGTATCGCTCGATTATTTGAACCGTTATCTTGATCTTTGGATAATTCTTGAGCTGCCAGTACCGACCCAATACCAGAGACGGCACCCAGATCTTCTGCTGGAACAGTATTCTTGACAGCATTTCCTAAACCATCGAGTTTACTAGCAAAAGACTCGCCCTTAATAACNGACTTTTTGCTTGTTTTTTGAATCTTTGAATGAGATCCGCTTGGTGTACGAATAATTTTCATAATGTCTATACTTTAGTATAAGTAGGTAAAGATTGCACTAACGAAGCTTAATAAAAAAATATAATACTTAAATAATAAACTGACTTCCAATAATTTTATATNATTCAGTNGCTTATAAAAAATCNAACTTGGCACCTTTTTTGCTTANTTNTTTGTAATAGTTNTTATATCGGAGTGAAANTTAAATGCCAATTTATGGAATGTTTGCTNCACCAACTTTAGGAATGCTTGGACAAGAGAGNGCATTNAGTAGTATCTCACAAAACCTNACAAATATGAATACCGGCGGNTATAANGCNCANGCAACTAATTTTAAAACTTTTCTAGGCACAACATTTGGGAGCTCCCGAGATAATGGTGGATTAGTAACTGCGACTCGCAATTACATAAACCAACAAGGCGTAATCAATTCATCCATAAATAAATTAGATTTGGCGATAGACGGTCGGGGATTCTACGTAATGAACACTCTGACCGATGGAACAGGTGATACCTTTTTTACGCGTGATGGTCAGTTTGAACAAATTTCTGGCCCGCAAGGTATTGATGAAAACGGGAATCAATTTAATGAAGCATATCTTGCCGATAAAAACGGTAATTTCCTTTATGGGTATGTCCCAGCTGCTGACGGATCAATAAATTTAAATGCTGCACCCGTCGCTACTCGTGTAGACCAAACATTTTTTGATACTGCGGAACAAGCTCAAGCAGCATCAACGCTAAACGCTTCAATAGCTCTAAATGTGCCTTCAACTACAGTACCAGGAGCATCTCATATAGCAAATGCGAGTGTTTTTGACTCGGCTGGAAATCTCGAACCATTTGCTATTCAATTAACGCGCAACGCAAACCCCCAAGAATTCAATCTCAAAATTATTCCAAGTAATGGAACTTCAACGACTTCATCAGATATAACCTTCAACGGTATTGGGAAATTGCCTCGAGGCACAACAGAAAATGTCACGATTGTGTCAAATACGGGTTTAACGACAACTTTCGAACTAGATTTAACCAATTTAAGCGCCATTGGCGAAGAATTTAATTTTTTTAACTTCGATCGTGATGGCAGAACCAAAGGATTCCTAAATAGCTTTGAATTTGACGCTTCTGGACGAATAAGAGGAAATTTTTCTAATGGAACCCAACAAACTTTATATAAACTGCCAATAGCCGTCTTTGCAAATGAGAATGGATTAGATCGCATACAAGGAAATTTGTTTCAACAATCAATTCTTTCTGGCATTCCGCAATTAAAGCAGGTGAATGATGATAGCCCAAACGCGACAGCTGTGAATGAATTCGCCATATTTAGACCGTTTTCGCAGGAATTATCAAATACAAATGTGCAGTTTGAGTTTTCAAATCTAATGATAACCCAAAATGCATATAATTCATCTGCCATGCTGTTCAAGACCATAGATGAAATGACGCAAACTGTCGCGAACCTTAAAACTTAGTTGAATTGTATATATGTGGCGCTCGAGAGTATAGAGGCAAAATATGCCTACTGGAAATTAGTTGTATCAATTAATTTACATAAAATAATATTTGATAGCTTATAATCCATTTAAAACATGTGGTTATCAAATTTAATAGTTGGCATAAAATTAGCATTAACTTAGGAAAGAATAATAACACGAGCTTAAGGAATAGAAGAAATGGTGGGAATTATAAGCAGATATTCCGATAGATATTTAACAAAACAAATAATCTATTTGATTTTTACGTTATTTATAGTAACCAATTCATCTCTCGAAGCATCAGCGGCATCAAGAATTAAGGATATTGCGAATTTTGAGGGAGTCCGCGAAAACCTATTGGTCGGATATGGCCTCGTGGTTGGATTAAATGGGACTGGCGATAGCCTACAAGACGGACATTTCACAAAACAAAGTCTATTAGCGATGCTTGAACGTCTTGGCGTAAAACCAACCGAAGCAGGTTTAGACTCCAAAAATGTCGCAGCTGTAATGGTTACAGCGGCACTGCCTGCATTTGCGCGTCAAGGTAACAAAATTGACGTTACTGTAAGTGCTTTGGGAGATTCTTCTAATCTTTTAGGAGGAACGCTCTTAGTAACTCCGCTGCTTGGCGCCGATGGCCAGGTATACGCAGTCTCTCAGGGACAAGTTGCTGTCGGCGGTTTTACTGCCGGTGGAGAAGGTGAAACGGTTACTAAGGGAGTTCCCACAAGTGCTCGAATTGCAAATGGCGGCATTGTTGAAAGAGAAATTAAGTTTGATTTAGCATCACTAAAGAAACTTCACATAAGCTTACGTAACCCCGACTTCACAACCTCTAGGCGAATGGCTCAAGCCATAAATGCTTTTCTTGGAACAGATGCAGCTAGACCCCGCGACCCCGGAACTTTACTGGTAATGATTCCAAAAGATTATGAAAATAATGTGGTTGGTCTCATAACAGATATTGAACAGTTAAGAATTGAGCCAGATCAATTAGCACGAATAATTATTGACGAACAAAGTGGTACAATAGTCATGGGTGATAATGTTCAGATTAGCACTGTTGCAATTGCGCAAGGCAGTCTTACAATTAGAGTTACAGAAACACCCCAAGTCTCCCAACCGGGGCCTTTTGCGGAAGTTGGCGAAACGACAACTGTTGCGAGGACTGACGTTGCTGTTGACGAAAATCAGGAAAAAAAATTAGTCGTAGTAAATGAGGGGGTTACGCTTCAAGACTTAGTTAATGGTCTAAATGCTCTAGGTATAGGTCCAAGAGATCTAATTACTATTTTGCAAGCGGTTAAAGCCGCTGGTGCCCTTCAAGCCGAAATTGCGGTAATGTAAGGAGAAATAGCATGGAGAATATGAGTATCGGTTCAGACGGAATAATTGCTCTTCAGGCTGCCAAAATACCCCCGACTTTGGGTAAAATAGATAGTGTCGCCAAATCAAGAGAAGTTGCAGAGCAATTCGAAGCATTTTTCTTAGGTCAAATGCTCCAACCTATGTTTGCCAGCATAGAACCATCCGAACCATTTGGAGGCGGCCATGCTGAAAAAATTTGGAAGTCACTAATGATAGACGAAGTGGGAAAATCAATGGCCGCAAATGGTGGTATTGGAATTTCAGATATGATTCAAAGAGATTTGCTAAAATTACAAGAAGTTAAATAGTTTACTGGAAATTTTATGATAAATACTAAAATTAGCACGGACAAATTCTTAGATACTATAGAACGTTTAAGTTTACTNTTAAAAAGCGAAAATGANATTCTTGCNGGNCAGAGTCGGGCAAATCAAATTAAATCGCTNCAAGAAGATAAAATAAAATTGACCAATTCTTATGAAGAGCAGTTTAAAATCATTGGTAGTAGCGAATTTCTAAAAAAAATAGAACCGGAGCTTCTTGAAAATATAGAGACTGCTGTAGTGAGCCTCAATGGTATAATTGAGGAAAATGCTAACCGACTGCGTGCACGCTTAGATGCTGGTGAGCACTTGTTTCGAATAATTTCAGAGGCAGCGATTGATCACCAAAATAAAACCTCCGGATACAGCAAACTAGGATCATCAAATAGGGAGACGCGTCAAGCTTACCAGGCTCCCGTCTCAGTAGGTCTAAATCAAGAGCTATGATATTTTTACAATTTATACCTCAAGGAGCTAAATAGTGTCACTAGAAGGAGCGCTAGGAAATGCCATAAGCGGACTATCGACTTCGAAAAGTACGATACAGGTTATCTCCAATAATATTGCAAATGTAAATACTGAGGGATATTCGAAAAAAATCGTTAATCCGACACCCAGAAATATTGATGGCGTAGGTTTTGGCGTTGAAATAGGAACCATTGGCAGAACAGTTGATCAAGGTGTACTTAAACAGGTTAGAACAGAAACTGGAAAGCTCGAGAAACTCAGTGTTAAAGATAATTTTTTAACTCAGATTAATAATTTTTTTGGTCGTCCCGCTGATAATAACTCTATTTCTCACAAAATTGCAGAACTTGGTGCTCAATTCGATGCGNTAGCAATCGCTCCAGAGATAGCTCCCAATCAATCTTTAGCGGTAAATGCTGCGGAAGATATTATTCAAGAACTTGCCCGTCTATCAGACCAAGTGCAGTCTATGCGACTATTAGCCAACAACCAAATAAAGGACGCAATAACAGATATAAATGCTAAAATGCAAGTCGTCGTCGATACAAACCTAGAAATTGTTAACTTTGGTAATAATAACAGAACAACGGCAGAGCTCGAGGATCAAAGAGATCTTGCAATCAACGAAATTGCTAAACAAATAGACATAACCTATTTTCAAAGAAGTACTGGAGCCATNACCTTATTTACAAAAGAAGGTAAAACCTTATTAGATGGGCAGGCTCAAACCTTAAGTTATGANGGACCAACNTCCATGAATGCCGTTTTGGANTATGTGCCTNCAACTGCAGAGAACTANATAGTACCGGGGGCTACTAATTTTCCAGCAGAGGGTATCCCAGGAATTTTCATTGGCACACCGGCCACGCTGAGTGACATTACACTAGATATCGGTAATGGTGCCGTAAAGGGATTGATTGACCTAAGAGATTCGGATTTACCAGCATTGCAGGGTCAACTTGATGAATTAGGCGATAAAATTAAAAGCCACCTTAACACGGCTCACAACAAAGGTACGGGTTTCCCTCCACCAACAAGTTTAGTAGGTGATAACTTCATAGCTACGGCAACTAGTTTGGCCAACGCAAGCGGAAAAGTATTAATTGGTGTTGTCGATGCCTCGGGAGATTTAATCGAGAGAGAATTTATTGATTTATCAGATGCGAATATCACCACAGTAGCCTCCCTTTTAACAAATGGAGCTAACTCAGGCATTAATGATAAATTCACCAACTTATCAGCATCAGTTGACTCTAATGGAAACCTCTCCCTGGCAGCGTCTGGCAGCAACAGGGTTACAATTAATGAGTTTACAAGTTCTCTGAGCGGAGCCAATAAACCAAACTCTGGATTTTCAGATTTTTTTGGATTGAACAACCTCTTTACTTCGACTGAGAGTTTTAATACATATCGCACAAACGCTGTCAAAAGTAAGTCAAGCGCTCTGATTACAACAGGTGGAACTCTTCAATTTACGACATCTGGTGGAACGACCTCATCAATTACCTATTCATCTAATGATACATTGGATAACCTTAAAACAAAACTTAACGCAGCAACAGGCGTAACCGCTAATATTATTTCAGACGGTACAGAATTCCGACTTCAATTAACAGAAGATAGCGGTAATAATTTTGCTTTAGTAGAAACAGGCAATGGCACACTTCTAACGGAAACCGGGCTCCGTAATGATTATCGTGGAATTAGTAATCGTTTAAAAGTTAGGCAAGATATTTTGTCCAATAATTTTAATCTTGCAAGTGGAAAACTTCAGTCCAATACTTTTTCTTCTGCAAATCAGACCAGTTCAACCAGTAATTTTGCGGCATTAAGTGTATCCGCTGGAACACTTGCTTTTACAATAGACTCCGCAACCTCAGCTTCAATTAATTATGGAACTGGAGACAGCTTGACGACCTTGGCCGCAGCAATCAACGGAAACGCGACACTATCCACAGCACAAATTTCCGCGGAAGTAGTTGCGACTGGTTCAAACTTCAATTTAAAAATAACAGATGCCGACAGTCAAAATTTTTTTATTACAGATAGTGGAGGATTAACAGTAGCCACAAATCAAGGCTTATCCATTGGTAACGGTGATAACGCCGTGGAACTTGCAGCCGCATTTAATGATAATATTACGTTTCTTGAGGCGCCGGCGAGAGGCGGAGGATTAGCGCAAACAACGACGACCATAAATAATTATGCATCCAATATTTTGTCAGCTCACTCAGTTGACGTGGCAGCGAACGAGAGAGACCTTCAGTTTCAACAAAGCTTAACTCTAGAATTAAATAATCAACATGGATCCATAAGTGGTGTAAACATGGATGAAGAATTAGCAAATATGATTGTAATTGAACAATCCTATCTTGCATCGGCACGCTTAATTACAACCGTTCAAGAATTATTCAAAATTCTTTCAAATATGATGGATTAGAAATATGACAACTCGTATAACTGATTTAGCTCAAAGTAAGGTAGTCCGCTCAGTTATTTTAGATGCCCAAAATCGGCTGGCAGATAATCAAGTAAAATTAAGCACCCTGCAAAAGTCACAAAATTATAGCGGTATATCTGAGAACTCTAATCGTCTTGTCGGACTAGAAAATTCAAATCAAAGAATGGAAAAATTTCTCGAAGATAATACGTACATAAAGTTACGCCTTGATACCATGCTTAACAGTATCGATTCGATGAAATCTGTCCTAGGCGATGTTCGGGATATTTTAAGAGATATTGATGGTGAGGGAGTATTGACAGATGGCATTGATAAAGACTCGATTGCTGATGTTAAAATCTCCGAAATCAAGGACTTTCTTAATGTTCAAATTAATGGTCGTTATTTATTTGCGGGATCTAAAACAACTACTAAACCTGTAGAACCAGGGACCCTCAGTAGTGCACCAGCTTTTGACGCTAATTTTGAGACCAAATCTGAGACTTCATTTTATTATAAAGGAGATGATACAAAACCTAAAGCAAGAATAGCAGAAGGAGTNGTGCTCAATTATGGCGAAACAGCTGCGGATCCTGCCTTTGAGAAGTTAATCCGATCATTAAGAATTCTAAGATCAACTGACATAAGTGGGGGCGATGCAAATTTTAGGTCAAAAATTACTCATGCTCTTGAACTTGCGAATCAAGCCGAAGACGGTCTCCAAGCAATGGAGATGAATATTGGAAGCAAGGTACAGCAACTGGAAACGACCAATAAAAATCTTGAAACTTCACGTAACTTTTTTCAAAATATCATTTCAGAAATAGAGGGTGTAAACACTTTTGAAGCGGTGACTGAGCTACAACAGGATCAGAATATGCTGGAAGCATCTTTTAGTACAATCGTGAAATTAGCTAATATGAGTTTGAGTAAGTTCATTTAATTTAAGTAATTTATTAATTATTTGTATGTAAACAAGTAAGAGTGTAAAAAATAAAAGTTTGCGAGATTGAAATAAAAAACACAAATATCTGGGCGTGTGAAAAAATACCTAGATAACTAGTAAGAAAAGATAGTGTGGGATTAATCATTTTATAAAAGCCCATTGCTATTGATTAAAAATTTTAGTAGACTCTTAAGGAAAGTGACCTTATCAATTTGTTTAAGAGTTTTATAATTAGATGATTTAAGAAGGGTCCAACAGGTAGAAGGACCTGTTAAGATATGAACCTAGAATAGGAGAATAAAAAATGGCTGATCTTCCAGTAAACTTATCCGCTGCTACACGAACTAACCTCTTAGCTCTCACTAAAACAACTTCTTTAATTGGCAAAACTCAAGAGCGCTTGTCAACAGGCCTTAAGGTGAATAGTGCTGTTGATAATGCGATCGCGTTTTTCCAGGCACGTAGTTTAAATGATAGAGCGACTGACCTAAAAAATTTAAAAGATGATATAGACATAGGTGTAAGCACTCTAGAAACGGCTGTTGCAGGTATTGAGTCTATTCAGGCGCTTGTCTCGCAAATGAAGGGTCTAGCGCTTGCGGCTAAGTCAGATGCCGATACAACAAATAGATCAAAATCGGCCGTACAATTTAATGACTTAAGAGGACAACTTGACAACCTCGCTAACGATTCAAGCTTCAGGGGTACAAATTTAATAAAAGGTGCAAGTAACAACTTAAAAGTTGCGTTTAGTGAGGATGGNAGCTCAACGCTCACTGTTACGGGAATTGCATCTGATTCGTCTGGTCTATCTTTAGCGGTCGCGGCANGTAACTGGGCTACTGATGCCAATATTGAAACTGCCATTAATGATTTAGATAGTGCACTGACTACACTAAGATCAACAGCAAGTTCTTTAGGTACAAATGCTGCAGTTATGTCGCTTCGTTTAGATTTCACCTCTAATCTTATTAACTCTCTTGAGGGTGGAGCAGGAAAATTAGTTAACGCTGATCTGAATGCAGAATCAGCTGCGTTACTAACACTGCAAACTCGTCAACAGTTAGGAACCATTGGCCTTAGCATCGCTCAACAGTCAGAGCAATCAATCCTTCGACTATTCTAATCGATCAATATTTTATAGTTTTATGGGGAGCTATAAGCTCCCCATTTTATTATTAAACCTGTTANATTTAAATAATTGAATTGATTCACGAAAGATTTACTAAATTATAGTTTAATTAGGAATTATACACAGAATATGACTAGAAAATTAAATTAGAAGTAATTGCATCAAAGAGTAATGATATGCCTCTTAAGTTAACTCTGAAGCCTGATGAAAAGGTCTTAATAGGAACGGCTGTAATATCAAACGCTGGGCAGAAAGCTGAAATAGTTATACAAAATACCGTACCTGTTTTAAGAGAAAAAGATATAATTACTGAAGAGAAGGCTGACACTCTTGCAAAAAAAATATATTTTATGGTATTAAATATGTATGTAGATACTAAAAATGAGCGCGAATATCATAATATTTATTTTAAGTTAGTCGACGAGTTGTTTAAAAATTCTTCAAGTCCCGAAATAATGGCATATATTATGGAAACATCTCAAAAAATATTGGAGGGCGATCACTATCAAGCCTTAAAAATCTGTAAAAAATTACTTAACTATGAAGCGGAGTTGCTTGCTGATGTCACAAGATAAAATAGAGGCCTACGCGCAAACACAAAAATCATCTATGCCACCTCGAGAAGTTGAGGCAATGGCATTTACCAAAGCTGCGATTATGCTCCAAGATGCAAAAAAAGATCTGGACGATTATGACACCTATGCTGCTGCTCTAAAATTTAATCAACTGCTTTGGACGATTATCCAAGCTGACATAATAGACGAGGCCAATCAACTGCCAGATCAACTNAAAGCTAATATTTTGAGTCTAAGTATATTTGTTGACAAGCAAACGGTTACTGCTCTATCGGATACGGATACTAAACACTTAGACTCTCTAATCGATATAAATAAAAATCTTGCAGAAGGCTTACGCGTTAATGTCGGTGATGATCCTCAAAAAACTGGGCTAGATACACCTAGCGAACAGGCATCAGATATCTCAATTTAGCCTAAATTCCTGTTTGTAGGGTCATTAAATAAAGCTAAACCTATTTTTTCAATATCCACAATTGCTCGGCAGATTTTTCCCATACAATTTAGTATTTTTACTGACTGTAAGCTATATAGTTAGTATAACCAATACTAACTTATTTTATCTATTCTTTTCAATGCATTAAGGCTAATAGAAAACTGGCCCGAGTTTTGCTTATAATATACGTATAGCGATATTAATTGCTAAATGCGTTTAATTAAGGAAGAAAGTCGGGTTGATATAAAAATGAGAGATGAAGTTATTGCATCAAATGTTTTGGGAGCTGTTGAAGGCGCGAAAATCGCACCACCAGTTTTTAAAAACAAAATTGGAACAACGTCAGTACTTGGAGAAAAGATACAATTCTCTTCAATTTTTAAGGCCACCATCGACTCTCCTGAGAAAACTCTGACGAATGCACAGAAACCTAAAGAAAAAATCGAAGATAGTCCAAACAACAGGCTTACTGATATAAACAATACGTTGCCTAAAGATGAATACAACTCAACTTTTAATGATAAAAATTCTATAGATGAGAATGAAAATATTAACATAAATCCCCAGCTACAGAATAGAGATGACATAACCTCGATAGGTAACGATATTAAGGGCTCTGATACCCAAGAAAGAAAATTGTTAACATCAAAAGAACATATATCGAATACAACCGATCATACTAATAATACGGGTTTAAACGGTGTCTTTGCCGAAAATGATCAGAATTTGAGAAAAAATCTACCTTATATAAGGCAAGAAGTAATAAATAAAAATCCAAACTTTGTATCTACAAATGGTCAAAAACCACCTGGCCAAGAAAAACCAGTAATTAGTACTGAAATTCGTAATGGTAGTCAGACGGATAAAAATAAAATTATTCAAACGACTAATAATTCTAATTTCACCTCTAAAGTAAGTGCTGAAATAGCGGGGCCAGTTATACGTGATACAATTCAAACCAAATTTAATGAAGATAAACTATTTAGATTACCGCAGAACCTAAAATCTTCAGGCACCAACGGAATTATCAGTCAAAATTCAAACAATTTAATGAGTGCTCAAGAGCNAGATCTCTCAAATCGTTTAAAATCTGATCCGTTTACAACCATGAAGATTCAAGTCAACAGTGTTAAGAATCCAATCACTTCTAATTTTGGCCAAAACAAAACACCAATTGCTCAGCTGGCAGAATTATCAATTAATGAAATGAACTCTTCATCAAAGTCTGGGGTCTTAAAATTTGCCCCTTCCGCAGACATCAAAAATATAAATCCTCAACTTAATAATGTAAACAATCAGTCACCAACGCCAACCCAAACCGATATCAGCTCAAATATTGCGACATCATTAAGGCAACCAACAGCAATAATTGGGGCTCAACAGTCAATATCCAATCAATCTATTATAACCCCGAAAATAACTGCAGGTAATGAAATTCCTAATTTAACGGCAACTGCTACGACAGCTAATTCTAGCCAGTCACAGCAAACCTCTCGAATTGCTCCCCCACCACCTCCACCTCCACCTGCCAAACCGCCTTTACCAGTAGAGCAAGTGGCACTTCAAATTAAAAAAGCAATCGGCGCTGGAATAGATAAAATAAACATTAAACTCAGTCCTGCTCATTTAGGTAAGGTCGAAGTAAGAATGGAGATAGCTCGTGATGGCCAGCTATCGGCTACTGTTTTGGCAGATAGACCAGAAACACTAGAACTTTTGCAACGTGATATCAGAGGCTTGGAACGGGCATTACAAGAAGGCGGTTTAAAAACTGACTCTCAAAGCTTTAATTTTAATTTGAAAGATCAGGCCCAACAAAAAGTTGCAGATCAGAATAAAAATAAAGACGCGCATAATACTGATACTCTTGAGCATGATGAGCAGAAAGATAGTGATAACCAAGAACGAATAGATGGTAAATACGTAGGATCTTACGGATCTAATTTGGCCAATAATGGCGGCATAGATATAAGGATTTAACTTAATTATGGCAGTTTCAGCTTCAGCGCTTAGCGCACCGATCGTAGCGGAGTCTCAGTCAGTCTCGGATAAAAATACATTAGCGGGAGATTTCGATTCGTTCTTACTTTTATTAACAACTCAATTACAAAATCAGGACCCATTGTCTCCGTTAGAGCCAACCGAATTCACAGGGCAACTTGTCCAATTTGCAAGTGTAGAACAGCAAATTAATACAAACGCAACTATGGAAGATTTACTAAAGGTCCAAAACTCATCACTCTCAGCAACCGTTGTTGGTTTTATTGGAACAGATATTGAGGCAGACGGCACATCAGTACCTCTTCAAGATGGCTTAGCAAGCTTTACTTACTCACTGGATAAAAATGCGGAAGCAAACGTAATAACAATGCTCGATAGCAGTGGAGATGTTGTTTTAAATGTTCCAGGCAGAACTGAATCTGGTAGACACGAATTTATTTGGGATGGCAAAGATACAAATGGGAATCAACTCCCCGATGGCGCATACACAATTAACATAACGCCAAAAGGTTTCGGCGATCAGTCCGTTGCGAGTTCAGCTAGAATTAGGGCACGCGTAACCGGCGTAAACATGGAGTCCGGCAATACGGTTCTTGACGCTGGAGCCGTCCAGATTCCCCTAGATAAAGTAATAACGGTTAAAGAACCTACTAACTTAGCTACAAATTTAGAATAAAAAAACATCGAATAAGCGCGTGAAAAAAAATGAAACAAACCGGCTTTGAATAAAGTTGGGTTTAATAAAATAGGAGAAGAAAATGAGCTTATATGGTGCAATGTTCTCGGGCGTTTCCGGACTAAATGCAAATTCACAGGCGCTAGGCGCAATCGCAGATAATATTACAAACGTTAACACTGTTGGCTATAAGGCAACAGAAATGAGATTCCAAACACTGGTAACAGCCCAAGCTAGTAGCAACAGTTATAACCCTGGCGGTGTTCAACAAAATCCATTTGCCGCCATCGACGTTCAAGGCTTATTTACTGCAACATTAAACGCTACAGATCTAGCTCTAGCTGGTGACGGTTTCTTTGTTGTGAATGAAAGTGCCGCCAACGCTGGATCAACTGGTTTTAACTTTACGCGAGCTGGAGCATTTAATGCNGATAAAAGTGGCTTTTTAAANAATACTGCTGGTCAATTTCTTCANGGNTACAAAACNAATTCAACGGGTCAAACCGTTGATTCGACGAATACGGTGTTTAATCCAGACCCTACTGTTTTTACAAATCTNGAAACCATTCGATTAAATAATATCGGTGGAACGGCTGATGCAACGGATAACCTAACTTTTGGTGCCAACTTAAATGCTGAGGATGCTGTCGGAGCCACGGGAAACACAACAGTTCAAGTTTTTGACTCGCTAGGTGTTGCGCATAATGTTGCACTTACATGGACAAAGAAAGATAATAATCAGTGGGACCTGTCTGTTGAACCTCCAGCTGGCGGCCAAAACGCAACACTATTAAATTCAGCAGGCGCAGTTTATGCATCAACTGGACGACTAGATTTTGGAAGTGCTCCAGCTGATGGTGAAACTGTCACTGTGAACTTTAATACCGGTGGAGCAGCAGTAATTTTTGAATTCGATACAAATGGGTCAGTAACGGGCACCAATACAGCTGTTACTTTTACTGCTGGAGATGCGGCCGCAGCTGCATCAAGATTCGTTACTCTTTTTAATGTAGCTGACACGGCAGGTACCACTGCTGCGAGAGCTGCCGTTAGCAATACACGAGTTAATATTACAAATACGAAAACTGCAACAGAAGATGCGAAAGCACTAGACATTACTGTTACCGTGAATGGTTTAAACGGCGCGTCAGCCATTAATCAATTTGGTGGTGGAGCCTTTACGGTGCGAGATTTAGATTTACCAACAGCAACAACTCCTGCAATTAACTTTGACGGCAGTGGAATTCCCACCGCTTTTAATGTTGATGACATAGCAATAGCGACTAACAATGGTTCAGCCGATCTCGCTATCGACTTTAGTTTCGGAACGGTAGGACAAGCAAATGGAATAACCCAGTTTGCAGCATCATATAATCCAACATTTATTGATACTGATGGCGCGGCATTTGGTCAATTCTCAGGTGTTGTAATTGGCGAATCTGGCCTCGTTACAGCATTATTCCAGAATGGTGACATACGACCAATTTTCCAAATCCCAATAGCAACGTTTCCAAACCCAAATGGTCTTGGAGCGAGTACAGGTAACGTTTATAGCCAAACTGACTTTTCAGGATTAATGTTTTTGAGAAATGGTGGCGTCGGTGGAGCTGGAAAGGTCCAAAACTCAGTATTAGAAGCCTCAACGGTAGATATTGCTAAAGAGTTCACTCAAATGATTACCACCCAGAGAGCTTATTCNGCAAGTGCAAAAATTATTAGTACTGCAGATGAGATGTTNGGGGAACTNATGAGAATTAAACGTTAATAGTGTTTCACGCCCACCACAACTTTCCCGGTAAATATAACTTTATATTTACCGGGAGCTTTTTGGTGAAAAGTATATCAAAAGATTTCACGCCCACCACTAACTATCCCGATATATTTTATTAATTAAAATATATCGGGATCTTTTTTTTAATATTTAAAATTTTACGAGCTATTAACCTGATTATGGCATCCTTCATTTTAACTAAATAAAATTATATCCAATTTAAATATTACAAGGTGGCGTATGAACAATATTTCCAACAGAGGTGGAACTGGGATAATTCTTACTGGAACCAACCGAAATCAGCTTAAAAGGGCAAACATTTCTGAAAGACGTTCAACTTCGCTTGAAGAAATATTTAAGATTGGCAATTCTTATCATAAAAATAACCAATTAGGTAAAGCTGAAACTATCTATCGAAAAATCCTAGAAAACGCTCCAGAACATTCAGGTGCTCTGCATTTTTTGGGTGTAATAGCTCATCAAAGTGGAAATATAAATCGAGCAATTGAATTGATAAAAAATGCAATAAAACTCTCACCTGAATATCACACTGCTCATAATAATTTAGGGAATATTTTTGTTGATATTGGTGAGCTAGATAAAGCAACCAAAGCTTTTAAAAGAGCCATTAAAGCAAAAAGTGATTATGACCAAGCTTACTATAACTTAGGCCTTATTGAGAGTTCAAAAAGAAACTTTGATGAGGCTATCAATTATTTAAAAGCATGTGTTGATATTAACCCCCGCCATATTGAAGCCCATTTAGAGGCAGGCCAAAATTTTATAAACATGGGACAGAAAGTTAATGCTCAAATAGCCTATAAAATTATACTAGACATCGATAAAGAGAATAGTCAGGCAAGGCTCAAATTAGCTCAGGTTCTAAATGATTTAGGAATTATAGAGGAAGCAAAAAAGCAATATGAAATTGGACTACAATTTTCGCCAAATGACACGCGCCTNCTTAATGGATTAGGTCGNCTGTTGGCAAAAATGGGGAAATTTAAACAAGCATTTGAANATTTGCATNGATCTCTAGANTTNAATNATACAAATACAGAAACACTCCATAATCTTGGATCTACACACCAGGCTATTGGAGACATAGCGAGTGCTACAGATTATTATAAAAGAGTTCTAAAAATTGCTCCCCATGCGGCTTTTTCTGAAAAATGTTTGTTATTTCTAGCATTAAATGACCCTAAATATTCACTTGACGAATTTTACAAGTTACATCTCAAGTTAAGAGGGCACAATAATAAACCAGAATATTCTAAAAAGAAATTTAAAACAGTTAATCGTAATTCAAACAGACGGATTAGGCTAGGATATGTTTCATCCGATTTTAGAAAACATGTTGTTGCCCAAAATATTGCACCGGTGATAACAAATCACGATCATAATGAATTCGAAATATTTCTATATTCTCATTCAATTAATGAAGATGAATATACAAAGTCATTTAAAAAAAGTGCAGACCATTTCAAATATATAGATTTATTAAATGATAAGGAGGCTGCCGATTTAATAGAGAAAGATAAAATTGATATTTTAATTACATTAGCAGGACGTTTTGATGAAAATAGACCATTAATCGCAACATATCGCCCTGCCCCCATACAAGTTAGCTACCATGATTGTGCCACAAGCGGTCTTTCCGATATGGATTATTACTTTACAGATCAATTTATTAGTCCAAAAAATAGTAAAGAAAAATTTACTGAAAAATTATATCATTTACCCACTTATTACCAGTATCCAATCCGGAATATGCCACCCGTCAATGAGGCGCCTGTTATCAAAAATGGCTATATAACTTTCTGCTGTTTTAATAAACCTGAGAAACTTAGTGTTCAAGTTATTGAGTTATGGGCACAGGTTCTGAAAAGCATACCGGATAGCTGTTTAATGTTAAAATATTTTGACTATTATTGTGAACCTCTGATGAAATCTAGGATTGAAAAACTTTTTACTGATTACAATGTCTCACCTGATAGGCTCATTCTAAAGGCCAAAAATGATATCCGGAATGATCATTTGAAATTATATCATGAAGCAGATATTTCACTAGACCCACTGCCTTTCAACGGTGCCACAACGACATTCGAAGCGTTAAGCATGGGCCTACCAGTGATTACTTTGAAAGGCGATCGTTTTGTTAGTAGGGTAACAACGTCAATGGTCACACATATTGGACGATCTGAATTTGCCACAAACACACCTGAAGACTATATCAAAATTAATAGGGAATTATCAAAAAACCCAGATAAACTTAATATAATCCGTCAAAATCTTAGATCTCAAATACATAACTCGTCACTATGTAACGATAAAGTTTACACAAATGAAATAGAAAAAGCATATAGAAATATGTGGGCACTTTGGTGTAAAACCGCTGAGTATAGGGAATTCTGAGGCATTTAAAAAATACAGCTTAATAAAGATTAATGTATCACACGAGAGTGTCTCACTTAATTGCCAATAATAGTTCTAAAAATATTTATTAATTTCCATAACATAATTATAAAAAACCCTAATAAAATTTACTAGGCAAAATTTTCCCAGTGTTAACTACTTTTTCATTTAGACATACTACATTTGAGTCTAAGTGGTGTTAAGATTCGCATTACAGACAAAAATTAAAAGATTAAGAACCTTAAAAGGGGCGATTAAGTGGGTAATTTTATAGAATTCCTAAGAAATTTGGGAGCTATGCGTCTTGCCATAATGGGCGGAGTTTTCATAGCACTTATATTATTTTTTGTTTTTATGATGACTCGACTCACTGGAACAAGTATGGAATTACTTTTTTCTAATCTTGAACCAACTGACTCAAAAGAGGTTATTTCTCAATTACAAAAACTTAATATTCCCTATGAAACTAAAAACAAGGGTAACGAAATATATGTTGCTGGTGATAAAGTAGCATCTACCCGAATTGCATTAGCTTCAGAGGGTTTACCAGGAGGCGGATCTGTCGGATATGAAATTTTTGATGACTCCAGTTCCTTAGGCACAACAAATTTTATGCAAAATCTATCGCTCGTTAGAGCGTTAGAGGGCGAATTAGCAAGAACGATTCGATCTCTTAAATCCGTTTACTCGGCTCGGGTCCATTTGGTCCTGCCCAAACGTCAATTATTTAGCCGTGAAAAACAGCCCGCAACAGCATCCGTGATTATAAAAATGAAAGGTTCTGGAAAACTTGCAGGAGATAAGATTGCTGCGATCCAACATTTAGTGGCATCCGCAGTTCCTGAGTTAGAACCAAACCGCGTGGCAATTGTTGACGACAAGGGTAATCTTTTAGCAACTGGAAATGATGCTGATGCAATCCAAGCAAATAGTATTCTAGAACGTAAAATAAATTTAGAAACTCGGCTAACTCGAGAATTAACGGAGTTACTTACTAAATCTGTTGGCCCTGGCAAAGTTCATGTCAGGGTTGATGCTGAGCTAGATTTTGACAGAGTATCTACAACTGAGGAAACATTTGATCCTGATGGCCAGGTTGTTCGTTCCACAAGAGTGATTGATGAAAGCCAAACCTCAGAAGAGTCCCAACCACCACCCGTGACTGTAGAAAATAATATACCAGATGGAACAGACCAAGGTGGTCCAAAATCCTCGTCGAGAGAAGCAAAAACAGACGAACAAGTAAATTTTGAAGTTTCTAAAAAAATTACTAACTTTGTTCGTGAAACTGGTGCCATTAAACGCCTGTCTGTTGCTGTGCTCGTAGATGGTATAACAATAGAAAACCCAAATGGAACTAAAGAATATAGGCCTAGGCAAGCTCCCGAGATGGCTAGTTTAAACAAATTAGTCTCTTCGGCGATTGGTTTTGATCGTAGCAGAGGTGATACCGTCGAAGTCATCAATATGAGATTTGCTGATCAAAGATTAGATACGGGCGAATCAAAAGATTTATTATTTGGGATGGAAAAAAGTGATTTAACGAGGATCGCCGAAATAGTGGTTCTAAGTATACTCGCTATATTGGTAATACTTCTGATAATCCGTCCCCTGTTATCAAGAGCATTTGACACACTTCCATTATCCGCTGCCGCTGCNGAGCAAAAAATGCTTGAAGATGCGGCAATGTCNACACCAGCATTATCCGGACCTGATGGAACGTCTCCCGAAGCACTGGAAGATTTTGACGATCTTATTGATATTGAAAGTATGGATAGTCGAGTTAAAGCCTCTGCACTTAAACAGATCTCGGATATAATCGAAAATGAACCAGAGCAAGCGTTATCAATTATCCGGAGTTGGATGTATGCTGAGACGTAGCAATATATTAGAATATTAGATAATAGGTGATTTATGGCCGAAGAGTTAAATTCGTATAACCAACTAACTGGTGGACAAAAGGCAGCTATCTTAATGCTTTGCTTAAAACAGGAACATTCAACAATAATTTTTAACTTGATGGATGATGAGGAGATTTCAGATTTATCACTAGCTATGGCTAAACTTGGCCAAATCGACGAAGAGATTATTGAGCAACTGTTTGATGAATTCACACTACACATGTCAGGGTCGGGTACGATTATGGGTGGTGCAGCGGCTACAGAACGTCTNTTAGCAAGAGGATTTGATCCAGAAAGAGCTGCTCAAATTATGGAAGAAATTCGTGGTCCAGCTGGAAGAACTATGTGGGACAAATTAGCAAACGTTAATGAAGAAGTATTGGCTAATTATCTTAAAAATGAATATCCCCAAACAGTCGCTGTCGTATTATCAAAACTGAAGCCAAATTTTGCATCAAGGGTTTTATCTGTTCTTCCTGATAAGTTTGCGACTGAAGTTATAATGCGTTTACTTACAATGGGAACAGTACAACGAGAGGTAATAGAGGGCGTTGAGAAGACTTTACGTAATGAATTTATGACTAGCGTAGTGGCGGGAAGTGGCCGGCCCGATAGTCATGAAGTAATGGCAGATATATTTAATAATCTTGATNNGAATACTGAAGAGCGTTTCATGGCAGCTTTAGAGGAGCGTAATTCAGAAAGTGCCGAAAAGATTAAAGGTTTAATGTTTACTTTTGAGGATCTTAAAAATATTGATCCTACTGGAATACAAGTTCTACTGCGGCAGGTCGATAAAGATCAATTAGCCATAGCTCTAAAAGGAGCCTCCGAGGAGATAAAAGGTCTATTTTTCAATAATATGTCGGAGCGAGCTGGAAAGATGATGCTAGAGGATATGGATGCTATGGGACCATTACGGTTAAAAGATGTNACCGAAGCTCAAAGCACAATTGTTACCACAGCGAGAACCCTTGCAGACGAGGGTGAAATTGCAATTGCGGGAAGTGGCGGAGAAGATGAATTAATTTTTTGAACCTATTATTTTTTATTAATTAACTACNAATCTAGAAAGTATGCACAATATGGCAATTGCCGAAAAATTTATGTTTGATACAAGGTTTGATGAAATCGATGGGTTGTCGCTAAATAATCAAGAGAATGGGATGTCTAATTCGTTGCTTCAAGATGAAAATAGCAACTCTAACAACGACAGTAAAATAGAAAAAGAACTTGAAGAAGAAAAACGTATAGCACAAATACGGGAGGAACATTATCAAACTGGGAAAAACGATGGTGTTGCTGAAGCACTAATTGGAATTGAAGCAAATATAAGTAAAACACTATCCATAATATCTGATAAAATTAATGACCTAGACATAAAACAAAATTTAGTTAATCAAGAAATATCAGATAATCTTGTTATACTTACTCAAACAATTATAAAAAAAATATTTCCAACACTTGATAAAAATTTAGTTGTTGATGAAATAACTAAAGTGATTNTTGACCTTCCAAAGCTNTACACNGAAGAACCGGANNTTCTTATTAAAATAAACCCACTNATTATTGATCAGCTAAACANTCGTCTTTCTANAGAGATNTTAGANAAAANACAGTTACAAAAATTAAAATTAATTGAAGACNCAGCCNTAAGCGAAAGTGACTGTCAAATTGAATGGTCCAGCGGTTTTGCAGAGAGAAATCTGGATAAGCTTATGCAAAAAGTGGAAGATATTATAGCCCANAATATTAACTCAGCGAGTTATAAAAGTCATGATAATGANNAAAGANAGCCACTATCTAANTCTAATAAAATTAATGATGAAANAAACGTAGCTGAAGGTGAGAATGAAGAAACTATTAATAATGAAATAATAGAATCTGATTCTGAAACTATTATAAAATCAGAATCTGATATCTCTGATAACTAAACTAGACAATAGATGATTAAAAATATTCGGTTTAAATACTTAAAAATCTAAGAATGAGGAGTATGAAATGGCTGATGAAGATCTAGAATTAGCTGAGCTTGAAGAAAATACAGATGGAGAAAACGTTGAAGATCAAGAACTAGAAATAAATGACATTCCTGACCTACCAAGTGGAGCAAAGGATTTAGAGGCCGTTTATGATATTCCAGTAAAAGTTACAGCAGTTTTAGGAAAATCCACAATGGAGGTATCTCGCCTTTTACGCTTGGGACAGGGAGCAGTAATAGAGCTGGATCGAAAGGTTGGAGAAGCCATAGACATTTATGTAAATAATCGTCTCGTCGCTAGAGGGGAAGTGGTTGTAATTGAAGATCGTCTTGGNATCACAATGACCGAAATTATTAAACAAGCAGTGAATAAGGTAAACTAATGGCTGACACCGAAACTTTACGCATTTCTCCCGTACGCAAGTCCATTGATTTCGCGACAATAATTGGGNTNATCATCGCCTTCTTTCTAGTTTGCTTAGCTATATTTTTAGGCGGNTCACCTGGAACTTTTATAAATCTTCCAGCAATCCTAATTGTTCTNGGAGGAACAGCTGCNATAACCACAGTTTGTTTTTCATTCAGAGAAATGATTGGAGTATTTAAAATTGTTACTAAAGCATTATTTAGTTCAACACGCAGCGCACCTGAAGCTGCCCTGCAAGTAATGCAAATTGCCCAAATGGCTAGGAAAAGTGGGGTTTTGTCACTCCAAAATATTAGTGACCAAATAAGCAAAGAGCCATTTTTATCAAAAGGTATAACAATGGTAATTGATGGTATCCCAGGGGAACAAGTCGAGAGGGTTCTTCGACTAGAAATTATATCAATGATGGATAGACACCAAAAAAGTGCAGGAATATTGAGGAGGGCAGCTGAATTTGCACCAGCTATGGGACTAATAGGGACATTAGTAGGGCTAGTTCAAATGTTAGGTAATTTACAAGATCCGACGACGATTGGCCCAAGTATGGCAGTGGCACTTCTAACCACTTTTTATGGGGCAATCTTAGCAAATTTAGTTTTTATTCCTCTAGCTTCAAAACTTGAACGCAATTCAATACTTGAAGAAATCGTGAGTGAAATATACATGATGGGTGCAGCTTCAATTGGTCAGCAGGAACACCCCCAAAGATTAGAAATGACTTTAAACAGCTTAATGCCACCCTCTGCAAGAACAGAGATTTTCTAATTAAAGATTTAAATTCGGAGGATAAATTAAATGCGCTTACTAATTATCGGCGCACTTAGCGGGCAAATAGGCGCTGCAAGTCAAATTGCAGTTGCTAGAGGTGCAAAAGTATCTCACGCAAACGATATTGACACTGCAATGCGTGGACTTTGTAATGGACAAGGTGCGGATCTTATTATGATAGACACCTCCCTTGATATTGCGCTTTTAGTTTCAAGACTTGAGAGTGAGAGAATTTCTATACCCGTTGTGGCTTGCGGTGTTAATGATGATGCTAAAGTAGCAGTAGCAGCTATAAAGGCTGGGGCTCAAGAATATATTCCACTTCCACCTGATGAAGAATTAATTTCAGCCGTTCTTGAAGCTGTTGTTCAAGAAACAAATCAGATCATTCATGCAGATCCAAAAATGTCTAATATTTTAAAATTAGCTGAGAAAGTAGCTAAGAGTTTAGCAAGTATTTTTGTTATAGGAGAGTCTGGAACAGGCAAAGAACTAATGGCTCATTTCATACATAAAAAAAGTAATCGCTCAAAAGCACCTTTTGTAGCTGTCAACTGTGCTGCGATCCCAGAAGCTCTATTAGAGTCGGAATTATTTGGTTATGAGAAAGGGGCTTTTACCGGAGCAGTTTCAAGAAGAATTGGTAAATTTGAGGAAGCGCATAATGGAACGCTTCTATTAGACGAAATAAGCGAAATGGATATTCGACTTCAAGCAAAATTATTACGCGCTATACAAGAAAAAGAAATTGATAGAATTGGCGGCAAGAAGCCAATAAAAGTTGATACTCGCATCATTGCTACAAGTAATAGAAAAATGGAAGATGAAGTATCACAGGGTAATTTTAGAGAAGATCTCTATTTTCGTCTAAATGTTGTAATGGTTGAGATTCCGCCCCTTGCCGATCGACCAGGAGATATCGAGCCGTTATCATTATACTTTATGAAGAAATATAGCGAAGCTAATAATATTAAAAAATCTTATATTACAAAAGATGGGTGGCAGAGTTTAAAATCTTTTAATTGGCCTGGCAATGTGCGCGAACTTGAAAACACCATTCATAGGGGAGTTCTTTTAGCTATAGATGGAAAAATCAATTCAGATGCACTGCAATTAAAATTAGGCTCACCAACAAATAACGTTCAAAAGCAACCAGAAACAGACGCTATAGGATTAGTTGGGAAAACTGTTGCAGACGTCGAGCGTACACTAATTTTTGATACGCTAGACCACTGCCTCGGTAACAGAACTCACGCCGCAAATATTCTGGGTATTTCAATAAGAACATTGAGAAACAAACTTAAATTATATTCAGATAATGACCATAAAGTTGGCACACGTGAATAGAGAATAATAATGATAGAAAAAAATAAATATGCAACGAGGCAATATGGCTGATATTAAACAAGACATTTCGCCTGACTCTAATAAAAATATTCCAACGGATATAAGCTCAGCTGTGACAGGAGGAGATGTTGTAAGTACAGGCGAATTATCTCCAACAGATGCAAGCAATAACCTCCAATACTTTAATAAATTAGGACAAATATTTATTAACGGATTTTCTAAGTCATCCGGACGTGGTGACTTCATTATGGCTTTAGGCGTAGTCGCTATTTTAGTAATTCTTATTATACCCATGCCAACTTGGATGCTGGATTTGAGCCTGGCCTTTTCGATAACATTTTCCGTAATGATACTTATGACAGTTATTTTTCTAGATAAACCATTAGAATTCACAGCCTTTCCAACTGTTTTACTTTTAGCGACATTAATTCGATTAGCTTTGAATCTGGCTTCTACGCGCTTGATACTTTCAGATGGTCACGAAGGCACGCAAGCCGCAGGAAAGGTCATAGAAGCTTTCGGTGGGTTTGTTATGGCCGGTAATTTTGTAATTGGTATTATAGTTTTTGCTATCTTAGTAATTGTAAATTTTATTGTTATCACCAAAGGTTCGGGTCGTATTGCTGAAGTTGCTGCGCGTTTTACTCTGGATGCAATGCCAGGCAAGCAGATGGCTATAGATGCAGATTTATCCTCAGGATTAATAAATGAAGATGAAGCTCGGCAAAGGCGTTCGGATCTCGAGCAGGAAAGTTCATTTTTTGGAGCAATGGACGGTGCAGCAAAGTTTGTAAGAGGTGACGCAATGGCAGGTATCATAATCACCTTTATCAACATTATTGGCGGTATAATAATTGGGGTTGCCCAGAATGATCTAACCTTTATTGATGCTGCAGATTCTTATACCCGTCTGACTGTGGGAGATGGTCTAGTTTCTCAAATACCCGCATTAATTGTATCTACAGCTGCAGGAATGCTGGTAACAAAAGGTGGGGTTACTGGATCAATGGATAAGGCTGTTTTTGGCCAATTAAGTGCAAAACCAAAATCGATTGCAATGGTATCATTCCTCCTTTTTGCATTTGTTGCCGTCCCGGGCATTCCAGCTCTTCCTTTCCTCATACTTGCCTCTATCACTGGTGGATTAGCCTTTATACTATCTAATAAAGAAAAACGACTTAGTGCTCATGAAAAAGAATTAGTGGAGGCAGAGCAAGCGGATAGCGCTGCAATAGTTGAAGAACCTATATCTCAAATACTAAAAATTGACTTTTTACGCTTAGAACTTGGTTACGGATTGTTATCCATGATAAACGAAGGTCAGGAAGGACAAAGACTAACGGATCAGATTAAGGCTCTTCGCCGGCAAATGGCCATGGAAATGGGTTTTGTAATGCCAGCAGTTCGCATACAGGATAACATGCAACTACCCGCAAATAATTATATTGTACGTGTCAAAGAAATAGACGCTGGTAACGGTGATTTAAGGCTTAATATGTTATTGGTTATGGACCCTAGGGGGGAAGACATCACCTTAACAGGAGAAAAGACAACTGAACCGACTTTTGGGCTCCCAGCAATGTGGATTGATGAGACAAATAGAGAAGAAGCTCTATTTAGAGGTTATACCGTAGTAGACACACCAACGGTGATTACAACCCATTTGACTGAAATAATTAAAGATAATATGTCGGATCTATTATCATATGCAGAGACGCAAAAACTCCTTGACGACCTTGATAAAGACCACCAAAAATTAATTGCTGACATAGTCCCAACACAAATTTCTGTTGGTGGTATTCAACGAACTCTTCAAAATTTACTCCAAGAACGGATATCTATTCGTGATCTACCAACAATCCTAGAAGGCATTTCTGAAGCCTGCTCTCAAAGTCGGAATATTGGTTTAATCACGGAACACGTCAGAAGTAGGCTTGCGCGGCAAATTAGTGATAGCAATACAAATGAGGACGGGGTCATATTAATGGTTACATTATCGCCGGAGTGGGAACAAACCATCATCGAGTCTTTGGTTGGCTCGGGAGAAGAAAAGCAGTTATCGTTAGCGCCCAGTCGCTTGCAAGAGTTTATTTCAGCAATACGACAAACATTTGAAAGACACGCAATGATGGGAGAAATGCCTATTCTACTAACGAGTCCACCAATTCGACCATTTGTAAGATCTATCGTTGAACGATTTCGCCCATCAACGGTAATAATGTCTCAAAATGAGATTCATTCAAAGGCAAAAATTAAAACAGTCGGCCATGTATGATTTCGTTATTAAATAAAAATCTAAAAATTTAAATATTATTTTATAGAAAGTATTAGAGATTAATGGCAATCGTTCCAAAATTAGAAAATAATAAGACTAATTCTAAGAAAGAAATAACAAGGCCTCATCAAAAAATTGCTATAGCCTCAGGAAAAGGTGGTGTCGGAAAAACTTGGTTATCAATAACACTTTCTCACGCTTTGGCGGACAAAGGCAGAAAAGTCTTATTATTTGATGGAGATCTGGGTTTAGCTAATGTAGACATTCAATTAGGCTTAATGCCCAAACATGATCTTGGGGGAGTTTTAGCTGGAAGGCTTCCATTAAATCAAGCCACTACGGCTTATCAAGATGGTGGCTTTGATATAATAGCTGGTCGCTCTGGTTCAGGAAATCTTGCAGATATTCCAACAAATAGGCTACGCTCCCTAAGCGAAGATATAACCATGTTATCAGCCTCATATGATCAGGTTGTCTTTGATTTAGGAGCTGGAGTAGAACGGACGGTTAGAAGTCTAGCAAATCAAGTTGATGTGGTATTTGTAGTAACAACAGATGAGCCCACAGCGCTAACAGATGCCTATGCTTTCATAAAATTGACCCATATGGAACGCCCTAATCTTGATTTAAAGGTTATAGTAAATATGGCTAATTCAACCAAAGAGGGTGAGAGAACATATAATACAATACTTAAAGCGTGTGAGGGATTCCTAAAATTTTCACCAGCATTAGCAGGTGTAGTGCGCAGAGATACAAAAGTTAGGGAGACAATTAGAAATCAAACATCAATACTAGTAAGATTTCCAAATACTGAGGCTGCAAATGATGTTAGAACGATTGTAGACAGGTTTATTGGGTAGAGAATGACTACTATTGCTTTTGAACACCTTAATGTAACTAATAATTTAAATTTAAAGGCCTCAGATAATATTAAGGGAGTTACAAAACTATTCAGTCAGCTTCCAGTCGGGGCAATAATTAATGGCGAGGTAGTTCAGCAGGCTAATAATACACAGATTATAAATACAATTTTTGGTAAGTTTATACTCAATCCTAATTTAATATTGCCCAAAGGTACTCAAATTAACCTACAGATCTTAAAAAATAATCCTCAAATTCAACTTGGTATCCGTTCAATAAATAATATGCAATTAGATTTAAGTGGAAAAGCCCTTCCCATAGACAAACAGATAGCATCTATTATTCAACAGAAGAACCATAATAATAATTATGATACTGCCAACTTACCTCCAAATAAAAGGCTCGCTGCAACTCCTATTTCATTTAAAATTGGTACGATCATAAATACTGTTATATTGGCCCAAACAAAAACATCAAACGATACGGTAGAACTAAACCGTTCCATTCCAATACCATCAAAAAATCAAAATAGTCCAATCCAAAATAGACAGGGAGAAAATTTTATTTCAACACCGTTTTCTAAATTAGTTGAAAAACGACATGTTTCCCCTTTTGATACCAGCAAAAATATTACTCTACGAGAACAATCTCGCAAACATGCTGCCAATTGGAATCAAAATAAACCAACGACGTTAACGATCCCAGTTCCTATGAAAGCAGGAACCCAGATAAGCTTTAAAATTCTTTCTACTGATAAAAATAAACTAACCGCGCAACCAACCTCAAATATAGCACGCGGCATCTTTAACGCTAAAGTTATTGCAACAACACCATTTGCCCAACCAATTCTAGACACACCATTTGGTGTCGTGATAACCGACGAAAAACTCTCATTCGTAGCAGGCCAGAAAATTAAATTACAAATTATACCAAATAAAATTTGGATACCAACAGAGATCACGCCGGAACTTAGAGTTTCAGATTATTTTAACTTCCGGGACTGGAGCAACCTAGAAAAAATAATTAACGAAATGAGAATGACAAAAAACGTTATAAATATTGAATCAATTATGACAAAGGTGCCAAGACCTGACACCAAGATGACGGCTAATATGTTATTTTTTTTACAAGCTCTTAAAGGTGGCAGTATCAGGAATTGGTTAGGCGTAAATAATTCAGTACTTTTAGAAAAACTAAACCCAGATTTATTTAAACAATTAGATGAAGACTTTCTGTTACTAAGCCGAAACTATTTAGAACCCGGATCCAATGAATGGCGGACCACAATAATACCAATTATAAATGGATCAGGGTTAGAACACTTTCAACTTCATACA
This sequence comes from Rhodospirillaceae bacterium TMED23, assembly GCA_002168115.1. GTDB lineage: Bacteria > Pseudomonadota > Alphaproteobacteria > Rhodospirillales > UBA2165 > TMED23. The sequence goes on along the minus strand of NHCC01000014.1, from coordinate 37,299 downwards.
CAAGATCAATCATTAAATAAAAAAAACCGTATAGACGAAGAAGGAGGTCGATTTATAATAGACCTAGAACTAAGTCATTTAGGCCGAATTCAAATAGATGGTTTTACTAGAAACAAGAATAAGAGTTTTGATCTCATTATAAGAACCGAGAGAGATCTAGGCAGTCAAATAAGAAAGGAAATTAATAATATTTATTTGAATTTTACTAAAATTATGACGTTTACTGGACAAATATCTTTTCAGATTAATAAAAAATTTGCTGAAATTAACTTACCACACTTAAGAGAAAATAATTTTAAAGGAATTACAATTTAATATATAGTTAGTGTCTAAATTCGATCAAAGGCTTATTGATTAATGGTTTTTAAGACGCCGGTAAGTTTCCTGACCCAATTCATCTAAAAATACTTGTTCAAGCTTTATCTTGTCTTTTCTAGCCCTTTCATCATGTTTATTTTGCGTAATTTCGAAAACTTTCTTCTCCTTAAACAACAACCTAATCTCTTGTTGAATATTTTCTATACTACCCTCTAATTCATCAATTTTTATTTCTACTTCCCTAATTTTTTGATAGGTCGATGCGACATAACCCCCATAAAACATTGCTACTATATTATTTGTATTAGATGCATTGTGTTTTTCAGCTTTTATATTGGCTTCAAAATAGTCTCGTTGCTTTTCGTAATTAGAGATTTGATTTAGAAACCCACCCAATGCTTTTCTTTTTTCATCAATAAGATTCTGATGAAAATAGATTATCTTTTTTAAATCCTTTGCCATTTTCTCTCTATCCTGATGGCTCAGAAAGCTCGTTTATACTCTCAGATAGCGGCTCTGGTTCGTAAACAAGATCTAAAATACTGGCTAAATTGGAATAGCAATCGTCTAAACTTGTATATTCGTTCTTTCGTTGACTTATAAAACCTTCAATTGATTCATAATAATGTATTGCCTCATCAACTTTTGGATCAGATCCTTCGCGATAAGCACCCAAACGAATTAATTCTGCCATGTCCTCGTATATTGATATTAGCTTTTTTGCACGTTCGATAATTATGTTCTGTTCGTCTGAATTACAATCTGGCAAAGTTCGAGAAACACTTCTAAGAATATTTACTGCTGGATAACGACCCCGTTCAGCAATAGCACGATCTAACAATACATGGCCATCAATAATGCCCCTCACAGAGTCTGAAATAGGCTCATTATAATCATCTCCTTCTACTAACACCGAAAATATCCCAGTGATAGAGCCTCGATCCGAAACACCAGGTCCTGCCCGTTCTAACAAACGCGGAAGTTCAGCAAAAACAGTCGGTGTATACCCGCGGGTTGCAGGTGGTTCTCCCATCGAGAGACTTATTTCACGTTGAGCCATGGCAAAACGTGTTACCGAGTCCATCAAGCAAAGTACATCATTATTTTGATCGCGAAAATATTCAGCGACAGCCATTGTGAGATAAGCCGCTTGTCTTCTCACTAAAGGAGGCTCATCTGATGAAGCAACCACAACAACACTACGTTCCATTCCTTTCTCTCCAAGATCATCCTCAATAAACTCTCGAGCTTCTCTACCGCGCTCTCCAATAAGTCCAATTACATTTGCATCAGCAGTCGTGTGACGCGCCATCATAGAGAGTAATGTTGACTTTCCAACCCCCGATCCAGCAAAAATACCCATCCGTTGGCCCTTGCAAAGTGTTAAAAACGAATTCATTACCTTTACTCCAAGGTCTATTTTATCTCCTATTCGTTGTCTCTTATGTGCTTCAGGAGGATTATTCTGGATTAAGCATGGTTTTGGACCTTTACGAAGTGGACCTTTATCGTCAATAGGTTCTCCAAAAGCATTTATGACACGGCCAAGCCAAGATATATGAGGGTAGATAACTGGTTCATGTGGATCGATTAGAACCTTTGATCCCAAACCGATACCTTCAAGCGTACCGTAAGGCATTACAAGTGCCTTATTATTTTTAAAACCTATAACTTGACACATTAGGTTTTTTGTTTTCTTTTTTATAATCCAACAACGATCGCCAATTGAAAGAAGGCCATCGATACCATCAACTTCAATAAGCATTCCTAGAACCGAGCTAACAGTTCCGAATTGCTCAAAATCCGGTAATCTATTAATTTCATCAACAATACTTTTTATTGAAACGGACACCGATAAGTTCCTCAGCAGTTATATGCCTGAATTAAAATAACATTTAACATAACAATTAATTATTAATAATAACTGTATATTGGGTCCCAGCTTGTAAATTTGCATTTTGGTATTTACAATTAAATTTAGATAACCACACTTGAATAACTTTCACAGGAGTTATATTATAAAAAAGATTTAAACATCTAGTTGTATGGTGGATTATTATGCGAGTACTCTTAGTAGAAGATGATGCTACAACATCAAAAAGTATAGAATTAATGCTAACCTCTGCGGGAATGGTTCTTGATACAACCGACTTGGGCGAAGATGGATTAGAGATTGGTAAACTATACGACTATGATATAATTATTTTAGATTTAATGCTCCCAGATATGGATGGGTATGATGTTTTGAAGGGACTTCGAGCATCTAAAGTAGAAACGCCAGTTTTAATACTTTCAGGCCTAACGGAATCTGAGAATAAGGTTAAAGGATTCGGAACTGGTGCAGACGACTATTTAACAAAGCCATTTAACAAAGACGAATTAATTGCCAGGATACATGCAATTGTTAGACGTTCAAAAGGACATGCGGAGTCTATCATAAGAACAGGGAAAATGGCAGTTAACTTGGATGGACGGACGGTTGACGTTAACAATAAGTCTGTGCATTTAACAGGGAAAGAATATGGTATTCTTGAATTATTATCTTTAAGAAAAGGTACTACGCTAACAAAGGAAATGTTTCTTAATCACCTGTACAATGGAATGGATGAGCCCGAACTTAAGATTATTGACGTATTTGTTTGTAAGCTGCGGAAAAAACTAGCAGCAGCAGCCAATGGAGAGGTTTATATACATACTGTGTGGGGACGAGGCTATGTCCTAAGAGATCCGGATGGAGGAAATAATAAGGCTGCTTAGAAATAACCTGTAAAAATTAACCCCACTAGGAACATAAGGGTCATGAGTTCAATGGACCTTAAATTTTAAGAAATAAAAAAATTGAATTAGCATAGTATTAAATTTGGCTCTCTAATTTGATTATTTATGCAACACCCAAAATAATATTTGTTGGAGGACGGTTTTCGAAAAAAGGGGTTTTGTTTGAAACATTAGCCAATATCAAGCAGTAAAAAAATACTATGTTTCTTACTGTAACATTTTGAATCTCTATACCGTTTTCAAGATCTTTTAAGGCATCATCTTTGAGAATTAACTTATCACTGTATAGTTTTATACTAAAATTTGGATCTAAAGCCGAATTAGTTAAGATTATTTCTGACCTACCACCCCTTGGCACAAACTCAGAAATTAATAACATATAGTTCATTAAAAGCTTGCCAATGCGCTCATATATCTCAAATTCTATATAATTTTCAATACCTATCCATTCAATCTCTAACCTCTTTTCATTAGATAGTTTATCTATATGCTCTTTAATAATCTTAAATTTTATCACTTCATTATTTCCGAGTCGCCCAAAGGCCAAACGATAGTATCCCAGACGATCAGCCGCAAGTTTTGCACTATTAGCTATTATTTGTTGACCATCATTAAACTCATCAGAATTACTTTCTTTCAAAAATTCTAACCCGTTATTTATAGCGCCTACCGGGCTAATCAAATCGTGACACAACTTCGAGCATAATAATCCTGCTATTTTAAATTCAGAATCTTTTATCATTCATTCCTCTCTCGTGCTTATTAAATAAAAATTAAAACTCTCTATTTTACAGTATAACAATATTAGCAATTTTTATTACCAATTATAAACATGTTAACCTCGGAATAACTTAAATAAATTAATCTATTAAAATAACCTACTAAAACCAGACGAATAATTTTATAAAGAGATTTATTTTCATTAATAAATCAATTTATAAATCAAACTTAATAGTTTTAATTACAAACTAGATAATCAATTATCAATTACATTATAGACACTTGAAATACACATAGAAGTAGGTCATTAACTAATTAAATCGCTATAATTTTGGACGTTAAATAGACAATGATGATCACAAATAAAATTATTTTCGACAATTTAATATCTGGAATCGAAAATACTAGAGTGTCGTATATTTGTATCGGAATTAATTTTATATTGCTTGAAAGTGATAACGGTTGTGGTTTAGCTCAAACACCGAGCAGAAATACGGCTGGATGTTCGGAAATTCGACAAGCAGGCAATTTGATAGAAATGCCTTTAAAAGAAATAGCAACTTGGGTTAGGTCAAAAAATCCAATTGAAATCGCTATTGGTATGGCCGCCATAAATGCCTCATATAATAGATATGACTTAAAAGGTAGGAATGAGAACGGATTATCTACTTTGAGTAATTTAAAAGGACCAATAACTACTATCGGCAGATTTCCAGGACTCTCGAAGTATATTTCAAACGCGCGCGTAATTGAACAAGAACCTAAACCTGGAGAGTATGGGGTTATAGATACCAATAAACTAATTTCTGACAGCGAAGGAGTCGTGATCACGTCATCAACTCTAATAAATAAAACAATTGGTCCAATATTAGAGCTAGCGAAACATAAATTTGTATGCCTGGTAGGTCCAAGCACACCACTAGTGCCATCTTTATTTAATCTTGGAATCAATGTTCTAGCCGGAACTTTAATCACTGATTTAGAGCACATGAAAACCCACATTTTAGAAGGTGGCGCGGTCAAATCAATGAAAAATTATAGTACCTTTAAAACACTAATTCCTGAATAGTTTAGAAATTTTTTCGGCCTGCAACAAATCCTTAAAATGATTAATATTAAAAAATGGATCGAATGGTTCGATTGGAAATTCTACGACCGATAAATTTTGGCCTTCCGTCCAGTTATCAATTTTCCGAATATTATCTTGAGTGATTGCCAACCTAAGAGGTTCAGATAGCTTGATCTGCCATATAGCACATACAGGGTGAGTGCGACCACCAGAAGCTGCACAAACAATATTAGTATCTTCACTCACTACTGCATTAAGCATTTTGTCCACACAATCCAAAGGAACAAATGGCGCATCAGCGGCAAATGTAGCTATCCACTTATATTCTGGAAAGCATTCTTTTGCCCACTCCATTCCTGTTAGAATGCCTGCCAAAGGGCCTGCGTATCCTGGAATAATATCTGGAATTATATCATAAGGGTAGTCGCTAAATTTACTACTATCGCTATTTGAGTTAATGATTAACGCATCTACTTGGGTTACAATTCTCTCGATTACTCGGCTTAAAAGCGTCTNACCATCCAATTTTTGAAAAAACTTATCACCGACACCAAACCGCCTTGATTTACCTCCAGCTAATATTATACCAAGAACGCGCTTTTGATCGTAATTAGTCATAAATAACCCTTTGTTCTCCAGAAAGAACAATAAAACGTTCTCCTTTTGCTCGTCCTATAAGTGTAAGTTCCGCCTGCCGTGCTAGATCAACTCCCCAAGCTGTAAAACCCGAGCGAGAAACTAAGACTGATATCCCCATTTGAACAGTTTTTATTACCATCTCGCTTGTTAAGCGACCTGTTGTATAAAATATTTTATTGTTTCCAGTAATACCGTGTAAGTACATATACCCAGCAATTTTATCTACGGCATTGTGGCGACCTACATCCTCCATATATAAAATTGGCACAGAGCAATCACATAAAACACAACCATGAATAGCTCCAGCTTCCAAATATAAACTTGGTGCCATATTAATTTTTTTTATCAATGCATAGAGTTCCGATGTCTTCAAAGACAAATCCTGAGAAAGCTGTACCTTATCAAATTTTTCCATTAAATCGCCAAAAACTGTGCCCTGAGCACAACCAGACGTAAGCGTTTTTTTCTTTAATTTTGATTCAAAATTTGTGTTCGAGTTGGTTCTAACAACAACCGTCTCTATTTCATCATCATAATCAATAGAAGAAATTTTATCATCAGGTAATATCATATTCTGGTTAACTAAATATCCAATTGCCAAATATTTTGGATGATCGCAAATAGACATCATTGTGACAATTTCTTGGCTATTAAGAAAAAGCGTTAATGGCCTCTCAACGGTAACAGACATCGATATTTTCTCGCCTTTTTGGTTATTACCTGTAACTTTTTGAGTAAGACGATTATCGTTAGGGTCTGGTTTAATTAAAAACTCATTTAGATCGGACACCGTGTCTCTCCAAAACCTATTTAAATAAATTTCCACGTTAAATGTTTTGTAACTATTTCTCAATTAGTTTGTAAAGTATCACAACCGTGGAAAAAATTAATGACAATACCAAATTGTATAAAAAATTCGCGCGAACAATTAAAATTTTTAAAAAGTTTAGTTGAAGAGGCTGAAAATTGCAAAAATTCGGATCATATGGCAGAACTTTATAGAATGGCCAATAATGCAACAACAAGCCTCTCACAGTCGCTAGAAACCCATCTAAAAGATCAGCAAAAGAAAAAAATTAATAAACCAAAAACAGCAGCTTAGGCGATAAAAGCTTATTATCTAACAAGTATTTTTATTTTATTAGATGACAAACCTACTTTACAGCATTACTTTCGAGACTGAGTTATATTTAAGCTAAGATTAAGTTGAGTATTAAAAGGTTATTTGAGAATGTCTAATTTAATAGATCCATTTGGCAGAAAAGTATCTTACTTAAGAGTGTCCGTTACGGACAGGTGCAATTATAGATGTCTGTATTGTATGGCTGAGAATATGACTTTTTTGCCTAAAGCAGACCTTTTAACTTTGGAGGAACTAGATCGTATTTGTAGCGCATTTATAAAAAGAGGTGTTGATAAAATTAGACTCACTGGCGGTGAACCTCTCGTTCGTAGAAACGTTATGAGTTTAATCCAGAGTCTTGGAAAAAGAGTAAAAAGTGGGGATCTGAAAGAAATAACTTTAACAACTAATGGAAGTCAGTTGGCCAAATACGCATTTGATTTAGCTAAATTTGGGGTTAAAAGAATTAATGTATCTCTGGATTCTTTGGACTCCAATAAGTTCAGAACAGTCACTAGATGGGGTAAGCTCGAGGATGTTCTTCATGGTTTAAGCGTGGCTAAAGATGCTGGTTTAGAAATTAAAATTAATGCTGTTGCCCTAAAAAATTTTAATGATGACGAATTTAATGAGATGATCACATGGTGTGGTAAAGAAAAGTTTGATCTGACATTCATCGAAACAATGCCAATGGGTGAAATAGATGAAGACCGTATCAACCAATATCTCCCTCTATCGGACTTAAAAGAAAATATCGTTAAGAATTGGACTTTAACTGAAACAGATCATAAAACAGGCGGTCCAGCCGTATATTATAATGTAAAAGAAACGGGTAAACGACTTGGTTTTATTACCCCATTAACCCACAATTTTTGTGAAAGTTGCAATAGAGTTAGACTAACGTGTACGGGGCGCCTCTATATGTGTTTAGGGCAAGATGATGAAAAAGACCTTTTGAAGCCTTTACGGAAAAGTGAGGGTAACGACCTTCTAATGACCGCTATAGACGAGGCAATAGGCAGAAAACCTAAAGGTCACGATTTCATTATTAATAGATCCGGCGATGCTCCTGCTGTTAGTCGCCATATGAGTGTAACGGGAGGTTAATAATTGGATAACAGTGAATTATTACACTTAAAAAAAAAACTATTAAAAAATTATGAATTTTAAATCAATAGCATTACTAGCTGATACTCATCTACCAGCACAGAAGGCTCTAAAAACCCTGAAAGGCAGTTACGACTGCGTAGATCCGTATCAGGCGGACGTAATAGTTGCGCTAGGTGGTGATGGTTTCATGTTAAACACAGCGCATAAGTTTATGAAATATGGGATACCTATTTTTGGTATGAACCTTGGTTCTATTGGTTTCTTAATGAACGAATATAAAGCCGAGAATCTTCAAGAGCGATTGATCAAATGTAAACCGATTAGATTAAATACCTTGAACATGAAAGCTGAAACATTAGATGGAGAAAATCACTCAGCACTCGCAATAAATGAGGTTTCATTGCTCAGGGAATTGCGTTTAGCAGCTAAAATCCGTATTTTTATTGATGGTATTGAGAGAATGAACAAACTCATATGTGATGGAATTCTAATTTCTACTTCAGCGGGTAGCACTGCCTATAATTTATCCGCTAATGGGCCTATTATTCCGCTTGGAACCGGACTATTAGCTCTTACACCAATTAGCGCCTTTCGTCCTCGTCGATGGAAAGGTGCTCTTTTACCTTCGAATACTGTAATTAAATTTGAAGTATTAGACGCGAAACTTCGCCCCGTTAGCGCAGTTGCCGATTTTACTGAGATACGTAATATAAAAACAGTGGAAGTTAAGAGAGAGAAAAAAATTTTCCCCACCCTACTTTTTGATCCCGAGCATAATTTAGAGGAACGAATATTAAAAGAGCAGTTTCTCCCATAATAATCTATTTTCTTCAAAAAAATTAAACTCACCAATAAGATGAGGAGCTATAGCTTGTTTAATCTTCGAGAAAAATACTTGGTGGTTTTATCAAGATTCAATCAAGTGTTTTTAACTTTATCAATAGCTCTCTTAGGCTCACTTCTATTTTCAGTTTTAAGCCTTCCGCTTCCATGGTTACTTGGAGCATTATTTACCTCAACTATTTCAACATTTTCAGGGCTTAAGTTATGGGTTCCAAATTGGTTGAGAGCAAATAGCCTTCTTGTTCTAGGAGCTTTATTTGGAACCTCTGTCTCACCAGACTTCATTGAAAATACTTCCCAATGGATTGGCAGTATTATCAGTGTAATTTTGTATGTTATATTAGTTATACCTCCCCTCATTTATTACTACATTAAATTAGCACACTTAGACTTTAAAACAGCCTACTTTTCATCAGCTCCCGGGGGATTAATTCCAATGACGGTCTTGGGAGGGGAAATGGGTGCTGATGTAAGAACCATCACGCTCATTCAGAGTTCACGAATAATTTTAACCGTTGCCATTATTCCATTTGCATTTGCAATTTTTGGTGGATACGAACCAACTGGAAAAATAGGCACAGGGGGCTCTTTTGCAAACCTTAACTTTTTGGATGGCATTAGTCTTCTTTTGATTTCAATAATAGGTTACATGATTGCTAGGCCCTTAAAAATACCCTCTCCCTCTCTAATGGGTCCATTAGCCGCAGTGGCTCTTTTTTCAACAATGGGAGAATTAAATAACGTTGAGGTACCTGATATCTTGGTTGCAACTGCCCAATGTATAATCGGCGCATCTATTGGAGCTATGTTTAATGACGTCCAGCCTAAGCTTGTGGCCAAAGTACTGTTTCATGGCTCAGTAACATCAATAATTATGATAGTTTTTGGATTTTTTTGTGCTTATTTGACTCACACTATATTAGGACTACCTCTTAATGCACTAATTCTTGGATTTGCGCCAGGTGGTTTTCCGGAAATGGTTCTTGTTGGTTTTGCTCTAGGTGTTGATATTACGTTTCTAGTTGCTCACCAATTATCACGGTATCTTTTTGTAACTATTTTTGTTCCAATATCAATTAAAGCTATAAAAAAGTAGTTTTATTTATTGGACTCTATTCCAATAGCTTCTGTTATATTTTTAAAACCGTCTTCTCTAACTAATTGTGATAACTCATTACAAATATTCATCACAACACTGGGGCCTTTAAAAATAAAAGCCGAGTATATCTGAATTAAAGACGCACCAGCTTTTATTTTAGAATATGCCTGTTGTCCATTAGAGACGCCACCTACCCCAATTAGTGGAATCCTGCCATGTGTTAAACAAAAAACTTCTTTCAATAATTTAGTCGATTCAAGAAATAGCGGCTCTCCGCTAAGACCGCCAATCTCAGCCTTATTTTTTGATATAAGATCGCTCGGCCGTTTTATAGTCGTATTACTCACAATAATCCCATCAATACCGGTATCTAAGGCAACATTTGAAATCCGCTTTTTATCTGCTTCTGAGAGATCCGGTGCAATTTTAATTAATAACGGTGTGAACTTTTTTCTTTTATCTCGTACATCCATTACCGCTCGAATTAAAGGTATTAACTCTTTTTCAGATTGCATGTCTCTTAGCCCAGGAGTATTTGGTGAAGAGACATTTACAACCATATAATCTGCATTATCCAAAAGCTCTGAAGCGCCTCTAACAAAATCTGCTATAAGATTTTTTGTATCTTTATTTATCCCAATATTTACACCCAACACCCCAGCTTTATTCAAATTATTAGACCAATTATTAATTTTTTNTGCAAATGCCAAAATACCACGGTTATTAAAACCCAGTCGATTTACTATTCCTAGATCCTCCTCAAGCCGAAAAATTCTCGGCTTTTCGTTACCATATTGAGGTTGGGGTGTCACTGTACCAGTTTCTACAAACCCAAATCCAAGATTAAAAAGTTTCCCATAAACTTCCGCATCTTTATCAAAACCAGCAGCTATTCCTAATGGTCTCGAAAAGTCCAAATTCCAAACTTTCGAAGAAATGTAAGGGTCAACTGGTCTATTAAAACTAGGAAACAGACCTAGTTTAAGTGCTAAAATACCCAAAGAATGGGCACGTTCGGCNTCCAAACTAAATAGCAAAGGCCTAACCACAGAGTTATAAAATGACAATTTGGATTTATCTTCCTATTAAAATTACATAAAATTACAAGCTTCGTGGTTGTAAAGGGCACAATATCGAAACGTATAATTTATCATCTCCAACCCTTATCTTCCACTCAAAGGTAGCGCTTAATTAACCAGCTGTAAATCCACCATCAATATACATGACCTGTCCAGTACAGAAGTCTGAAGCTGGAGACAACAAATATAGAGCCATCCCAATCAAATCGTCCACTTCGCCGAGGCGACCTAAAGGAATTCTGGATAAGGATCGAGCTTTTGTAGCCTGTCCAAGTTCATCATCGCCATACATCCAAGCTGTCAAATTTGATCTAAAAACAGTGGGAGCGATTGCGTTAACTGTTGTGCCATATTTAGCCCACTCAGTTGCTAAGACTCGTGTCATTGCATCAGTTGCGCCCTTAGAGGCACAATATCCCGTATATCCGGAGATGTTACCGTGTCGTCCGCGAACCGAAGACATCAATAAAGTCTTGCCTTTTACCTCGTTCTTAATCCAATAACCTCCTACAGCTTTAGCCATGAACCAAGCGCCGCGAACATTTGCATCCATAACATCTTGCCAATCTTGATAATCCATTTCATGGATAAAACCGGCCTTATTGTAACCGGAACCTATTACTAACATTTTTATTGAACCAAAAGCATCTAATGCCGCTTCACGCATAGCTTCAGCATCTTCTANACTGTCGGGCCTTTTTTTAACATATTCAGCTTTTCCACCAACATCGATGCAATCTTTTTGGACAGATTTAAGCTCACCTTCATTACCAGATGCCAATAATAAATTAGCCCCCTGAGCAGCCAATGTTATTGCAATACCTCTGCCAAATGCTCCAGAAGCCCCTGTAACAATTGCTGTTTGGCCCGACACATCAAACATCTTATTTGGATCTTTCATCCAATCTGTGACTTCTCCAATCTCGTTATTCGACATAGTTCATTCCTTATCTATTTTGTCCAGATTCGAATCTAAATTTTTGATTAGGGTCTATTGCCGCAAGAATTCTAATACCACAACCATCCCCTCCTTTCCAGCGCCATGGCATGCACATAAAGGTACAACGCTTTCCTGTAACTTCGTCTAAATCTCCCCCCACATTCTCAATACCCGGAATACCGCCACCAATCATCAATGTTTTATGTCCCGACTCCCAATCTGGAAAATCTTCTTTCGGATCTCGACCAAATTCCTTTTTATATTCTTCAATTAGATGAGGATGCGTTGGACCTAAACCATGATCAACGAGTTTCGTTGCCATTGGGTGATCATTTGATTGAACGTCATAACCAACAAGCTTAACTTTCTTATCAACTAACCACTGAGCTCCCTCGGTATAAATCCCCGGGGAATAAGCATAGTATTCGTCGGAGTCACTCATCTTTGAATGCATCCCAGTATTTATCATAACAATATCACCCTCCTTTATTCTGGGTCTAGCATTCTCTAAATCTTCAGCCGTTATCACCTCCCACTTACCTTTCGGAATCGAGATAGCTACCCCAGTTCCAAAAAAGCGCCAAAGCTCGTAATCCATAATATCTTTTGTATTTTCTGTAACATGGATTGGCGCATCCATATGCGTACCTCGGTGCATTATACCATCAAATTCAGTTTGGTATATTCCATCCTTAGCATGGAATTTCTTAACGTGAACGTTAATACCTGGAGTTGAGGGCCATTCCGGCATATGGTGACCCCAAAATTGGCTCAGATTATACAGGTGAACACCATCCTTTGTAATAGTTTTGGTCATTTTGCTATTCTCCCCTGCCATTATCTATCCTACAGTCTCCAGTAGAATCAATCATCGCCACGAAACGAACCGGGCAGGCATCTCCGTGCTGCCAACGCCACGGTGTCGCAACCATTGTTGCACGCTTTCCTAATAAATTATCAACATCGCCCCCAACCTGCTCAATGGTTGGAATATTTGCATTAAACAGTGTTTTATGTGCTATATTCCAATCTGGATAATCAATTCTCGCATCGCGACCTGTAAGATCAGCATATTTTCCTACAATCCGATTCATAAGGGGACCTCCACGATGTTGTCCAAGAGATGTTGCAAGAGGATGATCAATTTGAGGGGTATCCATAGCCACTAACTTAACTTTTTTCTTTACAAGCCAGTTTGCTGCTCCAGATGATAGCCCCGGAGACTCTCCCCAATATTCTAAACTATCCGAATATTTATGATGCCATCCTGTCACTATTACAACGAAATCTTCTTTTTCTATTTTTATTTTCGACTTTTCTAGATCTTCCTCAGTCACTAACTCCCATCGTTCTTTCGGTATTGATAAAATCACACCATTTCCAAATAAACTATCCAAAGGAATATCTGACAATGCAACTCCGCCTTGAATCATATGTATAGGCGCATTCATATGTGTACCAGAATGCATAACCATAGTGATACGATGTGTCATAACACCATGTTGGCCATGTTTAACTGAACGAAACATTTTCACATCATCGTCACCCGGCATGGAAGGTACGCCATGACCCCAAACATGACTTAATTCATACAGTTGCAAACCCGATTTAGGATCAACGACGTGGGTCATCTTTTACTACTCCCCTCATAATTAGACTATTTGATTTAATTATAGCACCCAATACTGCGGTAGGTTGCGCTTGGCGTCAAATACAAGATTGAACCAACCCCATAACATTAAGTTATATTAGCTAGACAAATTAAGAAAAAATCAATAGGAAATATTAGGATATATATGCAATTTAGGAATATCTATTAAGGGGTAACAGTGTCCTATTCTATTGATCACAGATTAATCAGACAATTTATAGCTGCTGTTGAGCACGGTAATATAACGGCAGCCAGTATAGCTTTAAATATTAGTCAGCCCGCTCTGACAAAAAATATCAGAAAACTCGAGAGTTCACTTGGCATAAAATTACTTGAAAGACACTCACGGGGTGTTGTCCCTAATGTTTACGGCGAAATTTTAATGCGTAGAGGGAAATTGGTCGAATTGGAATTTGAATATGCGGCTGCTGAAATAGAAGCGATTAAAGGGGGCAATAAAGGTGCTATTCGAATAGGTGCTAGTCCAGCATTTTCCACACTTTTCATACCACGGGTTTCAGCAACAATTATTAAATCAAATAGAGGCCTTAAAATTGATCTATTAAACGGTGTATTAAATACACTCCTTCCAAACCTTTTGCAGGGTGATCTAGATATTATCTGCACTTCATTAGACTTTCCAGATCATCCAGAAATCGTCAAAGAGCACCTAATAGACTTTGAGCATACCATTTTTGCGAGAGCCAACCATCCATTGGCAAACCAAACAATTATCTCTGCTAGAGACTTGATGTCATATGATTGGATTATGCTCGCTCAGGATCAGGTAGCAATAAGCAGATTAGGGTCTTATTTCTCATCAAACGGAATAAGTCCCCCGAAAATAATAATGGAGACTAATTCTTTTGAAACTGCATTCTCGATGGTTAAAGAAGGGAATTTTCTTACGAGTGCGGCGTCATCAATGTCAAAAATGGCTAAAATAGCGGGCCTTATACCGCTTCATATACAGGGTACTCTATGGAAATTTCCAGCTGGCGTCTCGTTCAGACGTTCCACCGCAACACCAAGAATGGTCAGCATATTNATTAAAATTCTGAAGAAAGAAGTTAATAAAGTTTTGGCTAATTAAGCTACACTTTTGCTTAATGCGCGCCAGACCCGCTCCGGCGAAGTAGGCATAGCTATGTCATTAACGCCAAGAGCATTACTTACAGCACTCACCAATGCTGGGGGAGCACCAACAGTTCCTGTCTCACCTGCCCCTTTTACCCCTAAAGGATTCGATTTTGTTGGAATAGACATATTTGTAATCTCCATATTTGGAAAATTATCCGCACGCGGCATGCAATAATCTTGAAAAGAGGCTGTTAAAAGTTGTCCTGTATCTTCATCATACACCATTTCTTCTAACAAAGCTTGCCCAATACCCTGCGCAACACCCCCATGAATTTGCCCTTCTAAAAGTAGCGGATTGATTACCGTCCCGACATCATCAACAATAATCATTTTTACTAGATCCACTTTTCCAGTGTCTGGATCAATTTCCACTTCTGCTATTTGACAACCATTAGGGAAATTCCCTGTTCCGGGGTTGAAGTCACCAACGGCATCTAATCCCATCGGTAGATGAGTTGGCCACATTACCGGCGTAAAAGACATTTTTGCCAATTCAGCAATATTTATCTTTTTATCTGTTCCAGAAACGATAAATTCCCCTGAGACAAACTCAATATCACTTTCTCCAGCCTCTAAAATATGGCTCGCAATTTTTTTCCCTTTTTCAATAATCAAGTTTGCCGCATTGAAGAGAGCACCTCCTCCAACGGTCATCCCTCTGGAACCCATAGTTCCTCGACCCATGGCAACCTTATCAGAATCTCCCTGCATTAAGTGTATATTTTCAAATGGAATTCCCAAAAATTCAGAAACCATTTGAGCGTAAACGGTCTCATGCCCTTGACCATGTGAATGAGTACCAGATACAATAGTAACTTCGCCACCCTGATCAAAGCGTATTTCCATTCTTTCATTAAACGGAGCTGCCGACTCCATGTAAACAGATAAACCCCTACCACGGAGCTTTCCATTTGTAATTGATTCCTCTTTGCGTGCTTCAAAATTTTCCCAGTCTGAGGCCTCAATTCCTTTGTTCATTACGGCTTCAAAATCTCCACAATCTAATTTGGACATCAGTGCGGTCTCGTATGGCATTTGCTCAGATTTTATCAAATTTCGGCGTCTAATCTCGATAGGATCAATGTTTAAATCTCGAGCTCCTATATCCAATAATCTCTCTAAAATATAAGCTGCTTCTGGTCTTCCAGCTCCTCTATATGGAGCCGTCATTCCCATATTTGTAAAAAAACACCTAGTGGTAACATCAATTGCTGGTATCGCATAAACACCGGATAATAAAAGCGAGAAAAACATTGGTGAGACGCCTGCTGCAGGGCTCAAGTACGCACCAACATTATAATCTCCAAACACTCTAAGTCCCAATATTTTCCCATCTGGACCAAATGCCATTTCGCAATCAGCAATCACATCCCTGCCATGTGCATCACTCATGAAAGACTCTAATCTTTCTCCAACCCACTTTACAGGCCGTCCGGCCAATTTTGCTCCCCAAAGAACAAGTATATCCTCGCTATAGAATCCGCCTTTCATCCCAAATCCGCCACCGACATCTGGCGCTATAACCTGAAGTTTAGTTGGAGAAATTTTAAAAATATGTTGAGTTAGTTCTCCACGCACACGGTTCGGGCCTTGGTTGCCAGAATAAAGTGTATATTTTTGTTCTCCTTTATCGAAAATACCCACACAAGCTCTTGGCTCCATCGCATTTGTATTAATACGATTATTAACAATCTTCGCTTTAATCAAATGAGTTGCAGTTGCAAATGCGTTATCAACGCCTTTTACATCTCCAATTTTATATTTGAACGCAACGTTATCCTTAGTGCCCTCCCAGACTAAAGGCGCATTTTTCGATCTTGCTTGTTTTGTGCTCGTTAATGCTGGAAGCGTCTCATAATCTACTTCAATTAATTCGGCCGCATCTTTTGCACTCTCTATACTTTCAGCAATTACGAATGCTACAGGAACACCAACACACTTAACATAATCTTTTACTAATGCACCATAAGGTTTCTGAATTCCTTTAGTTCCCCCCATTAACATTTCCGCCATGGACTCACACTCTATAAGGCCTAAGTTCGAGGCTTCATAATCTGATCCGGTTAGAACAACCACGACACCCGGAGTATTCTGAGCAAAAGAGGTGTCAATTGATAAAATTCTAGCGTTAGCATGTGGCGATCTAAGGACAAAACCATGTAGCATCTTTTTTAAATTAATATTACTAACATAATTTCCCTGACCTTTAAGAAATTTTGGATCCTCTTTTCGTGTTACTGGTTGGCCAATACCAAATTTCATTTAAAGCTAATCTCCTAGGAAAATTTTAATATTTAACTTGTATACAACAATATAAGAACCAAGTTTTTTATACTAGTATTTTCAATCTTAATATCTATTGTATTACGAGTTTTTTTTATGAATTGATAAAAATATCACCTAATTATTTGTTTTAGCCTAACTAAAGGACTTTAAAAATATGATTTGCCCCGATTGTGATAAAGGGATGATAAAAAACAATAAAAATATAACCTTTTCAGGACATTATAAGCCTATACCATGTCCAAGATGCAATGGCTCAGGCATAGCATATTGTTGTGATGGAGAAGACTACAATTTGGTCCTCTGCAAACAATCTTTGGAAAAGGCTAACGCCCTTTAACCATAATAATTACCTTATTTATTAGTTTCCAATTTACAAAATCGTTTTGCTTAATAATTTTATCGTGGTTGATTATCTGGCAACGCTCTTGAAAAGGACTCAAATCGATTACATTCTAACTCTATACTCTGCAAAATAGTAAAATTAGATAAATCGCACTCATTTCTGCGAGCATTTGCCATCTGAGGAATTAGACAAGCATCAGCCATTGTAGGTGTATCCCCATAACTGAATTTACCCTTAGGTCCGGTTTTATAGGCCTTTTCATAGGCTGAAAATCCCGAGAAAATCCAATTTTCTATCCATAATTTTTGCTTCTGTTTATCAACTTGCATTTCGTTTTCAAGATAAAGCCTAACTCTCAAATTGTTTATGGGATGAATATCACACGCTACTATATTGGCGAGAGCCCGTATTTGGGCCCTATCTTTCATTGATCCTGGCAAGAGACTAGGTTCGGGATACTCCTCTTCAAGATATTCCATAATAGCCATTGATTGGATCACTTGAACATCTCCATCAACCAAAGTAGGCACATAATTTTGTGGATTGATATTCGAGTACTCCTCCGAGAATTGTTGTCCACCATCTTGGGTCAAATGTATCGGAATTTGTTCATAATCTAATTTTTTTAAATTTAGTGCTATTCTTGTCCGATAGGAAGCTCCGGAATTAAAGAAATCATAGAGTTTAATCATATTATAATCACCTTACTTACATAAATAATTATATTTATACTTTAAAAGATTGTAGTGTTTCTGTTACAAATAATTCTTCAGGTGTCATTTTTTTATTTGTTACACCTTGTTCATCGCAATAATTTAAAAACGTATCCAAAGTTTTTCTGCTTCCTTCAATTCCATAAGGCCAGTAATCACCTCCACTAAAAAATTCGGCCTTGGCAGCTTCAAAGGTATCGGTTAGCCATGGCAAAGGTATACGTGAGACATTAATATCTGTCATTCTTTCGATCATTCTTTTTTTTGAGCTCTCAAATGCAGACATCAGATTCACCGCAATCCAAGGATTTTTCTCATAAACATCTCTTTTTATAGCCACCGTATGCATTATGGGATAGACACCTGAGCGTCTAAAATATTCAAGCTCAACTTCTCGATAATTCTGCATTAAACGTTTGATGCGGCCATCATTCGAAAGGAATACATCCGGGGGTCTAGCAGAAATTATTGCATCTAACTCTCCATCCAATAACATATTCGAAAGTGATTTATCAGTAACTGGTGTAATATTTATTCCACTTGGAACATTTGTCTTGCCCATTTCAAGCCGGCCTGGTTGGTTAACTCCTCCTTGGACCCATTCAACCTCATCTAATTTAGCCCCCCCTTCGTGATGTAACCAACCTCTAGCATAAACAGTAGCTGTTTGTGTCCATTCTGGAACACCAATTCTACATCCCTTCAGGTCACTTGATTTCTCTATTTTTTCGTCATTGCGAATATAAAAAGCTGAATGGCGAAACATGCGAGATATAAAAACAGGAATTCCAACAATTGTTGGATTTTTCTGCGATCTTAATGAGCAAAATTTTGCCAATGATAATTCGGAAATTTCCCATTCATAAGCGTTGGCAAATCTAAAAAATGTCTCTTCAACTTGGAAATTCAAACAAGTTAAATCTATCCCCTTTGGACTAATTTCGCCAGACATTAGATCCCTTACATGATCATAGTCTTCCATCGCTAGTGTTAAAGATAGGTTTGCCATTATAAAGCCTCGTTTACAAAATAATTTAATCAAATAGTAATTTATTACTCAGTAGATCAATCGCTAAAATAATAGATTAATTTGATCCAAAAGTATTTTAGAAATTATCTCAATTAAAGATTTAGTTAAAGCATTAAGATATTTATTCTCTAGGCATGTTTGTTTTATCGGAAGATTCGCGCTAGACATTTTGCTAATTACCCACGGAACAGCAGTTATGTCGCAATACTTAAACTTTTAATTCTGGCTAAAAAAATGAATGAAATTAAAAACTATTTACCTTATATCCGCAAAGCACTTCAAGATGCCCCAAATAAAGTTGATCCTCCAACAGACGGAGCACTCAGGCACCGAGGATTAGATACCTCAAAAATACATTCTATGGGGTTAAATGAGAGTTTCTTCCCCCCCTCTCCAAAAGCAATTCAAGCGATGCGTGATAACTTAAACGCAGTTAATCTATATCCAGATGCCCAATGTCCGCATCTTACTGATATAATATCAGAAAGAACGGGAGTTAATAGAAATTGCATAGTCTGGGGGAATGGTAGCGAAGAACTTCTTAAAGGTTCTATTGACTTATCCCTGTCCCCCGGCCAGGGACTTGTATTGCCAGTACCTACATTTTGGGGCTACAAAGCCATGGTAGCAGCATTTGAAGCCGATGTTGCAGAAATACCAAATTTATCAGATGGGAAAATTGATATTGATGGTGTCCACGCGGCAATAGACGATAATACAAAAATTGTTTTTTTAATTACTCCAAATAATCCAAGTGGATCTATGATAGAAGAAAATGATTTAAAGAGAGCCATTAATGGCGTGCCTAGTGATGTTCTATTATGTGTTGATGAGGCTTACTATGATTATGGTATCCATGCAGGAGGACCAGACGTTTTAAGTATTCTGAAGAAAAGAGAGGGTCCATGGATTACTGTATTCACGTTTTCGAAGGCCTATGCCATGGCAGGAATGAGAATTGGATATGCTTTATGCAGTAGTAATGAAATCGCACAAGCTCTCCAAAAAACAACGTGTGTTTTTAACGTTCCCTTATTGGCACAATATGCCGCGAGGGAGTCACTTTTAGATAAAGAATACCTGAATTTTATTCTCCAAGAAACAAAAACTGGCAGAGATCAATTATATAATGGACTTTGTAATTTAGGGCTGAAACCACTCAAATCCGTAACTAATTTCGTATCAACGAAGGTTCCTGCTCACGGCAGGGACGTAATGATGACAATGTTAGAAAATGGCGTCCAAATAAATGCCTGGGCAGATCGTGGCTATGAGGATTTTATCAGAATCACAGTAAGCACGGAAGAGTCTAATTCAAAGTGTCTAAAAACATTAGAAAAAGTTTTAAATACAATTTAATCTTCTAACATTTCTCGAAACGTTAATTTCTTGATTTAGTTTTTATAGAGTTTAAGAACTACTTGATATAGTCTAGTCGTCGTAATTTTCCATCTATACTACTAGTTTTATTTAGTTAAATTTCCCAAGTCTGAGAAAGTACACTGTCAAATTGATTGATTTAAGTCTGAATATTACCAATTGAGTCAATAACCTAATCCGGTTAAAAAAATTAAAAATCAAATTCATTAGAATACTGGATAATAATTTATGAAAAACCAAACTAGAAGAAACTTTTTGTCTAAGCTATTATTGTCGAGCGCTTCAATTATTGGACTTTATTCTAATACAAAAAGCTTAAATGCTAGAATACTTACAACACCAACTCACACTGAAGGTCCTTTCTACCCAATAAATAAACCAATTGACCAAGACGCTGATCTAACGTTTTTAAATAATAATAAAAAACTTGCTCAAGGTGATATTCACATCCTAAAAGGTAGAGTTTTAGACATAAATAAAGAGCCAATTTCAAATGCATTAGTTGAAATTTGGCAAGCTAACAAATGGGGGAGATACCAAGACCAGCGAGATCAATCTAATCTACCTTGGGATAAGAATTTCCAAGGCTATGGAAGGGTAAACACTAGTGAAAACGGAGACTATAGTTTTCGCACGATTAAACCCTCAGGGTATAATTATAATGGCATAAAACGAACACCACACATACACTTTAAAATTACCAATGAGGCCAAAAACATATTTATAACTCAGATGTATTTTGCTGGTGAAACTGAAAATGAGCAAGACATGTTTCTACAAAATATTAAACGAAAATCTTCTGTCGTTGTTGACTTTAAGGCTTTACCCAATAATGAAAAAATGGGGACGTTTGATATTATAGTTGGATGAATCAGTTAATGCCTACCAAACCCCATTCGCTGAGTAATAGTGACTCTTAAATTTAATTTTATTGTAAAAATTTATTTAGGAGAACACTTCGCAACTTTACCGGTTAAGTAAATTATGTTGGCTATAATATCCCATGTTTCATCATTAACGCTTTCAACTCAATCAAGTTCTTGCCTGTAATATATCGGGGAATATTGGGAGGCATGCCCGTTAATGAAATTTCTCTCCAATCCGCATTTACCTTTTGTATAGCCCAAAAACCATACCACGAAGATACATCGCCAAATATTTCTTTTACAGCTTGAGTGACCCCTGGATGGAATACGATCCCGGATTCTTGATCCATATATTTATCCAAATATGGAATTTTCTTAATAATCGACGTATCAACTTGATGTCCCTGCAACTCCAAATCATCTCCACAAATAATACCACCCTCTTTAATAAGTTTGCATGCGGCTTCGATGTCAACTGATACATTTTCGTAACTGTGATCACCATCAATGTATATCATATCAAAGCTACTTTGTTTGAGTTTTGGGAATATGTCAGAAGACCAACCTTTGTGTATCGTCATATCAATCTTTGGATGAACATATTCAATATTCTTTAGAAAGATTTTATATGGTTCTTCGCCCAACAATGCGTCATTAATTTCCTTACTCAATTCATCAAAAATTGTATCTGGAGTATAATATGGTCTCCAAGCATCAATACATGTTATTCCACCAAGACTATTATTGTGAAGTTCAAGACCCTGCCCCCACGTTAATGCAGAGGCGCCTCCCCATGACCCTACCTCAAGTAAATCAAGATATAAGCCCTTCCTTTGATTGGCGAGAAACCATACCACACCCATCATAAAAACTTGTCTTAAGGGATTAGCGGCCATCCCGTATATTCCATCGAGATTAGGCAAATTCAATGAATTTACTGACAAATATAAATCGCATAATATTTCTTATCTGTATTATTTATTATTTAAACTATTAGTACGTCACAATTCTTTACAAGTTTTATACTTATCGTACCTTTCCGTAGGTTCGTAAATACATGTTTAAACTTAGCTAAAAATTTTTATAATATAATATTTTTATTATTGTATGAAAAACATCTTTTTAACCTTTGTTTCTAAAAACCAGTTAAAATATAAAAAATTAGTAGAACCGATGAATTTTATATTCTTTATAAAAAATATTATGATTGAAAATTAAAGTATGTTTTATCAAATATAAAATACCTTTATATAATTCTTACTTACACAGTATTGGGGGTTTTTAGGTGAAAAAAGAAATAGTTGAAGTAAAAGGATTTGAGATGCCCACTTTGCCTGATGGTAGACCAGTAGTACCAATTTCGATGGCAACAAAAGCAGGTGGCTTTATTTATGTTTCAGGCACTCCGCCAATAAACCGAGAGACCGGTGAATTTGAGCTCTTAGACATCAAAAATCAAACGCGTCTCTCAATTGAAAATATTAAAGTTATACTCGAAACAGCGGGTAGTAGTCTTGAAAATATCCTAAAGGTGACAATTTTTTGTTCAAATTCTGGATATTTTTCTCAAATTAATGAAGTTTACCGAGAATATTTTAACACAGATGCCCCCGCTAGAACATTTGTTACAGTAGGATCATGGATGATGCCGTTTGATCTGGAAATTGAGTGTGTTGCAATAGAAAATTCAAACTAACTTATTTTGATACAAGTTATTCAAAGAACGTTGTGTTAATTATTTAGTAAAAAATGAATCGATCTTTGAGAGGCGTAAAGCCATTCTCAAATAAAACGTGCAGATCATAAAAAATTGTTTGTATTGTTAATTTTAGCGTCATTGGGTTTGTCAACTATAGCTGTTGCGGGTATTGGTGATTCAGCGGATCATGACAAAGATATTAAAAAGAAAAATGCAAAAATGCGTGATTGAATTACTACAAAAGCCAATAGTATTAAATAAGCTTTTAAGAGTTATTTAAGAAATTATTCTTAACTTGAATTATTCCTAAGAAAAAATAGCCTAGTTGANCTTCCAAATATCTTGGATAAAAAGTGTCTGCTTGAAAGGGGTAAAACTCGCCCTAAGACCATGTTGCCCGTATAGAAAAGGCCTAGGGGGAACTCCTCCTCAATTATCATTCCATTTTTTCTGAATGCAATGCGCCACCATTTGCTGCGGTAGTACCAAGCCTCAGTCAAAGCGTTACCACGCTCTCCATGTCTGGGACTCAACAAAATGGACTTAATCCATTTTAGTTTAAAGTAAGTAAAAATATTAAAGATAGACTGAGAATTAATGGAGGCCAGCAAAAAACGATTTGAATTACTTTTTAGTTCAGGTGTTAACACTTTTGTAACCGCTGGGAGCGTTATTTTTGTTTTGAGATTTTGATAGTTGCTCCAAATAAGCCGAGGAATTCCGGGGTAGTGGGCCAAAGATGTGAATACACGCCACGAGACCGTTGGAACAATGTGCACAGAAACTCCATTATCTTTTAACACTCGTTTTAGCTCTAACATAATGTTATCAATATCTTGAATATGTTCAAGAGCATTTGAACTAAAAATAGCGTCAAAATAATTATCTGGGAATGGTATATTAATCCCGTCATAGACCTTAACTTCTGCAACGGGGTCTGGATGTGAGTAAACATCAATTGAAACAATCTCATCTACGTGCTTGGATATCAGGGATGCTTGGAATCCACTTCCACCCCCAATTTCCAGCACCTTATCTTTAGAATTAAAAAAATGTTTTACTCTTTCAAGCTCATATCGACGAAACTTGCTCAACTGGTCTTCTTGTTCTTTATTTTTGGAATTCATTCAGACCTCGCAATCAAATCCTTGTTAAGGTACGCAACTCTATTAATTGGGTTCTACTTAACTTGTCAAATAATTTACTCTGATAATAATACACCTAATATAGTTTTGGGATGGGCAAGTCCCAAATTTGGCTTATTACTCTCTCAATAATCTGGAACTACTATATTCTATGAAATCATTGAATTATTAATCAGGAACAATTACTAATATAAAATAAGAAATACTATATAAAATAATGACTAAACCATTATGTTCGAAAATTACCAAAGCCACGACTATTATATCAAAGATTTTAAATTTGATAACGGTCAAATACTAGCAAATCTAAAACTACATTACCTAACAATGGGCTCTCCAATTTGGGACTCAACAGGTCAAATAACCAATGCAGTATTATTACTTCATAATACAACAGGCAATTCAAAGATCTGGCTTCAACCAAGCCTTGGAGGTGAATTATTTGGATCAAGCCAAGCTCTTGATTTATCAAAATATTTCGTCATAATCCCAGATGCGATCGGCTTTGGAAAATCCAGCAAGCCCAGCGATGGAATGCGAGCAAGTTTTCCTAACTATCGCTATAGCGATATAGTAAGGTCAATTAAAATGCTCCTTACAGAGAAGTTAGAAATTCAACACCTTCATCTTATTTTAGGCATATCGATGGGCGGTATGCTGGCCTGGATGTGGGCTGGACAGTATCCAGAATTTACTGATGCTATTATCGCCATTGCCTGCCAGCCTGGACCTATGAGCGGGCGCAATTGGATACAGCGCCGAATTGCCATTGAGGCTATCAGGAATGATCCTAAATGGTTTGAAGGTAATTATACTGAGAACCCCTCATACTATGTGTACACAGCGCCCTATAGCGCTCTTCTAACCCATAGCGTAAAAAAAATTCAGGAACATGCTCCAACTCGAAAAGATTCCGATAAATTTTATATCGAGTTAGTTAACCGGGCACGAAAAATAGATGCTAATAATCGCCTCTATCAAATTGAGGCATCAATGGATTACGATCCTTCGGCATATATAAGTGCGATTAAAGCCAAAATGCTATTAATAAATTTTGCAGACGATCAACTTAATCCCCCAGAACTGGATATAATCGAACCCGTTATACAAAAAATTCCAGATGCGCGGTTCGTATTAGTTCCATCCAGTTCCAAAACCCAAGGACATGGGTCTAATAGCATGGCTTCAATTTGGAAACACCATCTAGAGGAATTTTTGTCATCCCCTGTTTGAATCAAAACGATTTATTGATAACGGTGGTTAGATGTATGCGAAAAGAACCTGCCTTCCTGCAGAAAAAATCAAACTAATAGGAGGTCACGTAAAACTTCAAAAGTAATTATGAAAAAATATTTTTCATACGTTTAACCAAATTAGTCACTATCGTATTCAAATTAATATTAAACTCATCTGCGGAAAGACTTTGTGTAAGTTTATCATTACTTAAACGACGTGTCGAAACAGTATGCGCCATAATTTGCATCAGTTCAGGGTGTAAATCGAAAACTGTTTTTATTGAATTTTTGTCAATCTCCAGCAATTGGCAGTCAGTATGAGCTATTACCGTAGCGGAACGCGGTTCATGAGCAAGCAGAGACATCTCGCCAAAATATTCTCCTGAGCCAAGTTTTTTTACCTCTTGAATATTACCTCCTGTTGTATTAATGACAACTCGAACCATCCCGGCTGATATAACGAACAAAGAAGTTCCTAAATCACCCTGGCTGACAATCACCTTTCCCTCAGGCATTGTATGGACTTTAACTTTGCTGATTAATTTTTGACGCGTTCGATCATCGACTTCCGAAAATATTTCAATTTGTGATAATAATTCGTCTGGCGATGGAGCTTTAATCTCTTCTGCAATGCCCTTACGGAGAATGATTTCAGTTGTGACTGCAGATGGAACGATACCGTGGCGAGCACACTGTACCCAAACACGCAGAAAAAAATCATCTAAACCTATATAATGACTCGGGTAATTCTTAAANTTTACGAATACTACATATTTGTANGAGCCTCCAGCCTCGCTCACACGAACGACCGGCGCAGGGTTATCAAGTACTTTATCAGACTCGATAGCGGCTTCTAAAAGTACCCGACGAGCTAACGCAGGCGGAACAGTTGAGGGAATATGAACATAAACCCAGCAACAGTAGGTTTGTTCGGGCCGATGATAGTTGTGAACTCGAGCATTAGAAATACGAGCGTTGGGCAGAATGTAAAGACTGTTATTCCAGGATTTGATATGGGTTGCACGCCAATTGATATCAACTACTTCACCTAGCGTCCCATCGTCTAATTCAATCCAATCTCCAATCTTAAAAGGTCTCTCAATACTAATGCTTACCCCTGCGATAAGATCCGCTAGAGAACTTTGCATGGCTAGGCCAAGAACACCAGCTACAATTCCTGAAGAAACGATCAAACCGGTCATTGGACGTGCAAATATGATTGTCATAATTCCATATAGTGCGATGAGATACAGGAAAGCTGTTGCCAATCCCATTAAAATAGCTGGCGGACTTGACTTATATTTGCGTAAGAAAACCCCCTCCCACACAAACAGATGTAAGGCTTGGTTGGCGACTAGGGTGCCAAGTAACCAAAGTAGTGTCTGGCTCGTCTTATCAACTAATTCTAATCCTTCCGCATTTAATCCAAAGAATGTATAGGCGATCGATTTAACCGAAATTATGGATAAAAACAAAAGCACAGACTGAATATACCAGATAAGTCGAAATTTTTTTATGAGATCTTTTGTTCGGTATGAAATAATAATGAAAATTAAAAAAATCGGCGCAGAAATTATCAGCACGCTCACAACTTCTGGCAAAATCTCAAGGACTACCGTTTTTATAAATACAAACAATCCATCCATATATTTATCTTTTTACGATTTAGTAGAAAAAGTTAGTGTTTCAGAGATATTACAACAACTCCGAGTGGCTCGCTAACGTTTGCTATTAATTACTATTAAAGTGGAAGCTCCAGAAAAATATTGATTAGTTATGTCTCTAAGGCAATTGGCAAAGAAACTTTACAAATCAAGTGTACATACTGGAAAGTCTATTTCAGTCCTAGCGAGATGGTTTACATAATTTCCTAACATAATATTGATAACGTTAGAAAATATTTCTAATATTAAGTTATCGTTTAAACCATCTTCTCGCCAGCCTGCTATTTCATCNTCTGGGACTTGGCCTTTGTTTTCGACAATTGAAATAGCTAGGTCTAACATGGCTTGGTCTTGCTTGTTATCTGCTTCACCTAGACGTGATTTAATAACATCAGCCGTATCCAGACCTAGGCCTGAGCAAAATTCTGTATGTGCCGAAACACAATATTTACATTCATTTGCCTGGGAGACGGCCAGTGCGATCATTTCTCTTTGCGTTGTGCTTAACTCACCCGCAGCTAGGGCACCCTCCATATTCATGAACATATCTAAAGAAGCTTTAGAATGTGCCAGAACCCCGACGGCATTTGGGATCATTCCATGTTCTTTTTCAATAGTATCTAATTTTTGCTTTACTTCAGGCTGCGCGTTATCTTTATTAATTGGACTAATTAAGGACATTTATTCATAACCTCTTTGATTCATTGTAGATTTAGAATAAATATAATTTTAGATTTCTAGTCAAATTATAATTATATAATTTTTCTCTTTTTTCTAATTTTTTTAACAAATTTTTCTATCATTTCTATTTCTTTTGATTCTAGCCGATCAATATCTGCTCTTATCTTAAGATTGCTTGTTTCAATTTCTTCAAAATTCTGCTCAATTTTTGGTTCTAATAAAACTTCAAAGGTTCTCACCTCCTCTCGTATTCCCTTTACTGAGACCTTGCCTAATTCAACGCACCTAACATCGCCTGATATTTGGCTGTACGTATCAAATGAAATTAAAATTGAACCTGGTTCCGCCAACCCCTCAAGACGTGCAGCTAAATTTACTTGGGAACCTATTACCGTGTAATCTAATCTATCTTCGCTTCCAAAATTACCCACAGTACAGTATCCAGTGGCAATACCAATGCGAATAGATAGTGGTTCTCTTAAGCCAAACTTTTTTGCCCATTCATCCTTTAATTCAGACATTTTAGATTGCATCGATATGGCCATGTTGACGCAGTTGATAGCATCTTGTTTTACACCCTCCGTATCCGGATCGCCAAAAAATACTAGAATCGCATCTCCTATATATTTATCAATTGTACCACCGTTAGCTAGAGCAATTTCTGACATTTCAGTGAGATAATAGTTAAGCATAGAGGAAATTTCCTCAGCCTCTAACGCGTCAGAAATATCAGTGAAACCGACAATATCGGAGAAGAAAATGGTTAATTTTTTTCTCTGGCTTACTATGTCTGCCTTTTTTTCACCGGAAAAAATCGAATTATAAATTTGAGGTGAAAGGTATTTAGAAAGTTGATTTGAGATAGCCTCAATCTCATTTTTTTTCTCTAGGGCGAGTTGTTGG
Source organism: Rhodospirillaceae bacterium TMED23 (assembly GCA_002168115.1). Lineage (GTDB taxonomy): Bacteria > Pseudomonadota > Alphaproteobacteria > Rhodospirillales > UBA2165 > TMED23. Next base: position 8,845 of record NHCC01000014.1, on the reverse strand, counting down.
GCATTAATTGCGAGCTCTTTCTGTTTTTGCATTTCATCAGCTAAATTTTTTCTGAGCAAAACTTCAAGTTTTTGTTTCTTTAACAACTTGTCTAGTTCCCTCGCCTTTTCTTTTGCACTCAAGTTAGCTTCTTCGGCCAACTTTCTTTGTTTTTGTAGTTCAAATGATAAATTTTTTCGCAATTGTAATTCGAGCTGAAGTTTCTTTAATTCCTTCTCCATAGCCCGTGTTTTTTCTTTAATTGCGCGGTTAGCTTCCCTTGCTATATTCTTTTCAGTCTCTATCTCAGATAATTTGGGGACTATATCATCAATATTTTTATTCATTTCTTGGTTACATCGCAATTCGCAGATTGAAGTCTCGATTATTTCGAGTTTATCTTAGTGTAATACTTAAGATTATTTATTGCAATTTGGTAATACTGCAATAAAAAAATATTTTATTATAACTTAAATACAAATATTTGGATCTAACAATAGTGACCGATAAAAAGGATTGCGCACGGCTGAAAATGCAGTTGCAAGAATAGTTAGAACAAGTTTGAACCTCAATCAATTCTCTAGTCTGGTATCATTAGTATACAACATCGGCAGTGGTCGCTTCATGTCCAGTACTATTAGATCTAAACTGAATAGACAGGATTACACTGGTGCATCTAATGAGTTCTGGAAATGGAGACGATCCAATGGTCGTATAATGCGAGGGTTGGTTTTGCGTAGGGCAGATGAGGCTAAGTTATTTAGAAAGGAAGTGTCATGAAAATTGTATCGCTTGTTACCTTAGTCAGTAGTCTCTTGATATTAGTTAGTGTGATCTATTACGGACCTGTTGTTGAAGCACGTCTAATGGACAAAGCATTAATGCATGCGCAACAAGTTATATCGGCTTGTAGGTAGGCATTTGTGTTCTTTTCTTGTTGCTGTGCCCAAAACTGTGCCCAATAGTTTGTCACAATATGGTTGATATGGGCGATATGGGCGATGTTGTAATGAGGTGTAGACACAAAAAAACCCCAGTAAACTGGGGCTTTAATGGTGCCCGGGGGCGGATTTGAACCACCGACACGCGGATTTTCAGTCCGCTGCTCTACCAACTGAGCTACCCGGGCATAATAACTTTATCAAACAATATATTGATCAATTAATTCCTCATAATAAATATTGTTCAGATAGCCGTGTATAGAAAAAAAGATTAGGCATGTCCACCCCTGATCACCAAGACCCATAAGNTTACGTATTATCATTTTGTACTATAGTTAATTGCCACGTAATCGTTAACAATCTTTTTAAAGTCTTCAGCAATATTTTTCCCACGTAAAGTCATCTTNTTTTCACCATTTATAAAAACTGGGGCAGCCGGTTGCTCCCCAGTTCCTGGCAGAGAAATGCCTATATTTGCGTGCTTACTCTCACCAGGTCCATTAACTATACAACCCATTACAGCAACACGCATATCTTCAACACCTACATAATTCTTACTCCACTCAGGCATTTTATCCCGAATATAGATCTCTATTTTCTCGGCTAGCTCCTGAAAAACGGTGCTCGTCGTTCGTCCACATCCGGGACATGCTACTATTTGGGGAATAAATGATCTTATGTTCATACTTTGCAGTATTTCTTGAGCAACAATAACTTCTCGAGTTCTATCCCCACCTGGCTCAGGTGTTAAAGATATACGGATTGTATCGCCAATCCCTTGTTGCAAGAGAATAGATAAGGCCGCAGTGGATGCAACAATCCCTTTTGAGCCCATCCCAGCCTCAGTTAAACCCAGATGGAGAGCATAATTAGACTTTTCGGCCAACGATTTATACACAGACAATAAATCCTGCACCGAACTAACTTTACACGATAAAATAATGTGATTTCTGGGTAAACCTATCTCCTCTGCCAAAGTTGCACTCTCTAGCGCAGAACTAACCAAAGCTTCATGCATAACAGACTCCATATCGTGGGGCTCAATACGAGAAGCATTTTCATCCATTAAACGAGCTAATAAGGCTTGATCGAGACTCCCCCAATTTACGCCAATTCTGATGGGCTTGTCGTATTTAATTGCCTGCTCAATCATTACTGTAAATTGGAGGTCTTTTTTACCTTTAAAACCCACATTACCGGGATTTATTCTATATTTTGATAGCGCTTTTGCACAATCTGGATATTTGGTTAAAAGTAAATGGCCATTATAATGAAAATCACCACATAATGGAACATGACAACCTAAATCATCTAATTTAGATTTAATGTACACAACTGTATTAGCGGCTTCCTCTGTATCAACTGTAATCCTAACTATTTCTGAACCAGCAGTAGCTAAGGCGCGCACTTGTGCAACCGTTGCTTCTAAATCTGAGGTATCGGTATTAGTCATAGACTGGACAATAATTGGAGCGGAACCCCCAACTTGGATATTGCCAACATTAACAGCTACTGTTTGACGTCTTACTATTTCAATCATATTTATCTTTTATATTAATGTCGTTGGATTTGCCATACACTTGTTAAGTTGGTCGATAGATAATGAAAAAAACATCTAAAATTTTTAGCTCTGGAAAGAATATAGCATCTGAAAACTTCCCTGTCGCGTCCTGGATTATTCCTAANAATNTGCGAAACCATATNATAACACTCTATAATTTTGCGAGAACAGCTGATGANATAGCAGATNACCCTACATTAAGTGAGGCATCTAAATTGGNTAAATTAGACCAGTTTGATAAAGCCGTGACGGCTGATAAAGTAAATNATNCATTACCAAGTGAAATTCGAGATATGATCTCTAGTTTAAAAATTACAGGCTTAAATATTAGTTATTGCATAAATCTAATAGCAGCCTTTAAACAAGATATTAAGAAAAACCGATATNATAATTGGTCAGAATTGATTAATTATTGTCAACTATCAGCAGCACCAATAGGAAGATATTTGATAGANCTTNATGGTGGTTTCNTAANAACCGATAATATTTACTATNAACACTCCGATGCNTTGTGCGCAGCTTTACAAATTCTAAATCATCTTCAGGACTGCAAGGATGACCTAGACNAGTTGGATCGTGTGTATATCCCAAAGGACATAATGGACGCATGCAACACTTCCATTAAAGACCTAAAAGCTCGTCGTTCAACTGCAGAATTTGAAAAATGTAAAAAAGAAATTATTAATCTTGTAGACAAATTAATTCATCAATCAGAAAAACTACCTAAAAACCTAAAAAGCAAACGTTTAGCAATAGAAGCCTATATCATCATAAATATCGCAAGAGCTCTGAGTAAAAAATTACGCCTTCAAGACCCCCTGTTATTGAGGGTTAAACTATCAAAATTACATTTCACTTGGTGTTTTTTATCCGGAATAATAGAATTCTTTATTAATAGAACTTTTAAGAATATTCATTGAAGCTTAAATTAGACAATGGATATAAAGAATGTCGTTTTTAATTTCTAACATCATTACTATTGAAGTTATCTATTATTATAACTGAAAATCACGTGCTAGGTTTGGTTAATTATTCCTTTTACATATTAACGCAATAACCATAAATTGCCATCAAAACTGATTCATCATAGACCTATCGTACAATAAGCTTTATTTAAGCTTTTTATTTCTTTGTAATAACATGGAGTCACAAAATATTTTGATAGATTCAAATCACGAAATATCTGATTTAAATGCGGTTATTTCTAAAGTCAAAGAATCCGGAACCTCTTTTTATTGGGCAATGCGTTTATTGCCAATAGAAAAGAGATATACAATGTTCTCTATTTATGCATTCTGTCGAGAGGTTGATGATATAGTGGATAGTTTTGACTCACCTGAAGAAAAATTAATAAAATTAGCGATTTGGCAAAACGAAATTAATCATTTATTTGATAGAACTCCAACAACTCCGATAACCCGCGTTTTGGATCAGTTTTTTAATCTTTATAAGTTCTCCAAAGAAGATTTCTGCGCCATAATTGAGGGAATGAAAACCGACTCAGTCCAAAAACTTCAAATTAAAGATATGACTGAATTGTTGTTATATTGTGACCGAGTTGCATCATCGGTGGGCAGACTATCAAATACTGTTTTTGGAATAGACCCTGAAATTAGCATCAAACTAGCCAAACACTTGGGTATTGCCCTTCAGTTAACTAACATTCTACGGGATATAAAGGAAGATGAGGATCGTAATAGAATTTATTTGCCAAAGAGTTTATTAGATAAGCATTCAGTTCAATTTTCAAAATTATCCGATATTAATCAAAACCAAGGATTTATGAATGTATGCAAAGAAATCGCTGATTTAGCGGAGAAGAATTTCTCTATTGCAACATCCTTAATTTCAAAGTGTAATTCATCACAAATACGACCAGTGATTATAATGCTTAAAATATATTATCATTTATTGCGTAAAATGAAAACACGAGGGCTTCAAAATATTAATACTCCAGTGCGAGTATCTCGTATTATGAAATTATTTATATCTATACGTGCCACCATATTTAATTATTGAATTAATCTATAATATCGACACCCTTTAATTCCTCCGGTAACTTGAATTTAACATTCTCTTTGCTAGACGTGATAAATTCTACATCAATCTCTGCAAAAGATTTTATTTTTTCCAATAGTTCCTCCACTAATTCCTCCGGAGCCGATGCACCTGCAGTAACGCCTATTGTAGAAATATCCCTAAGCCAATCTGGATTTAGATCTTTGGAGTCATCAATTAAGTAACTGGTAGTATTATTATCCGTTCCTATTTCCTTNAGCCGGTTCGAATTTGAACTATTTTGTGCACCTACGACCAATAATAAGTCAATTTTATCAATTATCTGGTATACAGCTTGTTGCCTATTTTGCGTTGCATAACAAATGTCTTTANCATCTGGNCCNANAATTGATGGAAACTTATNTTTCAACGCANNGATAATNTCCCGAGTGTCATCAACGCTCAGTGTNGTTTGTGTAATATACGCAACTTCAATATGATTGGGAATGTCAAGGGCACTAACATCATCTCTATTTGAAACAAGGTGAACCTTNCCTGGAATTCTTCCCATAGTNCCCTCGACTTCAGGATGACCAATATGTCCAATTAAAATGACTTCTCNATTCTTTGATGCNTGAACTTGCCCTTCTTTGTGAACTTTAGAAACTAGAGGGCACGTTGCATCAATAACGGGAAGATCACGAATCTTGGCCTCATTTTCAACTGATTCTGCGATACCATGTGCACTAAATATGGTAATACTATTTTCAGGTATCTCATCTAATTCCTGAACAAAAACCGCACCTTTGGCTCNGAGGGACTCTACCACTCTTTTNTTATGAACAATCTCATGGCGCACATAAACAGGGGGACCATATTTATCTAGGGCTTTTTCAACAATCTCAATAGCACGCTCAACTCCTGCACAAAATCCCCTTGGACTGGCTAATAATATTTTTATTCTCTGTGTCAAATTCTTATCCACTTTCTATCGTATTTTATATAAATTAGACTATCATCTAAAGATTACTGGCATTAAATATTAATAACTTTCTTTTCGATAGGTAATACTTCTCGTTTAATACTTTTTAGATTTTTTATTGGTTGTCACTAACTTTATTAATTGTTGAGTTTATTTCTTTTGTAATTTTTTCACAACCNGCAAGGAGGNGGCCAGTTATTNTTTNATCAATACTTTTATTTGAATTAAAGGTAACATAAGTAAGGCTTCCCAATATTGATTGTGTTTCTGAGAATATTGCAGTCCCGACACCGGTTACTCCTTGATCGACTTCATTACTAGAAATACAAAATTTCTTCTGNCTAATCATACTAAGAGATGCCCTAAAGTCGTCCCATTCCTCACCCAATCCTGCTTGAGCAATTTCCTTACGATGTTGTAGAAATAATTTAATGAGCACTTTTTCAGGCAAATGACAAAGTATTATTTTCGAAGTTGCTCCATAAAATAGTGGCATAGGACGCCCGCGTGTATAGCTAATCTTAAAATCTGTAACTAGTGGTTCTTGGTGAATACATAGCACCTTATTTTCATAGAGCGAGCTCAACAGCAAAACACCCTCACCAAATTCTTCGAGTAAATCTGGCATAATTCTCTGAGATGCCATTAAAANGGGATCATTATTTCTAATCAATCTATCTAATTCAATAAATCGTGGACCCAAAACATGTGCACCCTTTCCAATTGACATTAAGAGGCCAGAATCACACAATTCCTTGACATAGCGATAGGCTGTTGACCTCGCGAAACCTGTTTCTAGGGTAATATCCTCGAGAGTCCAAATCGGTTTTGATTCAGAATAAAGATCAAGTATACTTAAAAGTCGACCTAAACTAGACATATTATTTTCTCACACTAATAAGCTTCCAATCCCAAGTTTAATCTACCCTCAATAGACCCTTGCCCCAAGAATTCAAGGTCCGTTCATTATGGACCCAAAAACCCGTCTGCCTATCTTTTTCCACTTCCTCAATTTCAGCCGATAGTTCAACCGGATTTCCATCTGGATCTTTAACCATTATAAATAAATTATTTCCCGGCCCGTGCCGACCTGGCCCCCAGAATATAGGAATTTCTGCTTCTGCAAAATGATCCGCCCAATCTCGAATATCATTCCAACTATCGGTTTCATAACAATTGTGATCTAATTTGTTAGAGTCACCCAAAAACACAGCAAAACTATGATGTTCATTGTCAGATCTCATGAAACACGAGGTTATCTGACCATCTTCCTTCTTTACAATATCAGATATTATAAAACCAACCTGATCGGAATAGAAATTAATTAGCGGTTGCACATTTGTACTGGCCACTACAACATGCTGCATACGCCCGGCCATGGATGCCTCCTCTTTGGTCTTTGCAACCGAAAGTCCAAAAACAAGGCGGTTTCCATCAGGATCCTTAATTGCATAGGCAGTATCGCCAAAAATCGGCGAAGGTGATTTAAGTAGATCTAAACCCGATTTTTGATGTTTTGTACGTAATTTCTCTAACGATTCAATATCAGGGGCAATATAACCAGCATAATTGAGGGTATTCTTTGTGCCCTCGACAAAGTGAATAATTCTATTTTTTGCTTGAAGAATAACACCATCGTTTGGGTGGGATATTTTGTTCATCCCCATCATATCCTGGTAAAAATTAACCATTGACTTTTGATTTTCAGTTCGAAAAGAAAGATGGTGTAATTTGACATTCAACATTTTTAGAGTACCTTTCAATAAAAATTAGTATGGATTAGTTATAGGATATATTAAATGGAAAAAACAACTTTTGGTGCAGGATGTTTCTGGGGCATCGAATATTATTTCAATAAAGTTCCAGGAGTATTAGAAGCCCCTGTCGGTTACGCTGGAGGATCGTTAGAAAACCCTACTTACGAGCAAGTCTGCACAGGCCAGAGCGGACATGCTGAGGTTGTTCAAGTTAAATTTGACCCACATGAGGTTTCTTTTCAAGAATTATTGGAAGTTTTTTGGGATATACACGATCCCACAACATTGAATCGGCAAGGCCCAGACGTTGGAACACAATACCGTTCAGCAATTTTCTACCATTCTCAAGAGCAAGAAAGACTTGCAAAAAAGTCTTTGCAAAGCTTATCAGAACAAAAAAGATTCAATAATCCAATTGTTACTGAAATTTCACCCATTGATGTGTTTTACTTGGGAGAAGAATATCATCAACGTTATTTTGAAAAACAGGGCCGCCATTAGAGCAGAAATCACAATATGACTGTATAAATCTGGATTTAATTTGTTGAGCCTGTTTTTTTTGGTTATAGTTTCTATACGCCTATTAAACCGAGATACTCACTTTCTTTTAAATTAACAGATTTCTTTTGAACTTTACTGTTCTGATATACAATCTCTAATTGATAATCCCCACTGTCAGGTTCGAGTCCATCGAATTTAAAATCGCCAAAGTCATCACTTTTGGTTTCTGCGATTTTCTCTCCATCTTTATACAAAAATATAGAAGCATTAACTGCGCATTCTTCAACACCAGTATCGTTCGTGATAACTGACCCGCCGATAAAGCATTTTGTAATTAGATCAAGATTCTTATAATAAACCCTGGGTTTCGTTTTTAATTCTGGCTTTAATACTTGCAATTCTTCATCAATAACTTTTTGAGCCATTTCCGAATCCTCAAGTTTCGCCGCTTTTATTGCACCAGTTGGACAAGTAGAAGCACATCTTGGTTGACTCCAACCACTATCTAAAAGGTGCGCATCAAAAGTCCAAGCCTGGGGAATATTTTTCTCTTCATTCCACCAAACAGAGTCATAAGGGCAGGCATCTACAATTTGTTTTTGTCCGATAGACTTTTCAGGATCAATAATAACGATACCATCCTCCCGCTTGATTACAGCTTCATTCTTCGCTGCCTTGATGCAAGGTGCGTCATCGCAATGATTGCAAGTTGTTGACAAATAGTTGAGGTCAACCATTGGTGCCTGACCGCGCTCTTTTCGGTGTATATTGAACCAGTGATGGCCATGTAAAGGCATTGAGGCACTATAACCTTCATGATCATTCCCAATATATTCATCCGCTACCGAAAGAAAGCAATTGTTCGAATTATGGCACTTCGCTATATCAATAATAAGATTCCACTTTTTCATTTAATTTTACCAATATCTATTTTGCTAATATCGTTTCTATTTCAGTTATGTTGCTATTAGAGCCACGCTTACTATCCCACTTCTCTATTTCGATCAGGCAAGAGTTATAAGCAGCTGAGTGTGTTTTTAATGACTGTGTTCTCTTTGGGGTCAATAAATTAATACAACCGCCACGGTCCGCAGAACTTCCAGGTTTGCCGATTGGGTCATAAACT
>NHCC01000013.1 GCA_002168115.1 Rhodospirillaceae bacterium TMED23 | reverse complement strand
AATCGCAGCAGTAAGTGTTGTTTTACCATGATCAACATGACCAATCGTACCTACGTTACAATGCGGTTTTGTCCGCTCAAATTTCTCTTTACTCATGTCAAACTCCAGAATAGGAAATAAAAAATATTAATTAACAGATTTAACCAGCTAATCTCTCTCTTACTTCTTCAGAAACGGCTGCAGGTAACTCAGCATAGTGATCAAAATGCATTGAGAATTGCGCGCGACCCTGCGACATTGATCGCAGAGTGTTCACATAACCAAACATATTTGCTAGAGGCACCATACATGAAACAACTCGGGCATTACCTCGTTGGTCCATAGAACCAACATTACCTCGTCTAGAATTAAGGTCACCTATAATGTCACCCATATATTCTTCTGGAGTGACCACTTCAACTTTCATCACTGGCTCTAATAAACAAGGTTTTGCCTTCATCATTCCTTCTCTAAAGGCTGCACGTGCTGCTATCTCGAACGCCATCACAGAGGAGTCAACGTCATGGTATGCCCCATCATAAAGTTCGAGCTTAATATCGGTTACAGGAAAGCCCGATAACGGTCCCGTTTCCAGAGAGGACTGAAAACCTTTTTCCACACCGGGAATATACTCTTTTGGAACATTACCACCAACGACTGAACTCGAAAATTCAAATCCTGACCCCGGAGGTAATGGCTCGAATTTAACCTTTATTCTAGCAAATTGGCCGGCACCACCAGACTGCTTCTTATGAGTATAATCCATATCATAAGGGGTCTTAATTGTTTCTCGATAAGCAACTTGAGGTGCACCAATATTCGCCTCAACACTAAACTCCCTTTTCATACGATCAACAATAATATCCAAATGCAGTTCACCCATCCCTTTAATTATGGTCTGACCGCTTTCTTCATCACTGGCGACCCGGAAAGAAGGATCTTCGGCTGCCAGGCGTTGAAGAGCCTGCCCCATTTTCTCCTGATCAGCCTTAGTCTTGGGCTCAACCGCAATTTCGATCACTGGTTCAGGGAATTCCATTCGTTCCAAAATGACTTGACTGTCCGTCGAGGTTAATGTGTCACCCGTTGTTGTATCTTTCAAACCAGCCAAAGCAATAATATCTCCAGCGCGGGCCTGTTTGATATCTTCACGGGAATTAGAGTGCATCATTAACATACGACCAACGCGCTCACGCTTGTTTTTAACTGTATTTTGGAGATACGAACCAGCTTCAAGCACTCCTGAATATATACGAACAAAGGTCAAAGAGCCAACAAAAGGATCGTTCATAATCTTAAAGGCAAGCGCTGCAAAAGGTTCATCATCTGAACTAATGCGCTCAATTTCAGTTTCACCATCCATACTTACACCCTGGATAGCCTCTACCTCGATAGGACTTGGCAAAAAGTCAACAACAGCATCAAGTAAGGGCTGCACTCCCTTATTTTTAAATGCGGATCCAAGAGTTATCGGAACGAATTTAGCACTCAAAGTGCCTGCTCGAATACATTTTTTGAGCATAGCTTCATCAGGCTCAGTGCCTTCAAGATAAGATTCCATAGCCTCATCATCCATTTCAACGGCCGTTTCAACCAGATTTTCACGGTACTTCGCAGCTTCTTCCATACGATCTTCCGGAATATCGCCATAAACGAATTCAGCACCAAGATCTTCATTCTTCCATGTGATTGCCTGCATCTTTATCAAATCTATAACACCGGTAAATTCAGCTTCACTGCCGATTGGCAATTGTAAAACCAATGGAACTGCGCCCAAGCGATCAATGATCATATCTACACAACGGTAGAAGTCAGCACCTGTACGGTCCATTTTATTCACAAAACAAATGCGCGGCACTTCGTATTTATCAGCTTGACGCCAAACAGTCTCAGATTGCGGTTCAACACCCGCAACGCTATCGAAAACCGCAACAGCTCCATCGAGGACCCTCAAAGACCTCTCAACTTCGATGGTAAAATCAACGTGACCGGGAGTATCTATGATGTTAATTAGATGGTCATTCCACTCACAAGTCGTTGCAGCGGAAGTAATAGTAATACCTCTTTCTTGCTCCTGCTCCATCCAGTCCATAGTTGCGTTACCATCGTGCACTTCACCAATTTTGTATGACTTACCCGTGTAATACAAAATACGTTCGGTTGTGGTTGTTTTACCAGCATCAATATGTGCCATGATGCCAATATTACGGTAGGTACTGAGAGGATGTTTACGTGCCATTATTTTTTTCTTTCCAATACTACCAGCGGTAATGCGAAAAGGCTTTGTTAGCCTCTGCCATTTTATGCGTATCTTCTCTTTTCTTAACAGCGGCTCCTCTATTGTTAGCTGCATCAAGCAACTCGCCAGATAAACGCTCAACCATAGTGTTTTCTGAACGTTTTCGAGATAAATCTATTAACCATCTTAAGGCTAAAGCCTGTGCTCTATCATTCCTAATTTCTACTGGCACTTGATAAGTAGCGCCACCAACACGCCTTGATCGCACTTCGACTTGAGGTTTAATATTTGTTAAAGCATCATGAAAGACCACAACAGGATCTAAACCAGCTTTTTTTTCCATATCAGAAAAAGCATCATAAACGATTCGCTCCGCTACGGACTTTTTACCATCAAGCATAAGACGGTTCATTAATCTTGTGATCACTAAATCACCGTATTTTGGGTCTGGTAAAACCTTACGTTTCTCTGCGGCTCGGCGACGTGACATATAATTACTCCTTATTTCGGACGCTTAGTGCCGTACTTTGAACGACGTTGCTTGCGATCATTAACTCCTTGGGTATCCAAAACACCTCTAATAATATGATAACGAACACCAGGTAAATCTTTGACCCTACCACCACGAATTAAAACGACACTATGCTCCTGAAGATTATGCCCCTCACCAGGAATGTAAGAGGTTACCTCAAAACCGTTTGTTAAACGTACACGGGCCACTTTTCTTAAAGCTGAATTTGGTTTTTTTGGCGTTGTCGTGTACACACGAGTACAGACCCCTCGTTTTTGTGGACACGCCTCCATCGCTGGAACCTTATTTCTTTTTACCGGCGCCTTACGTGGCTTCCGGATTAATTGATTAATTGTTGGCATCAGCCTTTTAATCCTTCTAACAAAGCAACAAACCAAATTTACATTAGCATTCTATAAATATCTAACACGTCCTTATCATTATGCGATAAAGCAACGGTTTAGTGTTTCTATTCATTGCCAAGCAATGTTCTATTTCTTCTTTTCAAAGGACCCGCTGCGTCTAGGATGAACACCTACCACCAGAAATCCTTAAGGAGTGCGGGAATATAGGGTGGGTTCATTAATTCGTCAAGCTAAACAATAATGTTTTTTTTTCAAACTTTCAATATAGCATATATTTAAGTAACCTATTGAAATACTATCTATATTTTTTCGAAAATCCATCGAATAAAAATTATAGCAAAAGAAATAAGAATTATTCAAATAGGCANGNTGAANATATACTGTAAACTTAAAACATCTATTACAGCAAAAATCTAGCACATTGCAGCCAAAAGATACTTTATGAGAGCTTATTGCGGATATAGCTCTGATAGCCTATCAGGAAACGTGACAAGACATTTGATTTACCTAACGTCCGGAACTGTGTTTCAATCAACTTCTTGATCAGAGACACTTTCCTCTATTGCTACAACCTCTTCTTCATCTTGGCGCAATGCAATATCNCTAGTTGCAGCAATTTTTCTAAATTTGTTCATTACAGAACCTGTTCCAGCAGGTATTANCCGCCCAACTATTACATTTTCCTTTAAGCCAATAAGATTATCACGCTTACCTGAAACAGCAGCTTCGGTTAGAACNCGCGTAGTCTCCTGAAAGGAAGCCGCTGATATAAAAGAAGACGTTTGCAAACTTGCTTTTGTAATACCTTGTAGAACCGATGTTCCGCTAGCAGCCTCACCTTTCTCATTTTTTACGCGTTCATTCTCTGTCTCAAATTCAATTCTATCAATTAATTCGCCAACAAGGTAGGTTGTATCACCGCTATCAACCACTTCAATTTTTTGAAGCATTTGTCTTGCAATAACTTCTATATGCTTATCATCTATCCTCACGCCCTGTAATCGATAAACATCTTGAATTTCGTCAATAAGGTAATTGGCCAAAGCTTCCACACCCATAACCTTTAAAATATCATGAGGAACCGGATTACCGTCCATTAAAGAATCGCCTCGCACAACATAATCTCCTTCTTGGACACTAATGTGCTTACCTTTTGGAATCATGTATTCAACTGGCTCCAATTCCTTGTCATCAGGAACTACGACAATACGGCGTTTATTTTTATAATCCTTTCCAAACTCAATTCTACCTTCATTCTCGCTAATAATTGCGTGATCTTTAGGAATTCGGGCTTCAAATAATTCAGCAACACGCGGCAATCCACCGGTAATATCTCGAGTTTTAGATCCCTCGCGTGGAATACGAGCTAAAACGTCCCCTGTATTAACCTTTTGTCCATTCTCAACTGACAACACCGCATCAACAGACATGTAACTGCGAGCCTCTTCTCCGTTGTCAAGTAGTATCACTTCACCATTGTTATCTCGTAGCGTAATTCGCGGACGAAGATCTGCGGCTTTAGGTTGTTGCTTCCAATCTATAACAACACGGCTCGAAATACCTGTTGCATCATCAACGGTCTCTCGCATGGTAACCCCTTCGTCAAGGTCAACATAATTTGCGATTCCAGCCTTCTCAGATATTATAGGTAAGGTATATGGATCCCATTCTGCTAACTTCTCACCTCTCTCAACTTTAGCTTTATCCTTCGTTAGTAATTGTGCACCATAGGGTATCCTGTGACGCGCTCGCTCACGATCCTTGCCATCTGTCAAAATAACTTCCGCATTACGAGTCATAACAATATTCATTTTAGAGCTATTTTTTATCACGCTACAATTTACTAATTTTACTTTGCTATCCGAGTTGGCCTCAATTGCCGATTGTTCAGCACCACGTTGAGCTGCTCCACCGATGTGGAATGTTCGCATAGTTAATTGAGTGCCAGGCTCTCCAATTGATTGTGCAGCAATAACTCCAACTGCTTCGCCCATATTAACGGGAGTACCACGTGCTAAATCACGGCCATAGCAGGCTGCGCATACCCCAGATTTTGTTTCACAAGTTAAAACGGAGCGGATTCGAACTGACTCTATTTCTGAGCCATCTAATGCTTCACAATTAACTTCATTTAATAAAGTACCTTTTTCTATTAACACATCTCCTGATTCTGGATCAATAACATCTTCAGCCAACGTACGTCCAAGAACCCTATCACCTAAAGTTACAATTACATCTCCACCTTCTATCACAGCGTTTACTGTAATACTCTGCTCGGTCCCGCAATCCACCTCCGTGATAATGCAATCCTGAGCCACATCCACCAGGCGTCGAGTAAGATAACCCGAGTTTGCTGTCTTTAAAGCCGTATCCGCTAGACCTTTTCGAGCTCCGTGCGTTGAATTGAAATACTCCAGAACTGACAATCCTTCTTTAAAATTTGAGATAATTGGTGTCTCGATTATCTCTCCAGAGGGCTTAGCCATTAATCCACGCATTCCAGCTAACTGCTTCATCTGAGCAGCTGAACCACGCGCACCAGAATCTGACATCATATAAACTGAGTTAACCTCAATTTTTGGCTCAACTTTCTGGATCTCAGCCATCATTTCATCAGCGACTAAATCAGTGCAACGAGACCAAGCATCAACCGCTTTATTATACTTTTCACCACGTGTAATTAAACCATCTAAATATTGTCTTTCGTACGACTCTACCAGTTGCTCTGTATCAGATACTAATTTCTTCTTTGCTTCAGGTATAATGAGATCATCTTTACCAAATGAAATACCTGAATCACATGCATTCTTAAAGCCGAGAGCCATTATTCTATCAGCAAAGATTACACTCTCTTTTTGACCACAGTGACGGTACACTTCATCTATAACAAATGATACATCTTTTTTTGTTAATAGCCTATTAGCCAAATCAAATGGAATTTTTGGATGGCGAGGAAGAAGCTCAGCAAATAGCATTCGTCCAGGAGTAGACTCTACTCTTAGAGTTAACTCTTCTCCGGCTTCATTTAATGTTTCGTAGCGCGCGGTGATTTTTGCATGTAGCGAGACAGCCCCCTCGTTCAAGGCATGTTCTATCTCTTCTGCATTTGCAAAAATCATCCCTTCTCCGATCTCGCCTTCACGCAACATCGTCATGTAGTATAAACCTAAAACAATATCCTGCGACGGAACGATAATAGGTTTACCATTCGCTGGACTTAATATGTTATTTGTTGACATCATCAAAACTCGAGCTTCTAACTGAGCCTCTAAGGACAGAGGAACATGCACCGCCATCTGATCGCCATCAAAATCTGCATTAAAAGCTGTACAAACTAAAGGATGAAGGTGTATGGCCTTGCCTTCAACCAATACTGGTTCAAAGGCCTGTATNCCCAGCCGATGAAGAGTAGGAGCACGATTTAACATAACGGGGTGCTCTCTAATAACCTCCTCTAAAATATCCCATACCTCAGGTCTTTCTTTATCNACCATTCGCTTGGCGGCTTTAATCGTTGTGGCTAAACCATACTTCTCTAGCCTCGAATAAACGAAGGGCTTAAATAATTCGAGTGCCATTTTTTTTGGCAAACCACACTGATGGAGCATTAATTCTGGCCCCACAACAATTACTGACCTTCCAGAGTAATCTACACGTTTACCCAGAAGATTTTGACGGAATCTTCCCTGCTTTCCCTTCAGCATATCGGATAAGGATTTTAGTGGACGCTTATTCGCCCCGGTAATTGCTCTGCCACGCCTACCATTATCAAACAAAGCATCAACCGATTCTTGCAACATCCGTTTTTCATTTCTTACTATTATCTCCGGAGCCCGCAATTCAATTAACCGTTTGAGCCTATTATTTCTNTTAATTACTCTTCTATACAGATCGTTGAGATCAGATGTAGCAAATCTACCTCCATCTAACGGCACAAGAGGCCTTAATTCAGGGGGAATCACAGGTACAACTTCTAAAATCATCCATTCGGGCCGTGCACCCGAATTTAAAAAAGCTTCAACCAGCTTTAGCCGCTTTACATACTTTTTTCGCTTTGCCTCTGAATTGGTTTCCTTAAGATCCATTTTTAAAGTTTCAAGCAACTCTTCAAGGTCAATGTTTTTAAGCATGTCTCTTATTACTTCAGCACCTATTCCCGCTTGAAAGCTATCCTCTCCATATTCATTAACAGCATCCTGGTACTCCTCTTCAGATAGCAACTGCTTCTCTGTCAAAGGAGTCAGACCGGGTTCAGAAACAATATAATTCTCAAAATATAGAACACGCTCTAAATCTTTTAGTGTCATATCGAGCATCAAGCCTNNCCTTGACGGCAAAGACTTCATAAACCAAATATGAGCCGCCGGCGCAGCGAGCTCGATATGCCCCATTCTATCTCTTCTAACTTTTGTTAAAGTAACCTCGACTCCACACTTCTCACAGACAATCCCCTTATATTTCATCCGTTTGTATTTACCGCAAAGACACTCATAATCCTTGATTGGGCCGAATATTCGCGCACAAAAAAGACCATCACGCTCTGGTTTAAACGTCCTATANTTAATAGTCTCTGGCTTTTTGATTTCCCCAAATGACCACGATCTAATTCGATCGGGACTAGCAATGCTGATCATAATTTGATCAAAACTCTGAGTACCCTGAGCTGGCTCAAAAACCCGCATTAACTCATTCATGGATATTCTCCTTAAAACTTAATATTTAAAATTATAAATTAGAAATTACGTTGTTTTAACTCTACATTTAAACCTAGCGAATGTAATTCTTTGACTAAAACATTAAAGCTTTCAGGTATACCAGCCTCAAAAGAGTCATCTCCACGAACAACAGCCTCATAAACTTTAGTTCTGCCTGAAACATCATCTGATTTAACGGTAAGCATTTCTTGAAGAGTATAAGCTGCCCCGTATGCCTCAAGCGCCCAAACTTCCATTTCACCAAATCTTTGGCNACCAAACTGAGCTTTTCCTCCCAATGGTTGCTGAGTGACCAGACTGTAGGGACCAATCGACCTAGCATGTATCTTATCATCCACTAAATGGTGCAGTTTTAGCATATAGATATAGCCNACNGTAACATCACGNTTAAAATATTCNCCTGTACGACCATCAAATAATTTCATCTGTCCCGACGANTTTACACCAGCACGTTCTAAAGCATCGGTGATATCACTCTCATTAGCTCCATCGAATACAGGTGTAGCAATGGGAATACCATTAACAATGTTATGGGATAATTCCAAAACCGCTTCATCTTCCATAGAAGAAATATCTTCTGAATAGGTTTTATCACCATATACATATTTCAATTTTTTACGGAGCTCAGGAATATCATTAATGCCTTGATTCACAGTTTCAAGCGTCTCACCAATTTGTTTACCTAAACCAGCACATGCCCAACCTAAATGAGTTTCTAAGATTTGACCAACATTCATTCTAGATGGAACACCTAATGGATTCAATACCACATCTACAGACGTCCCATCCTCAAGAGAAGGCATGTCTTCAACAGGAAGAATACGCGAAATAACGCCCTTATTCCCGTGCCTNCCCGCCATTTTATCTCCAGGTTGAAGTTTTCGTTTTACTGCAACAAAAACTTTTACCATTTTCATAACACCTGGTTGCAATTCATCTCCACGCTCTAATTTCTCTACTTTATCTGCAAAGCGACTCTGAAATTCCCCAACACCCTCTTCCAATTGACGTATCAGTCGCTCAATATCAGACATAGCTTTATCGTTAGCCACTATTATTTGCAACATTTGACCTGATGTAAGTTTTTCTAAAATCTCGGAGGTCATCTTCGTACCTTTAGTCAGCCCCTTTGGGCCAGATACAACCTTTTTATTAAGCAGTCGCTCGCGAATTCGAGCGTGATAACTGCGCTCCAATATAGCAATTTCATCATCCCGATCTTTAGCTAGACGTTCTATCTCAGAGCGCTCAATAGCGAGCGCACGCTCATCCTTATCCACACCCCTCCGAGAAAAAACACGAACTTCAACAACTGTGCCAGCTACGCCGGGAGGCAATCGCAAGGATGTGTCTCTCACATCAGAGGCTTTTTCACCGAAAATTGCCCTCAACAACTTTTCTTCTGGGGTCATTGGTGATTCACCTTTGGGGGTAACCTTACCTACCAATATATCACTGGGTTGAACCTCAGCACCAATATAAACAATACCAGCTTCATCCATATTTCGAAGNGCCTCTTCACCAACATTTGGTATATCTCGGGTAATTTCCTCNTGCCCTAGCTTGGTATCCCTCGCCATNACTTCGAATTCTTCAATATGAATTGACGTGAAAACATCTTCTCTAACGATACGTTCAGAGATTAAAATTGAGTCTTCAAAATTGTATCCGTTCCAAGGCATAAATGCTACTAAGACATTNCGACCCAGTGCAAGCTCACCAATTTCAGTCGACGGTCCGTCAGCAATAATATCACCAGTAACCACCCTGTCTCCTACCCGGACAAGAGGTCTTTGATTAATGCAAGTATTTTGATTTGATCTTTGAAACTTCTGCAGAGTGTATATGTCGACACCAGGGGCAGAGCTACTATCTGAGTCTTCATCAGAATGTATCACAATACGAGTACCATCAATTTGATCCACCGTTCCNGGTCGTCTAGCTATTATGGTAGCACCCGAGTCCCGGGCCACTGTTTCTTCCATTCCCGTGCCAACCAGCGGNGCCTCTGCCTTAATAAGTGGGACAGCTTGACGCTGCATATTTGACCCCATCAAAGCACGATTAGCATCATCATTTTCCAAAAAAGGTATGAGTGCTGCAGCAACTGAAACAAGCTGTTTGGGAGAAACGTCTGCTAAGTCGACCTCATTAGATGGCACCATTAACACCTCACCCCCCTGCCTACATGTTATAAGTTCTTGAGTAAACTTACCTGTTTTATCAATAGACTCATTAGCTTGCGCTATGGTATATTTTCCTTCATCCATAGCCGACATATATATTACATCATTTGATACTTTGCCATTTTTTACCTTTCTATAAGGGCTCTCTATAAANCCATACTGATTTACACGGGCATAACTAGCTAAGCTATTTATCAGGCCAATGTTTGGTCCTTCAGGTGTTTCAATAGGACAAATCCGACCATAATGNGTCGGATGCACATCTCTAACTTCAAAACCAGCCCTTTCTCTCGTTAAACCTCCTGGACCCAAAGCAGATAGACGGCGTTTATGAGTAATTTCTGACAAAGGATTGGTTTGATCCATAAACTGGCTTAATTGAGAAGAACCAAAGAACTCTCTAACAGCCGCAGCAGCGGGTTTAGCGTTAATCAGATCATGAGGCATAACGGTATCAATGTCTACGGTACTCATTCTTTCCTTAATCGCTCGCTCCATTCTAAGAAGNCCCACTCTATATTGATTTTCCATCAATTCCCCAACGGACCTTACTCTTCGATTACCGAGGTGATCAATATCATCAATGTCACCTTTTCCATTCTTGAGATCTACTAGGATTTTAACAACTTCTAAAACGTCTTCTCTTCGTAAAACCCTNATATCGTCTTCAGTNTTCTGATTTAATCGAGAATTCATTTTTACCCGACCAACAGAAGATAAATCATACCTGTCAGGATCAAAAAATAAACCTTGAAACATGCTATCCGCTGTTTCAATGATAGGTGGCTCGCCTGGACGCATTATTCGATATATATCGATTAGCGCTTCTTCCCGATTAGTATTCTTGTCAGCTGCCAAAGTATTTCTGATATAAGGTCCCACATTGACGTGATCAATGGCTAACGTTGGAACATTTATAATATTGGCCTGATTTAATTCCTCTAAAATTTCTGGGGTAATTTCGTCACCAGCCTCCAAATAAATCAAACCTGTTTCAACATTAATAATATCTTGTGAAGAAAACCGACCTAAAATATCCTCAATAGGAACTATGTATTCTTTTACCCCCTTTTTATCCAAATCACGCAAAATACGAGGAGTAAATTTTGTTCCGGCGGCCACAACCACCCTGCCAGTTTTCGCGTTCAATAAATCATAATCTAGTTTAAGACCTTTTAAAGCCTCTGCGTCCATTGGAACCTGCCAGCCCTTTTTGACTCTTTCATAATTTATGGTCTCATAGAAATACTTTAGTATTTCTTCCTGCGACATACCCTCTGCCTCATGGGGATTAATTGATTGCCCATCCCTCTTCAACTTTGCTCTTTTCGTAGCAGTGGCGGCATTATCTAAACCAAGTAGCATTGTAGTAACAGGCAATTTTCGTCTTCGATCTATTCTAACGTAAACTAAATCCTTAGCATCAAATTCAAAATCCAACCAGGATCCGCGATAAGGAATTACCCTGGCTGCGAATAAAAATTTTCCAGAGGAATGTGTCTTACCTTTGTCATGATCGAAAAAAACACCGGGCGATCGGTGCATTTGAGAAACTATCACCCGCTCTGTTCCGTTTACTACGAACGTACCATTGCCGGTCATTAGTGGTAATTCACCCATGTATACTACTTGCTCTTTAATATCTCTAACTGATTTGGCTTCAGTATCTTCATCAATATCCCAAACAACCAGTCGAAGCGTAACTTTTAGAGGCGCAGCATATGTCATACCTCTCTGCTGACATTCTTCTACATCATATTTTGGAACCTCGAATTCATAATCTACAAATTCTATTGTTCCTCGCTCCGAAAAATCCTTAATGGGGAAAACCGACTTAAAAACCTCTTGTAATCCTGTATCGGTTCTTTCAGATTTCGCTATATTTCTTTGCAAAAATGCTTCATAAGAATTCTTTTGAACTTCGATAAGATTAGGCATTGGAGCAACCGTAGGAATTCTTCCATACGTTTTTCGGATTCGTTTGCGTCCAGTAAAAGAGCGATCAGTCATTGCAGTCCTCGTCATTATAGCTTTACACATTTGCAACTCTTGCCAAGCGCCGCAATAGCAAGAATTACAAATATAATTTTAGTCAAAAATTGACTAAAATACGAATAACACTCCACCTTCTAACAGGGGCTTTGCGTTCACTGCACATCCACTATCTCGGTCGCGGCCGACCCATCCGTGGCAGATGTGTTATAATAATAATAGCTTTTGTAGGTTTGAAAAGTGAGATCAAACCTGATCTTATTTCAACTCTGCAGTCGCACCAGCTTCCTCAAGTTTACCCTTAATTTCTTCCGCTTCTTCTTTTGTTGCATCTGCCTTCACGGAAGAAGGTGCAGCTTCAACTAAATCCTTAGCCTCTTTCAGACCCAGACCAGTAATGGCTCGCACCTCTTTAATAACATTAATTTTCTTATCTCCAACCGCTGTTAACATTACTTCAAAAGCATCCTGGACAGCAGCAGCTTCCCCGCCTGCATCTCCGGCTGGGCCCGCTGCCACAGCAACCGGAGCCGCTGCAGAAACACCCCATTTTTCCTCTAACAATGTACTCAACTCCGCCGCTTCTAAAACGGTCAAAGCCGATAAATCTTCAGCAATTTTTTCTATATCAGCCATACTCAATTCTCCTTAGACTTAAAATATTTAATAAAATTATCACTAAGCTGCCTCTTTGTCCTTTGCTGCATAAGCACTTAATACACGCGCCACCTTTCCTGCTGGAGCTTGAAGAACTCCTGCAATTCTTGTAGCCGGTGTATTGATCATTCCAACAAGTTTGCCTCGTAATTCGTCTAGCGACGGTAAACTGGCTAGATTATTAACACCATCAACGCCCAATACTTGTCCATTGAGCACCCCTCCCAAAATAACTAGCTTATCATTATCTTTGGCAAAATTAACTGCTGCCCTTGCCGCGGCAACGGGATCAGCAGAGTAAGCCAACGCAGTTGGACCACTCATTAATTCTATCAACGATTCGAAACTAGTATCTTGAAGGGCGAGACGTGTAAGACGATTCTTAGTGACCTTAAAACTTGCCCCAGCCTCTCTCATGCTCTCTCTTAATACAGTCATTTCCGGCATCGTAATGCCTATGTAGTGAGTTACCACAACTAGTTCTGACTCAGAAATATCACGCTTGAGGGCCGCAACTTGTTCTTCTTTTTGACTTCGGTCCACGAATAATCTCCGTGTTTGCAAATCATAAATGAGAACGATTATTCTCATTTATCATCAGCGGTTACATTAAGTTTTTAATAATTACTATAACCATTAAAAACCGCTTCGCCCCATCCAAGTCTTAAGTCTAAGTCATTTTTAAAATACAAAAATAACTAAATGTCTATGTAGGCTAATTATATTAAGCTATCAATTGTTTGACAACACCTACAGTCTTGGACAGATCAGAGAGAAATAATCCTTATCTCTCCTATTTGTTGCTATGTGTTAACAACAAAATTACATAATTTTAAAACCTCTTTTTCTAAACGTCGGATAAATCTTTGATATCTAGTTTAACACCTGGACCCATTGTTGAGGTTAAGGTTGCTTTTTTTAAAAACATACCTTTGGCTCCCGTAGGTCTCGCTTTAATAAGCGCGTTAATGAAAACATTGACATTCTCCGCAAGAGCTTCGAGTGGAAAACTTATCTTACCAACCCCAGCGTGAACAATACCAGCCTTCTCGACCCTAAATTCAATCTCTCCACCCTTAACTGCCTTCACTGCCGCAGCAACGTCTTGAGTTACTGTTCCTAACTTTGGATTAGGCATTAAGCCCTTTGGCCCAAGCACTTTTCCAAGGCGGCCAACCACGGCCATCATATCTGGAGAGGCTATACATCTATCAAAGTCAACCTCACCTTTTTGAACCTGTTCCGCTAAGTCCTCTGCCCCAACGAATTCGGCTCCAGCATCTTTTGCGCTAGCAGCCTTTTCATCGCGCGCAAATACAGCAACTTTAACCGTTTTCCCAGTTCCGTTAGGCAGCGTTACAACACCGCGCACCATTTGATCTGCATGCCTAGGATCCACGCCTAAGTTTATCGCAAGCTCAACAGTCTCATCAAAGTTCGTCTTCTTTGCATCAAGCAATATTTTTACTGCATCTGTTACATTGTATTCAGCCGAGCGATCGAAATTATTATAAATCCCACTTAACCGCTTACCTATTTTTGTCATATTTATTGCCCCTCTACCAAAATACCCATAGAACGGGCTGAGCCAGCTAATATTTTACAAGCCGAATCAATATCTATTGCATTTAAATCATCTTTTTTCTGTTCTGCTATTTCTCGCAATTGATCCATGGTTACTGAACCAACAGATGAGAGCCCAGGGGTACTTGAACCACTTTTCAATTTTGCAGCTTTCTTTATATAATAACTAGCTGGAGCTGATTTCTGCTCAAACGAAAAAGTTTTATCCGCGTAAACCGTTATTTTAACGGGAATTGGCATTCCCTGTTCAGCGCTTTGAGTAGCCGCATTAAATGCTTTACAAAATTCCATAATGTTGAGACCCGCCTGGCCCAAAGCCGGACCCACCGGCGGAGAAGGATTAGCTTGCCCAGCAGGAATATGAAGCTTTATATAACTATCTATCTTTTTTGCCATTTCTTACCTCAGTCTTAAAATATTAATATAATTTATCATTTACTGGGTCACGCGGTACGGCTATGACGAGCCTCCCGAATGAATTACATACCAACCTTAAATACCACCCTACAACTTCTCAACCTGAGAATATTCTAAATCTACAGGTGTGGATCGTCCAAATATAGAAACAGAGACCTTAAGTCGAGCTTTTTCTTCATCAACATCCTCAACCATCCCGTTAAAAGATGCAAATGGTCCATCACTTACTCTCACTTGCTCGCCAATATCAAAAGTGATCGATGGCTTAGGCCTCTCGATACCCTCTTCTACTTGATGAATAATCCTGTTAGCTTCGGTTTCACTTATTGGTGAAGGCTTTCCTTTAGAACCCAGAAATCCAGTAACCTTCGGTTGATCCATTACCAAGTGCCAACACTCATCAGACATTGGATATTCTGCTTTTAGTAAAATATACCCAGGGAAAAATTTACGCTCAGCACTAACTTTCTCACCTCGCCGCATTTCAATTACCTCTTCCATCGGAACCAAAACGCTATCAATCTGATCAGAGAGCCCCAATCGGGATGCATCATCCTCTATTTTATCCGCAACTTTTCTTTCAAAACCCGAATAAGCATGAATAACGAACCAACGATAACCCAACCGCTTAGCCCCCCAGACCAAAAATAAGTTTAATGCCCGAAGATAACACTTGATCTACTGCAAAAAAGAATAAAGCAGCAATTAAGACCATTACAAAAACCATCACGGTAGAGATCATGGTTTCCTTTCGAGTTGGCCATGTTACCTTCGAAGTTTCCAAACGAACCTGTTTTAAAAAATCTAAAAGATTATTTTTTGCCATCACTAAGAATTTTAATCCTTTTTATTTTTATCAAAACCACAAATTATTAGCTGGCAGGGGCAGAAGGATTTGAACCCTCGACCTACGGTTTTGGAGACCGTCGCTCTACCAACTGAGCTATACCCCTATCTACCTACTCTATAATGTCCGCCACAACACCGGCTCCGACAGTGCGACCACCTTCACGAATAGCAAACCGCAAACCCTGATCCATAGCGATCGGCGTTATCAATTCAACAGTCATCGAAATATTATCACCAGGCATTACCATTTCAGTACCAGATGGCAACTCAACCATTCCTGTCACATCCGTCGTTCTGAAATAAAACTGGGGTCGATAATTCGCAAAAAATGGTGTGTGCCGGCCACCCTCTTCCTTGGTTAAAACATAAGCCTCACACGTAAACTTCTTATGAGGTGTAATTGACCCTGGAGCTGCAACCACCTGACCACGCTCAACTTCTTCACGCTTAGTACCACGAAGAAGAGCACCTATATTATCTCCAGCTTCACCACGATCTAAAAGCTTACGAAACATCTCAACACCAGTACAAGTCGTAGTTTGCGTATCTCGGATACCAATAATTTCGATCTCATCTCCTACATTCACAACACCACTCTCAACACGGCCTGTTACAACTGTACCGCGTCCAGATATTGAGAACACATCTTCGATAGGCATTAAAAAAGGCTGATCTACTGGGCGATCAGGCTGGGGAATATACTCATCAACAGCCGCCATCAACTTTTGAATACTCTCTTTTCCAATAGCATCATCACGACCTTCGAGAGCAGCCAGGGCTGAACCTGGAATAATTGGAATATCATCGCCTGGAAAATCATAAGAAGAAAGAAGCTCTCTCACTTCCATTTCCACAAGTTCCAATAACTCTTCATCATCAACTTGATCAACCTTGTTTAAATAAACAACCAACGCTGGCACACCAACTTGACGGGCCAGTAAAATGTGCTCGCGGGTCTGAGGCATAGGACCATCAGCCGCGTTTACAACAAGTATACCACCATCCATCTGAGCAGCTCCTGTGATCATATTTTTCACATAGTCAGCGTGACCTGGACAATCAACGTGAGCATAATGCCTACCCTCAGTCTCATATTCAACGTGAGCTGTCGATATTGTAATACCTCGTTCACGCTCTTCCGGAGCCTTGTCTATGTCCGCAAAATCAGTGAATTCACCACCACCCTGCTCTGCCAAAACTTTGGAAATCGCAGCAGTAAGTGTTGTTTTACCATGATCAACATGACCAATCGTACCTACGTTACAATGCGGTTTTGTCCGCTCAAATTTCTCTTTACTCATGTCTCAGTCTTTCTTTTCTTTAGGTTGATTACTTTAATTTACTACTTTAACATAAAATACAAATAAACACTAATACATATAACTTAACGCTCTATTTTTGGAGCGGGTGAAGGGAATCGAACCCTCGTCGTAAGCTTGGAAGGCTTCTGCTCTACCATTGAGCTACACCCGCCCATTATTTTATAATCTCTTCTCTTTCACCTCCAATGGTCCAAAATGGTGGAGGGAGTTGGATTCGAACCAACGTAGACGTACGTCAACGGGTTTACAGCCCGTCCCCTTTAGCCACTCGGGCACCCCTCCATCTAGGCTACAAATTAACTAGTTTTAAACTTTGCAACCTTCAATTCTCGCTTTGAACTCTTAACACATAGAAAGGAAGACGTTCTATCGTGAATTTTAAGTCAATTGTCAACACAAATCGCGTAAAAATATTATCATAGTGGTTCAATTCTTGAAATGATCAGAATAGTAATGTTTATATAGTACAATGTTTGTTTAACATCTACTTTTTACAGTCAGGCGTAAACCTTGAAGAATAAACTAAATAAAAACAAAAGAGATTCAATTTCGGCTAAAACAAAAGAAGACAGATTTGCAAAAAATCAACCTAGTAAGCCTAAATCGATCCTCAAATCAGGGAACCCTGAAACTAATTTTAACAAAATAGGCTCTGGAATGGGCTCTAATGGCCAAGTATGGTTATATGGTATTCATACTGTAAAGGCCGCATTATCAAATCCAAATCGAAAAAAATATCGCCTATTAATTAATGAAACATCCACTCACCTATTGTCCATAAATAAGCAACAAATCCCGACCGAATTTGTTCCACGTCATAAAATCGACTCAATTCTTCCCTCGGATAGCGTCCATCAAGGCATTGCTTTATTGGTAGCTCCATTAAAGTACAAAACTTTAGATTACATATACAAAATTACTGACGAAAATGCTTTAATTGTTATACTCGATCAAATATCGGATCCGAGAAATATTGGGGCAATATTGAGATCCGCTTCAGCTTTTAATGTTACATGCGCGATAATACCAAACAAATATACTCCCGAGATGACCCCCACACTAGCAAAGTCCGCATCTGGAGCGTTAGACCAGATCCCAATAGTAAATACCAACAATATTAGTCGAGCCATAGATGCTCTAAAAAGAACAGAGTTTTGGGTAATGGGTCTTGACTCTGGATCTAAGCAAGTTTTGTCAGAAACTAATATTAGCGGCAAAATCGCATTAGTGTTAGGTGCTGAGGGGTCTGGTTTAAGGCGCTTAACTAAGGAAAAATGTGATTTTCTTATTAATATCCCTGTAAACCCACGAATTGGCAGCTTGAATGTTTCAGCATCTGCAGCAATAGCTTTTTATGCTATTTCTAATATTCATAAAACATAATAATTAATATCAAGGAGTACTAGTGTTTTGGATAAATCTCTTAACTGGAATATTGAAACTGATACCTGCCAAATAGGTACCGCAGATATAACACGCGTTGTCGATCTCGATCGCCAAGCATTCGCACCTAGGATAATTTTTCCGGAGGCGACCGATGAAATTTTTCAAAAACATAGTGCTAACCTGCACGACCAAAACTTTGATCGAAACACCCTAGATCTATTTTTAAGCTTTCACGCTTATCTTTTGCGCATAAAAAATAAAACGATACTTGTAGATATGTGCGTAGGTAATGATAAATCAAGGATTGAAAGACCTGTATGGCACAAAAGAAAAGGTCCTTTCATTAAGAACCTGAATAATATCGGTATTAAAACAACTGATATAGATTACGTTATGTGTACACATTTGCACGCTGATCATGTTGGTTGGAATACACAATTATTAGATGGGAGATGGGTTCCAACATTTCCAAATGCAGAGTATATATTTTCAAAAAAAGAGTATAATCATTGGGAAAACGGGGATGGCCGATACTCGGAAAAAGAAAAACTCCTACATGGTTCATTTTATGACAGTGTGATGCCAGTAATAAAATCAGGACAAGCTCGCTTAGTGCCAAGTAATTTCAACCTAGGCGTTGGGGTTCAACTTGAACCTGCTTATGGTCACACCCCCGGAAATATAATAATTCATATTGAAGATGGCCAAGAACACGCTCTCTTATGCGGAGATACTTTGCATCATCCAATACAACTAGATTATCCCGGATGGAAAACAAATTTCTGCTCGGATCCTGAACAGGCAATAATAACGCGAATTAATTTATTAGAAGAATATGCGGATACCAAAACCCTAATTTTACCTGCGCATTTTCACTCTAAAGATTTAGGATTGATCAGCAAAGTTGATGGGCAGTATATTTTGAGGGTAAAGGATTAAATTTCAAGTAATAGTAAATTCAAAAATATAGCAACGGTTAGATATAATTAAACTTTTGACGTATCCGAGTAATATTTAAATGTAAA
>NHCC01000012.1:346146-348200 GCA_002168115.1 Rhodospirillaceae bacterium TMED23 | reverse complement strand
CTCCTGGAAACTATGTTGGACCTGATTACGATATGATCGCCAAACTATCCCTGTTTTAAAATTACTTTCACTGATTTGAGCAATTTTTTCCCTGATAAATGTTTAGGGAACTTTCTCAGGAAGTGAGGCCAGTCGTACCTTTCAGCAATGAAATACCCTCATTGTTGGCAAAAATCCAAAATTTCCCTGTATTTTCCCTGTTAAATAGGGAAATCAGATGGAGACAGGTTCGCTTCAGACTGCGTCCATCGCCATTTGCGGAGTGTGCTTGTTTTGAGAGAAAGTTGCTTGGCTGTTTCTGTTTCATTTAGAAGTATTTTCATTCGTCTATCCTTATTGTTGTTTAATAATAAGGATAGTATTTCAGACACAGGTAGAGCCTGTCGTCCCACTTAGTCAATTATATTAATTTATTTGAAAATTTATTGAGGCTTTCCTGAAGG
This sequence comes from Rhodospirillaceae bacterium TMED23, assembly GCA_002168115.1. Taxonomy (GTDB): domain Bacteria; phylum Pseudomonadota; class Alphaproteobacteria; order Rhodospirillales; family UBA2165; genus TMED23. Next base: position 347,757 of record NHCC01000012.1, on the reverse strand, counting down.
CGTGACTGATCGAGGTGCGCATATCGCTGTGTCGACTGTATTGAGGCATGTCCAAGAAGCCGGCCAACNTCATAGAGAGGCACGCCATTTGAGACAGCTACACTGGCNAANGTATGACGTAGGTCGNGGATCCTAACATCATNAAGGNCAGCCGTTTTGCGGACGCGCTCCCAGATTTTCTGGAGACCTTGGATTGGCTTTATGCCGTCTNTACCTGGAAAGACGTATTNGCTGTGATTGTTTGGAGCCGTCCGCAGAATGTTGATGNCGTCTTTTGAGAGAATGACGTCTTTGCGCCCTGTNTTACTGTNTTTTAATCTCAGCACGCCCTCATCAANCTGAAGTTCATCCCATCNCAGCATAACTATTTCATTCTTNCTNCACCCGGTCATCATAAGAAGTCGTATCACAGTAAGAGCATTTTGNNGTGCAAGCTCTACCCGTTCGAACTGGTTTAGGGTGTTNGTCAATTTGGCTCTTTCTTCATTAGACAAATACCGTTCTTTTGATTGGGTTTTAAATTTACTGATATTTGAGCAGGCGTTAAGCGCTGGTGGAATGAGTTGCCATTGCTGGGCCTTGTCGAGCATTAGCTTTAGAAGAACTAAGGCGTGATTGGCGGTGGTGCGACGATTGTCATTGCGATTCATCATTGCTTCTACATCAGGCCTGGTGATGGAATCTAATCGTCTTTTCCCAAGGGCTGGAAGGATAACAGTAGCTAACAAAGAGTGATAAGTTCTAGTGGTGCTAGGTTTTGTATGTTTATGAAGATGGTCTTTATCGAATAAGGCACAAAATTGAGCAAGCGTTACTCCATCTCTCTGATTTTGTTTTGTAGGGTCATTGCCTTTAGCAAGCTCGCCTAGCATTGCTCGTGCCTTATCANGAGCTTGTTCAAGAGCCATTATGCCAAAGTCGCCAAGCTTGGGGCGTTTCTGTTCGCCACTCTCGGTTCTAAAGTAAAGGTAGAATCCTTTTTCCCCCGCAGGAGAGACTTTTAAATGGANACCAGTGATCTTGGTGTCATAAAATACCTGCTCGCTTGTTGTGGCTTCTATATTGTCGATNAATTTTTTGGTTAAATTAACTGTTGTCATAATTTGCTCCTTAANGNTTCTAGGTAGCAAATAGGTAGCAATTGGCAGAAACAGCTGTCGTCCTACATCCAATAGAAAATTGGAAAACGGACAAAAAAGTTATTTGATATCAGATGCCTATCTATATGTGGCTACATGCAGATAAACACAGNAATATGGTGGGCTTAAAACTCATAACCTGAAGGTCGTAGGTTCAAATCCTACCCCCGCAACCAAAGCTGGAAGCCAAAAACTGGCNTTTCGATNCCAGCNAAAACTCCCCTTGNNCACAAAGTGTCCANAAATAGAAATTAAAAATTTTTTATTNTGTCCACAAGAAAANCTTGGCGGTCGTTTTTTGCTTGCATCTACNTAAGAAACTGAAAATTAAATAAGCGATTTCTTTCAGCACAGATTGCAACAGTAATTAAAATGTCTCGACATAATTCTATTAATTTAAAGGTGGTGCAAAAATTGCACTCCTGCANCNAAATTATAACAGCATGCAAGAGCCTGATNCAGCGNTATNNTT
>NHCC01000012.1:0-346140 GCA_002168115.1 Rhodospirillaceae bacterium TMED23 | reverse complement strand
ACGANNANCNTCATTTCCGGTAAGCGATGTGGGGCGTCGTTTGATAACTAAAAGACGCNTAACATATCGGAATATTCCTATGGAAAAACTAACTCTCACAATATTTACCATCCTATTCTGTCTCAACTCNAATATTGNTTGGAGTGNTGATTNCCAGAAGGGTGCAGATGCGTACAACAAGAAAGACTACGCAACTGCCCTAAAGGAGTTTCAACCTCTTGCAGAAAATAAGGGTATTGCCTCATATTTCTATTCCAAAAAAGATATAATCCGTGCCCAGTACAAACTGGGTCAGATGTACCACTATAAACAAGGTGTCCCAAAGGACTATAAGACTGCGGTGAAGTGGTACAGACTTGCTGCCGAACAGGGGAATGCCTCTGCCCAGACCAATCTGGGTATAATGTACCGTAATGGATTGGGTGTAACAAAAGATTATGTCTATGCTCATATGTGGTGGAGTATTGCTGGTTATTATTGGGATAGGGGTGCGGCACATATGAGAGACGTTATTACAAAACAAATGACTCCATCCCAAATAGAAACCGCACAAAAACTTTACCGTGAATGTNTCCAAAAGAAATACAAAGGGTGTTGAGTCATAGAAAGCAAGGAACAATCGATAACGTCCTACTTCTGTTTTGAATCATTTGAAGTTGATCTGGGAACTGACCAAACTTTTAGTGGTCATAATACTGAGATAGTGGTCATAATACTGAGATATATGACTGTGTCGTATGCTGCAATCCCAACAAGTTAGACNACGAAGTTTATGACGGTGAAGTTAGCGCTTTAACTGTCAGCTTTGGACTTTATTGAAGGGGGTGGGCGGATGTTGCGATATTTTGTGCCGTGTAATATATCTGTCTCGCTTTTTTGGTTTGAGCTGATCGAGATCCACAACCACAAGACCGTCAACGCAATAGCCAAAATTTTCGTCAATATTGAAACCACAAAACCGGGTGCCACCTGGCAAGCAAACTTCGGCATATTGTTTATAAAGGGTAGGGATTTTCACGCCCAAGAAATCAAGTTGCGCGCGCAAGTCGACAAATGCAGTCGCAGCATTTTCAGTANCTTGCGGACCAGTACATGATGCTGTCGGACCGACATCAACAACATAAGGTTTTTTCGCACTTGCAAGGTTTTGCGGATCCGGGTAGTGGCTGCCATAGTGGCTGACAAGAAGATCTAGAGCCTTTTTGGGCAAATTTTGCGACAGCGATACCGGCCCAAACAAATATGTTACATCTGGATGGCGCGCGAGATAGGCCCCAATGCCTTGCCATAAATAATCAAGACTAAGTTTGCCCCAATATTGAGGCTGAACGAAGCTGCGGCCAAGCTCTAATCCGCCATCAAATAATGTGGTCGCTGTATCGGAATAGTCAAATAGTGAACTGCTATAGAGTAAAGCACTGTCGTGGTGCGGCCATTTCCATATTTCACCCATCCGGTAGGCGCCCACAATTTCCAGATCATTCTCATCCCATAGAATCAAATGACGGTAATATTGGTCAAAATGGTCAGTGTCTTTGCGGCGTCCGGTACCTTCGCCGACAGCACGAAATGTAATCTCACGTAGCCGTCCGATTTCATCTAAAACAACCGAATTGTCACGATAATCAAATAGTAAAATAGTCTTATTGTCAGATGTTTGGCCTAATATTTCAGCCTGTTTCAATTCTGCCCGAATGGCTTGCCGGTTCTGAGGGTGGATAATGCTTGTTTCAGTATCAAATAATGGTTTTTTGCCCACTCCGATGCGCCACAGATGCTCACGGAGCAGCGATGCCCGCTTTTTTCTGGAAAATGGCAAGCTCTCGATCGCCTTTGGCGCAATCATCTGACCAATGGTAAATTTAATCTGCCCCCGAAAACCAAGCATTTCGCGGGGTAGCATCAGCATCGATAATGGTCGACTGATCCGCGATACGGCATAAAACAAATTAGAATTACGAGCTTTAATATGCACCGGCAATACAGGCGCGCGCGTGGTTTTGGCAAGTTGGATAAAACCTGGTAGCCATTTACGGTCACGAATACCCTTCGGGCTGGCGCGGGACACCTCCCCGGAAGGGAAAATTATGACAGCTTCATCATTATTGAGAGCGTCCCGAATNCGGCTGATGTCAGCCTTTCTGGTCTCACCACCCATCGCATCAACTGGTAAAGACAAATTATTGAGTTGAGTGATATTCAACAATAATTCATTCACGACAATGCGTACATCGCGGCGTACACTAGACACCAGCCGCAACAACGCTAAACCATCCAAACCACCAAGCGGGTGATTTGCAACAATAATAACCCGGCCGTCTGCTGGAATATTTTCAAGATCACTGTGGCGGACTGTACAATCTGTTTGGAGAAGCTGAAATACCTGATCGATGAAATCAAAATCCCGTGTCAGCGCATGTTTACTAAGAAATTCATTTATGCGGCGTTCGGAGATCAACCATTGCAGGGTGAACACCAAAAATTTACGTAGAAAATTCGGATAGCGCGCAATGCTTGGCACCTGTTTAAACAAAACCGCACCACTATCAATCGGTTTGTTTTGCGAGTTCGAGTCCGATGAAACAGTTAGGCTAACCATATGCTTCTTTAAACCAATTGTATTACAAATTTATGACGGTAATCTGATACTATTAATCTAGCAGTCAGTGTTTTACGTAACNAAACANAAAGGGGTTTATTTTATGAAAAAGTTGATGTTAAATATCTCGGTCCTATTATTACTGTTGGGTGGGTCTCCAATGGCTGCGCAAGCAGAAACGGGTTGGACTAATTACTCGCCTGGCTTAGTTAAGGTAGCTATAGAGCGNGGTGACACTGTTCTTCTTGGCTATCTTTCGTCTTGGTGAGGTACTTGTGCGCGTCAAAAACGTGTGCTTAAAAGGCTCCGTGCGAGCTATCCGCAATACAATAAATCTATAAATTTCATTCTCATTGACTGGGACACCTTCGGTTCTCACAGTGTAACTACCAGCAGGAAAATACCTCGCCGTTCAACCATTGTGCTGATTAAGGGGGGTAAAGAGATCGGCCGGCTTGTTGCGCAGACCAGTGAACAGAAAATGAAGATATTGTTAGACAAAGGGTTGAAGTAACCTTGGCCTGGAGTAGGTTAACTATAAAATTAAATTGTTATAGAACCGTTCAAATTNCTATGATGTCAATAAATGGTCGTTAAATCAAAGAGAAATTACTAACAGATATAAAACGTGAATAACTATCTTACTAGTTTAGTAGGAGCCAATGACAGAAGGCTGCACACTCATAGGGCTGTACACGANCATCATTTGACATTTGTCGATTGAAGGCTAATTATTTTGNCATCTCGTGGACGATTTTCNGATAATAANTCTTATCTCATNGGTAAGGCTTACAAAAAAAATATTATAAGTTTTTTTTAGGCTATTTTNTTTCGACTAAATNCATTAATATTTCTGCATGAACAAAAAATCGTTAAATCATTTTAATAAATTTATGACTATTTTTTTACTAATAGTAAATAGTATAATAACTTTTGCAGTCAAAGCTGATTCGGCGCGAATTGTAGAGTCAAAGCGAGGATTTCTCGCAAGTGAAATGTTTTGTGGTGACCGTAATTATCCAATTCCATCAATGACACGGGGTGATAAGAACTATACTAAANATTGTTATAAGATTGGTTCGTTCACAAATATGGAGCGCCTTTTTAAATATAAGGAAATTTTAAGATCAGATCAGATTCAAACCCTTGATTACTTAGAAGGTGAAAATACTAGCAATTTTAAAAGCGCGTTATCAAATTTAATAGAAAGCTATCCCTTAACCGCTTTGATAGTCTCAAAAAATAATAAAATTATAACAGAGTACTATGGTTATTCTCGGACCCAGCAACAACGTTTTGCTTCATTTTCGATCCAAAAATCGTTTAATGCTATTTTAATCGGTATAGCACTTCATCAGAATCTAATAAAGAATTTGGATGATCCAGCTATTAAATATCTCCAGGAACTGCGGAATTCTGAATGGAAATCAGTAACGATTAGACAACTCTTAACGATGACAAGCGGTATAAAGGCTGATCAAAGGAAATTAATAATGCCACTTTTATTTGGCAATTCAAGAGTTTTAGAAGTTGTTACAAATCATGACACTCGCATCGCTCCCTCCGGCACAACTTTTACTTATAATGATTCGAATGCGCTTATTCTTGGAAAAATTATCGAAAGTGTTTTTAAAAACTCATGGCATAAGGTTTTTGAAGAAAAACTATGGAGTAAGATAGGAGCCGAGGATGATGCTAGTGTTTTGGAAAGTGGCAGCGGCGAAGTTTTGACCAATGCTTTTTTTAATGCGCGGCTTCGTGACTATATGAGGTTAGGGTTAATGATAGCCAACGGTGGAAAAAATTTTTTGGGTGAACGATTAATTTCTATTAATTGGATAAATAAAATATATGGAATAGACAAGGAATTTATCGATTGTCCAATCGGCGCTGGTAAATACTGTCCAGGCCTTGGACCATTTGGGTATACCTACCAAACGTGGAAAAGCCCAAGTGGCTCGTCTATATTTTTTATGGGGAAGTATGGGCAACTAATTTTTATTCATCCGGCATCAAAAACAGTAGCTGTTATTTTGTCGGCAATAAAAAGTGGCCGCTGGGTTCATATTTTTACCAAAGAAATGAAAATCTTTCTGCGCGAATTGGCGAGCTAGTTAGACTTTTTTATTGTATTTTGGTTTTTACAGGCTCTCAGGTTGTTCCAAAACATGTCCAGAAGCGTCCGCATCCCGAGACTAACATATGGAATTAGTGGCTACAAAGCGGGCATAAATATCTAAGTTTGCTGATGAAGAAGCCAAACATAGCAAAGGTATTCGCTATATAAAAATAACTCGTAAGTCTTGACGGGAATTGGTGAAAAAACATACTCATTGAGCGCGCTTTATTTTTCTTGATAATAAAAATAAAATTACTATTTTAAATGTTATGAAGAAATTTGCCTGGTTTATTCTTTTTGGTTTGACTCCATTTGTATTTGTTCTACCCGTTTGGAGTGCTAGTATTAATAAAATTAAAATATCGACGATAAATGGGGATCGATGTTTTGTAGCGAATGGAATTCCGGATCACTCGGTAGGAGTTTTTCCGAACCGAGGAAATCCTAATGCTATTTCGGAACAGACGCTAAATGGGTGTGTGCCATTGAACCCGAAAAAGGGAACCGTCGCAAAGTCAATTAAAGGAATTATCGGGATAGCAATAAATGGCGTACCATTCAGGCCAAGTACTGCGGGATTCTGGGATGCAAACGCTCGGCGAGGTCACAGTCGAAAAGGAAATAGAAATTGGAGTTTAGAAATATTTGGTGCACCCGGTAAGCTAGGCCTCGATTTTAATAACGGTCACGTGGGGCGGGCGGGTTTATATCACTACCACGGTATAGCGAGCAGTCTTAACAAAACATCTGGTAGTTCGCTTGTAGGGTTTGCCAGAGATGGTTTTGAAATTCATTACCTTCCAAGAGAAAAAAAATCTGGCTGGAAACTCAAGGAGGGGATGAGGCCAAGAGGAGGACCGCCCGGCGTTTATGACGGACTATTCAATGAAGATTATGAGTATGTGGGTGGTAAAAATACACTCGACCGATGTAATGGTGGTGAGATATCAGGCATTTATGCGTATTTTATAACAGATAATTACCCGTTCGTTCCGCGGTGTTTATACGGGGAAGTAAGTTCTGACTTTAATAGAAATCAACACAGGTGAATATTATCATTGGATTCATAAAGTCTCTTGGCGTTGAACAGAACTATTTACTCGGAATTTAAATATCATTTTTCCTTAATGTAATTAAGCGTCTGCACTAACAGTCTTTATTAGCACCTGCAAAATTCCGTAACTTTATTACTAAATAGAATTTAATGATAGTTTTAAAGTCTGCAAGGTATCTTTATCCTTAAAAAGTTGAGTGGAAATAAATTTTTCAATAGACATGCCACTCTCATTTAAAGCAATATTTAGAGTATTTATCGCTTTTTCTTTTTCCCCCAATTCCTGTAAACTCGAAGCATGATAGAAAAGACTATTCCTCGTGTCTATTTGCATCTTCTTGAAACTTGTAACAACATCTTTAAATTTTTTTAGAACGTAAAAACATAAGCCTTGAGCTTCTAATACTAAATCTGAGCAAAAAGGATCAATTCTCATTGCTCGCTCTATCTCTAACAGAGCCTTATCTGGTTCACCTAAATAACATAATAAAATTGCATATCTTGCAATGTGGTATGTATCACTTGGGCATATTTCTATTGCTTTTTCATGATGGAAAAGTGCACTTTCTATATCCCCCTCGACTAGTAATTTTACAGCACCCATTATTCTGTGGGCTTCGGGATCATTTGGATCCAACTCCAGAGAACGGTTTAGTAAAACAAGCGCATCTTCGAACCAATTTTTGGGTATCTCGTCTGGATACCATTCAGCATTGTTTCCCATAGAGCAGGCTTTCCAAGCGTAAGCGCGGGCATATGAAGGGTCAACTTCGATAGCTTGTGTAAAAAGAGCCAAAGCTTTTTTATTATTTTCAGCTGAAATAGACCCTTTTCTATGAAATTCTAATCCTTGCAATACGAGGTCATAAGCTCTCATATTCTCAGGTTTTGAATTTGCTAGTTGTTGGACTTGATCACGTTCCACATTTCCAACGATCTTTGATACAATGTTGAGGATCAACTCGTCCTGTACATCAAAAATATCATCAAGCTCTGCATCAAAATTATTAGACCAAATGGTATTACCAGTTTCTGCTATAATTAGAGAGGCTGTTATCCTTATTTTGTTACCCAGCTTTCTGACTTTCCCCTCCAATAGGTACATTACACCAAGTTCTACGCCAATGTCTGCGGGGACTTTTTCTTTTAAAGAATATGAAAAACTTGCATTACTTGATGAAACAAACAAATTCTTATATCGCGAAAGTGCGGATACTAAATCTTCTGAAAAGCCCTCGCAAAAATAGTCTTGTTCCTCATCTTTACTTAAATTTTTAAATAACATGACAGCCACCGAACCCGGTGTCACATTTTCGTATTTTATTTTTGGTGCTTCATCTGAGTTAACTATACCCCTTGTCGCTCCCTTACTTTTAAGCACATTGTAAGCTTTTATCGGCCGCTCTATATTTTTAAGGTCTAACTCACCGGCATCTTCATAGGAAACCTTCACTCTAAGATTGACCATATCAAATGTACTTTGAGATATGCATATCCCATCAACAATAGCTTCAGCCTCTAATCTAGCTGCAATATTTACGGCATCACCAAATAAGTTGTCATCTGAGACCATAACATCACCAATATTAATACCAATTCTGAAACTCATGGCATTATTATCATCGGCAATATTATTTAGTGCTTGTGAATTATTTTGAATCTGTATCGCGCATTCCAGTGCCCTTACGGGACTTGTAAACTCGGCTAATACACTATCCCCCGCAGTGTTAAAAATTCTGCCTTCGTACTCGGCAATTAAAGCATCAATAAATTTGCGTCTTTTATTCAAAGTTTTTAGAGTGGTTGCCTCATCTTTAGCCATTAGTTTGCTATAACTAACAACATCTAGAGCAAAAATTGTACAGAGTTTTCTTTCCATAATGATTCCAATTTACCCAATAAATGATTCATTTTGTTAGTATTAAATGCAAAAGAAATTAGTGATAAGCTTACCTACAATAATAAACGGGTCAAACAATTATTAATTTTGTTATAAAACTGTTGGATAAAATACGTGGAAATATTTTATTAGGAAAATTATTAAGATTCTTGTCTCATTGAAGCTCCGATAACATTAATTTATTTCTATATTTATGAGAGTAGATTATTCTCTTTTGCCATTATTAGGGTATCGTCGAGAGCGGCCCCAAAGCGAGTAATTAGTTCTTTGATCTCACTTTCTTTAATAATAAGTGGTGGGCAGAAGGCTATTGTATCACCGATGGCACGCACAATTAGTCCATGTGATTCAGCACGATCAGCACAGTATCCTCCAATTTGATGTGATGAATCAAAGGCCTCTCCGGTTACTTTATCTTTAACCAACTCAACACCTGCAAGGAGACCTATTCCACGCACCTCTCCAACGAGTGGATGATCTAAAAGTTCTTTTAAACCACCAATTAAATATGGTTCCATTGATCGTACATGTTCTATAATATTTTCGTCTTCATAAATATTCAGGGCTTCTCTTGCTACTGCCGCTGATACAGGATGTCCAGAGTAAGTAAAACTCAGACCAAATACTCCAACTCTGTCACTTTCATTAGAGATTACATCAAAAATACGTGCATTAACCATTAATGCTGATATTGGAATATAAGCACTTGATAGCCCTTTCGCGCAGACTAACATATCAGGATTGAGCTCCATTGTGGTTGCACCAAACATATTACCAGTTCGTCCAAAAGCGGTTATTACTTCATCNNCAACCAGNAAAANATCATATTTTTTAAGAACAGCTTGAACTTNCTGATAATAGGTTGGAGGTGGAATGATTACGCCGCCGGAACCCATTATTGGCTCAGCAAAGAATCCNCCNACTGTNTCNGGGCCTTCNGTGCNNATTAANAGGTCAAGTTCNNCTGCNANGCGNGTANNAAAATCNTCTTCACTTTCNCCTGAGTTTGAATANCGGTAGTAATGAGGTGGCGTAATATGCANAAATCCATCTAAAGGCAATCCAAACGATGCATGGTTGTAATACATACCAGATAGGCTAGCNGATGCNATGGTGTTGCCATGATAAGCTCTTTGGTGGGCTATTATTTTTCGCTTTTCNGGTTTAGCCATTGCATGCCAATAGTACCAAACAATTCGAACTGCACTATCNTTGCCCTCTGATCCNGAGTTTGAAAACCAAATTTTTGACATTGGGACTGGCGCTATTTCTAATAGCTTTTCAGCTAACTCGATNACTGGTAAGTGACTTTTGTGATTTGTTAAATGATAGTATGGCAGTTGTTTCATTTGATCCGTAGCAGCTTTAACAAGTCGTTCCTGACCATAACCCAGAGAGACGCACCAGAGCCCTGACATGCCTTCTATATATTTATTGCCATGTACATCAGTTACCCAAACACCATTACCATCGTGTATTACCAGAGCTTTTTTTTCCAAATGAGTTTTAAGATTTGTAAGTGGATGTATTATTGAATTGGAGTCGCGGGCTTCTATTGAGTTCNATTGTAATGAATGATCAGACATAAAATAGAGCCTTTATTCTAGAGTAAATTATAATAATTTTTTTATTTANGGAAAAAAAATTCTAAAAAGANCAGATCTGATTTTAACTTTTGATTGCGATTTCGTAAAATATTTATACTGATATTCCTAGAATTTTAGCTACATCGGGCCAACTTTTGTTACCATTTTTATTTAGGTCTTGTTCTAATTCATTTGGAACCCATTTAAGCAGGGCCGATTTATAACTGGGTCGAATTTTTATTTTATCAAACCAATTTTTTACATATGGTCTGCGCCCTCCTTCCCACATCTTTGACATTTGCAACATATCTAACCTTACGAGATATGGAACCATTGCAATATCTGCTAGAGAAAAATGTTTGCCAACTAACCACTCATTCTTAGAAAGCGCATCCTCCATTTTAGAAATATAGTCATCGTAGAGTATAACTTTTTTTGCCGCATCTGGGGCTTTAAATGCTTCTCGCACATAAATTTTTTTTTGTTCATGCCAATCTGGACTGACGGAAAAAGGCGGCGTGCTAGCCAAAAATTTTTCTACACCTTCTTTACCTAGCCTGTTAATCGTATGACGGTGGGACGCCATGAATGTAAGGGCTGCACAAGCAGGGTGAAGATCTTCATCGACGGCTTTTGTCCAATACATAATTTCCGCACATTCCAATGGGTCTGTGGGCCGAATACGAGGCTCGGCAAACACGTTTTCAATGTACTCACAGATCACTGTTGATTCCCTAATTACAGCGTTGTCATGAACAAGGGTTGGAACTACCGCCTTAGGGTTAATTTTTAAGTAATTAGGCTCAAACTGATCTCCCTTAAGAATATCAATATAAACACCCTCCCAGTTAATTTCTTTCTCATCAAGAAACATTCTTACCTTAGCGGCGCAAACAGATGATCCGTGATGATAAAGTGTTAGCATTGCTTGCCTCTTTATTGCGTTTTATGAATAAATTGTGTTTTGCTAAGAAATATAGGTTAACAGAACACCTAGGATAAGACAATCTGACTAACCGAAGAGTTCGTACTTAAATAATGAGAGAAGAAAACACACAATTGGTATGGTTTAAGCGCGATCTTAGGGTTTCCGATAATGAAGTTCTGGCTCAGGCAGCCGAGAGGGGGCCGGTTGTGCCTTTATATATCGCCGAACCCGATTACTGGCTAGGTTCAGATACTTCTGCTCGACAATGGAACTTTATTCGCGATTGCTTGATTGAACTTCGTATATCTTTTGATCGGTTGGGTGTGCCCTTAATTGTTAGGTGTGGAAATACAATTGAGATTCTCTCTCAAATTTATCAAAACAANAAGTTTAAGAATCTTTGGTCGCATGAGGAAACAGGGAATTCTTGGACTTTTAATAGGGATAAAACCGTGGCCCAATGGTGCAGAACTCGGGGTGTTGAATGGATTGAGCTTCCTCAGAATGGAGTGATTCGAGGCCAATCAGATCGTAATAATTGGGCTGCTGAGAGAAAGAAATTTGCGAATAGAAAACAAAGCTGTATTCCTAATTTAAGTAGGAATTTTCCTAAACTACACTCAGGGCCCATACCTAAAATCGAGGATCTTAAGCTTGACGATGATGACTGTGTTTTTCGCCAAAAAGGTGGCAGAAACGAAGGACTTAAGAGGTTAGAGAGTTTTATATTNNAGAGNGNACTTAATTATAGGACANATATGTCATCCCCTATATCTGCTCAAAAATCGTGTTCCCGTATTTCACCNTATTTAGCTTATGGATCACTATCTTTACGAGAAGTTTCTCANGCAACNGAGAAACAGAAAAGTGAAATCCTNGANGGGAAAGTNGAGAACTCTAGTTCTTGGAATCGAAGTTTGTCTTCATTTAATAGTCGCTTGTATTGGCATTGTCATTTCATGCAAAAATTAGAAGATGAAGTGGAATTAGAATGGAAAAATCTACATTCAGCTTATAACGGAATGAGGTTTGATAATAAACATTATTTTCAATCTTGGTGTAAGGGCGAGACGGGGTGGCCATTTGTTGATGCGTGTATGCGTATGTTACGAGCCACAGGATGGATAAACTTTAGAATGCGTGCCATGTTAGTATCAGTTGCAAGCTACCACTTGTGGATGGACTGGCGTAAACCAGGCGAACAATTAGCTCGGCTTTTTACTGACTATGAACCGGGTATACATTGGTCCCAAATTCAAATGCAATCTGGTACTACTGGTATAAATTTACCACGTATTTACAATCCAATTAAACAAGGAAAGGAGCAGGATCCAACTGGCTCTTTTGTTAGGCATTGGTTGCCCGAACTCACATTGGTTCCAGATAAATATATTCACGAGCCATGGAATTGGCGAGATGCTNATCAACTTTTGAAAGACACATACCCNCGCCCGATAGTTGACCACNTGAAGGCTGCAAGAANCGCACGTGAAAAAGTTTGGTCAATTCGAAGAAGTGATAGCCACAAAGAGATAGCATTAAAAATACAAGATAAACATGGTAGCAGAAAGAAAACATTCAAGAAAAAAAGTTATAAACGCTTATCTAATAATAAAAGAAATTTGGAATTGCCCCTAAAAGAGATTCAACTGGCATTATTTGATAAAAATTGAATATAACGGGCGAGCAATCAGATTAACTATGAGGCAGCAATAAATTTTAGAGTTTATACCGTATACAGCCATCGCTATTTTTTTTACATCAATATTATAAAATTATTAGCGTTCTTTGTATAAAAAAATGATCAGGTTAGATTAAATTGTTTAATGAATGTGGGAATTGACTCTTTAAATTTAAAAAACCCTTTGGTTGCATATGGCCAGCATATAGCATCCCAATCACGCATAACTGTGATAATAGGTAGAGCCTGTTTTTCTGCCATTGCGTTAACTTTACCTATAATCTCTTGGGAAGGCCCGACAGGAGAATATAAAGATACAATTTGCCTTACACCAAGGTCATGCGTAATTTTAGGTATTTCACCTATTGGTACGTTTGAGAGACAGGTAATGGGTATTGCNTTCGCGTTGGCATAATCGGTTACTGCATTATAAATGGCCTCGTTAGAGAATTCTATTACACTGTTTGAGACCCCCATGATCGATCTTTTTTTTGTCGAATTTAGGGAAATGATGCATACAATATTTGAATGAGGTAAAGGAGCATTCCGTAGAGAAAGATCATCTTCAGTAACTATTAATAAGGTCGGAACATTTGACTTAAAACCATCATTCGCTAAAATTTTTTGAGGCCTTGGGGGTTCTTGCCATTCCAAAGGCTTCGCATTTTCAATAATATCGTTTTTTGGATTAAACCGCCCTAAAGTAAATTTTCTAATATTATCAGCCAAAGCTAGATAGGCCTTACCTCTAGTTTGGAGTCCGGCGACCCAACGCCATGAAAGTGTGTTTGAGGCAGGATCTCCGTCTAGTAAATGTTTAAGAAANAAATCNGCTCCAAGNGTCCATGGCAACTGTAANGTAAAAATCCAAATACTTGCGAACCACATTCTGGCATGGTTATGTAGATAATTTGTCTCACATAGTTCTTTGACCCAAGAGTCAAAGCATTCAATTCCCGTATCTCCGTCCAGCGCTTTAATAAGTTTATCGTTGTTTTCCCAGTTTGTTATATCTTGATCACGTTTTTTTTGATAATCTTGCCACACCGTTGGACGCATTTCTAGCCATCCTTTCCAGTAGGTTCGCCAGAACACTTCAGTAATGAATTTCGCAGCAATATCGAAAGAATGTGACAATAAGACTTCTCTGATGACCTCTTGCTCGAGTACGACTCTGTGACGAAGTGATGGAGATAATTCTGTTACAGCATCATGGTTGAATGGCCCTGGATCAAAATTCCGATTGTCACGATAAAAAGTACCCAGTTGCGGGATCACTTTGTTTAAATGCTTTAATGCAGCACTACGGCTTAAATTAAAGTCTCTAACTGATGGAATGGTCAAAATCGTCTCGCTAGGCAAACAGCCGCGAATGAACCAAAAGATACTAACGAACACCAAGCACTCGTGACAATACCTCGAACGGCTTTAGTTTGCTCTGTAGCTTCATCACGATGTTTTATCTCGTCGGACTGGCATTTAAGCAGAATTGAATAAACGTACGAAAGTTTCTTACTAAAGTGAGTGAGTGGCTTTAACCTCGTTAGTTGATTACGATAATGTTTATCAACAAATGTTTCGACTGACTCAATCGTATATAATGTGCTGTCAGTGCTGAAAAGAGTAGGTATTAAACCAGTAAAAAATCCTGCTGCTTTCCAGAATAAAAGGAGCCGGCTTTGTTGGTTTGCAGGAAGTATTTTTTCTATTTCTCTTAGGTGAGATTTTTCAGTTTCTAGGTGTTTTTGGGCAAATGCACGTATTAGATTATCATTACTGGTGGCTAATATACCTCGATAAATCCAGACGGCACCTACCTCGCCTGCATGATCAGATCTTAAATCCCTGATTAACCACACTGGATAGTAACTGTTGATCATTTCGCTTTCTCACTTTGTAAGCTTGCTTTTCTTTTCGCTATCATCAAATAATTGACAGATTCATCGTTTGTTATTCTCCATTGCCTCGCAAACGGATTGAAAGATAGTCCCACAGTTTTGCATATTTCCAAATTATTCATTGTAATCATTTGGGCTAGTTCTTTGGGCTTTAAGAAACGCCTCCAATCGTGCGTGCCACGGGGTAACCATCGTAAGACATACTCTGCACCCAGTATTGCTATTATGAACGCTTGAAGTGTTCGATTTAGCGTAGCAACGGCTAGTAATCCTTCAGGCCTTAGCAACTTTGCGCAGTCCATGATTAATTGCCTTGGTTCTAAAACGTGTTCGATTACCTCAAGGTTAAGAACAATGTCGAAGATTTCTCCACTGTTCAGAGTTGATTTGGCGGTTCCATGTCGATAGTCAATGTTTAGGCCTGATATCGCACAATGCTGTTTAGCAATTTCAATATTTTTTTTTGCCGCATCTATTCCTACAACATTTGCACCCAAGACTGATAATGGTTCGCTAACAAGGCCACCGCCACAACCAATATCCAGTATACTGATCCCTTTTAAGGGAAATGCATTGTCTTCAGAACGAGAAAACGAGTTGATAATGTATGTGCTTATATAATCACATCGCGCTCTATTAAACTTATGTACGGCGTGAAATTTTCCGTTAGGATCCCACCATTCCTNNGCAAGNNCATTAAATTTGTNTATTTCGGATTTATCAACNGTANTATCCNCAACTTTNGANTTGANTTTTTNTTTAGCAACCACANGTATTTTTTCCAAAAACTATATACACATTCGTTACGCCTGTTGCTCATATGCCAGATCACTTTATAGATGACAGGTTATTATTATTTTTGATTTTGATAGTTTATAAAAAAATAAAGTTATAGCGTTTTAGATTAAACTCAATGATTACCCTTAAACCAACAAAATAAATTCTTTTCGCTGATACCAGTTTCTAAAAAATTCTTTTTTTCAAAAAATTGACGAGTTTATTGATTTACATCAACAACAACTCGACCTCTAACCTGGCCGTTCAAAATTTTTTCAGCCAAATTAGGTATATCACTTAATTTGGCNGGTGTTGCAATTTTATCAAGTAGTGCTATCGGCAAACAATCCATTATACGGTGCCAGACCTTAATTCTTTGCTCGTATGGTTGCGTGACACTATCTATTCCAAGTAAGTTTATGCCACGTAATAAAAATGGAATAACAGCTGCAGAAAAAATTGGTCCTCCTGCATTGCCAACTAGAGCTACAGAGGCATTATACTTCATTTGTCCTAAAACTCGACCTAGCATTGAGCCACCAACAGCATCAATGCATCCATTCCAAGTCGCGCTCTCTAAGGGTTTGTTAATACTATGGTTAATTTCATCTCGTGGCATAATTTGCGACGCACCCAATTCTTTTAAATAATCTTCTGTTTCAGGGCGNCCCGTNACAGCNGTTATTTCGTAACCAAGTTTCTTGAGTGCTGCGATAGCTATTGAACCAACACCCCCGGCAGCTCCTGTGACTAAAACGGGCCCATTATCTTTGACCAATCCATTATTTTCTAGGGCCAATATCGCAAGGATGGCCGTGAACCCAGCTGTTCCAATTGACATCGCTTGGTAAGTATTAAGGCCTGATGGGACAGGAACCAGCCAGTCGGCGTTTATACGCGCCCTCTGAGCGTATCCNCCCCAATATCTNTCACCAACATGCCAACCAGTTGAAATAACTTTGTCGCCCGGATTATAACGAACGTCGGAAGAATGTTCTACAACACCAGCAAAATCAATGCCCGGCACATGTGGATAGTTTCTTACTAATCCCCCGCCGCCAGGACTTAGACACAGGGCATCCTTATAATTTAATGTAGAATATTCTACCGCTACGGTTACATTACCTTTTGGCAAATCTTCAATATTAATAGGTTGAATTTTAGATGATGTTTGGCCGTTATTATCTTTTTCTATTTTTAATGCATTAAACAAGTGTCTCTCCTTAAACTGAGATTTCAAAATATTCCTATAGATTTTAATAGTATTATTTCTCTCAATATGCGCTAAAGCAAATAAAACATACGCGGTTTACTCGTGTCATCTATCAGATAAAATCCATAAGGTATTTAATTAGNTTATAGATAAATTTATTCGCAACTCNGCAATTCAATTTTCTTAAGCGATAACCCCGGATTTTCCTAATAGGTCATCACTATTATGCCGTTCTATTACCTTTTCGCTCTCTTCTCCCCAAGTTCTGTTTATCATGCGACCAAGTTGAACAGCTTTCCTGTTTCCTATTTCCTTAGTCCATCTTTGAACATGTGTATATGATTCAACCTCCAAGAATTTGCCCGCATCATATAGCTTACCAAGTGCTAAAACCCCGTACCACGGCCATATTGCCATATCTGCGATCGTATAATTATTCCCACACATATATTGATTTTCGTCCAGATGCTGATCTAGCACATCCAATTGACGTTTGGTTTCCATACTGAATCTATCAATCGCGTATTTAATTTTTGTTGGAGCATAATTATAAAAATGGCCAAAACCGCCGCCTAGGTAAGGAGCACTGCTCATTTGCCAAAATAACCAGGATATGCATTCAGTCCTAGAAGGNAAGTCTTTTGGGATAAAGGATTCAAATTTCTCAGCTAAATATAGTAAAATTGATCCAGANTCAAAAACACGCTGTGAGGGCTTAGTNCTATAATCTACTAATGCCGGTATTTTTGAGTTGGGATTAATTTCAACAAATCCACTCCTAAATTGATCTTCATCATTAATTGAAATTAAATGAGCATCGTATTCTGCACCATTATGCCCGAGAGCTAATAATTCCTCTAACAATATCGTAACTTTTACTCCATTTGGGGTTGCTAGAGAATAGAGTTGAAGTGGGTGATTGCCAATCGGCAGTCTACTCTTAATTCTTGAACCTGCGGTGGGTCGATTTATTTTTCCATATTTCCCCTCAACTTTCTTATCCCATTTCCAAATTTTTTCTGGTGAATATTCCTGATCATCTTCCATTCTTTAATAATCCTTGCTAACCGAAAGTGAATAATATTAAGCTAAGTTTAATTTTAAGAAAAGTGTTCTTCTTGTATTTTTAGGCGACTAATATTTAAAAAAAGAGAATATACTATGAAAGATNCTTATACTGGAAGCTGTCTGTGCGGGAGTTTGTGCTACGAAATTAAGGGTGAACCCATTACAGTTTATAATTGTCATTGCACTGAATGCCAAAAAGTAGGAGCTAGTGCCTTTGGAATGTCTGTTCGTGTAGACTCAGGAGATTTTTCTATAACGAGTGGGGATTACAAAAAAATCAAAACCATATCAGATAGCGGAAGCTCCAAAACCGGATTTTTTTGTCCAGAATGCGGTACTCGGATCTGTGGAAAATCGGATAAAAGTAAATTCGTGGTCGTAAAAGCTGGAACTTTGGAAAACCCGAACTGGTTTTACCCGGTGGCACATATTTGGACACGCAGTGCCCAAGACTGGTTTCCATTTGCTGATGGGTTACCTAAATTCTCCGAACAACCAGAGAATAATGAGGAGTTAAATAAGTTATGGCAAGAGCGTTCGTTATAGTATTAAAGAATATTTGCTAATCGTTGAATTAAAAATTGGAGGNATTGAATTTCTACATTCATTCTGATTCATGGGGCATGGCATGGTGGATGGTGCTGGGAGAAAGTTAAATATATTTTAGAACAAAATGGTCATATTGTGTTAGCCCCTGACCTGCCAGGACATGGGAAGGACAANACTCCAATTTGTGATATTAGCATAGCATCTTATGTTAATTGTGTTTGCAATTTACTTGATATGCAGCGAGGAAAAGTAATTTTAGTAGGCCATTCTTTGGGTGGTTTAACTATTACACAAGCTGCCGAAAATCGACCCAATAATATTGAGGTTTTAGTTTATTTGTCTGCACTTTTGTTAAGAAATGGAGATAGTCGCCATAGCATTTCTAATAGGGAGCCGAGTGGATCGATTCTCCCTGAATATAGAGAATTAAATAAAAAAAAGGGTTATAGCTCCGTATAGGAACAAGGCTCGGAAAAGGTTTTTTATCATGATAGTTCTGATGATGATATTCTATGGGCTAAATCAAAATTAGTGCCTCAATCGCTTCAACCGATGGATGTTCCTATGTCTACGAGTAAAAAAAATTTCGGGAGTGTTCGGCGAATGTATATTGAATGTCTTCAAGATAGGGCTATTACCCCAGAATTTCAAAAAAAATGTATACAGAATTACCCTGCGAAAAAGTTATTACAATGAATACATCCCATTCGCCTTTCTTGTCTGCGCCTTTAGAACTAGCTAATCATCTAATGTTTCTTTCTAACCCGAAGGCGTGATTGCAATACACACCTGATAATTTAATAATAGTTTAGTTACGAATTAAAGTTTAAACTAAAAAATAGGAAATTAAGGAGTTGTAGTATGGATTTGTTTAAAGCCCCCACTCTTTCCTCGCAAGGAGCGTATATTCCAGTTGTTGGGTATGGCACTATGCTTTTTCCGGAGCCTGAGCGGGCAGTTGGTCTTATTAAACATTCCCTTGAATGTGGCTATCGCCATATTGATACGGCACGTAAGTATGGCTCAGAACAATGGGTTGGTGAAGGTATACGGGCCTCGGGCGTAAATCGCGAGGATATATGGGTTACTTCAAAGGTAACTGAAGAAAATGCGCGCAAAGATGATTTTGCGCGTTCGGTGGAAACTAGTTTAGAGACACTTGGACTGGATTATATCGACCTACTCCTAATTCATTGGCCACAACCAAATGTGCCTTTGGAGGAGACACTCGGGGCACTAGCAAAAGCGAAGCGAGATGGATTAGCGCGAAATATTGGGATTTCCAACTTTACTGTTTCTCTTATTGAAGAGTCCATGCAGAAAACGTCGGAGCCATTATTTACCAACCAAGTAGAATATCACGCTTATATTCATCAGGACAAAGTAATTGACGCTTGCCGAAAAAATGGTTTGCTCGTTACTTGTCATGTGCCTTTAGCGCGTGGGGCGGTATTGAAAGATCCCGTGATTATCAAGATAGCTCAATCTCGCGGTAAATCTCCAGCGCAGATTGCGCTGAAATGGCTTGTACAGCAGCCTGATATTATCGTTGTCCCTCGCGCACTTACAAATTCCCAAATTAGTGAAAATATTAATATTTTTGATTTTATACTTACGGACGATGAGATGGATCAAATTGCTTCACTCCGCGATCGAAATCATAGAATAGTTGATCCAGAGGTCCGCCGCCCTGTTTGGGATAAAGACTGAATTGGATTTATAATTTTAAATAAAAATTTTAATTTATTCGATATTATTAATATTGCTTGATGTTTTTGCAAATTATAAACTTAAAGAATAATTTTTTTTTGAAAGGTGATATCTAATGACGACAGAACTTGAAGTCCTTGTGTGGGTCTCATTATTAACTCTTTTTATGTGGTTCCCTTATTCACTTGTCCGTATTATGAATTTTGGACTGATAACTGTGCTGAGATATANGGTNGATGATAANCCACTATCGTCTTGGGCTGAAAGAGCTAAAAAAGCCCACTATAATTCAATTGAGAATTTAATCNCATTTGCTATTTTAGTTGTCGTCGCGAATTTGGCGAATATATCTAATGAAGCCACTGTATCCGCAGCACTTGCTTATTTTTGGTTACGTTTAGCCCATTATATTTTTTATATTCTAGGTGTTTCATTTTTGCGTACTTTTGCTTTTGCGGGCGGTTGGCTAGCTCAACTTTGTATAGCTTATCAAATTTTAGCGATTTGAATTAAGCTCGTTTCTATGTTTATTTTTTCCATACGATAGGAAACATTGGTTGATCAAATGGTTGGCCTACTTCTAAATCAGGAATCAAATCGNTAAATGCTTGCAGCATGTCATCTGGTATACCTGAGCGGAGACCGAAGGTTGCATCGTCGCCTACCCATCTAGTAGCCAGACCCCTTCGTCGCCCATGGGGTGTTTCGTTACCTTTTGCTCCATGTATTGTTCGAACATGGTGAATTGTGCAATCACCAGGTTTTAATTCCCATTCTGCAATGTCGTATTTGGTTAGATCAGAATCGATGTCAGGGATGGGCGTTAGATCATCACTGTAATTGTTTCCTTTGGCAAAACTACGAGGTGCATACATGGTGTCACCTTTGTGCGTACCCTTTAGATATTGGACAGCTCCATTAAGTGAATTAACATTATCTAAAGCGATCCAAATTCCNCAGCAATGGAACCCATTCATTGCGAAATAAGGTGCATCTTGATGCCATGGAGTGGGTTGAGTTGCTCCAGCCTCCTTAACGAGTAAATGATCAAAAAAGAATTGAACGCGGTCACTTTCCATAAGGTGACCCGCTATTTCACCTAAAGGTGAATTTACTAAAATATTTTTAATTATTGAGTTATAGGCGGTAACAAATATTTCACCAAAAAATCTCGCTCCACCTTCATAACCAAACTCTTTACCATATGGCCCTGGATTTTGCAGAACGCGCTCTACTTCTCTTCGTAATATTTCTAAATCGTCTTCACCAAATACGTTTCTTACGCATATCGCACCATTATTTTTATATTCAGTAATATCCTCGGTTGTTAGATATTTATTAATACTGGAATTCATTTAACTGCCTATATCGTATGTTTAAAGTATAATTATATTACCTAAATAAAAGAAATCAATTTACTTTAAGACTATATTTTAGACTGACTAATGAACAAATTCAGACTCGAAATATTATAAGTTGCTCNGTTTTACTAAAGAAATACATTATTCTAATATATTTTTAAATATTTTTAACAAACTACCCGTTTAAATAAAGGGAACTGTAATGGAAATTAATTCAAAGGATATTGATAAACGCGTCGCTCGTTTTAAAGATCTCAAATATAGTAAGCAGGGATATCTTGACACGCGGATACCCAGTCATCGGCGGAATACTTATAATGTAATAGGCCGTGGTGTGACTGAGGATGATAACCTTAAACCTGCTATTAAAGATGCTCGAGATTTTAATTTAACTTATATTGGAGCCGAACCAGGTTGCGGCGCTGCCCAGCATGACCACCCAACTATTGAAGTGTTTGTTCCAATGACTGGCAAATGGAGTATTCTTTGGGGGGAAAAAGGTGAGTATGAAGTTAGTATTGAGCAATTTGATGTTGTTAGTGTTCCACCCGGAATAATGAGAGGTTTTAGGAATGATGGTGATGAGCATGCTTTTATAATGGCAATTTTGGGGGGCTCAGACTCGGGTCATGTGTCTTGGGCTCAAAATGTTATTATGGAAGCTGAAAAAACTGGCCTGAAGCTTAATGCGGATGGAACCGTAACAGAGCTTACCCCGGCTTCGGATTAAAGTTATCAAAAAATATTGAGATTTTAATTATAATCCGAAAGTAAATAAGCCGCCTAAATTGGTGGTTACAAGTGCCTTATTCATTCTTCGTCGCATACTCTCAATAAATTTTACTCCAGTGCAGTGCATTGGCATTACCACGTCAGGGTTCATTAATATTAACTCNTCGACGGTATGCTCTATATAATCATTGGGAGCTAANCCAAGATGAAATCCTCCTACAACCGCGTGGAGTTTATCAGTATTAGCTACGGTCATAGCTGTTTTTACAGTGTTGATTATGCCGGCGTGACCGCAAGATGATATAACAACTAGACCTCTTCCTTGAACCATGTAACACGTAGCATGTTCATCGGGGTGTTCATCCAGTACCAACTTACCCTGTCTCTCTGACTCTGAAAAATGATCGTCGAATTCTTCAACAAGAGTGCCACCACTAACTGTTTCAAATGATGACCGCTCGATGAAACCTGATGTAAATGCATTTTTTAAAATGTGGGGCTTATCGCAGCAAACTTGTCCTACATTTAATGCTGTCAGAGAAGAACGATCAATAGCCCCCCAAGGAAGGGGATCTGTATTTTTACCTCCCATCCATTTTTCTCGGAAGATTGTTTCTCCACCCACAAAAAGTTTTACATCATCTTTCATTTGGGTTCTGAAATTCTTAACAAATCCATCTAATCCACCAAAGTGATCTCGATGGCCATGGCTCAAGATGAGACCATCGATTTTGGATGGATTGATACCTAGAATATCAAAATTCCGATTAATAATTTCTGGTGTATAACCAAAATCAAGGAGGTATTCTGAAGTAACGCCACCCATGCTAGCTAAGAGGTGTAAGGACAAGCCCCATTCCCCAGCTAGAGTTGTCATTTGTTTTCCGGGTAATCTTTTGGCTTGTTCTATGTTTACAGAATTATGTTCAATTTTGGGAGTGAATTGGTCGTAATATGAGTCTACAACAATGCGTATTGATAAGTGGTCAACTAGAGGGGTCTTAAAAGGCACAAGTTTTTCAGACATATAATTCCATCCTTGACCTGAATTTTATAATACGTAATTTTAACAATTAACTATTTTTCATAGTTTATCATAAGGTTAATAAGACTTCGAGCAAATTAGCTATCTTTTCTTATAAAAAAATATCAATAATTATATATTGAATACTTTTTTTTATTCGACTAATTTGCTAACTCTTTATGTCGTGGCGGCTAACCTATTTCTGAGTTATAAAATGCAGATTATATTTATGACCGATCTCGACGGCACCCTGATAGGCCATCATGATTTTGAATTTGGTTCGATTAGATCTGCGATAAATAATTTCTGTAAAATCGGCGTTACGCTTATTCCCAACTCAAGCAAGACATGCGTTGAAATTGAAAATTTTTGTAAGCGACTTGGGAGGAGTCTCACTTTTATATCTGAAAATGGTGCTGCGATTAATAACAGTGATTTACTGTTAAATAGCGTCATAAATAATAGAATTGATAAGAAAGTTTTGGGCGTAAATGCTGAAGAGCTCTTTGATCTATGGAATAAAAGTATTGATCCGATTTTACGTAAGAATTGTATTTTCCTTGATGATATTAGCAAAAGTAAACAGGAAGAACTTTTGGGACTTAAAGGGCAAGAGCTAGCAAATGCTTTGAGACGCGAATACTCTATTATTTTTAATTTTGTTGGTTCTGCTGATGCTTTTGATGAGCTTCAAAGACAGTGTAAGAAAGTTGGTCTCGTGATTCATAAGGGTGGCCGTGTTTACAATCTTTCAGGAACCCACGATAAGTCGAATTTCATTGAGGCAATAAAAAGTAGGTGTTTAAATGGAAATGAGGAGATAGTTATAATTGGTTTTGGNGATAGCCAAAATGATATTGCTATGCTTCAAGCGTCAGATATCGCATGCATAGTGCCGCGACCTAACGCTTCTAAATTATTTCTTCCTAATCCTCCTGAGATTGTGATTGAAGCTCCAGAGGTTGCGCCAACAGGATGGGTTCAAGCCGCAACAATGGCTTTGACCAAACTTAATATTAAAGCGGGAGATTGTTGATGAGTGATTTTTCTCAAAATGGGATTGTTGCCACACTACATAATTTTGGGACGCGATCACTAGATGATTTAGAGTCCGAATTGAATTTATTTTCAGGTTATCGGCCTATGGAGCTAATTCTGCCAAGCCTTTTCTCGGAATTAGAGGGTCCTGCATTGAAATATATTGTCGAACAGATTGATAAGGTTGACTATTTGAATCATGTAGTAATTGGATTAGATCAAGCAAATAGAGATCAATATGAATATGCGTATTCGTTTTTTAAAAAACTAAATAAACCTTTTTCCATTCTCTGGAATGATGGCCCAAGGTTGCAGTCAATTCAGTCAGAATTAAATGATAAAGGTTTGGGGCCAATAGAGCCNGGTAAAGGCAGGAATGTATGGTTTTGTATTGGTTTTGTTGATGCCCGCGGCAAGGCAGATGCAGTAGCATTACATGATTGTGATATATTAACATACNATAGACGACTTCTAGCCCAGCTTTTTTATCCGATTGCTAACCCAAATTTTCAGTTTGAGTTTTGTAAAGGTTATTATTCACGAGTCTCAGAAGGTAAAATGAATGGGAGAGTCTCTAGGTTGCTTGTTACTCCACTTCTAATTGCGATGGAACGGGTATTAGGACCAAGTGATTATCTNAGTTTTATGCAAAGTTTTAAGTATCCATTAGCTGGAGAATTTGCTTTTAGAAGATCACTTATACCTGAATTAAGAATACCATCGGATTGGGGGCTTGAGGTAGGTATTTTGTCAGAGATGCAGCGCAATCAAGCGAGTAACAGAATTTGTCAAGTGAATATATCAGAAAATTATGATCATAAACATCAAAGCCTATCTGAAAATGATACCAGTACCGGGCTATCACGTATGTCAATTGATATTTCAAAAGTTCTAATACGGAAGCTTGCAACCATTGGTTACACTTTTGGACCAGAGACCTTTCGAACGATCAAGGCGACTTATTACAGGATAGCGTTAGATCTTATCAGATTTTACCAAACTGATTCGGAATTAAACGGACTGTCCTATGATATTGATATGGAGGAGCGTGCAGTTGAACTATTTTCTGAGAATATAATGAAAGCTGGAGATGTTTTTGGCTCTCTTCCTAAGGAAACACCACTTATTCCCTCTTGGGTAAGAGTCAATTCAGCTATTCCGGATTTAGGGGTTAGATTGCGAAAGGCTGTAGAATTAGACAATAAAGAGCTCGAATAATGACGAATAATGAGGGACTAAAGGCTGATCTAATTGGCTGGCTCAAGTTAATTTATACAGACATTGCGGCGGGTGAACTCATATCTGTGGCTGAGATTATAGAAAAACGAGTAAAAAGAAATAGTAGCTTTTCAAAAAATATTCCAAAGGAAAAATGGAGCGAGAAAAGCTGTTTGTTAATTAGCTATGGAGATAGTGTCTCTGGTCATGGCAGAGCACCCATTGGAACTTTAAATAATTTTACACAAGAAAATATGGAAGGACTNATTAGCTGTATACATATTTTACCATTTTTTCCATCTAGCGGCGATGATGGTTTTTCAGTAAAAGATTATTCAAGTGTAAATCCAAAACTAGGTACCTGGAAAGATATTTCTGCAATATCAGATAATTTTTTACCGATGGCGGATGTTATTTTAAATCATGGATCGCGTGAAAGTGCATGGTTCGAACAGTTTTTGGATTCAAAGTCTCCGGGCCGTGATTTTTTTTTCACAGTTAGTGACGCCTTTAATATATCTAAAGTGGTTAGACCAAGAGAGCACGCCCTATTACAGGAGGTAGAGACGAAGGATGGCATTAAAAAAATTTGGTGTACATTTAGCGAAGATCAGGTTGATTTTAATTTTACTAACCCTTTAGTGCTATTGGAATTTATCCAAATTATTCTTGATTTTATTGACAATGGCATCAAAATTTTACGCTTAGATGCAGTGGGTTTTTTATGGAAGAAATCAGGGACTGGTTGTCTTAATCTGCAAGAAACTCATTCAATCATTAAGCTCATTCGAAATATTACTGATGTTTATCAGGAAGATACTATAATTGTTACCGAGACTAATTTGCCAAATCAAGAAAATCTTAGTTATTTTGGTAATGGAAATGAGGCGCATTGGATTTATAATTTCCCTTTACCACCTCTCGTTTTATATACTCTATTATTTGCTGACTCAACAATTCTAAGACGTTGGAGCATGAGTATGCCACCAGCATTAAAGAATACGAGTTATTTAAATTTTCTATCATCCCACGATGGGTTTGGGATGCGCCCTATAGAGGGTTTATTGGACGAGGAACAGAAGTCCAAGCTATTCGCTCGACTAGAAAATAATGGAAGTCTTTTCTCTTGGCGCCATAATAATCAAGGGGATAAGAGTGTCTATGAGGCAAATACAACGCTTTTTAGTGCCCTTGAAAAAACGGATGTAGACCCTGAAGGTCATTTAAGTATTCTGCGATTTATATCCGCGTATGCAATAATTTTTAGCTTTGAAGGTATACCAGCAATTTATATAAATAGTTTTTTTGGTATGGTGAATGATCTCAATGCTGTTCAGGAATCTGGAATTAAGAGAAGAGTTAATAGACAAAAATTTTCTGAAAAGTGGCTTAAAAGTCGCCTCGATAATGTAAAGACAAGAGAACATAAAATTTTCAATACGCTTAAAAAATTGCTCAAAATTAGGTCTCAACAAACAGCTTTTCATCCAAATGCTACTCAATTTACGCTTCAACTTGGCACAGATTTTTTTGGTTTGTGGCGACAAAGCCGCGACAGAACTCAAAGTATATTTGCTNTTACTAATTTAAACGCCACTGATAAGAACCTTAATTTACTGGATATAAACCTTATTGATACCGAAAATTGGAGAGATTTAATAAGCGGGATAAACTTATCAATGAGTAAAAATTCTTTTAAGATGTCGCCGTATCAAACCGTTTGGATCACAAATAAATAAAAAAATCACCGGAAATTTAATTTAAATAACCAAGACTGGGCGCTAACCAGCGCTCTGCCTCCGTGACACTAATATTTTTCCTTTTAGCATAATCTATTACTTGGTTTTTATCTATTTTGCCGACGCCAAAATAACGGCTTTCCGGACGCCAAAAATACCAACCTGAAACCGATGCTGCTGGTGCCATGGCAAATGACTCGGTAAGTTGTATTCCAGTTCTGCTCTCAGCATTTAAAAGGTTAAAAAGGGTCTTTTTCTCGGTGTGATCAGGACAGGCTGGATATCCTGGTGCGGGGCGAATGCCTTGGTACTTGCCCTTTATAATTTCATTATTTGTAAGGTTCTCGTTACTTGAATATCCCCAAAATTCTGAACGAACTCTCTCATGGAGATGTTCTGCAAATGCCTCGGCTAAACGATCCGCAATTGCTTTAACCATAATTGAATTATAATCATCATTTAAATTTTTATATTTCTCTGCTAGCTTCTCCGCTCCAATGCCCCCAGAAACAGCAAAAGCGCCGATATAGTCGCACTTGTCGTGACTAATTGGCGCTACTAGGTCAGATAAAGCCCAATATTTTTGTGAGGAGTTTGAACGCTGTTGGCGTAAATTAAATAGTGTAGCAATAATTTTTTTTCTACTCGAATCCTTAAAAATTTTAATATCGTCCCCATCACTATTAGCGGGCCAAAAACCAATTACTCCATTGGCTGTTATACTCTTATCATTTATTATTTTTGCTAATAGANATTCAGCATCTTTAAATAATTTTTTTGCTTCCGCACCAATTATCTTATCATCAAAGATTTTTGGGTAAGTTCCNTGCAACTGCCAAGAGTGAAAGAAGTGTGTCCAATCTATGCGATTAATCAGGTTTGATAATGGATAGTTTTCAAATGACAAGGTGCCATTAACTTTTGGTATTGGAATAGGGGTGTTCCAATCAGATACCACCTTTTTTTTGCGAGCTTCAGCAAGTGAGATCAGCGTTGAAGATTTATTTTTTTTCTCAAAATTTTTTCTTACTCTGGCATATTCTGTCTTTGTTTGACTAATAAAATCATCTTTTTGTTCCTCGCTTAATAAAGAAGAAACAACAGAAGCAGCGCGAGATGCATCGTTAACATGTGTTACTGATCCATCGTAATGGGGCTCTATTTTTACGGCTGTATGAATTTTTGACGTTGTAGCTCCGCCAATTACTATTGGGATATCAAAATTTTGCCGCGCCATTTCTTTTGCTACGTGCGCCATTTCGTTCAAAGATGGTGTTATTAAGCCAGAGAGGCCAATAATGTCAGCTTCATGTTTAATGGCTGCGTCAAGAATAGTCTGTGCATTAACCATAACACCGAGATCAATAATCTCAAAATTATTACATTGTAGAACGACACCGACAATATTTTTTCCAATATCGTGTACGTCTCCTTTTACAGTNGCCATAATTACTTTACCACGAGATGAATTAGATGAGCCGAGTTTTCTTTTTTCTTTTTCGATAAACGGAACCAGGTGTCCAACTGCTTGTTTCATAACCCTAGCGCTTTTGACAACTTGGGGTAAAAACATTTTACCTTCACCAAAGAGATCCCCAACGACGTTCATTCCGTCCATTAATGGTCCTTCAATTACATCAATGGGTTGAACTGCTTGCTGACGGGCTTCCTCAGTATCTTCTATTATGAATTGGTTTATTCCTTGGACAAGAGAATACGTGAGGCGCTCAGAAATAGGTTTATTTCTCCATGCCAAAGTATCTTTTTTTGTTANCGTANTTGATGAAAAATCTTGGGAAATTTCCAANAATCTCTCGGTACTATCGCTCCGCCGATTTAAGATTACATCTTCCACATATTCACGGAGTTTTGGGTCAATATTTTCATATATAGCCAATTGACCCGCATTTACTATCCCCATCGACATGCCAGCCTTGATAGCGTGGAAAAGAAAGACTGAGTGCATTGCCTGCCTAACAGGTTCATTACCTCGAAACGAAAAAGATATATTGCTTAGACCACCGGAGATATTTGCGTGGGGGCAAATTTCACGAATAGTTGTTGTAGCTTTAATAAAATCATTCGCATAATTATTATGTTCTTCCATACCAGTCGCAACCGCAAATATGTTTGGATCAAAAATTATATCTTCTGGGGGAAATCCGTAATCCTCAGATAATAATTTATATGCTCTTTTACATATTTCAATTTTCCGAGCTGCAGTATCAGCTTGGCCGTCTTCATCAAAAGCCATAACAATTACCGCNGCGCCGAATTTGCGTGCTATTTTAGCTTGTAATCTGAAGGAAGTTTCACCCTCTTTTAGGCTAATTGAATTGATGATAGACTTTCCTTGAATACACTTCAGTCCTGCTTCGATNACTGACCAATCTGATGAGTCAATCATAATTGGGACTCGGCAAATATTTGGCTCTGAGGCAATCATATTTAGAAATGTGACCATTGCCTCTTTTGAATCTAATAGGCCNTCGTCCATGTTTATATCAATAATTTGCGCGCCATTCTGAACCTGCTGAAGAGCAACGTCCATGGCTTCTTCAAAATCGCTATTTTTGATTAAGGCTGCGAATTTCTTTGATCCTGTTACGTTTGTCCGTTCACCAATATTAATAAAAAGTGTGTCTTGATTAACAACTAGCGGTTCGAGACCTGAAAGACTCAGCTCTATTTTTGGCGTCGGAATAGTGCGTGGGGACTTTTTCTGGACTGCTTTTGAAATACTTGCTATGTGATCCGGGGTAGTCCCGCAGCATCCTCCCAAGAGGTTTACCAAGTTAGAGCTTGCAAAATCGCCAAGTGTTTCAGACATCATCTTTGCTGTTTCGTCATATTCGCCAAAGGCATTTGGCAGTCCGGCGTTTGGATGGCAGGAAACATAACAATTCGCAATTCTTGAGAGATCTTCAACGTGTGGTCGCATATCTTCAGAGCCAAGTGCACAATTAACTCCAACGATTAGTGGTTCAGAGTGTCGAACAGAATGCCAAAATGCCTCAATCGTTTGTCCAGATAATGTTCGATTTGATTTATCAGTTATTGTTACCGAAATCATAATTGGTATTTTGCATTTCATTTCTTCTGAGATTGAATCAATCGCAATCAATGCTGCTTTGCAATTGAGGGTATCAAAAACGGTTTCTACCATGATGAAATCCACTCCACCAAGCATCAAACCTCTGGTTGCTTCCGTGTAGCTTCTAACTAATTCGTCAAAAGTGATATTTCTTGCCGATGGATTGTTTACATCCGGTGACATTGACGCTGTTCTATTTGTTGGGCCTAAAACACCGGCAACAAATCTTGGTAGTTTTGGGTTTTGTTCTGAAACTTCATCAGCGACTTTGCGTGCTAGTTTAGCTGACTGAAGATTTAGTTCGTATGCTAAATGTGATAAACCAAAATCACTTTGAGCAATCTGTGTGGATGAAAACGTATTTGTTTCAATAATATCCGCGCCCGAGTTTAGAAAACTTCTATGAATTGTACTAATAATTTCTGGGTTAGAGAGTGTAAGAAGGTCATTATTACCCGTTTGGGGAATAGTAGTATTTATAACAACCTCTCCGCAGAAATCACTTTCTTCTAGCGAATGTTGTTGGATCATCGTTCCCATTGCACCATCAAATACTAAGATACGATTTTTTAGTTCTGCTACAAACTTTTGGGTTTGGCCAAAAAAATTATCTGAATTAAATTCTGATCGGTTGGGTGATTTAATTGTATTTAAATCATCGAGCAATTTTTTGCTCCACGATTCTGTGTAATTTGTGAGAAACCTAAATTGCCTATAATCTGGCTTGTTAATATTGGTTTATTAAGAGTATAAAAATGAAAGTTTTGAACCCCTTCTTTAATTAACTTATCACACATTTTGGTTGAGACCTCGAGCGCTATTTTTTTCTCTTCACTTTCGATTTTTATTTTAGCGAATTGTTCATTTAAATGTTTCGGAAAAGTTGTGCCGCATCGCTTCGCCATATTTTTCGTTTTTCTATAATTCTCAATAGGCAGTATTCCGGGAATGATTGGTATATTTATGCCGGCCTTTATGGATTTTTCCCTGAATTCCAGAAAAACTTTAGCATCNAAAAAAAATTGGGTAATTGCTGAGGTTGCTCCAGCATCAACTTTCTTTTTTAGCCAGTTGATATTTGAGCCCATCGATTTTGAGTCGGGATGCAATTCTGGGTAGGCACCAACTTTTATATTGGTAAAACCGATTTTGCCTAAACCATCGATTAGATCAATGGAGCTTTTAAAGCCGTTTGGGTGTGCCTTGAATTTATTTGTATTTTTTGGCGGGTCGCCGCGAAGAGCAACCATTTGCCTAATTCCTTTGTCCCAGCAATTTTTTGCAAAATTTAATGTTTTAGTTTTACTTATTCCTGCACAAGTAAGGTGAGGAGCAACCTCCAATTTATGATTTTGTTGTATCACCTTTATCATATCTTTTGACTTATCTCGGGAACTTCCGCCTGCACCATAGGTTATAGAGACAAAATCCGGTGCATATCTCGTCAACTGATCGAGGCAAATCATCGATTGTTCGCGTAATTTTGATGTTTTTGGTGGGAATAACTCAAAAGAAAATTTTGGTATAATTTTTTTTATCCTTCTTGATTTGATAATGCGTGGTTGCACTTACTATGCGATCTTGTACCTTGTTTTTATTTATGATAAAAGTTCATAATAATAATAAACTTTATGAAAAATATTCAATGCATATAGATATAAGACACTTACGGGCAATTATTGCCATCCATCAATCTAAATCACTTGCCCAGGCTGCCGATCAATTACACATCACGCAGTCCGCATTGTCGCATCAAATAAAAAATATGCGAGATCAACTGGGCGTTGAGCTTTTTGTTAGGAGCGTTAAGCCTCTCAGACTATCGGTTGAAGGGCTTCGGTTCCTAAGAGCGGCTGAAAGGATACTTCCTGAGATTGATGCCTTGAAGATGGAATTAATAGATGTTAAGGCGGGAAACACTGGTAGATTACACATTGCGATAGAATGTCATGCATGTTTTGAATGGTTGTTCCCAGTTTTAAATATATTTCGACGAAGCTTTCCCAATGTTGATATAGATATTCGTCCTGGTCTCTCGTTTCGTGCACTTCCTGCTTTGTCAGAGGGTGAGGTAGACGTTGTTATATCCTCAGATCCTGAAAAAATTAGCGAAGTGAAATTTCATGAGTTATTTTCATATGCTCCAACCTTCATCACATCAAAAGAAAATTCATTAAGCCAAAAGTCCTTTATTCAAGCTAATGATCTTGCTGACGAGACTTTAATTACCTATCCAGTTGAACGCTCTCGACTAGATGTGTTTAGTCAATTTCTTTTACCGGCGAAGATAGAGCCCAAATTCGTTAGGCAAGTTGAATTAACTGCGGTTATACTCTTGCTTGTAGGCGCAAATAAAGGTGTTTCAGTCATACCTGATTGGGTCTTAGACTCATCAAATCTATCTCCTGATCTCGTGGCCTTACCCCTTACTAAGTATGGGTTAAAGCGTACATTGCATGCTGCTACGAGAGAGGAAGTAAGTCTGAAACCATATATGAAAAAATTTATAGAACTTTGCCGGGTGGGGCTGAGTCATAAATAAAGCACATAGGAACACTATAGCGTGCTATAGCACCCATATTTTGTAGTACAAAATTATTGACAGAATTTTGATAGATCGTATTATTGTTTATTAAATAAATCAATGTTTCATATATTAAACAATATTTTATTGAGACTTGTTAAAATGGATTACAATCCTAATCTTAAACTTTGGTCCCGTTCTAAACCCAACCAAGTGGCCGGTAAAGGTAATATCGAGCTACCTGATGATGTGGAGAACATTGTTCATCAAACTCGGGAAAATCCACCTACAGATTATGAAAACGGGCTGGCTTCCGCTTTAGCAGAAATATTTGATAATGATATAAGCGAATTATCCGATATCATCATAGAGCTAAATAAAAGAGGAATTTATGCTCCTGATGGTTCTCCTTGGATCGAAAAGAGCTTTAAGTCAGAAATTAAGCGCCTTGGTGCTTAACCATATTTATTGATGACAAATTCAAAACAAAAATCAATTAAAAATTCACCAGATAATGTTCGTATCGAATATCAAGAGGTTGGTAAAAGCTTTAATAATAGGGGCCAAGATGGCCTTGAAGAAAATATTGTTGCGGTTAAAAATATAAATTTGGCAGTTAGCGATGGAGAGGTTGTTTCTCTAATTGGTCCCAGTGGTTGTGGAAAGTCAACTCTTTTAAATATGGGCTCTGGTTTGTATCAGCCGACGGTTGGTGAAGTTTTTATTGATAAAGAAAAAGTCGATAAGCCGAATTCCCACGTTGGATTTATGTTGCAAAAGGATTTATTATTACCGTGGAGAAATATCCGTGAAAATGTTGAATTTGGCTTGGAAATTAATGGTATAAATTCCTCCCAACGTAAAAAAAGATCCTCCGAGTTATTGGAAAAATGTCGATTGAGTGGTTTTGAAAGCCACTATCCGCACCAGCTTTCAGGCGGGATGCGACAACGAGCAGCTCTTGCGAGAACGATGGCAACTGAACCAAGGGTGCTTTTAATGGATGAGCCTTTCTCCGCCCTTGATGCTCAAACAAAAATGATTTTACAACAAGACTTGGCTGAGACCCTTTTTTCAGAAAACAAGACAGCACTTTTTATTACTCACGATTTGACGGAGTCAGTTGCTTTGTCCGATCGTGTTTTTGTTATGAGTCAGCGGCCCGGAACGATTATNGAGCAAATTGATATCGAGTTGCCTCTCCGGGAAAACCCAATGGCTCGTCGACATGATTTACAGAAAGAGGTTGGAGAATATGTTGCACAACTTATGACTCTATTAAATGTTGATGGACTGGCAATACAAAAGGAAGTTTAATTTTACATCTCAAATTTTTTAAGGAGGAGAACAAGAATGAAACCCATGAGTAAATTTTCAAGAATATTTTTAGTCCCAATAATTACAGTGGGATTTTTATTAAATGTCGCAATAACTCAAAAAGCCGCAGCTGAGGAGGTTACCTACCTCTTGCCAGCGCCACCGTTTTTGCCAGCATTCGGACCATGGATGCTAGCACAGGCGCGTGGATATTATAAGGCTGAGGGTCTCAAAGTAAAGTTTCAAACCGCTCGTGGCGGGGTTGATGTAGCTAAGCAAGTTGGTGCAGGGAATGCTGTCATAGGAGGCGGCATTGGTGATACATCTATTATAGTTCGCCCGAACGGTATTCCTGTCAAAGCTGTTGCGGTTTTGGGTGGAAGATCTTTAATGCAGTTGGTTACGCGCGCAGACGGTCCAATTAAGACACTTAAAGATTTGAAAGGAAAAACGATAACGGCTCTTTCATTGCAAGATACGACTTACTATGGCCTTCTAGGTATGCTCGCTAGCGTTGGCTTAACAAAAAATGATGTTAAAGCTCAAGGCGCTGGTCCAGTAGGCGTATGGAAGTTATTCATAGCTGGTAAATCTGACGCCATGGCTGGTGTACCAGATTGGATTGGTATTGCAATGGGCGCAAAAGTTAAGGTTAAAATATGGCCAGCAGATGACTATTTCAAAAGTATGGCTCAAGCGATACTTGCATCGGATAGAGTGATTAAGGAAAAACCAATGTTAATCGCGAAGCTTGTTAAAGCAACTCTTCGAGGGATGAGCGATATTATGAAAGATCCAGATGGAGCCTCAATAGATTATGTAAAACATGTAACACGGCATAAAGGTAAAGAAAAAGCCATGGCGGGTGTGTTCAAGCTGTATAACCAATATGTATATCCTGGGCAAAAAAAATTAGGCGCGATGGATCGAGATCGTTTGAGGGGTTTGCAAGAATTTTATGTAAAACAGGGAATTGTCAGAACATCATCAAAACTTGACGATTTATATACTAATCAATTTGTTAAATAGACAATATAAAACCGAAAAAGCGGATTGTGATGATTTTAGAAAAATTAAAAACTAATATAATGTCAAGTGGGCTTTGGGCAGGGTTAGTTTTCGCAATATTCTTCTTGGCTCTATGGGAATGGGGTCCAGTATTTTTTGAGATTCCACCCTATATTATTCCATCTGCTTCTTCGGTTTTTATCGAATTTACACGCGCCATTGAGACTGAAAAGCTATTTTGGCATGCGGGAATTACATTCCTTGAAACCATTGCAGGATTTGTGATCGGTTCGTTGTTGGGAATGAGCGTCGGATATATCCTCGGTGTTTCTCCGAAAGCTGAGTTTGTTTTTTCGCCATATATTCTAGCGTTACAAATCGCTCCAAAAGTTGCTTTTGCCCCACTTTTTGTTTTATGGTTTGGTTTTACAGTATACCCAAAAATTCTGGTGGCTGTCTTAATTGTATTCTTCCCAATAATGGTAAATGTTCTAGGCGCTATAAGAACAGTAGACCCTGATATGATAAATTTAGCTCGAACATTTAATGCGTCGAGATGGCAGATTTTTAAGATGATTGAATTTCGAGATGCAATGCCACCTCTTTTTTCTGGATTGAGAATAGGTTCGACCCTTGCAATTATTGGNGTTGTTGTGGGTGAAATGGTTGGGGGGAGTATTGGNCTCGGGGCTATTTTGGTATTTGCTGAAGGAGCGGGAAATACTGCGTTAGCTTTTGTNTCTATCATTATGCTTACTTTCGTTGGCATTATTGTTTATGGCGCAGTAATTTTATTAGAAAGACGAGTACTCCATTATTTACCACGAAGTGAATACAATGGAATATGAGTTATAATATTGTAACTCGTGGAGGAAAATATGGCGGATTTGAGCCAAAAAGAGATTGATAAAAAAGTGTCCAAGAGATTAAACCTTGGATTATTAAATAAATGGTATCCCGTTCTACCAAGCTACAAAGTCCAAAATGAGCCAGTAGGAATAACGCGATTATCAGAAAAAATTGTTTTATGGCGAGATGAAAAAGGTAATTTAAGTGCTCTCGAAGATAGGTGCCCACATCGTGGGGCGCGTTTATCTCTAGGCTGGAACCTTGGCGATAATATCGCCTGTTGGTACCATGGAATTGAACTGGATGGCAGTGGAATGATAAAGTGTGTGCCAGCATCGAAAAAGAGTTCAATGGAAGGAAAGAAAATTATAAAAAGTTATCCCGTTCGAGAAATTGAGGGAGCAATATTTTTATACTTCGGTGATCAAGAAAATCCTGAACCTTGCGATTTGGCACTACCGGACGAATTAACAAGCGGAGAATTCAGTAATTTTCTCTGTACCGCCATGTGGAACTGTAATTACCGGTACGCTATTGACAATGTAATGGATCCTATGCACGGAGCTTATCTGCATGCTGCATCACACTCAATGGCTTTTGGTGATAAAGAGGCTGATATGCAAATTGTCGAAACTAAAACAGGTTTAGTTTTCGAAAAGGTTGGTCAGCGGGATGTTAATTTTGACTGGGTTGAAATCTCTGATACCGGTGGAATTTGGATGCGTTTGTCCATCCCTTATCGTAAAAATGCTGGCCCGGGTGGTAGTTTTTTTATAATTGGTTTTGCCACACCAGTTGATGAGACGCATTGTCAAGTATTTTTCTGGCGAGCGAGGCGCGTAACCGGATGGCAAAAAGACATTTGGCGTTTTATGTATCGTAACCGACTTGAAGAACTACACTGGGAAGTATTGGAGCAAGATAGAATTGTTTTGCAAAATATGCCAGATAACGCGCGAGAAAATGAACTATTATACGATCATGATAAGGGCCTTGCGCGGGTGCGAAGAATGTTAAAGAAAAAAGCTCATGAACAAATCTCAAAATTGTCTGATAAAGAGCTCGCATCGGCCGAATTTTAACACAAATCCT
Organism: Rhodospirillaceae bacterium TMED23; assembly: GCA_002168115.1. Taxonomy (GTDB): domain Bacteria; phylum Pseudomonadota; class Alphaproteobacteria; order Rhodospirillales; family UBA2165; genus TMED23. The sequence goes on along the minus strand of NHCC01000012.1, from coordinate 310,062 downwards.
CAGAGGTCTCATTAGGTATGCAAGATAAATCAGAATTATTGGGAAAACGGATCATTGTAACTGGTGGTGCGAGAGGATTAGGTCAGTCTTTTGCGTCTGCATTAGTTGAAAATGGAGCCAAGGTCGTTATCGCTGATATTTTAGAGGACGAGGGTTTCAATTCTGCAAGCCAAATTGGTGCGGCATTTGTTACCCTCGATTTATCTGAGCCGGTCTCCATTAACAATTGTGTAGCGTCTGCAGTTTCAGAATTGGGTGGTCTGGATGGTTTGGTTAATTGTGGCGCTATCGCAACGGGAATCGGTGGAATTACAATGGATGAGATTGAAATTGCGATTTGGGATAAAGTATTAAGTGTAAATGTCCGAGGTACCTGGTTAATGAGTAAAGCAGCAATCCCTCATTTGGAAAAAAATGACAATAGTAAAATTATTAATCTAGCATCGGATACGGCGCTTTGGGGCGCCCCAAGACTTATGCATTATGTCGCTAGCAAAGGAGCAATTATTTCTATGACACGGTCAATGTCACGGGAACTAGGTGAAAAGGGAATCGCAGTTAACTGCATAGCTCCTGGTTTAACAAAAGTGGAAGCTACCGAATATGTTCCAGAGGAGCGCAAGCAACTCTATATTCAAGGTCGTTCGATTCACCGTGAACAGTTGCCTAGTGATATTGATGGAACTGCAATTTTTTTATTATCTGATGCCTCTAACTTTATGACAGGACAATGTATTGCGGTAAATGGTGGTTTTGTAATGAGCTAATTATTAAAATATAAAATGAGGAAAAAATGTCGAACGAAGCAAAATTTGAGAGGGAAGATCTCTCAACATATAAACAACCTTCAGAGGTTTCTTTTGGTAGCTGGATCGAGAGCCGAGTGGCAAGGTATGAAACTCGAACCTTGGATTGGGATGCTTTAAAATTTCAGGCAGATTTTGATCCAAAATATCGGCGAGCCCAAATGAGATATATGGGTACTGGTGGAACGGGTGTCGGAAGTGATGAGAATACTGTACCGTCAGAAAATTTCACATTTTCTACAATGATTCTACCAGCGGGTTGCGAGGGGCCCTCTCATATCCATATTGATGTTGAAGAGGTATTTTTTATGTTGCGGGGGACGGTACGCCTTTTCATGGATCGGGACCAAGATCATTACGAGACAATTATTAAAGATAGGGATCTAATATCTGTACCCCCAGGTGTTTATCGAGGTCTTGAAAATATAGGTTTGGAAGAGGCAGCAATGGTCGTGATGCTGGGAACACCCAAACCAGTAAGGCCTACTTATCCATCAGATCATCCCGTTTCAAAGCTTAAGAGATAAGATTTGGAATCAATAAATGAATACTGATCAGTCACCCTCAAACGCTATTCAGAATATGATAGAAGAGAGTTTTCCTCTCAAAATTATGCGGGCGAATGATTCTGTGTTTTCTTATCGAGAAGCCGGATCTGTATTGAGCCCAACTATTTGTTTACTGCATGGAATTGGCTCCGCCTCTGGATCATGGATTTATCAGCTACAGGGTCTCTCCGAAAACTACCATATTATTGCTTGGGATGCTCCTGGTTATGGAGAGTCATCGAACATAAATTCTGAAGAACCAGAACCTTCAGATTATGCCCGTGCTTTAAATGATTTCATAAACAAAAGAACGCAATGTATAAAAGTACTTATTGGTCATTCTCTCGGTGCTTTAATTGCTGGAGCCTACTTTGCTCAGAGGGACGTAAATGATAAAATACTTGTCTTGGCCGATCCAGCGAATGGGTATGGGGCCTCTGATCCAAATATCCAGTCTCAGATTCTCGAAAAAAGACTAGCAAATATGAGGAAGCTCGGTCCAGAAGGCTTGGCCAATGCCAGATCTACAGCGTTACTATCAGAATCTTCATCGTCTGATGCAAAAGGGATTGTGCACTATAATATGAAAAAATTAAATATTAAGGGGCACAATCAGGCAGCGCATATGCTAGCAAAAGGTGATTTGAAAGGCACACTTGTCCGGTTTCATGGTTCTACTCTGATTTTGTGTGGATCGGAAGATACAATAACCCCAGAAACTAAGTGTAAGGAAATAGCTGATGTTATGCCTAACGCGGTATATCAAACCCTTTATGGAGCAGGCCACGCTTCGTATATAGAAAAGCCCGAACAATTTAATAATATTATTTTAGATTTTTTGGGGAATTCTGATGGGTGAAGTTGATCCGGTGGCGATTAATACGTTAAATCATGAGCCTGATATTAAATACATAGTGCCAGGACTAAAACGTGGATTGGATATTCTTAAAATATTTAATAGGAAACGGGTTCAGATGAACGCTCCTGAAATTGCCAATGAATTACAGGTTCCACGTTCAACAATATTTAGATTACTTCAAACTCTCGAATATATGGACTTAATTGAGAAAGTACCAAATACTTCAAATTACAAATTAGCAGCAGGTGCTCTGGGTTTAGGCTTTGAATTTCTAGCATCTTTAGAAATTACCGATTTTGCAGATCCTATTTTAGAAAAATTGAGTAATAAAACCGGGTTATCTGCCCATGTTGTCATTCGCGATAAAACCGACGTTGTTTTTATTGCTAAGAAATCAGCAAAATTGACTTTCTCTAGTTCGGTTAATATTGGAACTAGATTACCAGCTCACGGAACTGTCCTTGGCAGAGTGCTTTTAGCCGACCTATCTAAGGCTGAATTAAAAAAACTTTATCCTGAGAGTGAATTGGTCAGTTTTTCTAAGCAAACACCAGAAAGCGTTGATAAACTGAGCCAAGTTCTCGAGTTGGATCGTGTTAATGGGTATGCCATTAGCGAGGCGTACTTTGAGCATGGAATAGGTTCGATCGCTGCGGCTATTAGGGACGGCTCTTCAAAAGCTGTTGCCGCTATAAACGTTACTTATCAATTAGGAACGGTAGAAAAATCTTTAATTAACGGTCTGTTATTGGAGTCGGTTTTGGCAGCTGCAGCGGAATTGTCACGTCAACTGAATTACTCTGATCAAAAAGCATTAAGGAACGTTGGATGAAATTATCAGAAATAAATAATATCTCAGGTCGGACGGTGGTTGTAACAGGCGGATCTTCAGGTATAGGACTTGCAACAGCGGAATACTTTCTAGCAGCTGATGCAAACGTTGCGATTTGTGGTAGAGATAAAAATCGTCTTAACCTTGCCTATCAGAAGCTCTCCTCTAAATTCCCTGAAGATAGGATCTTTGCAAAATTGGCAGATGTGACGTCAAAAAAGCAAGTGGAAGGTTTTGCCAAATTAGTAATTGATAACTTTGGTGGTGTTGATACTTTGGTTAATAATGCTGGCCAGGCGAGATTATCAAAGTTCGCAGATACCGATGATCTTGCGTGGGATGAAGAATTAAATTTGAAATTTTTTAGTATAATATATCCCAGTAAAATATTCCAACCATTTCTAGAGGGGTCTCCCTCTGGCTCTATTGTGTGTGTTGGTTCGTTGCTGGCTCTGCAGCCCGAGCGCCATTTGGTTGCAACTTCCGCTGCGAGAGCAGGACAACTCAATCTCATTCATTCTATGGCTCAAGAAATGGCACCAAATATCCGAGTTAACTCTATTTTAATCGGTACAGTGCAGTCCGGACAATGGTTAAAACGATTTGAGGCAGATAAGAACTCTGGGAATGACTATGATGCGTGGTTAAAAGAAAAGGCTCTAACTAAAGGTATTCCCCTTGGACGTTTTGGAAAACCAGAGGAGGCTGCAAAAGCCATTTATTTCTTGGGAACACCATTATCATCTTATACGACAGGATCAACCATTGATGTTTCAGGGGGATATTCAAGACATGTTGGATAAGGTAACAGTAGGAGAAGTAGTCTCTACATTTTTGGAGCAATGTGGTGTGGGTGCTGCTTTTGGAGTTATTTCTATACACAATATGCCATTTTTGGATGCAATTGGAAGGCGGAAAAATATACGGTTTATTGCCTCTAGAGGAGAGGCAGGGGCTGTTAATATGGCTGATGCTTACGCTCGTGTGGGCGAGCGCCTAGGGGTTGTTTTCACAAGTACAGGAGTTGCCGCGGGAAATGCTGCCGGTTCCTTAATTGAAGCTCAAACGGCTGGAACACCTCTACTTCATATAACTGGGCAAATTGAAACTCAGCATTTGGATAAAAACCATGCGTATATTCACGAAGCACGTGATCAGCTTAAAATGCTTAAGGCTGTATCTAAAAGTGCGTACAGAGTGACGTCATCAGAAACAGCTTTATCCATTTTTAAAGAAGCTGTTCAGGAGGCAATGACGCCTCCGATGGGGCCAGTAAGTATTGAAATACCAATTAATATTCAGCAGGCACAACTTGACTGCCCAAGAGATTTCACTCCCTTGCCTATTTTATCAAAAGCACCCGAGCAAAATCAGGTAGTGAAATTAGCAAAAAGTTTAAGTTTAGCAAAAAGACCATTGCTTTGGTTGGGTGGAGGCGCTCGACAGGCTTCTGAAGCTGTAATGCGACTTATTAAAATGGGGTTTGGAATTGTAACAAGCGTTCAAGGAAGAGGTATTATTCCAGAAGACCATCCGGCCAGTTTGGGAGCATTTAATATGTTTTCTTCCATTGAGAACTTTTATTCTACGTGCGATGCAATGGTAGTTGTTGGATCTCGATTGCGGGGAAACGAGACTTTAAAATATAAATTAAAATTACCGAGCCCTATGTATCAAATAGATATTGATCCATCTGCAGAAAATGGACGTCCTTATATTGCGAATCATTTCCTACTAGGTGATAGCAAACTTACTTTGGAGAGTTTGGCCGATCATCTTGAAGGAAAACTCTCAGTTGATTCAAGATTTATTGATGATATAGCCAAAGCACGTTACGATGCTGAGATCTTTATGCGGTCGGGGTTAGGTCCATATGAAAAGCTTATGGACTCGATTGGAAAAACTTTTGACGAAAATTTTATATGGGTTAGGGATGTTACTATTTCGAATAGCACTTGGGGTAATAGAGGGGTAATAATATCGAAATCCAATCATGGCGTCCATGCACTTGGTGGCGGAATTGGTCATGGACTTCAAATGGCGATTGGTGCCGCAATTGCATCTCCCGAAAAGGATATAGTTTGTTTGGTTGGTGATGGGGGTTTACAGGTTAATATTGGTGAACTTGCTACGGCGATTCAAGAGGGAGTTAAAATCACGCTTTTACTGATGAATAGCCATGACTATGAAGTTATTAAAAATATACAGAAGGCTGATTATGGGGGGCGAATATATTTTTCAGATATTTACACTCCTGATTTTCATGGTATTGCAAATAGTAATGGTTGGGATTACCAAAAATTATCTAATATGAATTCAATTAACGAGACCCTTAAGCAGGCGAGGTCTAACCCAAAGTCAATAATGATAGAGTTAGATATGCCAGAAATTGGTCCATTTACCCGGGCTTTTGGTGGACCCCCAGTAAAAAAATAAATTTGATAATAATATAAATTTTCTGGAAATGAATGAATGAAAAAATCTATTTTACTTGTTGGATGTGGGGGTATCGGCACGGAGGTTATAAAGAAATTATCGGGCGATAAAAGTATTTGTGTTGATCAGGTATTGGTGCGCGCAGAAAGCAGAATAATTAAGATTTCTGATCAAATGCATCAAAAAGTAATTACATCGATTAATAGTTTGAGTCATAGACCAGATTTTGTTCTTGAATGTGCAAGCCATAAGGCGGTTGCTGATTTTGGCCCTTATTTTTTGGAACAAGGCATAGACTTTGGGATAGTCTCGGTGGGTGCTCTCTCAGATCCGTCATTATATCAAAAATTACAACTTGCTAGTGAGAAGGGAAATTCTAAATTATTTATAATTCCTGGTGCTATTGGTGGTATTGACTTACTTTCTGCTGCCGGTGTCGATAATTTGGAAGACGTGTCCTACTCAGCGCGAAAACCACCACTAAGTTGGCTTGGAACGCCAGCCGAAAAAATCATAGATCTGAAAAATATTTTGGAGGCTAAGACTATTTTCGAGGGTGACGCCCGCGAAGCTGCCATGCTTTACCCCAAAAATGCAAATGTAACCGCAACTGTTGCATTAGCGGGATTAGGCTTTGATCAAACTCGGGTAAAATTAGTCGCTGATCCGAATATTACAAAAAATATTCATCATATTGAGGCTAACGGAAGTTTTGGAGAATTTGAAATTATAGTTAAGGGTAATGCTTTAAAAAGCAATCCAAAAACGTCTCTGCTAACCGCTTATAGTGCAGTAAGGGCTATAAACAACCGCATAAAATCAACTTCTATTTAAAGGGGAATGAATATGAACTTTATTGGCATTGATCAAATTGTACATGGTGTTGATGACCTTGATGAATGTGTTCGATTTTATGAAGATTGGGGTCTTAATAAAGTTAAGATCAATAGAGAAAGTGCAGAATTTAATACTCTTGACGGTTCAGAGGTGGTCATTCGACATAAAGAAGATCCTGATCTTCCAGTTGCGATTGAAAATGGACCCACCTTGCGTCATGTGGTTTGGGGGCTAGAGAGTGAGAAGGATCTTATCAAGTTAGATGATAAAATTTCGGATTTGGAAAGTTATCATAAATTTGAGGGATACCCGGGTTGTATTGATCCAAGTGGCCTAAGTCTCTCTTTTCGGCCTAGTAAAAGGCTTAAAGTTGAGGCCAGAGGGGTTCCTATGAATACGTGGGATAAACCTGATCAGAGAGTAGATGAGCCAAGTAAAGTCTACCCAAAGGCTCAACCAATTAAGATTGGCCATGTTGTATTGTTTGTGGAAGAACTGGAGAAGACAGAAAAGTTTTATACGGATGTTCTTGGATTTATCGTCTCCGACCGGTACCCTGGTTCAGGATCATTTCTACGCTGTACGACTCCGGGAGTACATCATAGCTTATTTCTTTTAAATATCCCTGAAAAAAAAATTGGTCTTAATCACGTAGCTTATACTGTTAGAGATATTCACGAAGTTTTTGGTGGTGGCTTGAATATCGATAGATGTGGTTGGAAGACTATAATCGGGCCTGGTCGCCATCCAGTTTCCTCAGCATATTTTTGGTATGTTAAGAATCCAGCAGGTGGTCTTGCTGAATATTTTACTGACGAGGATTATTGTACCGACAAATGGGAGCCAAGAAACTTTGAGCGTTCAAATGAGAACTTTGCAGAATGGGCAATTGCTGACGGAATTAATGGTAACACGAGACGGCAACATCCAGTTAAAAATTAGTACAAATATTTTTGTAAAAATATCAAATAGGTAGTAGTCTTGTATAAGTTTCATTATCAATACTCGATTTAAAATTTTTTGATAGTTTAGTTTTCCACTATATTTGGATTAAATATGCCAGCTAAAAAAATACCGTTTAATGTGATAGAAACATCAATAAGCGAATTTCATAAATCGATAAAAAATAAAAATACCAGTGTATCAGAAGTTGTTCAGGTCTATATAAATAGATCTCGGAAGTATAATGGTGTTGCAAGTATGCTGGTTACTGAAGATGGGAGAGACGCCTCTGAGGTTACTGGAATTGTTCGTAGTGGCATACCCCTTAAATTTCCTATAAAAACTTTGGAAGCATCTAAAGTTCTTCCTGACTTGGATAAATATAAAGGTCCCCCGTTAGAATATGGTAGGATGGAATCAACTGCTTCCAATCCAAAAGTGTATCAGCAGTTTGGAATGATAGCCGGTATGCCAAAGGCTGGGCAAGTAAATGCGCTCTCTACACTTAATATTAGGGGCGAACGTTCGCTAACCTGTTGGGGAGAATATGACAGGCATCCCTCTGAGGGTCCGCTACCTGATGGAGCTCCGCCGGTTTGTGAAATATTTAGACAACATCCAGATGCTATCGAACGTGCTACTGAACTTGACGATGAATTCGGTTCTAACCCCGATTTAGACGCTATGCCAATGTACGGTGTAACTTTCTCTTTTAAAGATCCATTTGATACCAAGGATATGCGATCAACAGGTGGGGCTGATGCCAACTATGATATTGACTTTCCAGCTCAAGATCACATCCTCGTCGATCAGTTGAGGAAAAAAGGTGCGATTATTTTAGCTAAAGCTGTTAATACTGAGTATAATGGTAGGGCTGGAAACCCTGGCGGTAGAAATAATCCAGATAAGGTACTCCCATCAACCTTAGGTTACCAAAGAGCAACTTGGGGCGGCAATCCATCAAATCCTTATGACACAACGAGAGCAGCATCATTGGGATCGAGTTCTGGATCAGCCTTATCAGTAAGTACTAATCTTGTCATGGCAAGCCTTGGTGAAGAGACCCGGGCTTCATGCCGAGGTCCATCCAACCATAATGCGGTCGCACTAATTCTGCCCCATAAGGCAATGATAGGATTTGATGGAGGTGCGATTGGGGCTGATATTTACTGTGACCGATCTGGAATTCATGGAAAGTCTTTGCCTGATTGTGCGAAAATATTGGACGCTTTAAAAGACGAAAACCTAGGATATTACGATCCACGGGACCCATATACAACTGTTCCGCGCTCTTCCATAATTTCGTCAAATTTTACTGATAGCCTAACGTCAAAAATTGATGAGAATGATCTCGAAAGTATCAGACTTGGTGTAATAAGAGAGTCTATGGTTTATCCCAAAAACTCTATTACCGAGAAACCTATTGTCGATGCAGCAGTTATTGAAATTAAAGAAATCTTATCGCAAAAACTTGGAGTGACATTGGTTGAGTCAGGAGATCCGCTCTGGTCTCCAGATACTGATATTGAGCAAATGAAACCTGATTTTAGGAAAGCGCTTGCTAAACTTATCCCTATATTTATGCCCGATATTCTATTTAGGTTGGATTCAAATAGCGAACCCCTCTTTACCGATTTTGCTAATCTTATTAAACCGACAGAGTTTCTCCCGGGTAAAGTTTTTGGTAATGGTTTAATGGACCCTATTGATTACTGTGTTGCACTTACCGAGGGAGAGATTGAACCCCCGGATAATCTAGATATCGGTACTATACAACAACAGCAACTTTCAAATAGTTTTCGATTTCATATCAGTCAATATTTGAAGAGACGTTCTAAGGATTGGAAATCAGCAGGTTTTCATGAAGCCCTCGATAACTGGTCGGAGCTCAATGCCCGCTCAAAGTTTTGGGGTGATGATCAACGTGCCGCATTCAAGAATTGGGAAGAGATTGATGATCCTCGTAATGCTCTTGATGGTCGCCAGGGAGTTAATGAGCGAATAATGTTGAGAGAATTGCTCAGGCGAGTGGATATGATGGTTTTAACTGAAAACAATTTAGACGCTTTTGTGCGATTACATACTCCTTGGCCGCCGGGTATTATCGGTCAGCCACACCAGTATGATATTGCAAACAATTTAAGGCCTGAGAGTCTTTATGGCCCCAATGCCGGTCTGACAGAAATATTAGTGCCTGCCGGATACGTGACTACGGCCTATGATCCAGTTTTTAAACTAAATGACGATCAGACAAAATATATTTCTTTACCTACTGAAGAGCCAACAAAAATAGATGAACCTGGCCTTCCCTTTTCTCTAGTATTTAGATCAGAGCCTGGGACTGAAGATAAGCTTCTTCAGATTGCTTCAGCTTATGAACTAGCTTCAAAGCGTCGGATCTCGCCACCCAATTTTGGTGCTATTTAGATTTTAAAATATTTTTTAAATCGCCGCATTTATAACCATCTCCAATGCTTCGCTCGATTTTAACACGTCTTGATCTGTGACTAGAAACTGCCCCTCGCCATTGATTTGGTCAGCGAATAATTCGAGGCTCCTGCCTTCCATATTAAATCCCTTACTCTCAGTAACATTTATTTGTCCGGTTTGATCCGTATATACGAATTCTCCAAGATCTGGTCGTCTTACCTCTACCACACCGTTCTCCCCGAAAAATCGTAAGCTAAAATAACCAGATGTTGCAATGGACGTTCCAATATAACCCGTCGCTCCAGAATCAAATTCTAATAAAACAGATGTCATGTCATCTAGTATACTACCATTGTCTTGAAGTATTTTTTTACTTTTAACCGTAACATTGTCAACCGAGCCAAGAACGCTAACCATACTATCTAAAAGATGTATTCCCATACCAGTCATTCCACCTGCTGGTTGTTCTTCTCGTGCCTGGCGCCAACTTCCTTCTTTATAAATTCGAAGTCCTGGAGCAGATTGATGGCCCTCAACATGCAAAATTCTTCCTAATGAGCCATCTTTTACTGCAGTTAATGCAGATACCATGGAAGGATGACAACGACGTTGAAAACCAACCGCAATTTGAACGCCAGCATTTCTAGCTGCGTCAAGACTCATGCGAGTCTCTTGAAGGGTAAGAGCAATTGGCTTCTCTACATAGATGTGTTTACCGCTATTTGCCGCAAGTTTAATTTGGTCGACGTGCAAGGAATGCGGTGTCGCAAGAATAATCGCATCAAGGCCCGTATCTTCTAGCATAGATTCATAGGAGTCATAAATATTAATTCCTGACCCATTTATAAAGTCAGAAGCGTTTGAGGGCGTTCTTGTAAAACCTCCTGAAACTGTAATTTTATTACTGTCTTTAATAGATTTTGCTAACACTTGCCCCCACCACCCTAAGCCAACTAAACCCGCTTTAATCATTACAAATTTACCCTTCATTCTGTTTAGAAAAAAACTAATTTTTTAAAAATCTGACTTTGCCTAGTAATTTCTGTATTGCCAAGCCTGAATTTTATAAGCCAAATTTTGTATGCATTTTACTTAATTAAATATATTACATATACTAAAATATAAGAACTCTTAGTATATTTTATTAAGCAAAATAAATAGACGGCTTGAAGTAAATTTTGACGTTAGACATTTGTGCAATAATAGACCTATAATTTACTCGATAAGAGATGAGCGTAGGGAGAAAAATAATGAATGACTCTTTTGAGAAAATGGGACCACACGATTTGGGTGGTGACGATGCTGGTCCGATTGATTTTCAAGATCATGGGATGAAGCACTGGGAGAAACAATCAAATGCGCTCCGGATGACGGTAACAAAAAAGAAATTGGCAACGCTAGATGAGATGAGGCGAGCTGCTGAAGATTTGGGAGAGCGATATTTTGAATTGAGTTATTTTGAGCGTTTAGCAGAGGCTCTCGTGATTGTTCTGAAAGAGAAAAAAATCATTACCGATGAGGAGCTAGATAGTCAAATTGCGGTTGTTAAAGAACGATTTAATGTACCGATTGTCGATCTACCCCATGACCACGATCATGATGGCAAGCCAATTCAAGAGGACGAGTCGGGTGAGGGCCCACTTTACCACCAACTTGTAAGTTTAGCCGTTCAGGATTTACTCGAGCGGTATAGTTTTATTGACTCTGTCGAAATCCGAGAGAAAATCCAAAAATTTGATGTAGACTATCCCAATAGGGGACCTAAAGTAGTTGCCAGAGCGTGGGTAGATGAAGAGTTTAAATCGCAATTACTCAAAGATGCAAATCCCGCGATTGAAAGTATGGGAATAGACTTAGAACATGCCGTCAAATTAATTGTAGTAGAGAATACAAGGGATATTCACAACATTGTCGTTTGTACATTATGTTCGTGCTACCCACGCCAGTTGATGGGGCAACCACCAACTTGGTATAAGTCTCGAAGTTATAGGTCGAGGGTTGTTAAGGACCCTCGGGGTGTTTTAGAAGAATTCGGCACTAAAATTCCGCTAACAATGCAAGTAATAACACATGATTCAAACGCGGACATGCGGTATATGGTTTTACCGCGTCGTCCTTCTGGTACTGAAAATTGGGATGAAGCCAAATTGGAATCTATTGTTTCAAGAGATGCACTCGTTGGAATTAGTGTTCCTGAGGTAAGTGCTCAATGAGTTTGGCAATGACTGATAAAATTATATCTTCCTATACTCCAGCGCCCAACAATCGTTTTAATATCGGTGACAGAGTGTTGGTTCATTCTAATTCTTCACCAGGCCATAGGAGGACACCTGGATATATAAGAGGGCGAATGGGAATAATCAAACGTATATGCGGAGAATTCTTAAATCCAGAGGAATTAGCTTATGGATTTGATGGATTGCCGAAAAGAATACTCTATCGCGTATCCTTCAAACAAATTGATATTTGGAGTGACTACACTGGCGCTGTTGAAGACACGCTTGAGATTGAGATTTATGAACACTGGCTTTTACCAGTTGAAAATAGCTAGTGTGGGTACTAACTCAAAATAATTTGAATATTTAGGATGAAAAAAATATTATAATGATGAAATCAAATTATACTATTTTTTTTTGAATTGGGAGATACTAAACTATAGGATTCTATGAGGTGTGATTTAAGATCATTTGAATTCAAGGTATCTTCATTGTAACACTGTAACCAACTCATTCCTCTCGCTGCCAAATAAGGGGCCGGTCGCAGACCGGCTTCATCTTTGAGACATTCAAAAGTAATTTTAGAAACCTTAAAAGTTATACCAGAATTTTTTTTATTACCCCAACTACCAATTGCAAAGATTTTACTACCAATTTTCCATACGTGGGAACCGTGCCACTGAACAATATGAGTTGTATATGGCAGTGACTTACAAAATTGATTAAATTCATTAAGGTTCATCGTTAGATACCTAAATCCCCTATGAGTAATTCAGCTTGGCACATACGAAAATTGCATTTAATAACGAAAACTGATGCCAGAAAAAACCAAAAGACTAAATTATATGATTTTGGAGGTGAGATAGATAGTGGGTGTTTAATTATCAACAAATGCCTTAAAGGGATTTATCATTACCGTCTCGAATAACCCAGCTTTGTTATATGGTTCATTTTTTATAAAGTTTTCTGCATCAGTCCGATTAGAGAAATCTTTAATTACTACACTACCGATCATCGTTTTGTGGTCATCAGCATATAAGGGGCCGCCCATTCGAATGCCCTCCTCATTTGCGGCCATATATTCTGCGTGTGCTTTGCCGGTTTGAGCGCGTACTTCCTCCATGCCGAGTTTATCGACCATATAAACAGCAAATAACATACTTAATCTCCTAACCGATGATATAAAATGCTATAATATTTCAAGTCTTTGATAGTGGTCAAGCTTAGACTATTTATAAAAATTTTTAATTAGCATTAATATTATTATAAAATAAGAATTTGACCCTTTTAAACTTTTGTTTGAGAATGTTAAGACTCATATCATCGTAAAATATAAAAAGGAGAAAATGGTGCAAATACGTGTTGTTACGTTAGTTGAACAAGGGGCACCCTCTGTCATGACTTTAAATACAGTGACAATTACCCCACCAAAAGATGACGAGGTGCAAATCAAGCAGAATGTTATTGGTTTTAACTATATGGATATTTATCAACGCTCTGGCTTATATCCTCTAGAGCTTCCTAGTGGAATTGGATTGGAAGCAGCGGGTATTGTTCAAGACATTGGCAAAAATGTAACAGAATTTAGAGTAGGTGATAGGGTTGCGTATGCTACAGCACCCCAGGGGGCTTATGCAGAATATAGGAATTTTCCTGCAGCGAGAGTCGTACACCTGCCCGATGAAATGAGTGATGAAAAATGTGCAGCAACATTATTTAAGGGTATGACGGTCGAATATCTCCTGAATCGTTGTTACGATATAAAATCTGATGAAAAGGTTCTTTTTTTAGGTTCCGGGGGTGGGGTAGGAACACTTGCAGGTCAATGGGGGAATAGCAAGGGAGCATATATGATCGGTGTTGATGGCGGTGAGGAGAAGTGTCAACTCGCTAGGGATAGTGGTTACGCTGAAGTTATTGATTTTACGAAAGAAGATGTTGTTGAACGTGTGCGAGAAATCACCGAGGGCCGCGGAGTTCCTGTAGTTTATGACCCTATTGGTGGGCCAACTTATCAACAAACCTTAGATTGCTTGGGGCCACGCGGTTATTTTGTCTCATTTGGTACAACTGGCGGGCCTATGCCAGCGGTAGACCCGCCAATACTCCAAAAACGTGACTCACTATATTTTACGAGGCCCACAGTCGCGACGTATACGGCGAAACGAGAGGATTTAGTTTTGTCAGCTAATTCTGTTTTTGAAATGGTGAGCTCTAATAAAATAAAAGTTGAGATAGGCCAGCGTTATAGTCTTGACGAGGCGGTTAAAGTGCATGAAGAAACCGAAGCTGGGAAGACGAAGGGATCATCTATTTTAGTGCCGTAAAAAACGACAAACTTAAGGTGGCTATAATTTGGAATTAAAATAATGAACAGCAACTTTAGATATGCAATTAGAACTTATCCAAATTGAGACGAATACTACCCCCTTAGATGGATTATTTTACTTACCAGTTAATGAGAAGCCTAAAGGTGTTGTTATGATCTGCCATGGTAATACAATGAACTTTTATGTTGGAGCGGCTCGCTTTCTTCCTCCCGCACTAAGTGAAATGGGCTTTGCATGTCTCTCTTTCAATCGTAGGGGTCACGACATAATGGGAATTCGTGATTCTAGGATGGCTGAGGGAGCAGCTTTTCAAACAACGGCCGAGGGTATTGAAGATAATGAGTATGCGGCTGAATGGTTAAAGGCGAAAGGATATGGGACACCTATTTTAGTAGGGCATAGTAACGGAGGATTTCTGGCGGTTCAACATGTTGTGAATAATCCAGATACCCCAGCTTTAGTTTTGTTATCTGCACATTCTGGAGGTGGGACAGCTGAGAAGTTGGCCAAAAAAACTGGTTTATTAGGTGGCGGCAAAACGAGTGAATTGCGTGAGAAGGCTGAAAATATGATATCGAACGGTCAGGGTGATGAACTTATGATCCTCCCAGGTTGGTGGTATGTTGCTACTGCCAGGAGCTATATTGATCGGTTAACAACAATGCCAGATACGGTTGAAAGTGCGGCTCGAGTTACTTGCCCCGTGCTTTTTATTAGAGGTGACCAAGAAATTCGGGAGGCCTATCCAGCTGAAGATTTTGCTGCAAATTGTTCAGGCAATTGTGACGTCGAAATATTGAAAGATTGCGATCATTTTTACCGAGGTAAAGAAGATGTGATCACTGAACAAGTTTGTAATTGGTTATCTAAAAATTTATGAGACTGATATTTAAGTTCTGAAACAAGTATATGAAACGAAGTGAATTATCAGAAGCTAATCCACCAGCCGTTTCGGCCATAATTCCCACTTATAATCGCTCGCACACTATTGGTAGGGCCATTAAGTCAGTTTTGGCACAAACATATAAAATACATGAGATAATTGTTGTTGATAATGGATCGACGGACGATACATTAGAGCTAATAAAAAAAGACTTTCCTAATATAGTTTGTATCGAGGAGAAAAAGTCAGGAGTTAGCGCTGCACGAAATACAGGTATATCTAAAGTTGATAAAAAAAGTGAGTGGATTGCTTTTCTGGATTCTGATGACGAATGGTGCCCAAGAAAAATCGAGTTACAAGTTGCTGCTATTTTAGAACAAAATAAATATCGTTTAGTTCACACGGATGAGATTTGGTATCGGCGAGGACAGTTTGTCAATCAAATGAAAAAGCATAAGAAAAGCGGGGGTGATATTTTCCACGATTGTTTGCAGCGATGTCTTGTCTCTCCTAGTAGCGTTATGATCAGGCGCGATTTGTTGAACGAAGTGGGTTTGTTTGATGAAGATCTAGCAGTTTGTGAGGACTATGACCTTTGGCTTCGTATTGCGGCACGTGAAACCATACTCCATATTGATAGCCCACTGACTATTAAATATGGGGGGCACGATGATCAATTATCTAGAAAGTTTTGGGGAATGGATCGGTTTCGAATACAATCAATTGAGAAACTTGTTGCGAGTAACGCGTTAACTGCTAATCAAGCATATGCCGTAAAGGAGGTGGCTATTGCTAAAATTGAGATTTTAATTAATGGAGCTATGAAACGGGGCAATGCTGAATTTGTCAATTTTTATCAAAAAAAATTAAAAGAATTTCAACAACTATAAATTTTAATTATATTAATAGATTATTGTCTTACCATGAGAAATACACCAGTTATTTGTTGGATTGTCGCCTTGAAAGTTGAGGCTAAACCGATTATCGCATACTTCAAAATGTCACGTATTGATCATGGCTTAAAGTTCCCAATTTTTGAGGATAAAACAAAAAATAATTGTTTAATAATAACAGGAGTAGGTCAATTAAACTCCTCACAAGCCACACAATTGTTAAGGAATCAGAATAAGGCGCCTCCGTGGGCTGGTTTTATAAATATAGGAATCGCTGGACATGGAATAGCAAGTATGGGAACGCTTTTTCTGGTTGATAAAATTAGGCAGCATAATTCTACAAAATATAGTTATCCCAGTGTTGTCTTCCCTCTGAAATTGCCCCGATCTGAATTGGTAACTTCCGATTATCCTAACACAGATTATAAGCGGGATATTTTATTTGATATGGAAGGCTATGGTTTTTTTAAGACTGCCAGCAGACTATCACCAAAAGAACTTATAATATTGCTCAAAATTGTTTCAGATGGACCAGAGGAGGATGTAAAGAATTTAACAGGAAAAAAGGTTTCTAAATTAGTTTCTGCGAATATTGGTAGCATATTAGATGTATCAGAAAAATTACGAAGCATCTCAGCTTCTGAAGCTCGACGTCTATCGCCGCCAGATATTTGCCGTGATATTTTGGGTGGATGGCATTTTACTGTTTCGCAGGAGCACCAATTAAATGCTTTGGTAAAACGATGGTTAGCTGCCTTTCCAAATAGAACATTAAATAATGAAATTAATAAATTTTCAGACTCTAAACAGATTTTATATTTTTTGAAGTCTTGTTTAGATAATAATAAAGTTGATTGGGAAAATTTGTGGTAGATACAATTTATGTTGAGGAGGAGGTTTTAGAACACCCCCGAGCTAGATTAATTATCTCTAAATTCCCCATGGCTAGAATAATAGAGATTGATCGATTTGGAGAAGTTTTTAATAAGCGCAATCAAAATTTTAAAATACAAAAGATTAATCCTGCCATAATTTTAGCAAAGAAATATAAAAAACTCATACTTCCGGCTCCCGATGGCTTCGGTATTGGTGGGAAGCGGAATTATTATTTCTCTCATATGTATAACTGTATATATGATTGCAGATATTGTTTTTTGCAAGGTATGTATAGCTCGGCTAACTATGTTATTTTTATTAATTTTGAGGACTTTGCCGAACAAATTATTCAAATTAATAACGAATTTTCTGGAGATAATATAACTTTTTTTTCAGGTTACGACTGCGATTCCCTTGCGTTAGAAAATATAACAGGTTTTTTAGATTATATTCTGCCAATTTTCACCCCATATCCAAAATCTATGTTGGAAGTTAGAACTAAAAGTACAAAGCTGAAACCGATGACAATTGTATCCCCACCAGACAATTGCATTATCGCCTATAGTCTTATGCCAGAAATTATGTCTAGGGTGCTAGATCACAAAGCTCCCTCGATAGAGCGGCGAATTAAATCGATGACTGATTTGGCAAATAGAGGGTGGAAAATAGGACTCAGGTTTGATCCACTTATCTATGGAAAAAACTGGAAAGAACTTTATACAGAGTTGATTGAAAGTATTTCTAAAAATATTCCAAGCGAGGCCATTCATTCCATTAGTTTCGGTCCACTCCGTTTTCCTCGTGCAATGTTTCAAAAAATATTTAAATTATACCCAGATGATATACTATTCACTGGTCCTATCACTCAAAGAGGTTCAATTATGGCGTATAGCGAAGAAATTGAAAATGAGATGGCACTTCATTGTCGACAATTATTTTCTAATTTTGTTTCAGATAGTATTATTTTTCAATGTGTATCTGAAGGAAGTTCCAATTTGTCTGACCAAGTATGAAGGGTCGACATATTTTAGTAAGTGGGTCTTCTAGTGGCATTGGCAGAGCTACTTCCGAGTTATTGCTCAGTTCGGGTGCAAAGGTAACAGGTATAGCAAGGAACCATGAGCAATTTCAACCTAACGATGAAAATTATAATACTGTTACTTTAAACTTAGGCGATCTGAATAATATAACGAACACTATTACAGAAATAATGACCTCATCACCAGATATAGACGGTCTCGTTAATTGTGCTGGCTTTGGTAAATTTGGAAGTCTTGAAAATTTTTCATCTGAACAAATTCAGGCCTATATTAATGTAAATCTTATTTCACATTTAATTGTGACACGGTCCGTGATATCTCAATTTAAGTCAAGTGAAATGGGGGATATTATATTTATGGGGTCTGAGGCCGCTTTGAGGGGATCACAAATGGGAAGTCTTTATTGTACAGTTAAATTTGGCATTCGAGGTTTCGCGCAATCAATTAGACAGGAAAGTGCAGATAAGAATATACGTGTTACAATAATTAATCCAGGTATGGTAAGAACAGAATTTTTTAATCATTTAAAATTTCGGCCTGGTGATGATGATAAAAATGCTATTGAACCAAGTGATGTTGCTAAATCTATTCTATCTGTTTTGTCTATGCGACAAGGAACGGTTATTGATGAAATAAATCTTACACCTCAAAAAAAAGTGATTAAATTTGATTAGTTTTCTAGTTTCATAACTTTGGGGTTTAACTTTGAAGGTTATAAGTCGAATTACTAACAGGAAATAAAGATGGCATTAAGTATACCTCGAAATATCTATAATGAAGAACATGAGATATTTCGCAATAGTGTTGCTAATTTCATTAAGGAAGAGGTTCTACCTTATTATGCCCAATGGGAGGAAAAGGGAAGAACTCCCCGGGATGTATGGTTAAAAGCCGGAAAGATCGGAATTTTGGGAACAAGTACGTCAGAAGAATATGGTGGAATAGGGGGAGACTTCTTTTTTGACGCTATTGTACTTGAGGAACTTGGCCGTTTTGGCGTCTCAGCGCCCTCTTTTGATATGCACTCATTTATAATTGCTCCTATATTGCATAAATTTTGTACCGAAGATCAAAAAAGATCTTGGCTCCCTAAAATGGTTAGCGGTGAATGGATTTCAGCGATAGGCCTTACCGAGCCTGGTGGGGGCAGTGATTTGAAAGAAATTAAAACTCGTGCTCAAGCCGACGGTAATAACTTTATAATTAATGGGGCTAAAACGTTCATTACGAACGGGCATATCGCAGATTATATACTTTTAGCAGTTAAAACTAATCCTGCTTTGGGTTCAAGAGGGGTTTCTGTGTTCTGGGTTGATCTTGCCCTGGAAGGCGTAAGTCGAGGAAAAAACATTAAAAAGATAGGAAATAAAGCACAGGATACGGCAGAACTCTTTTTTGATAATGTCTGCGTGCCAGCGTCGTACATGGTAGGTCATTTGAATCAGGGGTGGTCATTATTAATTGATGGATTAGCTCAAGAAAGGCTAGTTGTAGCACTACGTTCGATTGCTATGGCAGAAGTAGCTGTCGAACAAACTATTAATTATACAAAGGAACGAAAAACCTTTGGGCAAACCGTATTTGATTTTCAAAACACACAGTTTAAACTTGCTGAAATGTCTGCTGATATCGAAGCGGGTAGGCCATTTATGGATCGCTGCATAGAACTTCATGCTGAAGGCGGCGTAACACCTGAATTAGCTGCAAAAGCAAAACTGTGGGCTACTGAACTGGCAGATAGAATATTAGATGATTGTTTGCAACTTTATGGAGGATACGGATATGTTTGGGAATTTCCAATAGCGAGGGCATGGGCGGATGCTCGAGTGCACCGTATTTACGCTGGTACGAATGAAGTAATGAAGTATATCATAGCAAAGAGTCTTTAATGTGAATTAAATGTAAAGATATCAAGTAAAGTCAATATAATAATTAGTATTATGAGAGATTTATTATAATTGTAGCGGACTTTAAAGAAACAAGAAAAAAATTATTAACGAGAATTATTTTATGGAGGCTAGTAAATATGACTATTTTGGATAATCAGCGCGTTATAGCAATTGAGGAGCACTACTATGATCCTGAGGTTGTAAAACATTTTGATGGTCGAGATGGGAAATTAGCAGGCTTTTTAAAAAAGACTTTGTTGGATGTTGGTAAGGCTAGAATTGACTCTATGGATGAGGCTGGAATAGACGTTCAAGTTCTTTCCCATGGTGCCCCGTCAACCCAAAAACTGGCAGCTGATATTGGGCCTGGGATAGCTGCAGCTGCTAACGATAGGTTGTATGAGATTTGTCAAACTAACCCAGATAGGCTAGCTGGTTTTGCCAATTTAGCGACTGCTGAACCAGTTTCAGCGGCTGACGAGCTGGAACGAGCGGTAAAACAACTTGGTTTTAAGGGTGCTATGATACACGGCCTGACTGGTGGAGAGCTGTTTATTGATGATCAGCGTTTCTGGCCTATTTTTGAGAGGGCTGAGGCGCTAGACGTGCCAATCTATCTTCATCCTGGTATTCCGCATGAAAAAGTTATTGAGGCTTACCTTGGCGATTATATCGAAAAATATCCAGGTTTCTTAAATGCAGGTTGGGGTTTTACATTAGAAACTGCCACTGCTGGTATTCGGATGGTGCTTTCAGGCGTTTTTAAAAAATATCCAAATCTGAAAATAATATTAGGACATTTAGGAGAAACCTTACCTTTCTTAATGTGGCGAATAGATCTTGCTTTAAACCGCCCCGAAAATGATGGCGTAGAGTTCCGCAAAATTTTTTCAAATAATTTTTATATTACAACCTCTGGTTTTTTCTCAGATCCTGCGCTAATGTTATGTATTCAGGAAATGAGCGCTGATCATATCCTTTTTGCTATTGATTATCCATTCGTTCCTAATGAACCTGGTCCTAAATGGATGGAACGAATTATGTTGAATAGTGTCGATAAGGCCAAGATATTACACGGTAATTCAGAAAAACTATTAAAACTATAGAAATATATAATTATTGACTATTCATATTTTTCAATAACTGGATAAGAATGCGAGAATTATAGATGATTGGCAACCAAAAGAAGTTTTTAGCTGCTTGTTTTGATAAAGCGGTAAAGGCTGTCCAACCATCTGAATGTATAGCTAAATTTATTCCCGATCCACCGCAAGGTAGAACTGTAGTTATAGGAGCAGGTAAAGCCTCCGCGGCTATGGCTAGATCCTTTGAACAATATTTTGAGGGCCCTTTAACGGGAACGGTTGTAACTCGTCACGGATACAATGTTGAATGTGAATTCATTAATGTAATTCAAGCATCACACCCAATACCTGACGAAACTGGAGTAACAGCAGCAAAAATAATTCTTGAAGAGGTAAAGAATCTTACTGAAGATGATCTTGTAGTTTGTCTTATTTCGGGGGGAGGTTCATCATTACTTACGCTACCAGCGTCAAATTTAACAATTGTCGAAAAGCAATTAATCAATAAAAAATTATTGCTATGTGGAGCGACAGTTAGTGAAATTAATACTGTTCGTAAACATATTTCAAGGATTAAAGGTGGCCAATTAGCACTAGCTTGTTTGCCTGCCAGTGTTGTAACATTGGCGATATCTGATGTTGTTGGAGACGATCCATCTGTAATTGCATCTGGCCCAACAGTTGCCGATCTCAGTACATGCGAACAAGCGCTACAGATCCTAAAGAAATATGAAATTACAGAGCCAAAATCAATTCTAAAATATCTGCGTTTAAAAAGGAAAGTAGAACCTAATCTTGCTCCTAAGGCTCTCGATAAATTTAGGTTTGAGATGATAGCGAATAGCCGAATGGCATTGGAGGTTTCAGCAAATTTTGCAAAAATGTCTGGAATAACCCCTATTATTCTAAATGAAGGTTTACAAGGTGAAGCAAAAAAAGTGGGTTATGAGCATGCAAATGAAGTTAAAAAATATCTTAATGCTAAACCATGCCTTTTATTATCTGGCGGTGAATTAACAGTGAATGTAACTGGAACCGGAAAAGGAGGGCCAAATATGGAGTTTTTATTAGCATTAGCGTTAGGACTTAATGGCCGCTCTGACGTTAGTGCTATAGCATGTGACACAGACGGTATTGATGGCTTTTCTGAATATGCGGGAGCGTTTATAACGCCGGAAACTTTATTCTCAGCTCAAAAGGTTGGGCTAAACCCAGATTTTATGCTGGCAAATAATGACTCGTATAATTTTTTTAAAGAATTAGACAGTTTGGTTGAAACAGGTCCTACCTATACAAATGTAAATGACTTTCGTGCAATCTTGATTTGTGATTAAGTTTCTTTTATTAAATTAAACATTTTTGAACCAAATTGATCGAGTGCTTCATCGTATTGCGATTTTGTTGCTTGAGTGAATAATTCTTGTTGCGTANTTGTTAAATCAACTATCTCACAGCCTGCCGCTTCAATTGCTTTCCTAGAGTCAATTGCTTCTTGTTCAGCTTGTTCTCTTTGCCACAAAACAGCTTCGTCAACAGCTTTATTCATTGCTACTTTTAATTCTTCAGGCCATGAATAATATGTCGTTCGGTGACACATTATGCTTCTTGATATATAAAAATGGTTAGAAATTGTATGGTATTTATGGTGATTGTGAACGCCATAGGTCACTGTATTTGCAAATGGATTTTCTTGAGCATCTAATGTACCATCGATTACCCCTTTAATGGCCTCTGTTAAGTCCATGCGCATAGGTGTTGCACCCAAGAGTGAAAAAGTTTTTACTTGAAATTCACTCGGTAAAACTCTGATCTTCATATTTTTAAAGTCACTGGGTTTTCTGATTGGCCTTAGCCGATTTGAAACATGCCGGAATCCATTTTCAAAATAACCGAGAATTTTATAATTAATTCTTTCTTCTGTTTTTTGGGATAAATAAGCGCCTAATTCTCCATCCATACAATTGCGTGCATGATTATTATTTTTGAAAAGAAATGGTAAATCAACAAAACCTAGTTCGGGGACTTGATCAGTGAGATAGCTGGATGATTGGTAAGATATAGTTAGGAAACCATGCTCAGTTAACCATAAAATATCATCGGCTTTGTATCCCAAATCCATAATATTATAGATATATTTAATATCAACATCACTTCCAAATTGATTTTCTAGTTTGTTCCCGATTAGTCTAAGAGATTTGCTAAATGAGGTGGTCGGCGGGCCGTAGCCTCCAAGCCTTATTTGGTAAGGTTTACTCAAAATAAAATCCTAACAAAAGAAATTTATCTTCTGTACTTTAAGACAAATTTATAACACTTTCTATAATTAAAAACTAATAAACTTTCAAACCAAAGAGCTTTGATGCTTTAATGCGTATTTAATACTTATGGTGAATTTATGTGCGGTATAGCTGCTATTTTCAATTATTCTAATTCTAAATCAAGTGTGGACAGCGAGGAATTATTGAGGGTTCGTGATAGTATGATCACCAGAGGCCCCGATGGAGCTGGGATTTGGTTATCCGATGATGGTAAGATCGGTCTCGCACATCGAAGACTTGCGATCATCGAAGTTGGCTCGGCAGGCGCACAGCCAATGGCACTAAAAGATCGGATTGGAAACATACGATTAGAAATATCATTTAATGGCGAGATATATAATTATTTAGCATTAAAAAAAGAGCTTATTAGCAAAGGGCGCCGATTCGATACGAATTCAGATACCGAGGTTCTATTAAACCTTTATGACGAATACGGTCCTGATATGCTTTATCGATTGCGGGGCATGTTTGCCTTCGTGATTTGGGATGTTGAAAAAAAGGGAGTGTTTCTTGCCCGAGATCCATATGGGATTAAGCCATTGTATTATTCGGATAATGGTGAGACGCTGCGATTGGCCTCTCAAGTCAAAGCATTGTTATTGGGAGGAGCAATTTCCCGCGCACCAAATCCAGCTGGACATATTGGATTTTTTACCCTTGGGTATGTCCCCGAGCCTCATACCATGTATAGAGATATTAACAGTTTATCAGCAGGTACTTATGCCTGGTTTGATTGCACAGGTAAAAAAGAATTTAAAACTTATTTTTGTTTGAGAAAAGAGATGATCGAACTAGAAAAACAAAATTTAGATGTTTCCTCTCCTCATCTAAGAAGTGCATTGTTAGAGAGTGTAGAGCATCATCTTGTTTCGGACGTGCCTGTTGGCGTATTTCTATCCGCTGGGTTAGACTCTTCCAGTATTCTTTCATATGCTTCGGAAATTTCTCGGGATCCACTTGAAAGCATTACACTAAATTTTGATGAATTTTCTGGCAGTCACTCAAATGAGTCGCCTTTGGCAAAAGAAGTTGCTGGTTTATTTCAATCAAACCATTATGCGCCCACTATCAATGCAGATGATTTTTCTAATATTAGAAGTAATCTAATAGAATCGATGGATCAGCCCTCTATTGATGGTGTGAATACCTATTTTGTCGCCCGAGAAGCATCAAAAAAAGGGTTGAAAGTTGCTTTGTCGGGGGTCGGGGGGGATGAAATTTTTGGTGGATATGACTCTTTCAAACAGGTTCCGTCGATTGTGAAAAATATTGGCTGGATACCAGGCATCAGAAATTTTGGAAGCGTGTTTAGGAAGATAAGTGGTCCTTTACTTAAACAGTTAACCTCACCGAAGTACGCTTCGCTGTTCGAGTATTCAAGCGATTATGGCTCCGCATATATATTGCGTAGAGGCTTATTTTTACCTTGGGAGTTACCGGAGTTTCTTGATAAGACATTTGTAGAAGAAGGCTGGGAAAATCTTAATTTAAATAATATGGTCAACGACTCAATCGATGGGATATCTTTGCCAAAAAATAAGATATCTGTGCTCGAAAGCCAATGGTACATGAAAAATCAACTTCTTAGAGATGCAGATTGGGCAGGTATGGCTCATTCGTGTGAAATTAGAACGCCTTTAATTGATTCCTTTCTCTTTAAAAAAATTGCTGCCAGAGCATTTGATAAAACTGATATGGCTGTTGGGTTAAAAAAACCGCTACCCAACAAACTTATTAATAGACCAAAAACAGGCTTTGCGATCCCAGTTCATGATTGGATTTTATCCGGTAGAAACGATGAAGTTGTAGATCGTGGTATTCGCGGATGGGCTAAAATAGTTTACAAAGAAAATTTTGTGACATAAATTTCTTATAAAAAGTTTAGTATTACTAATATGAATCTTTAAAAAATAAGTATTTTTGTTCGTATTGATACCCAACTAAACCTGAGATGGATTTAATCAATGGCTTCTTTTTCCGCGCGAATTCCCTATGGTGCATATTGGTCCTCGCCATTTACAAAGTGGCAAGGCAGTTTGTCTCATTTGCATAGTATTGAATTCGCTGCGTATGTGGCGAAAAAAGAGTTAGAAAATCGGAAAATAAGTCCAGAAGTTTTTGATTATGCTGTCCTCGGAATGACGGTTCCTCAGTATCAGTCTTTTGTGGGCTTACCTTGGTTTACTGGAATGATCGGTGCTCCAAATCTCCCGGGGCCCAGTATTTCTCAGGTTTGCGCTACGAGTGTAAGGTGTATACAAGATGCAACCCAGAATATTGAGTGTAATTTGGGAAGCATAGCGATGGTTGCAACAATGGATCGGATTTCTAATGGTCCACAAATATATTATCCATCGCCCTCTGGGATAGGTGGCACGGGCATTCATGAAAATATTACTCTTCATAATATGCAAGATGATCCATTAGGCCATCACTCCATGCTTGAAACAGCTGAGAATGTTGCAAAGAAACATAAAATTACGACTGAATACCAACATGAGATAGTGTCAATTAGGCAAGAGCAATACCAAATGTCTTTGGATAATAATTCTGAATTTTTGAGGCGTTTTATGTCCTTACCATTTGACATTCCATCGGCTAACCTAAACCGAGTAATCGGTACATTGGATGGAGATGAGGGAGTTTTTAAATCAGACCCTAATAAATTGTCTTCACTTAAGCCTGTTATGAGTGGCGGTACAGTGACATATGGTGGACAAACCCATCCAGCCGATGGAAATGCCTGCATTATTATATCTAAGCCAGAGAAATCAGCCGAATTGAGCAGTGATCCGAATATCATAGTTGAGATAAAAGGTTTTGGATCATCACGCGTAAAAAATGGTTATATGCCTGAGGCTCCGGTCCCCGCCGCGAAAAAAGCATTGGAATTTGCAAATTGTACATTAGATGATATTGATACTGTAAAAACTCATAACCCTTTTGCAGTCAACGATGCATATTTTGCCATGCAAACCGGTTATAATATTAAAAAAATGAATAATTACGGTTGTACTTTAGTTTGGGGTCACCCCCAAGGCCCTATGGGAGTGAGAGCAATCATTGAATTGATAGAAGAGCTCGTCATTCGCGGAGGAGGCACTGGACTGTTTACCGGTTGTGCCGCTGGCGATACTGGTATGGCAGTTATAATTAAGGTAACTGATAAGAAGTAATGATTGTTTGGTAATGGCGAGAAAAAATCAAAAATATGATTATATTATTATAGGTGCCGGCTCAGCTGGTTGTGTTTTAGCCAATCGTCTGAGTGAGGATAGTAAAAATCAGGTTCTTTTGGTAGAGGCTGGACCGAAAGACTATGATCCTATGATTAAAATACCCCTTCTGTGGATGCAGTTTGTGAAAAGAAAAAGACTGGATTGGGGTTATGACACTCAACCAGAAGCATTCATGGATGGACGTGAAATCGAGTGCGTAAGGGGTAGAGTTATTGGAGGGTGTTCTTCAATTAATGCAATGACAGTTGTTAGGGGAAATGCTAATGATTATCGAAGGTGGCAGAAAACCGGACTTGATCATTGGGGCTATAATGATGTTTTACCTTATTTTAAAAAAATAGAGAACTGGGAAGATGAGATAAACTCCGAATCTCAAAACGAATATAGAGGGACAAGTGGTCCTCTAAAAGTAAGATTTAGCAAATATCAAGATCCCCTATATACAGCTTATTTAAAAGCTGCTGATAATATAGGGCTTGGATTAGCGCAAGATTACAATGGTGCTAATCAAATAGGGTTTTCGAGATCACAACAGAATATATTTGAAGGGCGAAGGTTTAGTGCGGCTGATGCATATTTAAAACCCATCGTTAATAGATCTAATTTAACGGTTTTAGAACGCCAATTTGTTACCCGAATTTTATTTGAAAATAAAAAAGCTATTGGCATAGAGCTGGCAAATCGATTTGGCGATTTGAGTATTATATTGGCTGAGAGAGAAGTTGTGCTCTCAGCTGGTGCAATTAATTCTCCGCATTTATTAATGTTATCGGGAATAGGCCCCGCCCAACAATTAGAGAAACAAGGGATTAGAGTGGTGTTAGACGCGCCCGAGGTTGGTAAAAATCTTCAGGATCATATTTCAGCGAGTGTAGGCTATAAGAGAAAATCACCAGGACCTTTTTTGCCAAAAACTCGAATTGACCGGTTAACTCTGGGACTGTTAAGCGCGTATCTCTTTGGAACTGGTGTTGCCGCCGACTTTCCTGGCGGTTTGAACGGTTTTGCCAATGTCGATCCTAGTTTAGACGTTCCGGATACTCAGATTTTATTCAATGGAGCTCCGGCAAATGCACACCCTTGGTTTCCGATTATTAAACCAAAATGGGAGGATGGGTTTGGCTGCCGAGCTGTGCTTTTGCATCCAGAAAGCAGAGGTTCTCTGAAATTAGTTTCATCAAATCCTAAGACTTTAATGCAATTAAGACAAAATTTTTTAGCTACCGAGAATGATAGAAGGATACTTCGAGATGGTTTCAAAGTTTGTCGTCATCTCTCGGAAGACCCGGCTCTTGATGAATTTCGATCTGATGAAGTATTACCAGGTAAATTGGTCAAAAAGGATAATGAGATTGATGCACATATTCGGGCAACCGGTATTTCGGTCCATCATCCATGTGGAACATGTCGAATGGGCTCGGATCAAAGTTCTGTGGTCGACGGAAATCTTAAAGTTAGAGGAATAGATAATTTACGTGTTGCAGATGCGTCGATAATGCCGGATATTATCAGTGGTAATATTCAAATACCAGTCTTAATGATTGCTGAACGTGCATCAGATTTTATCATTAGCCAAACCAATTGATTACGTCTTATAAAATTTAGTCAGAAAGAATAAAATTATTTCAAACTTATTAGAGGAACTATTATGAAAATTGCAATTCCAGATCTTGTTTCAAATTCCTATTTTCCAGCTATTGCAGCCGTGGACTTAGGTTTTTTCAAAAAGGAAGGTTTGGATATGGAGCTCGAGCTAATATTTCCTGTCGATCATACACTTGAAAAGATGAGAGATGGCGAAATCGATTTCGTTGGAGGGTCGGCTCATTCTACTCCCCATGCTTTTCCTGGATGGAAGGGTGGCAAGCTATTAGGAGCATTAGCTCAAGGAATGTATTGGTTTTTAATTTTAAGAAGTGATCTGGGAGCGGGGCAAGGTGATATTGAAGCTGTAAAGGGTCTTAACATCGGCGCAGCGCCGTTGGTTGATCTGGGGTTAAAACATTTACTTATAGAATATGGCATTGATCTTGAGGCAGATAAAGTAAATATTGCCCCGGTACCAGGTGCCTTCACCGGAAAAAATGTGAATTTTGGAGTTACTGCTGCCAGAGCATTGCAAGATGGCAAAATTGATGGATTTTGGGCAAATGGAATGGGAGCCGAAGTTGCCGTTAAATCAGGGGCTGGAACATTGGTTATAGACGCGCGCCGTGGAGATGGTCCTTCCTCCGCATTTAATTATACAATGCCGGCTTTAATTACGTCCGAGAAATTAATTAATGAGAATCCAGATGCTTGTGCTGCTGCGGTAAGAGCTCTTGTTAAAACACAAAATGCGCTCAAAGATAATTATCAATTGGCAACCGAAGTTGGGCGTAATCGATTCCCGGCAGAAGAGGCAGAGTTAATTGCGGATATAATTCAACGTGATCTTCCGTTTTATAATGCCGCAATTACTCCAGAGTTTATTTCTGGAATGAGTTCATTTTCGCAGGCGATGGGTTTGATCGACAACGAGGTTACATACGAAGATGCTGTAGCAACTGAATTTAGTAATCTTTGGAATGCCTAAAATTAAACAGTAGCATTTGATTTATTAATCGAATTAATCATAGAAACTTGCATCATTAGCTCAAAGGATTTCTCAGCGTTGTCGCAAACATTTCTGATCTCGTCTTGACGTTGCCTACGAACTTTTGGATNTTTTTCTTCCATTATTTTTTTATTGCGTATTGTATGAGCCTGAACATATTCTATTGCAATGGGACGTCTTTGCCGATCATACAGATCTAAAAGTTCATCGCTTTCTTTATCATTAAGTATTTGAACCAGTTTTTTTGCGACATTAACCCCGTCATGAACACCGCCGTTCATTCCCATTCCACCCAGAGGGTTATTTACATGCGCTGCATCTCCCGCCAGTAACACGCGGCCTTTTCTATAGGTTTCTGCTACACGTTGATTGACAGGATATAGCGTGGAGTGTGATACAGTATACTTTTCTGATTTTGGAGCAAAACCTTGGATGCGAGACTCAAGAAAATCCTCATCTAGGAGTTCTTCCTCCGACATTTCTGGATTAGTAGGGATTAAAAACCGCCACATTTCCGGGGCTCTTATTACTGCACACCACTCTTCTGGATCAGTAATATAGGCGACGGGACACATGTCTGGAACGACATCGGTAATTTCGTCTTTTGTACTTACGACCATAAATAATTCAGGATAGGTAAAACCTGGAAATCCAATATCTAATGACTTTCTTGCGAAACTTCGAGATCCATCGCAGGAGATTAGATAATCAGCAGTAATTGATTCTATTTTGCCATCAGTCTCAAAATAAACTGTGACGGAATTATCATTTTGTTTAAGGCTTGAGGCCTTTGAACTAAATTTTTGATTTACATGTGGATAATTTACTAAGATTTTAGAAATTATACGGGTGAGTTTATATTGTTCAGCTTGGACTCGGTAAGGGTGATTGGTGTGCTCCGCTACAGCAGACATATCGAATTCTGCGATTAACCCATCTGATCGATCTCTATACTGAAATTTTGGGGTAATAAGACCTTGTTTGATTATTTCACCTACTACTCCCAATTCTTCAAGCATATCTAATGTTGGTGGATGAAATGTTGATGCTCTCATATCCAATGGTAAATCATTCTCAGCTTCGAGAAGCGTTACCCGAATTCCAGCTTTCGCTAGAATTAGCGCTGACACACAACCAACCGGTCCAGCACCGGTAATTATAACGTGAGACTTTTCTTTCATATTTCTATCATCCAACTAAAAAATTATTTCCCCTCGCTAGAATCTTATAACGATTTATCAGAACTGTTCAAATAACATTCCTCTCCCAATAAATTTATCATTAATTCCTAGTGCTCTAAATGAATGCCATATAGTGGCTACATTAATTGGGATCACCGGCTTACTCAATTTTTGCTCTAATGTAGGAAATTGATCAACAGTACTTAAATTTGTTCCAACTTGCACAATTGCATCTACCTTATCGCTATCAAGCTCGTTAAGAACAATATCTATAACATCGTGTCTTGGGGTATGAGAGATTGATGTTGCCGTATCACATTTTAAACCAAAAACTTTTATAACATTAAATCCTGACTCTGAAAAAAATCTATAAACCTGTTCATCTCCTACTGGTTGGTAAGGAGTAAGCACGGCCACATTTTTTACCTTAAAGGAGTTAAGAGCATCTTGTACTGCTTTTGCGCCTGAAGTCAGGCCCATTTCCGGGCCCATAACATCGCGAAGCTTTTGCTCAAATTCGGCATTACCCTCTAGTCCTCCCCAAAAGGTTTCTGCTGACATCCCCATCATTATGTAATCCATTTCAGCCGTAAGAATATCACGCATTGCAAGAGGAATAGTGGGCCTAATAGCTTCTATAAATGCAAGAAACATATTGTCACTCGTTAAATCAGGTTGGTTGACCCAGAAGCGAGCGAAATGCCATGTTAAACCTTCTGGCATAAAACGCTGNCAGTCGTATTCAACAGCAGTGTTTGTTGATGGAATTACTACTCCAATTCGCCCTCTTGATCCAATCCAAGGTTCCTGTGGTTTGGTTAATTCTATTATTTGATCCATAGTTATTATCCTCTGGGGGTACTTGGTTGTTTTATCTTTAATCTACATAATTTTTTATCATAGCTAAAGTTGATTATTTAATTTTCATAGTATTCTCAATAAATATTTATTAGTTATCTATCAGTTGATAAAGATTTATCGCGACTTAGAATGGTTGCTGCTATTATTATAACTGTGCTTCCTGCCCAAACCCAGCCATCTGGAATTTCATTAAAAAAGATATAACCAAATATAGCTCCTGCTATCAGCCTGAAGTAAATCATGGGATCCGCGATTGTTATATCAGCAAGTCTATATGCTTGTGTTGTAGCCAGGTGGGCCACTGTGGAGCATACGGCGTTTACGCTCACTAGAAACCAACCCCACATATCTGGCCAAGACCAGAATAACAAGGCAGGAATTAAAGTCAGGGGAGTAGATATGAGTGTCATCCAAGCGACAACGGTCGATACGGGCTCATCAATGATTAATTTCTTCGCTGTTAAATTTGAGGCTGCTTGTTGCAGGGTGTAAGCAATAACAAGTAAAACTCCAAAACTAATAGTTATAAAACCGGGTCTAATAATAATAACCGCACCTAGAAGGCCAATAAAGATTGCGGCCCATCTATTAAATTTCGATGTTTCACCTAAAAATAGAATTGCTCCACCCGCGGTAAAAAGTGGAGTAATAAAAGCAAGAGCGATAACCGTTGCAAGTGGAGTAATCGTAACACCCACATATAAACATAAGAGAGCCGTAGTTTGCAGAACTCCCCTAAGGAAATGGAGTTTTAAACGGGGTCCCGGGTTCCATAAAAAATCTTTATTAAAAAAAACATGGACTAAAAGAATAACACCTATGACGCTTCTAAAGAAAACAACTACAAATGGATGCATATCAATAGCTGCCATTTTTACGGCGACATTACTTGCGCCAAAAGCAGCTCCGGCTAGAATCATCCATAAAATCCCCTGTATATTCGAATTTATTTGAGATGGGAGATTTGTGTTCATTATACGTATACTTTGTATATCTTTATTTAAATTTGCCAATGAAAATCATTAGTTTATTAACTAAAGGGATTTATCATTCCATAAATTTGTATAATATACTGAGAAAAAAATTATATTTTAGGATTTCAAGAATGTCAGAAGACAATCAGGTTTTGATCGCCGGTGGGGGTCCCATTGGATACACGACTGCTATAAATTTAGCCAAGTATGGTATTCCATTTACACTTTTTGAGGCTGGAAGTGGAATATCTGAAGACCCAAGAGCTGCAACTATTCATCCTCCGACATTAGAGATGTTTGAAACCATCGGCTTAACCCCAATTTTTTTAAAACGAGGATTTGTTACTCAAAACTATCATTATCGTGATCGCAAGCAAGGTCTAATAGCAGATTTTAATCTCGGGGTTTTAAAAAATGATACTCCTTTTCCATATCGTGTTATGCTCGAACAGCATAAGATCAGCAATATTATTTTAGATAATTTAAGTGAGTTTAATAATCATAGAATTTTAAATAATCATAGTGTTCAAAGCGTAAGACAAGATGATGAAGGAATTATCGCAATTGTTAATACACCTGAGGGAATGCGTGAGTTTCGTGGCAGGTATATCGTGGGTTGTGATGGTGGCCGGAGNAATGTCCGAAAGGCGATTAATGTTGATTTTGAGGGGTTTGAA
Source organism: Rhodospirillaceae bacterium TMED23 (assembly GCA_002168115.1). GTDB lineage: Bacteria > Pseudomonadota > Alphaproteobacteria > Rhodospirillales > UBA2165 > TMED23. The sequence continues at coordinate 277,314 of NHCC01000012.1, read as the reverse complement.
TTTGAAGAGAGGTTTCTGGTTGTAAGTACGCCGTATGATTTCTCTCAACATGGCTATGCTATTACAAATTATATCGCTGATCCTGAAGAGTGGTGTGCTTTGTTCTGCGTGAAAGGTCCAGATGATAATGGGCTATGGAGAGTAGTGTTTCCAAACGATCCAACTTTTTCTGAGGAAGAAATTTTTGATGATGGATCAATCGAAAAAAGGCTTCAAGGATTTCAGCCGCGAAGCGGGACGTACGAAATCGTTCATCGGAATCTTTACCACGTTCATCAACGTGTCGCGAACAAATACCGCGAGGGTCGAGTAATAATCGCGGGCGATGCCGCGCATATTAATAATCCCTTAGGTGGAATGGGAATGAATTTTGGTTTTCATGATGCTTTTAATTTGACAGAGAAGTTAAATCGAATTTGGTTCAATAATGGATCTGAAGATTTACTTGATTTGTATGAACGTCAGCGTAAAACAGTCGCGTCTGAATACCTTCAAGCTCAGAGTATTGAAAATAAAAAGAATTTGGAACGAAAAAATCAAGATGAGAGAGAAAAATTCTTCAATGAATTACGAGCGATCACATTAGATGATGAAAAGCAGCGGAAATATTTACGGCGCGTTGCTATGATTGAAGGAATAGAAAGAGCAATATCTATTTCCTAGCCCAAGTTAAATTTAGATCTCTTTTGATTTAATTCGAGTGCTAAAAATAACCCGCAGATACCTGCTCCAGCTATTTCAAAAATATAAGCCTGAGTGAACGCTTGTGAGGGTAGCAGTAAGAATAACCCTCCAATGATGTAACAAAAGCGATGTGTAGGAGAAAGGGAACTTGTAAGGTAGCCAATAAATCCAGCGGATGTAAACCAAATACCAGCAATTGCAGTTAAAAATGCAATCGCAATATCTAAGTTGTCTCCTACCATAATAAGGTTGGGCGCTAGTACGAACAGGAAAGGTACAATAAAAGCTGGCCATCCGAATTGGCATGCCGACCAAGCTGTCGACATAGGCCCTGTTTCAGCAAGTTTAGCTGCTGTAAAAGCTGCTAAAGCGACCGGGGGGGTGATCATTGACATTAGTCCAAAATAAAGAACAAAAAGATGCGCAGCTAGTGGTTCTACACCAAGATCAATAAGCGGTTGTGTCGCTAGTACAGCCAGGAGAAAATAGATTGCCGTGGTTGGCATTCCCATTCCTAAAATTATGCAAATGAACGCTGTTAGGATTAAAAGTAGAAATAAATTACCTTCACCTACTTGAACTAACATAAAGGTAAGTCCGAAGCTTAAACCTGTTGCTTCTAAAACTCCTATAATTAATCCTGCAGCAGCACCAATAATAATAATATCTACCGAAATTTCACCAGTTTTTTTTAAGCAAGTCCAAAGAGTAGGTAGATTTAGACGATTACCTTTATATGTAAAAATACAACCCAAAACGCATATTGATGCAGTCCCAAATAGAGCAGCCGTCTCTGGAGGAGTATTTAACCAGAACAAGGTACCAAGCAAAATAATAAAGGGAACCAAAAAATACCAACCGGATTGCATGACCTTGTTAAATTGAGGTATTTGATCTTCAGGTATTGGTTTGATACCTATTTTTCCTGCTTCCAAGTCGGCTTGAAGAAAAACGGAGATGTAATATAGAAGTGCTGGTAAAATAGCCGCTATGATAACTTCTTGGTAAAGAGCATCAGCTAGTTCTGCCATAAGGAATGCCGCAGCTCCCATTATTGGCGGCATAATCTGGCCTCCAGTTGATGCTACCGCTTCTATTGCACCGGCCACTCTTGGTGAATATCCCCCCTTTCGCATCAAAGGGATGGTTATTACCCCAGTTGAGGCAACGTTGGAGACTGCACTACCTGAAATTGAACCAAATAAGCCTGATGCTACGACAGCGATTTTTGCTGAACCGCCTCTAGAACGCCCCATTATCGCGGCAGCTAAATCAGTGAAGAATTCCGATCCCCCTGATCTCAATAATACTTGGCCTAGAAAGATAAAAACTACAACAACTGTAAAAATAATTATTAATGGCGTTCCTAAAAGCGCGTTTGTATCCATTCCCAAATAAGAAAAAAATTTGGTAATTTCTAGGGATCTCCCTGATAATGTTCCGGGTATCAAATGACCAAAAAGGCCATAAGCAAAAAACACTAATAGTACGCATAGGAGTCCCCACCCAGCTGTTCGCCTGAGTGCCTCAGAAGTAAGAACAATCAGAAGAAAACCAAGAAAAGAAGCTTCTTTGGGCATGTAGGCAATTTGGTCCAGAAGTAAAGGATACCTGAAAAATAAATACCAACCTAAAAAAAAGCCAATTGCCGAGGCTATCGCATCGTACCAAGGGAGGCCTTTATAGACCTTTTTAGATGCCCTGATGTTCAGATAAATTATTGCAAACGCTAATCCAAGTATTCCACATATTACTTGTTCAGTTATAAGCCCTATACCTAAATCTATAAGAATGCCGCTGGCCCAAACAATTCCAATGATAGCAAGCGTCGACGCAAGCCAGGGGGTTAACGCCCGCGCCACGCCAGATTGCGGTGCGGGCGTATTATTTTTTACCTTGACAGTATTTTCTACTGCCAAATACCTTTTTCCTTAAATAATTTTATTGAACCTGGGTGGTATTCTAAATCCCCTTGTTTTTTTGACATGGATTTTGGTGAAAAACCTCTCCACATTCCGGAGGCACCGACAAGAGCTTTTTTATTTTCAAACATGGCTTTAGTAACTCTATAAACTACGTCATTGGATACACCTTTTCCGGCAAACAACATATAGTCAAAGTGAAACAAGTTCGTTGGTACTTCAACACCTGGAATTTTTGGATTTGGCTTTACTGTTAAAATTTCAGCACCTGGCATCAGTTTGGCAACTTTCGCCTGATTAGCTGGGGACATATCCATTGAAATAAATCTTATACCACCAACCTTTTTAGCAATTAATTTCATAAACCCTGAGCCATATGCGCCGATTGCAAAATCAATTTTGCCGGCCATTAGCGCTTTCCAACTGGGAACCAGCGCAGAAATAGGGATATTTTTGGTATCTGCGACTGTTAGATTGCCGGTTGTTAATGCTGTTTTAATAATTTCATTAAATAGAGGAGCACCCTTGAACCCAGTTGGAGCCCGCGAACCTCTAAGGTCACCAACGGATTTAAATTTTGAGGGCTTGGCCACTAATGGCCCAACACGAAATTTCATTAAAGTACCGACGAGTTTGATATTTGCGTTAGGTTTACCTTTTGAAAGAACTTGACCTTTAATTGCCCAAGCTGTCTGCATAATGTTAGCTACACCAAATTCTAAAGTACCTGCATTTACTGCAGGAATATATTTTTGTGTTCCAGCCATTGGAGTAGGCCTCATTTGCATGCCACCAAATTGTGATGTTATTTTAGCAATTCCAGCGCTTACTTGACTGGTAGCTCCTTTTGCTGTTGTGCCAATTCCAACTGTTTGAGCGAGTGCAGGACCCGTCATCAGTAATCCGGTTGTGGCTAATATTATTATTTTTTTATAGGTCATATAGAAATCCTCCGCTTATTGTAAAAATCTAACAGCCTAGGTCTTTCGAAAATTATTTGAAGGCTGATATTAAGTCTTAAATCGCTTACTATTGAAGTGGAGGATACAGGTGTGCCAGATATTTTCAACCACTTCAGGAAAATTAAAATCTTTTTTTACCATACATATTCTTCTAGAATGCGAAAAGATAATTTTATGATCATCCTGCAAGGCTCTATAGTTTTGCATTTAACGTCATCTTTTTAATAAACACAGCATAATTTTAATTGGCATTTGGAGCATTAAATTGGTACTTGGAGAAAATTTAATATTAGTTACAGGTGCTTCTGGACGCACTGGTAGAGCCGTAATCGCCGAACTAAAGAAGTACGAAGTTAAAGTTAGGGCTTTTGTCAGACGCGAGGAGGCTGGCAAAGAACTCATAGAAAGTGGCGCTGACGATATTGTTATTGGAGATTTATTTAATGACCAAGCATTGGAAACTGCTATCATCAACTGTGATCAAGTTATTCATATTTGTCCGCCGATGAATCCAAATGAGGCTAGGTTAGCCATCAAAATTACAGATTTGTGTCTTAAATATAATATTAATAGATTGGTTCTTTACTCGGTGCTTCATCCATTATTGTCGGAAGTCCGCCATCATTCACTCAAATTACATGCGGAAGAATATCTTGTAAATTCTGGACAGAGTTACACAATTTTGCAGCCGGGCCGATATATGCAACACCATCAGCTGATATGGAGAGAAATTGTAGAAACTGGAAAACACCGCATGCCTTTCAACATTAATTCCAAGTTTAATATTGTAGACTTAGCTGATTTAGCAGAAGCTGTTGCTAATGTTTTGGTTGAGGAAGGTCATGAGTTTGCAACTTATCAGTTAGCAGGGCCAGAGGCCTTGAGCCAAGTTGATATGGCGCAAATAATTTCCGAAGTTCTTGGTAGCCCAGTTTTTGCTGAAGAGAGATCTGCTGATGAATATGTAAGCATAGCAAAAAAAAATGGTATGCCAACTGACCGAATCGAACAGTTATGTGCCATGAATGAACACTATGATAAACATGGGCTTCGTGGTAATAGTAATATTTTAGAGTGGCTAATTAAGCGCCCGGCAACAAAATTTCGAACATACATAACTAATAATTTTGATCAAAATCTTTAATTTATGATGGAGAAGGCCAAATGACAATTGCTGCTGACCAACGCGATCCAAAATTGAAAGGCCCGCTTGCCGGTGTTCGAGTAATCGAAATGGGTCAGCTACTTGCTGGACCTTTTACAGCCTCTCGACTAGCTGATTTCGGAGCAGAAATAATTAAAGTTGAGACACCAGTAACTGGGGATCCAATGCGCGAGTGGGGTCACCATCGTTGGGAAGGAAAATGTTTATGGTGGTCGACCTTAGCCAGAAATAAAAAATCGGTCACAGCAAACTTGCGCGACAAACGTGGACAAGCTCTAATTTTGGAACTTGTGGCGAAAGCAGATGTGTTAACCGAGAATTTCAAACCAGGAACTTTAGAAAAATGGGGCTTGGGGCCTGAAGAGTTGCTAAAGGTAAATCCTGGTTTAATTATATCCAGAGTGTCAGGCTATGGCCAAACAGGACCATATGCGCAACGTCCAGGTTTTGCTAGTGTGGGTGAAGCTCTTAGTGGAATGAGATATATTAATGGATATCCGGATCAACCGCCACCTCGTACAGGCTTATCACTTGGCGATACCCTGACAGGGATGTTCGCGGCTCAAGGTATTTTAATGGCTCTCTATTGGCGAGATGCCATGGGCGGTGGAAAAGGGCAAGTGATAGATACTTCAATTGCTGAGTCATGTCTATCTATGATGGAGAGCTCCTTACCTGAATATGATAAGCTAGGTGTCATAAGGGAACCAAGCGGAACTGGGATAGCGAATGTAGCGCCCTCGAATTTATATCCAACCTCTGATGGTAAATATGTTATTATAGCTGCGAATATTGATGCTATGTTTAAACGACTATGTATTGCAATGGATAAACCCGAGTGGATTACAGATGAGAGGTTTGCTGATCATCGAGCGCGAGGAACAAATTCAGAATTGCTTGATGGTTTAATAGGCGACTGGACCAAAACTATGACAGCTGAAGAGCTCTCGAAACACCTCGATGAGAATGGTGTGGTTGTTGGCCCCATAAACACAATAGCTGATGTAGCTTCCGATCCACACTTTCAAGAACGTAATATGATTCGGCGTGAGCATGATGAATTTTTTGGAGATATCGCAGTACCAGGTATAGTTCCGATTATGAGTGAAACGTCTGGCGATATTGGTTGGTTGGGTTCAGAAAAACCCGGCAGTCATAATGAAGAAGTTTACAATGGTATACTAGGAATAGGCGTCGAAGAATTATTGGAAATGGAGAAAAATGGTGTCATCTAAAATTGAGATTTGCGAGGTTGGCCCAAGAGATGGTCTCCAAAGTGAGCCACGTATTTGGACAGTTGAAGAACGAGTTGAGTTAATCGATAGGCTCTCGGCTACAGGTGTTCCAAGAATCGAAGCGGTAAGTTTTGTTAATCCAAAACGTGTCCCCCAGATGGCTGATGCTGAAGTAGTAATGGCTAAAATCAAAAGACCAAAGGGTGTAAAATTTGCGGGGCTAGCTTTAAATGCTATGGGCGCCGAGCGGGCGATTGAAGCAGGCGTTGATGAAGTTCGTTATGTGGTAGTAGCTAGCGAAACTTTTAATCAACGGAATCAAGGGGCAACCATCAATGAGAGTCTCAATGGATTTTCACAAATAGCGAGTAAAGTTATAAATGCTGGCTTAAAACTCTCCGCGACGGTTGCTGCTGCATTTGGATGTCCATTTGAGGGTAAAATAGAAGTTGATCAGGTAGCGAAGATAGCAAATAAACTTGTTGATGGAGGATGTGTTGAAATTGGAATGGCTGATACTATTGGATCAGGTGTTCCTACGCAGGTGACAGAATTATTTAGTATCGTTCGAGATACTGTGGGTTCTGAGACAGGTCTAGGTTTTCACCTTCACAATACAAGAAATACTGGTTTTGCAAATGCGGCCGCTGCGGCGAATGCGGGCGTTTTATTCTTGGATGCTTCTGTTGGTGGATTGGGGGGATGCCCTTTTGCACCTAAAGCAACAGGTAATATTGCGACTGAAGATTTATGCTTTATGCTTCGAAATATGGGTTTTGAAACTGGTATCAATATAGATTCGTATATTGAAACTTCTCGTTGGGCAGAGACCTTTTTTGAGTCGCCTCTTCCAGGGCAAATTATGAAAGCCGGTTTGTTTCCAGAGACAGTGATGGGATAAAATGGTAAACACCTTTTCCAATTCCACCGCTTATGGGAAAAGAGCTAAGTTAGGGTTAATTGTTCCACCAACTAATACTGTGAATGAGGCTGAGTGGCATGCAATGATGCCAGCAGATGTGACGTTACACGTGACCCGAATGCCACTTCATACCGATGTTTTAAGCAAAAAAGGTAAAGAAGGGCTTTATCGTGATATAGAAAAATCGACTACTGATCTTGGAATGGCTGGTTTAACGAGCATAGCATATGGTTGTACGGCCGGGTCAATGGCAGACCCAATAAATCAATTAACCGATTTTATGACTAAAATTTCAGGAATTCCATGTGTCAGCACCGCAGATTCTATACTTGCAGCACTAAATTATCTTGAGGTAAAAAAAATTAGTGTTGCTACTCCTTATCACCAAGATTTAAATAATCACGAGATGCTGTTTCTGGAAAACAACGGTTTTGATGTATTAAGCATAAGTGGACTTGGTATTGGCTCTGGTGGGCCGCATGAATATATCCAGATTGCTCAGACGCCCATTGATAAAATTAAATCTCATATTCTTTCTGTAAATTGTGATGCCGCTGATGCCCTATTAATATCCTGTACGGATTTTCCATCGTTACACTTAATACCTGAAATAGAACAGGAAATAGGAAAGCCAGTAATCTCAAGTAATCAATCCACTTTATGGAGAGCCTTGAGAGCGTCAGGCATTGAAGACTTTTTAATGGATTACGGCAAATTATTTAAAACATAATTACGTAAATGATCAATGAAATTTTCAAATATAGAAGATCGTGTGATCAACGCATATTCAAATGCCAACTACCGTGTAATAGCTGATAAACCTTTTGATATAAGAATTGGAGAGAAAAGCGAGTTCCTCCGAGACTATTGTTTTAAGCAAAATTACCACTCTGCAGTCTTTGTTACTNGTTATAATCCTTTTAGTAAAATTTTGGGGGAACGTTCAAATGTATTAGCTCATAATAAACTAAAAAGAATACTTAACTGCATGGGTATTAATTTTATTTTATGTATCGCTGCTGATCCGGCAAAAATTTGGCCCAATGAGGTTGGCGTTTTAGCGCTCGATATTGATCTTCAACTTGCTAAAGATATTGGTATTAAATTCAAACAAAATGCTATCGTATGGATACCTAACAGTTGGGTTCCAAGAATAGAATTGCTTCGATAATATTAATGGTTAAATAGGTGATGAATAAAGCTAATGAACTTTAAAATATAGTAACGAAATAATTTTTAAAACTATTATTTCCTAGCTTAAGGGGATCCCAGACAGGCCCTTTTGTTTTTGATAAATTTCTGAAAGTTTAGTGTATTTCTTATTTATTCTGTTAATTTGCTCCCTTAAATCTAATATACTATCGTCCGATAATTCATTAACCATATTAACAACACTTTTTGATTCCCAAAATTTATTTTTCCGAGCGTATTGTCCGTTATCAATTTTGAATACTTCTTTTAGAATATTTAAATCATGAGGAATATGGAATGTGTCTTTGGTATCTTGATAACCAAAGTAATAGTAAAAATTATCAAAGTTAGCCCAAGTAATAGCGGAAAGGCATAATGAACATGGTTCATGTGTTGATATAAATACGCAGTCTTCAGGTTTTGGGCGCTCTTCTTTAGGTAGCTTGAAGAAACTATTTATGGTCGAAATTTCGCCATGAAACAATGGGTTTTGTATTTCTGAATTAGTATCTGCCACTACTATAGAAAGGTCAGTTTTTTTTAAGATAGCTGCACCAAAAATTTTATTGCCTTTCTTAACTCCAATTTTGGTAAGAGGAATAATGTAATCCTCTATAACCGATAGAAGCTTAGAACAAAAAATTATTTGTGATGTTTCCATGCAAAGAAGCTACAAAAACCAAATAGTCATATCAAGGCTGTAGTTTTAATGAAGTGCTTAATTATAGGAAATCAATTAACGATTATGTTTTATAGACGCTGGCCCTGTTCGTTAAAGAGAAATACTTTATCATCAGGGAAATCAAGTCCTACGCTCTGCCCAGACTTAAAATCATTGGTTTCTAACCCTTCAATAATAACTATGAATGGCCGTTCTGCTTCAGCTTTAAAATAAAGCAAGGTATCTTTTCCCATGGGTTCTACAAGGTCAATTATATCTTTTATTTCGCCTCCATTAGGCGTAATTCTTACATGTTCTGGGCGAATACCTAATGTCACCTTACCCGAAATCTGGTTAGAAAAATGATCAGGTATTTGAACTTTTAGTTGATTATTTTTGAAGGCCAGTTTGTTATTTTTTTCAATTATTTCGCCGTTAATTAAGTTCATGGAGGGTGAACCAAAGAAATCTGCAACAAAATAGGATTTTGGATTTGAGTAAATATCCATTGGTGTGCCTTGTTGTTCGATTTCACCATTATTCATAACTACAATTCGGTCTGCCAATGTCATAGCCTCTTCTTGGTCATGTGTCACATAGACAAAGGTTGTTTTCAACTTGGTATGTAGCCGATCAACTTCTGCTCGAAGTTCCCTGCGAAGTTTTGCATCCAAACTAGAAAGCGGTTCATCCAGAAGAAATGTCGATGGTTTTGTAACGAGCGTTCGTGCCAGAGCAACTCTTTGGGATTCGCCACCAGAGAGTTGGCCGGGTCGTTTATCAAGAAGTGGAGTAATATGAACCATTTCGGCGACTTCTCGGACTATAAGGCGACGCTCGTCATCGGGAATTTTTTTCATTCTTAGGCCAAATTCAATATTATCATAAATTGTTTTATGAGGAAATAAGGCATGACTTTGAAATACCATGCCAATATTCCTATCCCGCGGCTCAAGTTCATTAATGACCTTGCCATCCATCAAAATTTCACCAATCGTTGGGTCCTCAAATCCCGCTATCATTCGAAGTGTTGTCGTTTTTCCACAACCAGATGGACCAACAAGTACAAGAAATTCACCATCATCTATTTCTAAATTGAGTTCTTTTACGGCTACGGTGGATCCATATTCTTTTCTTAAGTTCTTGAATTCAATATGTGCCATTTTCTTTATCTCCTGACCATGCCAAAACTGAAGCCGCGAGCAAGATGTTTCCGGATAAAAATTCCAATTATAATTAGTGGTATAGTAATACCCACAGAGAGAGCCGCTTGCCGGCCATATACACGACCTTCCGTGGAGCCCTCATATTTACTCAACTCTACAGGAAGTGTTACGACTTCAGTCTTAGAGAGAAGCAGTGCAAGCAGATATTCACTCCAAGTTAAAATTAGAATAAAAAGAAATGTGGCAACCAAGCCAGATCTTGCTAGAGGTAACACTACCTCCCATATTGTCCGCCATTTGGTAGCTCCTAAAATCTCCGCTGCTTGCTCTATTTCCATTGGAATTTCATCGATAAAGCTTTTGGTCATCCAAACGGCGTATGGTAGAGTTGTCAAAAAATATACTAAAATTAGACCAAGATGTGTATCTAGCAAGTTTAAGGTCGAGTAATGTAATGATAATGGTGCGACGATTACGATGGGTGGGACCATCCTCAGCATTAGGAGTTGAAACATCCTAGCCTCTGTAAGAACTTGATAACGAGAAACACCATAGGCTAAGATCGCGCCAAAGAAAACGGAAAGACTAGTTGAAACTAGCGCAACAAATGTGCTGTTCCCTAATGCCTTCCATGGCTTCTGCATCGATTGCGCATATTGAGTTACGGTTAATTCCTCCTTGCCCATCCAAACGTTAGCATAATTTGATAGTGTCGGTGTTTCTGACCAGTATACTGGTGGCCAAGCGAACCATTCAGCATCAGGTTTAAATGAAGTTCCAATAATCCAAAAAAGAGGAAAACCTACGATTACTAGCCAAATTGTTAATGTTGAGTAACGAAATCCCTCAAAAATATATTTTTTATTTTTTTTGTTAAGGTTCATTGGTCTTCTCTTTATAAGTTTATTTTTTATACATCTGGTCAAGGTTTGATTTTTCGCGCCGTAGCACCCAAATCGCTCCCAACACGATTAATATCATTAGAAGCATTACAACATATGATTGAGCAGCCCCCTTTGAAATTTCAAAATAGTTCCAGGTGGTTAAGTAAATTAAAACTGGAATTGTCTCTGTTGCTGATCCCGGCCCACCCTGAAAAAGTGACCAAATCTTTGGGTATTCGGCCATTGCTTCAAGAAATCGTAGAATAAGAGCTAGAAGAATTACTGGTCTTAGAAGCGGCAATTGAATTTCAAAGAAAACACGAAGCTTTCCAGCCCCTAATATTTGCGCCGCTTCTTGCGGCTCTTTTGGTAAAGAAGCTAATCCAGCTATCATTATAATAAAAGAGAAAGGCGCCCAATTCCATATTTCCATAAGCATCACGGTTGTTAATGCAATGTCTGCATCCGCGAGCCAACTTATGTTAATGTCGTAGCCTAATAAGGAGCTTAGTATACCATTTATGGGGCCATTTTGATATAAAAGCATTTCACCCGTATACGCCACTACTATGGGGACAGTAAGCATGGGTATTATAAACATAATATAATAAAATGCATTTCCTCTAAAGGGTCGGTACATTAAAAGTGCTAATCCAAAGCCAACTAAGAAACATCCGACGGTTGACCCAAATGAGAAATAAAGTGATCGCAAAACAGCCCAACCGAGGCGTTCATCAGTTAATACTTCTTCAAATATTTCGAAACCAACAAATTCTGCGTCCCACCAACTACCTAAATATACTGTCCATCCAAAAAAGGAAAAATATAGTTGAAGAATTAAAGCTGGCATTAATATCACCAGAAATACAACAACGATTGGCGATATTGTTATCCATTTAAAACGTTTTATTGCTCGCGCTCGCGTCATCTCTCGCTTTGTCGGTACAATTGAGCTAGCAAGATTTCTGGATTCCATGAATCTGATTTCCTGAGTAGGTTGTTTTAGTCAGGGCGAGTAATTAGACGCCCTGACTAAAACTAATATTTTAAGATCTTTATCTTATGATTAAAAAATTAACTTGGCACATTAACCGTTGGAAAGACAGCTTTGTAACTCGCTAATTCTTTTTTGAGTTTTTTCTTTCCAACTCTGCGTACGATTTTCTTCCATGCCTTCTCAGTATTTGGCAGAACGTCTTTCGCAGAGAGCTGTCCCACGTATGCTTCTGAAATATTTTTAGCCAAGATATCTTGGAATTCTAACATACCGGTTAAGTAAATCGGCGGTGAAGCCACTTTTAAATTTTGTTCGATAGCATCCACTCCAGCTGGCGTATATGCTTTTCGCACCAAACTATTCGACATGTGCCCTTTGTGCCATGGATCATGAAACGTGTTTACACGATCTGAGACAATTGAGGCGCTATTTTTTAGAGTTGCCATCCACATTGCCATCATTGCAGCTTGTTGTTTTCGAGGGCTATATCGGTTAATCAGAATTGAAGCGATTGGCGATGAAATTGAGCGGTGTACTTGCTTTCCAGAGAACGTAGACCCTGGAACAAGGCCATACCGCCATTTCCCGGCTGTTTTAGATTTTTTAGGATTCTCAGCCAAGGATATTACGCCATCCCAATATTGGCATGAGAATGCATGACCTTGTGTCATACGAGGGATCATTTGTGGTGTCCCCCAACCAGCAGCCTCTGGATGCGATACTTTTTTAATTTTAAGATATGTATCGAGAGCATATTGCCCCGCCTTATTATTTAAGGTTGGGTTCATATCATCGTCAAAAGGAAATCCACCTGCGGAATAAAAATACATATACCACCATGTTACACCATTTGCTCGGTTCCTTAGGTTGGCAGAACCCCAAACTTTGTTATCAGTATTTTGAAAAAACTCCATCATTTGCTGATCGTCTTCCCATGTTTTTGGCCATTCCGGGGATTTTCCAAACTTATCTTCGTATGCTTTCTTTCCAGCGTCTACCAGATCCCAGCGCATAAACTGTGTGTGAACATTGCCATCCGTTGGAATACCATAAGTGCTTCCCTGATATTTCATAAAATTTGCAAAATCTCCAACCGCATCTATTTTAAAATCTGCTTGCTTCATGTAGGAATCGAGAGGTTCGAGAAGGCCTGCTGACGCAAGCGAAGGTATCATGTTAGAGTCAACATGAAAGAAATCAAATTTATCCGATCTTGAAACTGCTTCAGCCATTGCGCGCTGAGGAATAACGAAAACACTTATGTCTTGAATGCTTTCAACACTGATGCCCGTTGCTTTTTTAAACTCTGCTTCTGCATTTTTCATGCCCGACATGTAAAGAGACCAAATCATTCCACGTAGGCCAACTGGCTTTAATTTTTTTGCTGCAGCTATTATTCTATCTTCTTCACTGGCGGCAAAAGCGCTATTTACAAATGAAGCCGGTGTTGCTCCTGCAGCGACAGCAATAGCTGCCTTCTTCATAAATTCTCTTCTTGTAAAATCTAAGAAATTAATTTTCATTTGACTCTCCCTTATATTTTGTAAATCTTTTTATAAATTTAATGTAGACGAATATTTCTTTTGTGAAAATACTTTTTTTCCAATACGATAATTATCTACTAAAAGAAAAATAATATTAAGGAGCCAGATGCTTTTAATAAATGATTTTTATGTCCCACTTCCAAAGTCTATTGCTATGGAGGTTTTAACGGATGTTGCTTTAATAGCTCCGTGTATTCCCGGTGTGGCAATTACTGAAACAACTGATAATAAATCTTACAAAGGGGAAGCCACCGTAAGATTGGGACCAGTCAAATTAGTTTTTTCTGGGACTGGTGAAATTATTGAAATTAATGATGAAAAACACGAGGTACGAGTAAAGGCTAGTGGATCCGATAAGAAGGGTAGGGGTGGAGCTGAAGCAACAGTTTTTTTTAAATTGGTGGAAGTTGATGAAGCTGGGTCAGATCGGACAAACACTCGAGTTGAAGTAAAGACAAATCTAAATTTAAACGGTGCAATAGCTCAATATGGTCGCGCAAGTGGTTTGATAGAGAGTGTCGCTATTGAACTTACTAAAGAATTTGCCCAAAACTTAGAAAAAGTTTTAACCATGGAAGACGGAGATACTCTGAATGCGGATGAAATCTCTGGTTTAAAACTTTTAATGAAGGCTGGGGTTAGAAAACTTAGATTGGGAGGTAATAAAATTAAAAATGAAACCAGCACCCTTTAAGTATCATGATCCTCAATCTTTGTCAGAGCTAGTTGCTCTTACAGCTACGCTTGAGGATGCAAAAATTCTGGCTGGTGGTCAATCACTTATGCCCATGATGAATATGCGATTTGTGACCCCAGAGGATGTTATTGATATTAACAATGTTAAAGAATTAAACTTTATTGAATTTTCAGATGATTTTTTCAATATAGGCGCGATGACAGCTCAGCGAGAGTTGTTAAGTTCATCTGAATTACGGACCGTAGCCCCTATTCTTAATGAGGCGCTTGCATATGTTGGTCACTTCCAAACTCGCAATCGGGGCACAATAGGTGGAAGTTTATGTCATTTAGACCCTGCAGCAGAGCTTCCTGCCCTAGCCAGTCTTTATGATGCTAAAATGGTTGTGCTCAACAAAGAAGGTCAACGAGTAGTCCCTTTTGACGAGTGGTCGCTTGCTTACATGATGCCATGCCTCGCACCTGAGGATGTATTGGTCTCTTTATCTTTTCCTAAGTGGAAATTAAATCATGGCTATTCCTTTGTTGAATTCGCTCGTCGACACGGGGATTTCGCAATATGTGCTGCTGGCGTGCTCATTGAACTTGATAAAAGTGACATAATCTCAAAGGTAGCTATAACAATTGCGGGTGCAGATGTTAAGCCAATCCGGTTAAAAGCATTTGAATTAGAAATTGTTGGTCAAAAAGTTAATGAGGATTTAATACGCTCTGCTGTTGAAGAAGTAAAAAAAATAGAGACAATGTCAGATGCTTATTATAGCTCATTATATAGAAAAAGACTATCAGGAACCTTGGTTGAGAGAGCATTAAGGAAGGCAGCAGAACGTGCAGGGGGGCAAACTTGAAATGGTTGATCAACGCAACATAGATGTAAATGTAAATGGAGAGCCCTACTCAGGAACCGTTGAAACACGATTTAGTCTGGCTGATTTTTTAAGAGAGAATCTTGGCTTAACAGGAACCCACCTCGGTTGCGAACATGGCGTGTGCGGAGCTTGCACTGTATTAGTAGATGGCGAAGCGATCAGATCATGCTTGATGCTTGGTGTGCAGGCTAACGGGAAACAAATAACTACTATTGAGGGTCTTGCAGATGGTAATAACCTTCACCCAGTTCAGGAAGCATTTTGGAAGAGCCATGGTTTACAATGTGGATATTGTACACCCGGGTTTTTGACAACATTAGTGGCATTTCTTCGGGAAAACCCTGATCCAAATGAAAAAGAAATAAGAGAGGCTATTTCTGGTAATATATGTCGCTGCACCGGCTATCAGAATATTGTGGCGGCGGCAAAAGCAGCTGCGGAAGTATTGAGAGCAAAGTAGAGGGTATTATGGGTGCAAGATATTTTGGGGCAGAGGTTTTAAGAGGAGAGGATCGGCCATTAATTACTGGCAAGGGTCAGTATGTTGATGATATTCGATTACCAGGCATCCTGCATGGTGCGTTTGTGCGAAGTCCACATGCGCACGCACTTATTAAAACTATTGATACAACAGATGCGCTGGCACTTGAGGGTGTTCATGCGGTTTTTGCTTTTAAGGATTTAGAGGAGCCCATTAACCGACCAGCAATGCAAACTTATCCAAGTCCATTAATTAAACAAGATTTGCGACCATTTCCCCTTGCGAAAGAAGAGGTGTGTTTTGTTGGGGAAGCAATTGCATTTATAGTTGCAGATACGCGTCATATCGCTGAGGACGCTATCCCTCTTGTAAAAATTGAATTTGAAGTCTTAGAACCCATTGTTCGCGTTAAAGACGCTGCCCTCAAAAATGCACCTCGAGCACATAAAGATTCAAAGGATAATATTGTAGCGAAGCTTAATGTTAGTTACGGCGATATTAATGGAAACTTCAAAGTAGCAGATCATATTTTTGAGACCAAGTTCCTTCAACATCGTGGCGGTTGTCATTCGATGGAAGGGCGAGCCGTTCTCGCAAATTATGTTGCTTCTTTGGATGAATTAAGCCTTTGGTCTGCAACGCAATGTCCATATTTAATTCGTCGGTCACTTGCCAGTCAATTTGAGATGCCTGAGAGCCGTATCCGAGTAATTGCCCCCGATGTTGGAGGGGGGTTTGGCCCCAAGGCTGGTTTTTATGTTGAGGAAATTATAGTTCCGTGGGCATCTCGAAAATTAGAGCGCCCAATAAAGTGGATTGAAGATAGACGAGAACATTTCTTATCAACAAACACACAGAGGGATACTTGGTGGGAACTAGAAATTGCTGCGAATGATGATGGACGTGTTTTAGGCGTGAAAGGCAGAATTATTTTAGATAATGGAGCTTATATACCTTACGGTCTTTTACTTCCATTTACTACCATAACACCTTTACCTGGTCCATATAAGATATCCTCACTTGATGTTACTCAGGATGTTGTATTTACAAATACAGTAACAAACTCGCCGGTTAGGGGGGCAGGAAGGCCAAATGCAGCCTATGCAATGGAAAGGGTAATGGAGACAGTTGCTCGGTCATTGGAGATCGATCCTGCCGAGGTGCGAAAAAGAAATTTCGTACATAAAAGTGATTTTCCATATGAGACAGGCTTAATTCACTTTAACGGTCGTCCAATGATTTATGACAGTGGTGATTACCATAAGTTACTTGAGGAAGCTCTCAAACTGGCCGACTATGATGGTTTTATCTCGCGTCAGGAGATTGCTCGGAAAGAAGGTCGGTTCTTGGGTCTGGGAATTTCTTCGTGTATTGAGGATACTGGTGTGGGCCCTTATGAAGGCGTGACAGTAAGAGTTGATCATCTTGGAAAGGTCTATATTAGTTCAGGTGCGGCGAGCCAAGGCCAGGGACATAAGACGATACTCCGCCAAATAGTAGCAGATGAATTAGGTATTAGTATTGATGACATTCATGTGGAGATAGGTGATACGTCTAAATTTCCTCAGGGAGTGGGTACGGTAGCTAGTCGGGTGGGCGTAAATATTGGCACAGCAGCTTTCTCAGCTGCTACAGAAGTCAGAGAAAAAGCTCTAGGCCTTGCAGCCGAAATTCTAAACGTTGATTATGAAAATTTAGAAATCGTGGATGGCATTATTCGCGATAAAGCAAGAAGCAATATTACCATAACTTTGGGTGAGCTTGCACTAAAATTCGCTCCAATGAGCGGCGGGGCAATCCCGACAGGTTATTCAGCAAGTTTAGAGGCTACTTCATATAATGGTTCGAAGGGGCCACCTCATGCTAGTGGAAGTAACGTATGCGAAGTTGAAGTAGATATTGGAACTGGTGAAGTAAAGCTTCTAAACTATTGTGTTGCCCACGATTGTGGTAGAAAAATAAATCCATTAATTGTTGAAGGGCAGATTATTGGGGGAGTTGTTCACGGCATTGGGAATGCGCTATTTGAAGAAATGATTTATGATGAAAGTGGTCAGCCTCAAACTACAAATTACGGTGAATACCTTCTTCCTCTGGCAACTGAAATGCCGCCAATAAATATTGCCCATCAGGAAACACCATCGCCCTTAAACCCCCTCGGTTTAAAAGGAGCGGGTGAGGGTGGGACTATTCCAGCGGCGGGAGCTATCGTCGCAGCAATTGAAAATGCGTTAAAAGAATTTAATGTGATAATCGATAAGTATCCAGTTACACCTGAATATCTGTGTAATTTAATAGATGGAAATCACCAGTATTAAAGCAATATTATTTAGGGGTTAGATATGGCAGATATTATAGTTGGTGAAAATACAATACATTATGAGCAGGCTGGCGCAGGACCTAATCTCATTTTGCTTCCAACCCTTCTAGCAGAAATGTCTGTTTATGATGGCGTCATCAATGAACTTAGTTTGCATTTCCGAGTAACAAGAATGAATTTCCCGGGTTTTGGTTCTTCCACTGGGCCTATAACCCAAAGTATTGAGGCTTATGCTGATTTGATTTCAGCTGCAATTAAAGAATTATCCCTTCCACCAGATACGCATCTTATTGGAAACGGTTTTGGAGGGTTTGTTGCGGGTACAATTGCAATACATCATGGTACAATTATTAATAAACTCGTTTTGGTTGATACTGGCGCTGCTTTTCCCGATGCGGCAAAGGAACCCCTAAGAATTCTCGCGAATAAAGCCAAAAGTGAGGGGATGGGATCTGTTCTTGATTTAGCTATAAAGAGAATGTTTCCTGAAGATTTTATNATTAATAATAAAAGTATAATTGATANCAGAAAAGAATATCTTTCCAAGGCCGACCCAGAACTTTTTGCTAATGCTGCTCTNGGGCTCACTTCATTAGATAATAATCCAAAGTTGGAAAAAATTAATAATCCCACATTAATTGTTGTTGGTCTTGCGGATGCTACCACCCCTCCGCAGCTGTCTTANGACCTTCATAAAGGTATCAATAATTCACNGTTAATAGAGTTGCCTGGGATAGGTCACTGTCCACAACTCCAAGATCCATCAAAATTTTTGGATTCAGTAATTCCATTTCTGAACTCTTAAAAGTTCAATCGATCAAAAAACGGCTTACTTTATCTTAGGATTCCTTATTTTGGCAACGTTCCCCATGACTTCATTCACCTCTTCTTCACTATGGTTGGGATCAGGTAACCACATTACGAAAGCTTCAGCTTCTTCACTATTAGGGCTAACATAACAGTGTGGCATAGAACTATCAAAATACATGCTATCCCCTGTTTCTAATCGAACAGGTTTGTAGTATTCGGTGCGAATATCGATAGCTCCCTTTAAAACGTAAATAAATTCTTCACCATGGTGAGCAACTTTCTCGATAGGGTAATCTTTCGTTTCAGGACTCACTCGGGTAATCAGGGGTTTCATTCTTTTATGCTGCAAGCTGCTGCATAATGCTGAAAATCCATAATGATCGGCTTCTGTAAAAGTTTGTTCAGATTTTCTTGTTACTGCCAGTCTCGCCGAGGGCGATTGAGTTGTTGATTCAAATGTGACCAGATCAGCTATGTGCATTTTCAAGCCCTCAGCCAGTCGGATTAAATTTACAAAGGTTGGAGAAATTATATTATTTTCGATCTTTGATATTGCTGAAACCGACATTCCAGAGGCATTTGAAAGTTGAGACAAGGTCAAATTTGCTTTCTTTCGCAGATTTCTTACATGCAACCCTAATAAATGACTGTTGCCATCATGCTTGAAAGATTTTAATTCAGGCTCATTATTCTTTAAATTCATACTATTAGCCATATTTTTTATTCTTTCAACTAAACGGTGGAATGGTATTGGTTATATTATTTGAATTAAAATTCAATTATCGTATTTATTTTGGATTTGAAGTCCAATTGTTAAATCATTAATTCTTCAAATTCTTTTCAGGTAAGAATTTCTGTTTATCGATTATGATTCCTCTCTAAGTTTAAACAAAATAAATTTAATGAGCTTTTACATTTATCTTTTATAAAAATATATAGTATTATGAAACATTTATTTTTTATAAAGCGTTTTGGTCATTGTATTTAANTATTATTTTATTATGATATAAANTTTTATTAAAATAAAAAAATAATCTAGGATGTTTTTGTTTAATTTTTTCCCAAAAGATAAAGAANCTCTATTAAAATATTAGATTGTTCACCGGAGGAATATAATGAGTGACTTAAATAAATCAATCGATCAAAGTTATAGAACGGATATTCGTGATGGAATGGCAATTGATTGGGATGTGCCAATTGAAATGGATGATGGCGTTATCTTAAGGTGCGATGTCTATCGGCCAGTTAAAGAGGGCAAATATCCTATAATTTTATCTTACGGCCCGTATGGGAAATGGTTACACTTTGAAGATGGTTATGGAGATCAATGGAGAAGAATGTGCGAATCTCGCCCTGACGTGCCAGCTAATTCAACTAACAAGTACCAGCAATGGGAGGTAGTCGATCCCGAAAAATGGGTTCCAGATAACTATATTGTTATTAGGGTCGACTCGCGGGGTGCCGGACGCTCACAAGGTGTTATCGACATATGGTCTCTCCGTGAAGCTCAAGATCAATCTATTTGCGTTGATTGGGCGGGTGTTCAATCTTGGTCAAATGGTAAAGTGGGATTAAATGGAATATCGTATTATGCAGAGAATCAATGGCAAACGGCGGCCTTGCAGCCGAAACACTTAAGTGCCATGTGTGCCTGGGAAGGAGCACTTGATTTTTATCGCGATATGGCGTGGCATGGTGGAATTTTCTGTAGAGGTTTCGTTGAAGATTGGTCAACTGCCCAAGTTTATACTTTGCAAAATGGACGTGGATCAAGAGGTCACCGATCACGTATGACGGGAGACTGGGTTTCTGGTCCCGAAACATTAACAGAGGAAGAGCTTGGCGCAAATCGTCGTAATTTTTACGAAGACTGCTTGGCCAATAAGTTGGACACAGATGATTTTTGGCAATCGCGTATGCCTGACCATTCAAAAATTAAAACACCTATGTTATCTTCGGCAAATTGGGGTGGTCAAGGTCTTCATCCAAGGGGAAATTTTGAGGGATTTATGCGTTCAGCATCTAATCATAAATGGCTTGAAGTTCACGGGATTGAGCATTGGACGCACTTTTATACAGATTATGGGCTTGATTTACAGAAACGTTTTTTTGGTCATTTTCTCAAGGGGGAAGACACCGGATGGTTAGAGAGTCAACCAAAAGTCCAACTTCAGATTAGATACCCGAATGAAGTATTTATTGAGCGCCACGAGAATGAATGGCCTCTGGCGCGCACGGAATGGACAAAATACTATGTCCATCCGGATACAATGACAATTTCAACTGAAAAACAGGTTGCTCAATCTTCTGCCGAATATGGGGGGTTTTCAGACGGCTTAACTTTTTTATCGGATCCGTTGGAGGCTGACCTTGAGATCACAGGCCCTATCGCCTCAAAACTATGGGTGTCTTCAGAGACAAATGATGTCGATTTATTTTTAGTTTTAAGGGCTTTTAGTCCCGATATGAAAGAAGTGACATTTCAAGGTGCACTCGATCCGCACACTCCTTTGGCTCAAGGTTGGCTGCGTTGCTCACATCGTAAACTTGATAAAGACCTATCTTTGCCTTATCGGCCGTATCATACCCATGATGAAATTCAGCCACTTAAAGTAGATGAAACCTATGAAGTGGACGTTGAGGTTTGGCCAACGTGTATTGTAGTTCCCAAAGGTTATAGATTAGCCTTTTCCATCCGAGGAAAAGATTATGTTTATCCTGGTGATAGTGGAACTGATTTTGGTGAATATGCTGGATGGACCGGCTGTGGACTATTTAAGCATGATGACCCTGTTGATAGGCCTGCTGAAGTTTTTGGCGGTACGGTCAAATTGCATACAGGTGCTGATCGTCAAGCGTATATAATGCTACCAATTATTCCTTAGGATTATTTTTTTATGACCGATTTTCGTGATAATATGGCAATTGATTGGGATGTACCGATTAAGATGGATGATGGCATAATTCTGCGTTGTGATGTGTATCGTCCTCTAGATAAAGGCCGTTATCCTGTGTTAATCAGTTATGGTCCATACGGAAAGTGGCTGCACTTTGAAGATGGTTACATTACATGTTGGCAACGAATGGCAGAAGAGCATCCAGACGTAACTGCAAACTCGACAAATAAATACCAACAATGGGAAGTTGTTGATCCTGAAAAGTGGGTACCGGAGGGGTATATTTGTATTCGCGTTGACTCTAGAGGATGTGGTCGCTCTCCTGGCTATGTTGAATGTTGGAGCCCGCGTGAGACTAAAGATTTTTACGATTGCATCGAATGGGCAGCGAGAGAACCCTGGTCATCAGGAAAGGTTGGACTGAATGGCATTAGCTATTATGCTATTAATCAATGGCAAGTAGCAGCTGAACAACCGCCATCTCTGGCAGCCATGTGTGTTTGGGAAGGTGCGGTAGATTTCTATCGTGATATGAGCCATCACGGTGGTATTTTAACCACTTTTGTTAAAAATTGGTATGATAAGCAGGTTCATAGTGTCCAGTATGGGTTAGGTTCCCGTGGCGAGAGGTCCAGGATGACTGGTGATTGGGTCTCTGGTCCAGAAACACTTACAGAAGAGCAACTTGGCGCAAATCGTGAGGATTTAGGTGCGAGCGCCCTTGAACACTTTTTAGACGATAAGTATTGGAAAGATCGTACCCCAGATCTATCTAAAATTAATGTTCCACTTCTCTCTTCAGCAAATTGGGGGGGTAATGGTTTGCATCCCCGCGGGAATTTTGAGGGCTACTATTTAGCTGGCACAAAAAATAAATGGCTGGAAGTTCATGGTATTGAACACTGGACTGAGTTTTATACTGATTATGGGCGTCAAATACAGCTTGCCTTTTTTGATCATTTTTTAAAGGGCAAGGAAAATGGCTGGGATGAAAGGCCTAAAGTACAGTTGCAAGTTCGGCATCCAGGGGAGAAGTTTGTCGAGCGGTTTGAAAATAATTGGCCTTTGAAACAGACCCAGTGGACGAAGTTTTATTTGAATGCAAGTAATGCAGCTCTTAGTTTAGACAAAGGTAATGAAGAGACTACATTATCCTATAAGGGGCTTTCGGATGGTTTAACTTTTATGTCTCGACCTTTAGATTCCGAGATGGAAATTACTGGACCGATGGCAGCAAAACTTTGGATATCATCTGATACAAAAGATGCGGATCTATTTCTTATTATGCGTATTTTTACCCCTGATCTTAAGGAAATTACATTTCAGGGAGCGCTTGACCCACATACGCCTGTTGGTCAAGGTTGGTTGAGAGCATCGCATCGCAAAGTTGATAGCGAGAAAAGTGAAGAATGGAGGCCGTATCATACCCACGATGAAAGACAACCATTAATTCCAGATCAGATTTATCCGCTTGATATTGAGATCTGGCCAACATGTATTGTGGTGCCTAAAGGATATCGATTAGCTTTAAGTGTCCGAGGGAAAGATTATGTCTACCCGGGACCAGTAGACTCGGGACTTTCAAATATGAAAAATGCTTTCACAGGCGTCGGCCCCTTTTTGCACGATGATCCAGATGATCGCCCCGTCAAGATTTTTGATAATGAGGTAACATTGCATTTTGGCGAAGACAAACAGCCATTTATTCTCTTGCCGGTAATCCCAAAAACTTGAATGGAACAGGGGAGAAAAAAAGCTAAAAATTCCTAATTAGGTTGAAAAACTATTTTACCAGATTTAGTGATAAACGTGACTTTATTTTTACCCCGAATTTTTTTTCTATCAACTTTGAGATCTTTGTCTGAATAATGGACAATCTCCTGCTCGGCTCGCGTTCCAATTTCAAATAAAATCACATCCTCATCTGAATAGTTTAAAATCGCGTGACCATTATTATCACCAGCCTTAAATCCAGCACAATCTCCAGCAGAGAGCTCGTGCTGGCCGTCATTATCGACGAGTGTAGCTAAACCAGAAATTATAATTACGAATTCATCCTCATTCTCATGCCAGTGTCGCATTGATGTACCTGATTTTGGGGGCAAAATTACCTTATTTACACCAAATTGGGTTAGTCCCGCTAAGTCGCCAGCCTTTATTTGTCTACATGAGTCAGTTATTCCTTCATAAAATTCTTTTAATGCTTCTGGATAACGGCCAACGGAATAACTGTGTTTATTGAAATCTATTTTTGGCATATATAATTATCCCTATATTTTAACTTATTAAAATTGAAACTTATTTTGAAATAAGTAACGAAAAAATTAGAATTATAAAGTATTTTAAAATTTAACTCTAATGCGGTGAAAAATTTAAATAATACTAAGAGTTCTAATTTCCAAATAAATTGGAGGTTAAAAGTGGATTTAGGTCTAAAAGGTAAGCGAGCTATCATTACCGGAGCTAGTAGAGGTATAGGAAAGGCATGTGCACTTGCTCTTGCGGCAGAGGGTGCTCAGGTCTGTATTACAGCACGTAACCAAAAATTATTAGCAGAAATTCAGAGAGATATTCATTTAAGTCTCGGAAAATGCATATTCATGGCAGCTGATCTTACTGAACTATCAGAGTGTAAGAAAGTCGTTGATTATTGTAGCAATGATTTTGGTGGGATTGATATCTTGATTAATGTAGCTGGCGCAGCAGGTGGGGGAGATATTCTTGACTTGGCAACTGAATCAATAACCGATGCATTATCACTGAAGTCATACGGCTATTTACGTATGTCTCAATTAGTTGTACCTCATATGAAGAAGAATCATTGGGGAAGAGTAGTTAACATAGCTGGTGCAGCGGGTGTGAGCCCAAACCGCGCTAATCTACCGACGTCTGTTGCCAATGCGATGGTCCTAAATACTACAAGGGCTTTATCTGATGCGGTATCCAAAGATGGAATTTTGGTCAATGTGATTTGTCCTGGTATTACAAATACTGAGCGAGCAAGGGATATTCATAAAGTGCGTGCTGATAAAGAAGGTGTTAATATTGAGGAATTACTAGTTCAGTTAGGGGAGGGCCTGCCTGCTGGACGCATTGCTGAGCCATATGAAATTGCTAACGTAGCCTGCTTTTTATCATCGGAAGTATGTTCATATGTTTATGGCAGTTCTATTTATATGGACGGTGGTAGTCGTCGCTCTACTCCTTGACCCGATGTTAATTTAACACTGATACAATATTTATAGGTTGAATTTATGGTCAAGGTCTTTATCGCTTAATTTTAGGGCATCGTTGACCTGAGGCATTACTTTCTCTGCCATTAGTTCCATAGACCTTATTCCTAGCTCTTTGTTAACCCAATCTAGTCCCGTATAAATAAGGGTTCCAAAATCACCTATTTTTTCTCTCAAGGCTATAATTTGCTCTGCGACGCTATTCGGATTACCTGCGATAACTTGCATCTTTAGAGATTGTTCAACAGTGATCTCTTTTTCATCTTGATCAGGGTATGCTGCGAATAGTCCAATTTTTCCTCCACCGGATAATTTCTTCATAAGATTTGAAAAGTAAAATCCGTAAGGTCCATCAATACTTTTAGCATATTTGCTGGCTACTTTTTCGTCCTCGGCTACAAATATACACTTTGCAACTCGCCATCCTCTTGGATCTTGGGGTTTACCAATATTTTTGAGGCCCTCTAAATATCTGGGGAGATGAGTCGCAGTCCAATGGTCTTGAACGTATTGACAAGAAATTGGGTGCCAACCTCTTTCTGTGGCTAATGTTATTCCTTTAGAATATGGCGCTAGCGCTGTCACCACAACGGGCGGATGAGGATTAGTTAATGGTTTAGGAACTATACCTTGTCCAATTTCTGGCGTGAGTGTCTCTCTAGTTGTTGTTTCAAAAAATTCACCTTTTAAGTTATAAGGGGGTTCACCCCACCATAAACTCATAACTTGATCGAAGACCTCCACCATTTTCATGTTACGGTCCAACTCTCTGTTTCCAAATATTTCAATATCTGAGGGGAGGCCCCCAGGGCCTATTCCCCATATTAAGCGGCCATCTAAGAGATTATCCATCATGGCAATATGCCCAGCAATCATAGCCGGATGATAAACAGGTAAATTTGTTACTCCACTACCTAGTTTAATTTTATTCGTCACTGGAGCAAGTCTTGCCAAGAACATGAGACTAGATGTGATTGGTTCTGCAATATCAGTAAAGTGTTCACCAATAAAAGCTTCTTCATAGCCGAGACGATCAGCCAATATAACAGAATCTATATCTTCATTTAAGATCTCACGATAATTGCGGTTTATTGGATGAACTGGTTGTATAAAGTAAGATAATTTCATCCAAAAATCCATTGTCTGATATAATTTAAATTATGTCGAAACTTTATCCTATTATGTGATCAAACAATACATTAAATTATTTGCATAAGAAATACTGTTTAATTTCATCTACAGACATTAAATCAGCATATTTTTGTTGCATGTCAAATAAGTTTGCTTCGTGGGGTCCGATAGCCCTATCTCCAACACCATCGGTTACCACAACTGTTTTAAAATTATAACTCATTGAGTCAATTACAGATGCCCTCACGCATCCAGAGGTTGTACACCCAGTAACTAATATTGTATCAACATTCTTGCTGGTTAACCAACCAACAAGATTTGTACCAAAAAATGCTGATGGTTGAGTTTTCCGAACAATATATTCGCCATTAATAGGAGTTAGTTGCTCAACTATTTGGCTACTTGCAGTGCTTTCTTTTAGATTTGCCAAGGCGGGTGCTTTAATACAAAAAATACCGTTATCGCTACCATTATCAGCATAAACTACTCTAGTCATTGCAATTGGGAATTTCTGTAGTCTTGAAAATTTTAATAATTCTGATGTTTTATTTATGGCATCATTAATATTGCCACCGCCAAATTCATCGGGATCAGTAAATCCATTTACAAAATCTACGATTAAAAGGGCAGGATTAGAGCCAATACCACTTATATTACCAAAATTCTGTTTTTCATAAATATCAAGTTCAGTCATTTATTTTCTCTATTCATGTAAATTAACTTAATGTAGCTGCTCGGCGCACCGCTGATAACATTGAGCTATTCAGCAGAAAATTTTTAGCTCTTTTAGAATCCTTAGCTGTCGCCGCTAGCTCGGCTAGATTCTTCTTACGTGTCTCTGGGTCTTTCGCTTCAAGACGCTTTTTATTAGCTATTGTTTGAGCTTGTGTAAATTCATGCGTAATAGTGCGGCGTTGTAAATCATACGTATCCAAATAATCTATATTGGATTTGCCTTTCCAGACGCTGATTAATTTTTCAGCGGCATTGCAGGCATCATGAATACCACCATTCAATCCCATACCGCCAATTGAATTATTTAAATGAGCTGCGTCCCCTGCGAGAAGGACTCGGCCCTTCCTGAACTTGGATGCTACTCGTTGATTAATAGTATATACGTTTCTATGAATAATTTCATAGTCACCAGATTTTGGAAAAAATTTCTGCATTTTTTGTTGTACAAATTCTTCTTTCATAACGTCTTCGTCAGACTGTTTCATGTCCGTTGGAAAAACTGCGCGCCAAAGACCTGGCGGCCCATCTCCGGACACTTTAAATAAATTACTCCATTCTACTGGGTCAGCGTAATAATTTCGATAACAACATCCTCTAGCTGCCTCAAAATCAAAAGGTGTGGTGTATACAACAAATCTCTCGGGATAGGTAAAACCGTCGAATTTTATCTCTGAGAATTTGCGAATGATACTTTTTCCTCCATCGCACCCAATTACGAATGAGCCAATGAATTTATAATTGCCTTGACCATTTTTAACATCTAACTCCACTTGGTCGGAGTTCTGACTAATGGCAGTCACTTCATGCGAAAATAAGACCTTTGAACTTGGATATTCATCCAGCATTTTTAGAGCAATCTTTGCTAGCTTAAATTGCTCACATTGGACTACATAAGGGAATTTAGTCTCATCCTCTAGTATACGGTGGTTAAATTTGGCGATAATCTTACCTGTTGGGCGATCCCAGAAATACATTTCATCACATACGAGACCCTGTTTTTCAGATTCTTCTAACATTCCTAACTCACTGAGCATTTCGAGAGTTGCAGGGTGTGTTGTCGCTGCTCTAGGATCATCGAGAAGTGAGCTTTCTTTCTCGAGTATTATTACAGGAACTCCAGATTGTGAGAGTTTTAAGGCAGCGATGAGACCAACAGGTCCAGCTCCCACAATAAGGACTTTATCTCTAGATTTATTCATTCTAATTCTCAATATAAAAAATATTATTATTCTGAGGTATCATAAAATTCTGAAATTGGCTAGGCTTCAGGCCTTCGGTATATAAACAATTATTTGGGTAGTTCATTGTTTGTTATAGTAATTTGAACAAAATAGATTAGTTATTTATTTTTGCCTCTCTTATAGCAATATAAAGTCCAGCTCCAATTACAACACTTATACCTACCCAGCCCCATTGGTCAGGTAATGCTCCAAATAAAAAATAACTAATTAGGGTGGCTCCAATCATCTGTGAATATTGGAAAGGCGCTATAATATTTGCTGGAGCAAAACTGAAAGCAGCCACCATTAAAACCTGGCCCAAGGTAGCTAAACTTGTAAATCCTAAGAATATTGCAGTGTCAGAAAGATCTGGTTTAACCCAGTAGAGTGATAAAAATGGGATTAAAAAAATTAAACCAAAAAAGGATGTGTAAAATGCCGATGAAAGAACTGGAGTTGAACCAGATAATTTGCGGTTCGCAATATAGAAAGCCCCAAGAAATATGCCTGATGCTAGCGCAATGAAGTATCCAATGCGATCACCTTCCATAGTTGGTCGAAGAATAATGAGAACCCCAATAAAACCTATTATAACAGCTGTCGTTCTTCGAATGCCTAGAGGTTCATCGAGAATCCATGGAGACAAGGCTGTAACTATTATGGGAGCTATAAATATCATGGCTGTAGCGTCAGCTATATTAATATAGTTTATTGCCCAGTAGTATAATCCAACGCCCGATGTAACAAATGAGGCTCTTATCAATTGAGCTAGGGGGTTTCGAGGAATAATAGCTATTAATCCATACTTTTTTATTACTAGTGGACCTAAAATAATACTGGTTGCTATAAATTGAATTAAGAGGATCGATAAAGGTGTATAATCCTCTGCTAATAATTTTGCTATCCCATCTTTTGAAGAATTAACCAACATGGCTAAAACCATGAAAATAATCCCAACTCGTGGATTGAATGATTGCATTAGTCTTTTGCCAAAATTACATGGGGCTCAGGAGTTATCTTTGACCTTGAGGAAATCAGAATACCTAATAAAATTAGAAGAAACCCCCCAATCAGTCTGAATGTTACAGGTTCATATAATATCCATGCCCCTAATAGAATAGCGGTAACAGGATTTAAACCTGTAGCGATTGCTGCCTGAGTAGGTGAGATGCTCCTTAGTGCTCTTCCCCATAACAAAAACATCAACGTCCCGCCTGGAATTGCTAGAACTAAGACAATAGACCAACCCCTTATATCAAATGACAGTGATCCATTAAAAGGTGCTCCAAATATTACCGCTAATAGGAATAAAGTCATTACACCGAAGAATAACGTATAGGTCATTAAAGCCAAATTGCCGTACTTCAATAAGTAGGGTCTCGAGAAAACATTAAATATTGAAACAGCTATCATTCCTAGAAACATAAAAAAGTCGCCCACTAAGGCTTTCGGTGCAGTTGAATCAATATTTTCGCTGATTGCGATGCTGGTTCCAATCATTGCACATAGGACCGCTAATATTTTTGTTAGGTTTAGTTTCTCTACTTTAAACATCGCTCCAATGACGATTGTAACAAGAGGCATTGTTGCAAATAAAAGTCCTCCCCGAGCGGCTGTCGTGTCTTCTAGTGACTTGGCCATTAAATAGGGGAACGCGGCAAACATTACCATCCCGAGAAGAATAATTGCTATTCGATCTCCTGATTGAATTCTAGGTGGACTGGAAACAATATATAAAATAATTGCTACTGCAATTCCACCAATTCCGTACCGAATAAAAGCGAGAGATAGTGGATCTGTTTCTGTAATTATTAAACGAGTTAAAACGACAGTTACACCGCCAATTATCGTAGAAAGACTGGCATATATAAAACCAAGAATCATAACTTTTGTAGGTTGCATTGATAGATTTTTTCAAAATGATTAACGTCGGGAATTTTGAGCAGATACAATAATTTTAAAGTTAATAAATTATCATATAATATGACCGTAAACTGTATATAATGCAATTCTTTAAAGATATGTGATTATTTAGGTTTTTGTTTGATAGCATTGAAAATAATATTATGACTGTAGGGGTTTTTAATGAAAAAAGTACTTGTTGTAACCGGTGGGAGTCGCGGAATAGGTCACCAAACATCAATTCTGGCAGCTAAAGCGGGTTGGAACGTCTGTATTAACTATATTAATAATAGAAAACGAGCGGAACAAACTGCTGAAGAAATTCGGAAAATTGGTAAGTCGGCTATTATTGTGGCAGGTGATATTTGTAATGAAGGTGATGTCATAAGACTATTTCAGAAATGCGAAACGGAATTGGGTATGATTTCTGGTGTTGTAAATAGCGCAGGTATAGTTGAACCCTATTGTCGAGTAGAGGAAATTAAACATGATGAGATACAACAACTTATAAATATTAATGTAACAGCTATGATGCTAGTAGCTCGCGAGTCTGTAAAGCATATGTCTAAGAAACACGGTGGAGAAGGTGGATCAATCGTATTTATTTCATCAGCTGCGTCTAGAATCGGGGCACCTAATTTTTGTGTCCCTTATGCAGCGAGCAAAGGCGCTGTGGATAGCTTTATGTGGGGTATGGCTCAGGAGGTTGCGGGAGAGGGACTCCGTGTAAATGCCGTAAGTCCAGGGGTGATAGATACAGAAATTCAGCCTGAGGGAAGGATTGTTAAAGTTGGGCCGAGTTTACCAATGGGTAGAGTAGGTCAACCAGAGGAGGTGGCACAATCAATTATTTGGTTGCTCTCTGATGCAGCATCTTATGTTACGGGAACTAATATTGATGTGACCGGCGGACGTTAGTTGGATTTACTTTTATTTTCAGAGAGAAATAAGGCTACTACAACTATTAATATACCAATGTATTGAAACATTACAAGATTTTGACCTAAAAATAGAAAACCGGAGGCTACGGCTAAAATGGGTTCAAAATTTGAATAAAAAGTTGTGTCGCCGGCACCGATTATTGAAATAGCAATAAAAAATGAGATCATTGCATAAGCGTAGAAAATTATAGAAATCATAACACTGGTCCAACCTTGAAATGTGACTGGAAGGGCCAATTTTCCATTAGCAAGACTAATGAAGGCCATCAATAATGTCGTATAGACGCAGATATATAAAGTTATCTTTCTTGGGTCATGGTTGCTCATTAATTGGCTGCTAATTACTGAGACAGAGGCAAGGCCTATAGCAGCAACCAAAGCATAGATCATGCCTAAGCCATCTAAATTAGTAAACTCAACTCCAAGAGCCAGAGCTAAGCCAAAAAATGCAATTAATGTGGTTGCAGCCGTTCTAAATGTTGTATCTGCTACCCCTATAATTGAGAGAGTGAGCCCAGTAAGAACTGGAAAAAGATAAAAAATAAGGATTGCTATTGCAAAAGGCAGAAGTTCAATCGCATTTAACAGGGCTATCGTGTAAATAACCGTAATTACACCAAGTAATATGCATATTAAACCGGGTCTTTTAGGTAACACTAAATCAATTTTAAGAATTTTTAGAAGGATAACTAATGCAATTGCAGGAAGTATGAATCTGGTAGCCGATATGGTAAGCGGGTTAACCCCGTCTTGGTAAGATACGCCTGCAAAGGTATTGGATATCATAAAACTAGCGGCGCTAGATAGTGCCAGAAAAAGTCCAAGATACCTTTTATTTGATATTAAGTTGAGCAAATCCTTGTTTCTCCGTAAACCAGTGCTCCTCGCAGTTATCTTCTAAACCACCGCGATCAATGACAAGAAATTCATGATTCTTCTGAGAAACAAGTAGTGGGTGATGCCAAATATTACGGTTATAATTGACACCCTGATTTCCCGTAGCAAAAAATATATTTAGGTCTTCTGGGCCCACCTCTGCAGCTTCTTCAGCGACGACTATATAATACGACTTATTTTGTAAGGGCA
Source organism: Rhodospirillaceae bacterium TMED23 (assembly GCA_002168115.1). GTDB lineage: Bacteria > Pseudomonadota > Alphaproteobacteria > Rhodospirillales > UBA2165 > TMED23. The sequence continues at coordinate 245,660 of NHCC01000012.1, read as the reverse complement.
TAAATGCCTGAGACCCCAGGGGATGACGTTCCATCATCTTAATTTTAATTGGTTCAGGCCTTGGTTGACCGCGGAATATGCTTATCATTGGGAAACCATTATTACTTTTAATATCAATATTTGCTAAATCATGAAAACGCTCAGTTGTACCTTGATTAATTAAAATCCTCTCTGCTCCATCTCGTTCTATAACTTGGCCGAAAGGTTTGAAGCTATCTTTAGTTAATTTTTTTGGAACAAATTCAAAAACCATGATTATAAAGTTCTCCAAAAAGTCTAAATCTACTCACGCCACCGTCAGGATAAATATTCAGTCTAACGTGAGAAATCGCGCCTATATTTTCGATTACGCTACCCTCAAATGTATGGATTTTGTCCATCTCTAATTTTTGTTGGCTCATCAATTCTTGCCAATTACAATTATCGGTTAATATGTCTAATGAGGTTTTTTCTTTTATCAAGGCTCCTTGTACAGAACATCGATCTGGATAATTACCTTTAAAATGCGCTGTATCAACTTCAACCCGTTTTACAAGTCCCGGAGCTCCTAGAGAAATAACTATCCAATCATTACCCGGCACACGGCGGCGGCGTGTCTCCCACCCATCACCCATATTTTCGCCACGACCTGGCGCTAGTATAACCCAAGGATCACCATAATGAGCATCATTAAAGCCTACAATATTTCCCCCATTAATAATTGCAGATAATTCATGAAAACCGTCTAATGGGTTAGGTTCCCAAATTCCTACCGGCATACCATAAACACGTAATCTTGCTACACCGCCATCTGGAAAAATGTTAAAACGCAGATAATTGAAGGGTGCACCATTAAATATTTCAAAATAATTATGGCTATTTGCAGCAAGATCGCTGATAGTCAGAATCTCTGTCCAAGTTGTATTTTTATCAGGTTCATGCTCTAAAAAAGCAGCTTCAATTGATCCTCTGGGAGGATGGTTACCCGTAAAAAAACTCGTATCAATATCGACACCTTTTATAATGCCTTTAGTGCCTAATCGAATTATGCAATGATCGTTGCCCGGAGTTCTTCGGCGTTTTGACTCCCATCCATCCATCCATTTACCATTATTGTCATATTTGTCAGGAATAAAAATGGGATCAGTAACTTTTATTAGTCGATTCTTATCAGCAAAGAAATCATCGGTGGCATAAATAACCTCTGCCTTGAGGCGAGGTGATGCTAGATTAATTCCATTCATCACAAATTTTGGAATCGTAGTATTATCTTTTTCCATAAAAACCATATCCTATTTTATATCTTTTAAACGTAGTAGCGCAATCCGATGGACCTGTCGGATTTCTTCAGCAAATTCAGCTTCTACACTATTATTTATTCTTTCACTAAATATTTCTAAGATATTTGCGCGATTATATCCGCGAACAGCAAGAATAAATGGGAAGTTAAATTTATTTCTGTAATCATAATTTAGTTTTTGGAACTTTAGGAATTCATCTTCATGACAATTTGTTAGATCAGCACTATTCTGTTCAGACATGGACTCTATAGTTAAATTTTTATTTATCGCAAGTTTTCCTGCTAGATCAGGATGAGCACAAAGCAAATTTAATTTTTGTTCTTTAGAGCTGTTGTCTACCACATTTTTCATCATGGAAAACAAACCTTCAACACTATTGTGTTTGTCTTTCAAACCAGTTTTATACACCTCTTCCGCAATCCACTCTGAGTGTTCGTAAACTCCGCCGAATATTTCTAAAAAATTATTTAGTTCCATTCTTGTGGGAATATTTTCGTTATAGATCAATCTTGGCTCCGAAATGGGTGAATGTCTCGCCAGTGACGAGCAATGTCAACTCTTCGACAAAACCACACTTTATCGTGCGAACGAACATATTTAATGAATTTCTTGAGAGATTGAAAGCGTCCAGGCCGGCCGGCAATTCTACAATGTAAGCCTACAGACATTATTTTGGGCATTGTCTCTCCCTCTTCATATAAACAATCAAAACTATCTCTAAGATAGTTAAAGAACTGGTCTCCAGAGTTGAAGCCTTGAGATGAAACAAAGCGCATGTCATTTGTATCAAGCGAATAAGGTATTATTAAATGTGGGTTTTTTTCAATCTTTGACCAAAAAGGGAGTTCGTCTGAGTAATCGTCTGAATCATATAAGAAACCACCCTCCTCAGCGATTAAACGTCGAGTATTCGGACTTGTTCGGCCTGTGTACCACCCAAGAGGCCGCTCTCCTATCATTTTTGTGTGAATTTTAATAGCCTCATAAATGTGTTCTCTCTCTATCTCCTCTGGCACATATTGATAATCAATCCACTTTAAGCCATGGCTGCATATTTCGAATTCATTCCTCAGCGCGGCTTCAACAACTTGAGGATTTCTCTCAAGTGCCATAGCGATTGCAAAGACAGTGATTGGGATGTCGTTGTTCTTAAAAAGTTCGAATAGTCGCCAAACCCCCACTCTACTTCCATATTCGTATAGGCTTTCCATTGACATATGGCGAACGCCTTCGCGTGCTTCAGCTCCTATAATCTCTGATAGGAAATACTCAGAAGCTTTATCTCCATGCAATACACAATTTTCTCCTCCTTCCTCATAATTAATAACGAACTGAAGGGCAATCCGTGCATTTCCCGGCCAATTAGCTTGGGGTGTTTCTTTTCCATAGCCTCTAACATCTCGGGGGTAGGTAATTAAATTATTATTTTGTGACATTATTTAATAGTTCCTCTTACCAATGCGCTAATGATAACGATACTTGCATCGGTTATTAAAGCTGAAGTAACATACACATTATAACTTAGATGAAAATTAACTACAATCAGCTCAATATTTAGGATAAAATAATAATTATGGGTTTTTTAACAACACATGTACTGGATACTTCAAATGGATGTCCAGCCTCAAATGTTCAGATTGAACTGCAGAGAATTTTGAAAAGTAAAACTGCAAATATTATTAAGGTTTCAACAAACAAGGACGGAAGATGTTCTAAACCCATATTGGAGGGCGAGGATTTTGTAGTTGGGACATATGAGTTAAATTTTTATATAGGAGAATATTTTAAAAATCTAAATTCAGATATGGGAATAAATAATTTTCTAGATATTATTCCGGTTAGGTTTAATATTAGTTCTTCAGATGAGCATTATCATGTCCCACTTCTTGTCTCTCCTTTTTCTTACACCACATATCGTGGCAGTTAAACTTTTAAAAGGTAAATATAAATGATTGAAATAGCTTACGCGGACTGGATTGAGTTAGGCTTTAGATGGCTCCACTTGATTGCAGGAATAGCTTGGATTGGCTCATCATTTTATTTTATGTTTTTAGATTATAGTCTCAGGAAAGATGATGGTTTACCATCAGGAGTTAAAGGTGCAGCCTGGAATGTTCATGGGGGTGGTTTTTATTTTATGCAGAAATATACTGTAGCGCCTGAGAAAATGCCCTCTGAGCTTCACTGGTTTAAATGGGAGGCGTATTTTACTTGGATATCAGGCTTTTCATTGATGATAATTATATATTATTGGGGCGCTGAGAGCTTCTTAATCGATAAAGAGGTCATGGACATAAATGTGTGGCAAGCAGTTATAATTAGTTTGGGATCTTTTATCTTAAGCTGGTTTATTTATAATGGCATATGTAAATCAAAATTAGGGGAAAACGATTTAATATTGTCAATAATCGTGTTTTTAATGATATTATTGGCATCGTACGGCTTTACTCATGTATATAGTGGGCGCGGCGCCTTTGTTCATGTTGGAGCGATGATTGGCACTATAATGGTGGCAAATGTCTTTTTTATAATTATTCCGAACCAAAAAATAATAATTAAAGCCCTTGTTGATGGCGGAGAACCGGCCCAATTTCTTGGGGAGGAGGGTAAGCAGAGGTCAACTCACAATAATTATTTAACTTTGCCCGTACTTTTAATGATGATCAGTTCACATTTTCCTATGATATTTTCTACAAAACACTCATGGCTCGTTGTTGGTTTAGTTATTATTGTAGGTGGAATAATTCGAGATTATTTTAATTCAAAAAATCAAGGTAAAACTGGAAATCGTTTAAAATGGCAATGGCCATCGGCAGCAATATTTATGACAATATTAATTATATTTGTGAGTCATCGAGATGTCGTTGAGGTTTTAGAAGAAGATCAGTTGGATTCAAATGATGTGCTGGCGATAGTTCAAACCCATTGTGTTAGTTGTCATGCGGCGAACCCATTACATAAAGATTTTGTTAAGGCTCCAGGTGGGGTAAAACTAGAGACAATTGATGATATAAAGAAATATGGTTCTCAAATAATGAAACAATCGGTCCTCACTAATGCTATGCCTCTTGTTAATGAAACTCAGATGACCAACAAGGAGCGTCAGGGTGTTGGAGATTGGATAAGGCGGGGGATGCCGGTAGATGAATAGCAAACGATGAAAAAGATTTTTGAATAAAATGGGTATGATTGAATAATATTGAAAAGGTCGACCACTCTATGGCACTCCAATTTACAATAAATGGCGTATCTCAGAAAATCGAAAGGATTTCTCCTACGGTGACCCTACTCGATTACTTACGTGAATATATTTCTTTAAAGGGTACAAAAGAGGGGTGCGCTGAGGGAGATTGTGGAGCATGTACGGTTATTATTGCTGAGAGGCAGAAACGCAATACTACATATCGCGTTATTAATTCATGTTTGCTCGTTTTGCCGCAGGCCGATGGAAAACACATACTCACTATTGAAGGGCTGGCTTGCAAATCTAAAAATAGAGGCGCTGTACTCGAACCTATTCAGAAGTCAATGGTAGAGGGAGATGGCACTCAGTGCGGTTTTTGCACACCAGGTATCATGATGTCATTATATGCATTTTATAATAGTAATAAAATCCAAACAGATAAAAACATTCATGAGGCTCTAGCAGGAAATTTGTGCAGGTGTACTGGTTATAGGTCAATTGTTGATGCTGCACGTCAAGAACGCACCTTTACCAAGAAAAAAGCTATATCAGAAAATCTTTCTACCGTTGCAGAATATAATCATGATGGACAACGATTTTTTAAACCCAAGACTTTAAAGGAATTATCAAAGATTTATTCTACCTATCCATCATCTACGTTACTTGCGGGAGGAACAGACTTAGGAATCTCATTTAGTAAAGATAGGAAAACGACACCGTTAATTATTTTCACTGGAGATGTAAAAGAGCTTGGGATCATAGAAGAGACAAAAGAGGCTTTGACGATTGGATCTGCCGTAACTTATTCGGAAATTTTGCCCTACTTAGAGAAGCTTTTTCCTTCTTTTGCCAATCTAGTAACTCGAATAGGATCTGATCAAATCAGAAATGTTGGAACTCTATGTGGCAATATAGCAACTGCATCTCCAATAGGCGATACATTGCCGTGTTTGATGGCTTTGAACTCTCAGCTTCAAATTTGTTCTGATCTTGGGGAGCGTAGAATAGATCTGGAAGATTTTTTTATTAGCTATCGTAAAACAAATCTTAAAAAGGGAGAATTTATACAATCGGTAAGTATTCCAAAACTTAATGCTAATCAAACATTTAAAGCTTATAAAGTTTCAAAGCGCTATGATCAGGATATTTCTGCTGTAATAGGAGCTTTCCTAGTTGAGTTTAACCAAGAAATTGTAGCAAAAACTATTATTGCTTTTGGTGGAATGGACGCAATCCCTAGGAGAGCAAATCAGTCCGAGAAAAAACTTATCGGCAAAACATGGAATGAGGAAAATATTTATAAAGTATCTGAGAAAATTTCAAAGGAATTTAAGCCCATCAGTGATTTCCGTGCTAGTTCAACTTATCGAAATCAGGTAGCTGGAAATTTATTTAAACGATTTTATTTTGATCTGTTAGACCCAAATAAGCCGAATCAAGTGGTCGATTTATAATGGTTCATAAAAACCAAATTATTGGGGCGGCACATGATAATGTTCAACATGATAGTGCTGTAAAACATGTTACCGGGGAGGCAATTTATATTGATGATATGCCGAGATTGCCGAATACACTGGAATGCATTCTAATTACTTCACCGATTGCCCACGCTAAGATAAACTCTATTAACACAACTAAGGCTCTTTCTTCACCCGGTGTTTTAGCAGTGTTGTCTGCAGCCGATATTATTGGTAAAAATGATGTTGCTCCAGTTTTTGAGGGGGAGCCAATCTTGGCTATTGATTGTGTTGAATACGTTGGACACCCCATTCTTATTTTGGCGGCGGAAACATACGACCAAGCTTACCATGCTTCAAAATTGGTGGAAATAGACTATACTGAATTAGAACCAATTTTGTCTATCCAAGATGCTATTAAGAGAGATAGCTTTACTTTTAAACCTCCGGTTATTTGTAAGGGTGACCCAGATAAAGCTATCAAAAATGCAAATCATCGCTTACAGGGAACCCTGAAATGTGGCGGACAAGATCACTTTTATCTCGAGGCTAATATAGCTCTCGCGATTCCCAGCCCAGAAGATAAAGATATTAGTGTCTATTGTTCGACCCAGCATCCAACCGAAGCCCAACACGGAATTGCAAATGTTTTGGGAATTCCGATGAACGCGGTAACAGTTGAGGTTCGTCGAATGGGTGGGGCCTTTGGTGGTAAAGAGAGTCAGCCGACAATTATCGCATCGTTGGCAGCGCTTGTCGCTGTTAAAACTGGTCGACCATCGAAATTAAGGCTACGAAGAGATGCTGATATGATCATTACTGGGAAACGACATGACTACGATTTTGAGTATGATGTGGGATTTGGTATGGACGGACAAATTGAAGGAATAGACATTGCTATGGCAATGAGATCAGGCAATGTTGCTGATTTGAGTTCTGGAGTATTAGCGCGTTCATTATGCCATGCCGATAATTGCTATTTTTTGCCAAACGTAAGATTTCGAGGTTATCCATGCAAAACAAATACAGTATCCAATACAGCTTTCCGTGGATTTGGCGGACCACAAGGTATGCTGATTATAGAGTGTATTCTTGAACATATTAGTTTTCATCTGAATAAGCCGATAGATGAAATTCGACAAATAAATTACTACGGTATTAATGATAGAAATGAGACACCCTATGGTCAGATTGTAAAAGACAATATCATTTGCAAACTCTCAGATGAGCTAATGCGAAAAGTTGATTATAGGGCCCGAAAGAAAGAAATTGAAAATTTTAACCTTGAAAATACAATTCTAAAAAAGGGCATCGCAGCTATGCCAGTAAAATTTGGTATTTCTTTTAATATGCCAGCTTTGAACCAAGCTGGAGCGTTGATACATGTTTATACTGATGGATCGGTTTATCTAAATCATGGCGGGACAGAGATGGGTCAAGGGCTTTTTGTTAAAATCGCTCAAGTCGTCGCCACTGTATTTCAGATTGATATTGAAAATATAAAAATTTCTGCGACTCGAACCGACAAAGTTCCCAATACTTCTGCTACAGCGGCATCAGCAGGTTCTGATTTAAATGGAATGGCAGCCTATGATGCGGCTGATAAAATAAAGAATAGAATGATTGCAGTTGCAGCTCAATATTTTGGGTCAGATAAAAATAAAATAAATTTCCGGCAAAATCGAATTTATTGTGGAAATAAAAATATATCATTTGCAGATTTAGCTCAAATGACATGGGAAGCCCGCCTATCGCTATCCGCTACGGGCTATTATAAAACGCCAGATATTTCTTGGGATCCAATTTCCTGTTCTGGCACCCCATTCTATTATTTTACCTATGGGTTTGCGATTTCGGAGGTTGTCATTGATTTGTTAACGGGCGAGTCCAGAACATTAAGGACTGATATCATTCAAGATTGTGGCAAGTCGCTTAATCCTCGTGTGGATTATGGTCAGATTGAAGGAGCTTTTGTGCAAGGTTTGGGTTGGCTGACTTCTGAGGAGTTGGTATGGAATAAAACTGGGGAACTTCTAACTCATGGTCCTTCTACTTATAAAATACCGGGTAGCCGAGATGTTCCTCAAGATTTTAATATACATATTCTTGAGGATGAACCTAATAAAGCGCAAACAATTTTTAGATCTAAAGCAGTAGGAGAACCTCCATTAATGTTGGCTATATCCGTATGGTTGGCAATCCGAGATGCGATTTCCCGAAGTAACGGCTCAAACATTCCACCTAAATTGAACGCCCCGGCTACTCCTGAAGCTATTCTTATGGCACTCAATAATTCTAAGAAGGCTAACCATGGCAGATAAAAAACCAATATTAGAGCTTCTTGAAATTTGTAAAGGTTATCCCGGTGTTATTGCCAATAACCGAGTAAATTTAGAAATTAAGCCAGGTCAGATACATGCTCTTTTAGGAGAAAATGGAGCTGGGAAATCTACACTTGTCAAAATTATATATGGAGTTCAACGCTGTGACACGGGAAAAATAAAATGGAAAGGTTCTGAAATCTCTCAAATTACCCCGCAGATTGCGAGAAAGTTGGGTATTGGAATGGTTTTTCAGCATTTTTCTCTTTTTGATGCGATGACTGTTGAAGAGAATATTGCTCTTGGAATTCCGGCTACTTTAGCAAATGAAAATCTTAAACAGAATATTATAGATATTTCGGAAAAATATGGTCTTCCGCTTGACCCATATCGGTATGTTCATACGCTTTCCGTTGGTGAACGTCAAAGAATTGAAGTTGTTCGGTGCTTGATACAAAATCCAAAACTACTAATTATGGATGAACCCACCTCAGTATTGACGCCTCAGGAAGTCGATAAGCTTTTTAAAACACTAAGAAGATTGTCTGCACAAGGTGTCGCCATACTTTATATCAGTCATAAATTACAGGAGATTATTGATTTGTGCCATGTGGCAACGATCATGCGTGCCGGTGAAGTTGTTGACACGTGTATACCATCGGAGGAGAGCCCTAGGAGTATGGCTGAGATGATGATGGGCACAAATCTAATTGTGACTAAAAAGAATGAACGATTGGTATCAGAAAAACCGTATTTCTCTGTGATTAATTTGAACCATCAGGCAACTATGGAACATGGCACTGACCTCAAAAATATTACTATTAAAGCGCATAAAGGAGAAATACTTGGTATTGCTGGAATAGCTGGTAATGGACAAATCGAGCTTATGGAAGTTCTTAGTGGTGAAATTACAGCATCTGATGACAGTTTAGTCAGTATTGATCAAGTTAGCGTTGGTAATCTAGGACCTAGAAAAAGACGCGAGAAAGGTCTTGGATTTGTTCCAGAAGAACGCCTTGGTCATGGAGCGGTTCCGGAAATGCTGTTGTGGGAGAATGCTTTTTTATCTGGATATCAATCGATGAAATTAATGCTTAATGGTTTTATGAATGTTACAAAATCTAGAGAATATGCCGAGAAAATTATTTCTAGGTTTAATGTGAAAACTCCGAACGTTAATGTAACAGCAAATTCTTTATCTGGGGGAAATTTACAAAAATTTATTTTTGGTCGGGAAATCTTACAGGACCCTAAGGTACTGATTGTTTTTCAACCAACGTGGGGTGTTGATGCGGGATCTGCGGCTTATATCAGGCAATCGTTAATGGATATAGCTGATAGAGGTGCTGTAGTTGTCGTAATCAGCCAAGATTTGGAGGAGCTATTTGAAATTTCAGATAAAATTTCCGTTATATGTGAGGGCGAGCTGACAAAACCTGAAATAGTTGAAAATATAACTGTTGAGAATGTTGGTTTGTTAATGTCCGGTATAAAGCCCTCTGGAAATGACATTTTAGGTACGCAATTATGAGGCTAGAACTTCGGGGACAGGTTTCTGAGCGCATGGTCTATTGTTCGCCAGTTTTTGCTGTTATTATGACCTTTTTAACGGGTATGTTAATATTTAGTTTTCTTGGAGTTAATCCAACTCAAGCTATTATAACTTTTTTCGTTGAACCTGTAAGCTCCATTGATGGTGTCGCTGAACTTTGCGTTAAAGCGACGCCTTTGGTTTTGATAGCTATTGGCCTGTCTTTTTGCTTTAGGGCGAATATCTGGAATATTGGCGCAGAAGGCCAATTAACGATTGGAGCACTAGCTGGTGGTGGTTTGGGTTTGCTGTTTTTTAATTCAAGCTCACAATTTTTAATGCCGGGAATGCTTATTTTTGGGATTCTAGGAGGAATGGTATGGGCTGGAATACCAGCATTTTTAAAAATTAAATTTGGAACAAATGAGATTTTAACGAGTTTAATGCTTACTTATATTGCTCTTTTGATTCTAAGTTATTTGATACATGGCCCGTGGAAAGACCCTGAGGGACAAAATTTTCCAGAGTCGCGTTTATTCCCTGAAGCTGGGCTTTTACCGATAATTCTGGATGAAACTCGACTACATTTGGGTTGGATAATAACGCTGATTTGTGTACCCGTTGCATGGATTTTAATGACTTACCATTTAATTGGATTTCAAATTCGCGTAATGGGCATGGCGCCAATGGCATCAAATTTTGCTGGATTTAGAGGTAAGAATATAATTTGGATCAGTTTTCTTATCAGTGGTGGTTTGGCAGGTCTTGCGGGGACTATTGAAGTTTCTGGACCAATAGGACAGATAATTCCAGTGATCTCGCCAGGTTATGGCTTTACCGCAATTATTGTAGCTTTTTTGGGGCGCCTACATCCAATAGGATGCCTGTTGTCCGGATTACTCATGGCACTGACATATCTCGGTGGAGATAATGCTCAAATCGAATTAAATCTGCCAAATGCAGTTACGGGCGTATTTCAGGGGATGTTACTCTTTTTCTTATTGGCATCCGATGTCCTCGTTCGATATAGAATTCAAATTATCGGTTATAAAAATAAGCATAGGAATGTTGAATGAGTATTATTTATGTCTGAATTGTTTGTTCCGGTATTACTGACTATTATAACGGCATCTACACCCTTAGTATTTGCGGCAGCAGGTGAAGTAGTCGTTGAAAAATCTGGTGTTCTAAATCTTGGCGTTGAGGGAATGATGATAGTTGGAGCTGTTATAGCATTCGCGGTAGGGGTCAAAACTGAGAGTGCAGCCTTGGCTATAATTTCAGGAGCTGCTGGGGGAATGCTTACAGCTTTTATTTTTGGTTTCTTAACATTACGATTATTAGCCAATCAGGTTGCAACTGGGTTAGCTTTAACAATCTTTGGATTGGGACTTTCAGCATTGATAGGACATGGATTTGTTGGAAAAACATTTTCTGGACTTCCAAAAATTGGAGTACCATTTCTCGAACAAATTCCAGTTTTGGGACCACTTTTATTTGTCCATGATATTTTAGTATACTTATCAGTTATAGCCGTTTTTCTTATCACTTATGTTTTTAATAAAACGCGCTTGGGTTTAATCATTAGAGCCGTTGGTGAGAATCATCATGCAGCACACTCAATAGGATATTCAATCGTTTGGGTTAGAATGGGTTGTATTTTATTTGGTGGATCAATGGCTGGTTTAGGTGGAGCCTATTTATCACTTGCATATACGCCTCTTTGGGTTGAAGGTATGACAGCGGGAAGAGGTTGGATCGCGTTGGCTCTGGTGGTCTTCGCCTCTTGGAGGGCTTGGAGGGCATTTTTTGGAGCATACTTATTTGGAGGTATAACAATTATTCAATTACACGCTCAAGGTTTTGGTGTAGATATAGCTTCACAATTTTTATCTATGCTACCTTATCTTGCGACAATAGTAGTTCTTGTGCTTATATCAAATAATAGTTCTAGGATGATGTTAAATGCTCCAGCTGACTTGGGTAAAAGTTTTCATGCTTCAGATTAATGTGGTTAACTTTAATAAGAGATAGGAGAAAATTAATGATTTTTAAACGTTTAATTCTTGGTGTCTTTCTGATAACCGGAATGTTATTTAATGCAGCTGATGGAAGTGCTGCCGAGAAAAAAGCAAAAGTTGGTTTTGTTTATGTTGGGCCTATTGGAGACCATGGATGGTCTTATCAGCATAACGCTGGTCGATTAGCTATCGCTAGAACCTTTAGCGACAAGGTTAAAACGACTTACGTAGAGTCGGTTCCATATGGCGCAGATGCAACGCGAGTAATTACAAAATTAGCTCGATCTGGACATGATCTTATTTTTACAACTTCTTTTGGATATATGAATCCTACTTTAAAGATTGCTAAGCGTTTTCCTAAAGTTAAATTTGAGCATGCGACTGGCTATAAGCGGTCAAAAAACCTCGCAACTTACTCCGGACGTTTTTATGAAGGAAGACACGTTGTAGGTTTGATAGCCGGTAAAATGACGAAATCTAATATTCTTGGCTATGTGGCTTCTTTCCCGATCCCAGAAGTAATTAGGGGAATCAATTCAACAATTATTGCGGCGCGTTCAGTTAATCCAAAAATAAAGATAAAGGTTGTTTGGGTCTCAACTTGGTTTGATCCAGGCAAAGAGGCCGATGCTGCGAAAGCTCTCATTGCTCAGGGTGCAGATGTGATACTTCAACACACGGACTCCCCAGCTCCTCTTCAACAGGCTCAAAAAAATAAAGTTTGGGCTGTAGGTCAAGCTTCCGATATGGTTAATTTTGGACCTAAAGCCCAATTAACGGCGATTATAGATGACTGGAATGCATATTATATTAATCGTACCAAAGCTATGCTTGATGGAACATGGAGTTCTCAAGATACTTGGGGTGGATTTAAGTCAGGTATGGTAAAAATGGCTCCTTATAACAAAGCTATCCCATCTGATGTTGTTGCCATGGCTGAGAAAGCTAAAGATGGAATAATAGCAGGGACAGTGCATCCGTTTACTGGACCGATTAAGGATCAATCTGGTAAGATTGTGATTCCAGCAGGAAAGATGGCTGACGATGGTATGCTTCTTGGCATGAATTTCTATGTTGAAGGGGTTGATGGAACAATCCCTAAATAACATTTAAATATTAGATTTGGAACTTGATTAAAGTCAATGTTCCAAATCTAATTTAAAAAAACGCAATAAACGGTGTTACTGCCATGGAACCCTCGCAGGATGAACCATTGGTTCTCAGAGGAAAAATACTAACTTTTAAAAATAATAAACTCGATTACGAATATTGGGAAAAAGGTGTGTTATTAATTGAGAAGGGATTTATTTCTCAAGTAGGAAACCACACTGATATTAATTATCCACAAAACTCTAAAGTAATTGATTTTGGACAAGATTTAATTGTACCGGGTTTTATAGATGGTCATGTGCATTATCCTCAAATGAGTGTTATCGGGTCTTATGGGAAAAAGCTCATTGATTGGCTAAATGATTATACTTACCCAGAAGAAATTAAATTCTCGAGCTATGATTACGCGCAATCTGTAGCAAGATTATTTCTCTCAGAAACTCTGAAAAATGGATACACAACGAGTTCAACTTTCTGCACAGTTCACCCAGGATCTGTTGATGCTCTTTTTTATGAGGCGCAAAGAATTGAGATGCGTGTAATAGCTGGTAAAGTTTTAATGGATCGACACGCTCCTGATTCTTTATTAGATACAGCTCAGGAATCATTTGATGACTCTCAAGAGCTTATTAATAAATGGCATAATAATGGACGAGGTTTATACGCTGTTACGCCCAGATTTGCGCCGACGTCAACGCCTGATCAGCTGGAGGTAGCAGGAGCTTTGTTTTCTGATAATGATAATGTTTATTTGCAATCCCATGTTTCTGAACAACTTGATGAGGTAGATTGGGTGGCTGATTTATTCCCAGAATCGTCATCATACCTTGACGTTTATAATAGTTTTAGTCTTTTAGGGAAACGTGCATTATACGGCCATGGAATTTATTTTTCTGAGTCAGATATTGAGATAGCGTCGGCTACAGATACAACGATTATTCATTGTCCGACATCAAATTTATTTTTAGGTAGTGGCTTGTTTCAATATGAAAAGCTAAAAGATGCAGGTATTCGTTTAGGATTAGGAACCGATATCGGTGGTGGCACGTCTTTATCGCCTTTTGCCACGATGAAAGCTGCTTACGAAATTGCTCAATTTAATAATTATTCCCTAAGTCCACTCGAAAGTTTTTATAGGTTAACCTTTGGTGGAGCGCATGCCTTACACTTAGAAAATAAAATTGGCCAAATAAAACCCGGTTTTGAGGCAGACCTTACAATTATCGATTTGTCATCCACTGATATAATTAAGAATAGAATGCGAGACGTAGAAGATCTATCGGAAATGCTTTTTACGCAAATTATGTTAGCCGATGATCGTGCGATTCGGGCAACATTTGTTAATGGGAAATTAGTCTATGAGAAGTGAAGTGTATAATTTTGGATAGATTTTGGTAAATCTATAAAACAAGTGAGTCGCTCTCAATCGAAATTATGGGTTGGAAAAGAGTGATTTTTTAGAAAATTTTTAAAAATAAAATCATTAACTTATTGAAATATAATAGATTTTAATTTTAATATCTTCACTTGAATCGGTAAATCGCTTATTTTAGGGGAGTTTTCATAAAAACTGTTTTTAACAATTTAATTGATAGGAGAACCTAAATGGAAGATCAAGATTTACAAAATCCTGAATATTCGCCTCCTTTGAGTGAGGGTATACCGCTCGGTATTCAACATGTCCTCGCCATGTTTGCGGGAAACGTTACTGTACCTCTTTTAATAGCATTGGCGGCTGGTGGACCCCAGCTCATTACACCATTGGTTCAGATAGCTCTACTGGCAGCCGGCGTTGCCACGCTAATTCAAACAATTGGAATTGGCCCTATCGGATCACGATTGCCGGTTGTCCAAGGAACTAGTTTTGCCTATGTTGGAATATTAATTGGCGCTCTAAAGAGTGGTGCGACATTGGCTGCTGTATTTGGTGCCTCAATTATTGGAGGTATCTTTCAAATGATTTTGGGCTTTTTTGTGCCTCAACTTCGTAAGTACATTCCGCCAATAGTCTCTGGTGTTGTTGTGATGACAATCGGGCTAACTTTGTTACCTGTTGGAATAAAATATTCTGCTGGATGTGGAGCATACCCTAGTGCAGCTTCATGGTGTAAAACTGGCTTTGGTAGTCTCTCGAACTGGGGGCTTGCATTATTTGTTATCATTGTAACTTTACTTATTCGCAGATACGGAAAAGGTATATGGTCAGCTGCGTCAATCTTCTTTGGTTTGGTTATTGGTTACCTTGTTGCCATCCCTCTTGGCATGGTTAATGCTGGGAAAGTTGCTGCGATTGGCAAGGCTAGTTGGTTTGGACTCCCTGATCAATATTTTGGATTAGACTTTACTAGTCCCGCTGCAATCAGCCTCATAGGATTAATGGTCATTATGGCTTTTATTACAACAATTGAAACCGTAGGTGATATTTCAGGGATTACAATGGGTGGTGCTAATCGCGAACCAACAGATAAGGAGTTAAAAGGTGGTATCATGGCTGATGGCTTTGGTTCAGCGGTCGTGGCATTATTTGGCGGATTGCCTAATACATCATATAGTCAAAATGTTGGCCTTGTTTCTTATACAAAAGTTATGAGCCGTCAGGTTGTCAGCATTGGCGCTGTATTTCTTATATTATTAGGCTTAATACCAAAACTAGCAGCTTTAGTTGCAGCTTTACCTTATCCCGTATTAGGTGGGGCTTCAGTGGTTATGTTTGGAATGATCGTCTCTGCTGGAATGAAATTAGTGAGCCACTCGGGTTTTAGTGCTAGGAATATGTTGATTGTAGCTATATCTATTGGACTTGGACTAGGTATTTGGCAAGTGAATCAATTGGCCGGTCTCGCAAAATATGGACCATTTCCACCCGAAGTATTCGCATCTTGGTCAATTCCGTTATTTGTATCTGGAATTGTAGTTTCTGGCTTTGTCGCGGCAATTTTAAATATATTTATGCCACAAGAAGAATAAATTCATACGTAGTTTAAAGGAATAAGCCCCCAACTCTGGGGGCTTATTCTTTTGTGTTCTATTAAATGTAAATAAACATAGGTCTATCTTAAAAACGTTATTTATTTCGATTTTTCATTTTTCCATCCCAACGAGGTACCGCGTCTATCTTAATATTAAATTGATCTAATACTCGCATGACTATATGATCTATCATTTCCTCAATTGTTTTAGGGTTGCTATAAAATGCCATCATTGGGGGAACAATACTTACGTTCATTCTCGCTAGTTTGAGCATATTTTCTAAATGAATTTGATTCAAAGGTAGTTCTCTTGCAACTAGAACTAATTTACGCTGCTCTTTCATGATTACATCAGCAGCTCTATGTATTAAATGGGAGCCTTGTCCATTTGAAATTGAAGCTAGGCTAGCCATTGAACATGGAATAACAACCATTCCTTGGGTCCTGAATGATCCTGACGAGACCGCTGCACCCATATCTCCAGGACCATAGTTAACGTCTGCTAAGTTTGTTACTTGTTCATAACTATAATCAGTCTCGTGCTCCATTGTTTGATGTCCCCATTTGCTCACAATTAAATGGGTCTCTACTTCAGTATTTTTAAGAATTTCGAGTAGACGTATACCGAGTATTGATCCTGTTGAACCAGTTATACCTACGATAATCTTTTCCACGTAAGGCTCCTTTTATTTGATAATTAAACTCTGGCTCCCTTGCCAGCTGCCTTTGGTTTCGTAGTTTTTTTTGTTCCCTCATAGTTCATGCCAAATTCTTCTGGCGGGTTTGGCCCCCATAAATAAAAACCTACATCTAATGGCCAATCTCTGGGTTTCCAAGCATCATCATTTGAAATATAATCCATATCTGCAAAATACTCGCATAGTCCATCATGCGGATCTCTGATATACCAAAAGAAGTTTGAGCCTAGTGCGTGGCGACCAAGCCCCCATCCATTTCTATAACCTTTCTCGAGCATTCGTTGACCACCAAGTCCAACGTGGTCAATATTATCCACTTCAAAGCTTGCATGGTGAAAGCCTGTTTTATCGCTTTGTAACATAGCCACAGTATGGTGATCGCTGCCTCCTGGTGGACGCAGGAATGCTATCAAACCTTCACTTGTATCAGTAAGTTTTAAACCCATAATATCTGTATAAAAAGCAATCTTCTTTTCTAAATTAGTTGTAAATTCAACCATGTGCCCTAGTCGGTGCGGTTCCGGTTTGGTGTCGTATGCAATACTACCTTTTCGATTAACTCTATTATAATGCCCTGGCCCATTCGCTTGAAAAGCCTCATGATTTATCGTGGGTTGACGACCACCTTTTGATGGGGCAGACGCACTTGTATTTACATTGTAAATATCGCCCTCAAAATCTTTAAACCAAATACCATCATATGGTGTCTCTTTAGGAGAATCAATTTGCTTTGCAAGTTCGCTTTTATCAATATTATTTTCAATATTCGCTATACCATTTAAATCACTACCGTATGAAACATGGTGCAATTTTCGTTCGGGTCCCTCAGTCAAAATAATTTGGTCTTGATCCCGCCCGATACAACGCATAATAGCCTGATTATTTTTTTCTTCTCCAACCAAACCAAAATCTTCATAAAATATTTTTTGTACAGGCACATCAGGCACCGTTAACGCTAGATGATGAAAATGCTTTACACTCATAAAAATGGTCCTTTCGAATACTGAATCACAAATTCTTTATGAGTAAAAACTATTACACAGTTTTTTTCAAATTAAACTTAAAAAATAGTGTTTTTTCGCTAAAGAAATTTATTAAAACATCCATACCATAAGGATTGATTATTTTAGGACAAATAAAGTAGAAAAAATTTAATTTTCTATTGACTAAATCTAATCTTTGGTACTCTAATTAAATATGAATTGGGAATACGGTGAGTTAAACTAAGTCACTAATCCGTAGCTGCCCCCGCAACTGTGAGCATAATGCAAGCCAGATACCAATCATAAGATCTGACACGGAGGGTGATCACGTATGAATAATTTTAATAATTTAGTAAAAGACACTAATAGAGGCGAATTAGTGCAACGAATAGTTCCAGCATTATGTGGGATTTGTTTAGGATTTTTTTTATTGCTTGGAGTAGGCTTTGCGGATGCTCATCTAATACACAACGCTGCCCATGATGCACGTCACGCTCATTCGTTTCCCTGCCATTAGAAAAGTTTTTGATGTTTAAATTATTGTTTTCAGGACTTATGGCTGGACTGGTTGCAGGGTGTATAGTGTTTGTATTGCATTTAACCCTTTTACAGCCCCTTATCACTCAAGCCGAAATTTTTGAAAAGGTTAGTAGTAGCAAGTCGTCCGAAAATATGGTTCAGGATAGTAGCCAAAATTCTAGTAAACCAGATACCCACCATGTTCATGACGGAAGTGAATGGTCTCCGCATGACGGCATTGAACGATCATTCTATACGCTTATAGCCCATATTATTACAGCTATTGCATACAGTTTATTGCTCGTTGCTGGTTTTGCAATTTATGGCCGTGATGTCTCGTTGTTACAAGGTTTATTGTGGGGTGGGGCAGGTTTTTTAAGTTTTTCATTTTTGCCAGGTCTTGGCTTGCCCGCAGAATTGCCCGGAGCTACCCGAGCTGATTTGATGGATCGACAATTATGGTGGTTAATGACAGCATTTTTAAGCATTGTTGGTTTTTTGCTAATAGCATTTGGTAAGGCGAATTTATTGAGATTTTCAGGCGGTATAGTGCTTACACTTCCCCATATTTTCGGAGCGCCAGTGGCTAATAGCACTATGTCTGGTCCCTCGTCTCCTGAGTTAGCGGCAAAATTTGTTATGCTTTCTCTTTTTGTTTCAGTGATAATGTGGATTGTCATCAGTTTTATGACAGCGTTTTTCTATATGAGACCAATTGGTAATAATTACTTCTCGCGTTTTTTGAGACGCTAACGAAATATTCTATATTTTGTTTGAAATGGAAGCTTCTTCGAAAGTTGCCATGCCATTGTGACAAGCCAGAGCGCTTCGCAGTAAATTGATAGCAAGTGCAGCACCAGTTCCCTCACCTAAACGCATATTAAAATCGAATAGAGCTGTTTTATTCATTTTCGCCAGTAAAGTTCTATGTCCTGGTTCAGCTGATACATGAGAAAACAAACAATGATCGAGGCTATTGGGGTCTAGTGAGTGAAGCGTAGCAGCTGCAGCACAAGTTACAAAACCATCCAATATTACAGGTATTCGTGATAGCCTGGCAGAAATTATAGCGCCACAAATTGAAGCCATTTCTCTACCGCCAAAGCAACGCAGTATCTCCAATCCATCTCTCAGCATAGGCTTATGTAAGATTATGCTCTCAGCGACAATCTTAATTTTTTTTTCAAGAGTTGGCCCCTGCACTCCTGTCCCAGGGCCGACCCAATCTTTTGCCGACCCTCCAAAAAGTGCGTGGCATATTGCTGCCGATGCTGTGGTGTTACCTATTCCCATTTCCCCCAAACATAGCACGTCCACACCTACTTCGGGACTAGACATTCCAAAAGCAATTGCTTCAGAGCAGTCCGCGTCATCCATGGCAGGTTCAGATGAAAAATCTCTAGTTGGTATTTCTAATGCTACTTCCATTATCTTTAATTCAGCGTCGTTCACCTTGCAAAGCTGGTTAATGGCAGCTCCGCCGTTTTTAAAATTTTCTATCATTTGTGAATTTACTTCTGGTGGAAATGCCGATATCCCTTGTGCAGTTACACCGTGAGCACCCGCAAAAACAATCACTCTAGGTATATCAATTTTAGCCGGATATCTTCCTTGCCAGCTTGACAGCCATTCAGTGATATTCTCTAACTTACCAAGAGAACCTTGAGGTTTAGTTAAGTTCTCTTCGTGAGATTTTGCGGCTTTACTCGCGCTTTCTTCGGGTCCTGGGAGAGATTTTATTAATTCTCGCACGGCGTCGAGTGTAGCTATATTTTCAGATTTCATTTAAAAAATTCCATTAAAGCAACGAATATAATTGTATATGATATATTAGAATTGTATCTTTTTATTATAACTATAGATGAAAAAGTAAAAGCAAAATCTTAGGAAAAGAAGTTGGACAAGGAAAAATCTGAAAAGCCTAATTTAAAAACCTCCAATGATATAATTGAAAACGATAATTCAGATAAAAATTATGATGAAGACGAGGATTTTATCGAACGCTTAAAAAACAAGGTTAACAAACAAAGCTGGTTTACTGATTTAAAAATATGTTTTGTCGTCTTAACTAGAATTCCAATTTATGTTGGTGAGACATCAAAAGATTTCTCTATTGCTGAAGCCTCTAGATTTTTTCCAATAACTGGCGCTGTAATAGGCCTTTTGTCCGTTTTAGTATTTTGGCTTTTTAGTTGGTTTGATCTTCCTGCGTCGATTCTTTCATTATTACTACTATTAATTATGACCTTGCTTACAGGGGCACTTCATGATGATGGCCTTGCTGATACGTTTGATGGCCTTGGAGGTGGTATTGATCGTGAAGAGAAACTATCGATTATGCGTGATAGTTATGTAGGCAGTTATGGAATTATGTCGCTACTATTTAGTTTTGGACTTAGGTGGGCTGCGTATGCAAAATTAATAGAACTAGGGTTCACTTTTACTGCTCTCGCCGTGATTGCCACAGCATCAGCTTCTCGAGCCGCATTGCCCCCAATAATGTACTTTATTCCGGTTGCAAGAGAAGACGGTTTAAGTGTGCGTGCAGGAAAACCTAGCCTTGATCGAGCTGTAACATCTGTTTTGATTGGTGTAGCGATTTTGTTTCTCCTTCTCGGTTTTCAAATTACAGTTATTGCAATTGGGTTATCACTATTAGTGGTTGGTTTTTTTGTTTATTTTGTCGCAACACGTATTGGAGGCCAAACGGGTGATGTGCTTGGCGCAGCCCAACAGTTAACGGAGGTAACAATTTTATTTGCAGTGTTGATTGTTGGAATATCGTGACAAACACTCACTGGTGGTGGATACGACATGCGAAGTCATTAGGGGATTCTGCAATTATTCATGGTCAGGATGATGTTGACGCTGATCTCTCTGATAAGAGATCTATTGGACTACTTAAACTGCGGTTGCCTAAAGAGGCAATTTGGTTAACAAGTGGAATAAAAAGGTCTAATCAAACCGCAGAAGCAATCGGGGTAAAAAATTTTATAGAAATTCCAGGGTTAATGGAGCAAGATTTTGGTGACTGGACAGGAAAGCGGTGGATTGATTTGGACGGCGATAGTGTAAGGAAATTCTGGCTAAACTTTATAACTGAGAAACCACCGGGCGGCGAAAGTTTTATTGAAATGGTAGATAGGGTTTCTGAAGCAATAAATACACTATCAAGAGAATATGAAAGAAAAAATATTGTTGCGATAGCACACTCTGGAACAATTAAGGCGGCATTAGCTAATGCACTAAGTTTATTTGGGCAATCGGCTTCGTCTTTTCAAATAGATAACTTGTCGCTCACAGAAATCGAGATTATTCCAGATGGAGGTGAGCGAATTTGGAAAGTAATTGGGGTTAATAGATAGTACTTATTCAAAGATTAATTGGGAGATTGTATATTTTGGAATCATCTGTTTTTTTGGTAATGCAAAGCTAGAAGTAATATGAAAATACCAATAGATTTAACATTGTCTGGTTTTAATTTAGTACTTGGGGGTCAACGATCAGGCAAAAGTGAATTTGCAGAGAGCGTTATTGAGCGCTCTGGCGGGGGGATTTATATCGCGACCTCGGAAGCGTTAGATGCTGAAATGTCAGAACGAATTAGAAAACATAAAGAACGTCGGGGCCAAGACTGGCAAACCATAGAGGAACCATTATTACTCTGCGAAACTTTACTCTCTCTTCAAAATAATAAAAAACCTGTTTTGGTTGACTGTTTAACCTTATGGATTTCGAATATGATGTCGAAGAATAAGGATATCAAAACGGAAACTGCTCAATTATGCAGTCTTTCTAAGAAAATAGACTTTCCAGTTATTTTTGTATCAAACGAAGTTGGATTAGCAGTGGTACCGAATAATGCAATGGCACGTCATTTTGTAGATTACACAGGTATAATGAATCAAAGTATTGCAAATGTATCTAACAGTGTGGTCTTTACTATTGCTGGTCTTACACAAAAATTAAAATAAGGATATTTAATGTCTACTGAGTCAAAAATTCCTGTTACCGTTGTCACTGGATTTTTAGGAGCTGGCAAAACTAGTTTAATTAGAAACTTATTAATAAATTCTCATGATAAAAAAATAGCACTTATCATCAATGAATTTGGTGACTTAGGAATTGATGGAGACATCCTTAAAAATTGTGATGACGAATCATGTTCTGCTGATGATATTCTTGAGCTAACCAACGGATGTATTTGTTGCACTGTTGCCGATGACTTTATTCCTACAATTGAAATTTTATTAAATCGCAAAGAACGACCCGAGCATATTGTTATAGAAACTTCAGGATTGGCATTGCCAAAGCCTTTGATAAAAGCTTTTCAATGGCCCGAAGTTAGATCTCGCACAACAGTTGATGGAGTTATAACTGTAGTTGATGGGCCGGCTGTTCATGCCGGTTTTTTTGCTGATGATCCCGAACTAATTAAACAACAGCGAGCCGAAGACCCATCTTTGGATCATGAAAACCCTTTGGAAGAAGTCTTCAGTGATCAATTAGCATGCGCCGATATGATAGTAGTTAGTAAGACTGATATGTTGGATCAAATACAATTATCTGATGTGATGGATATTATTAATCAGGGCTCCCGTTCTTCAGTTGAATCCTTGCCGGCAATTAATGGTCAACTTGACCCTAAAATAATTCTGGGAATGGGGTCGGCAGCCGAAAACGATATAGACTCAAGGCGTTCGTGTCATGACGGTGAAGATGAACATGAACATGATGACTTTGATACCTTTACTTTAATATTAGAACCGCAAAAAGAATTAAATTCATTTATTTTGCAGGTTAAAGATGCACTTAAAGTTTCAGGGGTTCTCCGAATTAAGGGGTTTGTTAAAATATCAGAAAAACCATCGCGATTAACTATTCAGGGCGTCGGTGAACGAGTTGATTATTACTACGACCGGAGCTGGACACAAGATGAAATTCAAAACGGGCAGTTGGTCATTATTGGACTAAAAGATTTCAACATAACTCTGGTAAAACAGATTTTTAATTCTGATTAATCATTATGCATTTACTTGTTACCAAGCCTGGAGAAGTTAATGATGGCAGCGAAGCTGTTGATCTAGGTCAATCTCCAGGAGACATTGTGTTTTTATCTTCTGCCTCAAGTGATTTATCCCTGGTGTCTGAGCAATATGATGAAGAGTGTGGGTTGTCTCTGAGGCTAGCTAATTTAATGCAACTAAGCCACAACATGTCAGTTGATCTTTATGTAGAGAAAACTATCGTAGGATCCAAGTTAGTTGTTATTCGTTTATTAGGCGGAGTAGGGTATTGGTCCTACGGTGTTGAACAAATTCGCGAGGTTTGTCTGACAAATGATATTAAGCTTATCATTGTGCCGGGTGACGATACCTCCGACCCCGAGTTGGCTCGTCTTTCAACGGTTCCTAAAGAAAGCTATTTTCGAATATGGCAATATCTTTTACATAGTGGTGCAGATAACCTTCGAAGTTTATTGAATTATTGCAGTACTCTATTAGGTAACAAGAGGTTATGGAATGAGCCCAAGCCAATAGCATCCGCCGGTATCTATTGGCCCAGCTTATCACATATTTATGTTGAAGAACTATTTAAGCACTGGATAAAAGGTCAGCCCATCGTAGCTGTTATTTTTTATCGATCTTTAGTACAAGCTAATGATCTTTTACCAATCGATTTATTAGTAAAAGAATTACAAGAAAAAAAAATAAATCCATTACCTATTTTTTTAACAAGCCTTAAAGATCCACATGCAGCGGAAATGATTACATTTTTGGTTCAAGGTAATAAGCCTGATATCATTATAAACTGCACAGCTTTTGCCATATCTTCGCCTGGTAATGATGCCCCAAACAACCCGTTTAAATATTTGGATTGTCCAATATTACAAGCCGTATTATCTGGTGGTAGTTTTGATGAGTGGAAGTCTGGATCACGTGGCTTAACTCCAAAAGATCTAACTATGAATGTAGCTTTGCCGGAAGTTGATGGTAGATTAATAACTCGGGCAATTTCTTTTAAAAAAGTTCATCGCTTTGATCCTCTGACGGAGATCTCTATCGTTAAGCATTCGCCAGTCCTCTCGCGTGTGAGATTTGTTTCTTCATTAGCCTTATCGTGGATTCGGTTACGCAAAACAAATGTTGGGAAACGCAGAGTAGCTTTCGTAGTTGCAAACTATCCAAATAAAGATGGTCGATTATGTAATGGTGTGGGGTTAGATACGCCAGCTGGTATTATCGAGAGTTTCTCGAGATTGCGAGAAGATGGATATCAACTTGGTGATCAAGCGCCAACCAGTAGCAAAGAACTTATGGATTATTTGTTAACCGGTCCAACTAATGCGAATGGAGATCGAAATGGAGGGGAGAGGTTGCTCTTAGCTGATTATAAAAGGCAATTTAAGAGGCTCCCAGAGACCTCTAAAACTCAGATCATGGAAAAATGGGGTAATCCTGAGGAAGATCCGTTTGTCGTTGGTGATAGTTATGTTCTACCCATTCATAGATTTGGTAACATAATTTTGGGTATACAGCCAGCGAGAGGCTATAATGTCGATCCGGTTTCAACTTATCACGATCCTGATTTGGTTCCACCTCATGGCTATATTGCTTTCTATTTTTGGCTTCGTTTTGTTAATAATGTTCATGCAATCGTGCATTTTGGCAAGCATGGGAATTTAGAGTGGCTTCCGGGTAAATCTGTTATGCTAGATGATTTGTGTTATCCAGAATTAGTTTTGGGACCGACCCCAAACATGTATCCTTTCATTGTGAATGATCCTGGAGAGGGTACTCAAGCTAAACGTCGTTCTTCCGCGGTAATTATAGATCATTTAACGCCGCCATTAACTCGGGCTGAAAATTATGGACCTTTGCGTGATTTGGAGCAACTTGTAGATGAATATTACCAAGCTGCTGGTGTCGATCCCAGAAGATTGGGATTTCTAGCAAAAGAAATTATTGAACTCAGTCAGAATATTAGTCTAGATAAAGACCTTGGCACTAATTTTTCAATTGATGAAAACATAGCTTTGACACAAATAGATAATTACCTTTGCGAACTTAAAGAACTTCAGATTAGAGATGGTCTCCATGTTTTGGGACTATCTCCAACTGGTTTTCAAGAGGTGGACCTATTGGTTGCACTTACTAGGCTTGAACGAAACACTGGTATAGACAAAGACGCATCTCTAATTTGCGCACTAGCAAAAGATTTTGACTTCGAAGGTTTTAACCCCCTCGATTGTAATATGGGTGAAACTTGGTCAGGCCCAAGACCAAGGGAGTTAGACGTGCTTGAAGATTTATGGCGCACGAATGGCGACACTGTTGAACGATTAGAATATTTAGCGCAAAGCTTAGTTAAGGGAGATATTAAACCGTCTCCCAATTGGAATAATGCTAATCAGGTGTTGAATTATATACGAACTGAACTTCAACCAATTATAAGAAATTGTGGTAGACTTGAACTCGATGGATTAATGAGAGGTCTATCGGGTTTATTTGTGTTACCTGGAAGCAGTGGAGCCCCAACTCGTGGTCGATTAGATGTGTTGCCCACTGGTAGGAACTTCTATTCTCTAGATATTCGAGCCGTACCTACGCCAACAGCTTGGAAACTTGGATGGAAATCTGCAAGTTTGTTGATAGAAAGATATTTTCAAGACCATGGCGAATATCCAAAACGTTTAGCTATTAGTGCTTGGGGAACAGCTAATATGAGGACCGGGGGAGATGATGTATCACAGGCCTTAGCCCTTATGGGGGTTCAGCCCGTTTGGGATCAGGCTAATCGGGTAACAGGAATTGAAGTGTTGCCAATAAAGGTTCTCGGTCGCCCTCGTGTTGACGTAGTATTTAGAATATCTGGTTTTTTTCGTGATTCGTTTCCAGCCCAGATTGATCTTTTAGACTCAGCTGTAAGGGCTGTGAGCTCTGAGAACGAATCAGAATATGATAATCCTTTGGCGGCTCAAGTGAATAAGGATATAGAGCAGTTTTGTTTATTGGGTTCTGATAGAAATGAGGCAAAGCGTCGCGCTGGATTTAGAATTTTTGGATCAAAACCGATGGCGTATGGCGCAGGATTACAGTCTCTTATTGATGAAGGGTGCTGGGAGTCTGATCTCGATTTGGCTACAGCATACGTTGCTTGGGGTGGCTATGCATATGGGGATGGAGCAAATGGTGAGAGCCAAAAAGAGCTATTTAAAGCGAGGTTAAAAGGTATAAATTTGATTATTCATAACCAAGATAATCGTGAGCATGATATATTAGATAGTGATGACTATTATCAATTTGAGGGTGGGATTGCAGCCGCTGTTAGGGAATATTCAGATAACCAACCAGAAATATATCATAATGATCATTCACGTCCAAACACTCCAAGGGTTTATACACTTTCGGAAGAAATTAGCCGTGTTGTTCGAGGCCGAGCTTCTAATCCTAAATGGATTAATGGCATTATGCGTCATGGTTATAAAGGTGCTTTTGAGATTGCGGCTACAGTTGATTATCTATTTGCGTTCGCTGTTACTGCTAACGTTGTTGAAGACTATCATTTTGACCAATTATTTGAATCGTATATCAAAGATGAAAAGGTACGGAAGTTTATAAGTGAAAATAATGCTCCAGCACTTCAAGAAATTACTTCTAGATTTTGCGAGGCGATAGACAGAGGGGTTTGGCACCCCCATTCGAACGGTGTTAGGAGCTTGCTCAATCAGTTGCAAGGGTTATCAGAGGAGGGTCATTCATGAACGAAGTATTGTCCGAAGAGGAAAAGAATCAGAGAGCAAATGAGAAACGCCGAAAACATAAAGCAGCCAAGGATAAATTGCTCGCGACGAAAACGAAAGAGGGTGGGTTACTGATTGTTCACACTGGGAAGGGAAAAGGAAAAACAACGGCAGCAATCGGGATGGTGGCGCGATGCATCGGTCATAAAAAAAAGGTAGGTATTGTTCAGTTTGTTAAAGGTAAATGGGAAACGGGAGAAAAAGCGGTGCTTGAAGCTTTCCCCGATCTAGTAACAATTACGGCAATGGGAGATGGATTTACCTGGGAGACTCAGGACCGGGCGCGAGATATTGAAGCCGCTAATAAGGCATGGTTAATGGCTAAGCAAATGATTGAAGACCCCAAGATTGCGATAGTATTACTCGATGAGATTAATATTGTACTGAGGAATGATTATTTAAATATTGGAGATGTGGTAAATTATTTGCGAGGGAAACCACTGGATAAAACGATAATTTGTACAGGCCGAAACGCAAAACGCGAGCTAATTGATATTGCTGACCTGGTTACTGAGATGACAGAAATTAAGCATCATTTTAGAGCTGGTTATAAAGCCCAAGCTGGCATTGAGTTTTAACTAATGCGCTCGATTATGTTTCAAGGCACAGGGTCTGATGTTGGTAAATCCCTCGTGGTCGCGGGGATATGTAGGTTAATGACTACAAGAGGTCTGAAGGTTAAGCCCTTTAAACCTCAAAATATGTCTAATAATGCGGCGGTTACCAAAGAAGGTGGTGAGATAGGAAGAGCTCAGGCTTTGCAGGCTAAGGCGTGTCGGGTTTCGCCAAGTATTGATATGAACCCTATACTTCTTAAACCCCAGTCCGAAATCGGTGCACAATTAATTATTTTGGGAAAAGTAGACGGTAATTATCCAGCGAAATTATATCAAGAAAAAAAAATACAACTATTACCCTTGGTTATAGATGCTGTTAAGCGACTTGAGGTTGGCACTGATTTAATTATTGTTGAGGGCGCTGGCAGCGCAGCGGAAGTAAACTTAAGAGATAATGATATAGCGAATATGGGTTATGCCGTCGCAACTCAAACACCAGTTATTTTAGTAGCAGATATTGATCGTGGTGGCGTGATCGCAAGTATTGTGGGGACTTGGGAACTATTGCCTAAAGAAGAGAGAAACTTGGTTGCTGGTTATATAATCAATAAGTTTCGCGGCGATGTAAGTTTATTCAAGGAAGCTATTGAATTAATTTTCGATAAAACAGGTTTACATTGTTACGGTATACTCCCATTTATGGAGGAAGCCATTAAATTACCCCAAGAAGATGCACATACACTTGATAATACAATTTTACCACTTCGACCGTCGCACATAAAAATAATTATCCCTCGTCTAGCGCATATCTCTAACTTTGATGATTTTGACCCATTGTTGGCTGAGCCAGATGTTGATTTACAATTTATAAACCGGGGCAATCCACTTCCTGGCGATGCCGATTTAATCATCTTACCCGGATCCAAAACAACTATACCAGATCTGGCAGATTTCAGAAAACAAGGATGGGATGTAGATATAAGTGCCCATATTAGAAGGGGTGGACATGTGTTGGGACTATGCGCAGGGTATCAAATGCTAGGCAGAAAAATACTCGATCCGAATAAAATTGAGAGCGATCTTATGTCAATTAATGGACTAGGTGTATTGGATGTTGATACAGAAATAGGAGGAGATAAGTCTCTATCTAATGTTATTGCACATTCAAACATGGGCTTTGGTATGTTTACAGGATATGAGATGCATTTGGGTGTTACCTCTGGACCAGATGATGTTAGACCGTTTTGTAAAATTGATAAACGTAATTCTGGTGCGGTTTCTAATAATAGGAGAGTTATGGGTTGTTATTTACATGGATTATTTGAGAATGATAAATTCAGAAATAAATTTTTATTTAGTATTAAAGATCGAGAAAGTTCTGGAATTAATTATGATCAACAAACAGAGACAGCTTTAGACTCAATTGCAAATATTTTGCAGGATAATCTGGATATAGAAGGTTTATTGGCTCTTGTAGATTAACTGTCCGCATTAGTCAGCTATTTTAATATTTATAATTCTTTCGGGATTTATTGGTGGATTACCCGCCTGAAACTCCTCTAATAACCCCATTCCCCCTATAACTTTTCCCCAAATAGTATATTTACCATCTAAATGGGGTGCCCGTCTTAATGTAATGAAAAACTGACTATCGCCGCTATTGGGGTTGTTTCTATTTCTTTTCATTGCAACTGTCCCCCGCTCGAATGGCGTTTTAGAGATTTCTGCCAATAGCTTTTTGCCGGACCCACCACTTCCAGTACCTGTCGGGTCGCCTGTTTCCACGGCAAAACCTTTTCGTACACTATGGAAAATCAGGTTATCGTAGAATTTTTGAGTCACAAGTTCCTTAATACGTGTAACATGTCTCTCTGCTAGACTTGGTAACATTCTTATGGTGATTAGGCCTTTTGTTGTGTAAATTTTTAGTAGGTTTTGATTATTTGATGAAATTTTCTTTTCTTCTTCACGATTATTTATGTCATTTTTGCTAATTAATTTATTTCCTGTCAGACTTTCAAGCTTTAAGATCGCTTGCTTGAGCTCTTTTGAGATTTTTTTTCTGAGTCCTGAACTGGTATTTTCATCGGCTAAATAGATCTGACCTTCTGATACCAATGTTTTTAGGCCCCCCTTGGAAACTTGAACCTGGCCTTGGGTAACTTTTATTTCTGTCTTGCTGCGGTTCGCTAGTAAATCAAATTGGGTTCCTCGAATTCCAATTGTTAAGTTTCCCGTCTGTATTTTCAAATTCATTCTATGAATTTTACCCGAAGTAAATCTCAGGAGACCAGTCACCATCTCCATAGAGCCATTTAACGAAGATCCCGTTCTATCAAAAACAATATTATCCATGTATACATCTGCTATCTCGCCAATTTTAATTATTGAATCATCTTTTAAGCTTATACTTGTCGCACTGTCTCTTCCCGTTCTAATTCTCTGATTGGCTAATATGTTTTGTCCATTTTCAATTCTTGAAGATAGAGAATTTCCAAAGACTTTGTTAACAACTAAATCAGCAATTCCAATTGTTAGATTATTTTCTTGGGATTGTGGCTCCGTGCATATTAAAAGGGTCGATAGTGATAACAGTATCGTTGCTATAGATGCTAATTTTGAGGTGATAGGCTTTAAATGATTTAGCGATACTGGCAATTCTCTGATCCTTCAGATTGTTCCTTATTCCTTAAATAGACCATACAATTATTTTAATTTGATTAATTTGTTAACATCTGTCTATGAAAAATAGGGTAATCAAAGTGACTAAAAAGAAAGATAGTATACAAGCTTTTATATAAAGTGATAGAGCTTTTCCTATCTCCTTATGTGTTGCATTAGAAGTACTTCCTTTGACCGAGTCTCCTATCCATTTTCCTTTAAAATCCTCTCCACTATAAAGGCGTGGCCCTGCCAAAATAAGGTTTAATGCGCCTGCCATGGCAGCCTCTGGGTAGCCTGAATTTATTGAGTCTAACTTCTTTGCATCTCTATGTACGGCTTTGAAAGACCTGATAAAGGCTGCTCTTCCACTGAGGCTCGCAACTATACAAAATAATAAGGCAGAAATTCGGGCGGGTATAAAATTAGCGATATCATCAAGTCGAGCTGACGCCCATCCAAAATAAATATATTTATGGTTTTTATGACCTATCATGCTATCTGCTGTATTTAACATTTTGTAGGCTAGTATTCCGGGTAACCCAAAGATAACTGTCCAGAATATTGGAGCTATAATACCATCTGAGAAATTTTCTGACAAAGACTCAATGGCCGATCGAGCGACCCCATGATTGTTCAAGTCCTTGGTATTACGCCCAACAATTTTTGAAACTTCTAAGCGTGCTTCATCGAGAGTGCTAGTCTGAAGGCTATTTTGAACAGATTTTACGTGTTGATATAAACTTTTAGCCGCTATCATTGTTGAAATAATAAAAGCCTCCAAAATCCATCCATGAGGAATCAGATTAAAAATATGTTTTAGAACTAATCCAAAAAGCGCACTTAAAATTAATAAGAAAATTATTAAAATTATGCCGCTAATACGTTGATAAAAGCTATTTTGATTTTGTTTGTTAAGATTTTCATCTAGATAGCTTATCATCAATCCCATAAGTTGAACTGGGTGCTTTAATCGCAGATATATAAAATCTGGATCACCAACAATAGCATCTATTAAAATAGCAAGGAGTAATATAAAAAAGATACATGGTTCCAGCATAACAAAGGGTATTACCAGCCTTGCATAATATGGTCAATTCTATAGTTTAACGCTCTATATTACTCGAACTCTTGGCACACTGTAATTTTATTGATAACTAATTTACTAAAATAAATTTTGCTTTCATAGTTATATTTATCGTAATTAGTAAAGTTGAACAAACAAATGAAAATAGGTATTTTATTGTGCGGAAATAGAGATCTAGATGGTGACGAATTGTCGACCTTGACGACCCTAAAACTCGATCTTAGTTTACGTATGCCAGAGTTCCATACCCATTTATCATGGTTGGAGTCATTAGATAATAATATTCAAACTGGAACTAATCATTTATTGAAGCTTGGCTTGGAGCACATAATTATTTTACCGGTAATGCTTGTTATGTCTGCTTCAAAAAAAGAAAAAATTGAAGAAATTATTGGCTCTTTCTTTGTTAATTATAACCCAAACAATATAAAGATTGAATTAGCTAGTATAACAGAAGTAGATAGCGATATTCTTCTTGCGGCAGAAAAGAGCATTGTAGAAGCTGAGTCTACAACTATTAACGCTGTGTCTCGTGATCAATCAACCCTGATTTTAATTGGTAAGGGCTCTGATGAGGCTAGAATAAATGCAAATGCGTATAAAATGTGTCGTATGATATGGGAAGGAATGGGCTTTGCGTGGGGAGAGGCCTGTTATTTGGAGGATGCATCCCCTAATCTCAGAAGTAGCTTAAGAAGAGTGTCCTTGATCGGATATAAGCGCGCTATTATTTTTCCATACTTTTTATATGGAGGGTCCTATATTTCTATGATTCACGAAGAAATTAAAGTAAAACGAGAGGGACCAATTGATATTGACTATATAATCGCAAAACCAATCAATGCTTATCGAGAGGTTGTCAATTCTCTTGAACGAAGAATAAGGGAAATAATAAGGCGCAATGGTAATATGAACTGCATGGAATGTGGATATCGTGAACAAGTTATAGAAGAAGCGATTGAAAAAAGCGAGAATGAAAAACATGATCATTTGCCCCAGTGAATTTAAGCTAATCAAAGCAACGATTGAAGTGCTCGCTAAATGCAATAAATTAGCTATTTAAAATGAAATATTTAAAAGATCCTAAAGCAATATATAGAGCATCTTTTGAAATGATTGCAAAAGAAATAGATCTCTCTCGTTTTCCAAATAGCCTAAGCAATTTAGTTACTCGTGTTGTTCATTCAGTGGCATTGCCAGAGATCGCAGATCACATCGTTTGGCAAGGCGATGTAGCTAGGGCAACGGAAGATTCGATTGATTCCGGAAAAAATATAATAGTCGACTCTAACATGGTAGCGGCGGGCATTATGTCGGACAAGTTATCTGAAAAATGTAAGATCCATTGTTTTATCAAAGATAAAAGGCTCCCTGAACTTGCCTATTCACTGCAAACAACTCGATCTGCTGCTGCGGTTGAATTGTGGAAGCCATATCTCGAGGGTGCTATAATAATTATTGGCAATGCTCCAACAGCTTTATTCCACTTATTAGATATGCTTAAAGATCCAGAATGTCCTCGTCCCTCAGTTATTTATGGCTTTCCGGTCGGATTTATTGGAGCAACTGAAGCTAAAGAAGAATTATGTAATAGCAGTTATGGGATTCCTTTCGTGTCGTTAAAAGGTCGATGGGGAGGGTCGCCGATAGCTTCTGCTGCGATAAATGCAATGCTTCTTGGAGAAAAGCAGTGAAGAGTTGGCTAACTATAATTGGTATTGGGCAAGATGGTTTTCTGGGCTTGGGATCTGATGCCAAAGATGCAATAAATGAAGCCAAGCATCTTTTTGGTGGTAAAAGACATTTTGAGTTGGTCGGTAAAAAAGGGAATGTCTGGGAGTCCCCTATAGAACAGAGTTTTAAAGAAATTGATAAATTAAAGGGCGAGCGGGTAGTTATTTTAGCCAGTGGCGACCCTATGTGGTTTGGTATTGGATCATCCTTATGCAAGCGTTATGGAACAGAAGATGTTACAGTAATTCCAACGCCTTCATCTTTTTCACTTGTAGCATCTAAGATGCTTTGGCCGCTGTCTGATACGGAATGCCTCACTGTTCATGGACTGGAAAATGAGAGAATTATCTCTTTTTTATTACCAGGTAATAAACTTATTATTTTAACCACTGATGAAAAAACACCACAAAGATTTGCAGAAATTATCAATGAGTTGGGATTTGGGGAGAGTATCATTACTGTATTTTCAGACATGGGTAGCGCGAATGAATCCCGTGTTGAGAGTAGTGCTTCGAAATGGAATAATTTGAAAATTTCTAATTTGAATACAGTTGCTATTGAATGTTTGCCAGACAAGGGAACGGTAATTAAATCACGAACACCAGGTTTGCCTGATGCGGTTTTTCAACACGATGGCCAATTAACTAAACGCGAGGTCAGAGCAATTACCTTATCAGCATTATGCCCCCTACCTAATCAAACACTATGGGATATTGGAGCAGGATGTGGTTCAATTTGCATAGAATGGTTGAGATCTCAATCTAACATGAGAGCTTACGCTGTTGAGCGTAACATTGATAGGCTCAGTATTATTAACTCAAACGCTTTGGCATTAGGTGTTCCTGAATTAAATGTGGTTTTTGGCGACGCTTTAAAGGAAATAATTGGATTACCTTCACCGGACGCCGTTTTTATTGGTGGCGGAATAACATCTGGGGGAGTTATCGAATATTGCTGGCAAAACTTAAAACCTGGAGGGAGGCTTGTTGCGAATGCAGTCACTATCGAGGGCGAACAGCGCTTGATTGATATGCATGACAAACTTGGGGGCGAGTTGGTTAAAATTGATATTTCTAGAGCAGAGCCTCTAGGACAATTCCGAAATTGGGAACCCCTTAAACCCGTAACCCAATTTAAAGCATTAAAACCTTGAGTGTTAATGGCAGAATATGGGGTGTTGGAATTGGACCTGGAGACCCTGATCTAATAACATTAAAGGCACTGAAAGTCCTTGAGGTAGCGGATGTTGTCGCTTATCCAACGTTGGAGCACGGAGAAAGCATGGTCCGTGCTATTGCCGCCCAATATTTAAACAGGAATATTGAGGAAATTGTAATTTCAGTTCCTATGGTGTCCGATAGATACCCAGCACAAAAAACTTATAACCAGGCGGCAGTTTCGATTAGTAATGCTGTTGAGAATGGAAAGTCAGTTGCAATATTGTGTGAGGGTGACCCTTTCTTTTTTGGCTCTTTCATGTATTTGTATTCTAGATTATCAAATCAATACAAAATTCAAATTATTCCGGGAGTCACGTCTATCTCTGCGAGTTCTGCTGAATTGGGATTGCCAATTGGCGCGCGAAATGACCTGATTATGGTAATTCCAGCACCGTTAGATGAATCAGTGCTAAGACAGAAGATATTAGAAACGGATGTGTCTATAATTATTAAGGTTGGATCACATCTAAATAAAGTTAAACGGGTTATCATTAGTCTTGGGCTTATCGAAAATGCTCACTATATCGAACGAGCTACTATGGCCAATCAGTGTATCAAAGGATTATCTGAGATTAAGGATAACCACGCGCCTTATTTTTCAATTATTATAATTCGTCGAAGCGGTGAGGTTTTAGAGTTATGATAGAAAGTTCGCCAGTTATTTTAACAATAAATGAAACCAGTGCTGGCCTAGCGCGGAAGGTACGGTCTCATTTACCCGGAACTGAGATTCATGGTCTTGTTGGGCGTGTATTAGACGCAGATGTGCATTTCCAAGAAACGGTAAAACATCTAAAGACGTTATTTTCAAATGGGCGCCCGATCATAGCTATTCTCTCAACTGGAATCTTAATAAGAGCCCTTGCTCCATTGCTAAATGATAAATTTAGCGAGCCTCCTGTGCTCATTTTATCTGAAGATGGGAAGTCAATTATTCCTTTGCTCGGTGGACATAGGGGTGCTAATGAAATTGGCCACAGGCTGAACTCAATATTAGGAGGCAACCTTTCTGTAACAACCGCTGGTGATTTAAGATTTGGAGTTTCATTGGATGCGCCGCCAAAAGGTTGGAAAATAATTGGGGGAGAAAATATAAAGGTTGTAATGGCGGATCTCCTAAATGGAGGAAGCGTTAACCTGTGTGATGAGACGAGTAATGACCTAGATAAAAACTGGTTATTGGGGGCAGGGATCAAGTTCTCTAAAAAGGCCAGACACGAATTAATAATTTCTTATAAGGCACAATCTGAAGGATTAAAGAAAACTATTTTTTGTCCAAGTATTCTGTCTCTAGGAATAGGATGTGAGCGAGGAGTTGACTCAAGTGAGCTTTACACATTCATAAATGATATTTTATCTGAATATAATCTCAATAAAGAATCGATTGCGTGTATTTCGACAATTGAAATTAAAGAAGATGAGGTAGCAATAAGTGACCTCTCTGCTGCTTTAGAAGTTCCTTTAAGGCTATTTACTGCAAAAGAATTGAATAGTAAGACCTCTCAGGTGTCTGATCCTTCGAAATATGTTTTTTCTGTAGTTGGCTCCCATAGTGTTAGTGAGGCCTCTGCTTTGTCTGCGGCGGGATCTGATGGTGAATTGATTGTTCCCAAACAAGTTAGGAGTGGAATGACTTGCGCGGTAGCCATAGCAAAAAAAATAATAGATCCGAGTGCTATCGGTAGGGCGCGCGGTTGTCTTTATGTTATTGGTATAGGACCAGGTTCTGCTATTTGGCGATCACCTGAAGCAACAAATGAAATTGCAAAGGCGTCTGATATTGTCGGTTATTCTCTTTATCTCGATCTGCTTGGTTCTCTAGCTGATGATAAATCTCAACATCGGTTTCCTCTAGGTCAAGAGAATGACCGCGTGGTTAAAGCGCTCGATTTAGCTTCTGAAGGGAAGAATGTGGCGTTAATTTCGAGCGGTGACGCTGGGATATATGCAATGGCTTCTCTAGTCTTTGAGAATTTAGATAGAAGCATGACTGAAGTGGGGAGAGAAGCTTGGCAAAGGCTCGAGGTGCGAGTAGTGCCCGGAATTTCAGCCTTCCAGGCGATTGCTGCTCGTATTGGGGCTCCCTTTGGCCATGATTTTTGCACAATCTCATTATCGAATTTATTGACACCTTGGGATGCAATTGAGCGGCGATTAGTTGCTGCTGCGGAGGGTGATTTTGTTATAGCACTCTATAACCCAGTATCTGTTAAGAGAAAGGAGCAACTTGGTATAGCCAAAGATATAATCTTAAAATATCGAGATCCTGAAACACCGGTGGCTCTTGGAAAAAATTTAGGCCGTAACAATGAGAAAATTTCCTTTCTAACGCTGTCCGAATTAGATGTTAAATTAATTGATATGCTGACGATTGTTGTTATTGGCAGCAGTCAGTCCAAATTATTACAATGTAATAATCAAAGTAAACATATGTATACCCCGCGAGGTTATAGCAATAAAAAGGATCTTAATTAGTGACAATACATTTTATCGGTGCGGGGCCAGGAGCCGCAGACCTAATAACACTGCGTGGATTAAAGTATATAGAAACTTCCCAAGTTTGCCTATATGCGGGATCGTTAGTCCCTACTGAATTAACTGAGTCGGCGCCTATAGGGGCTCAAATTATAGATACATCCTCGATGCATCTTGATCAAATTATCCATAAAATGGAGGAAGCTTCGTTAGGGGGTTTTGACGTCGCGCGTTTACATTCTGGTGATCCAAGCATCTATGGTGCTATTGCTGAACAAATGCGAAGATTGGATCAGCTTGGAATTGAATATGATGTGACACCAGGTGTTACCGCTTTTGCAGCCGCCGCAGCTGAGCTAAAACAAGAATTAACATTACCTGAAATTTCACAGACTGTAATCGTTACCCGGACAGGCGGCAAAGCCTCGGCGATGCCAGCGGGTGAAGATCTTAAGAGGCTGGGTGCAACCAAAGCGACTTTAGCAATACATCTTTCAATTAGAAACTTGAAAAAAGTGACAGAAGATCTTCTTCCTCATTATGGTGAAGGTTGTCCTGTATGTATTGCTTATCGAGTAACTTGGCCTGATCAAAAAATATTATTTGGCACTTTATCTAACATTAGAGAGAAAGTTCGCGTGGAGAAAATTACACGAACGGCATTAATTTTGGTTGGTGATGTTTTTGGTGCGCAAGATTTTATAGATAGCAAGCTCTACACAAAGGATCATAAACATATTTTAAGACCCAAATAAGGTTTCGTCTAATCTATTGTATGGTTGAGATTAAATCTCTTATTTAGCCAGTTAATAGTTTCTTCTAAAGAATATAATAAAGTTCCTCGCGGGCGCGCCGGCTGTTCGATCATTAAAATAGGAATCCCGAGTTTATGAGATGCTTCTAACTTTGCGGGGAAAATACCCCCACTATTTTTAGTAACAATCGTATTGATTCTATGGTTTTCGAGAAGTTCTAGCTCTTTTAAATGGCCAAATGGTCCGCGGTCTAGAATTATCTCAAAATTCTCTAATGAAGGTAGTGAAGATGGCCATTCAATTAATCGAATTAGGAACCATTTATTTTCTAACAATATAAAATTTTGGATACCTTTTGTTCCCGAGGTTAGAAATACGCGACTACCCATTCTCATTAATTTTTTTTTAGCATCCTCAAAATTTTTTGCTGATTGCCAGGTAATAATGCCAGGTTTCCATGGCTTTCTGCACAGTTTTATATAAGTGGTGTTCGTTTTTTTGCAAGATATATAGGCATTAGATGCAATTTGGGTTGCAAATGGGTGGGTCGCATCGATAACTAAATCAAATTTAAGATTTTTGATATAGGATGAGAGACCGTTTTCACCGCCGAAGCCTCCTGTTCTTATTTTGCAATCTGGAATATTAGGATTCAGTGTTTTCCCAGCGAGCGAATATACTATTTCGACTTTGGGTAGCGTAGTCAGTTTTGCAGCAAGTCGTTTTGCTTCATGGATACCCCCTAAAATTAATATTTTTATAATCTTTCTCATAATTAGAATGGTTCTCGCCCAATCATTATACCCTGTCTATCGTATATAATAACCTCGATTTCTATTAAATCATTTACAAGGTTTGTTTGAATCACAGATTTCGCTAAATCCGCAATCTCATTACAAAATGTTAAATTATTATTTTTTATTATTTCAAGTATATCCCCAGCACTTTCTGCATTATTAATTTTTTCACAGAGGTGTTCAGGTGTGTCTATGCTTCTTGCTATTGAAGCGATAAACTTTGGATCAACTTGACTCCGACTCGAATGGAGGTCCATGTGACCCGCTGCTAATTTAGTAATTTTTCCAAACCCACCAGCTACAGTAAATTTTCGAATTGGATGTGTTTTTAAATATTTTAATGTACCGCCAACAAAATCACCCATATCCAATACTGCTGCAGGTGAAAAGTCATAAAGTTCAGATATGGCTTCCTCGGAAGTTCTTCCTGTGCATGCCGCTACGTGATTAATTTTCGTTGCTCTAGCTACGTCGATACCTTGATGTATCGAGGCAATCCAGGCGGCACATGAGTAGGGAATTACTATTCCCGTAGTGCCTAAAATAGAAATGCCCCCAACTATTCCTAGCCGAGGATTCCACGTTTTTTTTGCTAGTTCTAAACCACCATCAACCGAAATCTCGATATTTACGTTTAAGTCCCGTTCAAACTTATCTGCTATCTCTTGTAGATTGGTAATGATCATTTTTTGCGGCCCAGGGTTAATTGCAGGATCGCCAATCTTAAGTGGTAGTCCAGGTTTTGTTACCGTTCCAACACCAGGCCCTGACTTAAAGGATAATTTATCAGAGTTCCGAATAGTAACTCTTATAATCGCCTGATGAGTAACATCTGGATCATCGCCAGCATCTTTCATAATTGCTGTCATTACTTGATTTTTTGATATTTTAGAATCGATGATTTTAAAAATTGGAATTTGACCACCTGGCAACTTAATTCGTATTTCTGATGGTATTTTTTTTGTTATCAGGCCAATAAACGCAGCCTTTGCCGCAGCTGTTGCGCATGCACCTGTGGTCCAACCCCGTTGAAGCTCTCTTTTATCATCCATACTTATTGGGCGCTGAGACTTTTTCATTATTTTAGTTTATAACCTTTTTCAATTAGGCTCCAGTCTGCTAAAACACTTATTATGGAAACATTATTAAAAAATCCACCAGAATTTGAGTTGGGATCAGTTTGGATAACGGGCGCGGGTCCGGGTGACCCCGGGTTATTATCGCTTTTAGGCTTGCATGGAATTCAAACGGCTGATGTTATTGTCTACGATGCTCTAGTAAGTGAAGACATTCTTAGTTTTGCTGGTACATCAGTCATTTTAGAGTTTGCTGGTAAGCGAGGCGGTAGGCCATCCCCAAAGCAAAGAGACATTACAGATCGTCTGGTAGAACTTGCTAAACAAAATAAGCGAGTATTGCGTCTAAAAGGCGGAGATCCATTTATGTTCGGCCGTGGAACTGAAGAATGTTTGAGGTTGGCCAGTGAAAAAATACCTTATCGGATCATTCCGGGAATTTCGTCGGGCGTAGGAGGCTTAGCATATGCAGGAATTCCCATGACAACAAGAGGCACAAACTCTGCAGTGACTTTTGTCACTGGGCACAATGCTAGTGGAAATGTCCCTGAAGATATTGATTGGAAGGCACTATCAGATGGTTCACCAGCGTTAATTTTCTTTATGGGAATATCGCATATTGATCGAATTGTAGAAAAACTAAAAGCTTCAGGTAGGCCACCTAGTGAACCTGTAGCCGTCATATACAAAGCGACGATGAGGGATCAAAGAGTAGTTATAACTACTTTAGATAATTGTTCGAAAGATATTTTATCTGCAGGTTTAAGGCCGCCAGCACTGATAGTTGTTGGTGAAATTGTCAATTTGCGCAATAAGCTCGATTGGTTTTGATGTGAGTCAGAGTATAACTAGAGGTTTTGTAATCGGTGCACCGATGTCTGGCAGTGGCAAAACGATCGTAACACTGGGTTTACTTCGGTTCTTCAAGAAAGATGGTCTGAGTATAAAAGGTATTAAAATAGGTCCAGATTACATTGATCCTTCATATCACGCTCGAGCTACAGAAAAGCCATGCAATAATCTAGACCTGTGGGCTATGCGAGACAATACGGTAAAGCAACTGTTACGGGAAAGCCGAAAAAAAAGCGATTTAATTATATTTGAAGGAGTGATGGGTTTATTTGATGGCGCACTGACTGCACAAGGCACAAACACAGGAAGCACCGCAGATGTAGCAAAGGCCCTAAATTTACCTATTGTTTTAGTAGTTGATGCTAAAGGACAGGGTGCGTCAGTTTCAGCCTTAGTTCAAGGGTTCAAACAATTTCGAGATGATATAGTTCTAGCGGGTGTAGTTTTTAATCGAGTAAGTAGTATAAACCATGAAAGAATTTTAAGGCAGTCTCTTTCTCAGATTGATGTTATTTGTTTTGGCTGTATTCCGAATGATGAAAGCTTGGCACTTGATCACCGCCATCTCGGACTTATTCAAGC
Source organism: Rhodospirillaceae bacterium TMED23 (assembly GCA_002168115.1). GTDB lineage: Bacteria > Pseudomonadota > Alphaproteobacteria > Rhodospirillales > UBA2165 > TMED23. The sequence goes on along the minus strand of NHCC01000012.1, from coordinate 204,988 downwards.
ATCTGAAATCCAAGATATTGATGATTGGCTCGATAATGCAGCGCAAACTGTATCAAAAAATATTGATATTAAATTGTTAGAATTAAAAATGGGAGTGGTACCTGATCTTGATAAAACAGAGGCGGCTGCTCCCCTTCCCGCTTTGGGAAGGCATATCGCAATAGCTCGAGATAATGCATTTAATTTTTTTTATGATCATATTCTTGACGGATGGAGAAAAAATGGAACGAAAATNTCTTTTTTCTCTCCATTAGCTGATGAAGNGCTTCCCGTGGGCGTCGATAGCGTATATTTNCCGGGAGGTTATCCTGANTTATTTGCAGAAACCTTAAGNACTAANTNTAATTTTATGNCCTCAATGCGTTCNGCTGCAANAGNTGGAGCTTCGATTTATGGNGAATGNGGGGGGTTTATGGTTTTAGGTGAGGAATTAATTGATCAAAATGGTTTTTCACATAGAATGTTGGGGCTTCTTCCTGTCAAAACCTCATTTGAACATCCAAAATTAAATTTGGGTTATCGATTGTTAACATTAGTTGAAAATAGTTTTTTAGGAGCCACCGGAGATAAGTTTACCGCCCATGAATTTCATTATAGTAACGCTATAAATGACGATAAATTATTTCCTTTGTTTAAAAACTCTGACGCTCGGGGTGAAGATCTGACTAATATAGGTTGCAAAGTGGCTAATGTAGCTGGATCATTTGCTCATATCATTGATAGCGTTTGAGCAATCATGTAAAATAGCTTCAAGTCTAAGCCACTCCGATTTAATACCCGGTAATCCTATCCTCAGCCAATTTTTTTGACCATTAAATTTTCGCACTAATATTCCCGATTTTGCGAGTGTCTGGTATATAAATTGGGCATTATTGTTTTCAATAAGTTTAAAAAGAACGGTTTTACCTAGGATTTTAAGATTTTGTCGTATGAGCAAATTATCAANTTCNCTGCTTTTCATGCTCAAAANACCATCCATCTTTTCTATCCATGGTTTGTCTGATAATGCACGGGTTCCAATTTCAATTGCGGGCCCAGATACTGCCCAAGGNCCCAGCATTTTTTCAATATTATCTGTAATATTAGCATTAGATATTACAAACCCCAATCGTAGGCCTGCCAAGCCAAAAAATTTACCGATTGATCGTAGGACTATAATGTTTTGAGAGTGCAATTTGGGTATTATACTTACTTCACTAGAGTGATCACAAAAGGTTTCGTCTAATATTAAGGTTTCAACATGTTCCGCTAACTCTATTAAATCCTCAATCTGATGCCGCCTTCCATCTGGGTTGTTAGGGTTAACTACAACAGCGATATTCCCTTGTTTCAATTCTTGTAAGTTACCTGCTCTTATAATTTCATTTCCAAATCGAGACCAAGTGTTTTCATACTCACTGTAGGTTGGTGATAGTATGGCAACCTTTCTTTTTGGATATAGTCTAGGCATATGTTGAAGTACAGCTTGTGTTCCGGGACTTGCAATNATGGTCATGGACGTTGATACTTGATAAAAATCACTTGCGATCTTAAGTAAATTAGTTGTTTGCCCTGATGTAGGGAGTTTATGAAACAACTGATCCTTTAATTTTAAATCTGGAAAGTTAACGGGATTAATGCCAGTTGACAAATCGATCCAACCTCTTACGGGCATGCCAAATTCTTTGGTGGCTGCGGTTAGGTCNCCGCCATGAGTTATTTTATTTTTATTATTGTCTTGAGCTTCCATACGATGTTTATATACCAATCAAAGAAACTTTTATAGTTATTAATTTAATGAATTTAAGAACTTATTGTTTAAAAAAACTATCGCTCTCGATAGGTTCTTAAGAAATTTTAATTCCTAAGGTTGAGTAAAAAAAATTAAGGAAAAAATACCGACTACGCTATTCTCTGGTTTTTTTGGAGTGGGAAAAACCACGGCTATCGCATCTTTACTATCGAGAAAGCCTGATGAAGAAAAGTGGGCTATTTTAGTTAATGAGTTTGGAAATGTTCCGGTCGATCAAATTGTTTTTAAAGATAATGCATCGGACGTGCTCATAAGAGAAATTCCTGGTGGATGCATGTGTTGTGTAGCTAATATTCCTATGAAAAAAGCTATAACGGACGTACTTAGTCTTGCCAAACCCGATCGAATTCTGATTGAGCCCACAGGTTTAGGTCATCCAGCTGGTATTTTCGATGAGTTGAACGAAGATCCATTAGATAAACAGCTAGATATTGGTTCGATAATTTGTTTAGCTGATCCCCGCTTTGCTCTAGATCCTCGAATACAGAAAGTTGATATTTTTAACGATCAGATTAATTTGGCTGATATTTTAATTGCAAGTAAATCTGATCTTGTTAGTTCCAAGGATTTAAAAAAATTTTACTCTTGGGCGCATGATTTATTTCCTCCTAAATTGATAATTTCTAATATTAGTAACGGAAATATTCCCCTAGAATACCTAGATAACAAAAAACACATTGTACATGATTCATTTTTTTCAAATGATCATAAGAACCATGCTTCTTCAACTACCTTAGAAATTGAAAAAATCTCACCACGTCGACCTAGTAGAAGTATAAATGAAAGCGCAGGATATATAGGATCAGGTTGGATTTTTTCAAAAAAAGATATTTTTGATTTAGAAGGTTTGCGAAGATGCCTTGGGCCATTTGGTCTTTTTCAGGGTAATAATTTTGAACGAATAAAAGGTGTTTTTCGGGTGGGGCAAGGTTGGGTATTATTAGACCGGATAAATGGTGAATTATCGATAAAACCAATCACTTATCGAAGAGACTCTCGGTTGGAAGTTATAATCCCACAAAATAGTAAAATCAGTTGGGATCAAACAGAGAAAAAAATTTTGGAATGCATTAATTAAAAGTTCTTTTAGCAACTTCTGGTAAAAAAAAAATCAGGGATTTTCTTTAAAACGCGAGCTTGCGGTAACTTATTTAATTTTATTCCAAATATTATTGGCAATTTGAATATAGCTCAAGGAATGTTGACTAGAGGGAGCAGAAGCTACGATTGGATTTCCTCCATCAGAAGTTTCTCGGATTGAAATATCTAATGGAATTTCCCCAAGAAAATCCATTCCCATTTTCTCGGCTTCTTTCTTCGCACCTCCGTGGCTAAATATCTCACTCCTTTGGCCGCAGTGAGGGCAGTTAAAATAGCTCATATTTTCTATTAAACCAAAAACTGGAATTTCTACCTTTTGAAACATGTTTAAGCCTTTACGTGCATCAATCAATGCAACGTCTTGCGGTGTTGAAACAATCACGGCTCCAGTTAGTGGAATCCGCTGTGCCATTGTTAAATGTATATCGCCGGTACCGGGTGGAAGGTCAATTACTAGGCAGTCTAGTTCGCCCCAAGCTACGTCTTTGATTAATTGTTCTAAAGCTCCAGTAGCCATGGGACCACGCCAAATCATTGCGGTATTTTCTTCGATTAAAAAGCCAATCGACATGCATTTAATTCCATGATTCTCAAGAGGAGCGATTAGTCCGCTCTGGGTTTGTGATGGTTTTTTGTCAATTCCCAGCATTAATGGAATTGAGGGTCCATAAATGTCAGCATCTAGAAGGCCAATTTTTTTTCCATCATTGGCCATTGCTAGGGCAAGATTAACCGCAGTAGTTGATTTGCCAACGCCTCCTTTTCCTGAAGCTACGGCAATGACAGAATCAATTCCAAGTAGATCCATTTTTTGGAATGCGGCTGGCCCTGAATTTACATTGGTGCTTGCTGATTGTGTCTGCTGGGTTGGTTCACGTTCAGCTGTTAAAACAGCGGCTACTGTTAGAACACCGGATAACGAGTGCACCGTCTGTTCGGCTTGTTTTCTCAAGGGTTCGAGTTTCGGTCCGCGATCCGCATCAACTTCAATCCCAAACGCAACATGCCCCTCTTTGATTTGGAGGCCTGAGATCATTCCAAGTTCAACAATATTTTTATCCTTATCAGGATCTTTTATTGTTTTTAAAGCTTCAAGGACTTGCTCTGAGGTAATCTCCGACATATCTTACTCTCCAAGGTGATCTAATAATTTGATATTTATAATGATCTAAAAAATANTTAAGCGTGTAACATCATGTTAAGAGTGTTACAAACAGGTTATAGGGCATTGGTTTAAGCTTCAAAAGATGATTCTGTTGTTCGACGGTGCTAAATGAAACTTTGATTTNAGATGAGGAANGAAAAATGTTGTGGGATATTCAGCGCGGAGGNCCATGGGGTGGCTCAGGTGGTAATGGNGGAGGACANGGNCCTTGGGGAGGCGGNGGCGGTTCNTCTGGAAACCAGCCNCCTGATATCGAGGAGATGCTTCGGCGAAGCCAGGATAAATTTAAGAAATTTATTCCNANTGGNGGNGGCGGGCCACGCCGNATAATACTTTTGGTCGTNGTTGCAGCGATTATTTGGTTAGGTACCGGCTTTTACCGNGTGCAGCCTAGTGAGCAAGGTGTCGAGTTATTGTTTGGAAANTTTGTTAAAACAACNACACCNGGTTTAAANTACTGGTTTCCCGCTCCAATTGGTCAGGTTTTTNGACCAGATGTAACAAATACNAANATTACAAGCGTTGGATTCCGACAAATTGGAACGAGTACCGCTAGAAATTCAAGTGTAAGAGANATACCTGAAGAGAGCTTAATGCTGACAGGTGACCAAAATATAATAGACATTGACTATCAAGTACAATGGCGTATCAAAAATGCTGCTGATTTCTTATTCAACATAAGAAACCCTGAAGAAACTGTAAAACTTGCTTCCGAGAGTGCCATAAGAGAAATAATTGGACAAAATACTTTGGAAGATGCATTAGCAAAACAGCGTCAACAAGTTGAAAGCCAGACCCACGAAGTGCTCCAAAAAATATTGGATAGTTACGGTGCAGGGGTTTTCATAGACTCGGTTAAGTTACAAAAGGTTGAACCACCGAAACAAGTGATAGATGCTTTCAATGATGTTCAACGAGCAAAGCAAGATAGAGAACGACAACAGAATGAGGCTCAAGCTTACGCGAACGATATTATTCCAAAAGCNAAGGGTGAAGCGGAGAGAATGATNCAGGAGGCCACAGCGTANAAAGANAAACTTACNAGAGAGGCTGAAGGTGAAGCTAAACGTTTTTTATCAGTTTATGAAGCCTATAAGAGCGGGAAACAGGTAACGCGTTCGCGATTATTTCTTGAGCGTATGCAACAAGTTCTTAAAGACTCAGAAAAGGTAATTATTGATAAAGGGCAAGGAGGTCCTGGTGTGGTTCCATATTTGCCTCTTCCCGAAATTAAAAAACGTAGTGAAGGTGAAAACTAATGAATAAAATTGTTTTAGCGATAATTGGTATCTTAGTGGTAGCGCTAGGTATTGTCGGTTCGGCATCACTCTTCACTGTTCATCAGACTCAACAAGCATTGGTGCTGCAATTTGGTAATCCAGTGAGAGTTGAGTCAGAACCTGGTTTAAAGTTAAAGTTGCCATTTGTTCAGAATGTAACTTTTTATGACCGAAGAATATTAGATCTTGATCCTCCGGCTCAAGAAATAATTTTAAATGATCAAAAGCGNATAAATGTAGANTCATTTGTTCGATATAAAATAATAAATCCANTAGAATTTTTGAAAACAGCNCAGACTGATGCTAATTTTCGGCAAATATTCGGNGGTCGCCTNAATGCTGCCGTAAGATCCGAGGTGGGTAAAGTTTTGTTGCAGGATATGTTGTCAAATAAGAGAGATGATGTAATGGCATTGATTACTAAACAATTAATGAAACAGGCATCACAATTTGGCATTGAAGTGATTGATGTTCGAATTGGTCGTACTGACCTTCCCGAGACNACATCTCAATCTGTTTACAATAGGATGCGGTCTCAAAGAATTGCAGAAGCTGCCAAGCTTAGGTCACAAGGAGCCGAATTAAAGGCTAAAACACAGGCTGCAGCCGATCGTGAAAGAACAGTGATATTGGCTGANGCGCAGAAGGATTCGCAAATTCAGAGAGGNATAGGCGAGGGCGTTAAGACACAAATNTTAAACTCTGCCTTTGGTCAGGATGAGGAATTTTTTGAGTTTTACAGATCAATGGAAGCCTACAACGAAGCATTTGGAGAAGGAACGACAATGGTGCTNTCTCCTGACTCGGATTTTTTTAAATTTTTTGGCGANATTAATGGCAGAAAATCAGGAAAATAATATTTTAATNCCCAGTTAATTATGGTTGATTTTTTATCGGCATTGGGGCTAGCAATTGTTATAGAAGGAGCTCTTTATGCCCTTTTCCCNGATGCCATGAAAGGTTTTATGAAACAAATCCTAGAACAGCCTAACCAATCNATTCGTTTGGCAGGAGTGCTGGCTGGTATATTCGGAATTATTATAATTTGGTTTTTAAGATCTTGATTTTTGATGCAGAGAGTAAGGCCCCGATTTATAAATAATAATGTTAGATTTTTTATACCTTGATCTAGGCAGAATTTAAAACCGTATCTACTTAGGCTAAAATGTGATTTTATGGAGATGTGTGTTGTATTTTTTAAAAAGTTTTTCTCATAGTTTGAATTTTCTTATAGTCGCTATGTTTTGTGTTTTCTTCGCAAACAATTCGATGGCGCGATCGGCGCCAGACAGTTTCGCTGACTTAGCCCAAAAATTATTACCCGCCGTTGTAAATATTTCTACGACTTCTGTTACCAAAAAGGCTACTGGTAAGACTCCAGAGATGCCCCAATTTCCCCCTGGATCTCCTTTTGAAGAATTTTTCAAAGAGTTTTTTGACAAAAANAGACCAGAGCAACAAAGGAAATCCACTTCCCTAGGTTCCGGGTTTGTCATCGACAAGAAGGGGATTNTTATCACAAACAATCACGTAATACAGGGTGCGGATGAAATTAACGTGATTCTGCAAGACAACAAAATTCTAAAAGCAAAAGTCGTTGGCCGAGATCCGAAAACCGATCTAGCGGTTCTCAGTGTAGAGACCTCAGAAGACTTGCCCTTTGTTCCAGTAGGGGACTCTGACAAGATGCGCGTTGGGGATTGGGTTTTAGCAATAGGTAATCCATTTGGCTTGGGAGGATCAGTTACGGCAGGTATTATTTCAGCTCGGGGCCGTAATATAAATTCTGGACCCTATGATGATTTTATTCAAACAGATGCATCGATTAACAGGGGAAACTCTGGGGGTCCTTTATTTAACATGCAAGGTGAAGTTATAGGGATAAATACAGCAATTTTTTCGCCATCAGGCGGTAGTATTGGGATAGGTTTTTCAATTCCCTCGAAAGTTGCTTCTGGAGTTATAGATCAGCTGATTAAGTTCGGTAAAACACGACGAGGTTGGCTTGGAGTTCGGATCCAAAAAGTAACTCCCGAAATCGCAGANAGNATAGGNCTTGAGAAAGCGGAAGGCGCGTTGGTCGCAAGCGTGAGTGAAGGTAGCCCGGCAGAAAACGGAAAAATACAGGTAGGAGATGTTATACTAAAATTTAACGGTCAAATCGTAAAAGAAATGCGGAATTTACCAAAAATAGTAGCTGGGACGGAAATTGACAAAGAAGTTAAGGTTCTAGTTTGGCGCAATGGTAAGAGGGTTGAAGTTAAAATTAGTGTGGGCGAGTTGGAAGAGGAGCAACTTGCTAAAAAAGAAGTTGCAAAACCAATTACGCCTGTCGAAGAAAAAATATTAGAGGTTGAATCGTTAGGACTGAGAATTAGTAATTTTTCACTGCAAATTGGGAAGCGTTATAAGCTGAAAAATGTCGAGAAAGGGGTGGTTGTGGTTGGAGTGGATTCTGGGAGCCCAGCGTTTGAGCAAGGGATAAGAGAGGGTAATATAATTGTTGAGCTCGGACAGGTTGGTGTCAACACTATTGCAGAGGTGAAAACGCAACTTAANAGCGCAGAAAAAAAAGGTAAAAAAACAATATTGTTATTGATAAAAAATACATCTGGGCTAAGGTTTGTAGCATTGAAATTCATCGCCAAATAGCCNATTTCGTNNATTTGGAGTTTAGNAGCAAACTGGTCAGAAATTTATTGATAAAGTAGGTTTATAATCAATATGACGGAGACAGANAATAAGNTGGTCGTTAAGCCTTTTGCCGCTATTCGTCCTGTGCCTGATCTAGCTCAAGAGNTGGTTGCACCCCCNTATGACGTTATTAATGCTGATGAGGCAAGAACCCTCGCAGAGGGTAAACCTTGGAGCTTCTTGCATATATCTAAGCCTGAAATTGATCTTGACCCGAAAACAGATCCTTATTCTCCAGAGGTTTATGAAAAAGGTCGAAGTAATTTTAAGCGTATGATTGAACAGAAAGTCTTGCGACAGGACAAGAAAAAGTGTTTTTATGTCTATCAGTTGAAGATGAATAACCATACTCAAACGGGTATTGCCGGTGCGGCTTCAATAATGTCGTATCATCAAAATGTTGTCAGGCGACATGAATATACACGCCCTAGTAAAGAGACCGACCGTGTTCGGCAAATTGATGCAGTTAATGCGCAAACAGGTCCGGTATTTACAACACATAAAAATAGTGGACTTATTCAAGATGTTATAGATAGAGTTGTGAAGGGTGCAGCGGATTATCATGTTATAGGTGATGGTAACGTTGGACACACTCTTTGGCTTGTTGATGATGACGCTGATATTATCCAAATCACTCGAGCTTTTGAAGAATTGGGAGTTATTTATATTGCAGATGGTCACCATCGATCCGCAGCTGCAGCAAGGGTAGCAGCCCAACGAAATGCTAATATATCAAATCCAACGGGNATGGAAGCGCATGACTTTTTCTTAATTGTNAGCTTTCCNGAGNCAGAAGTGAAAATTCTAGATTATAATAGAATTGTGCGAGATTTAAATGGTTATTCCAATACTGAATTTTTGGANAAATTGAGTGAAATTTGTGATTTAGTTCCGTTTGATGAAGCACCAAAGCCGACTAGTTCAGGAAATTATGCTATGTATATCGACGGCAATTGGTATTCTTTTACACTATTTATCGAAGACTCAGAAAAAAATTCGATTGTGGATTGTCTTGATGTGAGTATTTTATCGACAAAGGTGTTATCGCCGCTGTTGGGTATAGATGATCCCAGAACGGATCCTAGAATAGATTTTGTGGGTGGTATTCGTGGGATGACTGAATTAGAAAAACGGGTCGATACAGGTGAGTGGAAAGTGGCGTTTGCTGTGTTTCCGACTACGATTGCAGAGTTAATGGCAGTGGCTGATGCAGAGGAGGTCATGCCTCCAAAAAGTACTTGGTTTGAACCTAAGCTGGCAGACGGCATGGTGTCTTTGTTAATGGAATAAATTAAGTTCATCGGAGGCTTTTAGACCTGCTTTTTTTTCACCGATTTACCATAAAACAGCGAAATATTAGACCTATTTAATAAATGTTGCTATGTTGATCTTATGCATACGTTGAAAAAATAAATGAGATCTTTTTCTAATCAGACTGTGCTGATTATTGCAGGCCCTACAGCCAGTGGTAAATCTAGTTTAGCCATTAAAGCCGCAGAAAAATATCATGGTGTCATCATAAACTCGGATGCCATGCAGGTTTACTCAGAATTAAAAATTTTANCAGCTCGGCCATCTCAATATGATGAGTCGCTTGTGCCTCATAAACTTTATGGCGCCGTCTCCGCGACAAAAAATTGTTCAGTCGCAGTTTGGAAAGAGCTTGCAGAGAGAGAAATTTTAGCGTGCTGGCGAAAGAGTGCTCTNCCGATTATTGCTGGTGGTACAGGTTTGTACATCAAAGCATTNATGCAGGGTCTNTCAGAAATACCAGAGGTTTCTAAGGAAATTCGGCNAGAGGTTATTNCNCANCGAAATAAACAAGGAGCAGAAGCTTTTCATAATGAGCTGAGGCGTTTTGATCCAAGAACTGCACTAAAACTCGATTTGAATGATACTCAGCGTATGGTAAGGGCGTATGAAGTTTATCTAGCAACAAATCGATCTTTGAGTGATTGGCAAGAGTCGAAACCCACAAAAGCGCCATTTAAAGCTAATTATCAGATANTTATTTTGGATCCACCAAGGGAAAAGCTGTATAANAAATGCGATGAACGATTTGACGGGATGATAAAAAATGGTGCAATTGAGGAGGTTAAGAGCCTTCTAAGTCTAAATCTTGACCCAACTCTTTCTGCTATGAAAGCTATAGGTGTTGCGCAAATAACTAGTTATCTTAATCATGAGCAAACTTTAGACATCGCAGTTAGCGAAGCGAAGAAAATGACGAGACGGTACGCAAAAAGGCAATTAACGTGGTTTCGTAATCAAATAATACAATGTTATAGGGTAAATGAGCAATATTCGGAAAGATTAAGTGATAAAATCTTTTCAAAAATTATCATTTAAGTATTGACGATTACCCTGAATGAGTATAGTTTTCGGCCCAATTGTCATTATTTTCGTCACGAATGNTTATTAGATTNGCTATATTGGCGNGANGATGGCGTTTTTTTTTGGTTAGTGCCAAAGTANATAAGATNATTTATGGAGTTATAAAATGTCTGTTGAGAGATATACTGGGGGGGAAATTATTCTGAAGGCTTTGGCTGATCAGAGTGTTGAAGTTGTTTTTGGTTACCCTGGTGGTGTTACTCTTCCCTTATACAACGATATGTATAAACAAAATAGTTTACGTCACATATTAGTTGGACACGAGCAAGGTGCAGTGCATGCAGCAGAGGGTTATGCGCGCTGCACAGGCAAAGTTGGGGTTGCGATGGCTACCTCAGGCCCAGGTGCAACGAACACGGTAACGGGCTTAGTTGATGCTTTAATGGATAGCATTCCTTTAGTATGTCTTACGGGCCAAGTTACCAGTAAGTTGATTGGAAATGATGCTTTTCAAGAAGCAGATACGACGGGTATTACCAGACCAGCGACCAAACATAATTATTTGGTTAAATCCACAGAAGATCTTGCTTATATTATACATGAAGCTTTNTATATAGCTTCACACGGNAGGCCGGGACCTGTTTTAGTAGATATTCCNAAAGATATTATTATGGGNATGGGAAGCTATTTGGGNCCATCTGGTATAGAACCTCGCAACTATAAACCGCAAATTAACGGCGATAGAGCGCAGATTGAAGCTGCTGTTGATATGATAGCTTCAGCTCATCGACCGATTATATATGCGGGTGGTGGAGTGATAAATTCTGGTCCTGAAGCTTCTAAACTTTTACAGAAATTTGTTAAAATGACGGGATTTCCATGTACAACGACACTTATGGCTCTTGGAGCATATCCAGCATCTGATGAACTTTTTATTGGAATGCCAGGCATGCATGGAACATATGAAGCTAATCTNGCGATGCACGGCTGCGATGTTATGTTTAATATTGGGGCGAGATTTGACGATAGGGTCACGGGAAATACAGATTTATTTTCTCCAGATAGCAAAAAAATACACGTTGATATAGATCCATCTTCAATTAATAAAAATATAGCAGTGGATATAGCGATAATTGGTGATGCAACGAGTATATTATCAGATCTAATTACAGTATGGAACGAAAAAAAGCCAAAGATCAATAAACAGGAAATCCAAGAATGGTGGAATACTATTGGAAAGTGGAGGTCAATTGATTGTTTGGGTTTTGATCAAAAGGCCAAGAAATCGATTAAACCACAATATGCACTAAGCCAGTTAAGTAAAACATTNGAAGGCTCTAATTATTACGTTACTACTGACGTTGGCCAACACCAAATGTGGGCTGCCCAATATATTCAGTTTGAAGAACCTAATAGGTGGATGACGTCAGGTGGACTCGGCACTATGGGCTACGGTATACCAGCTGCTATGGGTGTTCAAGTTGCANACCCAGAATCAGTNGTGGTTTGTGTTACATCTGAGGGTTCTATGATGATGAATGTTCAGGAAATGGCAACAATTGCTAAAGAAAGGTTACCAGTAAAAGTTTTGTGCTTGCATAATAAGGTTTTGGGCATGATACGCCAATGGCAAGAATTATTCCATGATAATAATGAATCGGAGTGTGATCTAAGTGGTGGGCCTGATTATAATAAACTAGCCGAGGCTATGGGTTTTACGGCTTTGGAGTGCCATAATCCAGAGGATGTAGACGCAACATATAAACAAATGATAGAGATTAATGGCCCAGTTTTTGTTTTGATGCACACAGACCGGGATGAAAACGTGTTCCCAATGATACCTTCGGGGGCAGCGCATAATGAGATCGTATTAGCACCAAAGGTGCATGCTGACAATAAAATAAGCGAGAGTGCTATAGCTTAAGAATTATACGGGGGAAAAAAGAGTTGAATAAGGTTTTAGGTGCTGATGANAATTTCCATACATTTTCAGTTTTAGTNGAGAATGAAGCTGGAGTTCTNGCCCGCGTAATNGGGCTTTTATCGGGAAGAGGCTATAATATAGAAAGTCTNACCGTNGCTGAGGTTGACGAACCTAACCGATTGTCAAAGATTACAGTNGTNAGTTCTGGAACAAAAATGGTTCTTGAGCAAATCCGTGCTCAATTGGATAGATTGGTTCCAGTTCGAGCTGTTTCTGATTTAACGGTAGATGGTCCTTCCGTTGAACGAGAGCTCGCACTTGTTAAAGTAAAAGGGGAAGGGGATTCTCGGGTTGAGTCTTTGAGAATAGCAGATATATTCCGTGCCCATGTAGTTGATAGTACAAATAGTTCGTTTGTATTTGAGATTGTAGGTAGTACCCAAAAACTTGATGCGTTTATTGATTTAATGAAGCCTTTAGGATTAGTTGATCTGTCACGTACAGGGGTTGTGGCTATTTCTCGGGGCCCAGAGCCTATATAATATTCGAGATTAATCTACTTTTTGAATTAATTAATTAAGTAAAGGAATTTTAAGATGCGTGTTTTTTATGATCGTGATGCTGATGTTAACTTAATCAAGACAAAGAAAGTAGCTATCGTGGGATATGGAAGTCAAGGTCACGCCCACACCTTAAACTTGCGTGATAGTGGTGTAACAGAAATTGCTGTTGCGCTGCGACAAGGCTCTGGTTCGGTTGCTAAGGCCGAGGCCGAAGGAATTAAGGTTATGGAACCATCCGAGGCGGCTGCTTGGGCTGATGTGTTAATGATTTTAGCGCCTGATGAAATTCAAGCGGATCTCTATGCATCAGAAATTCATAATAATCTCAAACCAGGTTCAGCCATAGCATTTGCACATGGATTAGCTATTCATTTTGGCCTAATTTCACCTCCTGAGGGAGTAGACGTTTTTATGATCGCTCCAAAGGGACCCGGCCATACAGTGAGAGGTGAATTTGCGAGAGGTGCTGGAGTGCCCTGTTTAGTGGCTGTTCATCAGGATGCGAGTGGAGCGGCCCTTGATCTCGCCCTATCTTATGGTTCAGCTATTGGTGGCGGAAGATCAGGTATAATTGAAACCTCTTTTAAAGAGGAATGCGAAACTGATTTATTTGGTGAACAGGCTGTGTTATGCGGCGGTCTTACATCTCTAATAACTGCTGCTTGGGAAACATTGGTTGAAGCGGGTTACGCTCCGGAGATGGCTTATTTTGAATGTTTACACGAAGTAAAATTGATCGTTGACTTAATGTATGAGGGCGGTATCGCTAATATGCGATATTCAATTTCTAATACAGCTGAATTTGGAGATTATGTCTCCGGACCGCGTGTCGTAGATGCAAGTGTGAAGGCTCGAATGAAAGAGGTTCTGAACGACATTCAAACAGGCAAATTTGTTCAAGATTGGATGATGGAGAATAAGGTCGGAGCCCCAAGATTCAAAGCGATGCGCCGTCGATCTGCGGAGCACGATATAGAAAAGGTTGGGCAAAATCTCCGGGATATGATGCCTTGGATCACTGAGAATGCTCTAGTTGATAAATCTAAGAATTAAAATTAATAGTTTTAGAACCTGAAAAAAATGGGTCTGCCGTTTTAGCAGGCCCATTTTAATTATTTATTCTAAAAGATTATTGCGGATAATCCTGAAATAAATAAAAGGACGATTGTAAATTTTCTAAACCATTTGCTTGGCAAAATGCTAAATAAATACTGGCCAATCCGCGCCCCTATAACAAAAATGGGGGAAAGGATTATCGCATATATACAAATTTCTGTCGTATAAATATCTCTAAAAGAGAGCCCCAGAACTGTGAGAAACATACCAAGAAACCCAGTCATTAGAATATTGGCTCGTTTCAGATCAGGCGCAACTTGAGCCGAGGTGTAATAAATAATCATAATTGGAGATCCCGGAACTCCTGACATTCCCGTTATACCTCCGGTTAGACCACCGACTATAATATTTGAGAAAAAGTTGCGCTTACCCTTGTAATTCCAACCTGTCACCATAAGACATGATGCTAAAATAATAAAGGTACCCATAAGATTTTTGATAATTTCTGGATCGGAACTTACTAAGAAGGACAATCCCACAAATATCGCAATTGAACTTGAAAACACAACCGGTCCAACTTCCCTCCAGTCTGATTTTCTATATGCTTGTATAGCAGATGGGACAAGGCCAACAAAAAAAACTGGGACAATTGTTGCAATGGCTACTACAGGGCCAAATAAAATAGCTACTATGGGAAGTACAAGTAACCCCCCCCCCAAAGCCGGCATATCCTGTAATCATACTTCCAAAAAAAATCGATGTCAGTACCATATAAAAACGAGTATTTATGATTTCTGACAAAATAAGTAATAGTTCGGATATCATTTTCGACCCTTAATTAAGACTGTAATGCCAGTAAAAAATAAAAGAGTAATTAGCAAGATAGATTTCAATAAATTCTGTTAATTATTCTTAACACTTTTGACCCTTAATTAAGACGGTAATACCAGTAAAAAATAAAAGAGTAATTAGCAAGATAGATTTCAATAAATTCTGTTAATTATTCTTAACACTAATTTATTTTTAGTCTTTAAAAAAATCCGAAGGTTCTCTTTCGTTGAGCATATTTTGATGCATCATCCAATTTTGAGGCGGAACTTCGTCAATAATAATAGATACCGCTTCTGATGGCGCTGTAGTATTTCTCATCATAACTTCATGTATCTCTTGACATAATTTCTTTTTCTTTTCTGGTGTCATACGATCTGCAATTGTCGATATTCTAACCAACGGCATTTATTTTATCTCCTCTTTAAAAAAATAGGGAAATTATCAAGAGGATAATTTCCCTTAAGTTTCACACAGGAAGCCTATATAATAACTACTGTATATCTGCCGGTGATTTTTGGCGGACATATAAAAATTGATTGATCATTAAAACGAGCCTGAACTCGCTCATCATTATTCATATCATCCATGGCCTGCTGGCTTGGTCCGGTGAAAACCACTTGGGCTTCATTGGGGATGCCTATGCTTCTTAGTACTCTAATTGCTCTTACACCATATTTCTTTTCTAACTCTTGTCTCATTGGTCCTTCAGAAAAAATTTTAAACCAGTTATCGTAATCAACTAGTTTGTGTTCAATATGAAACCCGAACAAATCGGGGCCATCGTTATTTGGTAAATCAGTCGTGGTATAAAAACCGAGGTGCTCTGGTGGCTCGGCAGTTGTCTCAGGATCGTTAATTAGTTCAATTATTCTAGGGTCAGATCGAGCATTATCAAAAGCCTCTATCGTTGGCGCTATTGATACTAATATTACATGGTCAGGGTTTTCATCGTTTCTTAGAATTCTTATTGGTGTTACGCCATATTCAGCAACGATGCTCTTTGCTAATCCGCTGGTCCAACCCTTCTTGTACCATTTATCAAAATCAACTAATTTAATACTGGTATTTCTCTGAATCATAGTGCAAACACTCCTAAAGAGATAGCATTGTGTTTTGTAGTAACAGTTTATTCAAATAATACTTGAAGAAAATCTCTAGAACTGCTTCAGTTTTTATACTTTCTTAGTTTGGGTCGGAAAAATTATGATTTATTCATTTAATAAATTTAAAATTGATGATGAAAAAATTGAACTATATCGAGATGGAGTTATCATTCAGGTAGAACCTCAGGTTTTCGCCCTAATATTATTTTTAATAAAAAATCGAGAAACCGTAAAAAGTAAAGATGAAATCATCGAAGCGGTTTGGGGCGGAAAAGCTATATCTGACGCTTCGCTCAATTCGCGAATTAATCTTGCCAGACGAGCGTTATCTGATAATGGCAAAAGTCAAGGTATTATTAAAACCTTTAGTCGTAGGGGCTTCCGTTTTATAGCCAATGTTATTGAAGAACACTCTGAGATACTTTATGCTTATGATGCAATTAAAGAAAATAAAATTCTATTGATTATACCCTTTAATGATTTATCTGTTGACTCTAGAGATTATAGGATTTGTGATAGCATTACCGATGAGATAATCATAAGCCTCTCCCAATCCAAAGATTTTTCTATTCTCTCACGCAATATATCGTTTCAATATAGAGACAATATTCCAAATATATTACAAATTTCAGAGGAAAAAAATATCGATTTTGTTTTGGAAGGTAATATTTGCAAGGATGAATATGGTTACCGCATTACTATTAAAATGGCTGATTGTAAAACAGGGAAGTATTTATGGGTTCATCGATTGAATTCAGGAGATTTAGAGATTTTGCAAGAAAGAGATCGGCTAGTGGATAGTGTGGCAAAATACATTTTAAAAAAAATTGGTAATGGAGAAGCGCCAGATAAAGTTGCCAGCCCTAAAATAAACAACCAGGTTTTTGACTTGTGTCTTAGAGGACGAGAACTTATTACAAGATTTTCTTATGAGGATAATCTCGAAGCTGAGAAAGTTCTGAATACAGCTATCGCATTAGACCCCAATGATAGTGTAGCATATTCCCTATTATCCGAATGTTTTCTAAACAGATATATTAGAAATTGGGATCACAAAGATGATCAAATGATGAATTTGGCATTTAAGAATGCAAAGAAGTCATATTTACTTAATAATTTCGAACCATTTAGTTTATGGGCTAATGCAAATGTTTTATTATGGAGAAAAGAATTTGATACCGCTTTGGAGTTTATTGACAGGGCTTTAGAGTTGGAGCCACGATCTCCACTCTTCAATTCAAACAAGTCCATGCTTCTTTCCTTCATTGGGGACACAAAATTATCAAAGGAGTATCTAGACCAAGCTATGAAATTGAAACCAGTTCATGAACCACACTGGTTTCACACTTTAGCAAATATTTATTTAGTTGAAGCCAAATATGAAAGAGCCGTTGACGCTTTGTCGAGAAGAATTAGGCGTAATCCCAAGGTTGTAATATCATGGGTTTATTTATCGAGTATATTTGGAATATTAGGAAAAATAAATGAAGCACAAAATGCATTGGATCGTGCCTTAGCATTACATGATAAAATTAACTTGCGGAGTGTTTTGACCAAGCTGCCTTTTAAAGATCCGCGTCATTTTAATACTTTGGTCTCCGGTCTGTCTGCGGCAAATATCGTTATCGAATAATTTCTAATCAAAACATACAAATATATCAAGGGTAGTTAATTTGCACGTTTTCTTCTTCGGCGATCCAGCATTTTTTGTGTTAATTTAGGTGCCCGGCCCGGCGTTGACCAAGGGCATTTGGCTATGCAGGCCGCACACCCTAATGCTTCACCAAATGTGGGAATACATTTATCAAAATCAACAAACCATTTTTTTACACCACGAACCATTTGTTTTTCTTCAAATATTGCACCGGGAGGGCAAACCTTAACGCAAATCTGACAATTTGTGCAGAAATCCTCCGCTCCAATATCTCGTGGTTCATCGGATATTAGAGGCATATCTGTCGTTACAGCAGATAAACGGAATGAAGAGCCAAATTCACCATGTATAAGAGATCCGTGTTTACCAAGCGTACCCATCCCTGATTCTATCGCTGCAGGCATCATATTTAGATTAGATGCAAATGGTCCCGCCCACGCTTTTGCCTCAAAACCTTGTGTCAGAATGAAATTTGTAAGTTCTCTGCAAGCGCGGGCTGCACGATTATACTGGCGAGCGACTTCAACTGCCGATGCTGGGTTTGCAAGACTTGCTGGTATTTTATCGAGTTCATCATGGTCCATGGTAACCCCAATGATAATTATTCTTGGTTCGTTAATTTCATACCCTTCATATACGTAAAGTGGAGACATTTCGGTTATGCGCACGTCATCTGACTCGTTATTTAGCGCAAAACGTTTCATAATTTTAGTCCAATCTTCTGGCGATTTCTGATGATATGCCGTTGATCTATCAATTATTTTTGGCCCTCGAGGAGCTTTTCTGCTATAGTGCTCCGTAATTTCTGGTGATTTTCTCTGAATATTAATGACTTCGGTTGCGAGTTTACCAAATTCATGTTGATCGTGAGGATGCCAGAAGAAAGGTGAAGCCTTTCTAACTTGAGTTTCGTTTAATCCATTAATTTTATTACCTGATACTTTTGGCAGTAAACTAGCAAAATCTTCATGTGTACTCGGCCAATTATCCAGGTTCACTTTTTTACTCATAGTTACATATTGATTACAAAAACATCTTTTTTCAACAGTAAATTTGAGATGTTCGGAATACCCCTAAGGTTATGAATCTGAGATAATTAAATTAGCATTCTTTATTTTGATTATTTGTAAAAGATAATAATAGGCTATAAAGTTTATATTATTTGTAAATTTATGAGGGCTGTCTGTTAAATGGAAGAAAAACAGGAAAATGTTTTAGGAACGGAGTTGGAGATTTGTGGGATGGATCCTCTTACAGGGTTTTATAGAGATGGTTGCTGTAATACAGGACATGGAGACGTGGGGACTCATACTGTATGCGTAATCGTTACTGATGAGTTTTTAGAGTTTTCACGAAACAAGGGTAACGATTTAAGCACGCCAATTCAGAATTATGGTTTTCCGGGTTTAAAAGCTGGTGATAGTTGGTGCCTATGCGCGCTTCGGTGGGAGGAAGCTCGAGTTGCTGGTTTTGCTCCTAGGGTTAAACTTACCGCAACTAACAAAAAGACACTTGATTTAGTTAAATTTAGTCATTTGAAGGAATATCAAATTGATCTGAACTAAATATTATAACTCATCACAGAAAAATAAAAAAATATATAGGGCAAGGTAATTTTTAATGGCTGAAAATGATAATTATTCGGGCATGGTTGATGGAATAAATGGTTTAATAGATAGACAGATATTTTCGAATGAGAAAATATACTCTATAGAATTAGAGAAAGTTTTTACGAGGTCTTGGCTGTTAGTTGGGCATGAAACACAAATCCCCAGTAATGGTGATTTCATCACATCTAGGATGGGTGCTGAGTCAGTCATTTTATGCAGAGACTCTAATGGGAAAATCCATGTTTTCTTGAATACTTGTACTCATAGGGGTATGAAAGTTTGTTTATATGACGAGGGTAATACCGCGACCTTTACATGTCCATTTCACGCGTGGAGTTTTGCAACAGATGGTAAATTAGTTGGAGTGCCTCACGAGAAAGAGCTTTATTCAAAGTCTTTAAATAAAGAAAAGTGGTCTTTGATTGAGGTTTCACAGATGTTTAATTACAAAGGATCAATTTGGGCAACATGGGATAAGAGCGCGCCAAATTTTATTGAATATTTGGGTGGAGCTAAAGCTCATCTTGATTTCGCACTTGACTCTTTGGATGGGAGTGAGGGGGGAACAGAAGTTTTTGGTGGTGTCCATAAATGGATAAGTCCATGTAACTGGAAAGTTCCTGCTGAAAATTTTTGTGGTGATTCTTATCATAACGTAAGTCATATTTCAGTCGATATGGTTGGAATAGGTCCAAGTGCTGGTTCGGGAGAAAAGGGGCGCCGAGATAATGAACTCGCTGATGCTCAGCACTTATGGATAAGCTTTCCCGGTGGTCACGGAATTCATTCAGCGATGAAACCTGCTAATAATGAATATATCGAGGCTTATAAGGACAATCCAATTGTGGAAGAATATTATAGGCATTGTTATCAAGAGCGAGAATTGAAACTAGGCGAACGTGCCAGGATAGTGCCCTTTGTTGGCACAATTTTCCCAAATACATCATTTCATGGTCGCCAACCACGGGCGCTTTGCTCTTGGCACCCAAATGGACCGCAGTCATCACAAATTTCGCGATTTTTTCTTGTGGATAAGGTCGCTCCAAAAGAAGTAAAAGATTTAGTTAGGCGTTACTATATGCGATATGCTGGTCCAGCTGGAATGACTGAGCAAGATGATATGGAAAACTGGAATCAGGCTACGGCTAGTTGCTCCGGTGCAATAGCGCGCCGTTTTCCTTTCAACTATCAACAGTCTATGGGAGACTATAAAATTAATGATCCTGTGCCAGGCATGGTAAGCACTCAAATGACGGAAGAAAATGCCCGTCAGTTTTATAAGTGTTGGGCTTCTTATATGGAAAGCCAAGATTGGAAGAAAATCATGTCTCATCCCGCCCAAACAGCTTTAGGTAATGATACATGAAAACAGTTATCGTAACTGGCGGAACTTTTGGGATTGGGAAAGCTATTACTTTAGCTTTAGCTGAAAATAAATTCAATGTCGTCGCTTTTGGTCTAAAGTCCAATAAAGGAATGGATGAAGACGGTCATCAAATTGATACACTTAGATCAGAACTAAATTCGCCCAATCTAAAGGTGGATATTATTGAGGCAGATGTAACGAAGTCCTCTGATATCAATGAGGTTGCAAAGTTCACGAAGGAAAAATACGGCAGAATTGATGGTTTGGTTAATAACGCAGCAATTGGCCCTTTGGGTAGTATAGTTGAGACTTCTGAAAAAATGTGGGATGACGTTATCAATGTAAACCTTAAGGGTACATTTCTGTGTAGCAAAGAGGTACTTAACTATATGATTGAGCAAGGAGAGGGCGCAATTGTCAATATTGGCTCTGGTTCGGGATGGGGAAAACCAAATATGTTAGCCTATAGTGCCAGTAAAGGAGGGATTTTTGCTCTAAGTGCAGCAATGGCTTATGATCATATGAGGCACGGTATAAGAGTAAATACTGTTGTGCCCGGTGGCGGAGGATTTGTAACTGGAATGAGCCTTGAGCGCCGTAATGGTAATATTAAGCATATTCTGGATAATGGTATTAATAACGCGGATAATCGATTAACCGAGCCAAGAGATGTTGCCAATGCTGTTCTATTTCTGCTTTCAGATAAAGCTTCGGCAATTTCTGGTACCATAATAGATGTTGGCTGTTTTGCTGGGCAAGGTGGTCCACTCAATAACTTTAAGGCGAGCCAGCATGAATGATCTTGGAGCGAAGAATAAAGTAAGGAGGGATGATTATTATTATCGATTAAAGCAAGAAATTGAGGAATTTCTTTATGATGAAGCTGAATTACTCGATCAAAGGAATTTTAGGGAATGGCTAGATATTCTCAGTGATGATCTTATTTACTTTATGCCCATTCGCCGTAATGTGAAATTTGGAACCCATAATGAAAAGGAAAATACTCGCGAAGGCTATGATATTTCATGGTTTGAGGAAGATAAATGGACACTGAGTAAACGTATTGATCAAATATATACTGGTAAACATTGGGCGGAAGAGCCGCTTTCTCGCGTTTCCAGAATGATCACCAATATTCAGTTGCAAAATGTGAAGCCAACAATGCAAGAACCTTGTGAGGTTGGAATTAAAAGTAGATTTTTAATTTATCAGAATCGTTCAGAAACTGAATGTAACTCTTTTTATGGTAAAAGGTCGGATATATTGCGTTTAGAGTCGGGTGTCTGGAAATTAATTCGCCGGGAAATTATACTTGATCAGAATATTCTAATGGCTAAAAATTTGAGTATATTTTTCTAAGGTGATCTAATTCTGAAAATAAAATAGTCAAAAGACAGAAATTAAAAAATAATTAGTTAAACAGGGAGAATAATAATGTTTCTAAAAACAGAAAAACAGTGGCCTTTGAATGCGTGGTATCATGCCGCTTGGAGCCACGAGATAACTGGTGACAAGCCTCTCGCTCGTAAATTCTTGAACGAGGATGTGGTTTTATTTAGAGACAATGAGGGCAATGCTAGTGCTCTAGAGGATCGGTGTTGCCACCGCGCAACACCTCTAAGGTTAGGTGATGTGGTTCCCGAGGGTCTGCAATGTGGATATCATGGTATGACTTTTAATGGTTCCGGTGAATGCGTTAAAATACCAGGTCAAGAAAAAGTGCCGCCCTATGCCAAAGTAAGAAGCTATCCTATTTTTGAACGACAAGAAATAATCTGGATCTGGATGGGGGATCCCGAACTCGCTGATGAGGAGCAATTGCTCGTTGATTTCCCGTGGAATGATGACCATGAAAATTGGCCTCACATACATGATATGTATGAAATCGAATGCAATTATATGCTGTTAATTGATAATTTAATGGACCTAACTCATATTCCTTATATTCATCGAAATACTATTGGTGGCGGTAATCAGCAAGGCCAGGTTGATGCTAAAATGGATGTTAGTCCCAAAGAAACAGGAGTGCACTATATTCGTTGGATGGAGAGTATAGTTCCCCCACCGACTTATGTGAAAGGTGCTGGTTTTGAGGAGGGCGTATTGGTTGATCGATGGCAAGAGTTTGAATATGTCGTTCCCTCTACTGTGATCCAATGGACTGGAGCATTAGAGGAGGGGCGTAACGCGATGGAGAATAGAGAGCAAAATGGTGGTTTCAACTTAAGACTTTACCATGGCGCAACACCAAAGACTGAGAGTAGTTGCTATTATTTTTGGACGCCCTTAAATGGATATAAACCTCGTGACTCAGAGGCAACCAAGGTTTTACATAAAGAAATTGCGGCAACTTTTAACGAGGACCTTGATTTTCTTGAATCACAACAAGCTTGTATGGCGACAACAATGGATCAATTATTTGTTGATATAAAGCATGATAGCGCGCGTATTCCAGCTCGAAGGGCAATTGAGAATATGATAAAACGTGAGTTGAATGAAAACGTGTAATAGCGAGAATTATCATAAATTATATGGAATAAGACGATAATCTCTCTCCCCAATCATCGCCTCTAATCCATACTAACAAGTTTTCTTTTGTAGGCTTTATATCATCTATATACAGCATAGTTTGCCAAGCGAGACTTAACATGCAGGAAGTTACTGGTGGTCCATGCCAATCACGACAGTTTAGTATGGGTTGTAGTGTAGGCATGCCAGTCCCAAGCATGACAATCGCGTCTATATCTTTTAATTCTAGAGATTTTAAGGCGTCCGAACTGCTATCAGCCCGCAGGCTATAGATTGGGTGAAAATCATTTTCAGAGTTAAACGCACTCGCTACCTCACAAACTTCAAATCCAGCATTGCTCCAATAATTAACGCTAATTTCAGTCAACTTTGCGGGATATGGAGAGACTAAGCCAATTCTTTTTGCATTTAGTGTATTGAAAGAGTCAATAACCGCTCTAGCTGCGGTTACAAAAGGATAATTCTTTTTTTTCTTTATGCGTTCACATAAATTTTCTTCTTCCTTTTGACCAATAAGGTAAGAGGCTCCGGTGCAGCCGAATGCAACAGCTTGTATGGGGGCATTTGCAAATTCGTCTAATGTATTTTCTATTTTATGAGTATAATCTACTAATCTTTCCTCAATAGTTTTTTTACTACTGGTTAACCGAGCATTTAACATTGTTACTCCGGCTGGCCTCAAAATAGAAAACTCCGGCTCGACCGTTGTATTCGCTTGTGGGGTAAGAACCCCGATTAAGCCTCTTTTTGCATACTCTAATTCCGACATTAAAAATACCATCTCTGTGATTTTCTTTTAATCGTAATAGTATTATAATTTGTTATCAATAGTTCTGTGAGGTTGCATTGAAAAATAAAGTTACTATGCCGAATCAATATAAAAGTGATCGCGTTATAATTGTTGGTGCTGGGCCAGTAGGTTTATTTGCAGCTGTTCGCTTGGTAAATTTTGGAATACCTATAACTCTCATTGATAAAATACCCACCGTAAGTAACGACATGAGAGCATCCACAATACATCCACCTTCGTTAGAAATGATGGCACCTTACGGCATTACAAAAAAAATACTTGAAACTGGTATTAAAGTTCCTCAATGGCAGATTAGAAATCACACTACTGGGGACAAAGTGGTTTTTGATCTCAATTATATAGCGGATGAGACAGAATACCCATATCGTGTTCAATTTGAACAAAGTAAAATTTGTGAAATTATAAATGATTTACTTGAGAGGCACCCGCTCTCTGATATTTGTTACGGAACTGAGTTTATTGCATTTAGCCAAGATAAAAATGGTGTCTCTGTTAAGGTAAGTAAAGATAATCAAGAAAACACAATTCATGGACGATTTTTGATCGGGGCCGATGGAGGTAGTAGCGCGGTCAGACAACAATTAGGCGTTGAATTTAAGGGGTCAATTTATCCCGAACGAACTGTTCTTGTAACGACCACGTTCCCTTTTGATCTTCATATTGATGAGTTGTCTAGTGTTAGCTATTGTTGGAGTAAGAATGGTAACTTTAGTTTATTACAATTACCAGATCTATGGCGTGCGAGTTTATATTTTCCCGAAAATATGTCACCTGATGAGGCTTTGGCAGAAGAGCATGTTCAGCAACAGTTGAAGGAAATTTGTCCTATAGATGGCCGATTTGAAATTCTCGATAAACGAGTTTATCGAGTGCATCAGAGAATTGTAAATCAATATAACCATGATAGGGTTATATTAGCAGGAGATGCGGCTCATCTGAATTCACCTTCAGGAGGTATGGGTATGAACGGTGGATTACATGATGCCCATAATTTGACTGAGAAGCTGAATATTATTTGGTCTGAGGGTAATATTGATAATCATAATAAATTATTAGATCTTTACTCGCGTCAAAGAAAGCCCATCGCTGAAGAACAGATTATTAAACAAGCAGATGAGAATCGGAAACGAATGACAGAAAAAAATTATCAAAAGAGGCAAAAATCTCTGGAGGCTCTTCAGGTAATAGAGAAAGACCCGGTAATGTGTAAGGCATTCTTAATGAAGTCCTCAATGTTCGAGGGGCTGCGAAAGGCTGAGGAGATAATTTAATCGCTAAATAATTTCATTACTTTTTTTTATTAATAACTAAATTTTTTACTTTTTCTTTTTGAATTTTACCCCCGGAATTTTTTGGTAAGTGGTCTAAACTGATAAACTGACTAGGTATTTTGTAAGGTGCTAGGAACTCTACGCATTGGGCTCTGACCAGTTCTTCATTTATTTCATTATTGCATATTATGGCCGCAACAACAATTTCACCAAAATGATTATCAGGCAGTCCAAACACACAGACTTCTTGTATTCCCCGTATTTGACTTATTACTCGCTCTATTTCCTGAGGATAAATATTAACCCCACCTCTAATTATCATATCTTTGGCGCGTCCTCTTAAATATAAGAATCCGGCGTCATCTATCTCACCAAGATCGCCGGGATAAAACCATTCACCACTATCCTGGAGCGCGTCTCTTTTTTGACCTTTAATACGATTATTACTAGCTACTGCTGGACCTCTATATCTTATAAGACCTGTTTGACCTGTAGGCAGACTATTTTTATTCTCATCGACAATATCTACTTCCACTCGAAAGATTGGCTTTCCAACACTATCTGGGGCTTTACCCATTTCATCGGCAAAAAGAGCGGTGATACCGCCCCCTTCTGTTGAGGCATAGTATTCAATAAGCCCCGAACATATGTTTTGGACTATTTTTTCTCGTTCATGTTTATGGAGAGCAGATCCACTTGATATTAAAGTTGATAAGACTGAAAACTTATTTAGCGATCCTTTGTCGAGATTAAGAAGATCACGTATTTGTGTGGGAACTAAGAAAGTTAAATCAGGAGAATATTTCTCTAGTGTAGTAATAAAGTTTTTTGGTTTCCATGGGGGTGGATCAATGATCACTGTACCTCCCATAAAAAGCAAAGAGAGCACAAATGTTCTCCCACCTCCAAAATAAAGTGGCGTAGCCGCAAGAAAACGCTGGTGCCAGCTGAATTTAAGAGTAATCGCTTGGGCAATAAACCGGCTAATCATATGACTATGGTTTAATGTTGGGCCGTCAGGGGTACCAGTCGTACCCGAAGATAGAGATATAAGAAAAGGATGAGAGGGATTAAAATTTGGTTTGAAGCTGAGTTTAAATTTCTCAAGCTCACTTAAAGGAATCTTTTCAAAAAATTTTATTACGTTATATTCATTATTGATGTTACTTTTTTCTTTTGTTGTTTCAGAAATAATAATATTGGGTTTAAACTCTTTTCCTACCACTTCAACTTCTTTATTTGACCACCTCCAATCTATTGGCAAGTGAATGGCCCCCAGCCTAGCTAGCGCTAATTGTAAAACGACGTGTTCGATAGAATCTGAAAGTGCTAAACCTACGATTGATTTTTGTTTTATACCGAATTTGTTTAACAGGAAGACTGTCTTAATTATTTTTTCTTCCAGGTCACCATAGGTTATACATCGCCCTGATCGTGCATCGATTAGAGCGGGATGATTAGCTCTGCTGACAGAATGTGATATAATTGGCTCGGAAATATTGCTTATTGTCATTAAAGTCTCCGGTAAAATAAGCTGTGCCTAAAAACTTATCTGTAAATTCATGTTATTTATTTGCTGGTTTTTATTAGACTGCTTTTATTTGGGTTGAATTTTCTCAGGAGCTTATTTGCGCTTTTTTGACCAATGACGGGGGCAGTAAGATCTAAGAATCGTCCTGCCATATCTGTCTCTTGAAGGGGCTTTATGGTGCCTCCAGCAGGTGTATAACTTTTTCGAATATTCTTGCCGCCATAGTTTAAAGCGCACTCTCCAATAAAGGTATTTCTATTTTTTAGGGTAATTTCAACCATTGCTCCTAATTTGTCCGGATAGAGATCAGTGTATTTCTCGCTCGCCCCGACAAAGATCTTATCATAAAGACTAAGAAAAGACGAGTTACGTCTCTTTTTGAGTGTCTGAACGCTAGGTTTGCCCTCTAGAATAACACTAGCAAGTCCCCAGGGAATACTCATTAATTTATCGTAAAGTTCATGGTTTTTTTTTGGTTGGTTTGCGAATGCTAAGGCTAATGGATACGTGTAGCATTTGATGGATAGAATATCTTGGGGCTTCGCACGAGATTTACGATGAGCTGCAATGAGTGCTTCGACTGCGGGTTGGATATGACGGCAACCCGGAAAAGGTTTGAAATAAACTTGATCGATTGTTTTAAACTTCCAATTATTGGTATTAAAATATTGTTGATTATTTTTCGGTTTAAGTTCTGCTTTCACTGATTTGTTGCCACTGCCTAAAAAATCTAAAAGTCCCGGATGATTTGGGCGTCCTTCGAGTACTGTAGGCCCGCCAGAAAAACCTTTGAACGCTAATTGTGCAGCTTCGATTCCAGTTCGAGCCGCTATTCCACTATGAAGTGGAACGGCGGATCCTCTAACTTTTAAGGCTTCAAAGGTCGCTATTGGAGCAAAAAAAGCGGCTATCGAAACAGCTTCCGCAAGTTTTTCAACATTCAAGCCAAAACAAAGACCAGCGGTTATGGCAGCTCCGATCGATCCCATGGTGCTCGTTGGAGCACTACCCAAAAAACTTTGCTGTGGATGAGTAAATGCTGCCAGTCGATTACAAATCTCATATCCTATGCCAAGTGCATTAATTGACTTTACTGATGTTAATCCCCGTCCTCCCGTAGCAGCAATTAGTGATGGAATTAAAACACTAGATGGGTGGTTCCCTCCATTGCCATACCCGTCATGCAATTGCAGTAATGAACCTAATGAGCCGGCGGCTATTGCCGCTCCTTGACGTGAAAAAGAATATTGTTCTAATCCTGGAATTTTAACTGAACCTGTGGTGCTCAGAACAAATGCAGTATTGGCTTCTTTAAGATCACTAGCTGCAACTGTGCAAGCGATGTAATCTGCTAAACACCAGAGCAGGCGCAACTTACGTGCTCTGGGAATCTTTTTTATATTTGCGGCCTTTGCATAGCGTGCCAAAACTTTTGCTAGAGGTATTATTTCTTCAGACATTATACAAAAATTTCTTTTGCGATAATATTTCGCTGGATCTCATTAGCTCCCTCACCAAATGTATAAAGTCTGCCATCTCTCCAAATTCTCTGCATCTCTGAATCAGAATCATAACCTGCACTCGCTAATATTTGCATTCCCGCGTCTGTCACAAAATTAAGTGTTTCTGTTGCAATAACTTTTGCCTCTGCTGCGTATCGCAAACACTCTTTATTTTCTTTAATCATCCAAGCTAAATACCATGCCATTAACCTAGACTGATCAACCCGAAGTTGCATATCGACGAGACGATGCCTAATAATCTGGTTCTCTGATAGTGGTTTGCCAAATTGATATCTCTGTTTGGTATGATCTAGAGCTATGTTAACTGCCCGCTGGGCCAAACCGGTAACTGATGCAGCCATTGATGCCCGAGCAAAATGAAGAATTGTCATAAGATGCGTAAATCCGGAATTTTCATTGCCGAGCAAGTATTCACTTGATAGTTCAACATCATTAAAAGTTAACTCATAAGATGGCATCCAGTTAGTGCCTACTTTTTGTGTTTTAGTCATAATAAGACCAGGAGTATCAGGTTTCACGAGAAATAATGAAATTCCCTTATGGCCTTTAGAATTTGGATCTGTGCGACAGGCTACAATTATATACTTTGACTCCGCTGCATCAGAAACCCAAACTTTGTGCCCCTTTATACACCATGTATTACTGGATATTTTATTCGCTTTAGTTACAATAGCTCCAGCATCCGAACCTGCTCCCGGTTCAGAAAGGGCTAATGAAAATAGCATTTTCCCCGCAATAATTTTTGGGATTAACTGATTTTTCTGATCATTATTGCCAAATTCTAAAATTGCCATACCGCCGAAACCTAATGTTCGATTTAATAACGAAGCGGCCATATATGCTTTTTCACCCATATGCTCTTGGATCAAGCCAATTGTATCCCAATTAGTATTTGAGCCTTTATACTCCTCAGGGAAGGGCATCCCAAATAACCCTAACTCCGCCAATTTAGGCATTAGGTGGTAAGGAGCTGTCTCCTTTTTATCATATTGAATTTGATCCAATGGGGATAAATTCTGGGCTAAGAACTTATCAACGCTGTTAATTATTGCAGATTGTTCTTCCGAAACCGTAAAGTCCATCTGTCTTTCGTTACTCCCACCATTTTAGCAAGCACGTATTCTTTAAAATTAAAATTGTATATTGTTACTATATTAATCTAGATTATCAGAAAAACCAACAAAAAGGGAACTCCGACGTGATTAACAAAAACGATAAGATAAAAATCATAGATGCTGTTGTTAACCTTCAAACGCCAGAGGCCCTGGAATTTAGGCCTTCTGATCGAAGGTCTTTCTATGTAGATAAAATGAATGTTGATTCGACCATTTTTGAAGGAATTAATATAGATGATTTGTTGGGCTTAATGGATGAATCGGGAGTCGAGCAGGCTTTTTTGATTGCTACCAAGATTGGCCAGATTGGGTTGCCGGGGAGTTATCATTTACCCTATGATCTTATAAGCAAGGAGATAAAGAAAAATCCATCACGTTTCTATGGTTTAGCGGGTATTGATCCAACCGAGGGAATGCCTGGTGTCCGAGAATTAGAGAGTGCTGTAAAAGATATGGATTTTATTGGCGCACATGCGTATCCACATTGGTTTGAGTTGGAGCCGGATCATAGGAAGTTCTATCCTTTTTATGCTAAGTGTGTTGAACTCGATATACCTATTCAGATACAGGTTGGTCAGAGTTTAATTTATACATCTGCTGCGCCGAAACGAAGCACGGGTCGGCCAATATCTCTTGATACAGTAGCATGTGATTTCCCCGATCTAAAAATAATTGGAATTCATATTGGTATACCATGGCACGATGAAATGATTGCTATGGCATGGAAGCATCCAAATGTATTTATTGGATGTGATGCACATGCGCCAAAGTATTGGCCCGCCTCGTTTATAAAATATTTAAACTCTTACGGTCAGGATAAGGTTGTTTTCGGCACAGATTTTCCAGTAATAGAATTCGCTAGGGCAAAAAATGAAATTCTAAATTTAGGGTTGAGGGATAGTGTTTTAGAAAAATTATTTTATAAAAATGTCGAGCGAATCTATAATTTAGATCAGAATTCCGCAAAATAATTGCTAGACATGGTAATATCTTTTATAATATTCACTAGCGTGATAAACTATGAATTATTACTAATTTAAATATATAGATATTAAAGTTTGGGAGTTTTTTAAATGAAAATTTTGAGTAGGCTTGCTATCTCTTTTCTTATGGTGGGTTTTTTAGTTCCAGCACTTGGACCTATAACAGTAACCGCAGGAGAAATTAAGGTTGGATCGTTCGTATCAGCGAAGGGGTTTGGTAGTCGATTTGTAATCATGCCATGGATGGATCGGGCTCGAAAAGATTTAGCCAAGATTGGTTCAAAAACTACGATCAAAGCGTATTGGGGCGGATCACTTGGAAAAAGTCCTTTTCAGCAGTATGATCTTGTAAAAGGCGGTGTTGCTGACGTTGCGTGGGTTATGGCTGGGTATACCCCGGGGCAATTTCCAGAGCTGGAAATTGTGGAAATTCCTTTCCTATTCAGGACTGCCAATGAGGCTGCTGTGGTGACCTGGAAGCTTTATGAAAAAGGGTTGCTCTCTGGATTTCAAGATACGCATCTGGTTGGAATGTTTGCTGGTGCTCCAGCTGGTATTTTTTCGCGCGATCCTATCAGCAAACTTGAGGATTTAAAAAATCGTAAAGTCCGTATAGTTGGCGCTACTCAGGGTGATTGGTTAAGAACTCTTGGTGCTGTACCTGAACGAGCAAGTTCTAGAAAGATGAATGAAAAACTTAATAGAGGTACTTTCTCTGCGGTGTTGCAAGGATGGTCAGGAATGAAAACATTCAAATCCTTTGGTTTGGTAAATCATACAGTGGATGTGCCAGTTGGTACTCTTGGCTTTATGCTTTTAATGAACAAAAACACTTGGAATGGTTTGTCCGCTGGTGAAAAAAAAGCGGTCCAAGAGAATGGTGGTATCCACATCGCACGTGACTCAGGAAAAGCTTACGCGAAAGCTGCTAAAGATATCCGAGTTATGATCAAAAAACAGGGTAAGCATAAGATGGTTACTTTTTCTCAGGCACAATTGAATGTCTACGAGAAAGCAGCTAAGCCCATCCACGAAAAGTGGGCTAGTAAAAATGCGGCAAATAGAAAAGCTTATGATGCTGCTATGGCTATTTTAAAAGAAATGCGGGCTGGCGGATAGAATAAGAAATATCGCACTCGTTATGTTATCAATTAATTACGAACATCTGCAGAGGAGATTAGAAACTTTATCAAAAGTTTTAGCCTCTGTAGGGTTTGTATTTTTAGTGTTTATTTCATTTCTGACAATGTTTGATGCAGTCATGAGGTGGGCTATTCTCCCAAGTATTCCAGGTTTTTTGGATTGGGGTAGAATTATGTTCCCCATCATTATATGTGCAGTGTTTCCAGCCGTTCTAATAAATCGCCGAAATGTGAGCATTAAATTTTTAGGCTCTGGTCTGGGCGCAAAGCCAAATGCGTGGTTGGAGTGTTTTGCAGCGATATTAACGTTTGCGTTCTTCGTTCTTTTAGCTTGGCAATTTATTTTAACCGGTATCGACGTAACAATAAATAATAGAGTTACTGGTACTGTAAAAATTTTGGTAGCGCCTTGGTGGTGGATAGCTACAACGTTCATCATATTTTGTGTGCCAGTTCAATTGTGGATGGTAATAAAAAGTTTTACGGCTTTAAAAACTGGTGAGGAAAGAAAATATGACTAATGGTATTTGGTTATATTCAAAATCCGAAAATGTTTTATTTAAACAAGGGAGCTTTTTATGTCAGGCGTAGTTGTTGGCTCTCTTGGTTTGGCTATGTTGTTTATTTTAATAATCTTACATACACCAATCGGCGTTGCGATGGCCTTAACGGGTGTCACGATGGTTGGTTATTTAATTGGATTTGGACCCGCTCTGTCCCTTTTTGGAGCTGAAGGAAAAGAGGTCGTATCGAGTGAAGGACTTGCTATTGTAGCTAGTTTTATATTAATGGGCGCTTTTGCTAATCTGAGTGGATTAGCGCAAGATCTCTATAGACTAGCTTACGCATTCCTCGGTCATCTAAGGGGAGGTTTAGCACTTGCAACGGTCGGAGCATGCGCCGGATTTGGTTCTGTGAGTGGATCTTCAGTAGCTACAACGGCCACCATGACCCAGATAGCTCTGCCAGAAATGGTAACACGGGGGTATTCGACAACTTTATCTACGGGTAGTATTGCTGCTGGCGGAACTCTCGGAATGCTAATACCCCCATCAATTGTGATGATTATCTATGGAATTTTAACCGAAGAATTTATCATTGCTCTATTTGCTGCGGCAATTATCCCAGGCATTATTTCTGTTTTGGTTTATTTTATTGCGATTAGTATAATTGTTCGTGTTAACCCATCAGCCGGCCCGGCTGGTCCTAAGATCTCAAGAACAGAAAGGCTCAAGATTATTAAAGAGTCTTGGGGGGTAATATTCCTTGCCGCCGTTGTTTCGGGTGGATTATACACTGGGGTGTTTAGTCCGGGTGAATCAGCATCAGTTGGTGTCTCTGTTGCCTTTTGTTTTGCTATTTGGAGAAAGAAACTTAACTGGAAATCATTTTTTGATACCTTGATTGATGCTGCTGGAACGACAGGTTTAATTTACGTAATAATCATTGGCGCGCATATATTTTCATATTTTATGACACTTTCTGGTTTACCAGAATTAATTGTGGAGACAATTCAAGCCTCTGGGTTATCAAAATATGCAATACTCATTTTACTTTATGTTATGTTCATCATTTTAGGCAGTATCTTCGATACGGTGGCCGCAATGGTAATCACATTACCTTTTGTTTACCCTCTTATAGTTGGTCTGGGTTTTGATCCAATATGGTGGGGCGTTATAATGGTTATTGTTATGGAAGTTGGAATGATTACGCCACCCATAGGAATGAATGTTTTTGTAATGCATGGAATGGCAAAGGACGTACCGCTAACTGCAATTTTCAAAGGTATAATGCCTTTTGTACTAGCTGATTTTGTTCGTTTAGGCTTGATTACGGCTTTTCCAGTATTGGCACTTTGGTTACCTCAGTATTGGGGAATGCTCTGATTATAGAATTTATAGGAAATTATTTTTGATGGGCCTTACGATTGCAGAAAAAATAATAGCCAAAGCTGCGGGGCGTGCGGAAGTTCGGCCGGGAGAAATAGTTACATGCCAAGTAGACTTGGCGATGATACACGATAGCGGGGGACCTCGCCGTGTTAAACCATTTATGGACAAATTGGGAGTTAATGTCTGGGACCCAACAAAAGTTGTTTTGGTTTCTGATCATTTTAGTCCATGCACGGATGCTGAAAGTGCTGAAATTCTTCAATTAACACGTCAATGGGCTAAAGANCAAAACATATTAAATTTCTACGATCAGCAAGGTATTTGCCACATTGTAACGCCCGAACGTGGTCATTTGTATCCGGGTATGTTTGCTGTTGGCGGAGACAGTCATTCTCCAACTGGAGGCGCTTTTGGTTGTTATATGTTTGGTATAGGTGCGACTGATATGTTGGGTGTGCTCGTGACTGGAGAAACATGGATAAAGGTTCCCGAGACAATTAAAATTAATTGGTCTGGTATTTTTACGGAAGGGATTGCAGCAAAGGATATGGCGTTGAAAATGTGTTCAGCTTTAGGAATGGACGGCGCTGATTATCAATCAATATTATACACGGGTAGTACTATTCAAAGTTTAGATATGTATGAAAGAATGACCCTTTGTAATATGGCTGCTGAACTTGGGGCGCAGGCAGGTTTAATTGAGCCCGATATCATAACAGAAGAATTTGTTTTAAAAGCTGGCGGAAAATTAGATTATTCGCAAAAATTTAAGTGTGACCCAGGTGCAAATTATTTTAAAGTTCATAGTTTTGATGCGAGTACTCTTGACCCTCAAGTTGCGGTTCCGCATAGCCCAGCAAATTCTGCATCTGTTGTTGAAGTAGATAAAGCAGAAATCGATCAATTTTATGTTGGAGCTTGCACAGGCGCTAAACTAAATGATTTAAAAATGGTAGCTTCAATTTTAAAGGGGAAAAAAGTCGCAACGGGCAAGCGGCTAACCGTTGCTCCGGCTTCATCGCAAATATTAAAAGATGCCACAAAAGACGGTATTACTGAGATTATTCTTGATGCAGGAGCAAATTTATTACCACCAGGTTGTGGAGCGTGCGCAGGTTATGGTGTAGGGGTTTTAGCAAAGGAAGAAGTATGCCTAGCTACAACCGCTCGAAATTTCCAAGGGCGTATGGGTGCTAATTCTTCCAAAGTTTATTTAGCATCTCCTTATACAGTTGCGGCTAGTGCTATCACAGGCTATATCCAAGATCCACGAGAATTCCTAAACTGATGATTGGCCGTATCTGGAAACTTGGAGATGATATTAATACTGATGCTTTGGCGCCAGGTGGCTACATAAAGCTGCCTATTGAACAATTAGCTACTCATTGTTTAGGAACAGTAAATCCCGATTTTTCTAAACGTATTAAAAAAGGTGATATCGTTGTTGCGGGAAAAAATTTTGGTATTGGTTCAAGTCGAGAGCAAGCAGCACACGTTCTAAAAATACTTGGAGTAGCCTCAGTTATAGCGACCTCATTTGGTGGAATATTTTATAGAAATGCTTTTAATCTGGGGTTGCCGGTGGTGACTTGTCAAAACGTTGATGACTTAAAGTCAAATGATAAAATAAGCTTGGATTTAAGNTCAGGTAAAATAAAAAATATGACAAGAAATATTGAGTTAACTGCTGAACCAGTTCCTGATAATTTAATGAAGCTGATTGAGGCCGGGGGGTTAGTATCTTCTCTAAAAGCTAAATTAGGTATTTTTTAAGGGGAAAATTGATGACTGCTCAGAAAACTTTACGGGAACGGATTTTTAGAGACAATATTCTGCTTGCACCGGGAATCTTTGATGCATTTGGGGCAATGATGGCAGAAAGAGCGGGTTTTGAAGCCCTCTATTTATCTGGAGCATCAATTGCCTATACCAAATTGGGTCGGCCAGACATTGGACTTATTACAGCAGAAGAACTAGCAAATGTGGTTGGTACAATTAGAGAGCGTACCGGACTTCCCCTTATTGTTGATGCAGATACGGGTTTCGGAAATGCTCTAAATGTTCAGCGTACGGTTAAAATTCTTGAGCGTAATGGTGCGTCCGCAATTCAGATTGAGGATCAATCTTTACCTAAAAGATGTGGACATTTAAAAGGCAAGACGCTCATCAGTCCGGAAGAGATGAATGGCAAAATTAGAGCTGCTCTAGATGCACGCCGCGATGATAATACAATTATAATTGCGCGGACAGATGCGATAGCGGTTGAGGGATATGAATCAGCTCTTGATCGTGCACACGGATATATTGAAGCGGGAGCGGACGTTTTATTTGTGGAAGCATTTGAGAGTAATGAACAAATAAACCACGCAATTTCTACTTTGGATAAAAAAATCCCTCAATTGGTAAATATGGTTGAAGGAGGGCAAACACCATTAATGCCTGCAGATAAATTGGAGAGACTCGGTTTTTCAATTGTTATATTCCCGGGAGCCTTAGTGAGGGTTATTGCTCATGCTGCGGATCAATACTTTAGATTTTTAAAAAGTAATGGGTCGACGATTGATTATCAAAATAATATGTTTGATTTTAATGAGTTAAATGTACTTCTTGGTACAGATAATATGTTGGAATTGGGAAAAAAATATGAGGGTGGTGGTGAAATTTAAAATATGGAATTAGATCCTGTTCTCTTAGCTGTTTTAAAAGGTAGACTAGAACAAATCGCAGATGAGATGGATGCGACACTTTTCCGTAGTGCATTTAATCCGATAATTGCTGAAGCTCATGATGCCAGTCACGGTCTTTATCATGCTGAAACTGGTGAGACATTAGTGCAGGGTAAATCGGGTTTGCCGGTGTTTGTTGGTGCAATGTCTTTTGCCGTAAAACTAGTGATTGATAAAGTTAGGAAGGAGAAGCTTATTCTGAGGCCTGGGGATGTTTTTATATTTAATGACCCCTATGAGGGAGGGACACATCTCTCAGATTTTAAACTTGTTAGACCATTTTTTTTTAATGGTAAAATATTTTGTTTTTTGGCATCAGTTGGGCACTGGCACGATGTAGGAGGAAATGTACCCGGTAATTATAACCCTGTGGCAACAGAATGTTATCAGGAGGGCATGCTTATCCCTCCAGTTCTCTTATACACAGAAGGTGTTCTCAATAGTGATATTATATCGATACTCCAATCTAATTCTCGTTTACCTGGCAGTCTTTATGGAGACTTGAATGGACAAGTTAGCGCTCTCGAATTGGGCGATTTAAGGCTTAATGATTTACTCTCAGAGTATGGCGAAAACATAGTGACATCCGCTTTGGTTGAGTTGAATCATAGTGCTGCGAAACTTATGGCGAGTTATATCAGCGAACTTCGCGATGGGACCTACTCTGCTGAAGATTGGTTAGATAATGATGGCATTGTTGATGAACCTCTTAAAATTGCTCTTGACCTCATTATCAAAGGCGATCAGATGACATTGGATTTCTCGCGAACTTCTGTTGCATGTTATGGACCTGTAAACATATCTTATTCAACATGTATAGCCTCGTGCTATGTTGCATTGAAGCATATATTTCGCGAAGTTCCAGCAAATGCTGGAGTGTTAAAACCTATCAATTTTGTGATTCCAAGCGATAGCCTCTTAAGTGTTGTTCGGCCAAAGCCGGTAGGCGGGTATACGGAGACCATTCTGCGCGTTATTGATGTCATGTTTCAATGTATTTCTAGGGTTGCTCCAGAAATCAGTAATGGCTGCGCTTATGGAACAATAAATGCCTTGTCAATGTCAGGTTATCGTAAAAATGGTTCTCGCTGGGTAATGTTTTCTTTTTTTGGGGGAGGTCACGGCGGTCACCCGGAGGGTGATGGTTTGAACCATGGTAATGCTCCAATTTCAACAGCTACAATTCCTCCACTTGAAATTCTGGAAGCTGCCTACCCAATTCTTTTTACTGAATGGGCCCTGAGACCCGATAGTGGTGGATCGGGAAAAAATCGCGGTGGTTGTGGTGCTATCTATGAGATTGAGCTGCTTGAGGAAAATGCAGATGCTTTTTTGTTTGGAGAGCGAGGTAAATTTGGCCCTCCAGGAATTAATGGTGGGGAAACTGGGGCATTAAATAAATTTACTTATCTATCAGATTCGAATGATAAGAAGTCACCGCCGATGGTGTCAAAGATGGTTGATTTACATCTCAATAAAGGACAGAGAATTCGTTTAGAAACTCCTGGAGGAGGTGGATACGGGGAGGCGTTTGAACGAGACCCAAATCTAGTTGCCGACGATGCTCGCCTAGGTTATGTAACGGCCGATTCAGCATTAAGAGATTACAACTGTGTTGTATCAGAAGATGGAGTACTCAATGTGAAAAAAACCAATCTATTAAGAAGGAAGTGTTGATATGATTGGTGATAATGAGGAGCGTCGAACGGTTGTCGGTGTTGACGTGGGCGGAACGTTTACTGATGTTTTTTTTCTGAATGAGGCAGATGGTTCATGTAATGTTGCTAAGGTGCCTTCCACACATGATGATCAATCTCTAGGGATTCAGGAGGGTATTGCAAAACAGCAGAAAAAACTCTCAAGTGTTTCTTTAATCATTCACGGTACTACAGTTGGTACCAATGCTCTTTTGGAGCGAAAAGGTGCGAAGACAGGTATTATTACAACTAAAGGTTTTCGAGATGTGTTAGAGATGAGGCGTCGTGACCGTCCAGAAACGTGGGGTCTGTGGGGAACTTTTAAACCGATTGTCTCGCGTGATTTAAGAGTTGAGGTTGACGAACGTATTCTAGCCGATGGCACAATTCATAAAGCTCTAGATCCACTTGATTTAAAAACTGCCGCAAAAAAACTTATAGATTTGGGGGCTGAGGCGGTTTGTATATTCTTTATGAATAGTTATGCAAATGATTTAAATGAAAAGATTGCTTATGAAGTATTGAAGGAAATCTGGCCTAATGATCATATCACTTGCTCATCTCAAATTCTCCCTGAAATTCGTGAATTTGAACGCTGTTCTACATCCACGTTAAATGCTTATTTGCAGCCTCCAATTGGTAACTATCTTGAAAGGTTAGATGCAGGACTTCGAAAAGGCGGATTTGGAGGGGAAATACTAATTGTACAATCAAATGGCGGGGTAATGTCTGTTAATATGGCCCGATCATTTCCAGTTAGAACAGCGTTGTCTGGCCCCGCAGCTGGCGTTATTGCCGGCGCCTATATAGGGGTAAGCGCTGGTTTTCCTAATCTGATAACATGTGATATGGGGGGTACAAGTTTTGACGTATCCGTTGTTGCAAACGGAGAGAGTGCGCTGGCGGCCCAAACATCGGTTGATTTTGGAATGGTTGTTAGGACACCAATGGTTGAAATCACTACGATTGGCGCTGGCGGGGGTTCAATTGCCTCAGTTGATCGTGGTGGTTTGCTGCAAATTGGTCCAGAGAGTGCCGGATCATATCCCGGTCCAGTTTGTTACGGTCAAGGTAATGATCGTCCAACGGTAACAGATGCAAATGTTATTTTGGGCCGGATTAATGCTGACAAGCCAATTGGAGGCAAATTAGCTTGCTTGGACGTCAAAGCAGCTAAAATTTCAATAGAAAAACATATCGCTGATCCTCTAAATATTGAGGTAATGGCGGCAGCTGAAGCTATTATTAGAGTAGCAAA
The DNA here is from genome assembly GCA_002168115.1 of Rhodospirillaceae bacterium TMED23. Classification (GTDB taxonomy): domain Bacteria; phylum Pseudomonadota; class Alphaproteobacteria; order Rhodospirillales; family UBA2165; genus TMED23. The sequence continues at coordinate 166,037 of NHCC01000012.1, read as the reverse complement.
TTCGAAGATGGCTGGAGCTATTCGATTAGTATCTGTAGAACGTGGACACGATCCTCAAAAATTTGTTGCTATGCCTTTTGGTGGTGGCGGTGCGCTGCACGCAGGTGCCCTTATTAAAGATGTTGGTCTCTCAAAAGCTTTAGTTCCACGTTATCCCGGTGTGACAAGTGCCTTGGGATGCGTTATTGCCGATATGCGATTTGATAAAGTGCATACGATTAATAGCATTCTCGAAGATCTAAATATCAACGAATTGATATCGGAAATAAAAGCGACGGCAAATGAAGGTTTAAAAAGTTTATCTGAAGCGGATATTAAGTTTGACGGAATAGAAACTGCAATTGAGTTAGATATGCTTTATTTAGGGCAAACACATACAGTTGCGGTTAAACTACCAATTAGATTGGAAACAATGGAGAGTAGTTTGAATCTGAATATGATTCAAAGTGCATTTGAAAATACATATAAGCAAACTTTTGGCCGTTTATTGGTTGATATTGGGATGAGAGTTTTAAATCTTAGAGTGATAGTTGTTGGCCATCGGCCAAAATTTGATCTTTCTATATTAGGCCCCTCAGCTAATAATTCAATTAAAGATAGTAAAACTGGGTCCCGCGAGGTTTGGTTTGACGGGACTTGGTGGCAAACGGACATATACGATCGCTTAAGTCTTCCTGAAGGCCAATGCGTGCCAGGTCCAGCGCTTCTTGAGCAGCCTGATACAACCATTTTTTTAGATCCAGACCTTGAAGGCCGAGCCGACAAGTTTGGAAATTTAATTATTTCTCGGAAAAATTTAATATGATAAATACGACCGCACTTATAATAATTGATATGCAGAATGATTTTATACATCCGAGTGGAGCTTATGCCCGTGGTGGAGCGACTTCAGAATATATTGCGTCTTTGCCAGCTTTATTAAAACCAGTTGCCAATACAATTCGAGAGACAGGCGGTTGGATAGTTTCTACGCATTTCACATTAGTATCAGGTAAAAATCGTGAGCCCTTTATTTCTGAACATCTTCAAGAACTCCGACCTTTTCTGTCTAAGGGTGATTTTTTATCTGGAAGTTTTGGTCATGATTTAATTGATGAACTTGCTCCATCTGATCTATTTGTCGAAAAGGTCGCATATTCAGCATTTTATATGAGCCGTTTGGATTGGCTCTTAAAGCAGGCTGGAATTACGAACTTAATATTTGGGGGTATAGTAACAAATGGCGGCGTTGCATCGACTGTTCGCGATGCACATGTTCACGGCTATCAAAATATTGTATTATCCGATGGTTGTGCAGCTTTTGATCAAAGCGTTCATGAAGTTGCTATTAAAGACCTAAAAACTGTCGCTAAAATAAAAACATGTTCGGAATTGATTGAGTCGTTGAAGGGTTAAACAAATGAGTGAAGTTATACGTGAAAACGTAGCAAAATGGTTTCGCAATCAATCAAAAATTCGTATTGGGCGAGAGTATATCAATGAGACTTTTGTTGCCAGAACAACTGCACTTGTCGTTGTAGACATGCAGAACTATTTTATGAAAACAGGCTTTTTAGCCGCGTGCCCTTCCGCGATAAAAATTGTCCCAGAAATTAATAATTTGGCAAATAGCCTGCGTGCAAAAGATGGTAAGGTTGTGTGGATACAAACTACTGCCGCTCCGGATGCTACTGAGGGGTGGAGTGTATACAAAAAATTTTATTCCAAGGAAAATTGGGAACGTAGAAATATTGAGCTATCCGAGAGCCATGAAGGTTATCAAATTTGGCCAGAACTTATACTTAAAGAAGAAGATATATACGTAAAGAAAACCCGTTTTAGTGCTTTTATTGAGGGGTCCTCGGATATCAATAAACAACTAAGATTGCATGATATTGATAGTGTGTTGATTGCTGGGGTTGCGACAAATGTGTGTTGCGAGGCAACGGCTCGTGATGCGATGATGTTAAATTATAATACGACTATGGTTTCAGATGCTCTTGCGGCGATGACACTCGAGGCCCATGAAAATTCATTACGAGCTATTTATGGGTTATTTACGGATGTTCAAACTGTCAAAGAGATAGTCGAGAAGCTAGTTTAATTAAATAAATAAAATAATCTTTTCTATATTTTATACTTCATATGCTTTATGATATTATCTATTGTTACTGCTGTAACGCTAAACTACTGAAGAATGGTAAACATAATCAAGGCAATTCTTCAAAATAATTTTAAATGGGAGTAAAATGAGATGAAATTTTTAAAAATATCGATGTTCGCATATTTTTTTATGATTTGCGGGATGTCTGTAATGTTGTCAAGTATTCCAAAGAATGTAAATGCGGAGACTAAACTTACTCTGGTTTATCCATTTCCAGATTTTTTACAATATACAAAAAATTGTAAGGCTCTTGTAGCAGCTATAAACAAACGAGGTAAGGGTCTTATAAAAATTGAAATATTACCCTTTAATTCAATTAAAATGTTTCAACAGGCTCCGGCGGTGAGTAAAGGTCGCGTTGATTTAAACTGTATACCTGCTGCTTTTTATGCGAGAGCGGTTCCCGAGTTGGAAGCGGTTTCGACCGCTAGTTCTTCAATAGAACAGGCGAGAAACTCTGGTGGCATTGATATGTTAGATAAGCTTCAGCAAAAATATTTTAAGGTTAAGTATTTAGGTTGGACCGGAGATGGAAATAAGTTTAGATTTTATATGCGAAATACCCCAAAGTTTGCTTCTAATGGACTAGTTGATTTTAAAGGTCTTAAACTCAGAGGCAACCCAATTTACGGAGCATTTATCGAGGCTATGGGTGGAACCCAGCATAGTTTACCTGCGACTGCTACATATGGAGCATTGGAAAAAGGTGTAGTTGATGCTGCGGCTTGGGCGACTATTGGATTGAGAGGTCTAAAATGGGATAAGATGCTTCGTCACGCTGTTGAGCCTGATTTTTATGCCACAGATCTTGGTTGGATTATGAACCTAAAAAAATGGAATGGTCTCAGTAAAGAAGCACAAAATATTCTCCAGTCTACAGTAAAGGAATTTGAACTTTCAAACAGAGATTTGCTTGCAAAAATGCACAAAGAAGAGAAAGCGGCTCTCCTTAAAGGTGGAATGAAGTTTCATCAGGTTCCTAACCCTAATAAGTATCTAAAACTCGCAGTAGATTCTGCTTACCAAAGAATGATTACGCGATTAAAGAAAGCTAAAAGAAGTACAGATCATGTAGCTAAACTTCGGGCAGCATGGCAGCAATAGAAAATCTTCAGTGCTTATAAGTTGATGTTTATTTGAGTTCTTTGGATGATCAAAAAAATTGATTTAATCTGGGGTAAATTATTAGGGGGATTGATGGGCATTGCTGCTGTCTATATCGCCCTAATAATGCTCGCCATTGTTTATTCAAGCGGATTTAGATATTTGGGATTGTATTATACTCCTACAACAATCCCGTTTATTGAATATGGTTTTATCTATATTCTCTTTCTAGGATCACCATATCTGATTAGAAATAGGGGTCACGTCTACATAGAGATGTTAACTGCGGCACTGGGTGAACCACAAAGACGTATTGTTTCTCGCTTAATCTGTTTATTGGCGGGATGCTTATGCCTTATTTGGTTTTGGTATTCTGGTTTACTCTGTCTTGATAGGTTTAGTGATATTATGGCATACGATGAACTTCGCGCTCAATGGGATATCCCTCTTTGGGTAAGCACAATACCCTTCCCGATTGGCTTTTTATTAATGGCGATTGAATTTATTCGCTTTATATTTACATCTGAACCCATGCATACTGGTTTGGCTGGTATTGCGAGCGATAGAATAGAACTGGAAGAAACAAAACGCGATCTCGAGAGATTAAGTTAAATGGAGTGGTATTGGATTTTAAGCGTTTTGCTGGGCTCAATACTGTTTTTGATGTTTGTTGGCGTTCCTATAGGTATCGCTTTTATTTTAGTGAATTCTATAGCAGCATTTTTTTTATATGGGCGGTTTGGTACTTTTGATGCCAATGTTTCGGCGAGTATTGAACAACTCACTGATAATACATTCTCAAATTTAGCAATATTTGCGATTGTTCCAATCCCAATGTTTTTATTAATGGGGGAGCTCTTTTTTCATTCAGGATTAGCAAAACGGATGTTTGATGCCATTGAAAACCTTATGGGTAGCACGCCAGCCAGGCTTTCTTATGTTACAGTCGCTGGTGGAACCGCTTTTGCTACATTGTCTGGTTCATCAATGGGATCAACCGCGTTGCTTGGAACTTTGATGGTTCCTGAAATGCAACAGCGTGGGTATGATAAAAGTATGTCCATAGGCCCTATATTGGGGACAGGTGGACTGGCAATGTTAATTCCACCATCTGCTCTTGCTGTTCTCCTTGGTACACTGGCTGAATTGGATATTGGTAAGTTACTTATAGCAGGGGTTATTCCGGGACTAATATTGGCGGTAATGTACGCCAGCCTAATTTATATTAGGGTTAGTATAAATCCATCTTTGGCGCCTACCTATCCGGTGGAAAGAATATCTTGGTCTATAAAATTAAAGTATTTACTTGTAGATGTGGTACCTATGGTTTCCGTTATTTTTCTTGTGATTTTGCTGATCATGTTTGGGGTGGCAACACCATCAGAGTCTGCGGCTTATGGATCTCTTGGAGTTATTATTCTTTCTTTTATATATTTATTCTTTGTTCCCCTTTTTAAGGGTGATTATGAGAAGGTAAAGATTTTCTGGCCAAACTTTTGTAACGCAATGTGGAAATCAATGTGGGGGGCTAGTAGGGTTACTATCATCGCTTTAATGATACTTTTTGGATCTAGTTTATTTTCGAACGTTCTAGCTGGATCTGGCGCTAGCGTAAAACTAATAGAATGGGTAACCAGCTTTGATATCACAGGATTGGGCATGTTATTAGTGATGTTCGTTATACTGTTATTCTTGGGAATGTTTATGGATCAGTTGGCAATGATGTTGCTGACTGTACCAATATTTTTTCCTATTATGGCTGGTTTTGATTTAGGAATGGGCCCCGAGCAACAAGTGATATGGTTTGCGGTTATAATGTTGTTGGCGATGGAGATAAGTTTTACAACTCCGCCCTTTGGACTATTGTTATTTGTTATGCAGGGTGTTGCTCCAACTGGTACTCGTTTTTCAGAAATCTGTTTGGCCGCCATCCCATTTATGGCGTGTGCTATGATTGTGGTAGCATTAATTATTGCTTTTCCAAAAATCGCTACTTGGCTACCTTTCATTACGCAATAATTATTAACTTAGAGCCTTTAGTCGTGCTTCTAAAATATGTCGTTGGATTTTTCCAGATGCGCTACGCGGGAAATCGTTGACGTTAATAAAATGTACTTCTTTTGGTAATTTATAATTTGCTATCTTCCCCTTACAAATATTTATTACCTGTTCACTACTTATTTTAATCTTACTAGCTACAAATACTATAGGAACTTCTCCCCATTTTTTATCAGATTTTCGAACCACGGCGGCGTCTAAAATTCGTGGATCTGAGAATAAATACTTTTCAATTTCCGCGGGATAAATGTTTTCTGCTCCTGATTTTATCATATACTTTACCCTATCGACAAAATCGAGGAGTCCATCAGGTGTTTGCTTGAAAACATCCCCCATATGAAACCAACCGTCTCGAAATGCTTCTTCATTCGCCTTAATATTAGCCCAATACCCTGAAAATAAGCTTGGACCTCTAATAACTAGCTCACCTGGTTCTCCTTTTTTGACATCTTTACCATCGGAATTAACAAGGCGGATTTGGCAAAAATGATTTTGTTTTTTTGATAATTTTCTTGGTATTTTGCCAATAGGTATAAGGTTTCCGGAGGCTGGTGGGTTTCCAGTCTCCGTGGACCCGAAAGTATTAAAATAGGGAGCATTCAGTAACTGAGTTATTTCTTTTAAAAGAGGCTTTGGGACCAGGTCAGCCATTGCACCTATTAATCCAATCGGTTTCGGTTTAGTATTTTTTTTCTTTAATTTAGATATAAAGTCTTCGATCATTCCAGGCACTACGGTAAGATAATGAACAGAGTATTTCTCTATTGCGCTGATTATTTGGTCAGGATTATACCCATCGATAATGACTACCTTCCCTCCGCGCAAAAGTGTCGCAATGCTAAAATCATTAGATCCCATATGATATAGGGGTGTCCAAGCAACAAAGGTATCGTTAAATGGTGCATTTGTTTCGCTGGCAAATATTAATGCTCTGAAAATTAAAGCTCGGTGACTCAAGAGTGCTCCTTTAGGTAATCCGGTAGTACCACTCGTAAAAATTATTACTAAACCAGATTCAGGGTCGATGATGCGTGGATTGGTTAAGGGGACTTGGTTAGTAAATAATTTCTCATAGTGCTGTCCTAAAGACACAAATGTTATCTCTGTCTTTTGGCTTAGATTGGAGATAAAATCTTCTGATCCAAATATTATTTTTGGATTTGTTAGGTTGATGCAGTGCTTGATTTCGGAAGGGGTCAATCTCCAATTTAGATTAACCAATATACCCCCAATCTTTGCACATGCTAATTCTAGCTCAATACACGCGGCACAGTTCTTGGAGATCAGTGCAACTCGGTCCCCTAACTTTATTCCTTTATTAATTAAATCATCGGAAAGTGTATTAACTCTTAAATCTAATTCGCTATAAGTGATTTCTTGGGTTCCACTAATGATAGCAATTGAATTTGGATTTTGTTTTGCGACCTGAGTAAAGAGACCTCCAATACTTGCATTGGAAACTTGTTGTACTAGTGGCTGTCCATTATTGGTGCTTATTTTTGGCATCTGTAATTTATTACTCTTCAACAAGTGCTAGCACGCGCACTGGACTTCCAGAACCTTGTCTTATTTTTAATGGCGGAGTTATGATAACGGTTCCTTGTGGAGGGAGTTTATCAAGATTAGTAAGAGCTGGAAGGCCAAACCGCCCCCTCCCATGCATCAAATGATGGCATGGCATTGGAGTTTTGGAGTGGCTCGCTTGTCCCGCATCTGTACCAACGTCTTCACAACCGAAGCCAATTACGTCACGTTCATCAATCAACCACGGTATTAAATCCTCGTGTGGTCCCGGAGTATGGGCGCCTTCATCATCAAGATTAAGATACTCCTCGGGCGTTTTCTTCTTAGACCAATCTGTTCGCATTAATAACCAAGAACGTGGAGGAATTCTTCCATACTTTTTTTCCCAATTGGATACATCTTTGATAGTAAGTAAGTAATCAGGATTTTTCTCTGCTTTTCTGCAACAATCAACAACACATGCATGGGCAATAAACTTTTCAGGTTCGATAGTATCGGTTGAATTGTTGGGTAAATCTTTTCCTGAAATCCAATGTATCGGGGCATCAAAATGGGTTCCTGTATGTTCACCACAAGAGAAATTATTCCAATATGTTGCAGGCCCTTTTTCATTATACTTTGAGATTTCCTCCATTCTAAACGGCCAAGATTGTCCTAATTCCGGCGGCAAAACTATTGTTGGAACTTTTCTATCGAGTGTCATGGTAAGATCAATTACTTTGATACTCCCTCCCATAATCCCCTTCATTAGTTCCAGTAATTGGCTTGGTTTCTTATTTTGATTTTGCATTCATTAATTCCATTAATTCATACAATACTAAAGCTTAATTGTACGCTCTATTTCCTTGGTATTCTCAACTATACGCTCGCAGATTTCCTCTGCTACTGCTCCAACAATGATATCTTCCATGCCATTTTGAAGGCCTTTTATTATATGTTTTGCAACTGTATTTGTCATTAGTTTAGGAGGTGGCGCGATTTGCTGCCACTCGTCCTCAATCGGCCCAGTAAAAGTATTTATTACTCGAATTCCGCCTGACGCCATTTCTGATCTTAAGCACTGAGAAAGTGATAATGCAGCAGCTTGGGACGCTGAGTATGTGCCTAGGTCTGGATTGTTTATTAGAGCATATGCGGATAAAACATTAAGCCATGCCGCCGCCCCATGTGGGCCGTCTGCACTTCGTGATTTCATAATAGGCCCAAAGAAAGCTGCGAGCCTCATAAGCCCGTGATAGTGAATTTCCATTTCATCGTGAGCTGTATTAATATCGAACCTATCGATTAGTCCGCCCATACGAAAATGGTAGCTATTATTTATTAATATTTCAACTTTATCTCCAATCATTGAAGCTAATTCCTTAACGGACTCAGTATCGGTTACATCAAGAGAATATATTGACGTNCGTTCGAGACTCTTTATTTGCTCTAGGTAACTACTTGAGCGCCAAGGTTCTGCAGATCCTACAAATATCTCTCGCGCCCCAGCCGCAACCATATTTTCCGCTATTCGAAGTCCTAATTCAGTTTTGCCATTTACAATAAAAACTCGCCTGTCTTTAGGATCAAAAGCCATTTCACGTAATTGCAAGTCATCCTCCTCCAATTTATTGGGTTTCTCTGGTCTAGCCGTTATAACCGCATTACCTGCGCGATCAATAGAAAGCGACATCCTAACCCGCTGACCGTGAGAGCAATCTTCTCCCAGATGAGCTACTATTGACGGCCCAGCATCGGCAATCACAATACCGAGCCGCCAGGGAACTCGATCGCGAAAATAGGTATCATTTGAATGCTGGAGTTCTGTTTCTGCCAGAAGTTTTCCACCGTTACTTACATCCTGCCAAAACAATTTATCACTTAAACACTTACCACAAATCTGTCTGGGGGGGTATTGAACTTTTTCGCATTCATTGCATACCTGAAGAGCAAACCTTCCGACTGCCGCCATGGCGGTTAAACCCTGTGCTTCTCTCGACCTCTTTCCAGGAGGCAAACTCGGCATTCGTATTCGTTTTACAGGATTTTTCTTTTTGGGTTTTGAAAGAGGTGTTGTCATAAATTACCTTTTGATAAGATGGCCGCTGAAGTGCATAAGCCGCGATCATAATTTATCATTCCAAAACACGATACCAGACCATTTTGGACGTTATCAACCTGATGGCCAAGCACTTCGCCTGTGAGTTGCCTGATTGTCTCTACTACACCTAGAAAGCCACCACCAGCACCAGCCTGTCCCTGAGATAATTGTCCACCTGATGTGTTCAGGTGAAAATTACCTCTAGTGGTTAAATCTCTGTCTTTAATGAATTTGGAGGCCTCTCCTTTTGCACAAAAACCTAGATCTTCAATCTGCATGAAACAGATTACTGGGTAGTCATCATAAAGTTGAACTAAATTTATATCTTCTGGTCCTATTCCAGCTTGGTCATAGAATTCATCTATATCAATTGCCCATCCTCCTCTAAATTGAATGGGATCGTCAGGGAACGCGTTATGTCGTTCAATTGTTGATAATATCTGCGTATAAGGTAAATTTAAAAATTTCGCTCTTTCGACGCTCATGACCAAAAACCCCTCTGCCCCGGCGCAGGGCATAACGCAATCAAACAGTCGAATAGGGTCAGCAATTATTCTTGCATTCATGTATTCGTCTAAGGTCAGTGGTTTTTTCATCATCGCGTGTTTTACGGGCAAAGCGTTCTCTCTTTGAGCAATACATAATGCTCCGAAGTCCTCTCGTTTCGCACCAAACTCTCTCATATAATAATCTGTTAAGAAAGCAAAACTAGAGTTTGGCCCCCCTGAACCATATGGATAAACAGCATCATTCGCAAATTGGCTGAATGTCGTTATTGTATTTCGAAAAGTATCAACATGGTTTGTATCAGCCCCGACACAAGCTACTATACTGGCATCTCCTGATTGTACCGCTCGCGCTGCTCTTCTTAACGCAACGCCGCCACTTGCTCCACCCATTGGGATATGATCAAGCCATCTTGGGGATGTGCCGAGATGTTGCATTAACCCAACTGCACTATCCGGACTAAGTGTAAAACTAGAAATACAGAAACCATCAATATCTTGTTTTGTTATTTTTGCTCTTTTAATCAAGGCTGCAATACTTTGTCCACAAAACCAATGTGAGCTTTTGAGCGAATAACGAGTGTAAGGAATTGTAACTGGAGCACATACCGCGATACCATCATATTTACTTCTCGTAATGTCCAATTTTATAAGCCTTGTGGATTAATTAAGAATTCTTCGATCAATTCAAGAGACGGTTTTGCGAAGTCATTCGTTCTGCTCACGGTTAGGCCAGTTAATCGTTTAAGTTTAATGGCCATTTCAGTCATTTTAACTAAAATAGGGATTCCATTGATAACTGGTGCTTCGGCAACATTGTGATTGAATGCGCCACTAAATAATAACATTGGAATTCCTCCCCCAGGAATTATTACATCAACCCCTTGCTTGACTAACGGTAGGGATTGTTTTTCAAATAATTTAAGCGTCTCTTTAAGGCCATTTTTTCTATCAAAAGCTGATAAAATAGACCCTGGTTCAAATTCCATTGCATGAACGCCTGTCACCCTCTCTCTTAAGCCATATTTACCAATCTGATGGTGAAACCATGATATATATTTTGGATTAATTGTTACTATTCCAATTTTTTGACCTAATTGGCAGGCGTATAACATTGATGCTTCACCTAGCGAATGGACTGGTATTTCAACTGAAGCCCGTGCTTCGTATAATCCTGCATCTTGGAAATGACCAATTGCAAAGCCATCATAGCCATCTCTATCTGAAGATATTGCATTTGAAATCATTTCTCGAGCACATCTAAATTCTGATAATGAGTGAGCATAAGAATCAGGTGGTGAGATTCCTAAGATATCAACAACGGTTCCATTATCTACAATCTCGTTTATGTGCTTTTTTAGGTGCTTCCAATAACTACCAGCTTGTTTTTCATTGGTATANCTTTGGTAAGCTATTCGAATTGGTTTCATTTAAGGTTTCCATCTATAGTGTTTTCTCTATACTTTAGAGAAATTAGAGTTTTATTTATTGACTTTAACATTAAAAAAGACGTAATAGCATGATTAATAGACTTTTTATAGATTTTGTTTACATTATTACGTAGTTTATGTGATTTATATTATTGTATTGTGAATCTCTAAAATAAAAATACATTTTTGCGAGTTAAAATGCTTACATCTAATATAATTTTAGTACTGGCCCTGCGACTTAGTCGCCCCTGATCGCAATAGCTGAAAAGCGCGCTGCGTTTAGGGGAAAAGTAACCTAAGAAACGCAAACGTTATTTAGAAAGGTTCANTATAATGAGTAAGAATAATAAACGAGATATAATAATTTTTGATACCACCTTGCGTGATGGTGAGCAATCGCCCGGTGCTTCAATGAATTTGTCTGAAAAAATTAGAATTGCCGAAGTGCTCGAAGATATGGGTGTNGATGTTATTGAAGCGGGTTTCCCAATAGCTTCNGATGGAGACTTCGAGGCTGTAAATGAAATATCTAAATTATCTAAAAATTCAATTATTTGCGGTTTAGCGAGATCAAGTAAGGGCGATATTGAAAGATGTGCTGAAGCTATTAAGCCAGCTAAAAGAGGACGGATACATACATTTATTTCAACTTCTCCATTACATATGAAGTTCAAGTTGCAGATGGATCCAAAAGATGTGCACCAAGCTATTATTGACAGTGTTAACTATGCGCGAAAGTTTACCGATGATGTGGAATGGTCTTGTGAGGATGGCTCAAGATCGGATCATGACTTTCTTTGTCAAACAATTGAGGCTGCAATCAAATCTGGAGCGACAACAATAAACATACCTGATACTGTCGGTTATGCGATGCCTTCGGAATATTCAGACTTGATAAAGATGGTAATGAACCGTGTTCCCAATATCGACAAGGCAATCATATCTGTTCATTGCCATAATGATTTGGGAATGGCGGTTGCAAATTCTTTAGCTGCCGTTCAGTCAGGTGCTCGGCAGGTTGAATGTACGATAAATGGTTTAGGTGAACGTGCTGGAAATGCGGCTATGGAAGAAATAGTGATGGGTTTGAAGACGAGGCAGGATCAGTTGCCATATCAAACTAACATTGACTCTACATTAATCATGAAGGCATCCAAGTTAGTTTCAACCATTACTGGTTTTTCGGTTCAGCCTAACAAAGCTATAGTCGGGGCCAACGCCTTTGCCCATGAGTCGGGAATTCATCAAGATGGTATGCTTAAAAATGCGCAAACCTATGAAATTATGACGCCAAGCTCCGTCGGATTGACAGAAAGTAAATTAGTGATGGGCAAACATTCTGGGCGTCATGCATTCAGGGAAAAACTTATCGAACTAGGCTATGATTTAGGGAATAATGCCATTCAGGAGGCCTTCAAGAAGTTTAAGAATTTAGCGGACATAAAAAAGGAAATATATGACGAAGACATCGTGGCAATAGTAGATGACGCTATTGTTCGAAAATATGATAATATAAGTTTGCAGGGGTTAGAGGTATTATGCGGAACAGAGCATAGGCCACCTAAGGCATCAATCAAGTTGAATATAGAGGGAAATCGTAAAAGTATCCAGATGGTAGGCGATGGCCCCGTTGATGCAATTTTTAAGGGTATTAAAGAAATAACGGATATGGCGCCAAAACTGCAGTTGTATCAGGTCCACGCCGTTACTCAAGGTACTGATGCACAGGCTGAAGTTACTGTTCGATTAGAGGAAAATGGGAAGACCGTNAATGGACAGGGAGCAGACCCCGATACAATGGTTGCTTCAGCAAAAGCATATATAAATGCATTAAATAAATTATTGGTAAAGCGAGAAAAAACTCTTCCNGCGAGTTTATCAGCCTAAAAGGCCGAAAAAATCTCGAAGGAATAAAAGAAATTTAAGTAATGCCTTTGATTTTTATTGTTTAAACGTTTAAATAGAGAAGTATCACCTTAAAATATAGGATTTGTCTTAATCCTTCTAAAATAATTTAACACTGAGAGATTAAATGCTATCAAAACTTTTTGGATTTTTGTCTGCTGATATGGCCATCGATCTTGGTACTGCTAACACCTTGGTCTACGTGAAGGGAAAAGATATTGTCTTAAATGAACCTTCAGTGGTTGCAATAATTGAAGTTAAGGGTAAAAAGCAAGTTCTTGCAGTAGGAGAAGAGGCGAAGCAAATGCTTGGTCGAACTCCCGGAAATATTCAGGCCATTAGGCCCCTTCGAGATGGTGTGATTGCAGACTTTGAAATAGCTGAAGATATGATAAAGTACTTTATTCGTAAAGTACATAATCGGCGAAGTTTTGCATCGCCTATGATTGTTATTTGTGTGCCCTCTGGTTCAACGGCCGTTGAAAGAAGAGCAATACAAGAATCTGCTGAGGCTGCTGGCGCAAGAAAGGTTTTTCTAATCGAGGAACCCATGGCGGCAGCAATAGGAGCTGGTTTGCCCGTAACCGAACCTACAGGCTCCATGGTGGTAGATATTGGTGGAGGTACCACGGAAGTCGCTGTTCTTAGTTTAGGCGGTATTGTGTATGCAAGGTCCGTTAGAGTGGGTGGAGATAAAATGAACGAAGCGATTATTGCATACATTCGCCGCCATCATAACTTATTAATTGGTGAAGGAAGTGCGGAGAGGATAAAAGAGAATATTGGTTCAGCTTGTCCGCCGGATGAGGGAGATGGGGTAACAATGGATGTTAAAGGTCGTGATTTAATGGATGGTGTTCCAAAAGAGCTTACCTTAAGTCAGAGACAAATAGCTGAAAGTCTTGGGGAGCCGGTTAGCCAAATTATAGAAGCTGTTAAGGTAGCCTTAGAACATACAGCGCCGGAACTCGCAGCTGACATCGTTGACAAGGGTATTGTTTTGACTGGTGGCGGGGCTTTATTAACTAATATGGATGCTGTACTTAGATATGCGACTGGTTTGCCTGTTTCGATTGCAGACTCTCCGCTAAAATGTGTAGCCCATGGTACAGGAAGAGCTCTGGAGGAAATGAAAGACCTTAGGCAGGTTTTATCTACCATGTATTGAATTAAGTCTGTTTAAAAAATTAAGCTATTTCTATGAGGTATTATGGAATTTCGTCGAAGTACAATATTGCGTGTGGCCTTACCTTTTAAAAGTTTGCTTGGTAGATTTTTTTACCTAAGCTTATTTNTTGCAGCTTTTGGTATAATGTTGCTTGGTAAAATAGATAATCTGAGAATGGAAAGAATAACAGCGGANCTATCTAATATTTTAGTCCCTTTAATGAGCGCTATTTCGAGACCAATCGATACTATTCATTCAGCTATTAACAGTACGCGCGATCTAATTAATATTAGAGACCAAAATTATAATCTTCTTCAGGAAAATTTAAAATTAAGGCAATGGGAATTAGNTGCTCAAAAACTTAAGGNAGAAAATCTTGCTCTACATAAATTATTGAATGTGGTTGAGGATAAAAAAGGACAATTCATAACGGCGCGTGTTGTCGCTGGAACTGGGGGAGTGTTTGCATCTTCTTTTTTGTTAAATGCGGGAATCGGCGATGGAGTTCATAAAGGTGATGTTGTATTAGGGGGGTCTGGGCTAGTAGGCCGCATTTCTCAGGTAGCCACAGGTTCTTCCCGAGTTACTCTAGTAACAGACTTTAATTCAAGAGTACCAGTAATAATTGGAAAAGGTCGAATAAGGGCAATAATGGTCGGTTCAAACTCATCTAAAACTCAGTTGATACATATAGATCGGCGGTCTAAATTTTCGATCGGAGATAGAGTAATAACATCCGGTCATGGAGGTGTTTTTTCTCCTGGATTATTGGCTGGAACAATTGATTCTGTGGTCAATAATAAAATTCGTGTGAGGTTATCAAGTAATTTGTCGCGTCTTGAATATGTGAGTATTTTGAGCTCAGAAAGACCAAATTTTGTGCCTTATGCAACCGAACAAAAAGCATTAAATAGACTGGTAAATAATGAATGACTTAGTGTGGCAAAAGATTACTCATTCTGCGAAATCTTTTCTACCATTCGTATTGACTTTAATCATAATTTTTTTAAGTGCTATACCATTGCGTTTGCCAGATTTTATTAATATTAGTCCTGTGCTCGGATTAATACCAATATATCATTGGGCAATTTATCGTTCTAATCTTTTGCCTTTTTATTCAATTTTTTTGCTAGGGTTATTGCAAGACTTATTGATTGGTACTCCATTAGGCTTTTATGCCTTAATCTTTTTAACTATGTATGGTATATCTCTTGCGCAGCGACGTTTCTTTGCGGGTAGAGCATTTAACGTTTATTGGTTGGGTTTCTCANCTGCAGCCTTTGCAATCATTATACTGGGTTGGTTTTTAGCCTCAATATGGGCCGAGACTTTATTGAACTTTGAATCAGATCTTGTTCAGTATGTGATTCTAATGGGTGTATTTCCGGTGATTGCGTCGATTTTACTTCGCGTTCAACAGAAATTTCTGGAGTAAGGTTAATCGATGTTTAGAGATAATGAACGGCATAAAACATTTTCGCGGCGGTCTTTATTTTTAATAGGGGGGCAACTAGCACTTTTCTCTGGGCTTGTTAGTAGAATGTATTATTTGCAGGTTCTTGAGTCGGATAAATTTAAAACGTTGGCTGATGAAAATCGAATTAGTTATCGAATTATTGCCCCAAGAAGAGGCCAAATACTCGATCGTTATGGCCGCCCAATGGCTATTAATAAGGTTAATTACAGGGTAATGATGATTCCGGAAAACATTAATAACCTCGAATTAACGCTTAAGAAGTTAACGTATATAATTGATTTAAATAAATATGATGTGTTGAGGTTAAAGCGTGATATTAAACGCTATCGAAGNTTTACACCTATACTTTTGAAAGAAAATTTAGACTGGGAAAAAATTGCTAAAATAGAAGTAAATACAGATCAACTAAAGGGAATTATTGTAGATGTTGGCGAACAGCGCTTTTATCCATCGGGCTCGGCTGTGGCCGCGGTCTGCGGGTATGTCTCACCGGTGACTGATCAGCAAAAGGAAAGAGATCCATTATTTAATGTTCCGGGTTTTAAGGTGGGTAGATCGGGCATTGAAAAATTTTATGATAGTGTCCTTCGAGGGAAAAGTGGTTCAAAGCAGATAGAGGTTAATGCCTTTGGCAGGCAAATACGAGAGCTTGAAAAGAGAGAAGGACAAGAGGGAAAAGACCTATGGTTAACTATAGATTTAGAGTTACAAAAATATGTGAGCGAACGTTTGGAAGGAGANTCAGCATCTTGTGTTGTCATGGATATTCATAGAGGTGACTTGTTAGCATTAGTCTCTACTCCAAGTTTTGATCCAAATGCATTTAACCGAGGCCTAACAAAATCTNAGTGGCAGAACATTCTAAAAAATTCNAGAAATCCACTAAATAATAAGGCTATTTCCGGCCAATATGCGCCAGGATCGACTTTTAAAATGGTGGTGGCCTTAGCAGCATTGGAGAAAGGCATAATATCATATCGTAGTAATTATTTGTGTACCGGTAGCTTGGAACTTGGTGATTCTATATTCCACTGCTGGAAGGAACATGGACACGGTAAAATGAATTTGACTTCTGCAATCGCACAATCGTGTGACGTTTATTTTTATGAAGTAGCAAAAAAACTGGGTATTGATGCAATTTCTTCAATGGCTCGTCGACTTGGATTGGGCCAAATATTCGATATTGAGTTAGCTGGCGAGGCAAAGGGTTTAATGCCTACACGTGACTGGAAAAAAAAGAATAAAAATTCATCTTGGCAACAAGGAGAAACTTTATTAGCTGGAATTGGACAGGGACTAATATTGGCCACGCCTCTTCAATTAGCTGTAATGACATCGCGTATTGTGAATGGAGGAAAAGCTGTTACCCCAAGATTAACAAAAGGTATTTTGTTAAATGAGCCTGATATAAGTCCGTCTAGCAATTCTAAGTTGGAGAATTTTAAGCATATTGGAGTAAATACCAAAAATCTTAACTTAATAAAGAAATCCATGTCATTTGTTACTAATTCTCCGCAGGGCACGGCTTTCAAAGCTAGAATAATAGATCCAAAATATAGATTTGGTGGCAAGACAGGAACGGTTCAAGTGCGGCGTATTTCTGCTGAGGAGCGTGAATTAGGAGTTAAAAAAAATAAAGACTTGGAATGGCATGAGAGAGATCATGCCCTGTTCGTTGGTTATGCTCCCCTAAGTAATCCTAGTTATGCAGTTTCAGTAGTTATAGAACATGGTGGAGGTGGGTCCAAGGTTGCTGCACCTTTGGCACGTGATATTTTATTGAAAGTTCAAAAGATTGCTAGGCCCTGAACATTTTATCGTTTTAAAGGAATGATTATTCGNAATTTATAAATTAGACGGTTAATTTTTTAAAAAAAACAAAAACATAATTTGGAATTGCAGGCATGACAATTGGACAGAAATTATTACAGATAAATTGGACATTTCTATTACTGACCTGCTTGACTGCTTCTGTTGGCTTTCTCATGTTATATTCGGCCTCAAATGGTAGCATGGACCCATGGGCAACGCGCCAAATTATGAGATTTTGCATTGGTCTAATCGTGATGGTAACAGTTGCTATTGTGGACATTCGTATCTGGCTTAAATATGCCTATGTTATTTATTTTATAGCGATTTGTCTTTTGTTAGTCGTTGAGTTTGGTGGAATTATTGGCATGGGAGCTCAACGATGGATTAATTTTGGTATATTTAATTTGCAGCCATCAGAAATAATGAAAGTGGCAATTATTCTCGCGATTGCTAGATATTTTTATGCAAGAAGGCTAGAGTATGTGAATAGTTTCGTCCACTTAACGATGCCTTTAGTTCTAATTATTGTTCCAGCTTTTTTAATACTTCGCCAACCAGATTTAGGTACTACTATTTTATTGGTAGCAACGGGTTTGACAATGTTATTTTTGGTGGGTGTGAAACTTTGGTTTTTTGTCGTTGGTTTTGTGATTTCAATAACGGCATGTTATCCAATATGGAATTTTGTTCTCTTGGATTACCAAAAATCACGTCTTTTAACATTTTTTGATCCAGGAAGAGATCCTCTCGGAGTGGGCTACCACATACTCCAGTCAAAAATTGCATTNGGATCTGGTGGCTTGTTTGGAAAGGGATTTCTCAAAGGCTCACAAAGCCACCTAAGTTTCTTGCCGGAGAAACATACCGATTTTATTTTTACAATGTTAGCAGAAGAGTTTGGGCTTTTTGGAGGGTTAGGCCTAATTGTGTTATATCTGCTAATGTTAATATACGCGTTTGCTATATCTGTTAGATGTCGAAATCACTTTGGCAGACTAATATGCATGGGTGTCTCAATATCATTTTTCCTTAATATTTTTGTGAATATTGCAATGGTAATGGGAATTTTACCTATAGTGGGAATGCCTTTGCCGCTAATCTCTTATGGTGGGTCTGCGATGATGACATTGATGTTCAGCTTTGGCCTGCTACTCTGCGCTTTTGTTCATCGTGACACTCACATAAGTCCGGGAGATTCTGAATAGGAATATATATAAAGATACAAATTGTAAATTGTTTTCATTCAAACAATGTCTATGTATAATAGATTATAAAGCATAAGTTTGAAGAGAGAAAATAGATTATGTCTAATGTAATTCATCTGCCAAAAGAAATGCGTGCAATTAGTATAAAAGNGCCGGGNGGGCCGGAAATGTTGGAGGTATCTAACGTNCCTCTTCCTGTTTTAAAAGCTACGGATATATTGATAAAAAATATTGCAGTGGGTGTAAATAGACCCGATATAGCTCAACGAACAGGTCACTATCCAGTGCCAGTCGATGCCAATCCACTGCCTGGTTTGGAAGTTGCGGGGACAGTTGTCGCTTTTGGCGGGGAAGTTGTTAATTGGAGTGTTGGGGACGAAGTAATGGGTCTCACCCATGGTGGAGGATATGCCGAATATTCATCAGTTAATTTCTCACATTGTCTTCCATGGCCAAAAAATTTTTCGCCAGAGATGGCGGCTGCAATTCCTGAAAACTTTTATACTGTCTATTATAATATTTTTATGAGATCTAATCTTCAAAAGGGAGAATATTTTTTAGTACATGGAGGTAGTAGTGGGATTGGTTTGGCGGCCATTCAGCTGGCTAAAGCGAAGGGTGCTGTTGTTATTGCGACAGCTGGTTCAGATGTGAAATGTGAATTTTGTCTCGAACAGGGGGCAGATAAAGCTATTAATTATAGAACCGAAGACTGGCCTAAAATAGCTTTTGATTATACTGGAGGAAACGGTATTGATGTCGCCTTAGACATGGTTACCGGCGATTATGTCCAAAAAGAAATNAATATTATGGCGCGAGATGGTCGGATTGCACTTATTGCATTTTTGGGAGGTCCTAAAGCAGAAATTAATTTTGGTCGTGTACTCCGCGACAGAATTACGATATCCGGATCTACATTAAGGCCGCAAACAAACAATGAAAAAGCCCTAATAACGACGAAATTTAGCGAAGATTTTAATGACTTGATGAATGAAGGAATTGTAAAACCACATATTTTCAAAGTTTTTGATCTTGAAAATGCATCCGAAGCTCATGAATTAATGGAGAGTAGCCAACATATGGGTAAAATTATACTGAAGGTTGTTTAGATAATAATGAGTTATTATATTCTTTATCTTATAAAATAAAAATATGGTTCGAGTTCTTTGATAAATAAAATTATTTCTACATTGCAGGAAGCTGTTGCTGGCATTCAAGATGGGGCAACCATCATGGTTAGTGGTTTTGGTGAAGCAGGAGCCCCTAGTCGTTTGATGGAGGCTATTATTGAGCAAGGGGCCACAAATTTAACGGCTATTTCTAATAATGCGGGGGAAGCATATCATGGATTNGCAAAGTTAATAGCCATGAAACGCGTAAATAAGGTGATTTGTTCATTTCCTACGGCAGCTAAGAAGGCTGTTGTAAAGGATCTTTATCAAACCGGTGAATTAGAATTAGAAATTGTTCCTCAGGGTACTTTAAGCGAGAGAATTCGTGCTCAAGGTGCGGGTATTGGAGCTTTTTATACGCCTACTTCGTTCGGAACCAAGTTGGGGGAGGGAAAAGAGTCACGTCAAATAGATGGTAAAGATTATGTCTTAGAATTCCCACTTCATGCTGATTTTTCTTTTATCAAGGCAAAGAAAGCCGATCGTTGGGGTAACTTGACCTATGACAAGTCAGCTCGTAATTTTGGTCCCTCGATGGCGATGGCTGGTAATACTACTATCGTGCAGGTTGATGAAATTGTGCCTTTAGGTGAATTAAATCCTGAGGCCATTATAACACCGGGTATTTTTGTCGACCGGGTCATTCAATTAGATGTTCCGGACTATCTTTCCAGTTAAACAACTGCCTTAATTCTTTTATTTTAAGTTTCTGAATGGTTTTGCTTTGTTTTAATTCAAGGGTAAAAATATGAGTCCAAGAAAAAATAAGTCCACAGATGAAACTGTTTTAATCGAGATTTGTAATATGTGGTCAAGTGCAATGCGAATGTCTCCTGATCTCGAGCTAGAACCAGACGAAATGAAAAAAATTGGGGATAGATTGCTGAATACTGAAGCCCAAAGTATTGAGACAATACTTTTAAAATTCCGATCGGCACATGTTACGGCGCTCAGATCATTACCTGAAAACAATCCAGTGAGAAATATACTAGAATCTACGATAAGAGATCTAGATCGTTTGGATAACGGCAAATGAACTTTTGGGGGAGATTTAATCTCGGCGCCATAACAAGCCCTAAAGTGGCCTATTTAATGATTGGAATAACAGTTTTATTATGGGCGATTGGGGTCGTGATCGCNAGGGGAGTTGGAGNTGATATCCCGTTAATTGGATTGACTTTCTGGAGATGGTTATTAGCTGTATTTATTTTGTTACCGTTTGTNTGGAGAGAAGTTTGGGCTAATAAAGAGACTATAAAGAAATACTGGCAGTTATANTTATTNCAAGGCACCTTTATGGTAGGTGGGGGCACACTTCTTTTTACATCATTGTATTTTACCACTGCGATAAATGCATCNCTTGTAAATACTGCACAACCAGCTCTNACTGCGTTATTAACNTGGATTGTCCTAAAAGAGCGGCTCAGAGGTATTCAGTATTTTGGGATATTATCAGCTTCGGTCGGTGTCCTTTTTATGATTTTTAAGGCTGATTTTAATGCGCTAATGGAATTAGATTTTAACATGGGTGATTTAATCGTTGTGATGGCAATTACTTCTTACTCTATGTATGCGATCAACCTTCGTAAATTACCCCGAGAACCAGGAACGTTTGCGACATTATTTGTCATTTTATTTTTTGGTACATTTCCAGTTTTACCTTTTTATATTGGCGAGACATTTNTTTACAAAGCTGTACCATTTGATTTTATGACTGGATTTTGGGCTTTTATTCTNGCAATCACAATATCGATTGGCGCAATCGCACTTTGGAATAATGGCAANAGAATTATTGGNCCGCAAAGAGCATCAATTTTTATTAATCTAATGCCAGTCTATGGTGCTGCATTGGCCATGATTTTTCTCGGTGAGGAGTTGTTCCTTTATCATGTTATTGGAGCTATATTTGTTTGTTCCGGTATTTTTTTAGTGGTGAGAAAATAATGGTTTTTATAATAGTAGAGAAACGATAATGACGATAGAATTATATAATTTTCCAGCTTCAACTTGTAGTTTAAAAGTTAGAATTACACTGTGTGAGAAAGCATTGAATTGGATCGATCATAAATTAAGTCCTGGCGGAACAGATCACTTAACGCCGGAATATCTTAAATTAAATCCTAATGGAGTTGTGCCTACTCTCATACACGATGGTTATCCAGTCGCTGATTCTTCAGTAATTATAGAGTATTTAGACGAGGTTTTCCCAGAAAAGAAACTTACACCGAATGATTCTAAAGAGAGAGCACGAATGCGTTGGTGGCTTCGATATTTCGAAGAAAAACCAACCAGTGCTGTTCGATATCCAACCTTTCAAAAAGTTTTAATTAAAAATTTTAATTCTATGACGGAAGCTGAATTTCGTGAGGCTGCTAATATGAGACCCCTTAAAACAAATTTCTACAAAAGTATGGGAAGAGATGGCTTTTCGGATGCTGAAATAAAGAACGCTATAAATGATATTCGTCAAACAGTTGAGCGAATTAATACGGAAATTAGTGACGGCGGTGGTCCATGGATTCTAGGTCAATTTTATTCTTTAGCAGATATTTGTGTTGGACCATTAATAGATCGTATGGAGGATTTAGGTTACGGATACTTATGGACGGATGATCTTCCAGAAATGACAGAATGGTTTAAAAATTTAAAAGCTCGGATAGCTTATGAAAAAGCTTACTACCATGGATCTCGGTATTCGGAAATTTTTCCTGAGTTGGATTTAAGGGGTTAGGCACAAGCAATTAGTTAGGGCAGATTTTTTCCAATCTGCCCTACTTTGGCAGTAATTTTAGATATATTTGCTAAACCCACCACAGACTTCGACGACGGTTCCTGTTTGGTAGCTATTTTTCTCAGAAACCATCCAAGCAGCAGCATCACCAATCTCTTGTGTCTCAGCCCAACGCCCGAGAAGAGTTTGTGCAGAGATGCCACCTCTAACCTGATCAGCCTCAATACCTTTGGCCTTTGCAATACCATCTGCTCTGGGTCCCCATGATTCTGTTTTTGTAAAACCAGGACAAATAGTATTTACAGTAATATTATCTGGACCGAGTTCTGCGGCCATTATTTTTGCGAATCCGTGTATTGCTGTATTTGGAATGGTTGTTGTTAAAGCACCTGGAAATAATTGCTTACCCGTTACTCCGGAAACATTTAATATTCTTCCTGCGCTTGATTTCTTAATATGAGGAACAGCATGTTTTGTTGTATGAACAAAAGACATAAGATTTGTGTTTAAAATAGTATCCCATATTTCTGGCGTAACACTATCAATTGAACCCGGGATCATGCCCCCAACATTATTGACCAATATATCAAGGCCACCAAGTGCAGATGCACTCTCTTCGATAAATTTTGCGCAACCTTCCTCACTTGAAAGATCACAGAGTATGCCTACTACTTTAACACCTTTGGCTTCAAAGTCTCCGACCGCTTGGTCAAGTCGCTCTTGATTGCGGGCAGATAACGCGACGTTACATCCTTCCTCNGCAAGTGACTTGGCAATAGCATATCCAATACCCTGACTAGAGCCTGAAATTGCCGCATTTTTGCCTTTTAATCCTAAATCCATTCTTCTTCTCCTCAATTATGTAAAAAATTTATTAAACTCTGTTGTCAACGCGTTTATTGAATACTCGAATTTCAACACTTTTCCATATATCTGCAGCGACGAGTGGGTCATTCGATGTGAAATCTTCAATTGCGTCTCTGTCAGGCGCTTCAAGAATATATAAACTACCCACAATAGTCTCCATATTATCATCCATTAAAGGGCCTGACATAATATTCTTAATATCTGAAAGGCTATTTAAATATTCAACGTGTGCAGGCATTACCGAGGCCCGCTTCTCTGCCATACCAGGTTTATCTATACAAAAAATTGTAAAAAGCATATTACTTCTCTTTAATTATTATTGATTTTTATTACTACTTTTCTCGTTCAGAATGACCAATATAAAAAAATATGTTAATACTTCAATTAATTAAATGTTTATTTGAGGTGTTTTAGAGGATATTCCTGCAGTCCTTTCTGCAATACGCTCTATTAAACTATATGTTTCTTCAATATATTTTTGCTCAATATTACGGGTGATGAAGACAATCCGGGTTCGTTTATCATCACTCGGCCACTCCTTCATCCAATCAATAGAATGAAAAATTTGCTGTGCACCCTGAATTACAGCGGGTNGATCCGGTCGTTCNTGAACGTTTATTATACCTTTTACTCTTAACAAATCTGGTCCAGCTTCTTTTGTAAGGCCTTCAAGAAACATATTTAGCGTATTCAGAGCAATTGGTGTCTCTTTAACCATAACAAACGAATTAATATTTGGATCATGATTATGTTCATGGGTTTCTGGAGTATGACTATGGTTTTTGTAGTAATCCATAGTTTCTGAATCGGGTTCTTTGGATGGACCAAAGCTCTGGTCTTTTTGAGGTTGATTGTCGTAAGACTCTACATTTAACCAATTCTCAAAATCGAGTGCTTTCGTGTTAGGATCAAATATTCCTGTTCCAAAAAGGTCTGACGGATCAGCTTTTTGTGTTTCCGTTGCAATAATTTTCGCAGCTGGATTTAGGACCCTNAGTCGGCCCTTAAGATTATCAATATCTTTGGTNTTCNCGCTTAAATCAACTTTACTTATTATCAAACGATCAGCAATCGCTGCCTGCTTAACACATTCTGGAAAACGGTCCAAAGATGAAATACCATTTACGGTATCAACAGTCGTAACNACACCATCTAAAGCGTAGTGATTGAATATCATNGGATTGGTGAGTATAATCTGTAAGACTGGCGCTGGATCTGCGATGCCAGTTGTTTCAATTATTACCCGATCGAAAAATGGAATTGTGCCCGCATTTCTCTGGATATAAAGATCTCTAAACGTNTCGATCAGATCACTNTTTACGGAACAGCANAGACACCCATTCGCTAATTGNACAACGTTTTCATCTGATTTCTCGACTAGGTCGTAATCCAATCCAATTTCACCGAATTCGTTGACGATTATAGCCGCCTGAGACATTGCTGGATGTTCTAACAAAGTATTTAATAGTGTTGTTTTTCCGCTACCTAAAAAACCAGTTATTAATGTGACCCAAATTTTATCCATATCTTTCCAGACTAAACTTTAATAGATTTCGCAGCCAGGCAGGCCACAAGAGATTAAATGATCACTAGGAAAATTTGTTATGATGTCACAACCATCGTCCGTAACTACGACCTCTTCCTCAATTCGGGCAGCTCCTGATCCATCAGCCGCGCCTTTCCAACATTCAACAGCAAAAACCATACCTTTTTTTAGAACAGTACCCTGTTCCATATATCGTCGTGAAATGATGGGTCTCTCCCACAAACTTAGCCCTATACCGTGCCCAAATTGTAGCAGGAATGCTTCATCTTCGTTTGCATAACCAAACTCTTCAGCTTTTGGCCATGCTCGCGATACATCATCAAGTAAAGCTCCTGGTTTAATGGCTTCTAGCGCCGCATTTACCCATTGTGAACATTGTTCATATGCATCTTTTTGGGCTTGGTTNGGAATACCGCAAATAAAGGTCCTGTAATAACAAGTGTGATAACCATTTAGGCTGTGCATTATATCTAAGAATATCATATCACCCGGTTGTATCATTCTGTCTGAAAAAGTATGCGAATGCGGTGCTCCACGCGGCCCTGCTACTGAATTAACGCATTCTACGCGCTCTGATCCCATGGAGTAAAGCTGCTCGTTTGCAATAGCCACAAGATCGCTCTCGCGGGCACCGGGACGAATAGCTTTGGCTATATCAAGATATACGCCATCAACCATCGCAGCAGCTTGCTTTAGAATTTCTATTTCTTCATCTGTTTTTATTTCACGGGCATCCATTAGGGCTTGTTGACCATCTACCAATTGAACACCCTCCGACTCTAGGGCACGCATCATCGGCAATTCCATAACATCTATACCAATGGGCTCATTTTGAATTCCCATATCAACAAGCTTTTCTTTAATTTGCTTGGCAAATACTTTTTCAATTCCTAGAGCGGGTGGCAATGCACCTTGCATAGTAGAAACTGGGGCATCAACGTTATTCCCCATCCAGGGTGAACTTTTCCGCTTTGCGGGTGCGGCAGGATCCCATAGAAAAGGGCTTCCTTCTTGACCTAATAAACAATAACGATCGAATTTATCACGGCCCCACTCACCGATATGTGTCGCTGTTATATAACGAATATTATCGAAATTAAAGCAGATGACGGCAGCTAAGCCTGCATCAGTTATAGCTTGCCTTGCACGTTCGGTCCGATCGTGAACNAATTTTTTAAAATCAACACCAGCTTCCCAATCTTTTGCCTGTGTGCCCCAAGTTGCAGTTGAATGTGGACGTGTATAGAACATAACTGATCTCCCTAAATAAGCACCCTAAATTCTTATTGTAACCATAACGATTTGTTTTCTCTTTTAAAACATGAAAAATATAAAATCTCGATNTATGAAATTCAGNGGTTTTTATTTNTTATAATTCAAAGCGATTTGTTGACAAAATTTATTTCATATGGATATAGTTAATAATTATGCAAACGATTGCATATTAATTGACCCTCTGCAAGGTAAGATTATATTTGCGAAGAAAGGGAGTGAAAAAAATGGTNAAGACGGCTCAAANAAAAAAGAAGAGATCCGCGAGGCAAGCTCGTTTNAATGANGATATTGGTGAAGAAACACGTCTTACAATGTATCGATTACAGTTAGAGGTTCGGCATTTGGANCAGCGCGCGCATGATTTATTTTTTCAGAANCTTATAAAAGGCACGAGTCACCTNGCCTTAGGNCAGGAAGCTATA
Source organism: Rhodospirillaceae bacterium TMED23 (assembly GCA_002168115.1). GTDB lineage: Bacteria > Pseudomonadota > Alphaproteobacteria > Rhodospirillales > UBA2165 > TMED23. The sequence goes on along the minus strand of NHCC01000012.1, from coordinate 139,612 downwards.
GCTTCTGGATTTGGTGCTGCACTGCGCCCAGATGATTATACATTCTGCACATATAGAGGACACGCTCATACTTTGGTGAGAGGCACCTCTATGACGGGGATGTTAGGAGAATTAATGGGAAAAAAGTGCGGCATGTTGCGAGGTAAGGGTGGATCAATGCATCTGACTGATGTTGAGAAAGGAGCCATGGGTTCNTATGCAATTATCGGCGCTCATTTGCCGATTGCTGCTGGNGCAGCATGGCAGGCNCAATATAACAATACTGGTCAAGTTGCTGTTTGTTTTTTTGGTGATGGTACAACAAACATTGGTGCTTTTCACGAAGCCTTAAATTTTGCTGTTATATGGAAATTACCAGTTGTCTTTGTTTGTGAAAATAATCTTTACATGGAATATACACCCATCTCAGACGTGACTGCAGTCGAGCATCCAGCTGCGGATCGGGCAAGCGCATANGGNTTGGATTCTATTATAGTCGATGGTAATGATGCCGATGCGGTCTATCGAANAGCAATAACTGCTTTTGANAAAGCTAGGGCAGGCGAGGGACCTTCTTTGATTGAGGCNAAGACATATCGACATTCGGGTCATTCTAGGGCAGACCCTGCTTCATATCGNCCGNAAGGTGAACTCGAAGAGTGGTTAAAGAAAGATCCAATACCTATGTATCGGCAAAGACTTATAGANTTTGGGGTNAAAGAAAGTGTTGTTAAGAATATTGAAAATTCGGTTATTCAGGCTGTTGATGAAGCAACTGAAGTTGCCAAAGCCTCGCCGCCGCCGCCTGTTGATTACGCTTATACTGATGTTTGGGCTGATGGAGGATCATCATGGCGGAACTAACTTACAGAGAAGCTGTAGCTGAAGCTATAGCGCAAGAAATGCGTCGTGATGAGAGTGTCGTATTTTTGGGCGAGGATATCGCTAAAGCTGGTGGTGTTTTTAAATCAACCGTTGGTCTTTGGGATGAATTTGGCGATTTGCGAGTCAGAGATACTCCAATTTCTGAACAAGCAATATTAGGAGCGGCTATGGGAGCTGCGATGACAGGTTTGAAGCCCATTGCAGAAATCATGTTTTCGGATTTCTTGGCTGTTTGTTGGGATATTGTATGTAATCAAATTGCCAAATCGAGATATATGACAGGGGGGCAAGTGGATATGCCGTTGGTCATTAGAACGGCTAATGGGGGTGGAGCAAGGTTTGGAGCACAGCACTCCCAAAGTGTTGAGAATTGGGCAATGATGATACCGGGTATTAAAGTAGTCGCTCCATCCTCTCCTGCTGATNTCAAAGGTCTTCTTGCTGCCGCTATTCGTGACCCTGATCCTGTCATCTTTTTTGAGCAAAAGTCTTTATACGCGACTAAAGGTATAGTTCCAGATGGAGAACACGTAGATGAAATAGGTAAGGCTAAGGTCCTCAGAAATGGAGATGACGTTACCATTTTAGCGTTAGCTTTAATGGTTCCGCGGGCTCTCGAAGCTGCTGAACGACTTCAATCAGAAAGAGGGATTTCATCTACAGTTGTTGATATAAGAAGCCTCGTTCCCCTTGATACAAAAACAATTCTCTCTGAAGTTATAAAGACAGGTAGAGTTGTTACGGTCGAAGAAAATCCCCGTCTTTGCGGTTGGGGAGCGGAGATCTCGTCGATTATTGCTGAGGAATGTTTTTACGATCTTGATATGCCGATTGTGCGCATTACTACCCCTCACATTCCCCTAGCGTCCGCTGACGAACTCGAAGATGTAATGATACCCTCAGTTAGCCGTATTTTTGATACAATAAGCCAGGAGGTTGACTGATGGATGTGCTTATGCCCCAGATGGGCGAAACAGTTGCAGAAGGGACGTTAACAGTTTGGCATAAAAATGTTGGGGATACTGTAAGTTCATCAGATATTTTNTTTGAAATTGGCACAGATAAGGTGGAGATGGAGGTTCCGGCTCTTGCGGATGGAGTTGTTAAAGCAATTTTTGTTGAAGCGGGAGAAACAGTCTCGGTCGGGACTAAATTAGCTGTAATAGAAGAAAAAGGGATTAAAGAAGCTGAGGAAACTACTTATACGGAAAGCCAAATAATTGAGATCGAGAATAGCGCTAATAGGGTTTCTCAAAAAAATATTCTGACAAGGGATAAAATTGATCGCTCAATGAAATTATCGCCCGCAGTTAGAAAATTATTAACGGAAAATAATTTAACTCACAACGATATCAAAGGTACGGGAAGAGATGGTAGGCTCAAACGTTCGGATGTTTTGAGTTTTCTGGAGAAGAATAACTCCAAAAAACAGCTATTAGCGAACACTTCCCTCGGAGTTTCTGACTTTGACGATAAGACAATAATCCCATTCGATCATCGACGCAAGATGACCTCAGAACATATGGTTAGATCAAAAGCGACAAGCGCCCACGTGCTTCAAGCGGTCGAGGTCGATTTTTCTCAAGTTGAGAAAGCTCGTTATCAGTTAAGAGCAGATTGGAAAAAGAGAGAGGGCTATTCGCTAACTTATTTGCCATTTATTGCCAAAGCGGTATGTTCTGCTATCAAAGATTTTCCCAAATTAAATGGACATATTGAGGAAGATCGACTCGTGGCTTTTAATCGTGTCAATCTGGCTATAGCTATTGATTTAAACTTTGAAGGATTAGTTGCCCCTATTATAAAGGACGCTGATCTAAAAGGCGTTACAGAAATAGCTAGGGCGATAAATGAATTGGCTATCCGAGCAAGGAATGAAAAATTAACAACGGATGATTTCTTAAATGCAACTTACACAATATCAAATAATGGTTCATTTGGCACTTTAATTACCGCACCCATAATTAATCAGCCTCAGGTTGCGATACTTTCCACTGACGGTATTTCCAAACGTGCGACGGTGATTGAGAGAGATGGGGAAGATTTGATTGCGATTAGGCCAATTGGAATTTTGGCTCAAAGTTTTGATCATAGAGCTATCGATGGATCTTATTCTGGTGCATTTATGAAAAGACTAAAAGAAATTTTAGAGACTCGTAATTGGTCTGAGACTATCAGTTGATTAATTTAAAATCTTAATCAGAGTTTTCTGTATTTTGTTGAGTCCCTTATAATTAATTCTGGCTTTATTTTTATTTTTGACGTTTTTGACTTACTATTCTCTATTCGGTCTAAAAGAAGTCGAGCAGCCTCCTTGCCTACATCAATTAGGGGCGTATGGACGGTCGTCAATGGTGGGTTAAATTTATCGGCGAAGGGCATATCGTCAAAACCAACTACAGAGATATCTTTTCCACATGTAATGCTATTTTGCCTCAGTTCAGAATATACACCAAGCGCCATGATATCATTTCCAGTAAAAATAGCGCTAAATTTCGTCTTTCCAGCGAGCAACTTTTTTGTTGCGTTTTGCCCCTCTATTTCTGAAAATGAATTACAAAAAATTACGAGATTATTATTAATTTTTATTTCAGCCAATTCCATACCCTCTATAAAGCCTTGATATCGCTCTTTGCCGGTTGAAATAAATTGTGGACCAGAGATATATGCTATTTGATCATGGCCGAGACTCTTAAGATGGGAAATTACCATAATACCGCCAGTAACTTCATCGCTGACAACAGAAGAAACACTTTTGTCACTAGATGCCCTAACAGCTTGTACAAAAGGGATTTCATCGTCTTTGCACTTTCTGATAAACGGATCTTCGATTTTTGAGCTAGCAATAATCAACCCATCAACGTGGCGATCCATGAATTTATCGTAGGTACTGTGTTGTTTTATAGAGGAATTGTATGTGTTGGAAATCATTACGCTAAAACCATGCTTCTCTAACATATTTTCGGCACCTTTTATNATAGTNCTAAAGGCTGGATTTGTGAGATCTGGAACAATAATACCGATCGTAAAAGANCGATTAGTTTTTAGACTTTGTGCGAATGTGTTTGGTCTGTAATTACATTCTTTAATTAGTGATAAAATTTTATCTGCGACTTTTTCTGTTACCATGTGCCGTGTCTTGGGATTTATAACTCTCGAAACCGTGGAAGAGTGAACTCCCGCGATAGCGGCGACTTCTTTTAGTGTGACTCGTGGTTTAGACATGGTAATGATTTTCCATATATAAAGAGCTTTTTCTTCTTTTAGCTAAATGCTATAATAAATGCAATCGATTGCATAAATTATTAATTTTAGGAAAAGGAAGAAAATATGTTAAGCGGTGAACTCTCAGAGAAGAAAGTTGGTTGGATTGGTGCAGGTCGCATGGGATACGCAATGGCAGAGCGCCTATTAAAAGCTGGCGTTGACGTCTCTGTTTGGAATAGAACTCGCGAAAAAGCTGAGCCATTAGCAGAATTGGGTGCGCATATTGTAGATAGTCCCTCTAACCTTGCTAACAAAGATATTGTCTTCACCATGGTTGGCGGGCCCGCCGATTTTATCGAAGTTACCAAAGGCGTAAATGGAGTTTTATCACAGGGCACCAATGTGCCAGGTCTTTTAGTTGATTGTACTTCAATCTCTGAGGAAGCCTCTCGAGAAGTTAGGGCATTCGCTAGTGACGTTGGGACATCGATGTTAGACGCACCTGTGAGTGGTAATGCAAAAGTTGTTAAAGCAGGCAAACTAAGTGTAGTGGCATCCGGTTCTAAAGAAGCTTTTGATGAAGCAAGTCCATTTCTAGAGGTGATAGCCGAAGGCGTTAGTTATGTTGGCGAGGGTGAGCTCGCGAGAATGGTGAAGATTTGCCATAATGTATTTTTGGGTGTTGTTATTCAATCTCTTGCTGAGATAACTGTTCTAGCAGAGAAGGGTGGTGTGCCGCGTCATGCGTTTATGGATTTTATAAATAAAAGTGTAATGGGGTCAATGTTTTCGACGTATAAAACTCCATCTCTTGTAAATCTTGATTTTACCCCAACATTTACACCTCTTTTACTCCGAAAAGATATGGAATTAGGTCTCTCAGCGGCGCGTAATCTTGATGTGCCAATGCCGGTTGCNTCTATGACTAAAGAAATTATTCAGAATTTGATNGGACAAGGTTATACAGAATGTGANTTTGCTGCATTAATTGAAATGCAAGCAAAAAATGCTGGGTATCAGATCGAATCTGAGGAAAAAGAAATAAGCACTGGTTTATGANGTTGATATCATAAAATCCTTTTGTTCCAGGCATCTATTTTATACAATNGTNCTTTGCGGATTTGGGGAGCTTTTATGATATTATATCAATTTGGAAATTCGGTATGTGCGCAAAAAGTAAGAATTACTTTGGCAGAGAAAGGCCTTGATTGGGAAGCCCGAGAAGTCGATCTATTTAAGAGCGAGCAATATTCTCCCGAGTATTTGAAGCTAAATCCTAAAGGCGTTGTTCCAACCTTAGTACACGACGGCCGTGCTATAAATGAGTCTACTTTGATATGTGAATACCTTGATACAATTTTTCCTGAACCAAAACTAATGCCCGATGATGCGTATAANTGTTCTCAAATGCGACTTTGGAGCAAGATGGTTGATGAAGGCTTGCATGAAGGGGTGACAGAAATAAGCTTCTCAGCAATGTTTCGTCAGAAAATGAAAAATTTAACTGAAGAGGAGAGGGAANTACGTTTCAAAAATATTGGNGATCCTCGNAGAAAAGATAGATTTTTTTCAACATATAACGAAGGCCCAGACTCAATGTTNGTCATGCACGCAATAGCGGCNTATGAAAAGGCGTTTAATCGTTTAGAGGGTGTATTATCCGATGGTCGGGATTGGATCTTGGGTAGTAATTATACTTTGGCTGACATAAATCTTATGCCTTATGTCGCTCGTTTGAGTTATTTGGGCCTTTTAGATATTTGGGTTAAGAATCGCCCAAACATAAAATCCTGGTGGGTACGCTCCCAATCATTAACGAGCTTCAAACTGGGGATTAGTAATTTGCTGACAAAAAACGACCGTGCTTCAATGTTGAAGCATGGCGCAGAAATAAGGGGAAGAATGCAAGAGCGTTACAATGAATATTTAGAATTATTATGTTAAGTTAGTTTGAATTATAGATATTATTTAAATTATTAATCTATTAATATTAAAGTTAATGTTAAAGGACATCTAAAATGAAAAAATATCCTACACCAAAGACGGCTGCAGAGGCTTTGCTTATGCGACTTAAGCTNAATGGTGTTGATTATTTATTTGCAAATGCTGGNACTGATTTTGCCCCGATTATTGAAGGTTATGTCCGGGGAGCCGAGGAGGAAATGCCTTTTCCTAAGCCTTTAGTTGTACCACATGAAACAGCAGTTGTGGCAATGGCTCATGGCTATTACCTAACTACCGGTAAGCCTCAAGCTGCGATCGTGCATGTCAATGTAGGCCTGGCTAATTCTTTATGTGGCATTTTAAATGCTGCGAGTGATAACATACCATTATTCATGATGTCGGGTCGCACGCCTTTGACAGAAGATAAACACCTAGGATCNCGCAATACCCCTATTCATTGGGGNCAAGAAATGAGAGATCAAGGTTCNATAGTACGTCAGTCGGTCAAATGGGATTATGAATTAAGATATCCGGAACAGATAAGTGACTTAGTTGATAGAGGTATCACCATTGCGATGGCGCCGCCACGAGGCCCTGTTTATCTCAGCCTGCCACGTGAGCCTTTGGCCAAGATGTGGCCGAAAGAAAAGCGGATTGATCAAAAAATACAGTCTATTCCTCTTTCTCCCTCGCCGGACGAGTATGCGTGCAATCTAGCGATGGAATTGATTTCAAAAGCACAGAACCCCCTTATAATATGCCAGCGGGGAGATCCTGAAGGAAGTTTATCCGAGGCTATTGGAGCGCTATCGGAAGGTCATGGAATACCAGTTATCGAATCCTTTCCTTTGCAAAATCAATTGGCTAGCGATCATCCAATGCATTCTGGATTTAACGCCGGACCATGGCTTGAAAAATCCGATGTTATTATAATAGTCAATACACAGGTTCCCTGGATTAAGAGTATGCAGGAGCCGTCTAAAAAACTTACTCTTATTCATATTGCCCTTGATCCATTATTTACAGATATGCCATTCCGAAATTTCCATAGTGATCTCTCTATAATTGGTGATCCAGCAAAAACAATTAATTATCTAAACAAGATTTTATTAAAAGATACTCAAAGTATAGGTCAACGTTATGAAAAAGTTAAGCAGGAAAATATAATAAGGCGGTCAAAACTAAAAGAAGTTGCGGCCATGGGTTCTGGGTCACCAATGTCCCCGGAATTTGTTGGGCTTTGCCTCTCTGTTGCACTGGATGATGAGGCTGTTATTTTTAACGAACTTGGAGTTCCTGTGAACTCGTTAAATCTTTCCGGCCCAAATCGATTGTTCTCGACCCCCTTTTCGGGCGGTTTAGGTTGGGGGTTTCCTGCTGCGTTGGGTGCATCGTTGGCAAATCCCAATAGATTAGCCGTAGCATGTGTTGGAGATGGTTCATATATCTTTGCAAATCCAGTCGCATGCCACCAAATAGCCGAGGCAATGGAACTTCCAGTGCTTGTTATTATTATGAATAATGGAATATGGAATGCTGTTAGAAGGGCAGCCCGGAATGTTTATCCGGAGGGTTCTTCTATCAAAATGAATGAAATGCCATTAACATCGCTAAACCCACTGCCTGATTTTTGTCAAATTGCCAAAGCAAGCCGAGGTTGGAGTGAGAGGGTTGAAAAAGGATCTGATTTGCCGGGTGCATTGATGAGGGCTGTTAATATTATTAAGACAGAAAAACGACATGCTCTATTGGAGTTGAGGGTATCGATTCCAAATTAATATTAAAAAATATATTTAAGAGGTAAATCGATTTTACTTTATTATTTTTTCAAAATATAGTCAGAAGCTTTTTCGGCTAGCATAATAACAGCCGCATTTATGTTGCCTCCAACCAGGTCTGGCATAATAGAAGCATCAACAACTCTTAAGTTTTTACAATCTCGGACATTAAGTTCTGGATCAACTACTGACTCATCATCTATTCCCATTCTACAAGTTCCCACTGGATGATAGACCGTCATGGCAGTTTCGCGGATAAAATTATCAATTTCATCATTTGTTTCTATTTTGGTTGCTGGGATTATTTCAGAGCCCAAATGTTTGGCAAGTGACTTGTGGGATACCAAGGCACGAATAATTTTAAAACTTCTCCTGAGAGCGTTCAGATCTGCTTCGCTAGTAAAAAAATTATTTATTATTCTTGGAGGTGTTTCAGGATCATTTGAATTCAAAGTTAGGCTTCCACGAGCCTCTGGCCTTAGATGCGCTGCTAGAAACCCTATTCCTGAAGGCCCTTTCTTCTTAAGTATTGGAAACCACTCATTCGCTTTAACCGAAAATAGTCTCATAAAAATCTGGATATCTGGAAGATCAACATTATCCTCACTTTTAAGAAATCCAGTTGCAAATCCGATGGCTTCACTGGCAGGGCCAGTCTTAAAGAAATAAGCTCTAAACATGTTCCATAACAATCGATCATACCTAAGGTCTGCATTAAATTTTGAGAACGACGTTCGCTCAAATTCCATCATTATTGACGGGTGGTCCTGCAGGTTGGTACCAACATTCTTTCGATCAGCTATCACGGATATATTTAATTCTCTTAGTTGATCACTCGGCCCTACTCCAGAGATTAATAAAATTTGCGCTGAGTTATAAGTACCTGCCGACAGAATGATTTCCTTTGATGCTGACACATAAAACTGCTTATTATTTCTCTTATAATTAATCCCCACAGCCACATTGCCTTCAAACTTAATGCCGAGAACAAGTGAGCCTGTAAATACCGTAAGATTTCTTCTCGATCGTATTGGGTGTAAAAAAGATACTGATGTACTTTGGCGCCGGCCATTTGCTGTAGTAAATTGCATTTTGGCTAAACCATCTTGTTTCTCTCCATTATAGTCAGGGGTATGTTCGTACCCAAGGTCTAAACCAGCTTTAAGGAAATCATCGAAAATATTATCCCTACTCCGAGAAATAGCTGTCTTCATAGGGCCTGATTCGCCTCTATAACTCGTTATTTCATTGAGGTAACTCTCTGATTTTTTAAAATAAGGTAGAACCTTTTCATAGGTCCAATCAGTTAAACCTTTTTGCCCCCAACGATCGTAATCGCCCCGATTACCTCTTACATATGCTGTCATATTTATAGAAGATGATCCCCCTAATACTTTTCCTCGTGGATGGAAAAGCTTTCTATTATTCATACTTGGTTCGGGCTCAGACATGTAAGACCAATTAAATTTGGGATCATTCCAAATCTTACCTGTGCCAAATGGAACTTTAAGCAACCAATTATTATCTTTTCCGCCGGCCTCTAAAACAAGAACACGATTATTGGGATCAGCACTTAGTCTATTGGCAAGAACGCATCCCGCTGAACCAGCTCCAACTATGATATAATCATATTCAAGATCAGTTTGAATTGCCATCTTTATAATTTCCATTTCTTGCAATGCATATGTGATATTATTTTGCAGCTCTAACAGAAACCTTCATCGTTCCAATTTTTTCAATTTTTGCAGTCATGGTGTCGCCAGGTTCCACTGGGCCTACCCCATCAGGCGTTCCAGTCATTATGATATCGCCAGGATATAATGTATAACGGGTTGTTGTATATTCAATGCATTGTTGAACATTATAAACAAGTTGACTGGTATTTGACTTTTGTCGCTCAACACCATTGACCAAAATACTAAGATCAAGGTTATTGGGATCTTCAATCTCATCTTTTGTTACGAGCCACGGTCCTAGTACAGAATAGGTATCGCTAGACTTTCGAAAGCTTTGTAATTCTTTTCCTCGTGTTGTCATGTCGAGACCGATAGAATATCCAGCCACATGATCTAGAGCATTTTCTGCTTTAATATTTGTTCCAGCTTTCCCAATTATTGCCGCTAGTTCAACTTCATGGTCATTTCGGTTTTCTGTAAATCTTAAGGCAACACCCTCACCAGCGCCGACAAGAGATGAATTTGATTTCAAAAACATTCCCCAATCCCAAATATTTGTGATTGGCCTTTGAGAAATAATACCGTCATCGGCATTACTCTCTTCTATATGTTTTTGGTAGTTAATAGGTGCGCCCACTATATTCATGGGGTTAGCGATTGGACTTAGAAGTTTTACGTTTGTTAGACTTTTGGAAGGTGCCGTATCACGTATATTCTTAATTACAGAGATAACAGCGTCAAGGTTAGCAATTAGTTGATCACCATGTGGATATGGCCAATTCAATGAAGGTAAAACCATTAGGGCTTCGCTTACATTCAATACCCTTTCCCCTTGCAGTAGACCCAATTGATTATCATCAAAACGACATATTTTCAATATTTTACCCCTTTTAGTGTTTAATAGAATTGTTAAATAATTTTGTTTGCTGCAGATTTATAAATTAAAATTATATGGTTGATGGTTATAGGATATTAGGTTTAATGTAAACGATTTCGAAATAACAAAAAATTATATAAAATGAATTTATTATGTTAATTGGTGATTTACTTAAAAACTCTGCAAAAGAATACCCCAATAAGATTGCAATTGTAGAGGGTGATAATGTGGCAACGTTTGGAGAGTTGAACCAAGTGGCCAATCAAATTGCAAATACTGTTATTCAAAAAAAAATTAAAAAACAGTTTAACATAGGAATTTTATCAGCAAATTATTTTGAATATCCTGCAATATATTTTGGTATAGCTAAATCGGGTCATGTATTGGCACATTTATCGACTAGATTTAGCAATACTGAGCTAACACATGTAATCAACGATACAGATATTACGCTAATTTTTATTCATATCAGTGTGCTTCCTCAAATTGAAGAGTTACTTCGATATTTACCAAACTTGCAAGATATCATTGTTTTTGGAGGAGATAATTTAGGTAACCAGAATAGTAAAAATATATTGTCATTGAATGAGTTTATAAGTGGGTCGTCTACTGGGGAACCAATTATTGATATAGAAATTCAGGATCCCTTCGCTATTACTTTTACTGGAGGAACAACGGGTTTTCCAAAGGGGGTGGTTGTTAGTCATGCTTCACGTGTAATTGCAAGTGTCAGGGGTGAGCGTGAATACGATATATCAAATTCTGATATAAATTGTTGCTCGACGCCATTTTTTCATATTGCCGGATTATTTGTTTGGTTTCAAACAAGCATAAAAATGGGNTGTACCAGTGTTTTACTTGCAAAATGGGACCCAGCTNAATTTATTGATTTAATCGAAAATCAATCTGTGACCTCGGCTTTTTTAGTGCCNACTCAAATCAGTAGCGTTTTAGCTAATCCCGATTTTTCACGCGCGAGGGTAAAGAATTGGCGCTATTGTAATTATGGNGGTGCACCAACTTCAGCAGCTCAGTTAGAAATCATGTTAGATAANTTACCTGACCTTGTTTGGGAAGATCAGTATGGACAATCGGAAGCTGGTAATTTAACCGTGAGACCAAAAGAATTTATTTTGTCTAAAGCTAAAAGTGTAGGTAGACCATTTCAAGATCTTGAAATGGCTATTGTTGATAATGATGGTAACGAGTTATGTCATGGGGAGCGAGGTGAAGTTGTAACCAAAGGAGTCCATACGATGTTAGGTTACTATAATGATCCTAAGCAGACTTCTGATGCGTTTATCAAGAATGGTTGGCTTAAAACAGGAGATATTGGGTATTTTGATGAAGATGGTTTTTTGTTTTTAGTTGATAGATCAAAAGATATGATTATATCAGGTGGGGAAAATATTTATCCGACAGAGATAGAGTCTGTAATATATTCTCATCCTGCCGTATTTGAGTGTGCCGTGTTTGGAATTCCAGATGATGAATGGGGTGAATTGCCGGCTGCACATGTTATACTCGTTGCCGATAAATTTGTTACAGAACAAGGACTGATAGACTATTGTCTCACTAAATTGGCTCGTTATAAAAGACCAAGATTAATCAAGTTTGTTGACTTTATTCCAAAAACAGCAATCGGGAAGTTTCAAAAAAATTTGATAAAAACTGAATACTGGGTTGATAAATAGTTTTTTAAAAAAAATTAAAGCCAGTATTACCAGGCTGTCCATCCGCCATCAACTTTTAAACTTTCTCCAACGATCATTGAAGCATTTGAAGACGCCAGAAACATTACAGCTGCCGCAACGTCTTCGACTTTTCCAATGTGTCCTATTGCAATATTATTTTCTACGGTCTCCTTAAAAGCTATATTTTCAAACATGGGCTTTGTCATTGGTGTATCTATAAAAGTTGGCGCAACTGCATTAACTCGTATGCCATGAGGCGCCAACTCAACNGCTAAGGCTTTAGTCAGACCTTCAACCGCATGCTTCGTAGTACAGTATAATGTGCGGTTTGGTGATCCAATATGTCCCATTTGTGATGATATATTTATTATTGNNCCCGAGCCATTTTTTAACATTACCTTTGCCGCACTTTGCGAGGCTCTAAAAATAGACTTAATATTTAAATCAAGCATCCAATCAATGGTATCAAGAGATATTTCTGTTATTGGCTCAGGTTTGTTTCCTCCAGCACAGCCAACCAATATATCCAGGTGCTCTAATTTTTCAATGCGTGCATAAAGAGTGTCTTCCAGAACGTCTTCAGTCCAAATTTCTATTTTGTCTGGNTAGTGTGACTTTACCTCATTTAAGTCAGACTTTGTTCGAGCAGCGGCAATCACATGAGCTCCAGCTGAGGCTAGCCCTAGCACACAAGCGCGCCCTAGACCTTTTCCTCCGCCGGTTACAATAGCTATCTTATTTTCGAAATTCGGAGGATTATTCAGAGCACTTACATTAACTGTATTATTCATTAATTTTATCCATCATAATTTAATTAACCCTCGTTAATACCAGCATAGCGACGCAACCTGATGTCCGCTTGTTCTTTGTGACCAGCAAATCCCTCTAGCGCACATAAACGAGAGCAGTATTTGCCAACTTCAACTGAAGCCTCTTCAGTTATTCGTTGATAAGTATGGGTTTTTATGAATTTGCCAACCCATAGACCACCAGTATACCTTCCAGCACCTTTAGTAGGTAGTGTGTGATTAGTGCCAATAACTTTATCCCCGTAAGACACATTTGTCTCAGGCCCTAAGAACAATGCACCATAATTTGTCATATTGTTGAGAAAAAAATCTGGATCTCTGGTCATAACTTGAACATGCTCTGAGGCAATTCTATCGGCTTCAGACAGCATTTCTTTCTCGCTATCGCATACGATAACTTGGCCATAAGTTTCCCACGCTTGCCTCGCTATTTTACCTGTAGACAGAATATTTAATTGCCTCTCCACTTCTACAATGGTTTCCTGAGCAAGATTCTCTGAGTTTGTGAGAAGCACAACTGGACTTGTTGGCCCATGCTCTGCTTGCCCAAGTAAATCAGCAGCACAGAGTTCTCCATCCACACTGTCGTCAGCAATAACTAATGTCTCTGTCGGTCCAGCTAAAAGATCTATGCCAACTCTTCCAAATAATTGTCTTTTTGCCTCTGCGACGTAGGCATTCCCGGGACCTACGAGCATGTCCACTGGTGCAATTTGCTTGGTACCTAAAGCCATTCCTCCCATTGCTTGTACACCACCTAAACAATAAATTTCATCGGCACCAGCTAGGTCTTGAGCCACCACTATTGCGGGACTCGGTTTCCCTTCAAAGGGGGGTGCACATGCTATAATCCTCTTAACTCCAGCCACTTTTGCGGTCACAACACTCATGTGAGCGGAGGCCACCATTGGGTATTTNCCTCCCGGAACATAACAACCAACAGAATTTACGGGAATATTTTTATGTCCCAAAATTACACCTGGTAATGTTTCTTNCTCTACATCAATTAAAGCTGCTTTTTGAATTTCTGCAAAACCTCGGACTTGTGCTTGGGCAAACTTAATATCAGTAATATTTTGTTCGGTCACTTGATTATAGCAATCATCAATTTCCTTGCGGCTCAGTTGAAACACTTCTGGCTGCCAATTATCAAATTTAGCCGAGTACTCGAAAAGTGCTTGATCACCTCGTTCTTTAATATTTTCTAAAATATCTTCGACAATTTTCCTAACTTTTGCATCGGCATCATCCTTTTCGGCCTGACTAATGCCTTCTTTAATAAACCTTGCCATTTTTATTCTCCTTAAATCCGAAATTAATGATCGATCGATCATTAAAATACAATAAGAATGAAATTGAGATTAAACAAGTCTTCGATAACAATTGGATTATATATTTTACCTATTTAGGTTGTATTACAAAATTATAAAATTCTATTTTTACTGCAACTTATCATTTGTAAAACCTCGATTGCTTCTATAAAACTCTATGTAAATATTATCATTATAAAAATATACAGGGATTTCCTCATAAAATGCTGAAAATTAGCTCAATAATAGTTTGGGTTTTGAGTTCTTTAATAGCAGTAGTTGCGGTCTATACAGCGGCTTTTGGTATTGTAGATGAGATTTACCAACGGAGTATAACCGTCGCAGTTTCTTTAATAGTTGCAATCTTTGGTTCGTCTTTGGCGCATATTTATCAAACCACGAATTTATCGTTTAAGGTCGGTCAATGGATTATCGATTTGGTACTTGTATTTTTAGTTGTTCTATCGATCTTCTGGTTTTCTTCTGTATATGATGAATTGGAGAGTGGGCTTTATAGTTTTCTGCTTGATGATCTAATTGTAGGTTGCGGAGGTCTCTTCGTTGTTTTGGAAATGACTCGTCGTTGTTATGGACTTCCGCTGGCATTTTTTGCATTAATTACAATTGTTTATGCCCTATTTGGTTCTGACCTTCCATGGATTTTTGCACATGCGGGTTATGATCTTGAGCAAGTCATGAGGACGGTTTGGTATAGTTTTGACGGTGTTTTTGGTTTTATAGTAATTATAGTTATCTCTTTGATTTTTATTTTTATAATATTCGGCACTGTATTAGAGGCGACTGGAGCGGGCAGTACACTCCTAAAAATATCGTTAAGCCTGACCGGCGCTCTCAGAGGTGGGCCAGCTCACGCTGCCATAGCAGCCAGCGGTTTCTTTGGTACAATTTCAGGGGCCGTTACGGCGAATGTCGTGGGAACTGGTGTCTTTACAATTCCGATGATCAAGGCTCGCGGATTTAGAAATTCCTTTGCGGGCGGCGTCGAGGCCGCAGCGTCGTCGGGTGGGCAATTTATGCCACCTGTTATGGGAGCCGTTGCATTTGTAATGGCTGATTTTACGGGAATACCATATGTAATCATTATTGCAGCAGCTTTGATGCCAGCTTTATTTTACTATGGTAGTTTATTTATTGCTGTTTGGGTTGAAGCAGGTCGACTTGGTATAAAATCAATTCCAAAAGAAGACAGAGAAGTGCTTACTCGGGATGATTGGATCAAATCGCTAATGTTTTTTGTTCCGGTCTTTGTTATCATTGGGGTACTTGTTACAGGTCGCTCGCCAGCCGCTGCCGGTTTATGGGCTACCGTTGCGGGAGTGATTATGGGTTTTATTAACCCCGTTGTGCGAAAAAAGCCGCAAATTTTTATTAACGCACTCGTTAAAGGTGGTGAACAATGTGCTCGTATAATGGTTGCGGTAGCAGCCATNGGAATTATCGTGGGGGTTATGAATCTGACCGGTTTGGGCATTAGGTTTTCTAATATGGTTTTGGCATTCGCAGGTACTAATCTATTTATTGCTCTTGTCCTAATGGCGCTAGCGAGTTTGGTGCTGGGAATGGGTCTACCCACAATTCCTGCATATGTAATAATTGTAATAATTATGGGAAGCGCTATCGAGCAACTCGGTGTTCCAAAAATGCTTGTGCACCTTTTCGTCGTCTATTTTGGTGTTTTATCGGCGATTACGCCGCCGGTTGCTATAGCGGCTTATGCGGCAGCACCAATTGCGGAGTCAAATCCAATGACCACCGCTATTCAGGCGATTAAACTTTCTACCGTCGGCTTTATTATTCCATTTGTCCTTATTTATAACCCTTCGTTATCTTTAGTTTACGAATTTAACATAATTGATTTTGTGTCTGTAGTTATTCGTTTGGGTATAGCTATTTGGCTTATTACGACGGCTTTGGGAGGAGTCGACCGCTCAAAATTACCTGTATTTTCTCGGTTGCTACGTATAATCCTGGGTATTTTGGTGTTGCTAACTTATGTTGAAGCCCAGNTTTTTGGTGTCATTGCCGCAATATCGTTATTGTATTACGATGGACTAAAAGCAAAAAGAAATAAGAGTGAAGTAGTTAGATAATTTGATTATATTTTTTTTTAGAGTTATTATTTCGTATAATTAAACAAGGAGGTAGAATATGTTTTCAACTAAGGTAAAAAGACTAGCTGTAGCGACGGTCGCGTCTTTTGTCATGTGTGTTAGTGGTGTTCAAGCAAAAGATTTTTATAAAATGTCGACTATTGCTCTTGCAACGCCCTTCGCATTAAACACAACATTTGCAAAAATTGTGCAAAAGTATAACAAAAATATAGAAATACAGGTGAATGCAACAGGAGCTGCTCCACGGCATGCTCTTGATGCCGCAAATGGCAAAACAGACTTATTTTTTGGCGCCCCATCGTTACAAATGCTGATGTCAAAAGGTAAGGCCATGTTCAAAAAGGTTAAAAATGCACCAAAGTTGGCAAACAATTTAAGGGCAATTTTCCATTACCGTATAGGGACATATAATTTTGGTGTCTATGGCAATTCTGGCATAAAGACCCTATATGATATTAAAGGAAAAAGGGTGTTCATTGGACCACCAGTTGGTGTTCAAAAGGTTGTATCGGCCGGTTTTATCAAAGCAGTTACTGGGTATGAAATGAACAAAGATTACACAGCCGTAAAACTTGGCTTTCAACCAGCAATGCAAGCTTTTCAGGATAGGCAACTCGATATGATGACCGGGGCCTCCAACCATCCGTCGTCATTTTGGTCGCAAATTGCACTTACTAATAAAATAAGATTTTTAGGTGCTGACCCTGATACGGATTGGAATACACCTAAGTGGAAGAAACAGTTCAGGATCCCGGGTAGGACACCCACAGAGTTTGCTCCAGACGTTTATGGAAGCAATCAAGTTAACACTAAACCAACTAAGACGATAGCTGCTTATACCGGCCTTTATACTCGCGTGGGTATGAGTGAAGACGTAATTTATAAAATGACCAAAACATTCTGGGAGCATATTGATGAGATGCATAATGTTGCGGCATGGGCTAAAGACGCGATTAATAAAAAGAGGATCTTTCAGGAAGCGAATTGGAAGTTCCATNCCGGCGCTTTAAAATATTACAAAGAAATCGGGCTCAAGATCCCAGAAATTGCAAAATAAATAAAAGTTTTTAATTGGGCCTGCCTTGGCTTTGGCAGGTCCGTTTTTATATTAACAAAGGACCCTATTATGATATTAAATTTTGTTAAAAAAAATTTTCTTATTGCTGTAACGTGTTTAGTTATGTGTGGAGCAAGTGCTCAAGCGAAAGACTTTTATAAAATGTCTTCAATCAATTCACCGACACCTTTTGCAATAAATACTACTTTTGCAAAAATCGTGCAAAAGTATAATAAAGGGGTTGAGATACAAATCAATTCAACTGGTGCTGCTCCTCGTCACGCATTAGATGCGGCGAATGGTAAAACAGATCTTTTTTTTGCCGCTCCATCTCTGATGATGTTGATGTCAAAAGGAAAGGCAATGTTCGCAAAAGTTAAAAATGCACCCAAGTTGGCCAATAATCTAAGGACAATTTTTCACTATCGTATTGGAACCTATAATTTTGGAGTATACGGAAACTCTGGGATTAAAACACTTCATGATATCAAAGGTAAGCGAGTATTTATTGGTCCACCTGTTGGTGTTCAAAAAGTAGTATCCTCAGGTTTTATTAAAGCGGTCACGGGGCTCCAAATGAATAAAGATTATACTGCCGTAAAGTTAGGGTTTGGGCCAGCAATGCAGGCTTTTCAAGATAGGCAAATAGATATGATGGTGACAGCCAGTAATCATCCGGAGTCATTCTTCTCTCAGGTTGCACTAACAAATACCGTCAGGTTTTTGGGAGCAGCAGACGATGTAGATTGGAATTCACCTAAGTGGAAGAAAAATTTTAGAATTCCTGGTCGTACGCCAGCTGAATTTGCACCAGACGTTTATGGAAAGAACCAACTCAATACGAAGCCGGTAAAAACGATTGCTGCTTGGGTAGGCCTTTATACTAGAACAGCCATGTCGGAGGATATAGTCTATAAAATGACAAAAACATTTTGGAAGAATATTGACCAAATGCATGCTGTTGCAGCTTGGGCTAAGTCAGCGATTAATAAAGATCTGATATTTAGAGAGGCTAATTGGAAATTTCATCCGGGTGCTTTAAAATATTATAAAGAAATTGGGCTCAAGATTCCAGCCATAGCCCAGTAAGATAGTTAAAAGAAAAGAGAAATGCCCACTAAGATTGTGGGCATTTTTTTTATGAAATTAAAAGATACCTAATCTTATAATTCGCTACGCCGTGTATCTGAAGTAGCGCCCCATTGCACATCTAGTGCTTCAGTAGCTGATGTTCTGCCAGTAGTGTTGCTATGATTAAGACGGTCACCATCTGACCAGTGTTCGACTCTAAAACCCAGGGGATCGAACCAATAGTCGAAGATTTGTGATCCTAATATATGTCTGCCAATGCCCCAAGAGTGATTGTAACCCTTTTTCTTAAGGTGATCATGGCCTAGCTGAATTGCGTTAATATCTTCGACCTCGAATGCTATATGCCCAAGACTTGCTTCTTTTGCAGGAACGGTTAGCAACGTATGATGATCTACAAATTCGGCACCTTTATCTATCCGATTAAATGCGAAAATTGTCTCACCTTCATCGTTCAAGCATTCATCAGAGCTTATAAATCCAAAATATTTTTTATAGAATTGATCACTTTTTTTAAAATCAGTAACGTTTAAAACTATATGACCCAACCTCTTGCACTGAGCCGGCCCCGGTTTAAGGCGAACCATTTCGCCTTGGCGCCTTATATCATCCCCACTATTTGGTTTAAAAATATTTCTTACTGGTAAGCGCTCTAGAGTATCTATTCCATGTACAATTTCTAATTTGAATCCATCCGGATCTTTGACTTCAACTTTCTTTCCGCCTCCTGGCTCATTAATGTCTTCTATCTTCGACGCTCCCGGTATTGCAGATATTTTATGAAGGTCTGCCTCGCTTGAGGCACACAGGGCATAGCCAACAAATTCAGGGTCGCCAAGCTCAGTGATGTGTACGTGATGACTTTCATCAGTAGCGCGCATATAAAGAGCGTTATCGGTTCGTGCTGAACGCTTTAAGCCAAAGTCTAAAAGAAAATTTTCCATTAAATCAAGATTTGGCGCACGAAATCTTGCATAAGCGATATCTAATACTTTGATCATCGAGCCGGCCCTATCATCGCTATTTTTGATTGTTGGACGATCTCATACTANAGAATTTAATTCAAGTAATATGTATTTAGTCCTAATTACTGTTTTCGNAGATTAATATAAATACGATTTAACNATGACGTTTCTTTACNAAGATTGTATCGGTCATAGTTAAAATTTGAGTATCATCTTGAGTTTTCATTTCGAAATACTTCNTCACAATTCCTTTATCNGGTTGTGANTTNGATAAACGCATTTTGATGGCTTTGAATGTTAAGCTCAATNTATTTCCCGGTCTACCAGGATTTAAGAACTTTATTTCATCCCAACCCATAGCAGCGACNATAAACGGACTTATNCCTCGTGATTGTATTAATTTGATTCTGATCGCAAGCAAATGAGTTCCNGATGCAATCAAACCTTTATGTGGAGAAGTTAAACCAGCTTTCTCATTTGTATGGAAGGGGATCGGATCCCATTCAGAAGCAAAATCTATTATATCTTTTTTAGTTAAAAAATACGAGCCAACATAAATGTTTTCTCCTATTGTATAGTCCTCATACGCCATTGAAAGTTTGGGTAGGTCGTGTTTTGTAATCAATTTAGTCTAGATCCTTAATCTTTTTGCCGTCAGCAGATGGTATTTGGAATACGTTTAATTGGATGGCTATATTAGTGTAATAGCCAATTATGGCCGTCAGATCTAATAATATTTTATTACCTATCTCATCGGATGCTCTCTTAAATAATTCATCCGATAATCCTTTATTTTGGAGAATTGAGTTTGTAAGTTCATAAATAAGTGCTTCATCCGAATTCTCAAAATTAGGGATAGTATTGTTNTCAATTGCATTAATACAAGTGGTTGATATACCATTTTCCGCCGCTATTTTACTATGCGTTGCCCATTCAACATCAGCATTCCAAAAACGTGCAACAATAATTATTGCAAGCTCTGATAATCTTGGTTCAAATCCCGTATTGAATCGGCAATATGCCCCGACTTTCTGAATTAAAGATCCGTATTTTGGATTTAAAAACCAAACATGCATAGGGCCTGCAATTCTGGTTCTTGGTCCTGATAAAATTTCATCATGCAAATTTTTTTGCGCTGTATTGAGTTCATCGTATTCGAGTAATGGCAATCTTTTCACAAGTTCGGTTCCTCTCTGACTATTGATTTATTTGTATNGTAAACGATTTTTAGATAATTATAATACTTTTATAAAGCAAGATAAGGTCGTTGCCGCAAGATAGGATTTTANTTATTAATGCCGAANTTTTCCTCTAATATTTCAATGATGTTNCGTGAGTATAAATTTTTTGATAGGTTCGAAAGGGCTAAAGCCTCTGGATTTGATGGAATAGAAATTCAATTCCCGTATAATTTTCCGGTAAAAGACCTTAATACAGCAAAATCTGATAATGGTCTTGAGATCTCAGTTCTGAACATCGATGCCGGAGATCTTACGGAGGGTGGGCCAGGCATCGCATCTCTCCCTGAACGGGAGGAGCAGTTCAAAAGAGCAGTTGAGCAAGCCGTCGAATATGCTTCGATATTGCAACCAACGGGCATGAATATTCTATCGGGTTTTCCATCTATGGAGTTGTATAATCGGCAGCAATGTTTAAATACCTTAGGTAATAATCTACGTTATGCTGGTGATGCTTTGGCTCAAGTTGGTGTTAAAGTATTTATTGAAGCGGTTAACACTTTAGATCGGCCGGGTTTTTTGATTTCGAATTCAAGTGAGGCCATTGAAGTTCTGAATCTAGCCAATCATAAAAATCTATTTCTACAATATGATTTATACCATATGCAAATTATGGAGGGAAATTTAGTTGGAAGAATGGAGCAAATTATAGATCGTATTGGACATATCCAGTTTGCCGATAATCCGGGCAGAAATGAACCTGGCACAGGGGAAATTAATTTTGATTTTGTTTTTAAGCGCCTTGATAATNTNGGATGGAATGGTTGGCTAGGTGCNGAATATATTCCATCNANAAAAACTGAAGANACTTTGCAATGGCTAAGACCATTTTTATGAATTNAATTTAAGCTAGGGTTTGAAATATNACTGTGATTTGGGCTACTATAGTTGCTTGAAANTAATATGANGAATAACAACAAGGGTTAGAAGTNTTAGNGCTATGGATAAGAAAAAATTAATANAAAACTGCCTTATAGATGCAGAATTTCACGAGTTACCAGATTTTTATAGGGGTAAAGTGAGAGACGCTTATGGCCTATCAGAAAATCGGCGACTACTAATTTCCACTGACAGACAGTCAGCGTTTGATCAGGTTCTTGCGGCGGTACCTTTTAAAGGCCAAGTATTAAATCAGACTGCCCGTCATTGGTTTGATAAGACTTCTGACATATGTCCAAATCATGTGATAAGCTATCCGGATCCAAATGTCGCTTTGGTTAAAAATCTTGAAATGTTACCNATTGAAATGGTTGTGAGAGACTATATGACCGGATCGACCGAAACGAGTATTTGGCCAATGTACGATCGAGGTGAGAGAAATTTATATGGGCATTCTTTCCCTGACGGATTAAAGAAAAATCAAAAATTACCTTACACTATAATTACACCAACGACAAAAGCTGCGCAGGGAGATCATGACGCTCCAATTACTGAAGCAGAAATTTTGAGTTCACAATTATTAAGTGCTAAACATTGGAAAGAGCTCTCAGAAAAAAGTTTAGCTCTATTTTCTCGAGGGAGAGAA
The DNA here is from genome assembly GCA_002168115.1 of Rhodospirillaceae bacterium TMED23. Lineage (GTDB taxonomy): Bacteria > Pseudomonadota > Alphaproteobacteria > Rhodospirillales > UBA2165 > TMED23. The sequence goes on along the minus strand of NHCC01000012.1, from coordinate 117,447 downwards.
CTCGCTAAGGAGAATGGGTTGATTCTAGTTGACACAAAGTATGAATTTGGTCTTGACGAAAATGGTGTTATTACTGTCGCAGATGAGATTCATACTCCAGATTCGAGTCGATACTGGATCTCAGATACTTACGAAGAGCGTTTTAATGCTGGCGAGAATCCTGAAAGTCTTGATAAAGAATTTCTCAGGCTCTGGGTGGCATCGCAATGTGATCCTTATAAAGATCCTATACCAGAGATTCCTGAGGAAACATTAATTCATTTTGGCGAAAAATATATTCAGCTTTATGAATTGGTAACTGGCCAGAAATTTGAGAAGCCATCGTCATCAGAACCACTTAAGGAAAGAATTAGGAAGGCGTTAATCAGCGAAATCCCTGAATATTTTAGCTAGTTTGATTTAACATATACTAAGGTTTAATCCAAAATATGGTATTAAGGGTTATAACTATTTCCGGAATTTTCATGATCTAAATTTTTTAATAGAGACTTAAATGGAATTTTGATTATGTGGCGCACTTTTCTTGGATGTTATTTATTAAACTGATGATGCTCTCAGGATCTTCAATCTGTGCATTATGCGCGACAGAGGGAATAGATAGGACGTTTTTGATAAATGGTTTATAATCTAGAGACGTTACTATGGGATCATGCTCCCCAGCTGCTGCGATAAGGGGGCATTTGATAATTTCAGCTAGGTTCATCATCCATGGTCCACCAATAGTCCCAACCATATTGTCTGCTGCGAGCCTAAATTTGCCATTCACTTCAATAACACCAGATTTTGCTTGTTTTGAACTAGGTGAAATTAAACCCCAAAGTCCAGATACTTTTAAATAGCGAGCGATTGCTTCATCGTAATCATCGAACCACCGCAGTTTCTTTTTAGCGAGTTCTTGGTATCTTTGAGTATCATTTTCGGTCCAGTTTATCATCGTACCTATTGCAGCAACTCCAGCTATTTCAACACCAAACCAACCGGTTGCAATGGAAAGAGCCACCAATCCTCCCATTGAGTGACCAATAATAATAATTTTGTTTCGATTTTTTACCAGATTGGCAATATCAATAGAATGCTCTCCAAGCCCATAGCTTCTTGCCCACTCGGATTTACCATGGCCGCGCATATCCGGAATAACCCAACGTCCCAACTTCTTTTTATCAATAATATTCTGAGTGTCTCGCCAAACCTCGCCGGTTGCTCCTAGGCCATGCAGCAGTAGAAATGTTGTTTCGCCAGCACCTCCTGTTCGATAATAGATTTTAGGTTGGATTTTTCGTTTTGGAATGCTTGCCGTCATTTTGATTTAATCCGATCAGCGATAGCAAGCGTGCGGTATAACCGATCCAAAATTGGTTTTTCCATAAGGACTCCATCAATTTCAACGAATGCTGCATCCTGGGACTGATACTTATCGATTAGGGTCTTCGCGCGTTCTATTTCTTCCAATGTTGGCGTAAAAGTCTCATTTATAGCTTCAATTTGTTTTGGATGTATTGCGCATTTTCCTGTGAAACCGAGTTTAGAACATTCTTCAGACTCTCGTTTTAGTCCATTATAGTCATTGAGTTCAAAGTATGGCATATCTAGCAAGTCAACGCCTGCATTGGCGGCAGCGAGCACTAGTTTTTGACGCGCATATAAGAGTGTATCCCAATGTGGATCAACCCTAAGATTAGCTGACATATCGAACCCACCTAATACTAGAGATCCAATCTTATGGCTCGATTTAGCAATTTCCACACAGAAGTTTAATCCAGCCGTTGTCTCGATTAATGGGTGAAAATTGAGTTTTGGATGTTTATTGCTGAGCACATCACGTAAAATCCTTATTTCCTCGGGCGCTTCAATTTTTGGGATCATGATTCCATCTGGTGCATGTCTGACTTCAGCCAGTGCGATTATATCAGCTAAGCCTAGCGGATTGCGAATAGAATTAATTCTCAACCAAATTTCAACCTTATTGTCATGTACAGATGAAAGATAGTCGTTTATCAGTAAAATAGCTTCTTGTCTGGCACCTACTTTATTTTCTGGTGAAATGGCATCCTCAAGGTCAATACATACTATATCTGCATTACTTGCCAGTGCTTTTGGAAACATCTTTAGTTTATTTCCGGGAACAAAAAGTAGAGTTCTTCTTGGGTTTAATAAAGAATTGGAATCTGTTTTCATAGATCTGATCCTTAGAGAATTACTTAATTAAAAGGCTGTTGATACAGGCATCTCCTAACAGAAGCCTCTCTAATTATCAATATAATGTAATAACTTTAAATCTTGAAGATCTTAAGTCCTTTAATTTCCTCATGCGTTAAGTCTAGAGCCATTTTTCCATCCATGTAAGTGTTTCAACCGTGCCCGCGGTTGGAACATATTCAAGTGCTACCCATTTATCATAGCCAATTTTATCCAAGGTCGAAAGAAATTTATCATAGTCTATATTACCTGTACCTGGCTCTCCCCTCCCTGGGATATCGGCAATTTGGATATTCCCAATATATGGTAAATATTTTTCAACCATTTCTTCCATATTACCCTCTGTCCCATACATGTGGTATGCATCATATTCCATACCTAAATTGGAATGCCCAATTTCATCCACAATATCCATAACTTCTTCTGACGTTGTTAATAGACATCCTGGTCGATATTCGGGATTTAGGGCTTCAATTATTACGGGTATTTCCATTTCACCTAATTCTTCTGCTGCTATCCTCATATTTTCTTTAAATACGGGAAGTGCTTCCTTCTTGCTTACTCCCTCGGGGGGTGTGTAAGCCGGTACAACCAGTGCTGTGGGGTTTAAAGCCGCACAATATTTTTTAGAAGCATTAAGGTTCTCTCGGAAGGCTAATTCTTTTCCAGGTGCTGCAGCGACCAGTGGACCCATTTTAACACCTTCCCCAACTGCAATATTGATAACTGACCACGCAACGTTATTTTTCTCAGTCTCGTTTACCAATCGATCAAGGTTGAGATCATATATGAAAATTAACTCAACAGCCTTGAAACCAGCATTTTTAGCAGCTTGAATTCTCTCAATGGGGTCTTTAATTTCTGTCCACATCATTGTAATGTTGGCTGAAAATTTAAGCATGGTAAGACCTTTCCTAAAGGATTAAGATAGTTTTATTTAATAATAAAAAAAAATAACAGACAAGTACGTATTTAATTATCTAAATAAAGTTTAGGAATAATGTTTTAGGGAGGAATAACAATGTCTGATAGTAACCAAAAGGTAACTAACGCAAGCCGTAACGGATATCCAGAAACATATTATCCAAATACAGAAGTTCTCGCTGATGACGAGATGCGCATTGTTGCACTTGGAACTGGACGCCCCTTCTTGAGACGCTCTCAAGCAAATGCATCATGGCTTATTGAACTTGGCAATGGAGATAAGTTTGTCTTTGACTATGGATTTGGGTCTCAAATGAACTTTACGGCTTTAGAGATGCCTTACAGTGATGTTAAAGCATGGTTTGCGACACATTTGCATACGGATCATGTTGGTGACTTTGCACAGGTTTGGGTTGGTTCATGGGCTGGCGGTCGACTAGAACCTCTTGAGATGTATGGGCCTTCAGGTACAGAGCCGAAATATGGATTTAAGCATTTTGCTGAAAAGCAAATGGAATCATATGCATGGGATACGGATACGCGAGTTGGGGCTTTGCCGGCGATTGGTGCTGAGATAAATATACATGAATTTGATTATTCACAGACACATGTGATTTATGAACATAATGGTGTTACTATTTCTAGTTTTCCTGCAGTCCACCTTTTCGATGGAGCGGTCAGCCTTAAGTTAGAGTGGAAGGGACTTACCTTTGTTTATTCGGGAGATACTACGCCTAGCCAGTTTTTTATTGATAATGCAAAAGGCGCTGATGTAGTAGTTCATGAGACTTTTAATACAATTGAGCAATTAATGGATAGGTCGGGCTATGACGAGAGAACAGCAAGAGCGATAGGTACATATATTCATTCAGCTCCACAAGAGGCTGCTGTGGTGTTAAAAGAAGTAGATCCGCGGCTTGCAGTAATATTTCATTTTTTTAACGATTTTGATACCGCGCCTGAGATGCAAGACAAAGTGCGAGAGCATTACTTAGGGCCGTTAGCGATGGCGACGGACTTTATGGTTGTTAATGTTACTAAGGATAATATTGTGACTAGGATGACAGAGTTTTCTGAGCACGTGTGGCCAAACAAAACCAAACATAAAGGTTTCGGTGCGGCAAAACGCGAGAAAATGACTGAACTTTCGCCGTGGCTAAAAGAAGCCCAGCTTTTTCCTAAATTTCCCTCCGATCGAGGACTGGTAAATGAGGATGAATTATAATAATTTTGCGTAAATTTTTATTTTACGTTCGCTTTTTTAAGGTTTCGGCGATACGTGGCCAAATTTCTTCTCCATTTTCTCTCATAAGCGGCATATACTTCTCGTTTATCCAGTCAGTTATAGCGCTATAGTTAGGTCTTGATTTTACTCGTTCGTACCAACCTAATATTTTTGGGCGATTTATAAATAGTCCAAAAAATTTTAAATGATCCATACGGGTTAAATATGGGGTATATGCAATATCGGCTAATGAGTAGAAATCTCCAGCAAGCCAATTGCTCTTCGATAATGCTAACTCCATTTCAGTAAAGAGATCATCCCAAAGTCTCAAAGCTGGAAAAAAATAATGTGAGTCTATACCGTTAAATACAATATCCATAGTTCTTTCACGCCGTTCTAATTGGGGAATTAAATTAATGAATGAGATAGTTTCTTCTTTAGTTCGTCCAGCCATCATTTGGTGCCGAAAGGCAATTGAAACGCTAATTACGCCAACAGCAGCATGGAGACCCTCATCTAATCGTTTTGTCCAACTCCGAACTCGGGCCCGATCAACCGGGTTAGTAGGGTGCAACTTGGGCTCAGAATAAGCATCTTCCAAATACTCCATAATTACTGTTGATTCGCAAATAACTTGCTTTTTGTCTAAGAGAGTGGGAACGACGGCTGCTGGATTTAATTTTTTATATTCAGAGGTACGTGCATCTCCTCTCCTTAAGTCCATGTGATAACTTTTCCAATTTAGTTTTTTTTCTGCAAGAGTTAGTCTTACTTTTTGGGCGCACGTCGACATATCGTTATGGTATAGTTCTAATTCTACCTTTACCTCAGACTCTGACATGTAATATTACCTCAGATATATATTTGTGAAGATGCGAGTATAATGGCAATTACCTCCAAATAAAGAGAAATTTAATTTAAACGTAATTGTTGTAATTTTAGGTCTAATTTAGATTCTTGGTGATTTTAATATGTGCCTTGATTTCATCATAGTCGCTAATTATTTCTTCAAAAGGTGCTCAATAATAATTTTTGTAGTATTTTCAATATGTTTTTTTATTAATTTAAGTGCTTCATCTATGTTTCGGTCTAAAACAGTTTCTTGAATACGTTTGTGGTTTGAGCCACGATTAGTCGGGTCTGGGTTGGCGTTAGCCCATATATGCCAATATCTCTCCGCTTGATAGAATAATGTTGTTCTAAGTTTAAGAAGACGGGATGACGTGCAGCCACCTAATAAGGAATTATGGAAGTCAAAATGAAGAGATGCCCATTCGCTATCAGAAATAAAAGGTTTTTGTGAAGAAATTCTATTCTCATATCTTTCCAACCTGTATCCGCATGAAATAATATTAGCCTCCCATTCATCGTCACCTTTAGTTATGGATTCTCTTAGTGCCTCAGACTCAAGAATGAGCCTTAATTTTGTGATTTCCTCTATGTCAGCTATTGACACGCCACTTACAAAAAAACCCCGGCGGTCCTCAATTTTTACCAATCCATCTACAGAAAGACGGCTTAAGGCTTCTCGCAAAGGTGAACTAGAAAATCCATACCGATCAATTAGTTTGTCCAGTTTTAGCTGCAACCCAGGCAATAACGAGCCATTTAAAATATCATATCTTACTCTTATGAGAGCTTGTTCTGACAAAGGAACAGTTTTGCTACTGCTGATTTCTAACACGTGTCGTTTGAGCCCCTCTGGAATCATTTTTAATTATGAAAAATAATATAAACCAAAATTATTAATAATGCATAAAAAAAAAATCTTGCATTATTTTTAAATTATGCAATATTTATAAATAATTAAATTATTAGGAGAAATTAAAGTGTCTTTTCAAATCCAACCAGTTTTGTCACATATGGCACTATTCGCGAGAGATATTGATACAATGATTGACTTCTATAGCGATATACTTGGTCTTAAAGTCTCTGATGGCCGTAAAAGGCAGGTTGGCAGTGCGCGGGGGGAGTCTGAGATTATTTTTTTAAGCAATGAACCTCAAATTCACCAACAGTTACAATTATCTTCCAGTTTGTTTGATAGTGATGATTGTAATGTAGTTCATCAGGTTTCGTTCCGTTTGGGTAGATTGGAAGAATTAAGACAAATTGCAAAACGTATTATTGAAAAAACTCAAATTGATATAAACCAACTTGACCAAATGGATCATGGTAATGCCTGGTCATTATATTTCAAAGATCCAGAAGAAAATATGCTTGAATTATATGTTGAAACTCCTTGGAACCTTGATCATCCATTTGCTTTCTCATTTGATATAATGCAACCAGATGACGTAATTATGGCTATGACCTATGAAAGAGTTAGAGATGCACAAGGAACTGATCCGTGGTTATCTAAAAAAGAAGAAAGTATGCGAAATGCCTAAAATTCATGACTATCGTTATTTATATACTACCCCATCATTCTAGGCAAAAATAGAGTAATTGCTGGGAAAAATACTAATATAATTAAGCGAATAATATCCATAATCCAAAATGGGGTTACACCCCTAAAGATTGTACCTGTATTTACATCAGGTAAAACAGTATTGATTACAAAAATATTCATTCCGACTGGTGGTGTAATCAAACTAATTTCTGTCACCACAACTACGATTATTCCAAACCAAACAGGATCGAGATTAAGTCCGTTAACAACTGGATCAAAAAATAGGGGGATCGTTAGTAGTAACATGGCCATGCTATCTAGGACTGCCCCAAGTATTATATATACCAGCATAATAGCAAAAACTACAGCAATCGGGTGAGCATTAAATCCCTTAACCCATTCAAGCAGAGTTTCAGGCATGCCTGTTTCATTAATACAATTAGAAAAAATAAGGGCCCCCATCAGGATAAAAAATAGCATCGCAGTGGTTTGGACGGAGTCAGATAACAATTCAAAAAATGTCTTCCACGTCAATGTTCCGCGTCCCAACGCGAAGAAAAAAGCCGCACAGGCTCCAACACCTGCTGCCTCGCTTGGAGTAAAAAACCCTACATAAATTCCACCTATTACTATTATAAATAGAAGTAATACACCCCATACATTTCTTAGTGCACGAAATCGCGATAACCAAGAAGCTCTCTCACCGGGTGGACCAATATCTCTCTTAAAATGTGTTATGATAGCAATAACAATAACGTAACTTATAATTCCAATTATACCGGGTACAACGCCTGCCATAAATAATTCACCAATATCCGTAGACGTCATAATACCATAAATTACCAATACCACGCTTGGTGGGATTAATATGCCGAAGGTGCCTCCAGCAGCAATAGCGCCGGTTGCCAATGAATCTTGATAATTAAATTTACGCATTTGAGGCATAGCAACCTTTGCCATTGTCGCTGCAGTTGCTACAGATGAACCACAAACAGCGCTAAATCCCCCACAGGATAGTATGGTTGCCATTGCCAACCCTCCTCGCTTATGTCCAATCCAAGCATAAGCGGCTGCGTAAAGTTCATCTGCAAGACCGGCTCGTGATATAAAATTACCCATTAGAACGAAAAGTGGAATAACAGCAAATTCCGCTGACATCGGTGTGTAAAAGGCTATTTGCCCTATCATGGCTAAAGTGCCTTGCCAACTAGTGTAGTAATAGAAGCCTAGAGTGCCTACAGATGCCATAGCAAAACCAACTGGCAAACGTAAAAATAATAAGATTAAAAGAACTGAAAAAATTATTAAGGCATCTATCATCTTCCAATCCTTTTAAATTTCATCAGACTTTAGTTCTTGTAAACGTTCATCTGTAATGAAGGTCATCGAGAGCTGAATTGGGATACTCAATGCTGTCATAATCGCCATAAAATAACAAACAGGGGCAAGTGGAATTCGTGCAAACAAAGTAACCTCATTATATCCCGACAGGGTTTCAGCTGCATCCCAGAGAACCCAAGCAAAAAGGCTAAGTAAAAGGGCACAAATAATGCTCACAATGAATTTCTGTATTAGCCTTAACCTTGGGTTTATAAAGCTGTCTAAGAGAGTTACGGCTACATGACCATCTTTTGCCGTAATAATTGGGACTCCAGCGAAAACTAAAATCCCCATTAGTACTTCTGTTACCTCAAATAATCCAGTGATCGAAATATTAAAAGCATCCCTAAAAAATACGTCAATAACGGTAAGCCACATAAGTACAAATAGAATTAGTGAGGCGAAAAAAATAAGTGCCCGGCTAAAGTATTCTCTTAGCCGGGCGAGTGTTGTGTAATCATTCATAACTCAAGAAAACTTATTGACCTGCTTCAACTTTTGCAATTTCGGCTTTCATCATTGCTAGGGCTGCCTCACCATCAACACCTTTTTCTTTTGCTTTAGCCATCCAAATCGCTTGGAGGGGCTCCCATATTGCCTTTGCTTTGGCGACAAAGGGTGCTGGCATTGGTGTTATTTTTATACCCATTTCTTTCATATGTTTAATGCCATTTTTATCAGCTAATTCCCAAGCGGCGCCAAGAAATTGAGCTCCGTATTCTCCCGAAACACTTTCGATTAATTTTTGATCCTTATCTGAAATGCCATCCCAAACTTTTTGGTTCATATACATTTGAAATACTGTTGCGTATAAACCGCCCGGTGGAACGGTTGTATATTTTACAAGCTTACCTAACTTGAAGTTTTTCACTCCTTCGAACGTAAGAAACACACCATCAGCAACACCCTTTGACAGCATATTATGTACCTTTAATATAGATGCAAATATTGGGGTTGCACCCATTCCCTTTGCCATTCCAGCGACGTTGTCACCTGATACGCGAAGCTTCATACCTTTAAGGTCTGACATTTTTGTAATTGGACGCTTAGTGTTATGAATTAAACCACCACCATGAACTCCAACGTTAAGTAATTTCATTCCTTTAGCTTCATTTACTTTTTTGAAATGTTTTTCATAAACGCGCCAATACGCTACTGTCCTTGCTTTTGCGCTCGCAGCTAGAAAAGGAAATTCTGCTACCTTGTGCAGTTCTAATCTACCCGGTGTATATGCCGGTATAATGTGCGCAACATCTATTGCTCCCTTTTTAATAAAATCATGGTATGCTGGTGGTGCTCCAAGACCTTTTGCTAACTTTCTAACGTTAACTCTACCTTCGGTAACTTTACCAATGGATTTAATCCACCGATCAACACCAAACTTAATCCACTCATGCTGAGGTGGATCCCACGTTGCGTATCTCAAATTTTGACCAGCTTTTGCGTTTGGGATACCCCCAATAGCGATCCCAATAAGGGCGGCACTTGTTAATATAATTTTTAGTGAAAAGCGTTTATACATCTTAATATCTCCCCTTTTTTAAAACAATCAACACTGGTTCCAAAGGGAAAATACACTAATATTTTAAATGAGAAAATTATGAGCGACCTACTCTTCTTCCCTCAATCCCCAAAATAACTTTAATGAAAAAGCTTTTTATATTTATGAAACCTAAGTAATCCCACATTATAGGATTTATAAATTTAGTCCAGCTATTAATAATCTATTAGTGTGGTTATTAATAATGCGTTTATTAAGAGTTATTTATCATAAGAAATTAAAGAATAGCAGGGAATATTTAGTTTTTTTCTAGCATTTAAAAAATCTAATTCAATAATACACGCTAAACTGATGACATCAGCTTCCACTTGTCTGAGAAGTTTAGATGCCGCTAACATTGTACCCCCTGTGGCTAGTAAATCATCTAAAATTACAACCTTCTGACCTGGTTTTATTGCATCTTCCTGTATTTCAAGGCTATCCATTCCATACTCGAGTTCATAATCATAACTAATACAATGGCCAGGAAGCTTCCCCTTTTTTCTTATCATGGTAAACCCCAAATTCAAGTTTAGGGCGAGCGCTGAAGCAAGTAAAAAACCTCTCGCTTCAATTCCCGCCAACATTGTAGGTTTATTTTTTCCAATTTCTTCTGATAAGGAGTCAATTGTATACTTCCAAACCTTTGGATTGGCTATTAATGTTGAAATATCATAAAAAAGAATTCCGGGCTTTGGGTAATCTGGAATTCCTCTAATGTACTTTTTTAAGTCCACTTTATTTCCATTATTCGTTATTTGAGTGTCTGGAGATAAGCTATTATATCATCGCGGTCTTGTTTTTTCTTAAGTTTGTATACCATCGATGATCTCTTTCCATTTTTAGCCTTTAACCATTTCTTTGGATTTTTAAGCCAGCCGTCCAAATTATTCACATTCCATTTCCAATCAGTTTTTTTTAATCCTTTATATCGTTTGAAACCAGGCGCTTTTCCCGCTTGCCGACCCACTACACCAGCGAGTGATGGGCCCACTTTATGTTTACCCGTTTTTACAGCGTGGCATGCACGACATTTATTGAAAGTCTTTTTGCCTTTCACAGCGTCACCTTTAGCAAAAAGAGTACTCGGGATAAAATTGAGTGAAAGCATTAAACCAATCACGAAGACGAATTTTGTTAACATAATTTAATATCCTACAAGTTGAGCCATTATACCATAACGGATAACGATCTATACTAATCTGCCTCCAATATGGGAGGAGCGAAAGAATCCCCAACGAAACATATATAATCATCATTTAACAATGATCAAGTCTATTGGTTTATCATTTTTATATTATTTTAATGGCATAGCGTATTTATGATAAAATCCAAACAATTATTGGCGAAATTGAATTACCAAAAATTTTATTTTTTACCTACCTTCGATAGGTCATTCCAAATTAAATAATCTTTTTTATAGTTAGCTATTGATTTTAGAATTTTCTCAAAGTCTTTATTATTTTTAGAATTTTCTTCAGCCACTGATTTCCAACCTTTTTCGAAGAGTCGCAATACCTTTGGTCCAAACTGCTTAACCTCAGCACCCCGAATAATTTTATTCTTTAGTTCATTAAATTGATTGGCTTCTCCGAAAGACAACATTTCCATATTGGTTGCAAGACAGATTGACTCTATTACATTTTGTGATTTTAAGCCTAATTTCCCCCATATTTGTTTATTGATTATAAGATCAATAACACCGGACTGTTGATTCCATCCTGGCATATAATAATATTTAGCGTACTTGGATAGATCTAGATTTTTGTCGATGAGGGGTATTGAAAAAGTAACAGCATCTATTTGTTTCAATTTAAAGGCATTTATCAAATTTTTTAAATTTACTTTTACTATTTTGGCCCCAACTTTTTTATAAACCTCTGATACCAGACCTGAAGTTGCAACTTTGAGTCCTTTTAAGTCGCTTGTTTTTTCTATAGTTTTATTAAACCATCCAGCTCCGACAATCCCTGTAATTCCGCATGGTAAGCTATGAATGTTAAACCGACTATATAGTGATTCATAAATCTTTTTTCCCTCATTGTCATAAAACCAAGATAATAAAGTTAAAATATCGGGACCAAATGGTGATCCATTAAAAAGCTCAAAAGCTGAAGATTTACCTTTCCATATTTTTGACGTAGTTAATGCGAACTCAATTTTACCGGCTTTAACTGCATTAAAAATTTGGCTATTGGGGATTAATGTATTTGGTCCATAGAACTTTATGAAAAACTTTCCCTTTTCGATTGAATTGAATTTATTGCTAATTTTAGTTCCAATTTCCCCGATGAAATCATTTTCGGACTGAAATGAGCTTACTAGTTTCCAATTGTTATGAGAAACGGGGTTATTATTTTCATAACTAGTACTTCTAGAATTAATAGTTAATAAAATTCCAATTACTACTCCAGTTATTAGACTTAAAATTAATGACCGCAATTTCGGTAAAACCTCAAAAATTATTTAGCGATAAGCAATTAATTAGGCTCCGCTTTATACATTAGATTTTATTTTATGCTTTTTTAAAAGAATATTCTTTATTAATACGCTCGGCGAATACAAAAGTCTATTGATTCTAGAAGGGCCTTCTTTTCTCGACCATCCTCAAAAATTCCGATAGCATCTTTAGCTATTGATCCATAATGACTGGCTCGTTCAACTGTGTCCTCAAGAGCATTATGTTTGTTCATTAGTTCTATGCCGTATTCCAAGTCACCATCTTTTTGATCTAGGTTTTCTAGAGTTCGTCTCCAGAAAACTCGTTCCTCATCATTTCCGCGACGAAAAGCTAATATTACGGGTAGTGTTATTTTACCTTCTTTAAAATCATCACCCACCGCTTTACCTAAATCTCCCTGATGAGCAGAATAATCCAGCATATCGTCTACTAATTGGAACGTAATTCCCAAGTTCATTCCAAAAGTTTCAAGTGCATCTTCCTCAACCTTTGGACGGTTTGCAACTAACGCGCCAATTCGGCATGCTGCAGAAAATAGTTGAGCGGTTTTTGATTTGATAACTTCCAAATATTGAGTTTCGCCGGTTTCTGTATTGTTTGTAGTTGTTAATTGCAGAACCTCTCCTTCCGCTATTATCGAGGAAGCCTTTGATAAGACCCCAAGAACTTCAAGAGATCCATCGCCAACCATTAATTCAAATGCGCGAGAGAAAAGAAAGTCGCCAACAAGCACACTAGCTTGATTTCCCCAAACAGAATTGGCTGACGCTAGACCTCTGCGAAGAGAGCTCTCATCTACTACATCGTCATGTAGCAAAGTCGCCGTGTGAATAAATTCGACGCTTGCCGCTAAACCCTTATGTCTCTCTCCATCGTAACCACAAAGTCTAGCTGACGCTAGTGTTAACATCGGCCGTATTCTTTTACCTCCAGCCGCTATTAGATGCCCAGCTAACTGAGGAATTAAAGTCACTGGACTATCCATAGATTGCAATATAATCTTATTTACATCGTCTAAATCAACTTTTGTGAGGCTAATCAAACTATTCAGTGTTGGTTCAGATTCGAAAGATATAGTGTCTGCACCACTACCAATATTTACTACGACTCCCAAGGGCTTGTTTTCCTATAATATTTTATATTAAATTTTATTCTATCCGATAGCATATGTGTCTAACTCATGTTTGGTCAAGGCTAGGCAACTTTTTTAATCTTACGTAAAATATATTTTTTAGGATCACGGTACATGGTAGAACTCCTTAGAACAAATGATATTGTATTAATTTCATGGATTTCGTCAATTTTGGCTGAAGAGGGTATTAAAATCACCTTGTTTGATAATCATATGAGTATCTTGGAGGGAAGTGCATTTGCTATTCCCCGGCGTGTAATGGTTTATCATGATGATTTAGCAAACGCACAGAATATTTTTGAGAATGCAGTGGAAAGTAGGGGCGGGGATGTCGGATATTTTGAGTATCCCAAATAATATTTACACTTTGTTGGATGGTAGATTAAAGATGCTTTCTGCAGACGGGGGTTATCGTGCGGCGATTGATCCGGTATTACTTGCTGCTTCTATTTCTATTAGGAAGGGTGAGAAGATATTAGATATGGGATGTGGCACTGGCGCAGCAACACTTTGTTTGGCTATTAGAAATCCCTTTGCACAGGCCATCGGTGTGGATAACCAGGCAATGCTTATTGATATTGCAAAAAAAATTGCTACTTTAAATAGACTAGAAGGGAATGTTGAATTTAAGAATATTGATCTATTGGATTTAAATACCTCAGAAAAAGCCCCAAAGTTTGATCACGTTATGGCCAACCCGCCGTATATGAAAAAGGGATCTGTCAGACCTTCACCTGATCCTCTTAAAGTGGCAGCAAATATCGAAAATAACGCTGTATTAATTGATTGGCTGCGAGTAAGTTTTAAAGTTGTAGCAATCGGCGGGACTGTTACATTTATTCATCGATATGAACGACGTGATGAACTAATCGCGGTAATGGAAAAATATGGGTCTGTGTCTGTATTCCCTATATGGTCTAGAATGCCAGGTAAGACTGCCCGCCGGGTCATAATTAAATGCAGGAAAGGCGCTTCTGATAAAACCAAAATACTAGATGGGTTAATACTTCATCGGATTAATGGGGATTATACAGACAAAGCTAATGCTATATTGCGAGGTTTATCAGTGATAAACATTTAACTGGTCTTGCAGAATTGATTATTCGTAACTACTTTATTACTATGATAAAAAAATATTTAGAAAAATTTAGAGTGCCCGGGTTTAGAAACCCAAAACCCGTAGTCGCTGTGGTAAGGCTTTCTGGTATTATAGCAGATAGATCTAGCTTTGGTCGTCCAGGGCTATCAGCAAGTGGATTAGTAAATGTATTAGAGAATGCTTTTAGTATCTCCAATCTAAAGGCGGTGGCTCTATGCATTAATTCTCCGGGAGGCTCTCCTGTTCAGTCTTCATTAATTGGAAAAAGAATCCGAACTCTTGCTGCTGAAAAAAATATTCCAGTAATAGCATTCACTGAAGACGTGGCCGCTTCGGGTGGTTACTGGTTGGCCTGCGCTGCAGATGAAATTTATGCTAATGAGTCGTCAATTATTGGATCAATAGGCGTTATTTCATCAGGATTTGGGTTTCAAGACGCTATCAAAAAACTTGGAGTTGAGAGAAGAATACATACTGCGGGTGAAATGAAATCAACGCTAGACCCGTTTATTCCTGAAAAACCTGAGGATGTCGAGAGGTTGCTTGAACTTCAAAAAGATATATATGAAATTTTTACGGATATGGTTAAAGATAGGCGTAAAGGTAAATTAAAGGCATCAGAGAGCGAGTTATTTTCTGGGGCATTCTGGACTGGAAACCGCGCGTTGAAGCTTGGCCTAATAGATGGCCTAGGCGAGTTGACCGATGTAATGCAACAGAGATTTGGCCACGATGTTAAATTTAAACCTATTCAACAACAACAGTCTTGGTTAAAGCAAAAATTGGGAATAAGTTCGAATTCTGATAAAATAAAAAGCGATGAAAATATGATATTTTCAATTATTAATAACATTTTAATATCAATTGAGGAGCGTTCTTCTTGGTCTAAATTTGGTCTTTAAAAATTTGACCAGTTAGATTCATATTGGAATTATTTATTATGTTTGGATTTAGTTTGCCAAAACTTGTAGTGCTAGGTGTTATTATATTCGCCATCTGGTACGTGTATAAAATTTATGAGCGTAAGCAGAGAATATTAGTTAAGGAAGACCAAGATAAGGTTAAAAAAGATACTAGTTCGGTAGATATGATTAGTTGTAAAAATTGTGGGGATTATTTTGTACCATCGAACGGTTCAATTTATTGTGATAAGGATACATGTGTAGTTGGGAAGTAAGTGTACCCAGGAATTTAGCGTATAATATAATAATTGATTGTAACCACAAACCTAGCTTTAAGCCTAGCTTGACCAGTAGCTTTAAGCCAAGTATCTAGATCATAATCAAAACTTTAGAGCAACCTAGTGAGACATATAATGGGTCAGAGAACTCAGAATACGGTTTGTTTTCAGTCACTAATTATAAAACTCCAAAATTATTGGGCGGATTATGGTTGTGTTATTTTGCAGCCCTATGATTTAGAAATGGGAGCTGGGACTTTTCATCCTGCCACAACTCTCAGGGTTCTTGGAAGTAAGGCTTGGAATGTTGCTTATGTGCAACCCTCGAGGAGGCCAACTGATGGGCGATATGGTGAAAATCCTAATCGGCTACAGCACTACTTCCAATTTCAGGTAATTCTCAAACCTAGTCCAATTAATGTTCAGGATTTATACCTTGAGAGCTTATTCAGTTTAGGCATAGATAAAGAGATCCATGATATTAGGTTTGTCGAGGACGATTGGGAGAGTCCCACACTTGGTGCAT
Organism: Rhodospirillaceae bacterium TMED23; assembly: GCA_002168115.1. Classification (GTDB taxonomy): domain Bacteria; phylum Pseudomonadota; class Alphaproteobacteria; order Rhodospirillales; family UBA2165; genus TMED23. The sequence continues at coordinate 101,392 of NHCC01000012.1, read as the reverse complement.
GGGGCTTAGGCTGGGAGGTTTGGTGTGATGGGATGGAAGTTAGCCAGTTTACATATTTTCAACAAATGGGGGGAATTGATTGCGACCCTGTCGCGGTAGAGTTAACCTATGGTTTGGAGAGATTAGCTATGTATATTCAAGGAGTTGAAAACGTCTATGACCTTGACTGGAACGGTAATGGTGTAAGTTATGGAGATATTTACAAGCAATCTGAAGTAGAGTTTTCAAAATATAACTTTGATTATGCAAATGTTGAAATATTATCTGGGCAATTTGATGATGCTGAAAGGGAGTGCCTTGATTTGATCAACAAAAAAATACCTCTTCCAGCATATGACCAATGTATTAAAGCATCTCACCTCTTTAATTTATTAGATGCGAGAGGGGTTATATCGGTGACTGATCGACAGGCATATATTTCCAGAGTTAGGGTTTTATCAAAAAAATGTTGCGAAATTTGGTTGGAAACCCAGGCTAAAGAAAGATGATAGTTTTATGGCAAACATACTTTTCTAATTATTTAGTCGATATATGTTTCTTTAATTTTTTTAAAATAACCGTTTCAACTCGTATTCACACATTGAATAATAAATTGGTGATCGAAAATGTCTGAGTTGTTATTAGAAATTATCTCAGAAGAAATACCAGCTGGTATGCAAACTCGAGCCATAACTGATTTAGAAATAAATTTGATATCTGGTTTGAAAGAAGTAAGCCTTGGTTATGATAAAGTCGAGAAGTTTGTTACACCTCGGAGGTTGACAGTATCGATCATCGGGTTGGCTCAAAAAACTGAAGGTTTTAAAGAAGAACGCCGAGGACCTAAGACTGATGCCCCAGAAAAAGCGGTGCATGGGTTCCTTAACTCAGTTGGTCTTACAATAAATGATATTGAAAAGCGTAAAACAGATAAGGGCGAGTTTTTCTATGCTGTAATTAATGTTCCAGGGCAAAATGCGGTTGATTTATTACCTACTGTTGTTGAACAGGCTATCAAAAAAATTTCCTGGCCAAAGTCAATGAGATGGTCAAATCACACGGTTCGCTGGGTTAGGCCGATTAATAATATCTTATGTATTTTCAACGGCAATATTTTGCCAATAAAATTTGGTCCATTTGCGGCATGCGACTTTACTATTAGTCACCGAATGCTGGGATCAAGAAAAATAAAAATAAAAGACCTACATGATTATAAGAAAGTTATGAAAGAAGGTAATATCTTAATTGATAGGAAAGAACGAAGAGACAGGATTATTGAAGAAGCGACAGCACTTTTGGAAAAAGAGGGCTTAAGATTAGTGAATGATGATAATCTGCTCGAAGAGGTTCTGGGCTTAGTTGAAAAGCCAGTTGTATTAATGGGCTCTATTGACCCAGAATTTATGGATGTTCCATCCGAAGTTCTTGTAACAACTATGAAAAAGAATCAAAAATACTTCTCTTTAACGACGCCGGACGGACGATTAGCACCTAAATTTCTAGTTGTCGCAAATCAATTGGGGAAAGATGGTGGAGCCGCTATTGTGGCGGGAAATGAGAAAGTTCTGAGGGCTCGTTTATCTGATGCTAAATTTTTTTGGGAACAAGATAAAAAAAAGCGATTAGAAAGCCGTTTAAGTCAACTTAATAATATTACTTTCCACGCCAAGTTGGGTTCACTATCCAATAAGGTCGATCGAATGGTTAAAATTGCTACAAGAATATCGGATATTATGGATCTGGATAATAAAAATGTGCTCACTGCAGTTCGTTTGGCAAAAGCAGACTTATCAAGTGGAATGGTTATAGAATTCCCTAATTTGCAGGGCATTATGGGTGGTTATTATGCAATAAATGATGGCGAACCTCAGCTCGTTGCGAACGCAATTAGAGAACATTATTCGCCTATGGGCCCGTCTGATAGTTGTCCTACAGAAACCATATCTGTAGTAGTTGCACTTGCGGATAAAATTGATTCTTTGATAAGTTTTTGGGCCATCAATGAAAAACCCACTGGTTCAAAGGATCCTTTTGGCTTAAGACGCGCGGCGCTTGGCATTATAAGATTACTGATTGAAAATAAAATTCATTTATCTTTGAAAAATATTTTTGATGATGCTTGGGACATTGGAGAATATGGCAGTTTAAAGAGAGAAGTCGTTGACGATTTGTTATCTTTTTGCGCAGATAGACTAAAAATATATATGAAATCTTCAGGGAAAAGGCATGACTTAATAGCTGCAGTTTTTTCTGTTAAAAAAGAGGGTGATTTTGTCAAAATACTTTCATGTGTGGATGCTCTTTCAAATTTCATTGAGTCTGATGACGGCAGCAATTTATTGGTAGCATATAAAAGAGCTACTAATATATTACGAATTGAAGAGAAAAAGGGTCAAATGGAATTTGATGATTTGGTCAATGCCAATCAGTTAGATCAAATTGAAGAAATAGAGTTAAATAGAGTCCTTACAAAAATTATTTCTAAAGTCGTCTCAAATCTTAAATATGAAAAATTTAATACAGCTATGTCTGATCTCTCTCATTTACGCAGTCCAGTTGATAATTTTTTTGAAAACGTTACTGTTAATTGTGAAGATAGAGATTTGCGTCTAAATAGGCTGCGTTTGTTATCAAAAATTAGATCAACAATGAATAAGGTTGCTGATTTCTCACAAATAGAGGGGGTGGATAATTAATGTTACAGAAATGGGTATATTCTTTTGGCAATGGTTTTGCTGAGGGCGAGGCGGAGATGCGAGAGCTTCTTGGTGGTAAAGGAGCCAATCTCGCAGAAATGTCTAATTTGGGATTAGCAGTTCCCCCGGGGTTTACAATTTCGACCGACGTCTGTGCTCATTATACTTCGAACGATAATCAATATCCGAAGACACTGGAGGAGCAAGTCAATTACGCGCTAAAACAAATAGAGAAGGAAATCGGTAAGAATTTTGGAGATCCTAAAAATCCTTTGCTCGTTTCTGTAAGATCGGGCGCAAGAGCTTCTATGCCTGGAATGATGGATACTGTTTTGAATTTGGGATTAAATGATCAAACTGTTAAGGGGTTGGCTCAGGTGAGTGGTGATGAGCGTTTTGCCTATGATAGTTATCGAAGATTTATTCAAATGTATGGCGATGTTGTATTAGGTGTAGAACACCATTTATTTGAGGATATTCTGGCAGATTATAAAGACGATAACGACTTAGCTTTGGATACTGAATTAGTCGCCAAGGACTGGAAAGAAATTTCATTAAAATTCTCCAGTAAGGTCCATGAAGAGCTAGGTAAACCTTTCCCTCAAGATCCTTTAGATCAGTTATGGGGTGCAATAAATGCTGTCTTTGGCAGTTGGATGAACAATAGGGCTCATATTTATAGAAAACTTCATGACATTCCCGAGTCTTGGGGAACCGCCGTAAATATTCAGTCCATGGTTTTTGGTAACATGGGTGATAATTCAGCAACCGGCGTTTGTTTTACGCGAAATCCATCGACTGGTGAAAACAGCTTTTATGGCGAATATCTGGTTAATGCTCAAGGAGAAGATGTAGTCGCTGGTATTCGGACACCCCAACCACTAACGCTCTCAGAAAAAGTAGCCAATGATACCGATCTTCCATCTATGGAGGAAAATATGCCAGATTTATTTGGTGAGTTATTAACTATTAGGGCTAAGCTCGAACAACATTATAACGACATGCAAGATATGGAATTTACTATAGAAGAGGGTAAATTGTGGATGTTGCAAACCAGAAATGGAAAGCGAACTGGAAAAGCTGCATTGAGAATAGCTGTGGAAATGGCTAAAGAAGGATTGATTAGTAAGGAGGATGCAATCAATCGAATTGAACCCGAAGCTCTCGATCAATTGTTACATCCCACACTCGATCCTGAAGCAACACGTGATTTATTGGGAAAAGGCCTACCAGCATCGCCAGGAGCAGCTTCAGGTAAAATAGTGTTTTCTGCTGAGGAAGCTGAAGAAATGGTTTTAAAGGGAAATAAAGTTATTTTGGTAAGAGTGGAGACTAGTCCCGAGGATATTGGAGGTATGCACGCCGCAGATGGTATTCTGACAACACGGGGTGGTATGACTTCCCATGCAGCAGTAGTAGCCCGTGGTATGGGTCGCCCATGTGTTGCCGGTGCTGGCCAAATGAAAGTTGATTATAAAAGTTCGACTTTGAGCTGTGGAAATAGAACTGTAGTATCCGGTGACGTGATTACAATTGATGGATCTCGGGGTGAGATAATGTTCGGTAAAGTTAAAACTATTCAACCTGAACTCACCGGCGATTTTGGAACACTTATGGAGTGGGTTGATCAAATTCGATCATTAAAGGTAAGAACGAACGCCGAAACCCCAGAAGATGCTCAAACTGCAATTAAATTTGGAGCAGAGGGTATCGGACTGTCTCGAACAGAACATATGTTCTTTGATCCTGCACGTATAATACACATTAGGGAAATGATTCTTTCGTCAAATATTGATGAACGACGGCAAGCACTTAATAAATTGCTACCTTATCAAAGGAAAGATTTTATCAGCCTTTTTAGGATAATGAAGGGTTTACCTGTTACCATACGTTTATTAGACCCTCCTTTGCATGAGTTTTTACCTGTAAAAAATGATGAAATAGAGGAAGTAGCGAAAGCTGCAAACGTTAAAGCAGAAATTATTCGCGAGCGAACTCAATCTCTTCACGAGACTAACCCTATGCTCGGACTTAGGGGTTGTCGTCTTGGAATTGTCCATCCTGAAATTTATGAAATGCAATGTCGAGCAATATTTGAAGCTTGTGCAGAGTTGGCTAAAGATAATGCTCAAACGATAACACCAGAGGTCATGATACCTCTGGTTGGTTCGAAAGAAGAGTATGATATATTACACGATATGGTTGATAGAATTGCGAGTGAAGTAAGTGTAGAAAAGAAAACAGAGTTGAATTATATTACTGGGACTATGATAGAGCTTCCTAGAGCATGTCTTCTAGCAGGGCAAATTGCTGAAAAGGCGGAATTTTTTAGTTTTGGGACAAATGACCTTACACAAACAACTTTTGGTTTATCCCGGGACGACAGTGGGTCATTTTTAACCCATTATCAGGATCAAAATATCTATGAAAAGGATCCTTTTGTTTCTATTGATACTGATGGCGTCGGCGAGTTGATAGAAATAGCTACCGAACGCGGTCGTAAAAGAAGACCAGATATAAAGTTGGGAATTTGTGGTGAGCATGGCGGTGATCCAGCATCTGTGACATTTTGTGAAAAAATTGGATTAGACTATGTGAGTTGTTCTCCTTATCGAGTGCCCATCGCAAGATTAGCTGCTGCACAAGCCGCTCTCAGAACAAAAACACTCGTTGAAGATTAATATTCGAAAACGTAAATTATAAAAGATTCCAAGAGATTCAAGCACCAGGTATAAAAATGTCAAAAATATATCGAAATTTTAATCAAGAGGAATTAGATAATCAGTATAGAGCTTCGGCGACAGTGCCGAATATCCAGTTATTTATCGACCAATATATCTCTCTCAGTAGTGATGCCCAAATGAATTTGGATTGTATTTTAGACTTAAAATATGGACCGGGTGATGAGGAAACTTTAGATTTATTTCCGGTTCCTAAGCAGAAAAGTTCGCCCTTATTTATTTTTATACATGGTGGATACTGGCGAATGTTATCAAAAAATGAGTCGAGTTTTATGGCACCAAACCTCGTTAGAAAAAACGTAGCTGTCGCAGCAATTAATTATACACTTGCTCCTTATGCAAAAATTGATCAGATAGTATCAGAGTGCCGGCGATCCATTAAATGGTTATATGATAATGCAACTAATTATGGAATTGACCGTGAACAAATATATGTTGGCGGTTCCTCAGCTGGCGGACATTTAACTGGAATGATGGTTAGCAGAAACTGGCAAAATAGTTACGGAATTCCAAGCGATGTAATTAAGGGTGGTTTGCCAATAAGTGGCTTATTTGACTTAGAACCGATTGCAAAATCATTCGTCAATGAATGGATGGGAATGTCCGATATTGATGCAAAGCGAAATAGTCCAGACCAAAATATAACAGATCAAGGCTGCCCATTAATTGTGGCTGTTGGAGAAAATGAGACCAGTGAATTCAAACGGCAAAGTAGCGATTTTACTAAGCTATGGAATAATAATGGGCGAATAGCTAATTTTTTAGAATGTAAAAACAATAACCATTTTGATGCGCCGTTAGAACTCTGTAAGGCCGACAGCATAATGACAAAGAGTTTGATTAGTATGATTGTAAAATAATAATCAAGATCATATGTTTGATGCGCCAGAGAATCCTCTATTTTCGAACAAAAATTACAAATTCATTGGGATTAAGTATCTTACTAAGGCTGACTTTTTCACTCAAATGATTTTTGCAGAAATCAACAAAATAGTTGGGGTCTGCATAAAAAAGTGTTTTGTCTCTTAATGGAGATTCAATATTGAGCATATTAAAACCAAGTCCTATTTGGGTCTTAGTCCATAATTGCTCCAAATTCATTTTAATATAAGTTAACCACTCTTCGTTATTTGAATTCATTCTCATATTATAAGTACCTGAGACAAAGGAGTAATCAGCTTTTTCTGTCGCAATGTGGCTTTTTATGAAAATGCAACGAGGGTCTGAAATCTCTTTTCGAGCAGTTGATAACATTTCATCACTTATATCATATCCAAAATAAGTCCCATTATTGAATTGCGGTAAAACTTTGAGGCTCTTAAACATTGCACCATATCCGCATCCTAGATCATTTATACTAATATTGTCTCTACTAGTGTCATAGGATAGTAAACCGATAAATATTTGGAAGCGACGAATTTGTCTTTTAGCATCCCTCCATGCAACAGCGCGATGATTTGGACCGTATCTCCTCATTGACCAATTAAAGCAATCAGCTATTGGTTTCAGTATTTCTGGGGTTTTTTCCGAATTCTGGCTAATATTTATTAATTTTTCCATTCTCAGAATTTTGCCCAATGGGGTCTTTTTATAACGATGGGCGAACCATTTATTGTTATGTCAACATCACGATCAAGCGCATCTAGTCTAATCATTGCCATGGCCCAATTCCCTTGAAAAGATCTCACTTCACCGATTTCTTTATTTTCCTGCTCAATTGTCATCCCTTCAAAGGGCTGCGAAGTTTTAAGCTGTATTGGGACCAATCTTCGTTTTATTAGTCCTCTATGTTTTGTGCGAGCTGTTAGTTCTTGGCCAATATAACAGCCTTTATTAAAGCTCACACCATTTAATTCATCAAAGCCGCTCTCAAGTAGGGTCGACTTTTCAATTCTCATATCTCTGCTACTATCTGGAAGTCCCAGTGAAATTCTTAATTTATCATAATTCTCAAATGGCGTAATTTTAAGTTTATCGTTTTCAGAAAGTTTTGCTATTGAGGTTTTTGGTACGATGCCACGTGCACCTATAGACTCTATTCTAGGATCGGTATAAAAAATTCCATTTACGTATGGTTTTGAATAACCTAAACTTATATTTAAGGACAACGCTTCAAGTGCTCTATCTCCATAGATTGCTACCGCGCACATTTTTTTCTCTAACTCAATTATAACGTTAGTTCGTAATTTAAATATTTTTAATCGGCGTATTAAATCTTCAACCCTCGATGCCTCGCAGTCGAGGCAGTATTTATTGCCAATCTTTACAATAAAAAAATCATGTAAATATTTACCTTGTGGTGTCAATAGGGCAGTATAGACAGTATTTTCTTCGGAAACTTTTTCAACGTCATTTGTTACTAGGCCTTGGAGAAAACTTTTAGCATCAATGCCGCTAAGTTTTAGAATGGCCCGATTTTCCAGAATAGTGAAAGATGATTTAAACATACATTAGTTATAACCTAGTTAAATAGGATCACAATGGCATTTCGGGATTGGTCTTTTAGAATATTAAAGAATATTAGCGAATTTGCCATAAACAGAGCAAGACCCTATAAATTTATCCATTAGGTTATAATGTTAATATCCCAATAGATTGGAGTATGTAAAAAAATACTCGATTAAATATTATTGCATAGAGTAGAATATTGTTAAGGCATAAATTTGATGGATAAGGAACTGATTGCTATTGGCTTATAAATTATGAAAGTTTTATTTATTACTTCAACAAGAATTGGAGATGTTATTCTATCAACAGGATTACTAGAATATTTGCGTCAAAAGAATACTAACGTTGAATTTACAATTGCNTGCGGGCCGGCCGCNGCGCCACTATTCGAAGAATTTCCAANTTTAAAGCGATTATTAATCCTAGATAAAATGATTTTTTCGCTGCACTGGCTTCGGTTGTGGTTTTATNCAATTTCAAATGTTTGGGATATAGTTATTGATCTGAGAAATGCTCCAGTAAGCCATGTGCTCTTTAGAAAAAGAAGATATGGTATCTCGCGCAAATATAATAATGATTTACGAGTTAAGAGAATTTCTAAAACCTTAAAATTATCTGAAATAGCATCCCCAAAAATTTATCCAAGCGCAAAAGCACTTGAATTATCTAGTCAAATCATTCCAAATAATTGTAAGATACTCGCGATAGGCCCAACAGCTAATTGGCGGGCAAAAACGTGGGAATCAGATTGCTTTGCAGAACTTATTACCCGTCTTACGTGTTCATCGGGTATTTTATCGGGTGCGCACATATTACTTTTGGGGAGGGAAGATGAGAGGCCCTCTGCCTTAAATTTAATAGGCTCAATACCAAAGAATAAGTTAATTGATTTGGTGGGTGGCGTGGACTTATTAACAGCATACGCTTGTCTTTCAAAATCATCATTTTATATTGGNAATGACTCTGGTTTGATGCACTTAGCTGCAGCTTCGGGGGTCCCTACTTTGGGACTTTTTGGTCCTACTCGCGAAGAATTATATGCCCCGTGGGGAGAAAATACGGCCACAGTTAGAACATCAATACCCTATCAAAAGATATTTCCTGAGAATTTTGATCATCGTACCTCAGGGAGCTTAATGGGTTCATTAAGTGTAGATGAGGTCGAACAGGCAGTAATTAATTTATGGAATAAATCGAAAAGAGATTAGAATGACCAGACTATCAGCTGTAATAAGTGTTCATAACGAGGAGCATAGGCTCAGAGAGTGCTTAAAACGATTAAATTTTGCAGATGAGATTGTAGTTATATTAGATAGGTGTACGGACCGAAGCGAGTTTATTGCTGAAGAATTTACGGACAGAATTATAAAGGGATCATGGAATACCGAGGGTGAAAGGAGAAATGCAGCTATCAACGAGTGTAAGGGTGATTGGATTTTTGAAATTGATGCCGATGAACACGTCCCTGAGGTTCTCGGAAAAGANATCTTAAGAACGATATCNCANTCGCGGTTTGATTGGCATGAGATACCAGTAGATAATTATATTGGCGACAAGCTTGTNCGTTATGGATGGGGCGCCTCTTTTGGTAAGGCGGCATATCCTGGTTTATTTAAAAATGGGGTAAAAGTTTGGTCCAACCAACGTGTTCACCCCAAACTCATTTGGACGGGACAAAAGGGTTTTATGCTTGAAAATCGAATTGATCATTATGTAGATAAAAATATTTCGGATATGATGCGCCGTTTAGACTCGTATTCTACTGCAAGAGCAAAAGATCTGGTAGAGGATGATAATGTTGGTACCACGATTAATAATATTAGGCGTTTTTTTTCTAGATTTATTAAATGTTATTTTTTTCGCAAAGGTTATAAAGAAGGTAAATATGGCTTGTTGATAGCGATATTTGCAGGGCTATATCCACTAATTTCCCACATAAAAGCAAAAGTAGAAATTAATTAATGGCACGTATTTTAATCGCAGACGATGGTATTGAATTTGATGGAAATACAGCGCGTGAGCGTCCACTTGGCGGTGTTGAAAGTTCGGTCATCAACCTTGTAAGAGAATTAGCAAAACGGGGGCATGAAGTAAGTGTAAGAAACATGTGTCATCAGGAAAAAAAAATAGACGGTGTTTGTTGGGCACCTCTTTTAAAAGATGGTGACTATAATATTCCGAAAACTGTTGACCTATATATTGCTAACCGCGGCCATAAGCTAATAAATTTAATGCCAGCCTCTAAGCGCACGGCATTTTGGATACATAATCCAGCTCAATATCTTCTGAAATGGAGATACTTATATCGATTATGGAGGTTTAAACCAGAGATAATTTTTATTGGTGATTATCATGCGACCACCTATCCAAATTGGGCTCCGGGTGGAAATAGGTATATAATTCCTTATGGAATTGCGAGCGAGTTTAAACGCACAGATGAATTAGAAGATGTCCCAAGCCCCAAGGCAATTTTCACATCAAATCCTCTTCGTTCACTGGATTGGCTTCTAGATGTATGGGTTAATAAAATTATCCCTGATGTCCCTAACGCGGAATTGCATTTATTTACAGGGAGTCAAACCTATGGTTCGGTTGGTGATTTAAAGGCACAAAAAATGGAAGATATCCTTCTTAGAGCAATTCAACTCAAAGATAAAGGTGTCGTGATCAGGGGGGCACTTCCTAAATCAACATTAATACAAGAATTTGGGAGCTCTCGGGTCATGTTNTATAGAGGCGATTTGAATGAAACTTTCTGCTTGGCAGTTGGAGAAGCTCAAGCCTCAGGTGTTCCCGCTGTGGTTCAAAATCTAGGATCTGTGGGAGAGAGAGTTACTAATAAAAAAACCGGTATTATAGCAAATTCAGACCAAGAGTTTGCTAATGCCGCAATTACCATCTTAAAAGATGACAATACATGGCGAAACTATCACAGGGGGGCTCTTAGTTCTCAAGAATCATGTACTTGGGATCGTGCTGCTAATGCATTTGAGGAGCTGTTAAATCTATGAAAATTATGCAAGTCATGGCGGGGGCTGAGTTTGGAGGTGCTGAAGAATTTTTCACGCGGTTATGCTTGGCTCTAAATGACACTGATATTGTTCAAAGAGTGGTTTTGAGAAAGAATGTAATTCGAAGCCAATGTTTGCAAAATGGTGGCATAGATCCATTGGAACTTAATTTTGGAGGAAGACTGGACTTCTACACTCCCTGGGTTTTGAAGCGTGAAATTAAAAATTTTGAGCCCGATATAATATTTAGTTGGATGAACCGCGCCGCATCCATGTGTCCTAAAGTAAGAGGCTTACTCCATTTAGGAAGGTTAGGAGGTTATTATAATTTAAAGTATTATAGTAATTGTGATCATTTGATTGCTAATACAGAGGACATAAAAGCATATATTATCAAAAATGGGTGGCCGCCTAATAAGGTCGATCATCTTCCAAATTTTGCGAATGTCAAGGGCTCTAAGCCGTTATCTAGGAAATCTCTTTATACGCCAGAAAATTCCCCTTTAATTCTTACTATGGGCCGTTTTCATGAGAATAAAGGATTTGATATATTATTGGATGCTTTATCTAGAGTTCCAGAAGCTTATCTCTGGATTGCTGGTGATGGACCATTAAAGAAGAAGATGGAATTTTATGCTGAAAATTTGGGGATAAAGCCACGTACGCGATTTATAGGCTGGCACAATGATGTAGGGCAATTATTTGCGTCAGCAGATATCTTTGTTTGTCCCTCTCGTCATGAACCTCTGGGTAACGTTATTATTGAGGCTTGGGGTCATAATGTTCCTGTAATCTCTGCAGCAAGTCAAGGGCCCAGTGTACTGATAAACCATGATATTGATGGTATTCTATTTCCTATTGATGATCCCGAAACGCTTACGAGCGAAATTAATAGACTTATAAATGATCCTAGTCTTCGCTATAGTTTATCTAAAAATGGGCGAAAAAAATATGAGAATAATTTTTCTAAAGAAATTGTCGTAAAAAAATATATAGAATTCTTCGAACGGATATTAACATAATGTGCGGGATCGCAGGGGTTTTTTCAAATGATAGCGCTCTGGGAGAGAATGCTATTCATGATCTAGGCAATTATCTGAATCATCGGGGACCAGATGGCACAGGTAACTTTTCAAATAAAAATATTCAACTTGTTCACAAACGGTTATCTATCATTGATCTGGAAAACGGAAAACAGCCTCTTAAAAATAATAAATGCATGCAATTAATAGCTAATGGTGAGGTCTATAATTACATTGAACTCAGGCAAGAGTTAGGTGTTGAAAATTTTCGAACTAACTCAGACTGCGAGCCACCCTTAATTCTATATGAAAATAATGGTATTGATTATCCCGAGCATTTGAGAGGTATGTTTGCAATTGCGATTGCAGAGCCTATCGATAATAAAATATGTTTAACTAGGGATCCATTTGGTATTAAACCTCTGTATTATACGATATTATCAAATGGAGTTGCTTTTGCCTCAGAACTAAGTTGTCTCGTTGAGACTGGATTAACATCACGGAAAATTAATAAGCATAGTCTACAAGAGCTTTTACAACTTCAATTTACTTTAGGGACTGATACTATTTTTTCAGATATTAAGCGAGTGAGTCCTGGAGAGTCTATTGAATTTAAAGATGGATTAATAACTCAAAGATCACAATTGCCGATTTTACCTGAGGAAGGTCCAAGAAATTGGACCGAAACTGAAGCATTAAATAAACTAAATCGGGTTCTTATGGATAGTGTTTCAATGCATCAACGCTCTGATGTTCCGTATGGTATGTTTCTATCAGGCGGTGTCGATTCTTCAGTTATTTTAGCTTGTATGCGGGAGCTAAATGATACTCCCGTTAGGGCATTTTCAGCAGGGTTCTCATCTAATTCTGTATCTGATGAGCGGGCACATGCAAAATATGTTGCAAAGGCAGCGGGCGCTGATTTTACTAGCGTTGAATTTTCTGAAAATGATTTTTGGAATTTAACACCTGAAATAGTGTCGAGAATGGATGACCCGACTGCAGATTATGCAATATTACCAACATACAAGTTAGCTCATGCAGCTTCTAAATCAGGTCTCAAGGTAGTATTGAGCGGTGAGGGTGGGGATGAGCTTTTTGCTGGATATGGCCGTTATAGGAGGCACATTAGATCAGCCTTACTAGGCGGCAGAAAAATGTGGTCGGCAGGAATTTTTAATAAACTTGATATTTTGCATGATCAATCTGAACAATGGAAGTTAAAATTTAACAAAGCTTGGGAAAAAGAAAATAAGGCAGGAAGGACTAAATTACAGGTTGCTCAGGCTGTCGATTGTGCTGATTGGTTGCCAAACGATTTGTTGCTCAAATTAGATAGGTGCTTAATGGCGCATAGTGTCGAGGGTCGCACTCCGTTGCTAGATCGGAGAGTTGCCTCTATCGCAATGAGCTTATCTGATAACTATAAAATTAAGCGAGGGATGGGAAAATATATATTAAGGCAGTGGTTGAAACAAAGATTACCGGAGGCAATGCCTTTTAATAGAAAAAAAGGTTTTACAGTGCCCGTTTCGGAATGGATGGGAAATCATGGGTCTAAATTAGGAGAACTTGTTGCGTCCCAGCATTGTATAAAAGAAATTGCGTCACCTATTCAGGTTAAGAAATTATTCGCGTCCTTAGAAGGCTCTGCGAATAAGAGAAATGGTAAAGCTGCCTGGGTTCTTTTATTCTTCGCTTTATGGTGTCGACGTCATATTGAAGGTGGAGCGTCTAATGGGGAAATTTTTGATGTTTTAAGCGCCTAAAATTCTTTTAAAATTAATACTAATACCCTAACTAATATTGTTTTGGCATTAGATTCATTTTTTTTAAAAGTCCAATGAATGTTGATAATTTGTCAGTTTTGTATTTATCAATATCTAATTTTGAAAAATCATAAAAACCTTTACCAGTATTCATTCCAAGATTGCCGTCTTGCATCTTTTTTTCAATAATTTCTGGAGCTTCAAAGCGCTTATCTAGGTTTTCGGATAGATAGGAACTTGCATATTTTAGTATATCTAAACCACCCCAATCTATAAATTCAAGGGGCCCCATAGTGGCATAACGAATTCCGAACCCAACGCGCACGGCTTTATCTATATCTTCGGGACTCGCGATACCTTCTTCGATCATTCGTGCAGCTTCGTTCATGATCAGTGATTGAAATCGGGGAATAATATACCCGGGAGAGGCTTTGCATAAGACTGGAATTTTACCAATAGACTCGATGAGTTCGATGAACGATTCCATAACATTTTGGCTGGTTTGCTCGCTGGGACTTATTTCAACTAAAGGTATCAAATAAGCAGGATTAAGAAAATGTGCATTTAAAAAATTCTCTGGATACTTGCTAGATGTTGCTAGTTGCGTCGATAACATTGTTGAGGTTGTTGACGCTAAAATACTTGTCTTAGATGCAAGCTTCGTAACCTTTTTTATAACATCCTGTTTTAGCGACTGTATTTCAGGCACCCCTTCAAAAATAAAATTTGCACAGGATAAAATATTTTCTGCTGATTCTGAAGAGGCAGTTTGTATGCGGTTTGTTATAGATTTAATTTTATCGATTTTAAGAATTTCCAAAGATGACAAAAATTTGAGATTTTCCTCAATCTCTGAAATAGCACCATCTAGTAATACACGCGAATCTTTAGGGTCACGCTTTTTAAAATCTAAAATTGTTACATCGTGTCCCGCATATGCAAACATTTGAGCTATGCCACGTCCCATTCTTCCAGCCCCTAAAGCTACAATATTAGGAGTATTATTCATTAAACAAATCCCTTTAATAGTAACTCTTTGAGACCTTTAAAATCTTGCTTCACGAGGCCTAAATTCTCGAGCGATCGACCATTCTTGTATAAGTCACTTCTAACAATAGCAGATCCAATCGACAACAATCCCTCTGAGATTGGCATCGGTTGATTAATCCATCGTCCTAATGAGCATAAAAAAGTCAACCCGTGAGCAATATCCTCTATCATGTATCGATGCGTCTCTAAATCAATGTGTTCCCTCCAATCACCACTATCTGTAAGCTTTTGATGAGAGGAATTTCCATACATCCATTCATCTTCGTCATCGTTATAATGATTTTTTAGCGGAAAATGCGGAGCTTTATAATTTAAGGCCTGTCTTAGTAAAATTCTTTCTGAATCCAACTGATCTGTAACATTCCGGATCGCTATTTGTGTGCCCTCGTTATGAATATCCCATTCGTCAAAATGTTGAAGCGGCCCCGCATTCATTATGATCAAAGGTGGATGAATAATCGGACCAGCGTTCATCAAAGCACCATCAAGTAGGTCAGTTATTATTTCGGCTGCAGGGAAGGCTTTTTTAATGACGTTAAATCCTCTCTCGGCATCTTTCAGGGGGAACAAGCCGGTTGGAAGCCGGGTTGCATAAACACTAATCCGGACGTGGTCATCACTCTGTTTTCTCGCTAAATAAGGGAGGGTGCCGGTTTCACCAAATATAATATTTGATTTATTACCTATTTCTCGTGCAGCTTTTGCGAATATATATCCACCAAATGTTCCAGGGGGAAGATATCCGACTTGACCGTCTTGCCAAAGTGGAGCTAATTGTTCTGCTAAAGAAATTTGTGTATGACAAGGAAGTGGCAATACTATAAGCTTAGCACCTTGCATAACATCAGACAGATTGGTTGAAACTTTTTTTAGTTTAATGCTTCTTGTTCCCTTATAATCTGTCAGCTTTATCGAATTAGTATTCTGAACTTTTTTTAGAGCCTCAGAATTTCGTCTCCATAAACTAACATTATGACCATTTTCAGTTAAACTCGCAGCTGCGGCATAACATCCGTGCCCACCACCTATAACAGCAATCTCCATAAATTTTACCTCTTATAAGTTTTTATAATTTTTATATTGCGACATTAGTATTATTTTTATTTTATTGTAATATAAATTTATATAAAAAGATCGAGACTTATATAGAATTGAGAAAGCTATGACTAAGATTATCATCAAACGTCCCGATGATTGGCATGTCCATTTGAGAGATGGTGTGATGATGGAGGCTGTTTTGCCCTATACGGCGCGTCAGTTCCATCGAGCGATAATTATGCCAAATCTTGTTAATCCAATAACAACACCAAGATTGGCTGACGAATATAAAAAACGAATTTTACAGTCATTAGAAGCTAATACAGAATATTCTAAATTTATGCCTTTAATGACATGTTATTTAACCGATGAGACATCGGGAGACATAATTGCAGAAGGCTTCAAAGGAGAGTATTTTTTTGCCGCGAAACTTTATCCAGCAAACGCAACTACGAATTCATCAATGGGTGTGACCGATGTCAAAAACCTTGTACCAGTATTTAGTGTAATGGAACAGTTGGGGATGCCCTTATTGATACATGGGGAAGTATCTGATAGCTCGATTGATATCTTTGATAGAGAATATGTATTTATAAAAGAAATATTAATGCCTTTAATTAATGAGTTCCCAAAACTTAAGATTGTAATGGAACACATAACTACAAAAGAAGCAGTGGAATTTGTGAGGATAAATAGAAAACAGGTTTCGGCAACAATTACTGCTCACCATTTAATAATTAATAGAACTAATATATTTGACGGTGGTATTAATCCTCACAAATATTGTTTGCCTATCCCTAAACGGGAAGTTCATAGATTGTCGTTGAGAGAAGCGGCCACTTCTGGCGACTCCTGTTTCTTTTTAGGGACGGATACCGCACCGCATAGAATTGGGGATAAAGAGTCAAGCTGCGGATGCGCGGGGATTTTTTCAGCCGTAAATGCTTTAGAACTTTATGCTCAAGTATTCGAAGAGGAGAATGCTCTAAATAAATTTGAAAAATTTGCTTCATTAAACGGTCCAGCCTTTTATGGTTTGAAGGCGAATGAGGATAAAGTAAACTTAAGTAAGAAGAAGTGGCGTGTCCCAGATTTAATCCATATCTCTGATGGGAGTTCGATAATACCTTTTAAAGCGGGTGAAACACTTGATTGGAAGATGGGGTCATCAAATGGCTAGGTTGCCAATAAGAGATAACTAAATTTTTTATACAATAAATGCAGTGTTTAATAATTTTTAGATATGTAATTTATGCTTGATTAATTTGACTTAAAGCAGTTGTTGTTGCGGTAACCTATCTTGATAAATTGGTTTTCACCATAAATAGATATTGAAACGTTTATTAGGAAATTATATATTTTTAAAATGACGTTTAAAATTTTTGCAAAAGAAGTGGAAAACAAATGAGTTTAATCCCAGATTGGTTGGTGGAACCTATAAACAGTGCATTTCCAAAAAATGTTTGTCTTGTTGGCGTAACATTGGACGATGGGTATGCACAAATTAGTCCCCGAGGTAGTATTATTGTTTATGATGAGAACACTCTGGCGTACTGGGATCGCGGAAGTGGAAGGCCGCATGAGGGTAAGACTACATCCACTGTGGCCGACGGGACTAAAATGACCGTATATTATCGTAATATTGAATTTGGTAAAAATAATAATGGGAATGGTTTGTTACCAGGCGGTGGTATCGCAAGATTTTATGGTACAACTGAAGTCCATGCGGAAGAAGGTGATATAAAAGAAAAAGTATGGAACACCATGCATCCAAAAGAGAGAGAAAATGACTCCGAAAAGCTTGGATTTGCAGTTTTAATTCGTTTGGAGCGAGCCACACAGCTAAGCAATAAACCCCTTAGTTCTTTACCAGGACCGTCTTAGAATATTAGAAAGTTGTTTTTGCATAACGGTTTTATACTTTAATAGAGGTATGCCTTCTTTTAACGGAATTTTATTGAATTATGGGCTATCTTAATAAATGATAGTTTTTTATTGGAAAGAAAGACAAACTATTTAGGGGTAGATCCATGTTACGCTTATTAATATTATTTGGTACGATGGGCGTAATCAATGGATGTACAAATCAAAAAATTACTAGTTATGAGAGTTTAAAACAAGAACCGATGTATTGTTATCAGACGCTTGCAGCCGTTCAATGTTATAAAGATCCTCATCCTGTAGACTTCGACAGACTAGTTTACTTTCGAGGTGATGCCCCTATTAAAAAGCTTGAGTCTAAAAATACGATTAATGATTTCTTGAAACCACCAACCGAAAAAAATGGAAGGTGGGTTAAGGATCCCGAACCTTTACCTATGCCTCGTGTGAGAGAAAAAGGTGTTTTAAAAACGGTAAACCCTAGTTAATATTATGCGAAAAATTTCTATAATGAATTTTTGGCTAAAGTCTCTTCCGCTTTAGCGGCCTCTTGCTGTCGATACCACATTTTCGCGTACCTACCTTTGTTTGCAAGTAATTTTTGGTGAGTTCCTCGTTCAACGATCGTGCCCTGTTCTAGAACGAGTATTTTATCAGCATCGATTATCGTGGATAGGCGGTGTGCGATGACGAGAACTGTCCGGTTAGCAGAAATATTGTTTATCGATTTCTGTATTTCTCTCTCGGTACTTGTATCTAAGGCAGATGTAGCCTCATCAAAAATCAATATTTTAGGATTTTTCAGAATTGTTCTTGCTATAGCTACTCTCTGTTTTTCACCACCTGATAATTTAAGACCCCTTTCTCCAACGCGAGTATTGTAACCGTCTGGTGCATTATTTATAAATTCGTGAATAGCTGACAGTCGCGCTGCTTCTTCTATTTCAGATGGGCTAGCATTTGGTCGTCCATAAGAAATATTGTAATAAATTGAGTCATTAAATAAAACTGTGTCTTGCGGAACTATCCCAATTGCATTCCGTAACGAATTTTGGGCAATACTTTTGATATCTTGACCATCTATGGAAATAGAACCGTTTGTAACATCATAGAATCGGTATAAAAGACGTGAAATTGTTGATTTACCTGAGCCTGAAGAGCCAACTATCGCAACTGTATCTCCTGGTTTTATGGTGAATGATATATTGTTTATAATATTTCGCTTTTTGTTGTAATAAAATTCAACATTTTTAAAATTAATTTCTCCATGTTTTAATTTTAAATTAGGTGCGTTTGGTATATCATCTATTTCTGTTTCTTGCTCTAATAGCCTGAACATTTCATTCATATCTGTAAGAGATTGTTTGATCTCTCTATACACAAAACCAAGAAAATTAAGAGGAAGAAATAATTGTATCAGATAACTATTAATAAGAACAAAATCACCGATGCTCAAATTACCATCTCTAACACCGTAGCCTGCCATAATCATTAAAATAGTCATTCCAACGGAAATAACAGCGCCTTGCCCAATATTTAAATAAGATAGAGAAACTTTGCTTTTTATAGCTGATGACTCATATGACCTTAACGCTGTATCAAATCGTTTTGCTTCATGTTCTTCGTTACTAAAATACTTTACTGTCTCGTAATTTAATAGCGAGTCTATTGCTTTAGTATTTGCTTCTCCATCCATCTTGTTCATTTGTCGCCGATATTTGAGGCGCCATTCAGTAACTATAACAGTCCATGATATATATGATCCAACTGTAATTAGTGTTACGAATGCATACCAGAAATTAAATAAACCCCAAAGAATGCCGCAAACCAAGAAAATTTCAAGTAGGGTTGGAATTACATTAAAAAGCATAAAATTTAAGAGAAAATCGATACCCTTTGTTCCTCGTTCGACCGAGCGTGATAGTCCCCCTGTTTGTCGATCGATGTGGAAGCGCATGGCAAGTTTATGAAGATGTCGGAAAGTTTGGAGTCCGGCTTGACGTATGGCCCGTTGGGCTACTTTCGCAAATATGGCATCTCGGAGTTCTCCAAACGCTAGTGCTAATGTTCTTGCAATTCCGTAAGCTATTAGAATTGCGACGGGGACAACTATAATACTTTCTGTAGTGGTTGATATTTGATCTACAGCAAGTTTATAGAGTATAGGTGCGTAGACGTTTATACCTTTAGCAAAAGCTAGAAGAAAAAGCGCTAAAATAACGCGCACTCTCATTTCAATAGCATTTTTGGGCCATAAATATGGCAAAAGTGTTTTTAACGTTTTTACATCATCACGACTGTAGTAATTATCTGTAGTATTACTTCCCAAGGACCGCATTTATTATCCAAAACTTATATTTAAACTTTTATTAGTTATTACCTATATTTAAAGTTCCAGAAGATTTTAAAATTATTCAGTTCGGTAAATTAAGTGGTATCCAAAAACTGTTTCTATAACATCACTCACAGTGCCAACTTCTAGTTCAAATGAAGCTTTATCAAATTCAGGAACCATTGCGCCTCGTCCAAAACTACCAAGATCTCCACCTTTTTGTGCAGAAGGGCAATCAGATTTTTCACTAGCTGCCTGAGCAAAGGGTTTGCCATCTTCAATTTCTGACTTCAATTTAAGTATTTGGGTCATTGCATCTTCAGCTGATAATTCGGTATTCGCTTGAGGAGCTTCAGAATGATTAATGAGAATATGTGAGGCACGTATTTGATCCGACATTATAATAATCCTTAAAATTTTAGTAGTAAGATAACCTAATTATCAGGTATCATGTTAAGCTTAATTAGGTCTTATATTATTGTAATAAAATAAACAACCATAACCCTGTATAAAAGTAATAAACAGATTTCTAAAAAAGTTTATTCAAATGTTCTAATTGCGGGTGAATTAAGAAGTTTTAAATTCTTTTGATAATCAAGTTTTAAAGAACTGGGAAATAATTAATGAAGATTAAACACTCACTTATTAATATTGATAGTCTGGCTAATTATAAAAATAATAAATCTAATTTTTTTACGCCAATTTCATTAGATCAAGGCAGTGAAACAACCGCATTTTATTCATTAGTCTCCGCGGGTAAAATGCAAGAGGAGAATACACTAGCCGACTTCGACACGTTCTCTATACTTTTAGAAGGATCAGGATTATTTGGTTTCGGAAATAAATTAGTTACAGCTAAATCTGGCGATTGTCGATTAATTCCAAAAAACAGAGAGAGTTTTTTTATAAATACATCTAATGAAGAGGCTGTAATGGTGGGTTTTTTTTTGGGCCCACAGGGAAAAGGGCAACCAAAAATGAGTTATACCGATTTAACTGAGGTGACTATTAAAACTCCCAATAGTGAGACAGGGGGAATAGCTGCTAAAGATGGAATTCTAGTTAATACGGCGAATACCTCACTCGAAAATATGATAAAAAGTGAAGGGTGGGAAATTAGTGATTTCAGATTGCCAATATCTAAAATACAAGGCTCGACCTCAACTTTATTCCGAGCTCAATTTATGCCTGGATCCGTTCATAAGAAACATACACATCAAGAATGTGATGAAATCTACTATATCATTAGTGGTTTTGGCTTAGCTGGTGCAGGGAAAGACCGTATCGAGGTACGATCTGGAGATTTTCATTTTATTAGAAAAGGTACTGAACATTGGCTGCATAATTTAAGTAATACTGAACCAATCGAGGTAGTGGGGATCTACTGTAAAGCGGGAAGTGTTGAAGAAACTGGTTACGTTTATAATGGAGAGGTAACCGCAAAAGACCTAAACGAGAGAACTGGCAGGAGTGGAGCGATAATATGCTTAAAATAGCTGTGATCGGTTTAGGGTGGTGGGGATCTACCATAATAAAATGTTTACAGGAGAGCAATATTGTAGAAATTTACGCAGCAGTTGATATTGACGAGAAGCGCGGTAATTTTATCTGTTCCAAATATAATTTAAGATATTATAAAAATATTGAAGATGCATTGGGAGATATTGATGTTGATGCAGTGATAATCGCGACAGCTCATGGCTTACACGAGGAGATGTTTATTTCTTCCCTTGAGGCAAATAAGCACATATTTTGTGAGAAGCCATTCGCCCTCAGTAGTAAAGCAGCTAAAAGAATGATTACTGGTGCTGAATCAAAAGGAATTATAATTGGAATCGGTCATGAGCGTCGTTATGAAGGGGCTCTTGAAGAACTAAAAAGAGTAGTAGATTCTGGCAAACTTGGTACATTATTACATTTAGAATTTAATGCTTCTTATAACATGATGGTTAACGCACCACCAACAGGATGGCGCAAAGACCCTCGTGAAGCACCAGCTGGCATGATGACCGCTCTTGGGGTGCATCAAACAGATTTTATGCAGACATTGGCGGGCCCAGTTAAAAGTC
This sequence comes from Rhodospirillaceae bacterium TMED23, assembly GCA_002168115.1. GTDB lineage: Bacteria > Pseudomonadota > Alphaproteobacteria > Rhodospirillales > UBA2165 > TMED23. The sequence continues at coordinate 79,356 of NHCC01000012.1, read as the reverse complement.
TAAATTCCCAACTTATTAAGCGTTCTGATGATTTTCCCAATGAAGATGTGCTAACAATCCAATTTAATTTTAAATCTGGTATTTCGGGTTCCTTAACTTCACTAGCTACGACTCCATTTTATCAGAGAATGACTGTTTTTGGAGATCGGGGATGGATTGAGAATAGAGAAATTTCAAATGTCGATATGCCCGATCCAGCAAGGTTAATGTGGTGTGCAATCGATAATGAAATCCACACTCGAACATTTAAGATGACGAATACTGTAAGGGCTAACATTGAAAGTTGGGCAAGTGCAGTAATGGGTAATGGTTCTTACCGTTTTTCTAATGAAGAAATACTGCATAATGTTGAAATTCTTGAGGCGATTGTAAGTTCTATTTCGTCTGGACAGGAAGTAAAAATATCTTAGTTTATAACATTCTATATTAAAAGTTATTAAAGAAAGAGGTTAAATATTTTATGCTAAATCATTGATATATTGTTTAGATGACTAATAAGATTAACACATCTTATTTCTAAGAAGTTTGATTAAAAAGTTATTTAAATTTGTAAATATTAATTGTTAGAGGCTTTTTATTACTGTATTTAATATTCCCTGATGAAATAATATTTTATTTACTTTAATTTATCTTATTATGCTTAAAATTCTAGTAACAGAATTATATTAAAATTTATTGATGACATGTTTCCCAACCATCACGAATAATAAATTAAATAGATTAAAAAGCATCCCAAAAGACCGAATAACCCCATTAGTTGCTGACGTATTTTTCTAAGGCTTCTGTTTAGCTCAATATTTACGTATTGTGTTATATATATTAATATGGTGGTTACACCCCCACCAAATATTAAAAATCCGCACACACCAAACATGAACATTGCTTCCAAAAATTGGGACATATACATAGTTTATAAATTGATAATAAAATTACAAGGTGCTTCCAACTTTGCGGAATGAATTAATTTTAGGTTTTTTTTGTTCTAACTTTTTCAAAATCTCTTTTTCAAGAGTATAGCGTGGGATTGAGGGAAGGATGAAGATGCCTAAAAAACCGATAATCAAGACTACACCCAAAGGATTCGGTGATCGTGGAAAAACTTTCCTAAGCAATCAGAAAATTCCATATATCGGCAGAAGTAAAATAGCCATCCCGTATAGGTTTTCTGACGCAAAGTTTAATAAGGCGCTAAAAATTTCCATCACTCCCACTCGATTGTTCCAGGTGGCTTAGATGTGGTGTCATATACAACACGATTAATTCCTCGAACTTCATTTATTATGCGATTAGTGACATGACCGAGAAAACCCATCTCGAAATGAAAGAAATCAGCTGTCATTCCATCAACTGAAGTTACTGCACGTAAGGCGCAGACACAGTCATAAGTTCTTGAGTCCCCCATCACACCTACGGTTTGAACAGGGAGTAAAACAGCAAAAGCTTGCCAAATTTTATCATATAGATCAGCTTTAACTATTTCCTCGAGATATATTTTGTCAGCTCTTTGTAAAATATTTATTTTCTCTTTGGTGATTTCACCTGGGATTCGAATTGCAAGTCCCGGTCCAGGAAAAGGATGACGCTTAACAAACGACTCATGTAAGTTAAGATCTTTTCCAAGAAGGCGCACTTCGTCCTTAAATAAATCTCTCAGAGGTTCAACTAACTCCATATTCATTCTTTCTGGTAAACCTCCTACATTATGGTGAGATTTAATTGTCACACTCGGTCCTCCCAGGAATGAAACACTCTCAATCACATCCGGATATAAAGTTCCTTGGGCTAGAAATCTAACTCCCCCAATTTTTTTTGCCTCAGCCTCGAATATATCGATAAAAGTATTTCCAATAATTTTCCTTTTTTCCTCAGGGTCAATTATTCCGGCAAGTTTATCAATAAATATTCTTGAAGCATCATTATGCACTAACTTAATTTTATAATGATCTCGGAATAAGGAAATGACTTCCTCAGCCTCACCCGCTCTCATCATTCCTGTATCAACAAATACACAAGTTAATTGCGAACCGATTGCTTCATTCAATAGAATTGCTAGTACTGAAGAGTCTACTCCACCAGAAAGACCACAAATAACCGAACTGGAACCAACCTGTGATTTAATTTTCTCTATTTTAGAGTCTCTTAACGAGGACATATTCCAACTACCGCTGCAGCCAGAAATTTTATGAGTGAAATTCTTGATTATCTGAGTACCGTCAGGTGTATGAACAACCTCGGGATGAAATTGTAGACCATAAAACTTTCGATTATCATCAGCTATCGCTGCAAAAGGTGCGTTATTTGAGGAGCCAACCACTTTAAAACCCTCTGGTAACTTAGTTACTCGATCCCCGTGGCTCATCCAAACTTGTTTCTTATCGCCAAGAGTAAAAATACCGTTGAATAAATCGCAGTTATCAGAAATATTTAGTTCTGCTCTCCCAAATTCTTTTTCATCGGAGCTATTTACATTACCGCCCAATTGCTCGACCATAGTTTGCTGTCCATAACATATCCCCAGTATGGGTATGCCCATTGAAAAAATTTCATCGGGAGCCCGTGGAGTGCTTATTTTTGTGACTGAAGCTGGTCCGCCGGATAAAATTATACCATTAGGTCTGAAAGCAGAAATCTCATCGCTTTTTATATTGTTGAACGGTCTAATTTCAGAATATGCACCATTTTCTCTAACTCGTCGCGCAATTAATTGTGTCACTTGGGAGCCAAAATCTATAATTAGAATTTTATCAGTCATGGATTTTCCTATAGGACTCGTATACTTAAAGAATTAACAAGCTAGCAATATAAGATTATTCTTTTTACTTGATCAACTATCTTTAATTAGTCGATCCAGTTTTACGTGATTTTATATAAGTGGATAAGTCGCTCCAACCATAAGCAATTTCGTTTATTATAAGGCCCCATATTTTTTCTTGCCTTTCCCCTATAAGTTTACCACCCATAGCCTCGTAAAAAAAACGGGATGGATTATCACGTAATGTCCAGATTATGGCGCTACCATAACTTCGGGCCAGCAATGTCTCAAAAAGACTAAATAACAAATTTTTTCCATATCCATGGCCGTGATGGTCGGGGTGTACATAAAGTGTATATACCTCACCATCAAAATTAGTTTTCCGATCTCGGTTAAAACCACAACTGCTAATCCCTATAATATCCTTATTATTTTTTTCAAGGACTAATATTTTTTCATCTGTTGGTTCCGTTGAATGTTTAATAGCTCGTGTCCAAATTGCAATTTGGCGTTCAATTGACATCTCAAGTAAAACTTTATCTGGTATTATACCAGGATACGTTGATCTCCAAGTATCTATGTATACCTTAGCAACTTCATAGGCATCTTTAACGCATGCTGAACGAATTCTAATTATTGCATTTCTCCAATACTGCGCAAAAAAATCCATCAGTATTATGCCGTTTTGGTGTTAAGGAAAGGTAACCAGATGCTTCAACTGTGTTCAGGGGCGGGTCCATTTCAAAAACTTTATTCCATATTGACTGAATAGGTAAAACTTTAAAATTAGGGCGCTCTTGAATAAACCAATCGATCTGATATTCATTTTCCCCGGGTAAAACCGAGCATGTAGAATAAATTAAGCGACCACCATTAACTAATAGATCACTGGCTTGGAGGAGAATTCTTCTTTGTACTTCTATAAAATTATTTAATCTTTCTTCAGATAATTTCCACTTTTGCATAGGCGCTCTTCGCCATGAACCTGATCCAGAGCATGGTACATCAGCCAGAACGCGTTCGGCTGAATTTTTGTGTATATGATAAAAATTATCATTCTCATTTGTGAGATGATGAATAGTAACATTTGTTACTCCCGCTCTTTTTGTTCTAGGTTTTATATTTTTTAGGCGTTTAAAATCGGTGTCGCACGCGATTAAGGGACCACCATCTTTCATTAAGCCTGCAAGAGCGAGAGTTTTTCCGCCTCCCCCAGCACATAAATCAATTGTTTTGATATTTGCCTTTGTGTCAACCAAAGCGGAAATTATCTGAGAGCCTTCATCTTGGACTTCTATAAAACCAGCTTTGTAAGCCGTTGTAGATTGAAGATTAGCTCGATCCATCACTCTAAGACCAATGGGTGATAAATTTGTTGAATTTGCATGAATCTTGTCTTTTTTCAAAATTTCAATCGCTTTAGTGCAATTACATTTAAGGGTATTAACTCTTAAATCAATACACGCCCGTTCATTTAAACCTGACATCTCATATTTAAAGTTTTCTCCCCATTTATTTAATAATATTTTAGTTAGCCACTTAGGAGTTTCTACCTCGACATGCAGCGGATAGTCCTCATTCATAAATTCTTTCAAATTTAGAATTTTAAGTAATTCACGTTCATCTTTGGATAGTTTAGTTGGGGAATAAGCAACTCCACTAAAACAGGCGTTTATTTCTGCGATTGAAACATGATCGATTAAAAATAAACTTGCGAGCACACGTAGTCGGGCACTGGAGGGTTCCCCAATCAACCAATCTAATCGGGATTTAGACCTAATTACCTTAAAGATTAAAGTAATAATCGCTTTGCGGTCTTTAGAACCAATATAACGTCTACCTCGAACATAAGAAGATATTATATCCTCACTGGGAGCGCAATTGCTCTCTATCTTATCAAGAACTTCAATCGCAGAGGCGATACGTGCACCCGGCGTCATTAAAGTTCACCCATCGATGCGATAGTTTGGTGCTTCACGAGTAATCGTTACGTCATGAACATGGCTTTCTCTGAGGCCGGATGCAGTTATCCGTCGCACGTTACAATTTTTTTGCATCATTTTTATGGTTTTATTGCCCGTATAACCCATCGATGAGCGCAATCCTCCTACTAGTTGATGAATAACATTCATAACTGAGCCTTTAAACGGTACTCGACCCTCTACCCCCTCTGGAACAAATTTATGTGTTTCTGATAATTCATCCTGAAAATAACGATCTGCCGATCCTCTTGCCATCGCACCTATAGACCCCATGCCACGATAAGACTTATAAGATCTACCCTGAAAAAGAAAAACTTCACCTGGGCTTTCTTCAGTTCCCGCGAAAAGTGATCCAACCATTACCCCATTAGCTCCTGCTGCTATTGCTTTGGCTATATCACCAGAATATTTAATTCCTCCATCTGCAATAACTGGTATCCCAGCTTTTTGGCAAATAGTAGCAGCCTCCAAAATTGCGGTAAACTGCGGCATGCCAACTCCTGCTATCATCCTCGTTGTACAAATTGTCCCAGGCCCAATACCCACTTTGACACAATCTGCTCCGGAATCAATAAGAGCCCTGGCTCCATCAGCAGTCGCTATATTTCCAGCTAAGACTTGGGGTTTTTTACTCATTTTTTTTATTTTTTCAACAGACTTGAGAACACTTCTTGAATGTCCATGAGCTGTATCAACCACAATAATATCAACGTCAGCATCAATTAAAGCTTCGGCTCTCTCAAAGCCTGCGATACCTACACCTGTGGCCCCAGCAACTCTAAGTCGTCCCTTTTGATCTTTGCAAGCCTCTGGATAAGCTTGAGCCTTTTCCATATCTTTAACTGTAATGAGACCAACACATGAAAAACTATTATCTACAACTACTAGTTTTTCGATCCGATGTTCGTGTATTAAACGTTTAGCATCTTCCAAAGCAATATTTTCTTTTACCGTGATGATAGGTCGATCTTTTGTATGCGGAGTCATTAACTCTTTAATTTTTTGAGTTGGATCTGATGCGAATCTAACATCTCGATTCGTTAGAATGCCCAAAAGTTTTCCGCTACCTTCTTCAACAACAGGAAATCCCGAGAATCCGCTGCTAATCATTAAATTTCTTGCATCTGCTAAACTAGACTCTGGCTTTATTGTAACGGGATTAACAACCATGCCTGACTCAAATTTTTTAACTTTCTTTACTTCAGATGCCTGATCGGCGGCATTAAAATTTTTATGGATTACGCCTATTCCGCCTGCTTGAGCCATGGCTATCGCAAGTTTATGCTCAGTTACGGTATCCATGGCCGCTGACAATAGAGGAATTCCCAACTTAATTGAATTTGTTAGATTTGTTCTTGTATCAGCCTGTGTGGGGAGAATATCAGATGCAGCTGGTTCAAGAAGAATATCGTCGAATGTTAAGCCATCTAAAATTTCCATTTAATAAAACCATCCATCTTTGCTCTAGTTTTAGTTTGTATAATATCTTTATAATTTGTAAAGCCAAGTTAGCTGTTTTTAATAAGATAAATATCATTATTTACTATTAATGCAGAATTTAATCAGGGCCGAAAATTTTTAGCTATGACATATAGTTCAGCCGACTCTTTGCGGCTTGAAGGTGGCTTTGAATGTTTAACCTCACTGAAAAGTTTTTTTATCTTAGTTAAAAGCACTTCCTCAGTTCCACCCTGAAATACCTTCGACACAAAACATCCACCAGGCTCTAATATCTTAATAGCGAATTCAAATGCGGCTTCAACTAAATTAATAGTTCGAATGTGGTCGGTATTAGTATGACCAGTAATNTTNGGCGCCATGTCGCTTAAAACCGCNTCAACTTTACCATTAAACTCNCGCGATATTATACTTGGTGCTTCGTCACAAGTAAAATCTAACTTTAAAAGCTTTGCGCCCGCTATGGGTNCCATTTCTATNAAATCTATTGCTAAAATTCTGGANTTTGATTGAGGTTTATTCGTTTGCAATTTTTTGGTTAATACTTGTGTCCAACCCCCTGGGGCAGCTCCAAGTTCAATGATATTCATATTTGGATTCAGAAATTTAAATTTATCATTGAGTTCTTCAAGTTTGAATGCGGCTCTTGAACGCAATCCAGCTTTTCTTGCTGCGACGACATAAGGGTCATTTAGTTGGCGTTGAAGCCATTTTGTAGAAGAAATCTTCCTACCGCGTGCTGTTTTAACTTGAATGGTAAGCTCTCGTCCAAAAGATTTGCTCGATTTTGTTTTTTTCATTTTTTTCCTTTTTTTAGAGCATCTTAAGTCAAAACTAAATAAACCAAAATTTTAATAAACTAGTTATTAAGGGCTGGGTTGCCAGTCATCTTAATGCCATTTTTNAACATTAACTCAAGTATTATTCCCTCTCTTAAGCCGCGATCTGCAACACGTAGGCGACCAACTGGCCATTTTGAACAAATTGCTTCTAGAATTCCACAGCCGGGTATTATTAGTTCAGCTCGTTCTTCTCCGATACATGGCATGGTGCACCGTTCAGCATAACTTGCTCGATTTAATTTAATAGTTGAGCGGTTTATTTGATCGAATGTTAATTTTATTCCATCTATTAAATCTCTTCGGTAATTTAATAAGTTTAGATTTATAGCTGCCAGTGTTGTTACAGTTCCTGAGGTCCCTAGCATCTGGACTTGTTGATCATCAATATTTCTTCTAATTTGATTCAATTTACAAAAGGAGTCTAATTCATCTCGAATTTGCCCTATAATATTTATATATAAAGATTTATTCGCGCCACTATCTCGATAGCTCTCCGACAAATTAACTACTCCAAAAGGTAATGAAAGATAGTCGATGATTTTACAATTTCCCTTATTATTTTTAACCCAGATAATTTCTGTACTTCCGCCCCCAATATCAATAATTATGCCAAATTTCTTTCGTTCGTCTAAAAGGTTCTGGCACCCTAAAACAGCAAGCCGAGCTTCTTCTNGACTGTTAATNATCTCGAAAATGAGCCCGGTTTCCTCTTGNACCCTCTCAAAAAACTCCTTACTATTTGAAGATTTTCTNCAGGCTTCGGTTGCNACGTTTCTCGAGCTGATAATATTAAAATTATGCATTTTTTGTGCACACATTGANAGAGCTGANATNGTTCTATCCATTGCTTTTTTGGATAATAAATTCTGTTTTTCTACCCCTTCGCCGAGCCGAACTATTTTCGAAAATGAACTTACAACACTAAAGCCGCAATTGTGTGGTTTGGCTACTAATATTCTACAATTGTTTGTTCCAAGATCAATAGCGCTATAAAATTCTGTTATTTCCGAAGATTNAATTATTGAATTGGCGTCATCTTTATCGGTCATGTAATGTCTTTTGTGGAATATTTTTGTGGTTATAAGTGCTTAAAATTCGATGNTTANTCAATCGATTTTTTNTNCANGAGTATAGTATTTATTTGATTGCTTTACAATTAAACTATTGAATACAAATTTAATTNATATGAATTAAATNTTTTTATAGTCTATTTTAATTTTCTTTATTTAGAACATAAAATCAAATAAACTATTATCAATTAAATAAAGGAGCTGAATAAACAAACATGGTTACATTCAATTTAAACGTAAACGGAGAANTTCANAAAATTGAAGAAGAATCAGATACNCCATTGATTTTTGTCCTNCGTAANAATTTGAGCCTTAAAAGTCCTAAATTAGGGTGTGGACAGGAACAATGTGGTGCGTGTGTGGTATTGGTAAATGGAGAAGCCGAGAACTCCTGTGTTCGCGCAGCTTCTGAATTTGAAGGAGATGANATAATAACGGTTGAGGGCNTATCTNGGAATGGAAAATTGAGCCCAGTACAGGAAGTTTTCCAACATGAAGGAGCTGCGCAATGTGGNTACTGNACTTCTGGTATAATAGTTGCNGCGACAGCGCTATTTCAGAAGAATCCNAAGCCAAGCGATAAAGATATTANAGAGTCTTTATANGATCATTTATGCAGATGTGGTTCGCATAGTAGGGTCCTTAAAGCTATCAGNTTTATTAGAGATGGATTAAATTAAATGGCTGNAAATCCAAGCATAAGTTCTAACCCCGACGTGGANCAATGGATTGAGTTTACACTTGATGGCCGNCTAACTGTGCACACCGGCAAGGTTGATATAGGGCAACGGGTTTCAACAGCTTTGGCCATTATTGTCGCAGAAGAACTTGATATAAATTATGACCTGATCGATGTTAAAAGGACTGAAACAGGCGTCGATCCAGATGAAGGTTTTACATCTGGCAGTATGTCGATGCAACATTCAGGCTCNGCNTTAAGATTAGCAAGCGCAACAGCGCGCCANTTNTTGTTGGAGAGAGCTGCNATAAAATTGGANGTTAATATTGATAGTTTGGAAATAGATAATGCATTAATNCAATCAAGAGATAGNAATGAAACNGTTACTTTTTGGGAACTTATGAATGGAAATAAATTTGGTATAAAGGTAAACCAAGAGATCAAAGTTAAAAATTTTGAAAGCCATAATTTGCTAGGAACAAGCGTTATTGCAAAGAATATGACCGATATATTGACTGGCAAAATTCGGTATCTTCACGATTTAGAGTTAACTGGAATGCTCCATGCGCGTTTGGTGCGACCTCCCCACTATCACGCGGTACTTAGGAGTTTGGATGAAAAATTAGTAAGACAATTAGAGGAAAGTGAGATACGCATAGTAAGAAACGGCAGTTTTCTGGCTGTGGCCTCATCAAAGGAATATTCTGCAGTTAAGGCCGCTCGGCGGGTTGCATCGACTGTTGAATGGGATTTAGGTGATGGAATAACATCTAAAGATCTTTTCGAAGCGCTATCTTCAAATGAAAAAGTTAGTTTACCCATAGCTGTAGGCGGGGCTCCGGAAGATGTTCCCGTGACCCCCATTAGTGAACCACCGGCAGATGCTGTAATAACTTTGTCATCTAGGTTCGAAAAACCTTATGTTATGCATGGTTCGATCGGACCATCAGCTGGTTGTGCTATTTTTGATGGAAAGAAATTAACCATATGGAGCCATAATCAAGGTGTCTATCCACTCAGAAACGCAGTTGCTGAGGCTTTAAAGATGAGTATACAAGATATTAATGTTATATTTGAATTTGGTTCAGGTTGTTATGGTCACAATGGCGCTGATGATGCAGCTTTTGATGCGGCTTTGATTGCAATGGAAATACCAAACACTCCAATTCTTTTAAAATGGACGCGCGAAGACGAGCATGCATGGGAACCATATGGTACTGCAATGTCCTGCGAGCTTAGAGGAAGTCTGGATGCTGAAGGTAACATAATTGATTGGTCTCATGAAAGTTTTGGAGATACCCATATGGGGCGTCCAGCGTCCGGAAGAGCAGGTTCGCCAGCTGAGAAACTAGTTTCTACGCATCTAAAAGAAAATCCACTCGACTGGCCGGTTATGCCACCCACAATGGGAGCACATGTTGGCATTCATAGAAACTTAGAGCCCTTATATCAGTTTCCAAAAACCAGGTTGGTTAAACATTTGGTTCGCGATCTTCCTTTACGTGTATCAGCTCTTCGAACTTTAGGCGCCTTTGCTAACGTATCAGCGTTAGAATCATTTATCGATGAATTAGCAGAAGCTGGAGGCCTTTCATCAATTGAACTGCGTTTAAAATATTTAACAGATGAACGTGCAAAGACAGTTATTAAGGAACTTGATAATCAGATGAAAAAAGATAACGCGGGTGTAGAAGAGGGTATAGGGTCAGGTATTGGATTCGCCCAGTATAAGAATTCTGCTGCTTATTGCGCCGTTGGTATTGAACTAGAGGTTGACGACACTGCTACCGTCTTATTGCATAGGGCTTGGATAGTCGCAGATGCCGGAGAAGTCGTTGACCCTAATGGTCTTATTGCGCAGTTGGAGGGTGGTCTAATTCAAGCTGCAAGTTGGTCATTGCTTGAGAGAGTTAGTTATGACGGTGGTGGAATTACCAGCAGAGATTGGGAGAGTTACCCAATCTTGAGATTTGATAATATTCCGATTATTGAGACCAATTTAATAGAACAGAAAGGTAAGCCTTTTTTGGGGGCTGGTGAAGCTAGTTCCGGACCTACTGGTGGTGCTATTATTAACGCTATTTATGAAGCTATTGGTTTACGCCTACGAAAAATGCCATTTGATGCTGATGCTATTCGCCTAGCTGCAATGAATTAGTTTTATAAAAGAAAATGCCAGAGAAAATATTGAGAGATTTTTTTGGCTTTGAGAAGTTCCGCTCTGGTCAGTTAGACATAATTCAATCGTTGTTAAATAATAATAATACGTTGGCAGTAATGCCTACGGGATCTGGAAAGTCTTTATGCTTTCAAGTCCCCGCCATAAAAAAAGGCGGCATAACAATTGTTATTTCGCCATTGGTCGCTTTAATGGAAAATCAAGTCACAAACCTACGCCTGTTTGGACTAGATGCCTTTACCATAAACTCCTCTCGAGACCGAGTAACTAATATAGAAACTTGGAAATCTATCATAAGAAGTCAGAATTGTCTTGTTTACATGTCGCCTGAGCGATTGATGACTGATCGAATGATTGGGGCCTTGAGTAACTTATCAATAAGTTTAATAGTGATAGATGAAGCTCATTGTTTATCGCGCTGGGGTCCATCATTTCGAACTGATTATGAGGAACTTTTTAAACTAAAAGATATTTTTACCAATANACCAATAGCGGCCCTTACAGCAACTGCAGATAAAAATACGCAGGAAGATATTGTCCAGAGATTATTTGGTGGTCGAGGTAATATATTTGTATCTGGATTTGATAGACCTAATATACATTTGCAAGTCGCCAATAAAGTGGATGTTAAACGCCAATTATTAGAAATTGTGAGAGCAAACAAAAATTGCAGTGGTATTGTGTATTGTCTGTCTCGAGCTAAAACTGACAGAATTACAACTTTTCTGAGAGAAAACAATGTACTGGCACTATCTTATCACGCGGGCATGACCGCTGAGAGTCGGGCTAAAAACCAGACAGCATTTATGGAAGATACAGATGGCATTGTTATGGTTGCCACTATCGCTTTTGGTATGGGTATTGATAAACCTGATGTTAGATTTGTTTGTCACACGGATCTTCCNGGTAATATTGAATCATATTANCAGGAAATTGGTCGAGCTGGTCGAGATGGTAAACCCGCCCTTGCTGCAATGATTTATGGATTTGATGATTTGCGCCAACGTCGTCTGTTTATTCAGCAAGATGCAGGGGCTGATGATCACATACGTCGAGAGCATAAACGCTTAGATGCATTGATATCTTATTGTGAGTCGTCTGAATGCAGGCGACATTCTTTGCTATCTTATTTTAACCAAAGCCAGATTTTTGATGAGGGTTGTGGTAATTGTGATGTTTGTATAAATCCTCCAGTAAAGGAAAATGGTAATTCTATAGGCAAAAAAATTCTATCTGCAGTACTTGAGACTGGAGAAATGTTTGGTCAAATGCATATTATAGATATTTTGAGGGGAGCTAAAACACAAAAAATTCAAACTTTTGGGCATAATCAAATTGAAAGTTATGGNAATGAGTCCAATCTTTCCAAGGTATTCATTCGATCAATTATTCAGCAACTGGTAGCATCAAGATTCTTAAATATCGATATTAATGGTCATGGTGGTCTTCACCTTACAGATCGAGGTCATGCACTTTTAAACAATGAGTTAGATTTTAATTACCGCAATGACTCTTTTAAAAAACNGGACAAGTTAGTAAAAAAACAAAATAGAGAGAAGGNTCAACCGACCTTTACTGAGCGTCAATTTCTTTTACTTGGAATTTTAAAAGAAAAGAGGAAAGAATTAGCAAAGANTCGAAGAGTNCCACCTTATATGATTTTTTCCGACAGATCACTAGAAAATATGGTATTAGTTGAACCTTTGGATAAGGCTAGTTTTGCTAATGTACACGGCGTGGGTGTTGCAAAGTTAAAAGATTTTGCTGAGGATTTCTTGACCGTAATTAGAGGTTTTATGGAAAAATAGTTATGATTTATATGGTGATAGGATGCGTTTAAATTTAGGTTGTGGTAAAAATAAACTTATAGATTATATTAATGTCGATAAAGAGAAGGTTTGTCAGCCTGATAAAGTATTAGATCTCGAGGATATACCTTGGGAGTTTGAAGATAGTTGTGCCGACGAGATTTTATTAAATCATGTTTTGGAGCATTTAGGTGAGAGTAGAGAGGTTTATTTAGCGATCATCTCAGAATTATATCGAATTTCCAAGCCAGGTGCTACAATAAAAATAAGAGTTCCCCATCCCAGACATGATGATTTTGTAACTGACCCGACGCACGTTCGTCCAATTTTACCAAGTCAATTTTACATGTTCTCGAAAAAACAAAATAAGGAATGGGAAGAACAAGGGTTTGCCAATACACCATTAGCCCATTATTTAGATGTTGATTTTAACGTTACTGAAATTAATTGGGTTCCCGATGATAAATGGTTAAAAAGGCTAAAGGATGGAGCAATTACNTCGATTGAGCTCGCTGAGAAATCTGAACATGAATATAATATTATAAAAGAAATTGAAATTATATTAAAAGTGATCAAGCCTGTTCAATTTGAGTCATTATAATAAATTTTGTTTCTATTATTGTGCGCAATGCGCACTTAGAAAATAAAAATTAATATTTTAATTTATTAAATGGTTAGATAGAGTCAGAGTATAGCAGTAAAATGACGTTTATGAAAAATATCTGTAAAATATCGCCTTTTTCGGTTTAACAAATAAAAATATCCTATTAGTTGGCTTTCACCAGGCGTAATTCTTTTAATTAATTTCTTGAAGTATTGTTATNAAAGGGTTTTTTGGACACTATTATAAACGAGACTAGAGTAAATCGATAAAAAACGGGGGTGGATAACATATGATTTTTTTTTCGCGCAAGAATCGNCCTTTTGAGTTGGGTCCGTACCCATTAGAAAGATTGAAACATGATGAAAAAAATTTAGTTGCTGAAAAAAATCGTTCACAACTCTCCGCGCCTGGTAATAAAACAAAATATGTAGAAAATTCACTTTCATCTGCTTTGAATAAGTATCATTCAATGTTTAGAGATTTAAATATAATCGAACCACTCCCAGGTAAAGCGCCTGTTCCAGATGATTTAGCTCGCCGTTCAAAAGATATTAAGGGCGCGGCTTATTTTTTAGATGCTGCGCAAGTTGGTATATGTCAGATGATGGATAATGCATGGTATAAAGATAAAAAACTACCAGATCATGATTATGCAATAGCGATTATTGTTCGTCCAGGTCGCACCCCTGAGAAAGATAATATTGCTCATGATTGGGTAAGTGGAAATGAGATACTGGCAGCGAATCTTAGAGCTTTTGAGATTGCGATAGCCGTATCTCAACATATTCAAGGGATGGGGTTTATCGCAAAAGCTCATGATAAAGAAGTCAGTGATGTTGATATAGACAGAATTACGATTATGGCAGGATTAACAGTAAGAAAGAATGATAAAATCGTTAATCCTTATTTAGATAAGCACTATGGTGTGGCGGTTGTTACAACAGAATATTCTCTGTCGTGTGATTTGCCACTAGCTTCGACCTCCAGCAACGGAAGGGGCATAGGTTATTGGCTAGGGTTAGGTAGTTCGCTCCCTGGGATAGAGTGGGGGCGGAGGGAAAAACGTCCTACCCATCTGAGTGCTTATCCGATGGAGACAGTAAAGCGGGTTGATCGGCCAACAACGTTAATAATTGATGATGAAGTTCCACAAGTTCCAAAACGAGCAGAGTTTTTTGCGAGGTCAGAATTTGGTGATCTTGGTGAAAAGTCCAGAGTTGAGAGAGGGCGTTTTTCTTTTAAACACCCATTTGCTCGGTCAATGGTAAGTTTGATAAAAAGGATGGTGCCCGAGCAGGATGGGGTAGTAACTGAGGTCAAAGATAACCCGTATAAAAATTTGTTTGAAAATTCTAAAGGTATTAAATCGTTATCGTATCTTTTGGGATCAGAATTAACTGGTATTTGTGAAATCCCAAGGTACGCATGGTACTCAAATCGCAAAGACGGCTCGCCAATCCCATATAACCATAAATATGCTATAGTTATGTTAATTGACCAAGGCTATGAAACTATGGAGGGCGCATCAGGTGATGATTTCATTTCAGGAGCGCAATCGATGCGAGCATATATGCGAGGAGCAGAGATTGCGGGAATTATGGGCGACCATCTTAGGGCCAACGGATTTTCATCACGCTCTCAAACTAATGCGGACTCAGATGTAATACATACGTCTTTAGTTTTGTGGTCAGGACTTGGGGAACTCTCAAGAATTGGTGAAGTAGCTCTTAATCCATTTATTGGCCCAAGGCTTAAAACAGTTGTTTTGACCACTGATATGCCTCTTGAAATAGATAAACCAATAGATTTTGGCCTTCAGAATTTCTGTTCGAATTGTTATAAATGTGCGAGAGAATGTCCATGTGACGCTATTTCATGGGGTAATAAAGTAATGTTTAATGGTTATGAGATGTGGAAACCCGATGTTGAGCGTTGTACGCGATACCGTTTAACCAACCCAAAAGGTTTGGCATGCGGGAGATGTATGAAAACTTGTCCCTTGAATAAAGTCGTTACCTGGGAGGGACCGCTTATGACGAGGATTGCTTCCTGGTTTGGCGTGAATGTTCGTTTTATGAAACCTGTCTTAGTTCCGATAGCGGTTTGGCTTGATGATTGGCTTGGCCATGGAATTCGGAATCCATTAAAAAAATGGTGGTTAGATATGGAAATTGTGGATGGAAAGGTTGTAGAGCCAAGAAAAGGCGTAAATCAAAGGGACTTAAACTTATCTCATAAAATCAATCCAGAAGAACAAAAAATGGCTTATTATCATGCTAATAGTATGCCTCCCCCAAACGCTACTGAGCCTTTTAATGTAGACCGTAAAGCAGCATTGAAAGCTAAAGAATTACTTGAAACTCCTGAGGATGCTCTTAATCGTGCAGAGAATGGTGGTAAAATTCCAAAGCATTATATACCAACACCTGCGATAAATAGAAAACTTGATGGTAAGAAAGCTAAAGAAGTTGGAATTTGGGATCAAAAATAAAAACTAATAAAATTTATCGTTCGCGANNCTATTAGATGTNTGATAAGTATACNTCTATACAATAATANTTAAATNGTTGNNACTTANTATTTTTTTTCATTAGTAATTTTTAAGNGTTAACAAANTGAAATTANTATTATGAGGATGTCATGTTTTTCAAATGCTCGCACCACGCANCCTCGGNTGCTCAATCCTCTGGTCCAGTAATTTCTGCTGGATTGAATTCAAAAGTTATAGATATACATTGCCACAGAGAATGCGCAAAAGCTGCTGATATGATGAACGCTGAAGCCGAGAGAGTCGGATTTGCAGCTTTGGCTTTTGGGAGTGATCTAACGAAAGAGGTAAATAAGCAGCAGTTAATAGATATCAAACCTAAAATGCATTCCATTGAAGAGAGAATAGCTGACATGGATAAAATGGGTGTTGATATCCAAGTTGTTTCAATATCGCCCTATCAATATTACTATTGGGCTGANCCAGATATTGGCCGTGATGTATCAAGAATGATTAATGATGATTTAGCTGAAGCCATATCTNTAGAACCTGATCGTCTTTTAGGGCTTGGAACAGTACCCTTACAAAATACTGATATGGCCATTAAAGAGTTAGATTATTGTATTAATAAATTAGGTTTTAAGGGTATTGAAATTAATACTCAGATATCTGGTGAAGAAATTTCTGCCCCAAGGTTAGCACCGTTCTGGGCGAAGGTAGAAGAGATGGATATAGTTGTATTTATCCATACAGCGGGGTTTAGTCACCCTGATAGGCTCAAGGATCATTATTTTATTAATCTTATTGGACATCCGATAGAAGCGACATTAGCGATTTCCCGCCTTATATTTGATGGTGTATTAGAGAGCTATCCTGGTCTAAAAATCGTTGTTTCTCATGGCGGTGGCTATCTTCCATCCTATTCAGGGCGAATGGATCATGCCTATCGAGCNAGAAAAGACGTTCGGGATGGATTACCGCGTTTGCCGAGCGAGTACCTTAAGAAAATGTATTTTGATACTATGGTTTTTGAACCCGATCAAATTGAATATTTGATAAATAAATATGGTAAAGACCATATTTTATTGGGCACTGATTATCCTTACGATATGGGAGAATGTGATCCCGTTGGTTTGGTAAACAGAGTAAGGGGTCTAACCCCACACGATTGTGCATCGATCTGTGGTGGTAATGCGGCTAAACTTTTTAAATTAGATTCTTAAATACTAATTTTGGCTCCGAAAGGCCATATACTATATTTTACTCGCAGTTCGCTTTATTATTATTTCGATTTGTACTCTTTGTTCCATGCTTGCGATAAGATCGCATACTAAAAGGAAATGAAGCTATATAAATAATAATTATGATGGTTAATGTTANCCAAGGTGCTGTGACAGTTAATGCNGCTACCAGACCTACAGATAGCATTGTAGGAAGAATAAATCGGTGTTGTACTCTCAGAGTTTTAAAAGAATAGGTCGGCAACTGACTTACTAAAAGCGCTGAAGTTATCAGTATAATAATAGCAACAAAAGGTGGCTCACGCACATATGCTAGGTCTGTTTGAAATGAAATTATCATAGGGAATAAAACTAAACCAGCACCCGCTGGGGCTGGTACACCAGAAAAAAATAATTTTGTCCAACCTGGTAATTCTGGGGAGTCAATATTGGTATTGAATCTTGCTAGGCGGAGAGCACAACAAACGCAAAATAATAGTATCAATATCCATCCAATTGGACCAGAATCCTTCATTGTCCAAATATATANTAAAAATGCTGGCGACACTCCAAAACATATAAAATCTGATAAACTATCGAGCTCAGCCCCAAATTTACTTGTTCCCCTTAATGCTCGTGCAATGCGTCCATCAAGAGAATCTAACACAGAGGCAATAACCAGGCATATTACGGCAGTATCCCATTTTTCCTCTAGTCCAAACTTTATTGAGGTCATGCCGGCACAAAGAGCTAACATGGTTAAAATATTTGGTAAAAGCTTATTAAAAGATAAACCCTTAAGCCTTTTTCTGGGTGTTTTAAACATTATCGCATGGTTCCATCTCTGTTTTTTTCCCGCGATTTTAGGTCCGCAATTATTGTCTCTCCAGCAATTGTTGATTGGCCTACACTAACAAAGATTGGTATTTTCTTAGGGATATATAAATCAACGCGACTACCAAATCTGATTAAACCAAATCTCTCACCAGTTATGACCTGTTGTTCTTCATTTAATTCGCATTTTATACGTCTTGCTATAAGTCCAGCTATCTGGACCAAGACCAAACTTCGCGTCTTGCCAAAGTCTATTTGAACACTTTGACGTTCGTTCAATATACTTGCCTTATCAAGTGAAGCATTAAAGAATTTGCCTGGATGATATACTAATTTCTTTATAGTTCCAGATAGAGGAATTCGATTTACGTGCACATTGAAAACATTCATAAAAATTGCGATTTTTGTATAGGTCTCACCACCCATTTCTAGTTCAGGTGGTGGCTGAGCTTCCTCAATAATTTGTATAGTTCCATCGGCGGGACTGACAACAAGGCCATCGCGATTTGGAGTTACTCTCGACGGGTCACGAAAAAA
The DNA here is from genome assembly GCA_002168115.1 of Rhodospirillaceae bacterium TMED23. GTDB lineage: Bacteria > Pseudomonadota > Alphaproteobacteria > Rhodospirillales > UBA2165 > TMED23. Next base: position 60,903 of record NHCC01000012.1, on the reverse strand, counting down.
GTACATACACCAAGCTGTCAAGACTATGCCTATCCATCCTAAAGTTTCACTAATATATGCTAGAATTATTGTGATGATGATAAAAATAGCTATAAAGGGCCAGCCGGCTCGATTGATTGGTGTCAAAATTGGTTTTAGCAAATTACTATTCCTATTTACTTAACTGTTTAAGTATAAACTTAAGTACCTTCCTTTTAGAAAGGCTATAAATCTGTATCTTTAAATAATAAATAATAGTTTTTAAAGTAAATAATAAATAAGATTATTTTTAAATAGAAAATTACAAATTTTCTCTAGATTATTTCACACTCTTAAAGTAATAAATACGGACACCATCGAAGATTGCAAAAAAGATAAAAAGCTTATTAAAATTTTTGTCTAATTAACTGGTGGTAATTTAAAAATTTGGCCAGGAAAAATAAGATCAGGATCCTTAATTTGTTCCTTGTTTGCCTCATATATCACAGTGTAACGAAAGCCCTTGCCATATACACGCCGTGCAATACGCCATAAACTTCTTCCTGACTCAACGGTAACGAGGCTTCCTGGTTTTATACCTACAAGAGGAACCTCTCGAGCAAATGATACTTCAATTCTCTCTTCTACTTTACCGTTACTATTCAATTGATCGCCTCGCAGTGTATAAACACCCGGGGCTACGATTCTTTTAGGTTTTTGGCGCCAATAACTATTGTTATCGGTAGTGCTTTGGCCGAGAAATTCATTATCGATATAAAGGTTGATAATTGATTTTTTTGGAGCTGTTCCATAAATATCAAGTCTTCCAATTTCATCATAATCAATCATCTCAATACTAAATTTTATTCTTGGAAGTTTATCAATTTCTTGCTCTTGAGGAGAAGACTTTTGTAAAATTTCTATCTTATTTTCTGGATTTTTTGGTATTTTTATGGCTAACGGTTTTGAAGACTGAATGGATTTTGTTCCAGCGGCGTTTCTCACTTTTTTGGGTACAACTAATACGACATTAGTATCAGATTTAATAATTTTATTATTTGGTCCTATCATCGAGAGAGAAAGTTCGCGTGTTCCAGATTCAAGTTTAGTACTTGGCACAAAAACCCATTCGCCACGTTTATCAGTCTTAACTTCGCCTATCTTCAAAGTCCCATCATATATACTAACAACTGAGTTTGGAGCAGCTCTGCCAGCCATTACCGTATCACCTTCAGGAGAGATTCTCACAATATCAAAAGATGGAATAAGATTCTGTTGATTTTTTTTCTTTGATATTGTGGGCGCTAATATTTTTACTGGTTTAACAATCTTTTGAGCAGGGCTAATCTCTTTTTTTACACTTTTTTCTTCGGTGTTATGTGTTGAAAAATTTAACGCTATCGCTACTACAACAACTAATATTCCAAATATTGAGAGTATTACCGATTTATTCACATTAACCACTTTCGTTTTATTGTGAAAACAACAAAATATTATCACTATAGCTTGAACCAAACAAATGAAACTTTTATTAACCTATGGTAAGTTTGGAGGCTATTGTTGCTGTTAAAATTGACAGTGCAATGGGTATAGTAGCTAAGATGGTAAAATTTATCAAGTAAGGCATTGTATTACATATTCGATATTTTTTAGATAAATATATAATATTTTGATCAATAAACATAATAAATCCCAATAATAATATAGAAAGTAGTAAATTAGGATACTGGTCAAGTAGCCTGATAATAATCATAATTATTACCCCACCGCCAATTAGAGTATTGCAATAGCCTGTTGAAATATTCCAAGGTATTCTCGAACAAAAGTAAAATGCTAAATATATGCTTGATAATCCGAACGCTAAATCTCGATCAACAAACATATTATTGATCCATGCATTTAGACCTAATCCAATGGAAATAAAAATTATAATCAGGTCAGTTGGACTAATTGTAATGTTGGTGCTAGTAGGACGCTTTTTTAGTTTGATTTGGAGCGTTAACCAAATTATCAAAAAGAATAGTGAATAAAAGTCTACTTTGTTAATCATCCAAGTCGTGATGGTTGTTCCCGCAATTAGTATAACTATCCATACAAAAATCTTACTGAAATTAGGGTTTAGGTCTAAAAATAATCCCAAAAAAAGTAAGAAGACCGTTAATATAACTATTTCACTACTGTTAAAGCTTGGTAGTAAATCTGGAGTGCCTAAAATAAAAGTTCCAAACCATGAAAAAACGATTCCAATGGATACGCCACTAATTTTAATATTTTTACTATTAAGAGGCTTATTTGATAATATAAAAGTTATTATAATTGTTAAAAAAAATATAATCGTTAAAAGCTCGATTAGCGTGAAAGTGAGTGATGAAATCATATATACTTATCTATCATAATTTTACAAAAAAAAACAAAGGCCCATATTACATATTATTTTTAGCATCATAAAAGGGCTAAACAAATTTAAGATACACAGCTATGGCATTTAAATTAGTGACTAATAAATTTGAAGTATTAGCTTCAATTTTCTCCAAAATAGCCTCTACAGAATCCCGCTAGGGGAACATATTATTCATTAAGAGATTTAAATATTCTGATTAGTTCATTCCCCAATGCGAGTTTTTTGGTCTATAGTAAAATTTGCAACTACTTCTCTTGCTAGTCGTATAGTGTTGCCAACTAGGAATTTTATAACTATCAAAATCTAATAAAATATTTTGTATGTATGGCATTCATTAAAATGTTCTAAGCTTTTGGTGAAACATGTTGCATATTAAAGTCTTTATTTATTTCTCCTTTGTATATGTTCGGGCCTTTATTAAACAATAACTATTTCCAGAAAAACCGAAAAAAAAACCTGTGTTATTACTGTGTGTTTTAAATTTAACTATTTTTTTGGGGATCGATATACACGGTGACAACTGCCACAAGTCCGGCCAATCTTCCTAAAAGCATTCTGAGTATTTTTTAAATTACCGAGTGCTGCAATTTCTTTTAAATTTTTTGTGGCTTCTCTCAAATTCTTAAATTTTGCCCTGAAATCAGGGAGGTTATCCCATATTTCATTTTTGGCTCGAGTGTTCCCATCCCCAGAGTTAACTGGCCATAGACTTGAAGTAGATAATTTATTCGCGATTTTATCCAAAGTTTTTGCTGCCATTAGCGCTGTTTTAGCATTATCAGCTTGACTAATTATTTTCATGTTTTTGCCCATAGTTCTGAACAATTCTATGCGATCGTTTGAGAGAGATTCGGCGCGAGCAGTTATTGTAGATAATAATCCTAAAATTAAAACCGTAATTATCGTAATTTTCATCAATGGGACTCCAAAAAAATAGTGAATATGATAAAGTAGAATATTTATTAAATATAATAGAGTATAAGCTATTAGATGAAACCATTCGAGAGGTATTTTTTAAATATGCGATTAGTATTTTCAGTTTATATTATGTAGTAAATTTTTGGATAAGATATGAAAACATTAGAATCAATAACTGTATATTGCGGAGCAAAGCTGGGTAATAATTCAGCGTATGCTTTGGCGGCTAGGGAATTAGGGAACGAAATTGCTAAGAGAAGCCTTCGCCTAATTTATGGAGGGGGTAAAATTGGGCTAATGGGAGAAGTCGCAAATTCAGTTTTAAGTAGTGGTGGAGAAGTCACTGGTGTTATACCGCATTTCCTTAATGACATGGAAGTTAAACACACTGGGTTAACCGAGTGCATAACGGTGAATAACATGCACGAAAGAAAGTTTCTAATGTATAAGAATTCCGATGCTTTTATAATTCTCCCTGGAGGCTTTGGAACTTTAGACGAATGTATGGAAATATTAACTTGGAAACAATTGGGTCTTCACAATCGGCCCATTGTAATTTTAGATATTGAAGGATGTTGGAAGTCACTTAAAGATTTACTTACTGATCTTGCAACGAATGAGTTTGCTAATAAAGACTCGATAAACCTCTTTTCAATCGTGAATCAGGTATCAGATGTATTTCATGCCATTGAACAAATGAATAATTGATCAATATATTTTGGACAACACCACGTTTGAAAGAATTAATCTTGAATGTTAAATTGAAATGTTGCCTAATCGTTCTTATAGCCATAAAAATTTAATTACCATAATTCGAATAAGATTTACTTCTTTTATATATTAAACTTATAAATCAATTAGCTTGACTAATTTTCATTTGAAGATTAATACACCATCAATAATTTAATCGAATGGCAAGAGGATTTAGGTATGGCTCGTAGATGTGTAGTAACCGGTAAGGGTGTCCTAACTGGCAACAATGTGAGTCATGCGCATAATAAAACCCGGCGCCGTTATTTCCCGAATATACAAAAAGTAACCTTATTTTCTGAAAGTCTTGGTAAAGTAAAATTAAAGATTACGCCAGATACCTTGAGATCGATTGAGAAGAAGGGCGGGCTAGATGCCTATTTGTTTAACACCAGTGATACAAAGCTAGCAGAAGAGGGCGTGAAGCTTAAAAATCGAATAAAGAAGGCCCAAGCCAAGAAAGATTCCAAAAAAGCTGCTTAGTTACTTATTATTGTTGCCATTAGCTAAGCTCACTATAAGTGAGCTTTTTTTATTGATAAATAATTTTTTCATGTATTATTTAGATCAACGGTATAATTGCCTTAGTGCTGAAAAGAGATCTTAAAAGTTACAGGTATCTAATGATTGGCCTTCGTCTATCGCTGTTTTATACGACTTATTTTGGAATGGTGGGAATAATGTTGCCATTCTTTCCTGTCTGGTTGTTATCAAAGGGAATATCGGCAGCTGAGATAGGGTTGATTCTTGGTTCTGCAACCTTTGCACGAATGATTTTCAATCCAATAATTGGATACATCGCTGATAGCCATGGCGCTCGTCAACCAATTATTTTCATACTAGCAGTCTTATCTTCCTTCTGTTTTTCATTCTATTTTATTGTTGATGGATTCTGGATAATTATTCTAGTTACCATAATATTCAATGGGTTTTGGAGTGCGATGCAGCCGATCGCAGAGAGTTTAACAATGCGCTCGTTAAAGCGCGCAAAAATAGATTATGGTAGAGTTCGATTATGGGGTTCAATAGCGTTTATTTTTGCAGCTATAATTGCGGGAAAAGTCATAGGGGTTCATACAGATAATTCAATTTTAGTTTTAATTTTTTTATTAATTAATTTAATGATCGCTGTAACGTTATTTCTTCCTACGACTAAAACCCAAATATCAACTATTCGGCGATATCCAATATCGCAATTATTTCATAATTATGGGTTGATTATAGTTATATTTTCTGCGGCACTAATACAATCTAGTCATGCGCTATATTACAGTTTTGGCACTATTCATTGGAAAACTATCGGTTTTAGTACTACTGCAATAGGATTGTTGTGGGCAGAGGGTGTTATAGCAGAAATTATACTGTTTTCTTTTGGTGCATACATTCTCCGTCGGATGGGGGGTATAAACCTTATTTTCTTAGGTGGATTTTTAGGGATGATAAGATGGTTTTGCATGGCCTATTTTGAAAATTTTCAAATTATACTTTTTACCCAATTACTTCATGCATTTAGCTTTGGGGCAACCCACCTTGGGATTATAGATTATTTGAATGAGACTGTGGAAGAGGGTTTATCTGTGACAGCCTTGAGTTTATATTCTGCGATTGGTATGGGGCTTTTAATGGGAATAATGGTGAGTGTATCTGGAGGACTTTATGACCAGTTTGGGTCCAAAGCATATTTAGTCTGTGCTCTGACGTCTATAATTGGTGCAGTTTTAATAATTATATCTGGGTTTTGGCGAAAAGGTAGTAATATCAAATGAAGCTTGCGCCTTATTAATTTACCTATTTCTTATTATTGGACTTCTCACGTTAGCTTTTTCATCAAATAGATCTGTTAGGTTTTGCATCATCGTTCCCCCAAGTTCTTCTGCATCATTGATGGTCACAGCTCGTTTATAGTACCTTGTTACATCATGACCTATTCCAATTGCTGTAAGCTCAATGGGTGTTGATGTCTCAATAAAGTTTATTACATCTCTCAAATGCTTTTCCAGATAGTTTCCAGGGTTAATAGATAACGTTGCATCATCAACTGGAGCGCCATCCGATATTACCATAAGTATTCTTCTTTGTTCTGGTCTACCTATGAGCCTATTATAAGCCCATAATAACGCTTCGCCATCAATGTTTTCTTTGAGAAGACCTTCTCTGAGCATTAATCCTAAATTTTTTCTGGTTCTTCTCCATGGAGCATCTGCTCCTTTATACACAATATGTCTTAAATCATTTAACCTTCCGGGTTTGGCAGGTTTCCCTGCGGAAACCCATTCTTCTCTCGACTGTCCACCTTTCCATGCCCGAGTAGTGAAACCCAAAACTTCAACTTTAACAGCGCAGCGCTCTAGGGTTCTGGAAATAATATCTGCGCTCATTGCCGCTACTGAAATGGGTCGTCCGCGCATTGAACCAGAATTATCTATTAATAAAGTAACAACTGTATCACGAAAATCCGACTCATTTTCAACCTTATATGATAGAGGGTGTTGTGCGTCTGTGACAACGCGAGATAAGCGGCCCGCATCAAGAATACCCTCTTCAAGATCAAATTCCCACCACCTTTGTTGCTGAGCCATCAGTTTTCGCTGCAGACGATTTGCAAGTCTTGATACAACACCTTGCATATGAGACAGCTGTTGATCCAATTGAGACCTTAATCGGGATAATTCTTCTATTTCACATAAATCCTCTGCTAAATTTATTTCGTCATTGGCGGTACTAAAAGCTCTATAAGGCTCTGTCTTTTCATCCGGAAATTCTGGACTTTGGGGCTGTCCTCTCATTGACGAAGAGCTGTCCTCCTCCGTCTCTTCAGTTTCGTCCGAGACATCTTCCATTTCTTCTAGAGCTTCTGGATCTAGACCATCAAAATCTATATCTTCACTATCATCATCATTTTGATCGCCGTCCTGCTCATTTTCTGAATTTTCAGTTTGGTTCTCTTCGTTGGAATCCTCATTTGTATCGTCGTTTCCCTTTTCGTCACCAGTATTACTTTCAGAGTCTATCGGAAGCTCTAAATCTTCAAGTATGTCACGAACCGTCTGTCCAAAAGTTTTTTGGTTATCCATACAAGTTTTAAGTTCCGACATCCTATTACCAGCTTTATCTTCTAACCAAGAACGCCATGTATCTATTAATGGTTGAGCCGATTCTGGCGCTGGTTTACCCATTAGTGTCTCTCGAAGCAACATTCCAACCGCATCAGCCATTTGAGAGTCTTCTCGGTCAGTAACTAAGTGGTATCCTTTTTCTTGGCACCTAGCTTCATAATAACGATCGAGATTTTTTGAAGTTCCGGATAATCTTTTTGACCCAAGAGCTTCAACTCTCGTTTGTTCTGCAACATCAAATAATTCACTGCTATTGCCGCCAGTTGGCCTTTGTTGATTGAATGTTTCTGTATTATTGTAGCGTAGGCGCAGTGCGACGGCATCTGCTTCGCCTCTCAATATATCTAACTCATTATTATTGTTTGATCTTGGTGGGTTTGATATTTGTGCTTGGGTCCCCTCCTCAGTGTTCGTTATTCCTTGACCATTGGACGCAAACGTAACTGTTACATCATTGCGTTTCGTAACAGCTTTGAGAGTTGCGTTGGTAACCCTTTTTACTAATTCTTGGTAATCTTGTACTTTAGACATCTCTATTACTTGGGGCGCATATATTAAGAGAGTATGACATTAGCTGCGGACTCGGGTAATTCTTGGTCAAAACATCTCTGAAAATATTCAGCGATTACTGGGCGTTCAATTTCATCGCACTTATTTAAAAAGGTAAGGCGGAAAGCAAATCCCAGGTCACCAAATATCTGGGCATTTTCGCCCCATATTATTACGGTTCTGGGAGACATTACCGTCGAAACATCACCATTTATGAAACCATTTCTTGTTAGATCAGCTAACTCCACCATTTTACTTATTGTGGCCTTACCCTCGCTATTATTATACGCAGGTATTTTTGCTAAAATAATGGCTTCTTCATCTTTGTGTTCTAGATAATTTAATGTTGTAACGATATTCCATCTATCCATCTGACCTTGGTTTATCTGCTGTGTACCGTGATACAGTCCTGTTGTATCACCTAATCCAACCGTATTTGCAGTAGCGAAGAGCCTGAAGAATGGGTGTGGTTTAATAACCTTGCTTTGATCCAGAAGTGTCAATTTTCCTTCTACTTCAAGCACTCTCTGTATAACGAACATTACATCTGGTCGCCCCGCATCATATTCATCAAAAACCAGAGCAGCTGGATTTTGCAAACACCACGGAAGAATACCTTCTTTAAATTCTGTTACTTGTAATCCATCTTTAACTACGATCGCATCTTTTCCTATAAGGTCGATGCGGCTTATATGACTGTCTAGATTTACTCTAATACAAGGCCAATTTAAACGTGAAGCTACTTGCTCAATGTGTGTTGACTTACCAGTTCCATGGTATCCTTGGACCATAACCCTTCGATTATGAGTAAATCCCGCGAGAATTGCCAAGGTCGTGTCATGATCAAATTGATAAGTCTCATCAATTGTTGGAACGTATTCATTGCTTAGGCTGAATGCTGGTAGTTTAAGATTACTCTCAATATCAAAAACTTCTTTAGCCGACACTTCAATATCTGGGGCATTTAAAGGAAATGTTTTATCTTCAATCAAATCAGTCTTATTCATCTTTTCTCTCTCGACTTTATTTATACATTTTAATACCAAAAATTTTTAAAAATTAGGGTACCGATAATTTCTTTAGTAACAATCTATATGCAGAATTTATCTGTTTTAAAGTTTCTTCTGAATTTTTATTTCCACCATTCACATCTGGGTGATACTTTTTAACTAAAACTTTATATCTGTCTTTTAAATCATTAATAGTTAATGAGCTATCAAGTTCTAATTTACGTAAAGCTATTTTCTCTTCTCTAGAGAATTTACTTACTTTATTATTTAATACAATAAAATCATTATTAGAATAATCATCCAATAAATTGAATGGATCATTTAGGTCATTTTTAATATTGGAGAATTCTATATTTTCAAAACTTATACTTTCTTTAAATTGTGGTTTGTTATTAATATGTTTGCCAAGTGGCCAAGTTGGTCTATTCCACGTTGAGTCAGATCTAACCAATTTTTCGACGTCTTGATCTGACATGCCTTCATAATAGTTCCAAGAGCTGTTGTAAATGCGAACATGCTCAATGCAAAAATAATAATAATCGCGAATTTGACTCTTAGACTTTGGAGCTTTGTATTCTCCTTCAAGCTCACAATTTTCCCACGAACATTTTTTTATTTTATTGCCTATTTTATTTTCATCGAATATCCAATTTTTGCCCATATCTCCTATCGCTTTAATATATATTCCAAGTGTCAACTATAAAAAAATTGCGATAAACGTTACTTTGACTGATAAAATTTGGGCCAAAGGCGTTTAACGTTTTCGCCTGAAGTGTCGAATGCGTGACAGGTATCTAGTACATCAGGTTTTTCCCCCGGAGGAATTTCTGGAGACTGTTTGTTAAGTGTGATTTTATGGGCCTTGCGTGGTACAATAGACTGATAAGCCGTGGTAGCTAGTGGACCGATCAGTAATTGGTTTATATGTGTGCATCCCTTTACACCCCCGATTGCATTATTTACCGCACGCGTCCAGCCAGACTTAATCTGGACTCCTATAAGTTTTTTGATACTTTCACTAATGGCTGGACAAATTGCAAAAGGTGTAAACTCCATAAAAGCTTCAGTATCAACTATCACGAGGTCTGTATTTATAGTTAGACGAACAGTCATGTCATGTACTGGAGTTCCAGCGTTAACTTCACCGCGATCCATATTAGTGAAACTGTAACTTTTTATATCGGTGATACGCCCCTCTATATCCCATAGGCCATCATCTCTCTCGTAACCCAAACATTTAATATCACGAGTGTGTATCAAGTTTCTTTTTGTAGGGCTTGATAAAGCCATTTATTTCTCCGTAACCAATAATTCAAAGCGTAAATTCTGATGTTGATAAGGTAATAATTCAGCTTGGTCAAATCTAGTCACCAAATTATAATTTTAAGCTTATTAGTCTGCCTCATCCAAAGCTAGAGCGTTATTTTTTTGGAGGTGTAATGCGTATGGTGGTTATTTGTTGTCTATGACGCTTTTCAATATCAAAACGTAAGCCATAAAACTTAAAGGCTTGCCCCTGTTCTGGTATTCTTCGTACTTCGTTTAATATAAGGCCAGCAATTGTTGAAGCTTCTTCATCTGGAAGACCCCATGAAAATTGTCTATTAAGATCTCTAATGGTGTAAGTTCCATCAACAATATATGTTCCGTCTGGTTGGGGTTGAAGGCCTTTTATATCAGTGTCATGTTCATCAGAGATATCTCCAACAATCTCCTCAAGTATATCTTCAAGCGTAACTACTCCCTCTAGACTTCCATATTCATCGACAACGAGGGCGAAATGCTCGTGGCGATCACGAAAAGCTTGAAGTTGTTCAAGTAAGCGTGTGGTCTCTGGAACAAACCATGCATTGGAGATCAGAGCATCTATATCAATATCTAAGCTACCATTATTTTTATAAATTTCTCTCAATACTTCTTTAGCATGGATTATACCAATAATATTCTCCGGTTGATCGCGCCAGAGTGGGAGGCGAGTGTATTGGCTTGCTAAAACTTGGTCTACTATCTCATGGGCTGGATCATCTGCATTCAGCATAGTAACGGTTTTACGATGAACCATTATTTCTCCTACTTCTACTTCAGATAAATCTAATACACTTTTGAGCATAGCCTTTTCATGAGCAACAATATTTTTGTTAGTTTCTTCACCCTGATGTAATTCAATTGCCCCCCTTAACTCATCGGTTCTAGAAATAAAATCATCTCCTCGATTGAGTTTCACGCCAAAAAATCTTAGAGTTATTGTGACAAGCCACTGTGTAGCAAAGGTTATGGGAGATAAAATAATTACCAAAGGTCGCACCACTGAAGCAATTTTTAATGCACATTCATCTGAATTTTGGAGGGCATAAGTTTTTGGCAGAATTTCTGCAAATAGCACAATTAGTGCAGTCATAATTATCGTCGCATATGCTATGCCTGTTTCGCCAAATATACCAATAAGCATACTCGTTGCTAAAGCTGACGCTAAAATATTTACTAAATTATTACTAATAAGAATTGCTCCAATAAGCCTACCTTTTCGTTCTAATAATTTATTTACAACCTTGGCATTTTTATTCCCATTGGTTTCCAATTGATGCATAAATGGACGTGAGGCGCCGGTTAAGGACGTTTCAGCCCCCGAAAAAAACGCGGATAAAATAATTAAAATAAGAATTATTATAATGATTGTAAGCATTATTTCAGTCGAAAATCCTTTATATTGACTTTTTTATTGTTTCAATAATATTCGTCTCAGAAATATTTCTAGCAATGTGCGCCGAACCAATACCTCTTGTCAAAATAAGCATTATTTCTCCATTCTCAACTTTTTTATCTGAGTACATGTGTTTTATAATTTTTTCAGGGTCCCATTCAATGCCTTTAATTTCCTTTATTTTAGTTGGAAGCCCAACGCTTCTGAGATGACTTATCGCCCGGTCTTTATCTTCTAAAGAACATAACCCGAGTGAATGAGATAGTTGAAAGGCTAAGCTTATTCCAATACTTATGGCCTCTCCATGTAAAAGCATGCTGCTAAATTTAGTTTCCACTTCTAGCGCATGCCCGAATGTATGACCAAGATTAAGGAGTGCACGCTTGTCTTGTTCTGTTTCATCATTGCAAACAAAATCTGTTTTTATCTCGCAACTTCTATATATAGCCTCAGAGATGAATATTGTATTATTTTTAAGAATCTCTAATCCGCTTTTTTCGAGCCAATTAAAAAACTTATAGTCATAAATTAATCCATATTTAACAACCTCAGCGTATCCCGAAATAATCTCTCTACGGGGCAAAGTCCTTAAACTCTCGATGTCTGATATTACCAAGCGAGGTTGGTAGAAGGTGCCAATTAAATTCTTACCAATAGGTGAATTTATTGCCGTTTTACCGCCAACCGAGCTATCAACTTGAGCCAAAAGTGTTGTGGGAATTTGAATAAAATCTATTCCCCTGAGTAATGTAGAGGCCAAAAAACCGGTTAAATCACCAATAACGCCGCCCCCAAGAGCAACAAGCGCAGTTTTTCGGTCAATTTTCATTGATAAAATTTGGTTTGCTAGATTTTGAAATCTCTCAAAACTCTTACTTACTTCTCCAGAAGAAATAATGATCTGTTCAAACTTTATATTCGATAATTGAAGAGAGTTTGATACCTTGGATAAATACAAGGGACCAATATTAGTGTCTGTAATAATAATTACTCGATCACCCTTGATTATACCTTTGATTAATTTACCAGTATTATTAATTAGATGCGGTCCAATCATGATTTTATAGGCACGTTTGCCTAGGGGAACATCTAATATTTTAGTGTTATCCATAATCTTTTTTATCCGGTTTTTTATCAAAAGATCGTGTTTTATTTAGCATTTCTATTAACTTCTTTGCTGTAACTAGAGCGGACTCCTCACTAATATCAAAAACAAAATCAGCTTTAGAATATATTGGATATCTATCTTCCATAAGCTTGGATAAGATTTGACGCCCGTTACCCTGTTTCAAGAGTGGTCGATCAGATCTGATTTTTGTCCTTTTAACCAATAAATCAATATCGGCTCGTAACCAGATTGAAATACCCACCTTTTTAATTTCTTCTCTCGTTATCGGATTCATGAATGATCCACCTCCGGTCGCAAGTATTGATGGTTCCCCACTAAGTATTCTTGTAAGTACTTTTTTCTCTCCGTCACGAAAATAGTCTTCACCAAAATTATTGAATATCTCTTCTATGGTTAAGCCGGCAGCTTTTTCAATTTCAATATCGGTATCAATGAATGGTAAATCTAGAAGTTTTGCTAAAAGACGCCCTAGCCGTGTTTTTCCAGCACCCATTAGGCCAATTAAAACAATAAATTTATTATGAGACCACTGAGGCAATATTATTTGTTTTTGTTTCATTAATTTTCTTTAATATAAGGAATTCTAACAATGATTAAGTCTGTCACAATGTTATTTGTTAATTTGCCAATATATTGACATAGTTTATCTTTATTGAAACATTAAAAATGTACTTTTATTGATAATTACTGGATTAATTTATAAAAACTAACTAATTTACTTTCTAAAATTAGTGAGAGGCAACCTAATTCAATGAAAAGCGTAACTGGCGTTATCCTTATTTCAGCGTGTGTTGTCAGCGTTGCGGCAATAGTACTTTTGTTAACATGGGAGATAGAACCCCCAACTAATAGTACCGAAGAGATAATCCCAAATAGTAGATTTTTAAAGTAAAAAATATGATTTTTAAAATAGAGAAGTTTTTTGTATATTTAGCACTGATATGCGTTATTATTAATTATAAGTCTTTAGCTGCGCAAGATTTGGATATGAGTCCCACTCGTTTGACTCCTCAATTAAATGCATCTTCCCCAGAAAATAAAATGCCTACAGATGAGGTAGTTTTACCCATCATAATTCCGCCATCATCAAAGAAACGAACACCAATTAATATAGATGAGACAGAATTAGAAAAAATAGATAGTGACTCGGTCGGATCATTAATGCTTGCTGATGGTGGTTTTGGGGTAAATATGTGGGAGGGTTCTGATAAGTCACGCATAGAAAAATTATTACCAAGAATCCCAATCAACTCCTTATCCTCTGAAATAAGAACTTTAACGCGTCGTTTGTTGCTGAGCGCTGCTACCCCACCAATGAATAATAATGAAACTTTACTTTCGACCAAAAAGGAAGAGTTCTCGTCAGAGTCAAATATAATTGCAAAAACTGGGGGTACTCTTCTTGAAATGCGGATTGAGAGACTTTGGGCGATGGGGGACGTAATTGGTGTTGAAAGTCTACTGAAAGTAGCTCCTAATAGAAATATTAATCCAATATTGTTGAAGAACCAAACTAATGTCTTTTTCTTTTTAAATGATAACTCTAGGGCATGTTCAATAGTTGCTAGCCAAATCAAGAATGTTGATGACCCTTATTGGCAGAAGGCATTAGTCTATTGTCAAACTCTCGCTGGTGAGCGTTCTAAGGCAATCTTAGGCGTCAATCTAATGATGGAAATGGGAGAGACCGATAAAGTATTTTTAGGGCTAGTAAATTCTCTATTAGGTCTTGATAATTTTAAAATTACTAATCTTATAAATCCTACACCTCTTCATTTTTCCATGTTAAGAGCGGCAAAAATTAAACTTACTCGCAAATTTGTATCAACTAACAATCCATCTATTTTGAAAATTATAGCTTTGAGCCCCAACGCTGATGCCGAATTACGGATTGATGTAGCTGAACGCGCTGAAGCGCTTGGTTTGATTGATGCTAAGGTGGTTCAGCAGCTATATATTGGTACGGATCTTAAAAATAGTGAGGTTGTCACCTTATCGCCCGTAAAGACTAAATCGGAGGTGATCGAGAGAGTATTGCTATATCGTAAAGTTTTAGAGGAGAAGGTCGAAAATAGAAAAGCAGAATTACTTGATCAGATATTTAAATCAGCCAGAGAGAGAGGTAGCTTTCTCTCTACAGTGCGAATTTACATTGGCATTATGAGAGGATTAGAAGCAACTGAGGACTTAATTTGGTTTGCTCCAGAGGCGATTAGAGTATTATTGGCTGTTGGAGATTATGAATATGCAGATAATTGGTTTAATTTATTACATTCTAGTGATTTAGATGATGAAAAGATAAGAGTGCTTCGTGATGAAATAGCCCCATTATCTCGTTTGGCAGGGCAAGTTACTGACGAAAATTGGGACAACATTCAACTGGATAAATGGTGGAATATTGAGAGTATCTTGAAAAAGAATACTCCAGGATACTCTGAAAACTCAAATCATCGAGCTTTATTGTTGTATAATTTATTTGAAGCCTTGGGGAACGATGTTCCAGATCGTAGATGGGATGCTTTGGTTAGTGATGAAAAAAGTGCTATAATTATAGAAACGCAACCGGCTTTGCTCAGAATGCTTGAGCGCGCTCAGCGAGAAAAAAAACTAGCAGAAACTGTACTTCTTAGTTTACTTGTATTAGGGCACTCGGATATCACTCAAGTAAATCCAATGGTAATAAGACAAATAATTAGTGGCTTCAAAAAAGTTGGTTTGCATAGAGAAGCTCGCAATCTGGCAATAGAATTGGCAGTATCAGTTGGACTTTAATTTACAGCGTTATAGTTTGATTGGTTATGAATTATAATAATATTTCCTTTGAAGTTCGGTGTAGTTTTTATCTAAAATATTTTAAGATTTGATGTGTATGATATAAATAAAAAAGTCCTTGGATCTGCCAACGAAAAACAGCTAGAGATTTTTTTAGAAATGATAGCTGTAGAAAGGGCGGTATCACCAAACACAATTCTTGCTTACAAAAGCGATTTATGCCAATTCATCTATTTTTTATCCTCGCGCAAACGTGAATTGCTCTCAGCCGATAGCGACAATATTAGAGATTATCTTAAGTTATTAAGGAAAAATCAAAGATCTACAAATAGCCACGCTAGGAAATTGTCGGTTATAAAGCAATTCTATAGATTTTTATATGCTGAGAGATTCAGAATTGATGATCCAGCATCGAAGATTGATGGGCCGAAGTTAGGAAAGCCTGTACCCAAATATTTGAGTGAGGCTCAGGTTGATATGCTACTTACTGTAGCGAGATACAAAAATGATGAAAGAGGTCTGAGAATGTTAGCACTTGTTGAAATACTTTATTCAGCAGGTTTACGTGTTACCGAGTTGGTTAGTTTGCCTCTATCCTCAGTAGTGAGAAAAAATTCAATGATTGTGGTTCGAGGAAAAGGTAGCAAAGATAGAATGGTTCCAATAAGTGATATAGCCATGATTGCTGTGAAAAATTATCTAGAAATACGTAAATTTTTTATCAAAAAAGGTTCGTCATCATTATTTTTATTTCCGAGTAATTCAAAAAANGGCNATNTAACGCGTAATCATTTTAGTATCCTTTTAAAANAGCTTGGGAANGAGGCTGGTATCAATCACAATAGAATTTCACCNCATGTACTCAGACATTCGTTNGCCAGTCACTTGCTTGCTAATGGAGCTGATTTAAGAACACTTCAGCAATTTTTGGGTCACTCTGATATTTCAACCACTCAGATTTANACTCATATTCTTGAGGATCGATTAAAGAANCTAGTTTTTGACAAGCATCCTTTAGCTATNAAGTAATAGCTCTTTTTAATTTTAAGGACCTAAATGTNTTTAGTTCTTTTCTTNTNATTTATANATATACGACGTTGTATTGGAAAAAAATGTAGATCAAATGTTTGAGAAATAATACCCCATATGCCTTGTGGNGCTTTTANCATTACTATNACAGCTGTGCTTCCCAGTAAAATTAAATACCATGATCCAAAATCAGATAGAGGTTCGCGAAGTAAAAAGTAAATCAAAGTTCCAATTATAGGACCCTCAATAGTTCCGATCCCACCAATTACTACGATAAAAATTACGGTTGTTGTCCAGTTTATATCAAATGCAGCGCTCGGGCTAATTCGTAACTTTGTTAAAAATATGAGGGNGCCAATCGCTGCTGTTCCGAATGCTGCAAAAACATATACCAGGAGTTTAGCTTGAAAATTATTTACACCTAAACTATTTGAAGCTTCTTCACTGTCTCGAATAGCCGTAAGAGCCAAACCATGTCTAGAGCGCAATAGTANGTAGATTACAATAATTGTGNAAGCTACGACAAAGAGAGCTGTCCAAAAAATAGCAGAGTCTCTGCCNGCTCGAGTGGTGGATATTGATTTTATGATGGAAATNGGNAGACTTTTACCAGANCCACCNCCCAAAGATGAAATTTGNGCAAAGACGAGCAGAAACACTTCAGCTACAACCCAAGTACCGATAGCAAAATAATGTCCCCTTAAACGGAAGACAATTAAAGCTATTGGCAATGAGAGAATAGCGCAAATTAGTCCAGATAAAGGTACAGCTAAGATCGCACTAAATCCAAAATTTATTGTTAGGATAAATAACATATATCCGCCTAGCCCAACAAACGCCTGTTGCCCAACTGATACAAGGCCGCCGTATCCAGCTAAAAGATTCCACATTTGGGCCAATGCTAAAGTATAAAATATTTCAACAAATAATCGAATTGTTGCACGATCAGCCCAATAAGGCAGTGAAAATAAAAGAGCTAAAATAACTATTCCAAATATTGCTCCAAATTGACTAGTAGGCGTTGATCTCACTACTTTAAATTCAAAGTCAGGTATAATTTTTAGGGGATCACTCATCTTTAGTCCTTGGAAATAACCCATTAGGTTTAATTACTAAAACTATAAGAAAAGCAATATGACCTGCGAGGATTTGCCATCCCGGATCTATTTTGGCGCCGATGTTTTGGGCTACACCAAGTATAATGCCTCCAATTAGAGTGCCCCAAAGAGATCCAAGACCGCCCATTATTACCGCTTCAAATGCNTATAAGAGTTTGGTAGGTCCAATCGATGGGTCAAAATTNGATCTNACTGCCATAAGAACTCCGGCAATTCCGACCAGTACCATTGCTAGGCCCATGGCAAGAGCAAAAANATGCTTATGGTTTATACCCATAAGTTGCGCAGTAGTGGCATCATCAGATGTAGCTCTAAATGCACGACCTAGTCGCGTATAATTAAAAAGCAGTTGAAGTCCAATAATCATAAAAACTGCGACAATAAAAATAATGAATGGAAAAATGCCAATTGATAATCCCTCAATTAACTCGATATTTGAAGTTTCGAGATCTCCGGCTTTTAAACGCTGTGAGTCCGCTGAAAAAACTTCAAGCAAGACATTTTGTACAACAATTGATAAACCAAAAGTCACGAGTAAGGGTGGAAGAAGGTCATCTCCNAGGGTNTAATTTAAGATTCCTCGTTGCAATAGATATCCAATAATAAAAAGTATGGGCAAAACTATTATTAAACTTAGAAATGGATTAAAACCGGTCGACTCGATTACCACCAAAGCAATGAATGCAGCTAGAACAATTAAATCTCCATGCGTTATATTTACCAATCTCATAATTCCGAAAATAATTGCCAGACCAGCGGCGAACATAGCGTATAAACCGCCAGTTAAAACACCTTGAATAAGAGTATTTGCCCATTCAATCACTTTTTAATTTCTCCCAAAATATGCTTTAGCAATTTGATCTTTTGTTAACTTCCNAGGGTTACCATTTAAGCTTATTCGACCTTCCTGAAAGCAATAAACTTCATCTGAAATAGCTAAGGCTTGGTTAATATCTTGTTCAACAACGAGTAATGAAATACCCTCACTCTTTATGCTCGGAATTGCATCATAAATATCCCTGATGATTATTGGCGCTAGTCCCAAGGATAATTCATCACATAGAAGAATATCNGGGTTGGACATNAGTGCACGGCCTATTGCAACCATTTGTTGTTCTCCGCCGCTCAACGCNGTACCGGAGACGTCTTTACGTTGTTTGAGTTTCGGAAATATTTTATAAACCCGCTCGAGAGACCATTTACCAGGACGGTTGCTGTAAGCCCCAACTATTAAGTTTTCTTCGACACTAAGGCTTGGAAACAATTTTCTCCCTTCGGGAACCATCGCTATACCCATAGCTAGAATTTCATAGGCTGGCTTACCTGATAGAGACTTCCCTTTATATTCAAATTTATCTGAAAAACTATTTACCAACCCTACGATTNAGCGCAAGAAAGTTGACTTACCTGCACCGTTAGCTCCAATAGCAGCCACAGTTTTACCCTCTTCAATTCTTAGGTTTATTCCAAAAAGAGCCTGAAAGTCGCCATAAAATGAGGTCATATTTTCAATTTCAAGAAGGTTCATTAAATATCAATTCCCATATAAACTTTTTGAACTTCCGGGCTTTTGAAAACCTTTTCGGGATTGCCCTCACTCAGTTTTTGCCCAAAGTTTATAACAACAAGCCTCTCTACCACTGACATTAAAGCATGGACGATATGTTCTATCCAAATGATTGAGGTTCCTTGAATATGGATGTTTCTAATAGTGCCAATTAATTCATCCACTTCGTGCTCTGTAAGTCCACCAGCAATCTCATCAAGCAGTAATATTTGCGGTTTAGTTGCCAGAGCTCGAGCCATTTCTAATCTCTTTCGTTCCAGTAAAGTAAGTGACCCCGCGAGTGTATTAGCTTTCTT
This sequence comes from Rhodospirillaceae bacterium TMED23, assembly GCA_002168115.1. GTDB lineage: Bacteria > Pseudomonadota > Alphaproteobacteria > Rhodospirillales > UBA2165 > TMED23. Next base: position 41,589 of record NHCC01000012.1, on the reverse strand, counting down.
TATTAGACCTGTTAGATCAAGTATTTCTTTGCAGTAGGCGTAGGTGCGAGATTCTTTTTCTTGTCCACCGAAGGCCGCGCCGACTAGTAAATTCTCAAATACTGTCATACCGGAAAATGGATGAGGTATCTGATATGAACGGCCAATACCGGCACGGCATCGCGAATATGCTGGTGATCGTGTTAAATCTTTTCCAAGGAAAATAATATTTCCTCGATCAGCAATTAAAGTACCAGTAATTAAATTAAAGAGTGTACTTTTGCCGGCTCCATTTGGCCCGATTATACCCAATGCTTCGCCACTATTTAAATTTATACTAAAGTTATCAATAACTTTGAGGGATCCAAAACTTTTGGATAAGTTTCTAATTGATAAGAGATGGGTCATTTTATTTATTTAAAAAAGTTTCTTGGAAAAAGGGGGGGCTTTGCGGGATCGCAAGTTACACCCCTTAATCAATTATTGAATGGATTTTAACCTAGCTTATCCATTTCCCCGCCAATGGGAATTTCAGGCGCCAGTTTGTTATTTACAATAACTAAATCGTATTTAAACTTTTTACCCTTTTTCCATTGCCCGCCAACCAAGGGTGTTCTGCAGGCATTTTTTACTGGGTTACGGCGATCGCCAAATTTCCAGGATATAGGTCCCACAATAGAATTATAATTTGTGTTTTCTATGGCATTTAAAATAGCATTTGGATCCTTTGGATCACCACATCGTTTTAATACATCAATGGCAACCTCAATATTAGCGTGTTTGAATCCTAGAGGTTGTGTCCATTGCTTTCCTGTTGTTGATGTATATTCGTCGGTAACTTGTTTGGCAGACATGCCTGTTAATCCTGATTTAAATGGGTGAGAAGGTGACCACCAAACTTCTGAAGTAAGCCCGACCCCACGATCACCTAATGCTTCGATCGCAGGCGGAAATAATAACGCCTTCGCAAAAGTTGCTGCTTTAAGTTGTTTTGTTAGGCCTTGCTGTGCAGCTTGTGTCCAGAAGGTCGCAAAATCAGGCGGCACGGCTAAACCTGTCAAAACCTCAACGCCCTCTTTTTTGAAGAGATTAATTTGCGCTGTGAAATCATTCGAACCAGGATTAAAAATTGGCGGTTGAATATAGTTATATCCAGCGCCTGTCATAGGTGGCCGGAAACCCATTTTGGGATTGCCCGCAACAACCCCATCAGAGTCATTTGCTATTAAGCTTCCAAGTTTTTTATTGCTATCTATTGAGTCCCACATATTGATAAAATTTCCAACCATATCATCAATTCCCCAGAAGAAATGATATGTCCATTTAAAGCCTTTTTTAGGAGTGGCTCCCCTTCCAAAATAGACAATTTGCCAAGGTGTATCTGAGGTTACGCATGGGACTTCATTAAGCTCACATTGATCGGAAACTGGGTTTACAGTGTCTCCTGTTGATGAACCGATCATAAGGTTTACTTTATCCTTTAGAATTAGTTGAGAGGTAACTTCTGCTGCTCTATTTGGGTTTGATTGTGAGTCTTTGGATATAATTTCGACTTGGTAATTTTTACTACCAATTTTAATGCCATTTTTTAAGGCTGCTCTGGCATTAGCTAATACAAATTTATCTGTTTCACCAAAGGGCGCAAGTGGACCGGTCTGAGGGCTAACAAAACCAATCTTTACTGTTGAAGCGGCGTGAACAGCTGGGCTTGGTAGGGTAGACGCTGCTGCTGCTGCAAGAACACCACCGCTGTATGTTAAAAATTTCCTTCGTCCAATCGGTATGTTGGTTAATTGAGTATTCTTTTTAAATGTCATATTAATCCCCTTTTTTTAAAATATATTTCTGTTATTTTTGTAATCAGTTTATATAATAATCGTATTGGGCTCCAGTCCAAGCAAAATTCTGCCATAAACTTCAGCACTTGGCTCGACAAGCAATAAGCCGTGCATATTAGTTGCATGCAAATCACGCGAAATTTGTTGCATTGGATTTTTTGATGAGATGCCGGCAGCTCCGCCCGCAAGATAGAGTTCTGTAGCGCCTTCTAAAATTAATCTAACACCATGAGAGCAATCCATGCGAATACGACCACGCATTTTCATACTCATTTTCTCGCCCGCTTTGGCAAGGCGATCAGTATCGTCTGCTGCCCGGTAAATAAGAAGTTCACCTGCGTCTATTTGCGAGGCTGCTTTACCAAGCGTTATATGGGTTGAAGCCCATTCTGTTTGAACATGTTCTGTATAAATTACCTTTTTATTTTCAATATTCTCCATAAATTGTTTTTTAGCCGCTTTGCCCAATCCAACCGCTCCTCCACAGAGTGCGATGGCTAAAACCGGCACAGGTTCTGCTCTGTGTAACCAGCCTGTATAATTATCTTTTATACCCGGTGTGTCATGTTTAAGAAGACCAAGTAGCGATAAATAACGATGACTTGGTATTTGTAGATCTTTGACAACTAGCGAATTACTACCCGTGCCCTTAAAAGCCTCTACATACCAATCATCTTGGATTTTAGCGTCTGAGGTCGGAATTAAGAGATCTGCTAAATCTAAGAACTCGCCACTTTCGTTAAATACTTCAGCGCCCAATAAAAGCCATTTTGAGAGTTGACACCCCGATCCAAATGGCCAGAAACCATTAAGAAGATATGAGCCATCTCTTTTTAGAACTGCTTTCCCCCTTGGCCCAATTACCGCAGAAACCATCGTATTTGAATTTTCTTTATAAACTTCATCCTGCGCTTTTTTAGGAAAATGAGCGAGCAACCAACTATGTGCATGCATAACCCCTAAGACCCATGCTGTGGCCGAGCAACCCTCGGCTATTGCGCTTAGAACATCAAGATGCGCACGCATGGAAAGTTCATGTCCACCCGACTCTTTTGATTGTATTATTGTTAACAATCCCTCGTCACAAATACGTTCCATATTTTCCACTGGAAGCCTTCTATTGGACTCAGTTTTTTGTACCCGAGTCTTTAGATCTTTTGCAACTAACTTAGCTCTATTTACCAAGTCTGTTATTTTGGAATCGAAGTCATCAGTTTCTATACCAATCTCATGATTATCTAGCATAGTACTTTTCACCCCCCATTTGAAAAGTAATAACTAATTGCTTACTATAAATAACGGCAATGATATGTAAATAAAAATCTCATATTATGGGATTAGTAGAATTATTGTAATGTTAAAATAAGGCTTTAACTCACAGTTACTTCCAAAGGTTACTAGTTTTTCTCAGGCTTAATACTCGGATTTCATTTTCGAGTGGTTATAAAGTGGGAAATGACAAGCTACATGGTGTTCAGATTTAATTTCATCTAAGACTGGCTCTTCATTTATGCATCTATCTTGCGCAATAGGGCATCTATTTCTGAATCTGCAGCCACTCGGTGGATTAAGGGGCGACGGTATTTCTCCCTGTAGGGACAATGACTTTTCTTCTTTCTTATTTGTATCTATTTCTGGGATTGTTGCAATCAACCCAGCTGTGTACGGATGGGCTGGATATTTATATAATTGTTCCGATTCCGCCAATTCGCAGACTCTCCCAAGATACATTACAGCAACTCTGTCGCTAATATTTTTTACTACTGCGAGATCATGGCTTATAAATAATAGGGTTAAACCATAGCGATCTTTCATGTCTTCGAGCAAATTTAATATTTGTGCTTGAACAGATACATCTAACGCTGAAACTGGTTCATCACAAATTATTAAATCTGGTTCTAGAATTAGAGCCCTTGCAATACAAATTCTTTGGCATTGCCCACCAGAAAACTGGTGAGGTCTCCTATCCATAACAATATCTGGATCCATGCTAACAGTCTCTAGAACATTGCGCACTCTTCGATCTATTTCATCTTTTTTGAAGAGGCCAGAAATTACAAGCGGTTCTGCGACAATATTTCCAACTTTCCGTCTGGGATTTAATGACGATATTGGATCTTGAAAAATAATTTGCATATTTTTACGAATTGGACGCATTTCATTGTGGCTCAAACCTGTAATTTCCTCTCCAGAAAACTTTACACTACCATTGGTAGGACGAGGTAACTGGATAATAGCTCTCCCCAGGGTGGATTTACCGCAGCCAGACTCTCCTACGATACCCAAGGTTTCACCTTTTTGTATATTCAAATTTATATTTGAAATTGCAGAAAATGTTTTCCCTTGGACATTATATTCCATAGCAAGTTCACTAATCTCTAGCAAAGGCCCATCATTATTTATTTGCGCATCAAACATTACTTGACAACCCCTTCAGCTAATGATCGGTTCAATGGATGCCAGCAAGCGAAACTATGCATAGAATCTTTCAGTAGAGTTTGATCCGGTGTATATTTGTTGCACTTCTCATCATTATATGAACAACGTGAATGAAAACTGCAGCCATTTGGAAGGTTCAGCAGATTTGGAGGAAGGCCGGGGATAGCTTGTAACCTAGTATGAGGGGTATTAGTCAGAGAAGGGGCGCAATTCATGAGGGCCTTGGTATATGGCATTACCGGATTTGAAATAAGTTCACTTGTGGAACATTTTTCAACAATCTTACCAGCGTACATTACTGCTACATCATCTGTGTATCCAGAAACAATCCCAAGATTATGCGTAATTAAGATTATAGACATATTGTATTTGGTTTGCTGTTCTTTTAATAACTCGAGAATTTGCGCTTGGATTGTTACATCTAAAGCTGTTGTTGGTTCGTCGGCGATTAGAAGTTTTGGCTCAGATGCTATTGCAATGGCTATTGCTATTCTTTGTCGCATGCCACCTGATAAATGCATAGGATAACGTCCCAATTGCTGTTCAGGATCGGGAATGCCAACCGAGTGAATTAATTCAACCGCACGTATTTTTGCTAAATGCGAGCTCATCCCTAACCGTTTTGTTAAAACTTCAGTAATTTGTTTACCAATTTTTTTTACTGGGTTTAGGGAAGACATGGGATCTTGGAAAACCATCGCAATCTCTTTTCCGCGGATTTCCTGCATTTCTCTCTCACTTAAAGTGCGGAGATCACAGCCTTCAAATATGATTTCACCATCAAAGAGGACCGAATCGTCTTTAGCGAGAATATCAATAATGGTTCGCGATAAGACACTTTTGCCCGAGCCTGACTCGCCAACAATGCCGAGAGTTTTTCCGCGCTCTAGAGAAAATGATACACCGTCAACCGCACGAGCAATGCCTCTTGGTGTATCGAATTGAGTATAAAGATTATTAACCGTCAATAGCGGGTTTGATACATCAATAGTTTCCAGTTTAGCCCCCCCTGCCACTTTTTTTCAAATAGAATTAATTATTACTAACGACCCTGTAAAAAATCAAGATGGATTTTGTTGAATTCTTTAGGTTTCTGAAAATAAGGGCCGTCTCAACAGCCTTCCATTATTTCCAATCGTCCGTTCGGAGCTGTTTTAGCCATTTCACGGGCCGCCTTGGCATCATGGAATGATGATGAGGAAAGTAATTTGGAATAATTCTCTGGCTAATTTTGTTGCTAACTTCAGCTGGGCATAATTGCAGTAGATTTTAATATGGTAAGGGAAGGCTACATTTTATGAAATTTAAACGGTTAACTTACCAGAGTTAAAATCGTCGATTGCTTTTTTGATCTCAGTTTGAGTGTTCATAACAAACGGTCCATAACGGGCTACAGGTTCGTTAAGAGGCTCTCCTTCGCAGTATAGAACCCCAGCGCCAATCTTATTCGATTTTACTTTGGCTTCGCCGTCGCCACTAAATGTAATTATTGAAGGAGAATCAATTTTTTGAGTTTTGCCGCCAGAATCTAGTGCAGTAATAGATCCATCATAAACACAAAAAAAGAAAGAGTTGCCTTTTTTGGGATTAATAGACCAACTTGCATCCGGCTCCAAGGTTATATCGAGGACCCTAACAGGCATTAGGCTCTCCGCAGGACCCTTGGTATTATTGTAAGTACCTCTAATTATACGAACTTTCGTACCGTCACTGATTATCATTGGAATGTTTTCTGCCGGAATATCTTGGTATTTAGGGTCTACCATTTTGTGTTTTGCTGGTAAGTTCACCCATAGTTGAAAACCGCTCATTCTACCTTCAAGCATCTCAGGTATTTCAGAGTGAATAATCCCTCGCCCCGCTGTCATCCATTGAACGTCACCTGGTGTAATTAAACCTGAATTTCCTACCGAGTCCTCATGCCTCATCTGTCCGGAATGCATGATGGTTACAGTCTCAAAACCCCGATGAGGATGATTCGGAAAGCCAGCGATATAGGAGTCAGGGTCATCGCTATCCATGCGATCCAACATTAAAAATGGGTCAAGTATCTCTAATTCTGGAGTTCCCAGCATTCTGGTAAGTTTTACCCCAGCGCCATCAGACGTCGGCATACCCGGATAAATTTTTGAAATAATTTTGTTAGGTGTCATACTATGCGGCTCCGTGGCAATGTTTGAATTTTTTCCCAGAACCGCAAGGGCATAGATCATTTCGTCCAACTTTTCCCCAAGTTGAAGGGTCTTCTGGATCAATAATATCTGCGCTCTCTCTCAACAACAATGGACTCTGCGTATATTCTTGATTTAAAGCCGGACTTGATACTTGTTCATTCCCCGAGTCTAGGAGATAGGTTGTATCGTTACTTATTTCATACGTCTCACTGCTATTTTGACTATTTATTTCATTTGGATCAGAAAACTGTAATTCCATCTGTGCTAAAATAATGGTTATTCTTTCATCTAATTCAGCGAGCATTCCATTAAACATATCAAAGGCTTCGCCTTTATACTCATTTAAAGGGTCTTTCTGTGCATATGCTCGTAGTCCAATACCTTGGCGTAAGTGATCAAGAGATAATAAGTGCTCTTTCCAGACTTGATCTAGAACTTGAAGAAGCAAGCTCTTTTCTACGTCTCTCATTACTTCGAGACCCCAAGTTGCTGCTTTTTCTGCCATTTTTAGCGTTACTGCTTCATTAATTCTCTCCAGAATTTGTTCATCAGCAACTCCTTCTTCTTTGGCCCATTCTGTCGTGGGTAAATCGAGTCCAAATAAGCGCTTACCTTCCTCATGTAACGCTGCGGTATCCCATTGTTCTTGGTATGCTTTTTCTGGGATACATTGGGCTACCAATCCCTCAATTACATTATTTCGCATATCAATAATAGTTGCAGAGACGTCATCACTTGCCATCAATTCTTTTCGCTGTTCATATATTACTTTGCGTTGGTCATTCATGACATCATCGAATTTTAGGAGATTTTTCCTGATGTCGAAATTGCGGGCCTCAACTTTTTGTTGCGCTTTTTCTAACGCTTTATTTATCCATGGATGGACAATTGCTTCTCCTTCCTGAAGGCCGAGCTTTTTTAACATACCATCCATGCGCTCAGATCCAAATATTCGCATTAGGTCATCTTCTAATGAAAGATAAAATTTAGAACCACCAGGGTCTCCTTGCCGCCCGGATCTTCCCCTAAGTTGGTTATCAATTCTTCTACTTTCGTGCCTTTCGGTTCCGATTATATAGAGTCCACCAGCCAGTTTTACGATCTCCTTATCTTTAATCACCTGTTCTCGTAGTCTATTTTCTACCTCTTTATATTTTTCTTTGTTTAATTTTGCATCAACCCTTTGCTTTACTAGCATCTCAATATTTCCACCAAGTTGAATATCGGTTCCTCGCCCAGCCATATTTGTGGCTATGGTGACAGCAGAGGGTGCTCCAGCTTGTGCGATAATAATTGCTTCTTGTTCATGGAAACGAGCATTTAAAACTTTATGTTCAATTTTTTCATTTTTAAGTAAATTAGAAATTTCTTCTGACTTTTCAATACTTACTGTTCCCACCAGAACTGGTTGCTTTCGATTCTGACATTCTTTGACCATCGACACGATGCCGATATGTTTTTCAACTTCGGTGCGATAAACTTCATCATCACTATCAATACGAACACATGCCTCATTGGTTGGAATTTCGGCAACTTCTAATTTATAAATTTCCTGAAATTCTCCAGCTTCAGTCATAGCTGTCCCGGTCATACCAGCTAATTTAGGATACATCCTAAAATAGTTTTGGTAAGTTATGGAGGCTAGGGTTTGATTTTCGTTTTCGACTTTGACGCCTTCTTTCGCCTCAAGTGCTTGGTGCAAACCTTCTGAAAAACGTCGGCCTTCCATCATTCTGCCTGTGAATTCATCGACAATAACCACATTACCCTCATGTACGATGTAGTCCGTGTCAATTTCAAATAATTTATGCGCTTTCAATGCTTGGTTTATGTGATGAACTAATGCAATATTAGTATACTCATATAAACTACCCTCTGATAATAACCCAGCTTCGCGTAATAGAGTTTCAACGTGCTCGTTACCAATATCAGTAAGAGTAACAGCTTTTACTTTCTCATCTTTCTCATAGTCTTCGGCATTTAAATTAGGTATTAATTTATCAATGACTTGATACAATTCAGACGAATCTTCTGAAGCTCCTGAAATAATAAGAGGTGTTCGAGCTTCATCTATCAAAATAGAGTCTACCTCATCGACTATTGCGAAATTAAAGGGGCGTTGAACCATATCCTCTAATGAAAATTTCATATTATCTCTTAAATAGTCGAAGCCAAATTCACTATTTGTGCCATAAGTGATATCACAGTTATACGCCTCAGATCTCTCACTTTCCGATAAATTGGGAATAATGCAACCCACAGTTAGACCAAGTTTATTGTATACTTGTCCCATCCATTCAGCGTCTCGGACCGCAAGGTAATCATTAACCGTAACAATATGAACGCCTTTCCCCTCAATAGCATTGAGATAGACAGCCATTGTAGAAGTTAGTGTTTTCCCCTCTCCTGTTTTCATTTCAGCGATCATCCCTTTGTGGAGAATAATCGCCCCAATAATTTGAACATCATAAGGACGCTCACCTAATGTTCTTTTTGCTGCTTCCCGGACAGTAGCGAATGCCTCCGGTAGCACTTCATCCAAAGTTTCACCATTGGATAATCGTTCTTTTAAGACCTCAGTTTGAAGTTTCAATTTTTCATCTGTTAGATTTTGTAACGTTTCTTCAAGCCCGTTAACACTATTAACGATGCTACCAAGACCGCGAACATACCGATCATTTGCGCTACCGAAAAGGCGACGAACAAGAGTATCAAACATCTAAGTTCCTTATGCTTTTCATTCAAATTTGGCACTAACTTGTAATATGTCAAATTATATTTGAAAAATTAATTTTTGTGTCAAAGGGATAGAACTCTAGCCGCGATCTGTCAACGTTTTGAGGGGATGAATTATTTTTTATTGAAATAATCGGCGCACTTTAAAAATAATGGTTTTATCATTTGGTTGAAAACGATATGAATAATTAGAAAATAAAATCAAAATTCGGGTTTTGGATGAGATGTGGTATGTTGCCTAAATATGCTCTTACAATCATAGCAAAAAATAAATTAAATATATTTGCTATTATAGTTTTTTCATTGTCTCTAATTTATGATCATAAACTACTTTTTGCAGAAAATAAGCAAGATAAAATTGTCGCCAAAATAAATGGTTCCAATCTCTATCTTTCAGATATTGATAAAGCGAGAAAATTATTAAGTTTAAAAGCCCAAAAATTCCCCCTGGAAATAGTCTATGACTTTTTATTAGATGATTTGATAAATCGTCGATTGATTATAGAAGCTGCGCAAAAACACGGTATCGGGAAAGAAAAAGGCATTAGACTAAAAATAAAAGAGTTTGAGGAAAATATTCTGTCTCAGGCATTTATGGCCCGATCGATCAACAACGAAGTAAGTCTCGATCAACTTAAATCAAAGTATAATGATTATGTTAAATTAAATTCGGGCGTTGAGGAAATCCGAGCCCGGCATATTCTAGTTCAGACGAGAGAGCAAGCTCTCGAAGTGGTTAAATTACTAAAAAAAGGTTCTGATTTTGCTGATTTAGCGAATAAAATTTCGACAGGTCCGTCAAAAATAATTGGAGGTGATCTTGGTTATTTTATCAGAGATGCAATGGTCTTACCGTTCTCAAAAGCGGCGTTTTCTCTAAAAAAGGGAGAAATTAATGATATTCCAATCAAAACACAGTTTGGTTGGCATATTATAAAAGTTGAAGATAAAAGATTTAAAAAAATCCAATCTTTTGAGAAGATAAAGGCGGAATTGATGAAGACGATAATTAATCGGCGAGAGGAAGCTTTTATAACAGAACTTCGTAAAAGCGCTAAAATACAAAAATATCCATTTAATTGATAAGTAATTAAATCGATTGTTATTATTGAAGTAGCTTCTAATTTTTTTGAGGAAATAATATGACAAAATTGTCGCCCTTGGCACCAGAGAGATTTCCAATTATATCAGATATTTCAGGAGTAGGGATGACTTCTGTTGCTTGCGGCGTAAAGTATTCTGGAAAGTTAGACCTATTATTTGCTAAATTTGATGTTGGTACACAAGTGGCTGGTGTTTTTACACAATCTCAAACAGCCGCCGCTCCTGTTGAGTGGTGTAAGAAGGCTTTGCTTCAAGGGAAAGCTCGAGCTCTTGTAGTAAACTCTGGAAATGCAAATGCATTTACTGGTAAATCTGGTGACAATGCGGTTCGTCTTACGGCAGAATATGCATCAAAGATAGTTAATAGTAAACCAGATGAAATTTTTATAGCTTCCACAGGCGTAATTGGTGAACAATTGCCTCATAAAAAAATAACGGATGCCATAGTAGATTTAGATATTGAAGCATGTATTGACTGGAGATCTGCAGCTGAAGCGATTGGTACAACAGACACCTTTCCGAAAGGTTCCACTGAGAAGGTTATGGTCGATGATACCGAGGTTTTGATAAGTGGTATCGCAAAAGGTTCGGGTATGATCGCTCCGAATATGGCGACAATGTTGGCGTTTATATTTACTGACGCAAGTATCTCAAGCGATATTCTCCAACTATTATTAAAAGATTCAGTTGAAAAAAGTTTTAATCGTATAACTGTCGACTCAGATACATCAACTAGTGATAGTGTTCTTTTATTTTCTACGTGTAAGGCGAAACACCTGTATATAAAAAATTATAACCAAAAAGAGCTAAAAGAATTTAAAGCAGGATTAGATAGAGTATTGTTAGACTTAGCTCACCAAATTGTTTGTGATGGCGAGGGAGCAACTAAATTTATTGAAATTAATGTTAGTGGAGCTGATAATAATGATGCTGCGAAAGAAATAGGTTTTTCGATAGCCAATTCACCCCTAGTTAAAACTGCTATTGCGGGAGAAGATGCAAATTGGGGACGTATAGTTATGGCTGTAGGGAAATCTGGACAAAAGGCCAATCGCGATACCCTCGCGATCTCGATAGGTGGCATTCAAATCGCTCGTAATGGCCAAGCGGTAGAAGGGTACAATGAGATGCCGGTTGCGCAACATATGAAGGGTTCGTCAATTGTAATTGATGTGGATGTTGGCGTTAGCAATGGGCTTTCTAAAGTCTGGACATGTGATTTAACTCATGGGTACATTGATATTAATGCCGATTATCGAACCTGAGCAAAACTGCATGAAAATAGAAAATAATCGGGGATCGACTAGTTTACCAACGGTTCTAGTTTCAGCCGTAGCTTTAATAGATATTGATGGTCGTATTCTTCTAGCGCAGCGGCCACATGGTAAAGAAATGGGCGGCCTATGGGAGTTTCCTGGAGGGAAAGTTGAATTAGGCGAAACGCCTGAAGATGCGCTTATTAGAGAACTAGGCGAAGAACTTGGTATTGATGTTTCTGCAGCTTGTTTGGCTCCGTTTACATTTGCTTCACACAAATATGAAAATTTTCACTTGTTAATGCCATTGTTTTTATGTCGGCAATGGAACGGTGCACCTGAAGGAAGGGAAGGGCAAAAATTAACGTGGGCTCGCCTAAAAAATTTTGATAATTTTGAAATGCCACCAGCAGATATTCCTTTGGTGGCTATGCTAAAGGATTTTTTGTAAGTTATTTTTTTGAGATAATAAAACGTTATCTTTTGATTTTCCAAATATTGAGAAATATACTTGCTTTTTTAATCAATTCAATCAATCCTAGATATAATTATTAATATTGTGAGCTAGACCTATGTCAAAAGAAACTTCTGTTACAGCGTGTTGTCTAATAATAGGGAATGAGGTCTTATCTGGCCGAACAAAAGATGCAAACCTTGGGTGGCTTGCTGAGCGCCTTACCGATATGGGCATTCGAATGGCGGAAGCACGGGTGATACCTGACGATGAAGAAATCATTATTAATGTAATTAATGAAGTGCGTGTCAAATATTCATATGTATTTACGACTGGTGGAATTGGGCCAACACATGACGATATTACGTCTTTATGCGTGGCAAAAGCTTTCGGAGTTGAAATTTATCGAAATCCTGAGGCAAAGGCACTTTTAGAGTCTTTTATACCTGTTGAACGTTTGAATGAGGCAAGGTTAAAAATGGCTGATATCCCGGTTGGGTCAACCCTAATTGGTAATCCCGTTAGCAAAGCGCCGGGATTTAAGATGGAAAACGTATATGTTATGGCAGGTGTTCCGTCTATCATGCGGTCTATGTTTAAAGGATTTTCAGGAGAATTAATTGGTGGTAAAAAAATGTTGTCGATAGCCGTTGCATGCTATCTGCCTGAAGGATCAATAGCCGAGCCACTTACCAAGATCCAAAATCTATACTCTAACGTTGAGATTGGGAGTTACCCTTTTTTTCGTTCGGGTAATTTTGGTTGTACGCTCATATCGAGGGGGACAGATATGGAAGAACTAGAACAAGTCGCTGAAAAAATACGTGAGATGATAATTTCGCTTGATGGTGATCCTATCAATGAAGACCTTGTTACACCCGTAGATGGAGATACTGAGAAAGATTACTAAATTATACTATATAAATTAATAATCTGGAGTTTGACGTTTTGATATAACCTATAGAAATAATCTTTGTGATAATTGAAAGATCAGTTTTACATAAATGTTTTTGTATATTATGAAATAAATCAAGCGGGCGTGGTGGAATTGGTAGACACGCAAGACTTAAAATATTTGAGTGCCATGTTGGAAACAATATGAGTAGAACTGTTCAAATTCGGGGAAACCTGTTAAATGGCAATCCCGAGCCAAGCCCTTAAGGGAAGGTGTAGAGACTTGACGGACAGAACCTAAACTTCATTTGGAGTATGGTTAAGAGAAAGTCCAGGCCACAAACACCGAGGTGGCAGTGAAAACTGTAGTTGGTAAGAAAATCTTGTTTACGTAAGTAAGTGCCGGTTCAAGTCCGGCCGCCCGCACCATATTTTAAGTCGCTAATGTTATCCAAGAATTTCTAAAATTTTGTAAAAAATTTAACAAGAAGATATAGAGTTGTTTAAAATTGCAAACCATTTAACGCATGCGAGCAATGTTCGAGGAATGTTATGGATGACTTTGTCGGGTGCTGTTTTTGCCGCTAATTATAGTGTAATTCGTTTATTGTCTATAGACTTCCATGTTTTCGAACTTGTGTTTTTCCGAAATTTATTCGGTTTATTGGTGCTTTCTCCATTCTTGTGGCGATTAAGGCATGAAATAGGAAAACCAAAACGTTTAAATTTAGTTTTTTTTAGGGGAGTTTTGCAAACGGGTTCGAGTTCTCTTTGGTTTTATGGTGTGACAGTTATTCCATTAGTTACTGCCACCTCTTTAATGTTAATTGAGCCAATCATCGGTTCTATTCTAGCTATTCTTTTCTTGAAAGAGAGAAACGATCCAAGACGTTGGATATGTGTTATAATTGCTATGCTTGGTGCCCTAATTATTATTCGTCCAGGTATCATGGAAATTTCGATAGGAGTTAGTTTTATTCTGATCGCAGCGGTTATGTGGCCGAGTTTCTTATTGTTGGGCAAGGTGCAAAGCAGAGACGAAAATATAATTATCGTAATAGCCTATTCGTCGGCTTTAACAGTTGTTCTATCATTTATCCCGGCTTTATTCTTCTGGGTTACACCAACACTCGAGCAATTCTTAATGTTAATAGTTTTAGGCAGTATTGCAACTTTTGCTTATTTCTGCATTACTAGTGCATACAAAGCTGGCGATGTCACTGCAGTGTCACCATTTACATTTATGCGTACTATATTTGCTGCATCCTTAGGCTATTTAATTTTCGATGAGATTCCTGAAACATGGGTTTGGTTTGGTGCTATAATAATTGTTATTGCAGCTAGTTATTTAGCACATGTAGAGATGACCGATAATTTACATGAAGATCCGGGTTAGCTAGAAACGGATTTTAGAATTATGATTAATCCAATTTTTAATGATAGGCTGTAGAATTGAGTAAGGTTGGTAGCCAGAAGATATAAGAGCTAATTTTTCATTATCTTTTGCGATAAGCGTCGGAAAACCATTTACTCCAATAGCCTTGGTATATGCAAAATCTTCGGCAGTTTTTTTCTTTATCTCATCGGAGTGAAAAATCATAGAAAATTCTGTAAAATTAAGGCCTTCCTCTATACATATAGATTCGAAGGTATTGATGTTAGTGGTATCCCTATTTTCCAAATAAAAACTTCTACTTATTTTTTCATAAAATGATATTTCTTTTCCTTTTCTCAAGTGCTTTACTGTCACAACTGCTCGGCATGCGGGCTCCGTATCAAGAATAAATTCCTTGCGATCAAAAAATCTATAATCAAAGTTTGCGCCAGTCATTTTATTTACATCTTCCCAATGGTGTTTAATATTTGATTTATAATCCTCGCTCATTGGGAAATTATCGTAAGCATGTAATCCACCTAAAGTTAGCGAAATGGGTATTTTTTTACTAAACTCATCGTATATGCTAGCTATTACAGGCGCGAATCCCCAGCACCAGGAGCACATTGGATCTCCGATGTATAATATTTCTTTACCAGTCATTTAAAATTCCATCGGATAGTTATACTAATCTTTCTGTCCGGCTAATTTTTCAAGAAGATCTGTATACCCAAAATAATCGTGCTCGCCTCTGCCCATTGAGATCATGGTAGACCAGTGTTCACGCGTTTGAGCTGCCATTGTTAACGGTACGTTTGCGGAGCGCCCCGCTTGAAGAATTAAATCAAAATCTTTCGCCATTTGTTCTGCTGAAAATGCTGGCGTAAAGTCCCGCTCTTTCAAGGTTTTTTCTTTATAATTAATCAGCGGCGAGCCAACTGCACTATTTTTAATGATATCTACCATGAGGTCCCTGTCTAATCCACCAGAGTTACCGAGAGCCAGGGCTTCTGCCATCATTATAGCACTTATACCCACCATCATATTAATGGAGAGTTTTATATATCTTGCCTGTTCTTGATCGCCTAAGTAGTAGATTTTATTTCCTAACATATTGAATAGGTCTTTATTGATATTGAATATTTTCTTGGGTCCTGAGACTAGGATAACTAATGTTGAGTTCTCTGCTTGCATCACAGTTCCATTGACTGGCGCTCTAAGATAATAAATACCTTTTTGTTCGGCTAATTGTGCTATTTCTGAGGAGATGGAAGGTGAAATAGTGCTCATGTCGATATATGTTGTTCCCTTCTTTGCATGATTTAAAACGCCTTCTCGGCATAGGGCAACATCGTTTATCGCTTTGTCATCAGAAATCATAGAAATAATAAGATCTGACTGTCGGGCCAAATCAGCAGTATTTTCGAATTGGCTAATATTTTGGTTTTTGAACGACTTCATTTTTGACAGGGTTCTATTATAGACATTCAAATTATGACCTTTCTCTAATAATCTTAGAGCCATGGGTAGTCCCATTTTACCCAGTCCAATCCAGCCAATTTGTCTCATTATTTTTATCCAAATATTTAAATACTATTGAAGTAGTGATGAATTGTTAATTGTATCGGATTGAACCTTCAAATTACAACCTTAAATTTCTGTATTTATTGTTTTTTATGAAAATATAAACCACATTTATTGTTATTTAGTTTGTCAGCATTCTTGATTTCAAAAATTACTGAGACTATTATTATTTTTCAATAATGTTTGGCGCGTTCTGGGAGAATAAATCAATGAATAATCGGACAAGAAAAAGTGGATTATTAGTGTCAAATATTTTAGTTGAATTGGTTGAAAAAAAAATTAGCCCCAAACTCAATATTAACTCTGATAATTTTTGGAATGGGCTCTCAGAGTGTTTGAATAAATTAGCTCCAAAAAACTCTAAGCTTCTAAAAATACGTCAAGATCTTCAAACCAAGATAGATGACTGGTTTTTATCTCATAGGGGAGACGTTCACGATCCAATCGCCCATAAAAAAATGTTGTATGAAATTGGTTATCTTGTTCCCGAACAGCAAAATTTCATAATATCTACAGCCAATGTGGATCCCGAAATTTCTAAGATTGCGGGACCGCAACTTGTTGTGCCGGCGTCAAATGCAAGGTTTGCTCTAAATGCTATTAATGCACGTTGGGGAAGTCTTTATGATGCCATTTATGGAACAAACGTAATCAGTGAGACGGGAGATAAGAGCAGAGGTGATAAGTATAATGCAAAAAGAGGTGACGCAGTAGTTGAATTTGTTTCAAATTTCTTGGATCAAACATGCGGCCTTTTAAGCTCAAAATATTGTGAAGTCACTAAATACTCGGTTATAGATGGACGTTTATCGATGACTAAGGCCGATGGTTCAAAAACCTACTTAGCCAAAGAGGATCAATTTGTTGGGTATAAAGGTATTAACGAAGAGCCTTCATTAATCCTTCTAAAGAATAATGGGCTTCATATTGAAATTCATATAGATCGTAGCTCACCAATTGGTAAGTTAAATCAGTCTGGAATTGAAGACGTTATATTAGAGGCTGCGACGACAACCATACTGGATTTTGAGGACTCTGTTGCCGCTGTTGATGCATCAGATAAAGCTCTAATTTATGGAAACTTTTTAGGTTTAATGACAGGTGAACTAGAGGATACATTTGAGAAGTCTGGTGAAATCATAACAAGACGCATGAATCCAGATAAAGAATATATTACACCTTCAAATAATATTTTAACTTTATCGGGCCGATCTCTGCTATTGGTTCGTAATGTGGGGCATTTGATGACAACGCCTGCGATACTTGACCAAAATGGCAAAGAGATACCAGAAGGTATAATGGACGCATTTTTTACGGGATTGATAGGTTCTTATAATTTACAACAAACTGGTAATTTTATTAACAGTAAGAGTGACTCAATCTATATTGTTAAGCCTAAAATGCATGGTCCAGAAGAAGTGGCATTTGCCTGTGAAATTTTTGATCATGTAGAGCTTTCTCTCGGTATTACTCCAAAGACAATCAAAATAGGTGTTATGGATGAGGAGCGACGCACTACAGTAAATTTAAAGGAATGCATTCGGGCCGCGCAAGATCGGATTGTTTTTATTAATACGGGATTTCTTGATCGTACCGGTGATGAGTTACACACCAATATGGAAGCGGGAGCATTTTTACCCAAATCTGAGATAAAAAAAGCTTCATGGATAAATGCTTATGAAGATTGGAATGTTGATATTGGTCTGGAAACTGGATTTCAAAATAAAGCTCAGATTGGCAAAGGAATGTGGGCCATGCCAGATGAAATGGCCGCGATGTATAATGAAAAGATTTCACATCCAGAATCAGGAGCCACCACTGCGTGGGTTCCCTCGCCAACGGGAGCCATACTTCATGCAATACACTACCATCAATGTAATGTAGTTAAGCGCCAAAATGAGCTTTTAACGCGAGAAAGAGCAGATTTGGATGATATTTTAAAAATACCGTTGTTAGCTGGCAGAAATCTATCACCCGATGAAATTCAAAGAGAATTAGATAATAATGTTCAAGGTATACTTGGGTATGTCGTTCGATGGATTGACCAAGGTGTTGGATGTTCTAAAGTTCCAGATATTGATAATATTGCCCTAATGGAGGATCGCGCCACATTAAGAATTTCAAGCCAACATATAGCAAATTGGTTACACCATGGTATTTGTAAAAATGAACAAGTTATGCGAACATTACAAAAAATGGCGATTATTGTTGATGAACAAAATCGACATGATCATAATTACATCAAAATGGCTCCAAATTATAATGGTAAAGCATTTGTTGCAGCCTGCGATTTAATTTTTAAAGGTAAAGATCAACCTTCTGGATATACTGAGCCAATCTTGCATAATATGAGATCTGAATTTAAACAAAATATTCAATAATTTAATCCTCTTATCAACAAAGTTGCAGAGAGCTTTACATTGAAACATTCAGACAGTAAAAGGTTCAAATCTAACTAAGATCGACTACATTACCTAAGTGCGTATTCCAAAGTTTAGCTCTATTAGAGCACTCAGCAACCGAATTTGTTTCCGAAAGAAAAATAAATGTCGAATTTTGATGGGATCACCGCAGGGCTTGGCAAAGCGCTAGAGGTGCGTGGTTATGATAAACCCACGCCTGTCCAAACCGCAATAATGGCGCCTGAGCTAAAACATGCTGATCTTCTCGTCTCAGCGCAAACTGGATCAGGGAAAACTGTTGCCTTTGGTATTTCGATTGCATCAACCTTGCTGGGTGATCAAACTACCTTAAAAAATGTAAAATCACCTCTGGCTATTATAATTGCTCCGACACGTGAATTAGCATTGCAGGTAAAGAGTGAATTAAATTGGCTTTATGCCTCTGCAAACGCGCTAATTGCATCATGTGTTGGTGGGATGGATATTAGGTCAGAACGTCGATCACTGGAGAAGGGTGCCCATATCGTTGTGGGAACGCCAGGACGATTATGTGATCATATAAACCGCAAGTCGCTCGATTTATCAAATATTAAGGCGCTTGTCTTAGATGAGGCAGATGAAATGCTTAATATGGGTTTCAGAGAGGAGTTGGAAATGATTTTGAAAGCTTCCGCTACTGATCGAAGAACCCTGATGTTCTCTGCTACTGTTCCAAAAATAATTGTAAAACTTGCAAAACGTTATCAACGTGATGCAGTTAGAGTTAACGTATCCTCTGATCAAGAGCAACATCGTGATATTGAATATTGTGCTTATACTGTCTCAAATAATGAACGTGAAAATGCAATTATCAACATTTTACGATTTTATAATGCCAAAACAGCTATTGTTTTTTGTGCTACCCGAGCAATTGTTAATCGAATGACCAATAGATTTACAAATCGAGGGTTTTCTGTTGTCGCATTATCTGGAGACCTTAGTCAAAATCAAAGAATGCATGCATTGCAGGCGATTAGAGATGGCCGTGCAAAGGTCTGTATTGCTACTGATGTTGCGGCTCGTGGAATAGACTTACCCAACCTAGAACTCGTCATCCATTCAGATCTTCCAAAGAATCGAGAATCACTTTTGCATAGAAGTGGGCGAACTGGACGAGCTGGTCGTAAAGGTGTTAGTTCTGTAATAGTGCCTTTTGGAGCCAAAAAACGCGCGGAGCGGCTCTTTCAGAGTGCTGGAATTAATGCAAAATGGTCAGTTCCACCAACTTTACAGGAAATAATGCAACGTGATGATGAGCGAATATTGTTAGATCCTATTCTCTCTAATCCATTACAAGATGGGGAAACTAAATTAGTAGAGAAATTAATATCAAGTTATAGTGTGGAGCAACTAGCAGCTGCGTTTATTAGAGCGTATAGATCTGGGCAGTCCGTACCTGAAGAACTCTCTATTGATGAGAAATTTGAATCTGAAATGAATACTAATAACATTCGAAACCATAGGGTTAATAAACCTTCTAAATCTAGAAGAGCGAAAAATAATCGAAAACAAATCCAAGAAGATTTTGGCAACGCTGAGTGGTTTTCACTATCTGTAGGTAGCAAACATACTGCCGAGGCGCGCTGGTTGCTGCCTGCTTTAATTCGAGGCGGTGGTATTGATAAGCAAGACATAGGAGCAATTCGAATATTGGAAAATAAGACATTTTTTGAAGTTGCATCAAGGAGCGTAGAAAATTTTTTATCCAATCTTGGACCTTCAAGAAAACTTGAAAAAAGTATGACTGTGGATCGCATTGGTAATATGCCAGTAGAGTTGTTGAATAATAAATTAGAGCAAAACAAATTAAAAGATAATGATAATGTGGTTATTATTGATAGAAAAAATTTGAGAAATAGAGCTGAGGATTATGAGCAAAAAACTGACAAAGTTAAACGGAAAAAACTTAATAAAACGAATAAAAATAAAGGGAAAAGAAAAAGACCTATCGAAATGTTCGACACCAATGATCGGAATGAGGGAAAGTTGATTATAAACTCTGAACGCAAGGTTAAGAGTAAAAAAAATAAACAAAAATCCGGGGTTAAAAGTGGGAATAAAGTTGTTCAAACTCAGGGTCTAGCAACTCTGACTAGGAACAAGGTTAAGTGAGATGCAATAGTTGTATTCGATATAAATTAACTATATCCCATCATATAGCCACGCAATACCCTCATAATTATAGGGGTCTTTGTTTTTTAACATATTAGTTCTTAGTTCTGCTACAACATCACTGGCGTGATATAACTGACCATAAAGCCGAGCTGTTGTTTGAACTTGGGCAGTTCTTAAATATCGTGTATTTTGATATTTTATAAAAGCTTCTTCGTAATTTTGTTTATTTTGTGATAGGCAATCAGCAAGCACTACCGCATCTTCAATAGCCATGCCGGCTCCTGCAGCTAAATACTGTAGCGTGGGATGAGCAGAATCCCCAAGTAAAGTAACACGATTTTTAGACCAGTTTCTTACGGGCTCTCGATCGCATAATACCCACATTTTCCAAGACTCTATTTTACTTAGAAGTGATTGAACCTCGACTGTAGCATCTTTAAAACGTATTTGAAGTTCTTCCGGATCACCAAAAGCATCCCATCCTTCCTCGTATCGGTCACTATGAAACACAGCGACTATATTAAAAAGTTCGCCCCTTCTTAATTTATAATGTACCAGGTGAAATTTTGGACCAGCCCATAAAACTACATCGTTATTTTTAGAAAATTCCGGAACCTCGGCTATTGGCAAAACTGCTCTGTAGGCAATATGACCAGAAATAATGGGATCGCCATCATTAACTATACTAGATCTGGTTTTAGACCATATCCCATCAGCTGCTATTAGAGCGTCACCAAAAATTTTCTCATTCGTTGATGTTGTTGCAACTATTCCTGTTTCTTTTTCTTCATAATCTATTATCTCAGTGGATGTTCGCATCTCTATTAAATCGGATTTCTTACATGCATTGACAATTACTTCGAGTAAATCGCCGCGATGAATTACACCGTATGGGCCGTTGAAACGTATTTGAAAATCCTTACCAGTAACGATTTTGGTGATTAATTCGCCAGTAATACCATCTTTCATGAACATATTATCGGGATAAAAGGCGATGTCTTGTATAGCCTGATCCAAACCTAATGTAACAAACATCTTATGAACGTTTGGTCCTAGCTGAATACCAGCACCAATTTCAGAAAACACTGGCGATTTTTCTATTACAATAGATTTATATCCCTTTTTAGATAGTGCTAACGAAGCTGCACATCCACCAATTCCTCCGCCTATAATTACTATCGGATGTTCCTCGTTATTTGACATTCCTTACTCCAGAGAATCTAATTAATTATAATACTATAATTATCTCAGATTATATATAAGTGTGCCAGTCTAATATCGTAGTGGTTAAACTATGATCGCAAATATTCTTAGAATACTATTGAATAATTAAATATTGAGCTTTTCTATAAAAAATTCCTCCAATATCTTTAATGTTGTACGTTGATTGTTTAAATGAGGTGAATGTTGTGCATCTTGTATTATTTTTATTTGCTTAGTGCATTGGAGTCCTTTTTCAATTGCTGTGATTTGATTAATGGTTCCATACTGATCATTGGAGCCTTGTATTGCCAAAGTTGGAATTTTAATCTTTGGCAGAAATTCTTCAATGTTCCAATTTAAAAAATCTGGGCTTAACCAAATGTCGTTCCAACCTCGAAACGCACAATCAACATTATCACCATGATATTTTGCGAGTCTTGTCCTTAGGTTTTCGTTTTCAAAAGCATTTTTTGCGGCTTTGGAGCTTTTTACTGTTAACTCTTCAGTAAAAACATGGGCTGCAATGGTCGATATTGCTTTCACTCGATCGTCTTGTATACCTCCTGCATGGATTAAGGCGATTGAACCTCCATCACTATGACCAATTAAGATTGCTGAGTTAATATTCGCAACATCTAAAACAGATGAGACTGTATCAAATGCTTCGCGGTGCATAAAGTCTATCTTACGAGGTAATATTATTTGGTCTGATGCACCATATCCTTGACGGCTATAAATAAAACCATTTAGCTTTAAGGCATTACATAGTTTCAATGGAAAATCTTTCCATAATGCAACGCAGCCCAGACCCTCGTGCAGAAACACCAGAGTTGGCCTTGCTTCTTGACCAGGAATTCTGATGTGCTGACATTCGAGTTTAGCTTTATTTACTTGAATATATTCTAGCAATTCTTTGTCTTTATTTATTATAACTTAAATAGTTTCACAGCATTACTACTTTTTATGGCTGCAACTTGATCTTTTGGCCGGCTGTCGATCAAATCATAAAGCTTGGGGACGTCGCATGGCATAGGAAAGTCAGTACCAAACAAAACCTTTTCTGGACCAGCGATGTCGATACACAATGATAAAGCTCCTGGATCATATAGCACTGCATCATAATAAATCTGTTTGAAGTATTCGCTAGGTGGCTTATCAATGTTAAATTTAGAGAGTGTTTCAAGTTTAAAAAACATATCAATGCGTCCATTCACATACGGAAGATAACCGCCACCATGGGATGCTATTATTTTTAGTTTTTGATATTGCTCAAAAAAACCATTTACCGCCATTCTTGCAATCCCTATAGTTGTATCAAACATAAATCCTGCTCCAGGCATTAATATCCGCTCTATCCCAAATTCTGCCTCTTTTGAGCCAAAAGGAGCAGTTGGATGAATTAGGACCGGTAGTTCAAGTTTATCTATTTCAGCCCATACCGGCGCAAATAGTGGATCAATTAGATGTCTTCCGTTAATACTTGCTGTCGCCATAACACCTACGGCACCTGTTTTGATTGCTCGATGTAGCTCTTTAATTGCAGCTTCTGGGTATTCAAAAGGGATAGAAGCAAACCAGCGAATACGATCAGGATATGCTTTTTGGCCAGCGGCCATTTCATCGTTGGCTAGTGTTGCGGTTCTACTACTTATTTGTTCTCCTCCCCAATAGACGTTTGGTGAAGTCAATGACACTATAGAAATATCTATCCCATGCTTGTTCATTGCCTCGATGCGAGCGTCATAATCGAAAGCTTCTTTTTCAAGTGCACATGCGGCGGCTCCCTTTTCAATTAAATAGTCGCGACCATCACTTAATGTTCCCGCGCTATAAGTTGGACCGCCGTGTTCGTTCAACATTTTGAGCCATGACTCACCAAACATATGTGTGTGAATGTCTACAACTGTCATTTATTGATCCCCTCTAAATATAGATTTAGCTATTTCACCAAACTAGAATTTTCATATATAATCCGTGTTTATATTAAAAGCAAAAAAATAGATGAGCGGAATAAATTTGAAAATCATCCTTAAAAAAATTGAAGGACAGTTAAAGAGCCAGAAAGCTGAACTTCTTAAACGGACAAAAATAACGAGCAATGACAGGAAAGCAGTTGAACTAGATCAGTCACAGGTTGGCCGTTTATCAAGAATTGATGCAATACAAATTCAGGAAATGGCTCTTGAACAAGGTCGCCGTAGAAATTCTGAATTATTAAAAATAGAGGGAGCATTAAGGCGAATTAATAATAATGAGTATGGATATTGTGTTAAATGTGGAGAGGCGATTTCACCTAAAAGGTTGGAATATGATTTAGCCACGCCACTCTGTATTAATTGTGCTTCAAATTAACACCTTTTTTTGTTAAAAAGGTAAATCTAAGTGAGCCAAGAAATAATGATAAAATACTCCCAATAAGGATACTTTCAAATAATCCTAAAATCCCTCGACCAGAAATTATGGAGAGATAGTAACCCAAGGGAATCATGACGAGTATATACGATATACAATGAAGTGCTGCCGGTACCCAAGTTTCACCGCAACCCCTCAATGCATGCGCCATAACACTCTGACCACCATCAATGACTAAAACAACTCCAATAAATGCAATCATCGAAGAAGTTTTAACAATTAAGTCTGCGTCTTGAGTAAAGCTTGAGGCTATTTGGTTATTAAATAATGCTAAGAGAGAGCCGAGAAATGCTAAAGTAAGAATTGTTAATCCTAGACCTGTCCAGCCAGCTATTTTAATCGCTAAAATATCCGATCTGCCAGATGCATTCCCAACACAAACTGCCGTTGCACTGCCAAAACCTAAGGCAAACATAAATGTTAATGCCAACATATTAAATGAGAGTGTGAATGCCCCTAACTCGATAATACCAAGTAAGCCCGCAAAGATGGTCATTGAAGAAAAAGCTCCAGACTCGATAGCATTGCTCGCTCCCCCACCAAAACCAATTCTTCTCATTCTCGACCATTTTTTCCACCCGCCATTCAAAAATAAATAGTTTGAGCCTCGGATATTAAATTTAATGTGATCTCTCAAGGTCCAAATATAATAAACAATTGAAACCGCCATAACTATCCTAACAGCTCCAGTTGAATATGCTGAACCAGTCGCTCCTAATGTGGGAAAACCAAAATTTCCAAAAACTAGAATCCAGTTAAGAAAAATATTAGTTAAGTTGCCAAGTAGCATTATTAACATGGTCGCATTTGGGCGCTTTATACCCTCTAGAAAAAAACTACTGGCAATGTATATTAATAACGCTGGCGTTGACCAACCTAAAATTTGAATAATCCTGCCTCCACCAGACGAGAGTTCTTTATTTTGTCCACTAGCTATAAGTATTTCTTCTCCAAAACTTGATATTAAAATACCTATTATTCCGAGAAAAAAAGCATAAACTAATGATTGACGCCAAACTAAACCACATTTTTTGAAATTTTTTGATCCATAGTAGTTGGCTGTTGTTACGAGGGTTCCGCTCATTAATCCAATACTGGTAACAATTATCAACATCATCGGAGCCAATCCAATACTTTGATAACCAAGCTCTACTGCGGAGAAGTGTCCGACCATGGCAGCATCAACCACTATTAATGTCATCATCCCCGACCTGGACAAAACAATAGGGATAGCCAATCTATAAATATCGTAAATCTGATTTTTGATGCGAGGAAAAATTCGGTCGTTTGAATTTAAACGGGGCTCTATCAAGTTTTTAATCTGAATAATCTCATTTCGGTTTGAAGAATATCATATCAAAGTATTTTTTAAAATTGAATTTCTTCCATTTAATAATATTACAATTCTAATTGTTTAGAATGGCGCTTTCGTTCATGGATATCCAAGAATCGCTTTCTTAATCTAATGGAGTCTGGAGTA
Source organism: Rhodospirillaceae bacterium TMED23 (assembly GCA_002168115.1). Classification (GTDB taxonomy): domain Bacteria; phylum Pseudomonadota; class Alphaproteobacteria; order Rhodospirillales; family UBA2165; genus TMED23. The sequence continues at coordinate 16,105 of NHCC01000012.1, read as the reverse complement.
ACCTCGACTAATTCGTCATTACTGATATAAGCGATCGCTTTATCCAATCCCATTTCGATTGGTGTAGTCAAGTCCACTGCATCATCTTTCCCTGAAGATCTGATATTTGTAAGCTGCTTGCCTTTCAGGGGATTAACGTCGAGATCATTACCTCGACTGTGTTCCCCGATGATCATGCCAGTATAAACTTTATCCCCTGGCCGGATAAACATTGGTCCTCTGTCTTCCATCTTCCATAAAGCATAAGCAATTGCTTTACCATTACCAAGTGAGATTAGGGTTCCATTTCGCCGACCCTCAATAGTCCCTTTATACTCACTATATCCATGGAATAGTCGGTTTATTACGCCTGTACCTCTCGTATCTGTAAGGAATTCTCCATGGTAACCAATCAGTGCCCGTGAAGGTACATGAAAGGTCATACGCTGTTTTCCACTACCTGCAGATTTCATTTCTAGCATTTCACCTTTTCGGGCTGATAGTTTTTCAACTACGGTGCCAGAATATTCGTCATCTACATCTATAACTACTTCTTCAATAGGTTCTAGGCGTTTTCCTGTATCGGGATCCTTGCGGTAGACAACTCTGGGTCTTGAGATTGTCAGTTCGAAACCTTCCCGCCTCATCGTTTCAATTAAAACTGCTAACTGAAGTTCACCTCGGCCAGAGACTTCAAACGAGTTAGAATCATCTGTTTGTTGAACATGAAGAGCAACATTTCCCTCCGCTTCAGAAGTTAAACGATCCCAAATTACTCGAGAAGTTACTTTGCTGCCTTCAGTGCCAGCAAGTGGGGAGTCATTAATTGCAAAATTCATAGACAGGGTGGGGGGGTCAATTGGTTGTGAGTCGATTGCTTCCGAAACATTTGGCAAACAAATAGTATCTGCAACTGTGGCTTTAGCCAATCCTGCTATAGCGACGATGTCACCCGCGCCAGCCTCATCAACAGGCACCCTATCTAAACCTCGGAATGCCAGTAACTGGCTTGCCCTGCCTTCTTCAATAATATGCCCTTCACGATTTAATGCTTTAATCGCCATATTTCTGATAACTTTACCAGACTCGATTTTCCCCGTTAGTATTCTGCCTAGGTAAGGATCAGCTTGCAAAGTTGTAACTAAAAGCTTGAAGTCTCTCGGGTCGTCAACTTTTGGTTCTGCAACGTGATTGACGATGAGATTAAATAATGGATCCATATTCTTTTTGGGGTCATCAGTCTCGTTCGCCGCCCAGCCTTGCTTTGCGGAAGCATATAGATGTGGGAAATCCAGTTGGTATTCGTCCGCCTCCATTGCAGCAAATAAATCAAATATTTCGTCTAAAACTTCGTCAGCGCGTTGATCAGGACGGTCTATCTTGTTGATAAGTACAATTGGCCTTAATCCAAGCTTAAGTGCTTTTCCTAAAACAAATTTTGTTTGGGGCATGGGGCCTTCAGCCGCATCCACCAATAAAACGACGCCATCTACCATACTTAAGATTCGTTCAACTTCCCCACCGAAGTCTGCATGCCCGGGGGTATCTATTATATTTATTCGGGTATCTTGATATTCAACAGAAGTGCACTTTGCTAGAATTGTAATGCCACGTTCTCTCTCAAGATCGTTTGAGTCCATGGCACGTTCTTGTACTTGTTGATTATCCCGAAATGTTCCGCTTTGTTTAAGCAAACAATCGACAAGTGTTGTTTTACCATGATCCACATGTGCTATGATAGCGATGTTACGTAAATTCACCGACTTTATACTTTCCATTAAACTTCAATTTCTGAAAATATTTTTTTGTTTCTCTTGCTTATTTTATGGCGCCTGTATACAGCCTTCTGTATCTCAAAGACAAGCTTGTATTTACCTATAAACTCTATTCTCGAATTTATTTTTTTATTTTTGTTGTTATTAAGTATTAAATCGATGAACCTTCAGAAAATAAATGCTACGATGGAAACCATGACTGTTAATAAATTTAGAAAATTTCTCAATTTAGCTCAACCTGAAGTTGAACTAATTGGAAAAGATGATGGGGAGATGATTCTAAGATCCACCGAAATCATAGGTGACTATCCAAAAAACTTAAGTGCTTGGATTGCAAAATGGGCTGAAAAAAGTCCAGATACCATTTTTATGGCTGAAAAAATAGATGATGATAGTTCTTGGCATGGAATAACATATAAGGATTTTTTAAAGAAGATAGAATCAGTTGGGCAAGCTTTGATAGATCGTAAATTATCTATTAAACAACCAGTTGCCATTTTGTCGGATAACTCGATTGATAATGCAATACTTCTTTTCGGCGCGATGCATGTTGGTATTCCTGTTGTTCCAATTTCGCCCGCTTATTCACTCATGTCAAAAGATCTCGGCAGGTTACGACAAATTCTTCAGATTACCTCACCTGGTCTTGTTTATGCTTCAGATAATAATAAATTCTTGCGTGCGTTGAGTGTTGTTGAGTTATCTAATACTGAAAAAGTAGTTAGTGCTAATTTGTCTAACGACAATAGTTGCATTGAATTTAAAGCTTTATCGGATACAAATGCGACAACAGATGTAGATAAAGCATACAACGAAGTTGATCATAATACTATTGCAAAAATATTATTTACTTCTGGATCAACAGGGCAGCCTAAAGGCGTTATCAATACTCAAAGGATGTTATGCTCAAATCAGCAGGCAATTTCTCAAGTCTGGAAATTTTTGGAAGATAAGCCACCTGTAATAGTTGATTGGTTACCTTGGAATCATACTTTTGGTGGTAACCATAACTTAAATATGGTTTTGAGAAATGGGGGTACACTATATATTGATTCTGGCAAACCTGCTCCGGGACTAATTGAGAAAACCATTGCGAACTTAAAAGAAATATCTCCAACTATTTATTTCAATGTTCCACGTGGGTTTGATATGTTGTTACCGTACTTTGAGAGTGATAGTAATCTAAGGGAGTCATTTTTTCGAAATTTAGATGTGATATTTTATGCCGCTGCCGCATTAACCCAAAGTACTTGGGACAAACTTGAAACTCTCTCAACAGACACAATAGGTAAACAGGTTATGATGCTATCAGGATGGGGTGCCACTGAAACAGCTCCGGATTGTACGCAAGTTTATTGGCCTATCAAGAAAGCTGGTGTGATTGGCATTCCGATTCCTTCTACTGAATTAAAGCTAAAGCCTAATGAAGGCAAGTTAGAAGTCAGAGTAAAGGGTCCCAATATTACTCCAGGATATTGGAAACAGCCGGAACTCACTAAGCAAGCTTTTGACGAAGAGGGATACTATTGTATTGGTGATGCTGTTCGATTTGAAAATATAGAAAAACCTGAAAAGGGTATCATATTTGATGGTCGTGTAGCGGAAAATTTTAAATTATCATCAGGAACCTGGGTCTCCGTTGGAAATATTCGGACAAATATTCTCGCAAAAATAGATCAAGTTGCGCAGGATATTGTAATTGCAGGGCATGATCGGGAAGAAATTGGTATATTAATTTTTCCTAACATTGATTCCTGTAAAAAATTATGTAGTGCTATTTCCACCGAGATTTCAAACGAAGAAATTTTACGGGACAAAAATATTATCAAAAAGTTATTGGAAGGTCTTAATGATTACAATCTCAAGAACCCGAGCACGAGTAGGAGGGTTGCGCGCGCACTATTCCTAGTTGATCTGCCAGATATTGACTCTAATGAAATTACCGATAAAGGTTATATAAATCAACGCGCTGTTTTAGAGGTTCGTTCGAACGATGTTGGCAAACTCTTTGGTTCCAGTGCTGATGTACTTATTCCCAAGAACTGAGTTATAATTCATTAATGAAAGCTGTAATAATATTATCAGCATTTTTTTTCTCATAAGTAAGCGAAGTACCAAATCCCCATACTGGGGCCGGCCATGCAGGATCATTCTCTTTACGTCCAACAATATGAATGTGTAATTGTGGAACAATATTTCCAATTGCGCCAATATTAATTTTGTCGGATTTAAATTTGCTCTTTATTGTTTTTGCTAAGAGGTTGATCTCACGAAGTAATAATGATTGGTCAGTCGACTTGAGTTCATATATTTCTTTGATTTTGTTTCTTCTTGGAACTGCTATTATCCAGGGATATCGGCTATCATTCATTAGCAAGACACTGCATAAACTTAGATTAGTGATAAAATAAGTATCATTTATTAATCTTTGATCTAATACGAATTTACTATTCTTATTAGGTTGATATTTTGGTGAAAACGTTTTCATAATTTATCTTTGGTTTAAGCCTAAATAGGCTTGCAGAATTTTGAGTCGAGTATTCTCTTGTTTGCCAAGTATAATTTTCTATTTAATTTTTTGAGACTTCCCAAATTTATCAATACTGCACAAGATCCATTATAACCATTAATTACAAGACAAAAGAATATAAGTAAATCAGATTTATCAGTTTAGCTGTTCTTTTATTTTAAGAAATGATATTTCAGGAAAGTCTTTGGCAGCTCGGTCTAGGTGCCACGCATTTCTCGCAAGAAACACCGGATCTTGGTCATGGTCATCCGCAATGGCTCCGCTGTTTGAGTCAATAAAATCCTTTAAAATGACATGACTTTCTGCTTCAATCCACCGGGCGGTATATAGAGAAGTTGATTCAAAAACAACCGGTACTTCATATTCCGTTCGGATTCGATCAGCCATAACTTCAAATTGTAATGTTCCCACTACCCCAACAATCCAATCAGCCCCAATTCTAGGTTTTAAAACTCTAGCTGCTCCCTCTTCAGCGAGTTGTTGAAGAGCTCTACCTAGATGTTTCGCTTTCATTGGATCTTTTGGGCGTACTGTTTGTAATAACTCTGGTGCAAAATTTGGTATTCCAGTAAACTGGATTTCTTCACCTTCTGTCAGAGCGTCACCAATTCTTAAGTTGCCATGATTTGGTATGCCGATGATGTCACCGGCGTACGCCTCCTCAGCAGTTTCTCGATCTTGAGCAAGAAATAATACCGGGTTATGAAGTGCAATAGTTTTTTTACTACGAACATGTTTGAGTTTCATGCCTCGCTTAAAGTGCCCCGAAGACATACGGAGGAAAGCAATTCTATCTCTATGCTTGGGATCCATATTAGCCTGTATTTTAAAAACGAAACCGCTAACTTTATTTTCAGTTGGCTCGATGGTCCGATTTTTTGAGGGTTGTGGTCTAGGTGAAGGAGCGTATGTGCTTAAGCCATTGAGCAACTCACGCACACCAAAGTTATTTATTGCGCTCCCAAAGAAAATAGGAGTTAAACTGCCCTCTTTATATGATTCTAAGTTAAATGGAGAGCACAAACCACGAACCATTTCCACCTCTGCACGTAATTTCTCTAGGGCATAATCTGGAAGTAGTTGATCCAATTTAGGGTCGTCTAAACCCTCACACTTTTCAATTAATCCAGGATCTTGATTTTCATCGGCACTTCCTGTTGCTTTACCTTTTGGCATTAGAACTAGCTGGTCATTAATAACATTATAGCAGCCCAGAAAATCACGACCCATCCCAATTGGCCAAGTTGCGGGAGTGACGTCTAGAGCAAGAGATTGTTCTATTTCATCAAGAATTTCAAATGGATCCCTCGCTTCTCTATCCATCTTGTTGATGAAGGTAACAATTGGAACATCGCGAAGCCGACAAACCTCAAATAGTTTCTTTGTTTGCAGTTCTATTCCCCGTGCTGCATCGATAACCATGACGGCGGAGTCTACTGCTGTTAATGTTCTGTATGTGTCCTCACTGAAGTCTTGATGACCCGGAGTATCAAGTAAATTGAACGTATTCTCATAATAATTAAATGTCATGACCGAAGATGCTACGGATATACCGCGTTCTCGTTCAACTTTCATCCAATCTGAGTGGGATCTTCGCGTATTACCTCGAGCTTTAACCGCACCCGCCATTTGAATAGCCCCACCAAACAATAGTAATTTTTCTGTTAACGTTGTTTTACCAGCATCTGGATGAGAAATAATTGCAAATGTGCGTCTTTGAATAATTGATTTTGAAATTTTATCCATTTTTTAAGTTTTTCATTTTGAAAAATTTTTAAGTTTAAAAACTTATATGATCTTTATCTTATTTTTTGATTTATTAATGCTCTTTACGTTTGTCCATGTAATTATAACGGTCATCTGTCTTTATGAGAATATCAAAATCCAAGCCATCTCGATTTATATTCAGTATGATATCAATACCAGCTTCACCNAAAGACCAAATTTTTTTATACATTTCTGAGAGGGTTGTAATACTCTTATTATTTATTCCTGTTATTATATCGCCTGTTTGGAGTTCGCTCCTATCCGACGGTGCATCAGGAACTATTCCTGCAACAAATAATTTATTGCCCGCCACTGAAGTATAGAGACCTAGCCAAGGGCGTGGTGTTTCAGTCGTTACACCATATGAAATAAGGTCTTTGTATATCGGAGTTAAAAGATTAGTTGGAACAAACATATTTCCAGCGACATCTTGATTGTTATCCTTACTTTGAGCTTTCAAAGCGTCATTAACCCACAATGAGCCGATACCGCACAACTTGCCAGCGTCGTTNATTAGAGCCGCTCCACTCCAGTTTGGATGAATTGGCGCTGTAAATATCGCATTGTCGATCAAATATTCCCATGATCCACAAAACTCTCTTCTTGATACAACCTCGGCGCAAATTGAATGATGCTCGCCACCATATGGCGCAACTATCACCGGCATTTTCTCTTCAATTTGGTCTTCTTTTAACACCTCAATCGGTTTTTTATCTAGTGGTTTTAACGCATGAATAAGTGCTAAGCCGGTCTCGTGGTTATAACCTATTAATTCTGCTGGAACTGGCGCTTCTCCATACGCCTTTATTGTAATTGAATTTGCATCTAATACTAAATAACCAATAGTCAATAATATACCGTCATTATCTATTAAAACTGCACTTCCATCCCTCTCCGTACCTAGCGTGANAGCACTGAATGCTGTTTCAGGAACCTTAGACTCGAGCCTTACCACAGAGCGAAGCGCTGCATACAGATCAAAATCGTAATTAGCTTCCTCAGGATGGCTGGCTAGTTTTAATACGGGATCAAGAAGATGAAGTAATCCTGTTGGCCGATGTCCATTTAAGCGTTGTTTACCTGGCATAAAAAGTTCTTTTCCCTCGAATTGTTTATTAATCCCCTAGCTACACTGTCAAGGGGGATTTAACAACTTTGTAAATTATTAAAAATTTCACTTGAAGTTAATACCATCGAACCCTTAAAGAGTTGTTTGGCACTTAATTTAAGTTAACTTTCGCACCAATTAGAAAGTTATGACCGGAAAAATTACTTTTGAACGGCGTTGTTGTTACGTCTGACAATTCTGGATCTTGGGACTCGAAGTAACGATATCCTATTTCAATATCGGTTTTTCTATCTAATTCTAATGATACACCACCTCCAAATTGAAAAGCCAATACCCAATCCATGTCATCGACGAGACTTTCGTTTGAAGCCTGAAAATCATTCAAAGATATTACACTGAGTCCAGCTCCTCCCATAACATAGGGCGTAGCTCGGGAATTGATCGGTATATCCAGAATAGCATTACCCATTAGAGCTAATGCTGATAGATCACCACTTACATTTTCCGTGTTGTGAGTTCTACCATTTGAAGATCCTGAAATCTGTTTCAACGAAGACTGTGAAAATAAAAACTCTCCTTCCGCCCTAAAATTATTTTCTAGTTTCATTCCGATGGCACCATTAAGGATAAACCCCGGTTCAAATTCGGCATCGAAGTCTGATTTACCGCCCAAAGATGAAGTTTCATTGAACATACTCAAACCTATTGAGCCTCTCGCATATAAATTTTGAATAGCGTAGGTTTTATCTTCTCGATAAGATTTAGTTGTTTTTTTTGATGAGTTATTTTTTTTCGTTTTTCTGGGAAATGCTCTCTGAATATATGGGTTTTCTGAATTTATTGCCTGAGCAACCTCCGTTTTTGCACTTGTTCCAATTCCAAGCCCCATGTTTGTGTTGCTTGTGACTACTTTCGATAATTTAGCAATCGATAATGAGGATTTGGCTATGTCGACAACAATTCTATGACCTTTATCTTTGTTAGGTTGCAAAAAGAATGTATTTTTGACTCTTATTGGGCGATGGCTTGTAATTATTAAATTTGTACCTTCAGGATCTTTACCCTTCTTAACTTTCGTAATATTACCGCCCACAATACTGTTAATTTGTTTTGTACCGACCCAAACTGCTTTTGGCAGGGATAATTTTAGCGAGGTTCCATTGTCTGATACCACGTACGTTAGATTGGTTGGGTGACTCACGTCAAAAACCAAACGCGTTTTATCTCGATGATTCCCAACTCTCATGTCTGATATCGTTGCTGGTTTGTCAACAAATTCGACGGAGGCTAGCAGAATCGCTGACTCTAATTTGGGTGATGAAATAGTCATTAGAACAAAAAATACGCTAATTACCTTAGCAATTTCAGTCAACTGGAAATTCATTACTAATTCCTTTACCAGGATTTTTATTTTAGGCTATTATATTGGGTTTAAAACGTTAAAATAATGATAAGGAATAATATTTATTTTCTAATCTTATTTTCTTGGGCGTTTAATTTAACAACAAAAAATATTATTCGGTTTTTAGGCGTTTTCAATAAGTTTTTTTTGGGGGGGATAAATGAAATTCGGTATATTTGATCACGTTGATAAAGGAGCGAAAGATCTTCATAATTTCTATGAGAATAGATTGAAAATTGCAGAGAAATATGACGAGGTCGGTTTTTATGGGTATCACGTAGCAGAACACCACGCGACGACCCTTGGAATGGCATCTTCTCCTAATGTTTATTTATCTGCTATTGCACAGCGAACCCAAAAGCTTCGGTTCGGCCCTTTGGTGTATTGTTTGCCTCAGTATCATCCAGTTCGATTATATGAAGAAATATGTATGTTGGATAATATGAGTAGAGGTCGACTTGAGATGGGTATAGGAAAAGGAATATCAGATATTGAGTCTGGTTACTTTGGGATCAATTCAAAAGACGTAACAGGGATTTATCGTGAATTTTTTGATATTCTCTCTGAAGCTTGGAAGACCAAGGAGCTTACATATGATGGGAAATATTTTTCTATAGATAAGTTTCCGCTTGAAATGGANCCAATGCAAACTCCTCACCCTCCTATTTGGATGGGTGTTGCTAATTCAAATTCACTAGCGTGGCCTGCGAAATATAAAATAAATATTATTTCAAATAATGTTGTAAAAGTTGTGCGCGAAATTACCGAAGATTATCGTTCAAAATGGTCCGAGTTTGGCAACGAACCTGAAACCATTCCATATATGGGAATGACTAGATTTGTGGTTATTGCGTCAACAGATAAGGCTGCTCTAAGAATTGGCAGGCGTGCTTATTCCATTTGGTATAAAAGTTTTATGAAGTTATGGAATAGATTTGAAAAATCCCCCCCNTTAGCAGCTTATACTGATGACTTTGNTGATCTAGTGCGTAGCGGGTTAGCAATTGTTGGTAAGCCAGAGGTCGTTAAAGCAATAGTTGATGAGCAGATTGAGCAAAGTGGGGTAAACTATTTTTTAACTAGATTTCTGTTTGGGGATATTTCTTATCTTGAAGCTGATTATGCTATTGATGCATTTTCAGAAATGTTTTTTCCACATTCAATATAACTGGTATAAAATAATAATTTCTATTTTTTCGGTAATGTTTTATTATGTGTATTTTTTAAATGAAAAATAAAATAAGCCTAATAAAATTTGCAGCCCATGTCTGGTTTTATGAAAAAAAATAAACTGACTATCGGCTCTATTGTGCCATTTTATTATGGTTGGATTGTTGTGGTGGTCGCATTTTTGACGATGGCTATCGCTGTAAATGCCCGAACTTCTTTTTCTCTTCTTTTCCCGCCTATTCTAAGCGAGTTTGAATGGTCAAGGGGGGTCACTGCTGGGGTGTTCTCAATAGGTTTTGTTGTTTCAACATTACTCACACCATGCATCGGCATGTTGATGGATAAATTTGGGCCTAGGGTTGTGATTCCAATCGGGGCAATTTTAACAAGTACAGGTTTAATTTGCTCAACCATTTCGAGCGAGCCTTGGCATTTTTATTTTACTTTGGGTGTTCTGCTGATAGGTGGCTCGGTTTTTATGAGTTATTTTGGACATACTTTGTTTTTACCAAATTGGTTCGATCGAAAAAGGGGCTTTGCGATGGGGCTGGCTTTTGCTGGGGCTGGACTTGGGGCAATACTACTTTTACCAGTGATCCAAAATATAATTTCAAGTGATGGATGGCGCCAAGCTGCAATTGTGCTCGCTGTAATTATTATCTCTATCGTAATTCCTATAAATTTGATTTTCCAGCGACATCGGCCAGAGGAACTAGGCTTGGAAATTGATGGAGATGAAATTTCAAATGCAAAGACAAAATTATCTGATTCTATCAACCTAAATAATAGAGTTGTTGACCGATATTGGTATGAGAAAGAATGGACTTTATTGACAGCTATGCGAACCGGAAAATTCTGGTGGCTTATAATATCCTTCTCTACAGCACTTTATGCCTGGTATGCTGTTCAGGTGCATCAAACAAAATATTTGATTGATGTAGGGGTGTCAGCAGAGTTCGCGGCTTTTGCACTTGGTCTTGTTGGTCTGACAGGCATTGTAGGACAAATAAGTTTGGGTGCTTTCTCAGATAAGTTTGGCCGTGAATTTGCTTGGACCATAGCTTTAATGGGTTTTTTGCTAACTTATGCGTGTTTGTTTATTATTAAATTTCTTCCATCAACGATTCTAATTTACCTCATGGTTGGTTTACAAGGTTTTATAGGCTATGGGCTAGCTTCGGTTTTTGGAAGTGTGCCGGCCGATCTGTTCTCGGGTAAACATTATGGACGAATTTTTGGTGTAATTGGGGGCTTTAGTAATATTGGCGCAGCGACTGGGCCTTGGATAACAGGAATTTTTTATGACGTTAATAGTAATTATAATATTGCCTTCGTTACGGCGATGGTTTTGTGTTTAATATCGATAGGGACGATGTGGTTAGTTGGCCCTAGAAAAGTTGTACTCGTTATGGGTAAAATTTAAAAAAAGTGATATAAACGTATAAGAGTGAAAATCTTTTTTGGTATAAGGTAGCGAAATTGGAAAATTTTAGGGTTGGTATTATGAGTGCAGGTGACATGGGGCACGCTGTAGCACGAGAGTTATTTCAACGGGGCCACACAGTACTTACAATTGTTGAGAATAGAAGTGAGTTGACTAAAGACCGAGCTTCTAGATCGAACATGAAAGTTGTTTCGAGTATGGAACACATTGTTGATAACAGTGATTTTGTGTTTTCGATTATGCCCCCCGATCAAGCGTTTGAATTTGCGGAGAGTTTTGCAACTGCTATAAAATTAGGCAAAGATTCACCAGTCTTTGTGGACTGCAATGCAATTTCACCAGAGACTACTCTCTCATTGAATAAATTGATTTCTAGTGCTGGGGGTAAAATGATCAAAGTAGGCATAATAGGTCCACCTCCTGGCACAAGCACGCCAACTAAATTCTATGCGAGTGGCGAGAATGCCTCGCTTATTGATTTCATCGCTGGCGGAGACATCCAGTTTTTGAACTTAGGGTCTAATCTGGTTCACGCCTCTGCGATTAAAATGTGCTATGCAGCATTAACTAAAGGGGTCATGGTTTTACAATCAAGCGCATTGATTGCAGCTGAGTTGCTTGGTGTTGGAGAGGCTTTTCACGCTGAACTTAAAGTTAGCCAAAACTTTCACTGGAAATTAATTGAAAAAAGAGTGTCTAGTCTGGCGTGCGATGCAGCTAGGTGGGCTGGTGAGATGGATCAAATATCAGAGATGTACCGAATACTGGGATTAACTCCAAACTTACATAAAGGTGCTGGAGATATTTTCCGTCTATTAGAGATGTCACCTTTAAGTCTTGAAACCAGGGAAACCTATGATCGTAACAGATCGCTCCAAGAATCACTAAATATTTATAAAAACTCGATAAAATAATTTGAAATAAATATTTACAAGGAAAGCAAAGACATATACGCGTAACTTTGCAGAATATAATGCTGGAGAAAGATAAAATGGAATTAATTGGCGAATATGAAATACCTGCAAATCGAGATAAAGTTTGGGAAGCTTTGAACGATCCTGAAATACTGAAACAATGCATTGATGGTTGTCAGGAACTTAGTAAGGAATCGGAGACCCAATTTGTAGCTAAAGTTACTGCTAAAGTTGGGCCAGTAAAAGCTAAATTTACAGGTAAAGTATCTTTGTCTGATTTGGACCCACCCAACGGTTATAAGATCTCAGGTGAGGGTCAAGGTGGAGTGGCAGGCTTTGCAAAGGGTGGAGCAACTGTAACGTTAACTGAGCAAGGTTTAGGGACATTACTTAAATATGAAGCTAATGCAGAAGTTGGTGGCAAGCTGGCAAGCGTTGGCAGTCGTTTGGTTGAAGGCGTTGCGAAAAAACAAGCTGACGATTTTTTCAAGAAGTTTAGTGAAATTGTTGGTGGTGAGCTAATTGGTGAAAAATCTGAGCTAGATTCACAAACGACTAAATCTGAGATTAGTGAAAATCAAGATCAATCAAGTAATAAAGGATTACCGCCTATGGTTTGGGGCACAGGAATCGCTGTTATTGTGGGATTTTTACTGTACATTTTTGGCTAAATTGAATAAAATAGCCTTATTTTAGTCAAATAATTTGCTTATCATTAGGGTATTTATTCGACGTAGTGATGGCTTTGGTGGACTTGACTTTTTCTTCTTTATCACTATGTTATACATGATTGGTCATTTGCTTTTTAAAAGGAATGGTGCAATTTAAAAGAGAGCCAAATTAATTTTTTAACATGTTGCTCATTTGGAGGATATGGAAAATGAATAAAAGTGTTAAATGCTTATTCGTCCTGTTTTCATTGTCTNTTAGATTTTAGATCTAAACGCTGTAAACGTACGTAACTCTTATGAAAGTTGCGTTGGTGAATTTTAGATTAGTGTCTTGACAGATTATATCTTAACAGGAGTATTTTAATGGTCACAACTGCCCTACCATCACTATATGCTGATAGCGGATTATCTTCTTATTTAAATCAAATAAAAGTATTCCCGGTGCTAACTTTAGATCAGGAGTTCATGTTAGCGGAGCGTTACCGGAAACATAACGATAAGGAAGCAGCACATCAACTTGTCACAAGTCACCTTCGTTTAGTCGCAAAGATAGCACTTCGATACCGTGGTTATGGACTGCCAGTTTCAGATTTGATATCGGAGGGAAACATTGGCCTGATGANAGCTGTAAAAAAATTTGAGCCAGAACGTGGTTTTAGGCTCTCTACTTATGCGATGTGGTGGATCAAAGCTTCGGTTACGGAGTATGTCTTGAAGTCTTGGTCAATGGTTAAAATGGGTACTATGGCAGCGCAAAAAAAATTATTTTTTAGTTTACGTAAGGCCAAGGAGAAGCTGAACTTAATCAACTCAAATGACATAGATTTTGAAAGTGNNAAAATTCTATCTGAACAATTTAATCTGTCAGAGCGAGACATAGTAAATATGAATAGTCGGATGAGTATTAGAGATCAATCTTTGAATNCTCCTGTTAGTAAAGATGGATTAGGTTCAATTGAGATTCAGGATTTACTCGAAGATGAAAGACCCTCCCCAGAGACGATTGTGGCCAATCAACAAGAGGCAGCCATCCGTCATGAAATGTTAACTAAAGCACTGAGTCAGTTATCAGAGAGGGAAAGGCATATTTTTACAGAGCGCCGGTTAAAAGATGATCCTATAACATTAGAAAAATTAGGCGAAGGATATGGTATTTCGCGCGAACGGGTTAGNCAACTAGAAAATAGAGCCTTTGTAAAAGTGGAGAAGTCTATTAGAGAGATGGGCGCTTTTATTTCTTAGAAATTTTTTTAATGAGAGTACTTGACCTGTCGACTATATCAACCTACATCTCTGGCGCTTTTATGTTAAAAAGCCAAATATCGGCNAGATTNTNAAAAGTATTGGGATCAGAAGAATATTATTTGAAACAGAGTTGGTGTTATAAAGGAGTTAGGAAAGATGGGATTTAAACCACTTCATGATCGTGTAGCAGTTCGTCGTTTGGAGCAAAACGACAAGACCCCAGGAGGAATTATTATTCCTGATACAGCTCAGGAAAAGCCCTCTGAGGGAGTCGTTGTTTCTGTGGGTTCTGGGGCAACNGGCAAAGATGGGAAAATCATACCGCTTGATATTCAATCAGGGGATAAGGTGTTGTTTGGAAAATGGTCGGGCACTGAAATTAAAATAGATGGAGATGAACTGCTAATCATGCAGGAATCAGATATTATGGGAATNATAGATTAATATAANAAGTTTAACGGTTATGGAGAACAATTGAGATGGCGAAAGAAGTATTATTTGACGCAACTGCCCGTGCTAAGATGCTTTCGGGTGTTGACGTATTGGCCAACGCGGTCAAGGTAACTTTGGGCCCAAAAGGGCGTAATGTGGTATTGGACAAAAGTTTTGGTGCACCGCGGATTACTAAAGACGGAGTAACCGTAGCGAAAGAGATTGAACTTGATGACAAGTTTGAGAACATGGGCGCTCAGATGGTTCGGGAAGTGGCTTCCAAAACTAATGACATAGCTGGTGATGGAACAACAACGGCTACTGTGCTAGCTCAGTCGATTGTGCGCGAGGGTTCGAAGGCTGTTGCTGCAGGTATGAATCCTATGGATTTGAAGCGTGGCGTTGACTTGGCTGTGGAGACAGTTGTTGCGGACTTAGTGAAGCGTTCAAAACGTGTGAATACGAATGAAGAAATTTCTCAGGTTGGAACAATTTCAGCGAACGGTGATGCAGAAATTGGCGCTATGATTGCTGAGTCCATGGGCAAAGTTGGTAATGAAGGTGTTATTACAGTTGAAGAGTCTAAGGGGTTAAACTCATCACTCGATGTTGTTGAGGGTATGCAGTTTGATCGTGGTTATACTTCTCCTTATTTTGTAACCAACGCTGAAAAAATGATTTGCGATATGGAAAATCCATATATCCTAATTAATGAAAGCAAGCTCTCCAGTCTTCAGCCCATTCTTCCTATTTTGGAAGCGGTTGTTCAGTCTGGTCGGCCATTTCTTATCATTGCGGAAGATATTGAGGGCGAAGCTCTTGCTACTCTTGTTGTGAATAAACTCCGGGGTGGTCTTAAGGTTGCAGCTGTTAAGGCTCCTGGTTTTGGTGACCGTCGCAAAGCTATGCTTGAGGACATCGCCATTTTGACAGGTGGTCAGGTTATCTCTGAAGATCTAGGTATTAAACTTGAGAGTGTGACGCTTGATATGATGGGATCAGCCAAGCGTGTAACTATTACAAAAGAGGAAACAACGGTTGTTGAAGGCTCTGGCAAAAAGAAAGATATCGAGGGTCGTTGTAACCAAATACGTAGTCAAGTTGAAGAGACTTCATCTGATTACGATAAAGAAAAGCTTCAAGAGCGTCTTGCAAAATTAGCAGGTGGGGTTGCTGTTCTTAATATTGGTGGAGCAACTGAAGTTGAAGTTAAGGAGCGTAAAGACCGAGTAGACGATGCTTTGAACGCAACGCGTGCTGCTGTTGAAGAAGGTATTGTTCCTGGTGGAGGAGTTGCACTTCTGCGTGCCACTAAAGCGCTTGATAAACTCAATCCAGAAAATGATGACCAGAAAGTTGGTGTTACTATAGTTAAACGTGCTCTTGAGGCGCCAGTTCGCCAGATTGCAGAAAATGCTGGTGTTGATGGTGCAGTCGTTGCGGGTAAGTTACTTGAGAGTAAAGACCAAAGCATTGGTTTTGATGCTCAAGACGGTAAGTATACTGATATGGTAAAAGCTGGTATTGTTGACCCCACTAAAGTGGTGCGTGCTGCATTGCAAGATGCTGGTTCCATTGCTGGTTTACTAATTACCACTGAAGCTATGATTGCTGATAAGCCTGAAGAAAAGGGTGCTGGAGCTGCTCCAGCAATGCCTGATATGGGCGGTATGGGCGGCATGGGCGGCATGGGCGGAATGATGTAAA
>NHCC01000011.1 GCA_002168115.1 Rhodospirillaceae bacterium TMED23 | reverse complement strand
CCCAATTGCGAAAGTAGGGTACTTATCAAAAAAGAAATCGCACCCATGATCATTATAAGTAATTATTGCGACGTCGGGTTTAAGCTCCTCTAACCAATTTTGAACGGGTTCATATGCATCAAATAAAGGGCTCCATGCTTCACTCTTTTGCTGGCCTTTATCGTAAGCAACTCCAATGGATGGAACATGAGAAGTTCCTATTCCAGCAACTATTCTACCCATTTACGTGGCTCCGCTAATATTACGCGTTTTTAGAAACTCCTCATAGGACATACCGGCTTGTTTTGCACCGAGTTTATANAGGGAATCTCCAAACACAGAAGTTATTTTATATAGAAAGTATATATTTGCCCCCCCTTGAACACATCCAATCCAATTTCGATCGCGAATTAGTTTTTGCTGTGTTTCAGTTAACTCAAATCTTTTCATATAGCTATCCTCATCGGATTTAAAGCTAGCACGTGCATCATCAGATATTAAAGAAGCGCCCAATTTATTGAGAGCATAGCCTTTTTGGCTCATCGGACCCGTGAATATATAACTGCCTTCAATTTTACGATTCGGATCAAGTTGCTGTGGCATCACTTTTATACCTCTTGTATATCTAAGTTCTAAACGGATCAGATTAAATCTATGAGGAGTGGAGGGTAATTAGTTTCCTAGTTAACGTCAATTATTTCAAATNTTAATTTTAAGTAATTTAGCAAATTCCGGCCAACTNTCAAACCCAAAAACACGCATATCCNCTGCAAGGTCATCAGGNAGCCAATCAACCAAAGCTGGCTTAAAGCTTGGGCGCTTCTTAATCTTTTCAAACCAGTTTTCAACTCTTGGCATNCGGCCACNGGTCCACATACCCGACATGGATAGCATCTCAAGGCGATTGATATACGGTGTCATCGCAATATCTGCAAAAGTAAAACTATCGCCCGCCAGCCAATTATTTTTTTCTAGATTATCTTCCATCTTTTTTAGATAATGATCATAAAGACGCAGTTTTGCATGGGCTCCATCAGCTTTCATTCCGTTGCGTACNATAGATTTTTTTGTTTCGTGCCAATCAGCTGTGACCGACATGGTAGGCGTTGATTCTAAAAATATTTCAACCTTTTCTGGACCTAGTCGACTTACAATATGTCGATGGCAAGCGAGATAAGTGATAAAGCCACAAGCCGGGTGAAGAGCTTCGTCNACCGCCTTCGTCCAATAGAGAACTCGTGAACGCTCAACTGGGTTCGTCGGCCGTATAGGAAACTCCTTAAATGTATCTTCTAAATATTCACAAATAACTGTGGAATCACAGATAATCTCGCCATTATGCTCCAGCGTTGGAACAACAGCCTTTGGATTAAGTTTGATATACTCGGGATCAAATTGCTCACCTACAAGAATATCAATATAATGTCCTTTCCAATTCAATTTCTTCTCACTCAGGTACATACGTACTTTTGCAGCACAAACTGATGANCCATGNTGATATAATTTTAACATTTTCCCCCAATGAAGATTAAANTCGTAATTTACTGGTTTTAATTTAACTAGCTCTTCAATTAGATAACCGTAGCAATNACCCTTAATAAAANTTTTCTNTTTTGTTAGTCGTATATTTAATTAAAAAAAAACCAAGTAAATATTTGGGGTAAGGCGCATTGCGCTCAGAGAGTATTATTAAATAGCTTATCCAAGCTTCTAATGTTTGTATTAAAAAGTATTTAAAAATAANNGAGGATTGAAAAGCATGAGTAATTCAAATTATGTTTTAAAACAATGTGGCGCTTTTNAAATATGTTTATTAATCCAGAAGAATAAATAAGTAAACTTACATCTTAAATTTTTATAGGGTCAATCGACGGAGTAAAAAATGACAACAGAAGGTTATAAAGACAGACAAGAGTTTGAAATGGAGAATTGGCCAGAACTAAGAGAGTCAATGAACAATGTATTTAAGCTTGTATTTCCAGGAAGACTAGTTTCAGGGGAGCTTAAACAATTNGTCTTTACTGCGGCAAGCTTAGCGAGTGGTTGCTTTCATTGCCAGTCACATGGCTCGTATCATCTGCATAAAATTGGGGTGCCTGATGAGAAGATTCAAGCGATGTGGACTTATCAATCATCAGATTTATTTACTGAAGCTGAAAAAGCTGCTCTTGATCTAGCATTTGCAGCAGGTGTCGCTCCGAGCGCAGTTGAACCTGAAAATTTTACAGAGTTACGTAAACATTACTCAAGTGAACAAATTATTGAACTTTTAGCAGTAATTGCCGTAGGGGGATTCCTAAATCGTTGGAATGACACTATAGCAACGGTAACTGATCAGGAGTCGATCGATTTTGCAAATAAAACTCTGAGGCCTGTTGGATGGGAACTCGGCAAGCATCAAGGTGAGCCAAAAGAACAACGAGAA
Organism: Rhodospirillaceae bacterium TMED23; assembly: GCA_002168115.1. Taxonomy (GTDB): domain Bacteria; phylum Pseudomonadota; class Alphaproteobacteria; order Rhodospirillales; family UBA2165; genus TMED23. The sequence goes on along the minus strand of NHCC01000011.1, from coordinate 10,946 downwards.
GCCCATCCAATTACACTTGGCTGGACAAATAAATAAGTAAATATGAATACTTACTTGAGTAAGTACGGTCTAATATGGACTTTTAGCAAAATTCAAAATGCTAGTACCCAGTAATAACCTCTCCTCCATTGGGACTTATAATCTGCCCAGACACTAAGTCTGCTTCCGGAGATGCGAGCCACGCCACGGCATATGATATATCTATTGGTTCGCAAAATCTTCCAAGAGGTATTAATTTTTCGCGATCAGTAATTTGATCTCGAGATAAAGATGCTCTTGTCATATCGGTTTCAACAAATCCTGGCGCAACTGCATTTACTTTTATATTCCATTCTGCAAATTCTCTTGCCCATGATTTTGTAAGTCCAGATATTGCTGACTTTGCAGCAGAATAATGACTTGCTGAGTCATGACCGCCCATCGCAAATATGGATGAGGTATTTATTATTTTACCAGACTTTCTATCTTTCATTTGAGGGATTACAGCTTGTGTCGCAAAAAATGTTCCTCGAACGTGGACATTAAACATATTATCAAAGATTTCTGTGTCTATGGCTTCAATTTTATAGCCCTTTCCACCCACTCCAGCATTGTTAACTAAAATATCAATAGGACCAAATTTGACTATCTCTTTTTGGAATAAGTCCGTATCCCTAATATCCATCACAAATGGTCTCGCATCACGTCCAGTTTTCTTAATTAAACTTATCGTTTTGCTTACTCCGTCTGAATTAATATCGTGCACTATTACATTTGCACCTCTTTCAGCCATCAAAACCGCATGACTCTGCCCCATTCCATTTCCAGAGCCCGTGATCAAGACAGTTAAATTTGAGAGGTTTTTTATCATATTTATTTACTACTCTCTCGAGGATGATAAATATAGTCATCTCTATGTTAATCGCAAAGTGACCAAAATTATATAGAGTCCAAATAAAATCAAAAAGTATAAAATTAACTTATTAAATATTTTATTATCGAACTTTTTAAATAAAGTAGAACCTAATATAGCAGTCAATGACATAAACGGTAAGAGAATAAAGACAGTAATAAGATTACTCATTTTAAAATCACTTGCAAAATATATTGTCATCGCAGAAACCCCCTCCATAAAAAATGCAATCGAATTGAGGCTCGCCCTTAATCTAACTGGAGACAACCCCTTAGCTACGAAGTAAGCCGCAATGGGGGGACCGCCAATCCCAGCCGCACTATTAGTTGTCCCAGAGAAAACTCCTATTGAAAATGAAAAAAAGAAGCTCCTGTTTCCTTTATGAGTCCAACCACTTAATAGAAATAATGCTGAGATTATTATCAGGCTGGATATTATGACACGAAGCGTGTCCGGAGAAGTTATAACTAGAAACCAAACACCAAATGGCGTGGCAAGAAAACTACCAACTGCTAATGGCATAATTAAATTCCATTCAGCTTGTTTAGTAGCTCGCGGAAACATAGGAGCCATAACCAAAGTATCAACCGATAATGCAATGAAAACAGCCTCACTTGGGGGCATTAATAAGCTTAAAAGTGGCACCATAATCAAGGTTGCTCCAAATCCAGCAAACCCCCTCATAAACCCACCTAATGATACAATTAATATTGGCAAGCCCCAGTTTAAAACACCATAACTCTCAATAAATTGATGCAAGTTGTATCCTTAAATTTTAACTTATTTAGTTTTGGAGATAGAGAAAAAGGCTCTCTACATTATCATAAANAAANTACATAAAGCCANTTTTTAAANAGGCCTAAAGATGAGNTNTTTTATTNCTTTTAAATATAACTTNTCTGAAAAAGATATCTATTTTAAAAAAAAATGTTGTACTGCCTCTAAAATATTTTTGCTGTTGGAATATTATTTTCTCCAATCAGCATTCACCCAAAGATTAGNTNCGCCTCTAAACTNTNTGAAGTNAGAAAATAACTTTGANTTACATTTTTTTAATTTCTTAAAATATTTTGGAAATGTAGATTCCAACTTTAATTCATTTGAAGCTCTATTTTGCTCAAAAAACATACCAGTTTGTCTAATTAATTTTTGAATAAGGGAGCAATAATCTTCTACTTGATCNGGAGACATCTCTGCCAATGACAAAGTATTTATACATAAATCTANTACTTTATCTCTATCCTCCAAAATAAACGAATAAATATTTGGAATAAATTCACAACANGGTTGATCCATCAATTGATCTTTTTCTGGTTTTTCTATTAATACAGTTGGAACATTAATTGGGATTGAACTGCAATAAACAGATGAGAATGCCAATGATTCAGGAATATCGATTATCGAATATTTAATCCGATTATTAAAAATCTGGGCGAGATAGAAAGCCAAAGCACCATAACCACCGCCAATTTCAACAATTCTTATTATTTCATTCTTCTTTAGCCTTTCATTAAGCAATTCAATAATTCCATTTTCAAACATTAAAGATATTATTTGTTGGTAACCAAGCAAATCGTGGTTAAATATTTGACCTGAAAATAACCAACCTATTTCTCCAAACTTTTTTGGGGGCCTTAATCTTAAATTTGGAGGTAATTTATTAGCTATCGAAATTGTCTGAAAAATCTCTGAAGGGATAGGACCTGCTAAACGTGATAGAACCTGATCCCAATCATCAGGTAATTTATTAACTATCCATGGTCTTTTACTAGCTGCCTCTAAAGTTGCCAACTGATAGCCAGTAAAACCCTCACAATAAAACCGTAACTTTCTAATAATGTCATAATCTTTTTTAGCAAGTAATCTATATGAGTCACTTACGTTTCTAATAGAGTTATCATATTCTATAGAATTACGATATTCACGNCTCCACGCTCCATTNGGAAGGTATATTAAATTATTTTCATAGTCTTGTTCTAGGAGTTGGGATCGTAATTCAATGATGTTTGNAATCTTATCTAATAATTTAATCGAATTTTTAAATTCAATATCATCAAGAGATGAAGTTTCATNAGAAAAAATAAAGCTCCACTCCTTACTTACAGAAACATCTGGCCATAATTTTTCCATAATCATTTGACGNTTTTCTGGCTTCGGAATAGGTTGGGATGGTTTCACCTTGAATATATCCAACAAAATAATTAGCACTAGAATTTTAAATTTCACGCAAATAGAAAATAGTTCTTTTTTACATACTGTTATACTATTTTACACAGACCATAACTAATTCTACTTATTATCAAATCTCATTAATAATTAAGCTACCATATTCAGTACCTCCATCATTTATAGCAAACCTAGTGAGGTTACTAAAATCAAATTCAGCTAAGCAATTTATTTATTATAACTCCAAATTTAAGACCAATAATCGTAACCAGTAAAAACAAGAACATGCCGGACGGATCAATCGTTAGGCTCGCAATAATTGGTCCCGGGCATAAACCAGCCATCCCCCAACCAATACCAAAAAGNGTACTACCCAAAATTAAAGATTTATCTATTTTCTGCCTTTTAGGAAAATCAAAGTTCCTTTCAAAAAGCGGTTTTCCCCTCTTAAAAATAAAGAAATAGCCAAGNGTGGTTACCATAATTCCGCCCAACATCACAAAACCAAGAGATGGATCCCATTTGCCCAGAATATTCAAAAAACCAGTTACTTTGGTAGGGTCTAACATTCCAGCTAGTGATAATCCTATGCCAAAGACAAACCCAGAAAATAAAACCGATAATAGGGCTAACATGATCTATTTCCTCGATTCATAAGAAATGCCTAAAAATCGAAACAGTTATTATACCCGTTGTGACAAATGTTAAAACAGCGCTAAGTGAACGAATCGATAAACGAGATAATCCGCAAATTCCGTGACCCGAAGTACAACCCCTTCCAATAGCAGCACCTATACCAACGCAAAAAGCAGCTACATAGAGTAATACCCCGGAAGCAACCGGAGTACTCGAAATCTTAATTAGATCAAAATTTATAAGAAGTGCCGGCCCGGCAATNACACCGGCAACAAAAACAAACCTCCATGAAAATTCTGCACTCGAATTTGGGATTAACAAACCGGAGAGAATGCCACTCATCCCCATAATCCTGCCTTTCGCAAGCATTAATATCAATGCAGCTAAGCCAATGAGAATTCCACCCAAAGACGATAGCAAAGGTGTAAACTCTATCCAGTTAATCGACATAATTAAATTTTTAACCCAGATAAAGGTATTTTCAAATAAGTTTCACCGTTATTTTCTGGCGGGGGCATTTTACCGGCACGCATATTTAATTGAATTGATGGCATTATAAGATCTGGCAAAGTTAAGCTGGCATCCCTCGCTTCCCGCATCGTTACAAATTCACTTTCACTAATTCCAACTTTAACATGTATGTTATGACGCTTTTGAGCCTTAACACTTGTCTCGTAACCAAAATCCCTGCCACCTGGCATGTAATCATGACAAACAAAAATGCGAGTGTTATCTGGTAGTGCTAAAATATTTTGGATAGAGTGGAACAGACATTTGGCATTGCCACCGGGAAAATCTGCTCTTGCCGTGCCGCCATCTGGCATGAATAACGTATCTCCAACAAATGCTGAATCGCCAATAAAATAAGTCATGCATGCTGGCGTATGGCCTGGAGTATACATACATTTAGCCTCAAGATACCCTATCATAAAAATATCTTGATCCTTAAAAAGTTTATCAAATTGATCGCCATTGCGCTTAAATTCGGTACCAGCGTTAAAGAACTTTCCAAAAGTTTGTTGAACATCAATAATATGCTCCGAAATTGCAATTAGCCCCCCACATCGTTCCTGTAAATAAGGGGCAGCCGAAATATGGTCTGCGTGAATATGGGTTTCGACGTGCCAGTCAATAATGAGTTGCTCAGACTCTACGTATTTAATAATATCCTCCGCTTGAGTATACATAATCGTTCCCGACGCATAATCAAAACCGAGAACTGAGTCTATGATTGCTGCGTGACGGCTTTGAGGATCGCGGACAATATAACTAATTGTATTGCTATTAGCGTCAAAAAAAGGCTTTACTTCGGTGATCATATTAGTCTCTTTTTCGAAAAACATAATGAGTCTGATAAATAATCTCAGAACTTTTTTAACTTATACTTTTTTATATCTGCACAAAATACACGGTCACTATTGAGTTATTTTTACAGAGCATTATATTTAGCCTCTGAGTAGTCAAGGTTCCCAATGTCTCCCTCAGGAAAAATATCACGTTTACCCACCCACAAGCGAGATTCATCATACATTCTTTTGGAATACTTCTCAAAAACAATCCTTTCGCCGGGCCCAAAATATCTTAAATCCATCATTGAATGAAAGCGTTCTGGGAATTCCTCTTTNTAATAGTGAGTATAAAGTTCCGGTCTCAAATCAATGTCATGTTGAGCTTTTTGAAGAGCACGATAAAACTTTGCAATATCCTCTGATTTCGGATTCCCTGTAATCATACCTGCCATCATAAATGTCGTCTCAACTATTTTTTTAAACCCTAGTTGATCTAAAAAATAATACGTGCCACTAAACAAACTGCATGCAGGTATCTCACCATCAATCAATTTTTCCATGCGAGCAAACAGCAAGCCTTCATTAAACGATAAATTTATTTGATNAGGCTCGAGAAACTGCTCTAGCGCTTGAATGGTTGAGTAATGGCTCCCAGATTGGTATCCAACAGATATTGGGACACCTGCAAGATCCTCAGGCTTTTGTATACCTGCGTCAGGGTGTACAAAAATTCCGCATGGTGAAACAGAGTAACAATCGGTATATAACTTGCCATGTCCCGATGAAGCTGCCACGTTAACTGTCCAATGGCATGCTGAGCTTACATCGCAAGTACGACCGTTTTCAAANGTTTGGTATGCTCCAATTTTGTCCCCCAAATAATCAGCTTGAGCATCAACCTTNGTTAATTTGTCTGATAACTCGTATTCCAGGCCCTCCTCTTTAAAATAGCCTTTTTCTACNGCAACCCATTCATGTAACCGCATATGGGGTTCAATTATAAATTTTTTTTCCACATCATTCTCTCTTTTCTAACTTTATTATTGATGGCAATATAACACTTTCATCTAATAACTTGAACAGTATTTTTTTAAAAAATTTAAAGCTTAAATGAGAGTAACTTTTCACTGCTTAAAAGCTAAATTTGTAATATTCTAAGGCAATAACAGTAAGAGCTTATATAGGTGAGTGACAGCAAGTTTGTTATCCAAACAACGATGAAAATTGAGGCTTTAATAGTTTATATAAATTATGATATGTTATAATATTACAGATTTTAAATTTANAAAGATAATATTTGATTGGATACNCTGTGGTTCAAAATAAAACTGATGAAATCTACCCTAAGCCAAGTCGTGAAGAGGCCATTAAAGCCGTAAAAACCCTTATTGCNTGGGCGGGAGATAACCCAAACCGTGAAGGTGTTATAGATACTCCAAAGCGTGTTTTAAACGCATATGATGAATTTTTTGAAGGGTATGATAAATCTCCAGACGAATATCTATCACGAACCTTTGAAGAAGTTGAGGGCTACGATGAAATAGTAGTCGTCAAAAATGTTAGACTTGAATCTCATTGCGAACATCACATGGTGCCGATAATTGGTAAAGCTCACGTAGCCTATATTCCAGATAAACGTGTCGTGGGCATTAGCAAGTTAGCAAGGGTTGTAGATATATATGGAAGACGCCTGCAAACGCAGGAGACATTGACAGCTCAGATAGCTGATTCAATCCAACGGGTATTAGAGCCAAAAGGAGTAGCTGTTGTTGTAGATGCCGCCCACCAATGTATGACAACTCGCGGAGTTCGNAAGGTTGAAACAAGCACTGTAACATGTCGCTTAATGGGCTTATTTAAAGAGAACCAAGCAATGGAAAATAGATTCTTTAAACTTGTTTCTAATTAATACTCCAAAAACGTATAAAGTCTCGAAGATAGCTAAGTCCGTCTAAAAAGCGCAAAATAAAAGAGTGGTAAAAGAGCAGTTACTTCTTTTCACTACAAGATATACAAGTTCCAAATATTTCTAGATTATGCTGGGTGTATTTTCTATTAAATTCCTTACANATCTTAGAAAAATGATTGGAAAATAATTTATCCTCAATCTCAACTATCTTCTCGCATAAATTACAAATTAAAAAAGAGACTGACGATTTGTTTAAACAATCAGTATTGTTGCAAATCATATATGAGTTCCGGCTTTCAATTTTATGAACTTTCCCAATTTTTTGTAACTTATCCAAAGCCCTATAGACTTGCGTAGGAGACTTGATACCTTTTTTTTGTACCTGAAAAAGGANTTGATACGCTTTTAATGGTTTATTTGATTTTTTTAAAACATTTTGAATTAATTTTTCATTATGAGATAAATCTTCGATCATGCTTTAAAGTATCCAACTTTTCATATTTATTTTACTTTCATACTTTGATCCGATCTTTTAAACAACAAAGAAAGAAAAAAGAATATTAATGATACAACAATAATCGAAGGTCCAGATGGGGTATTAAACTCCAATGAGCCAAATAAACCAACTATTACTGAGATAACGCCTCCTATTATAGAGAACACAACCATCTCCTTTGGACTTAGACTTAAATTCCTAGACATAGCAGGAGGAATTAACAGTAAGCCTGTAATAAGTAAAACACCAATCATTTTTATTGAAATGGCTATGACACCCGCAATTAATATTGTGAAGATATAATTGGATGTGTCCGGATTCATACCCTCTGCCATTGCTAGATCATAATTAACGGTAGCCGCAAATAACGATTTCCATATAAAAAATAGGACCAGAAGTATAATCGCTCCCCCACCCCAAATTAAAATTATGTCATTATTTGAAACTGAAAGAATATCTCCAAATAATAATCCCATTAAATCAATACGAATTGAAGATGAAATAGCAATAACTACTAGCCCAATTGCGAGCGAAGAATGTGCCAGAAGTCCTAATAAAGCATCACCAGTTAATTTGGTCTTCTTTTGTAATAATAATAGAAGAAAAGCTATAGTTGCTGATATTATAAAAACTGAGACGGACATATTAATTCCTAAGAGAAAACCCAAAGTTACTCCAAGTAATCCAGAGTGCGCAAGTGTGTCTCCATAATATGCAAGGCGACGCCAAACAACAAAGCACCCTATCGGTCCGGCAATTATGGCAATTCCAATCCCCGCAATTAATGCCCGAATAAAAAAATCATCAAACATTACTTACTTATACTTCCATCAGGATCGTGGTTATGATCATGTTTATGACTATATAATGAAAAAGTAGCTGCCGCCTGTTCCCCAAATAATTCAATATAAGATGAATTTTGAGCCACATCCTGTGGTGAACCGGAACAACATACATGGCCATTTAAACAAATAACATGATCTGTAGAAGCCATAACAAAATTTAGATCATGGGAAATTAATAATATTCCACAATTTATTTCCTCTGAAATCTGCTTAATAAGGTTATACATTTTGATTTCACCATTAAAGTCAACTCCTTGAACGGGTTCATCTAGTATTAATAAATCAGGTCTTTTTCCAATAGCCCTTGCCAGGAGTACTCTTTGAAATTCACCTCCCGACAAATCTGCTAAATTATTATTAACTAAATTCTCGACACCGGTTAGGCTTAAGTTTTCGATAACTTTAGAATGACTTATTCGACCTGTAAGTCCCATAAAATCATTGACACGAAGAGGAACGGCCCAGTCGATATTAATTTTTTGAGGCACATAAGCGATACGCTTTGTATAAACCGATACTTCCCCCTCATCTGATTTTAAAATGTTGAGAACAAGCTTACCTGTTGTCGTTTTTCCTGATCCATTGGGTCCAATTAACGTCACTATACTATTCTGGTATAGTTCTAAGGATACACCCCTTACCAGCCATCTTCCGTCTAAAAAGACACCAGCATTTTCTAGTTTAACTAATAATTTATTTTTCATTTACTTCTATTGCATAATTTCAATTTTAGGATATGTTATCTCGCAATCAAGTATGTAATAATATAACATTACAATTATATTATTCTAAACATTTAATATGAGGTATTCTATGATTAACACAAGTAAATTAAAAAAATATATTATTGCTATATTTTTTTCAGTAACATTTTTTTACTCTAACTCTGCGTTAAAAGCTGAGATTAAAGTGGTTACAACTATTCAACCTCTTCACTCCTTAGTTGCGAATGTAATGGATGGAAGTGGGGATCTAGGGCTAATTTTAGAGGGAAGTGCATCACCTCATAATTTCAGTTTAAAACCATCACATGCAAGAATGCTAGAAAAAGCGGATGTTATCTTCTGGTTTGGAGAAGATTTAGAGACGTTCTTAGAAAAGTCTCTAAAAACAATTTCCACCAAAGCAAAGATAATATCTTTTATGAAATTGAATGAAATACCAAAACTTAAGTTTCGTGAAAAAAATATTTTTAAACACGATGACCACGATGATCATAAAGATGAGCACAAAGATGGACATGATGATCATAAAGATGAGCACAAAGATGGGCANGATGATCATAAAGATGAGCATGGCCACAAAGATGCACATGGGCATGCACACGGGGAATTTGACGTCCACCTTTGGTTAGACCCTATAAATGCAAAATTAATGGTAAATGAAATAGCTCATGTACTTTCAGAAAGTGATCCATCAAATGCAAAAAAATACAATGAAAATGCCGATAAAACTTCCCTAAAGATCGATANAATGGTTCTCGAAATAAATAAATCCATTAATAAGAAAGCGCGTTTTATCACATTCCATGATGCCTACCAGTATTTCGAAAAACGGTTTAAAGTCCCATCAATGGGAGCCNTAACGGTGAACACAGATGTTCAACCTGGTGCAAAGCAAATTTCAGAGATACGAAAACATGTAAAAGAAGAGAATATAAAATGTATTTTCTCAGAGCCGCAATTTAATCCTAAAATCATTAACGTGATTGCAGAAAGTACAAACATTAAAACTGGAGTTTTTGATCCTTTAGGTTCAACATTTAAGCCTGGAAAATCTCTATATTTTTCTTTGATAAAAGATTTATCTAAAAATCTTTCCGGCTGTTAAAATCTTCATAAATCATTTAACCTCTAGCGTTTGCTACTCTAATTAATTGAGTAGACGCTAGAGGCTAGTAACCATATTAGTCTTTAGATATTTTTTCGTAATATAGTCAGAAATTGATGCTCGTTAAAAAGAGGAATCTATAACGATTGGAGATAATCGTGGGAGGATATTAATCGATTGCTTGTAATATACTAGCACGCTTTTAAGATCATTGTTTTCAAATACACTTACTACATAAACCTTCTATTTCAAAGCTTGAACCCGATGGTTTAAATTGATATTTCTTTGTAATATTATTAATTAAGTTAAAATATTCTTTATCATTTCTTTGGGAAACTTCATTACAATTATTGCAAACAAGAAAAACACTAGGCTGCTTTTCTCTAGGATTAATACATCCTACGAAAGAGTTTTGACGATGGATTTTATGTACTAAACCAAGTTCTAATAAAAAGTCTAATGTTCTATAAACGGTTGAAGGCTTTGCAGACTTATCTTCTTTTTGAAGTTCACTCAAAAGGTCATACGCTTTTACAGGTTCATGATTGGCCCATAGCAACTCAAGTACTCTTTTTCGAAGAGTTGTAAAACGAGAGTTATTGTCATCACACACTAGTTGCGCGTGACGAACGGCATCATCGACACACCTTTGGTGGCGCCTGCAATTAGATGTCATATTTTATCCCTGTTATTTATTTTTTTTAATAATATAGCAAATTTTAATGAAGTGTAAAACTATCTAAGCATACCTACTCCTCATCTAGTAAAAAAATTAATGCAATCTGACGTTTTGTGACAGTAAAGGTTCAATAAATATAATCTCATGGTATTAGATTTGAAGATGTTTTTTCCCTGAAAGTATTGAAGCAAAATATGCTCTTGA
>NHCC01000010.1 GCA_002168115.1 Rhodospirillaceae bacterium TMED23 | reverse complement strand
GAGTGTGTTTTTAATGACTGTGTTCTCTTTGGGGTCAATAAATTAATACAACCGCCACGGTCCGCAGAACTTCCAGGTTTGCCGATTGGGTCATAAACTGCTGAAGCCTGACGACAATGTATAATTCCAGGCTTTAACCTCTCGGTTATTTGTGCTGCGCAAATAACTGAACCGCGATCATTGAATAATTTTACTAAATCATTATCACTAATATTACGCACCTCTGCGTCTTCCGACGATATTCTAACGATCCAATAAGCATAACCACCAATGTTTATTCTATGGTCCTTGATGTCGTTTATAGAACTATCCTTACCGTCCCCTTTGGTATGGAAACTATATCTCGCGTGCGGCGATACTAATTGTAACGGATATTTTTTAAATAGATCACTAGTATGAGTTCCTTCCCACGATGGAATATAAATATTTAAGGGCGGACGCTCAGGGTCCTTACCATATCGCTTAAGACTCTGGCTTTCAAATTCAATTTTTCCAGATTGTGTCTGTAAACCTTCTAAAAAGTCTTCTCCATAAGAGCCTGGCAAAGGTTGAGGCTCAGGCACATTTTTCTTTTTACCATCTGCAAACCACTTATACGAAACTGGGGGCCTTGATTTTTCGTTTTCTGCTGGAACGACATAATACCCTTTCTTACAAAATTTCTTCCAGGAAATACCACTTGGAAGGTCAGAGGCATCAAATAATCTCTTGACCCAATCAATTTCTCTATGACCCTCAGTAAAATAAGCTGAATGCCCTAATCGCGCGCATATGTCGTGAAAGATTTGATAATCAGATTTTGACTCCCCCAATGGCTCAATACACTTATGTTGCATTCCAATTACGCGATGGTTAAGTTGGCCAACCCAATCATAGCCATAACCTCCTGGATTTGCCCACTCACCAATATCAGACCGCTCAAAATTAGTGCAGGCTGGCAATATAACATCGGCAAATTTTACTTCTCCTTCATTCCAAATAGATTGGCTTACTACAAATTCAAGGTCGTCAGTTTGGTACATTTTTATATAACGGTTACTATCAGGTTGAGTTCCGATATAGGACGATCCATATTTGTACATCATTCTTACTGGTGAATGACCGGGTGAAGGGTATTTAACTGGAAAAAACTGGCCTTCAATCGACCGTATATCGATTGGATAGCCCTCTGCCTCACCTTCTGTTATTGCTTCGGGCATTTTTAACCGTGGAATGGTTTGTTGTGTTGGGTTCATACTCAATAGATGAGGCATTCGCTGATATAACGAGACACCACTTGCAGAATTCATACTATCACCGCTAAAACCGCCTTCAGCGTATCCGGGAAAATAAAAATTATAATCTATTGGAGAACCAAACTGAAGACCCCCAAAATTTATGCCTGGTTTTCCGAGTCCCTGCATAGCCATTAAACAGATCATCGATCTAGCCCATTGTGCTCCAGTTGCAGAGCGACACGCTCCTCCTAGAGTCGTCCCCATTCCTCCAGCCGAAAGATAAGTTTTCTTTGCTGCCCATTTGCGGGCAAGCGCCCTAATTTCGCGGGAGGGGACACCAGTCTCTTCTTCAGCCCATTCGGGTGTTCTTTCAATGCCCTCTTCATCTTGTCCAAGAATATAAGTGGCCCATTTTTTAAATCCTGTAGTGCACCGCTCTACATATTCGGAATCATAAAGCTCCTCTTTAATCCATACGTGAGTGATCGCTTGAGCCAAAGCTGGACTCGTTGTTGGTCGGGGTGCAATCCATTTACCGCCCAAAAACGCCGCCGTTTCGTTGAAAAAAGGGTCGATATGAACCATTTCAATACCCAATTCTATAGCCCATTGGCGCCTCACAGTACCCTCAAAAGATCCATAAACACCGTTTGTTACCTCTGGATCACTCGACCAGAAAACAATCATCTCAGCTTCCTGAAGGCAATCTTCAACTTGCCCATAAATTTCTGCTGCACCATTACGCATACTGTGACCATAATGATGCATCGCACCCCAATACCAGCCTTCCCAGCTATCAGGATTAAGCATAGTGGTCGTGGCACCTATGATATTTGTAAACTTCTGATAGGCACTAATATAATAACCCACATTTCCCCATGTATGATGTGAACTTCGAGCCGCTAAAATTGCTCCGGGGCCATAACTTCTATTCATCCTTTTTATTTCACTTTCAACAATATCAAGTGCCTCATCCCATGAAATCCGTTCATACCCCGAAATGCCTCGATTTTGTTGATTCCGGTTGCCATTTGGATCAAAATCAACACGTTTCATCGGATATAAATTCCGGTCCTTTGAATAGACCAAGGATTTAGATGCTAAACCATGAGGCGAGATTGTTGTCTTCCTGGGAGGAGAAAACTCTTTACCACGGGCTTTTAATGTCCATGTTTCTCCGTCATCATCACTAAAATCTATTGGTGTCATACGTATGATTTTTCCATCTTTAACATAAACGTAAACTGGTCCACCATTTGTGTTGTTTACATAGCGTGTTTCACCGTTTTCAACTCGAGTTCCATATTCCCAGTGATTTGTTTGGCTCATCATTACAGTTTCAGAAAACCAGGAGGTTAATTCATCTGGGCCTTCCATCATTAAATTGAAATTTTTTATCGCATCAATGCGCGTTTGATAATTGACCGGGGGCATTAATAAATCAAAACCAATTTTTTCCGTTTTAAAAATAATACAAACGTTTGGGTCCGAATGAATGCCACGTTTTGAAATAATTTTTCCATCCCGAAAAGTGTAAAACCGACCAATACTATCGTCAGCTACTTTCATCTGAACAATTAGGTTTTTTTCCTTAAGTCTCTCCCGAAATTTTTTATACATCAAAGATTGGGTTCTAAGCATCCATGGAAGAAAAAAAAGAATAATTGAAAGCTTCATATTTTAATCCTTAACGTACCAAAAAAATCTTATGCATTTAAGCAGTGGTAAATATCTCATTTTGCCATTGCAATCTTTTATTACAACAACAAAAACTTTAAATAAACAAAATTAAACATCCAGACAAACAGAGTGTAATTCGAAAAATCAACGATTTTGGACAAATAATTCCAAATGAAATTAAAAATAGCGAGAAACCGACTTTACACATTGCTAATAAAGAAGGAACTGGGTTAGAACCAAGCGCAATTAAATTTGGATTAGCAATCATTCCCAATGGAATAAGGTATAAACCTATACCCAGAGCCATCGAAAATCCGGCGACCTTAAGCCAGTTTGCATTAACCATTCCAGCAGCAATAAATACGGCACCACATACCGGCGGTGTAATCGTTGATAATAATGCAAACCAAAAAACAAAAAGGTGTGCTTGTAAAGTCTCTAGTCCAAGCGAGACTAAAGCAGGGCCAGCAATTGAAATACAAATTACATAAGCGGCAGTAGTAGGCACCTCCATTCCCAGAATCAGGCATGCTAATGCGGTAAGAATTAAAGCCGGCCATATTAATCCGCCTGACCAGGAGAGGATTAGAGAAGTTATTTTAACACCTAAACCTGTCATGCCAAGAATACCAATAATAATTGATGCACACAGAATTATGGAAGCAATAATTGCAATTTGTTGCCCTGCGATAATAAATGTCTCAACGTACCTTCGAACGGTACGATTAAAATCTATTTTCAAGTTACCATCCAAAAAAAGAAGCATGGCGCCAACTAATATTGAAATTGAAGCTGCATATTGTGGCGTAAATCCAGGCCCAAACATAGCCCAAATCAGAGTGCCAAATGGAATTAAAAAGAAACAAGATGTAATCATTACCAACTTTAAAGTAGGTGTTTCCTCTTCTGGTAACCCGATAAGGTCATACCTTCGCGTAAACGCGTTTATTCCGACCCACACTGCGAAAAAATATAGTAATGCTGGCAAGAGAGCTGCTTGCATAATATCCACATAAGGAATACCAGTTAGTTCAACCATCACGAAGGCTCCTGCCCCCATTAACGGTGGCATGATTTGTCCGCCCGATGACGCAACGGCTTCAACTGCTCCTGCAAGCGATCGAGGATATTTAAGGCGTATCATAGCAGGCAGTGTTATTGCGCCAGTCGATGCAACATTTGCGGATGCTGAGCCTGAAATAGAACCAAACAATGCGGAAGCTGCGACCGATACTTTTGCCGCGCCACCCTTTAATCTACCAGCTGCTGCACTGGCTAAATTCATAAAGCCCTGGCCAGCCTCACCAGAATTCAGAACTGCGCCGAAAATTACAAAAATCGCAACAATATTTACTGATACGCCTGTTAATTTTCCCCAAATTCCTCCTTCTGCAATCGTCAAAGTACCCAAAAAACTGGCAACTGGAATACCAGCATATCCGAACTCACCTGGAATATATTGACCCAACAAACCGTAAATCAGCGCTAAAATAGTAACCAGAGGTAAAGGCCAGCCCACCACTCGTCTTGCCATTTCTATAACTATCAATAGTAAAATAGCCGCAACAACAATCTGTCCCAAGCCTTCTAATGCTCCGTATTGATCACTCAGGGAGTTTTCATTAAAAATAATCCAAATACATGCAGAAGAGCCAAATAGAGTTAGAAAGAGTCCCGATACCTTAGAAGGTTTTGATTTAGCCAAAAATATTAGGGCCCAAGGTAAAGCCAAGGCCATATGAATTGGTCGACTTACAAGGTTTGGAATTAAACCCGAAAAAATTAGGTACAAGTGAATGACTATCGACGCACATCCAAGTGCAGGCCAAAAATTCCGCTGAAAAAACAATGTCATTCCATTTTTCTACAAGAAAAAACTTTTACTCTATAAACCCGGATTTAAAAATAATCCGGGTTTATTCTAAAAATTCTACTTTTATTTTTGAGATTCTTTAATATTGAAGCCGGACTCTAAATAATATTTTAATGCTCCTGAATGTATTTTACCAATAATATTAGCCATTAGCCCCTTATCTACGCCATTCCACCAGTTTGCTTTTTGTCCCATCTTAGCTTTTTCAGTCCAATATGTTTTAGTAAGTGAATATGCTGTGTTGTCATCCATTCTCGTCGTGCTATATGCAACAACTGGCAAAGAAGTTGTCGTAATAGGAGAAGTCTGCCCCTTGTAAGTTCCCGCTGGAATTACTAATTTAGTTCTTTTAGTTTTCTTAACTTGATCTGATGTCAGAGAAATAACATGAACGCCTGTTCCCGCAGCCGCCTCTATAACGTTAGGAGCAGGCCATGAACCAGCAGTTACAAACCCGTCTATCTGACCATTTTTAAGCGCTGGTACAGCATTAGAAAGTTCGACGTTAGCTAATTTTACGCTATCTTTAATACCAAATAACTTGAGATATTTTGCACCTTCTTTCGCCCCAAAAGATCCCTTGCCAATGAGTATTGTTTTTCCTTTAAGCTCGGAGAACTTTTTTACACCACTTTTTTTACTCAAAACAAAATGCATCGTCAGTGAAGGTATAGGAAAAAGTGCTCTTATGTCTTTGTATTTAGGATTACCTTTACCCTTGAACATAGCTTTCGACGCTTTAGCAAGTTTCACCAACACTGGAGGCGTCGTGAAAACATAGTTACCTGATCTAACCGCCGCTTCTTTAACATTTTGCACGGAACCCTGACTTTCTTCAACAGTAACAATAATATTATTTCTTGAGCCAGATTTCATTGCCTCAGCAAACTGAACCGCCATTTGATAATAAGATGAAGTAGTTTTAGCCGACTTATAGGTCACACGTGTTTCCGCATTTATCGACGTCATAAGCAAACTAGTCAAACTAAGCGCTAATCCAAAAGTAATGACTCTATGGCTATTTCTTTGCATAGTACTCTCCCTTTAATTTAGTTGGTATAAATAATTTAATATCAATTTAAATGAATACATCACATTATCTGAAAAAAAGGAAGTCGTAATACAATCAATTCCTATCATTGATTCCGAGCCCATCCAAAGTGGATATATATTTGGGTTTTAAAAATATATTTGTTTATGTTCTTTGGCGAGTAATCATATTAAAAATTATAAAAAAACCTTTAGTGATATTAAGAGCTAGAAATTTTTGTTTGCTGAGTTATTAGCACAGTCCATTTGATACAATCTAATCTTCAATCTTAATCAAATTATCAAAATTAATACTAGTGTTTGGCTTCTCACCTTTCAAAGCTGAAATAATACTATTTGCAGCTGATAATTCGATTGCTTCACGAGTTTTACCAACGGCTGATCCTATATGCGGCGTTAAAACAGTTCGCTCTGAGTTTAAGATGCCTGGATGAACAAAACCCGGCCTACCGTCTATCGCCCAGTCTTCAATTTCATAAGTATCCGTTGCGAACCCTCCTAAATGTCCACTTGAAAGTGCTTCTGCTACGGCAGCTTCGTCAATTAACGAACCACGTGCTGGGTTAATCAAATACGCGCCAGGTTTCATTTTCGCTAAAAATTCCTGATCAATTATATGAAAGCTATCAGCAGTCAAATGCATGCCAAGAATAACAAAATCTGCTTCCTTTAAAACATACTCTAGTGTCTCACAAGTTACGTTAAGTACAGCTTCTTCTTCAGGTTTAAGAGCAACGGGATCGACATAAAAGCAACGACAATCGAATCCGTGCAACATTTTAAAAATGGCTTTACCAACAGCGCCCGCGCCAATTATACCAACATTTGATCCAACAACAGAATTACCAAAAAAAATTGGCCGCCACCCTTTAAAATTACCACCTCGTACATATTGATCTGCTAATATTATTTTTCTTGATAATGCGATCATCAAACCAACCGTTAATTCGGCGGTGGGGATTGTCAATAAATCTGGCACGATAGTGACGATGACACCGTGTTCCGAGCAAGCCTCGATATCAATATTATTAAAACCTTTTAGTGCGCCAGCAATAACTTTTAAACTAGGACACTGATCAAGTAAATCACTGTCAATCCTCTCAGTCATAAAGGCCATCAAACCATCTGCATCTTGCAAATGATTGATCAATTCATTACGCGTCCATGGTTCCTGATTTAAATTCTCTATTACACTACCCACCGATCCCAAAGTTGTTTTTACGGAATCATGAACAAAGCTGGCCAATACAATTTTACTATTGCTTAAAAACATTTTTTTTACTCTTTTTTCGAAAAAATTACTTAAAAAAAATTAATTGGCAAACTATTTTCATTAATTTAGTGTTGATTCCTAAAATACCTTATGAAATGGTCTCGTCAGGTTTTCTATGGTTGGTTCTAATATCGATAGATAAGACTAGTTATACAAAATTTGGATTGTTAAAATGCTCAATAAACCAGCCAATCAAGTTGATCCAGATGTACTAGTAGAGGCACGAGAAATAAGCATCATCTATCCTAATGGTACGATGGGACTTCGACAGGAAAGCATCCAAATTTTTAATCGCGAAATCACTGTATTACTCGGCCCGTCTGGGGCTGGTAAGTCAACATTGTTGCGGGCTTTAAATCTATTAGTTAGGCCATCCACCGGCGAAGTGCAGGTCAAAGGGATTGGAACGCTAAAAAATGAAAAAGATATCAGAGCACATCGCCGGCGAACAGGCATGATTTTCCAGCAACACCAGTTGATTGGTCGATTAACTGTCTTGGAGAATGTTTTAATGGGGCGCTTTGGCCATTATCCAATTTGGCGCAGTATCTTCTCACTCGGTAATTTAGAGAAAAATTGGGCTTTAGAGTGCCTAGACCGGGTAGGTTTACAACAAAAAGCTCTGTCCCGCTGTGATGCCCTTTCTGGCGGGCAACAACAAAGAGTAGGCATAGCCCGAGCAATAGCTCAAAGACCAAGTTTAATTTTAGCTGATGAACCTATCGCCTCACTGGATCCCGCCGCATCTTTAAAAATCCTATCTATGTTAAAATCAATATGTAGGCAAGACCATATTCCAGCCGTTATCAGTTTGCACCAGCTAGAATACGCGTGCGAAATAGCTGATAGAATTATTGGGCTTGGAAACGGCAAAATTTTATTTGACGGCNCACCAGACGAATTGAACGAAAGTGTAATAAGTCAAATCTATGGCNAAATTAANCCAATTNAACATTTGGAAATAGCCCAATAAGTTATTCCTAATGAGAAATATACAAACTTAAANTTTAACCTTATTTACTGGAGAATTAAAAATGCGCTTNAAAATATTTTTTTCTAAAATCCTATCTACTGCAATAAAATTATTCTTTTTTTCTACTATTGGTATAGTAAGTACTGCGGCCATTGCGAACGANTATAATCCCGCCACGTTAAAGATTGCACTTCTACCTGATGANAATGCAGCCACGATTATCCAAGATAATGCNCCATTTGCAGNATTTCTGGAGAAGACTCTAAATAAGAAAATTAAATTGATTGTAACAACAGACTATTCTTCGATGATTGAAGCCGCTCGTTTTGGGCGCATTGATATCGCGTATTTTGGCCCTGCGTCATATACAATTGCAAAAGATAAAATGAAAGGTGGGAAAATTGACTTAGAGCCTTTTGCTGCTCGCCTTAAAGGTGGATCAACCAAATATCAATCAGTTGTGATNGCTAACACAAGTGTAAAAGCAAATAAAATCTCAGAATTAAAAGGAGAAAAATTACAGGTTGCATTTGGTGACCAAGCGTCGACTTCAAGCCACTTCGCGCCAAAATATACCATGATGAAAGCCGGAATAATGCCGGGCACTGATTACAAAGAAAATTTTCTTGGTGCTCATGACGCTGTTGCCTTAAATGTCCAGCGTGGTAACGCACACGTAGGAGGACTAAGCCGACCGATATTTGAACGATTATTGAAGCGCAAAACAATTAATGTTAGCAAAGTTAAGGTTCTTGGTTACTCCGATCCGCTACCCCAATACCCCTGGGCAATGCGAACTGACCTTGCAGCAAGTCTAAAAGCGGCAATTCGGAAATCATTTTTTTCTCTAAAGAAAGGAACAAAAGACGGTAATGCAGTTTTAAAACCATTTAAAGCTGATGGTTTCGNAAAAGTTACAGACAGTGACTATGATATCATACGTGATATTCGTAAAAATGTGAGTGGCGGCTGACAATAGTGTTTGGGGTGGATTATAAACAGCTTATAAATCTGCCCCTAATACTTATTCAGCTTTAGTTTTAAAAAAGGCTTGTTGATGTCAAAAAATCCGCTAACTCACGATAAAGAAATTTCAATTAACGACATTCTAAAAAAAGAGCGTAATAGCCGGCTTAATAAAAATAGTATTACATTAATTATATTTGTAATCGTTTTGGTTAGTTTTTGGCAATCCGGAATGTTTGATGGGCATCGCCTATCTGAAGGTTTGCCGGCAATAGGAGTCCTAATATCAGAGATGATTCCNCCTAATTTTGCGCGCTGGCAAAGTTGGGTGATCCCAATGATTGAAACTATCACAATGTCTGTCGCTGGAACTGCTATTGCGATTTTATTATCTCTTCCCATAGCGTTCCTTGCCTCTCAAAAAACTACACCCAACGTAATTGTATATTATATCGCTAGAATGTTTTTAAACACATGTCGCGCCATTCCTGAATTAATTATGGGAATTATTTTCGTTGCGGCTGTTGGTTTTGGCATGTTACCCGGTGTTTTAGCACTTGGGTTGCATTCTATTGGAATGGTTGGAAAGTTTTTTTCTGAGGCAATCGAGCATGCACACCCTGCCCCAATCGAAGCAGCAGAGGCTGTAGGAGGCACCAAGCTGCAGGTTATTGCTCATGGAATATTGCCCCAAGTACTGCCGCAATTCGGCGACGTTACAATGTATCGTTGGGAGTATAATTTCCGTCAGTCAACCGTCATGGGTATGGTAGGTGCTGGTGGTATAGGTACTGAGTTAGTGGGGTCCCTTAGAATAATGGATTATACACAAGTTTCTGCAATTTTAATCGTAATTTTAATTTCTGTAACAATTGTTGACGGACTGAGTAATATTCTTCGCCGTCAACTTACATAAAAGCGCGTACTTGGTAATAATATAAGAGGCCTAGATTCTCTTAAAATAGCTTCAACTTTCTACCGTAAGGTGCATATCAATTACTTAATTCTTTGATTATTTCTCCCCATCGACGCGTCTCCTCCGATAATGAAATCAAAAGTGCCCTATTTTGGCAATGCTTGCCGAGTTCCAATAGAAAGTCGGGTTCTCTCTCACATTTAATTAATATTTTTTTTAACTCTTTCTCGTCCCCGACTTTATAATAACCAGGATACTTAGCACCAAGCATTCCAATATTGCCATCTATGTCAGATGCAATGACTGGCGTTCCGATGGCTAAGGACTCAGATATGACGTTTGCACCCCCCTCAGATCGAGAGGAGATGAGTAATAATTGTGATTTTGAAATTACCTTCCTAACCTCACTCCTAACTTTTTCACCTTTCCAGACATAGCGAGGATTCTTTNTTTCTTCCTCTTTTGCCCACTTTTCCCAAGTTTCATTATGTGCCTTACCAAGATGAACTATCCTCAAGCGAGAATTTTTATTGACNAACCTNGCGGCTAAAGGTCCCCGCACTGGATCTTTGACAGCNCGCATATGCGCTACCAGACAGACATCAAAATAAACAANAGACTTAGTATATTGCTTTTTCAAAGAAACCGCCGACTGGTATATTACTCTCAACTTTGAATGGAATTTTCTTGGCAACACCCGTGCGACTTGGTCATGCAGGCACACAAGCCTATTAGCGTACTCCATAGAACATAATGTTGTCTCTGGGTGCGAGTGCATAAATTCATTAAAATCTGTTCCAGTTAATGCGACGATAAGTTTCCCTGACGGACAGGAATGTTTGAATTCCTTAATCGATTCTGCACTTCGCCAAGCGTGCAGAGCTATCATCAAATCAGCTTTTTCCCCTCGATATTCTATATCAATGGTTACTTTATGGCCGAGTTTGCGCAATATCTTCGACCACCTAAGTGCGGTTGTGCGATTACCATTTTTCGAGTATTTTTTAGCTGGTGTTATTAGTATAATTTTCATTTTCTAACTGAATTTGATTAGTTAATTATAATTAGGTTTTAATATTATGACGAAATGCGTAAGCACACAATGTTTAGCGGATTTTCTTGAGGACGCGAATTGTCGAACCCGCGAGTTGCTTCTGGACCTTGATGATAAGCAACTAATGGGGCCCAAACTTCCAATTGTAAATCCGATTCTATGGGAAGTTGGCCATGTTGCGTGGTTTTATGATCAATTTATTTTGAGAATGTTATATCGCAAAGAACCGACGCTTAAAGATGGGGACAAGATATATGACTCGATTGATATTGAACATTATGATCGTTGGGACCTTCCTCTACTTTCTACACCAGACGTACTTGATTACATAGACACGATACGCCAGAAGTTGATTGATAGGCTGGGACCTATTTCTGGATCCAATATGGCATCTGAACAAGATAGTTTCATTTATCAGTTTGCTGTATTTCATGAAGATATGCATACTGAGGCATACCTTTATTCTCGAAAAACTCTGGAATACCCATCACCTAACCTAAATACATCAAAACCACTTATTAACTCAGAGTTACAAAACGAAAAGCTACGAGGTGATGTAGAAATTCCAGGCGGTAAATTTTTGTTAGGATCCCAGCCAGACTCACCATTTTTTTTCGATAATGAAAAATGGGCTCATAATATTCCAAGCTATCCCTTTAAAATGGCGCGTTTACCAGTTACAAATAAGGAATTTTCAGAATTTGTAGCTGATAATGGATATAAGCGAAGAGACCTTTGGCACGACTTGGGTTGGAACTGGCGTAATAGAGCCGAGGCTGAGCATCCAACTTACTGGGTTGCCGATGGTAAAAACCAATGGCTAGAAAAGTCATTTGACAATTATATAGAATTGGTTCCAAACAAACCAGTAAGTCACGTCAACTGGTTTGAAGCTAGCGCTTATTGCAATTGGGCCAATAGACGACTCCCCACAGAGCTTGAATGGGAAATTGCTGCTAAATCAGAGCCGACAGATGGCGGAGAAAAATTTTCTATTAGTAAACGTCCATATCCATGGGGTGATGACACCAATACAATCGGAAAATCTAATCTTGACGGGAGAACAATAGATACCGTTGATGTAAATATGTTTGGTGAAGGAGACAGCCCGTGGGGAATCAGACAAATGATTGGCAATATATGGGAGTGGACCGCTAGTAATTTTGAACCATACCCTGGATTCAGTCCAGATTCTTACAAAGAATACTCCCAACCAGTTTTCGGCACCCGTAAAGTATTACGAGGAGGCTCATGGGCTACTCGATCTAGAATGATAAAAAATACATTCCGCAATTTTTATACACCAGAACGTCGAGATGTGATTGCTGGTTTTAGGACTTGCGCGCCCTTCGACTGGACTTAACATTAAAATATGCTAATTTTTTTAAGATACGTCATCCTACAATGAAAAAAATTTAAAAGAGATAGGGGGTTCAAATTTATGATTACAATGACATCAGCTCTCGTGAGGACTGAAAAACTATTTGGTGAAAGAATAGCTATTGTAGATATTGAGAAAAAATTTACCTGGCAAGAACATGTTAAACGCATCAGTATGATTGCCGGTGCATTATTGCAAACAGGAATTAAGAAAGGTGACAGATTTGGAATAATAGGACCTAACTCATTTCGTTATCAAGAACTAATATATGCTGGTTATTGGTACGGGGCGATACCAGTTCCAATAAACCATCGACTAGCTGCGCCGGAAATACAGCATATTTTAAATGATGCAAATATAGAATACATAGCCTTGGGCGAAGAACATCTAAATCTGACTGATAACGCATTATTAGCCCCCTGGGCAAATAGAAGAATTGTTATTTCAAATAATTCAAACGTTAAAAATGCTCTGGTTTATGAGGATATTCTGATGGCTGCAACCCCAATCGCACCTCAAGAGCCCGATGAAAATGACCTGGCTATTCTCTTATATACGGGCGGAACCACTGGGCGCAGTAAAGGCGTGGAACTTACACATAGAAATATCTATTCGAATGGATATCAAGTGAGCAATGCATTAAGTATTACGAAAGAGGATATATATCTGCATGTGGCGCCTATGTTCCATGCCGCTGACCTAATGGGCACGGGATACACCATAAATGGAAGTGCGCACGCATTTGTTCCCATTTTTTCGCCTAAAGCAGCATTGAGTGCAATTGAAAACTACCACGTAACACAAGCGATGATGGCTCCAACAATGATAATAATGATATTAGAGGAACCAACATTTTCTAATTATAACTTATCATCTTTTAGAACTTTATTCTATGGGTCTTCTCCCATGGCTGCTGAATGGGTGCAAAAATCAATCAATCAGTTTGCTTCAACAGGAATACAACAAGGCTATGGTTTGACCGAAACTTCTCCTATTTTGACAACACTTGATCCCGATGATCATGCTCTAGCAATTTCGACAGGAAATCTCGATATACTCAGGTCAGCAGGACGTCCAGTCATTGGGGTCGATCTCAAAATTCTTAATGAAAAAGGTCAGGAACAGCCCACTGGTGAGGCTGGTGAAGTATGTGTTAGGGGGCCAAATGTAACAAAAGGTTACTTGAATAGGCCTGATGAAAATAAAAAATCATTCAAAAATGGTTGGTTTCATACCGGAGATATTGGTCGTATTGATGATAATGGTCTGATGTTTTTAATGGATCGTAAAAAAGATATGGTCGTCAGCGGTGGTGAAAATATTTACACCTCTGAAGTGGAGGCGGCATTATACAAGCACCCCGATGTTCATGAATGTGCTGTGATAGGGATACCAGACAGAACGTATGGTGAGTCGTTATTTGCGGTCATTGTATCACGAGCAGGAGGTAATTTAGATGAAAATACAATTATTGAGCATTGTCGTGATTTAATTGCTGGATATAAGATACCTAGAAAAATGGATTTTGTGCCAGAGTTACCCAAGAGTGCCATGGCAAAAATTTTGAAAAATAAATTAAGAGAAGATTACAGCAAACAAGTTAAAAGATAAAATTAGGAGTTAGAATAAAATATGGGACAATTTGCCTTCGGCCAACCAGTCACTCGAACCGAAGACCCAAAGTTACTTACGGGTCGGGGAAATTATGTAAGCGACGTTAATCTGCATCGACAAGCCCATGGTTTTGTTCTCAGATCACCTCATGCCCACGCAAATATTTTGTCGATAAACACTTCAGAAGCGGAAGCGGCACCGGGGGTGATAACCATACTGACGGGGCAAGATATTATTGCTGATGGTATAGGGACAACAAAGGTGACGCAAAACCATAAACGCGAGGACGGTTCGCCTTTATTTAGCGTTCCTCACCCTGGCCTAGTATCAGACCGTGTCCGTTATGTAGGCGATTACATTGCTTTCATCGTTGCTGAAACACAAAATCAGGCTAAAGATGCTGCTGAATTAATTGAAGTTGACTTTGAACCGTTGGATTCAATCACAAACACGGCAAAAGCTATAGAGCCTGACGTGCCGCTTGTTTGGGACGACTGCGCTAATAATATTTCACATACCATTGAGGGTGGCGATAAAGAAGGTACAGATGCAGCTTTCACAAAAGCTGACAAAATAGTTAAACACCGTTTTGTTATAAATCGGATTTCAGCGAATTCCATGGAAACTCGAGGGTGCGTTGGCGACTATGATCACAGAGAAAAAAGATATATTGTATATAATGATATACAGGCGCCGCACGCACTTAGGCAAGTTCTGTCAGAAGATATTTTCAAGGTACCTCAAACAGATGTTCAGGTGATTGTTGGCGATATCGGTGGTGCATTTGGCCTAAAAGGACCTGTTTATCCTGAGATAAGGCTATGTGCCTGGGCTTCGAAACGGATAGGTAGGCCTGTAAAATGGACTTGTGAGAGGAGTGAGGCTTTTCAATCTGATGAACATGCCAGAGACAACGTAACTGACGCTGAGATTGCAATAACCAATGACGGGAAATTTCTTGGATTACGAGTTACATCGATATGTAATATTGGAGCGTATTTATCGGCAGATCGTAATATACTATCAACATTTATGAATGTAGGCTGTCTTGCTGGGGTTTATATGACACCATCTATTCATACAACGACTAGAAATGTTTTCACCAATTCTAACTCGACCTCACCATATCGGGGTGCAGGGCGCCCAGAAGCTGCCTACATCATAGAAAGTATGGTAGATTTAGTGGCCCTCGAATTAGGACTTGATAAAACTGAGGTTCGGCGAAAGAATATGATACCCGTAGATGCGATGCCATTCAAAACAGGCCATACGTATACATACGATTGCGGTGAATTCGAAAAGAATATGGACCGAGTTATGGAAATGATTGACTACCGCGGATTTAAAAGCAGAAAAGAAAATTCAGCAAAACAAGGTAAGTTACGCGGAATTGCCATTTCAAACTCTATCGAGAGATCAGCCGCTCCAATACCGGAGAATATTGAAATTAGATTTGATCCTTCAGGAACTGTCACAATATTTGCTGGTACTAAAGATCAGGGCCAAAGCCACGATACGATGTATAAACAACTTTTATCAGATAAGCTAAGTATTGATACAGATAACATACGGTTTGTAGATGGAGATACAGACAAAGTGACCCATGGACTAGGTACTTTTGGCTCACGCTCGGCTGCCATTGGCGGAGCAGCGCTTCATGTCGCTGCAGATAAAATAATCGAAAAGGGGACAAAAATAGCAGCAGAAATATTAGAGGCCTCAGAGAAAGATATTACATACGAGAGCGGAGCTTTTCAAATAGCAGGAACAGATAAAAAAATAAATATCCACGAGCTAGCAAAAATCGCTTATGATCCGATAAAGATGCCAAGAGGAATCGAACCGGGACTTGCGGAAACAGGCGTATTTAGGCCTGAAGCACCGAGTTTTCCAAATGGTTGTCATGGGGTCGAAGTTGAAATAGATCCTGATACCGGAAAGACCGAACTCATTAGCTACTACGTCGTAGACGACGTTGGAAACGTAATTAATCCACTGTTACTAAAAGGTCAAATATATGGTGGGGTAGCTCAAGGAGTGGGGCAAGCTCTCATGGAAAATATTGCATTTGATGAAGAGTCTGGACAGTTATTATCCGGTTCATTGCAAGATTATACCATGCCTCGCGCCGATGATTTTTGTCAAATTAAAGTCGAATCAAACCCAGTCCCAACAAAAATTAATCCGCTTGGTGTCAAAGGTGCTGGGGAAGCCGGCTGTGTTGGGGCTTTGCCAGCAGTCTTAAGTGCCGTTACCGATGCACTATCTGTCTACGGAATAAAATATATTGAAATGCCCGCTACCCCTGAAAAAATATGGCAAACAATACAAAAAACAAAGGCTGCATAAAAAGGTGGGGTATGAATAAAATAGATTGTGAGAGATTTAGACTTAGAAATTTCGTTGAGAAATTAGACGCGTTAGGCGAAGTGGAGACTATCGAAGAGCCGGTTGCCTTAACAGATTTAGCAAGCCGAATTGAAGGTTGCGACCAAGTCGTTTTGTTTAAGAGCGTTGGTCCCGAGAAGTTGGAGCTCGTTTCAAACGTAAATGGAAATCGTCGCCGACTAGCAATAGCTCTAGAAAAAAGCGAAAGCGAATTGATTAGTGAGTTTCAGAAAAGACTTGATAATCCACAACCTGTAATAGAGATAGATAGAAGTGAAGCGCCAGTACAAAAATTGGTACTTCAGGAAGATGATGCTGATCTCAGCAAACTCCCATTTTACATACAGCATCAATATGATGGCAGCGCTTATATTTCTGCGGCCATTGACTACTGTGTCGATCCAGAAACAGGCACAACAAATGTAGGTTGTCGCCGATTAAGCCTAAGAAACACAAAAACTGCTGGATCAAATGTTACTGCACCTTCAGATCTTAAGAGAATTTATCAAGGTTGTGTGCAGCGTGGCGAAAAACTTCCCGTAAGTTTTGCCGTTGGCTCTCATCCAATAGATTTTATGGCGGCGGGAATGCGAATTCCAGCGGATGAGCTTGAACTTGTAAGTACATTACGGGGAGAGCCTTTACCTCTTGTAAAAAGTATAACGAACGACATTAGAGTTCCCGCAGATGCTGAAATGATTATTGAAGGATATTTTGATGCGAGGGGATATGTAGAACCAGATGGTCCATATGGAGAGTACGTTGGCTTTTATGGACCAATGCATATGGATCCAGTTTTTCATGTGACAGCCATAACGACCAGAGCGGATGTTTTACATCAAAGTCTATTTCATGGTTACGGGAAACAGATTCATCGTGCAGAATCGGTTCACCTGATTTCGATACGCCTGGAAGCTCAAATATTTAAAGTTTTAAGAATGATGGGTATGATTGTAAATGACGTTTATGTCACCCCTGGTTCAGCAGAGGGACAAAATATTAGAATAGCCATAAAACAAATTCGGCCTGGACAAAGTAGAAATGCTATAGCCGCAATTTTTGCAGCTGTATTTACTGCTAAGCATGTATTTGTCACTGACGAAGATGTTGATATACGCAATGAGAATTCATTTGAATGGGCCTTGGCATCGCGGTTTCAAGCAGATACTGATGTGGTGGTGTTTAATGGAATGATGGGACTGCCAATGGATCCATCACTAGACGGGAAAGGAATAATTGGAGCTAAAGCCGGATTTGATTTAACATTACCCCCTCAAAGCCGCGGCAAACTATCTATGAAAGTCGCGATGGCCCCTAAATTAAAATTAGAGAAAAAATATAATAGTTTGAAAGAAGCGATGGAACATAAGGGTCCGTTATTTTTCTTTGAGTTAATTGAAATTATGGGCAGCTCTGATGGCCGAGAGATCTCTGTACAACTCGATAATTTGAGGGAAGAAGGACTGCTTATGCGGAACAGTGATGGACAGTACTTACTCGGTGAAGCAGAAAAAGGTTCGACAGGTTTGGTTGGGGAACACCACTAGAATCTAAATACTACCATGTAAGTTATTAGATTTTATTGTGATCGAATTATCGATTTAAAAACTAATTTTGTAGTTTCTCAATTTAGGTATTATAAGACACCTGAAAGGTAGATAATTTTTGAAAAATCATCATTTGCGTGTTTATCGCTCCGAAGAAAATTTAGGTAAAAGAAATCAACTTGCATGGAAAATTGCTGAGGTTGCGAATGACCCAGTTGATGTTGAGCGCAAGGTCATAGAAATGCTAATAAATCGAGTAATTGATAATGCATCAGTTGCGATAGCTTCGCTCAATAGAAAACCCGTTTCCAATGCCCGCGCACAAGCCGTTTCGCATCCGCGTCCAGATGGAGCACTAATTTTTGGTTTACCCAATAATCGACGTTATCATGCTGAGTGGGCTGCCTGGGCCAATGGCACAGCCGTCAGAGAACTTGATTACCACGATACCTTTCTTGCAGCAGATTATTCCCATCCCGGAGATAATATTCCTCCAATTTTAGCCGTTGCTCAACAAATGAATAAGTCAGGGAAAGACTTAATACGAGGTTTGGCAACGGGTTATGAAATACAAATTAATCTGGTGAAAGGTATTTGTCTTCATAAGCATAAGATAGACCATATCGCACATTTGGGTCCTTCAATTGCGGCGGGAATAGGAACACTTTTAGAATTAAATACCGAAGTTATTTTCCAATCTATACAACAGGCGCTGCATACTACAATTTCCACCAGACAGTCTCGCAAGGGCGAAATTTCAAGCTGGAAAGCATATGCACCTTCACACGCAAGTAAATTGACAATTGAAGCTGTAGACAGATGCATGAGAGGTGAAAAAGCACCCTCACCAATTTATGAGGGCGAGGACAGTATTTTGGCTTGGATTTTAGATGGTCCAAACTCTGACTATCAAATTCCAATGCCTGAGAAGGGTGAACCTAAACTAGGTATTTTAGAAAGCTATACAAAAGAGCACTCGGCAGAATATCAAAGCCAAGCAATAATAGACTTAGCATTTAGAGTAAGAAATAAAATTTCTGACTGGGCTGATGTTAAAAGTATTAGGTTGCACACGAGCCACCATACACACTACGTAATTGGTTCAGGTTCGGGAGACCCTCAAAAAATGGATCCAAATGCGAGCAGAGAAACTCTTGACCATTCCATTATGTACATACTGGCTGTCGCTCTTCAGGATGGGGAATGGCATCACATCAAATCATATTTACCTGAGCGCGCAAAAAGGCCAGATACGATTAAACTTTGGAATTCTATAAATACAGTCGAGGACCAAAGTTGGACCGAAAAGTACCATAACCCAGATCCAAATAAGAGAGCTTTTGGCGGAAAGATAGAGATAATACTAAAGAGCGGAGCCATTATAATAGATGAATTAGAGTTAGCAAATGCCCATCCCGGAGGGGCTAGACCTTTTACAAGAGATAACTATATACAAAAGTTCAAGAATCTAACATCAAATATTATATCAGAAAACGAATGTAAGCGTTTTCTAGACTTGGCAGAAAACCTCGAAAATTTGGAGCCTAAAGATTTAAAAGAATTAAACATACAAATAGATGTTAATAAGGTCGAAAACAACTTACCAAATCAAGAGGGTATTTTCTGATGTTGTTCGCAAATAAGAAACCCGAAGAACGGAGGAGAGATCTAAAGGCTGCACTAGAAAGTGGCAGAATAATACAGATGCCCGGAGCCCACGAGCCAATTGTTGCACGGATTATTGAAGAATTTGATTTTGATGGGATTTATATTTCTGGTGGCGCGTTATCTGCGTCTCTCGCTATGCCAGATATTGGGTTAACAACCATGACAGAAGTTATTCAAAGAGGCCGTCAGATTTCCCGAGTAACAGATTTACCCTCTTTAATAGATCTAGATACTGGCTTTGGTGAAGCAATGAATACAGCTCGAGCAATACAAGAGTGCGAGGAGTCTGGAATATCCGGGTGTCATATTGAAGATCAGCTAAGCCCCAAGAGATGCGGACATCTTGAAAATAAAACTATAATTGAGACTCAGGCAATGTGTGAAAAAATTAAAGCAGCTGTTGAAGCAAAACGCGATCCTAATTTCTTAATTATGGTGAGAACCGACTCGATGGCCTCGGAAGGTATCGATGCGGCGATTGAACGAAGCATAGCATATATACAAGCCGGAGCAGAGGCCATTTTCCCCGAAGCATTAGAGACCCCAAATGAGTATGAAATGTTTAGGAAGGCTATTGATGTTCCTTTATTGGCAAACATGACAGAATTTGGTAAGACGCCTCTTTACTCACTCAAAGAGCTAGAAAATTTCGGTTTTAACATTGTTATTTATCCAGTTTCTTCATTGCGGATAGCTTTAGGAGCGATAGAGGACTCATTTTCTGCGCTTAAAGAGAAAGGTTCTCTGAGCAGCCAAGTAGATAAAATGCAAACACGAAAACGTTTATATGAAATCCTCAAATATGAAGAATATAACCAATTTGATAATGATCTATATAATTTTAAACTATAGAGCTCCTCGGAGATTTAAATGGAAAAAGTAATGAAAAAACCAATCGTTGATGAAAAGATATATAAAGGATTAGTTGGAGTCATAACCGATACAACCGCCATTTCCAAGGTGATGCCTAAGACAAATTCATTAACATATAGAGGTTATGCTGTGCAAGATCTAGCGGCAACATGCTCATTTGAAGAAGTTGCCTATCTTTTACTCAATAGTAACTTACCAACCCGCGACCAACTTAATAAATTTAAAAAAATTGAACGATCGCGAAGAAATATTAGTAAAACCCATAATCAAATTATCGCAAAGTTTCCAAAAAAAGCTCATCCGATGGACACTATCAGAACTGCTGTGAGTTATCTTGGGACAACTGAGATTGCTTGGGGCAATGAACCATTAGAAGCAGATATGAACCGCGCAATTGATATGATAGCGAAAATACCAACAATGATAGCTGCAGATTTTCGTTATCGAAATAAAAAACGTCGTATCCCACCTCGCACAGATTTATCTATCGCTGAAAATTTCTTTCACATGTGTTTTGGAAAGGTGCCATCAAAGCCGGTTGTTAAAGCATTCGATGTTTCATTAATATTATATGCAGAGCATAGTTTTAACGCATCAACTTTCGCTAGTCGAGTAATTACCTCTACCCGTTCGGATATCTATTCAGCAGTTGTTGGTGGAATTGGTGCTTTAAAAGGTCCTCTCCATGGCGGGGCTAATGAAGCCGTCATGGAAATGATGAAAAAAATCAGGACACCCAAAAATGCAGAGAGCTGGATCAGGAGAGCAATGCTCAACAAAGAGTTAATCATGGGCTTCGGTCATCGAGTTTATAAAAATGGTGACAGCCGTGTACCAACAATGAAAAAATGTCTCGAAGACCTTACCCAATGGTCTGGTGAAGATAAGTGGCTTGGAATATATAATATTCTTACTGATATCTTTATTAATGAGAAAGGGATTTACCCTAACCTAGACTTTCCATCCGGCCCGGCTTATTACTTAATGGGATTTCCTATTAACCTTTATACACCTATCTTTGTGATGGCCCGTATTGCGGGCTGGTCTGCTCATTTTATCGAACAAAATGCCAATAATTCGCTTATTAGACCACTGAGTTCATATACTGGTAAAAGTCAGCGTAAGGTAAAAAAAATATCCGAACGAAAATAACAAATGCGAATATCATGTTAATTTATCTAATGTTATTTAAATAATCTTTTTATTTTAAAATTAAGATACTGAGAGAGATTAACATTTACGCCTGATCCAGTGTGGCCATTAATTCTCTCCATTCTCTCTTACTCATACCACTATCTTCTTGTGCAATTTGATCGCCTGATAACATTCTTTTAACAACGGTCAGAGCAGCTGCCGACAGATTAACACCCCCAACACGGTATTGTTGAAAAGCCTCATAAGTAATTGGAACCCAGCGTTTAACTGTTTCTAACATCGCATCAGCATAGACTCTGATTTCATACTGAGCATGAGCGTCAGCTCGTAATGATAGAAAATGTAATAGATTATGGAGATCAATCTTCCAATACCACTGAGTATAAGCATTAAGAGTTAAATTCATTCGCGCCAACTCGCGGGCCAAACCATTTCGGGTTTTATCGATTTTATTTCCATCCGGATCTTCGTTAAGCATCTCAACATAGTGATCATAATTTCGTAAAGAATCTTCTTTTAATATTTGGAGAACCTCGTTCGCTTCAGCGCCATCTAACACATCCCCTCTTCCTTGGTGGTTTTGTGCGGATTGAGAAGCCAGTTGGTCCATACTTGGGATATAAAACTCTCTATCTAATACTGAATACCTAGCAGAATACTCATTTATATTTGCCGTTCGATGTCTTATCCATTGTCGCGCTATAAATATAGGGACCTTAATATGAAATTTAATCTCACACATTTCAAATGGCGTTGTATGGCGATGTCGCAGCAAATAGTTAATTAGTCCCGCATCATCTGAAACTTTTTTTGTGCCCTTTCCATAGGAGACCCTCGCCGCCTGAACCACGGCTGCATCATCTCCCATATAATCTATAGTCCTTACAAACCCATGATCTAAAACCGATACTGGCTCATAAAGGATCTCTTCAAGAGCGGGTACAGTGGCTCTTCTGGTTAAATATTCTGCGGAACGTAGTTCCTGAATCTCGAGTTTTTGTTGGTCTGTAAGGTTCATATATTTATTTCCAAAGTTTTAAATCAAAATATATACTTGTTCATACCGGTTCCTAAGCCAAAACCCAAGTAAAACAGATTATTCTTATTTTTGTATTCAATACCATATTTAATCAATAGTCTATTATTCAACTCTTTCATTCATGTTACCAAAAGACTATAATAATTCTGTCGGTGTTCCGACTATGGTGATAAATGCTTTGCAGAATAAGCGAGACGGACCCGGGGGCAGTGCCCGGCGCCTCCACCAACCTATCAGTTTTTCTGATGGTTATCCTATAAAATGGCTAAAGCCATTTGATTTATGGGGGCGAAACAGGATCGACGTGCGTGGTAAAATCAAAGTTTTTACTCGGTATTGTACCACCGTTATCGGGCTATTTTTACAAATGCAAACGATAATGAAGCATTTGCGGTAGCAGCTTAATAGCATAGTTACCACGGGGTCCGGGGGGCACCTTGCAACAGAAGCCCCCCATTTTTTGCGAATCAATTCTTTTAAATTGAATCAAAACATTGAGTTCAGAGAACGTAGGCTGTAATAATTTAGAATAATATTAAAAGGAATAGAATGTCAGAAAAACCTTTCCCTTATCATCAGTGGGTCAATCAAGCTTTGATTAATGTATTGAAAAATGCATTAAAACAGATGCTCAAAATTGGACCGGTGGACAATCACCATCTTTACATTACAATTGATACAACCGATGAAGAGGTTAAAATACCAGGCTTCCTCCGACTTAGGTATCCGGAAGAAATTACATTAGTCTTGCAGCATCAGTTTGAAAATTTAGTTATAGAAGAGACTGAATTTCAGGTGTCATTATCGTTTGAAGGAAAGAGAAGCAATCTGATCATTCCTTTTAGAGCAGTGCTTTCCTTTGCCGATCCATCTATAAACTTTGGCCTCCAACTAAGAGATAAAACACTTAGTGAACAGATAATAAGTACGTTTGAGGAGGAAGACAGTGACTCTTTAAATTTAGATGAAATCCAGATCAATCATAATGATACATCTACGGATAAAAAGTTAACGGGTGAGGTAATAGCACTTGATAAATTCAGACAAAATAAAACTGACGTTTAATAAAAAATAAAGCCCAAAAAAGGAGTTTAAAATATCTATGANAAAAACAAGACTTGAAAGTGACAGCTTTGGTAATCTTGCAGTACCTAGTGATAAATTCTGGGGCGCCCAAACCCAAAGATCACTCAGAAACTTTGATATAGGCCAAGAAAAACATAACTTATCATTGATATACGGACTAATCACAATCAAACAAGCGGCGGCGATTGTTAATATGAAGCATGGTAAGCTTTCAAAGAAATTAGGTAATGCTATCGTTCGAGCGTGTAAAGAGATTCTTAGCGGAAAATTTGATGATAATTTTCCACTGTCCGTTTGGCAAACTGGGTCTGGTACCCAAACTAATATGAATACAAACGAGGTGATAGCAAATGTTGCCATAAAAATACTCAATGGGAAGATAGGTTCAAAAAACCCCGTCCATCCCAATGATCATGTTAATATGTCGCAAAGCTCAAATGATACATTCCCAACTGCCATTCACATAGCAACTGTAAAAACTTGTTTAGATAAAACTCTTCCCGGGTTGAAAGTTTTGCTTGCGACATTACGTATAAAAGAAAAAGAGTTTCAAAATATTATTAAAATAGGCAGAACTCATACCCAAGATGCGACACCTCTTACCCTTGGACAAGAATTTAGTGGTTATTGTTTTCAAATCAAAAAGGGAATCGAGAGAATATCAAAATCACTTGCAGATACTCATTTCCTGGCACAAGGTGGCACTGCTGTAGGAACAGGTATAAATGCGCCTAAGGCTTTTTCAAAAGAAATCGCAACGGAGATATCAAAAATTACAAAGATCAAGTTCAAAAGTGCACCAAATAAGTTTGAAGCGCTCTCAGCGAATGACCCGATTATTGAGTTATCCGGATCTTTAAAGACAGTCGCTGCCAGCTTATTTAAAATTGCCAACGATATGCGCTTTCTTGGTTCAGGCCCACGGTGCGGTTTAGGCGAGTTAACTTTGCCAGAAAATGAACCAGGTAGCTCAATAATGCCCGGCAAGGTCAACCCCACACAGGCAGAAGCTGTTACCATGATATGTACTCAAGTTATGGGTAATGACGCTGCGATTGGTATTGCCGGTAGCCAAGGGCATTTTGAATTAAATGTTTTTAAACCAGTAATTGCTCATAATATTTTGCAATCATTAGAGTTAATTGGTGATGCTTCGAAATCTTTTGCTAACAACTGTATTGTTGGCATTAAGGCAAATAAAGAACAAATCTCTGAGCATTTGGAAAATAGCTTAATGCTAGTTACGGCTTTAGCGCCAAAGATTGGTTATGACAGTGCAACTAAAATNGCTAAGGATGCACATTCTAAAGGCACTACTTTACGCGTCGAGGCTCTAGGTTCAGGTTTAGTTAATGAAAACGAGTTTAATAAATTAGTTGATCCTAAGAAAATGATATGATTGGATTCTCATTAAATTAATATAGGTTNTGGGAATAAAATATTCATGATTGATATTTAATTAGAAATTTGGAACCGAGTAGAGAAACTATAATGGCTAAAACAAAATATAATTATAACCGTTATAAAATGTCAGAATATGACTTAGGATCGTTTCCTGGCTCCAAAGCTGGGGAACAAGCAAAAAATTTCACGCTTCATGACCAAGCAGGTAATAAAGTCTCACTGGACCATTATCGAGGCAAGTGGGTGGTTATTGAGACTGGTTCGATAACGTGCTCAATGTATGTTAAAAATATTTCTGGAATAAAAAAATTACAAGATAAATACCCTGAGGTAGAATTCCTTTTAGTTTATGTTAGAGAAGCGCATCCAGGCTCACGCTTAGGNCCTCATAAAACTAATACAGAAAAAATCCAAATGTCTTCAAGACTAAAAGATTTCTATGGTGAACCGCGCAAGATCCTTATAGACGATCTAAATGGGAAAATGCATAAGGACTATGGTGAGCTNCCAAATATGGTTTACGTAGTAAACCCTGAAGGCCTAGTAATTTATCGATGTGACTGGGCTTTTCCTAAATTGATAGATAAAGTTCTCAAAAATAGAAATCAGATTCATTCAGACGAACATGTTAAAATCATAACAGCTGCGCCATGGATTATGATACCCGTAGTTCTACGGGGAGGATGGGATGCGTTATGGGATATCGCTGTGGCCCTTCCTATGATAATTATCGCTCATTTAAAGGCAGACTGGGCGAATTTATGGAAAAAATAAAATAGGACTATCACTAATTATTAAATCTAAATAATATTACGTCCCCATCAGAAACCATGTATTCTCTTCCCTCTTGTCTCATCTTCCCAAGGTCCTTGCACTTTAGCTCACCACCAAACTCAATATAGTCTTTAAAAGATATAGTCTCTGCGCAAATGAAACCTTTTTCAAAATCTGTATGTATTACTCCAGCTGCTTGAGGAGCCTTGGTATTTTTTAAAATCGTCCAAGCTCGCGCCTCCTTAGGCCCTGCAGTAAAATATGTTTTAAGACCTAATAAGCTGTATCCCGCCTGAATAAGTCTAGTAAGACCAGTTTCACTTAAATTCATAGACTCAAGAAACTCTCTACGCTCGGTATTACTGGATAATTGAGATATTTCAGATTCAATTTTTGCTGATATTACAATAGAACTAGCATTATTCTTTTTTGAATAATCTATTACAGCATTGGTATAACTATTTCCTNTGGAAGCGTCATTTTCATCGACGTTACACACATATAAAACCGGTTTAGAGGAGAGAAGATTAAGCATGCTTAACGGTCGTTTATATTCTTTAGAAATATCAATATTTCTGGCCGGAATACCAACTTTTAGTCCTTCTAATATCTTTTCAATAATTTCAAGTTGCTGTTCAGCATCCTTATCTTTCCCGCGTGCTTTTTTAGTTAAGTTATCAATTCTACCCTCCAAACTATCTAAATCAGCAAGCATAAGCTCAGTTTCGACAGTTTCCGCGTCACGACAAGGATTGGTTGTACTGTCGACGTGGGTAATATCCTCGTTATCNAAGCACCTTAAAACATGTAATATAGCATCAGTCTCTCGGATATTTGATAAAAATTGATTACCTAGACCCTCGCCTTTATTTGCTCCTTTTACCAAACCAGCTATATCTACAAACTCCATTTGAGTAGGAATAATTTGTGCTGATTCTGCGATATTTGCTATTTTGTTTAATCGGTCGTCTGGAACATTAACTCTCCCAATATTCGGATCTATTGTGCAAAACGGATAATTAGCGGCATCAGCCGAAATAGTCTCAGTTAAGGCATTAAATAAAGTCGATTTACCAACATTCGGCAAACCAACAATTCCACAGTTGAATCCCATTTATTTTTTACTCTTTCAGGTTTGCGTCATTTTAGATAGTTCTTTGGCTACGTTATTTGCGAAATCTGCATTCTTATTTTCAAATAAGTCAGATATAAAAGAAGATATAGCAACAACAAGTGCTACTATAGTGGGGCGCTCTGTTTTTGAGAAGTTCTTCAATACATAATTCGAAACTAGACTTTTATCACCTGGATGACCTATGCCGACTCTAACGCGTCTGAAGTCTGAGCCAATTATACTGCCTATGCTTTTAAGTCCATTATGTCCAGCATAGCCTCCCCCTGTTTTAACACGTATTGTTCCAAAATCTAGATCTAGTTCATCATGAAAAACAATCACATCTTTTTTTTCGATTTTAAAAAAATTTAATACTTCCGCCACTGAAATACCTGACTCATTCATGAATGTTAAAGGCTTCATAATGAGAGCTTTTCGCCCCAATATTTGACTATCTGAAATACTGCTTTTTAATTTAGAACGATAGGGAGAAAAGTTATAATCAAGGTGTATTTGGTCAACAATCATAGAGCCTATATTATGTCTATTTTCCGCATATTCTGGGCCTGGATTTCCCAAACCAACCAGAAGATACATTTTATCTCTCCAAAATTATAGGCAAAAATAATTCTATAGTATTCATCTCATTCGTTTGATATTAGTCTTCCGAATCAGTTTCTGTATCATCAGTTGCTTCACTTTCTCCATCTTCAGACTCGGCAACTTCCGCCGCCTCTTCCTCTTCAGTCTTCATTACTGTAGGTGCCGCGACAGTTGCAATGGTAAAATCGCGTTCCGTAATAGGTTCAGCGCCTTCTGGAAGCTTCAACGCAGTGATATGAATCGATTCTCCTATTTCCGTACCTGCTAAATCAATTTCAATTTCTTGAGGAATTTTTAGAGGAGAACAACTTAATTCTATCTCTCGTCTAACAATATTTAACACTCCTCCGCGTTTTAGCCCTGGAGAACTATCTTCATTTACAAAAATCACTGGTATTTCCATCGTGATCTTTGTATTTTCATTAAATCTCAAGAAATCAATGTGCAATGGACGTTCCGAGACTG
Organism: Rhodospirillaceae bacterium TMED23; assembly: GCA_002168115.1. Classification (GTDB taxonomy): domain Bacteria; phylum Pseudomonadota; class Alphaproteobacteria; order Rhodospirillales; family UBA2165; genus TMED23. Next base: position 45,159 of record NHCC01000010.1, on the reverse strand, counting down.
GATGAAACTGGACATCTCTTGCTAAGACCTGATGATTGAAACCTTCTACATCAACCGCAAAAATCTGAGTAAAAAAACCAGATTTTCTAATTAACTTATTTATGTCACTCTCATCCACTTTAATCGACAATGGATCAAGTTTGTTTCCATAAATAACCGCAGGAACTTTACCCTCACGACGTGCTGCTCGAGCCACCCCTTTACCCGCCCTATCACGCTTTTCTGCTGTGATATTTATCGCTTCCGTCATTTTATAACTCCTAACTTAGTTTTTTTTCTTAATTAGCCTCTGGGCGCACCAATCTAAGGCAAAATAATCCCCCAAAAGAAGCGGTTTATCGCTTTACTACTTAACTGTCAATACACTCGGTTTTGGTGATTATCGTCAAATCTCAAATAAACTAGAAACCGAATTTTCATCACTGATACGTCTCATAGCCTCAGCTATTAACGGAGCTATAGTTAATTGCGTAATATTATGAGAAACTCTTATCGCTTCTGTCGCCATTATGCTGTCTGTGGACACTAAGCTATCGATGGGGGAGGAAGAGATTCTTGCAACAGCACCCCCCGATAATACACCATGTGTAATATATGCAGAAACTGAGGTTGCGCCTTTATCTTTTAAAGCCACAGCAGCGTTACAGAGTGTGCCTCCAGAATCGACAATATCATCTATTAAAATACATGGACGACCATTTACATCACCGATTATATTCATGACCTCGGATTCGCCTGCGCGCTCTCTCCTTTTGTCAATAATAGCTAGATCGGCATCCAACCCTTTTGCAAATGCTCTAGCCCGCACCACTCCGCCAACATCTGGTGATACCATGATTAATTCATCACTATTAAACTTTTGTTGTATATCCTTAATGAAAACCGGTGCCGCATATAGATTATCGAGGGGAATATCAAAAAAACCCTGAATCTGCCCTGCGTGGAGATCCAATGTTAAAACCCTATCAGCGCCCGCTTCGGTTATAATATTCGCAACTAATTTAGCGGAAATAGGGGTTCTAGGGCCAGATTTACGATCTTGGCGCGCATAACCAAAATACGGAAGAACAGCAGTAATACGCCTCGCTGAGCCGCGTTTTAAAGCATCCATAGTTACAAGCAATTCCATCAAATTATCATTAGCTGGATATGAAGTTGATTGTATTACAAACACATCTTCACCGCGCACATTCTCATTAATCTCAACAAATACCTCCATATCAGAAAAACGTCTTATACTCGCTTTTGTAAGCGGTAAATTTAAATACGCCGAAATTGCTTCAGCTATTGGACGATTGCTATTACAACTAAGTACTTTCAAACCAGTAATCCTTTCGTCATAAAATCAGTGGCCACTTATTATGGAACCCATTAATTTTGAAACAAGTAAAGAAATTTTAAATTTTATTAGCAGTGGGTTAACTGCATGTAAATGTAATTAATTAGTTTTTTAAGATGCAAGCTACCTACCTTGAATACACCTCCCTAGAAAAATTTATAAGTTATAGGGTACACGTAACCAACATGATCGTGAAAAAAAAGAAAAATAAAATTACAATATGTGGCATTAAAAGAACGCTTTCAATTGGTGTCCCATTAATCCACCAATGCAATCACAGAAATTTGTCTACCATAATCATACTCTCCACTAAGTACTGACCTGCGGTACGAGAAAAATAAAGATTCGTTTATCATGGTATCATATTCCCCCACATGAATGTTTTGAATACCTAAATTTTTTAACTTATCTTGAATATACAACCTTAAATTAAACTTATATTTTTCTTTATTGCGTGTTGACATAAAGAATCTTGAATTTTTGGGATTAATATCAAGAAAAGATTGCATAAATTCTTCTCCAACCTCATAAGACTTCGGGCCAATACAAGGGCCAACTGCTACCGTGATGTTTTTACGCTTCGAACCTAATTCTGACATTTTTTTTATTGTGTTTTCGATTACACCATTCTGGGCTCCTTTCCATCCAGCATGTGCAGCTCCTATGATCCGAGCCTTAGTATCTGCAAATAAAACAGGTGCGCAATCAGCCGTTAATATTCCTAAAGCAATATTGGTATTATTTGTAACCATACCATCAGCACTTCTAATAGATTCTGAGATACTGCTCTGGTCTACAAATACCACCTCGGTTGAATGAACTTGATTACAAGTTATTAAACTATAATTTGAGAGGTCTAAATCTGACATTACACGCAATCTATTTCTGGTGACGTAAACGTTTTTATCATTTGATCCATACCCGCAGTTTAGAGAGGCATATATACCAACACTTGTACCTCTTTTACGAGTAAAGAAACCATGTTTTAACATTGGAATATTCTCTAAATTTGGGGCAACAATCATCACTCTACCCCCTCTCTATTTTGAAATCCCTCTGGTGCGCGATGCTTAGCATGGCCTATCGCTATTACTTTAAATAGGCCTCCCATTTGATCAAGAGAGATTAATCGTTTTAGGCCTTCTAAAATATCCGCTTTCTGTCTTGTTGATGCTGTTTTTAACAGTTGTTTTGCTCTATGCTCAATACCTAACGGGCGCAAAAAATCACGTTGGTTGACAGGTCCATAAACGCGTCCCCCNAATTTTCTGGCAGTACTCGCCAGCATGCCAAAATCAACATGTGCTGTAAGATCCAGATTACCCGGATCGGCAAGTGGGTCATGATGTTTGTGATTTTTTACAGCTTGCAACGTATCACCAATTGCAGATTTGGAATAACCATAATCAATAAAAAGTGCAGCTCCTTCGTTTTTAACAACAGACTCTGTTACAACCGTAATAAGTTTCTTTGTAGCTTCGCTATATTCAAAAACACTGCCTACCGGGCTTAATATTAAATTGGGAGGTATAGGAATTGATATTTTATCAGAAAATTTATCTAATTCCCAGATTAACTCGCCCTTTCTGTTAATTGTTATCATACGCTCAGCCCACCCAACATTATTCTTTTCAAATTGCCGAACTGGCAACGCATCAAGAAATTCATTAGCTAAAAGAATAAACTTACCTTCAGGCACATCCTCATATTTATTATGCCAATAAAAATCAAAACCTAGCGATTTTAAGTTTCGTTCTTGTCTTTTCCTTAGAGANGGACTTACCTCGACTAAGTGTATTTCAATAGCGTCAAGAAATGTTGGGGCCAACTTAAGGGCCCTCAAGGCATCAACCATTAGCGTACCCCTCCCGGGACCCAACTCTATTATTTTGATTTTATCTGGTGATCCGATTTTATGCCAGGTAATGGCACACCATAGGCCTATTAATTCCCCAAACATTTGGCTAACTTCGGGTGCAGTAACAAAATCGCCTTTCTTTCCCAAGGGATCACCGTTCATATAATAACCATATTCTGGTTCAACTAAAGAGGTAGACATGTAATCAGCCAAAGATAGGGGCCCGTCCTTAATAATGCGTTTTCTTATTTTCTCGAGCAATTCATTCATTTATTTGTCAGTTTTTTCTGATTAACAAATAGNTACCAAAAACGATAAGAGGAACAGATAATAATTGCCCCATCGTTATAATATTCCAAAAATAGCCAATATGAGCATCAGGTTCTCTGAACACTTCAACAAAACTTCTTGAGACGGCATAGCCAATCATAAACACTCCTGAAAGGAATCCTGGTTTGCTCCTCGTATCATAACGATTAGATAAAAAAAACAGCACGCAAAAGAGAATTAATCCTTCCAAAAGGGCCTCATAAATTTGGCTCGGATGTCGGCTGATTAATCCACCATTAGGAAATATTACTGACCATGATACATCTGAAGCACGACCATATAGCTCTCCATTTATAAAATTAGCTATTCTACCAAAAAATAAACCTATGGGTGATGCACAAGCTACCGCGTCTCCAACTAACCAAAAATTCAATCCCCGCCGCCGACAGTATATTATTATGGCTAAAATAACCCCAATTAATCCTCCATGGAATGACATTCCACCTTCCCAAATTTTTATAATCGATAGAGGGTTCGTAAAGTAAAAATCGAGATTATAGAATAAAACGTATCCTATTCTTCCTCCAATAATTACGCCTAAAGTTAACCAGACTAGAAAATCATCAGTTTCGCTCTTATTCATTGCATGCGGAGGTTTGCTTACAAAGCTAGCTAAATACTTAATTCCTATCAATAATCCTGCAATATATGATAATGCATACCACCTAATGGCGAATGGCCCGATACTAAAAATAACAGGATCTATATCTGGAAATATAATTCCCGCATTCATCTTAATATTTTAAATCCAAAGATTGAAAAATAATCCGATGCCTAGCGATACGGGTCAGACTGACATAAATAATCTTGTACATATTTTTTTATACCTAATTCAAGAGAGGTGGTTTTAAATTTGTAGCCTGCCTCATTTATGCGCTGCATATTCGCTTGTGTAAAATATTGATAAGACCCTCGTAAACTCAATGGCGTTGGTATATATTCGATTGAAGGCTCTATACCTAGTGCAGAAAATACTGATTTTGCCAGATCATTGAATGATCGCGCTTTGCCAGTGCCACAATTAAAAATACCACTCACATTTTGATTATTTGACAACCAGATCATCATATTGGTGCAATCATCTACCCAAACGAAATCCCTTAATTGTTCCCCATTAGAATAATCCTCATTATGTGATTCAAAGAGTTTAGCTACACCATTTTGCTTAATTTGTTCGAAGATTTGGGGAACAACACTTTTTTGATTTCCTTTATGATATTCATTTGGCCCATACACATTGAAGAATTTCAAACCAACCCACTGTGGCGGCGTTATCATCCCCTCCTTAACTCGCCTCATAATCATGCGGTCAAAAAGATGCTTACTCCAGCCGTATGCATTTAGTGGTTGTAATCGTCCTAATGCGTCACAACTATTTAGATCGTCAAAATTATTTTCTCCGTTTCCATAAGTGGCTGCGGAGGACGCATAAATAAACGATATATCATTTTTTGCACACCAATCCCACAAGTCTCTAGATAAACAAAAATTATTCTGAATTATAAGATCCGCATTAGTTTCTGTAGTTGAAGAGATAGCTCCTAAATGATAAACAATCGAGATTTTATCCGAGTTTTGGTCCAAATAATCCAATAGATTTTCTGGATGTACAAAATCACTAATCTCATATTTTCCAATATTACGCCATTTTTCCTCATTGCCAAGCCAATCGCATACAATTAATCCCCTCGTCTCCCGACGAGCTAAACTAGCTACTAAATTCGAGCCTATAAAGCCTGCTGCTCCAGTAATAAGAATCATGTCTAACTATAAAACGGTTATTTTACAGGTGCAAGTTGCGAAATATCATTAAAGTCATTATATAAAACAAATCAACTAGCTATCGGAGTATTAAGATGCAGACGCGCAATAAGTTTTTTGACGATATCGCTAAAGTAGCCACGAGTGCTGCAGGAACTTTGACAGGAATGAAAGGTGAAATTGAACACTTGATAAGACATAAGGTAGAGTCTCTTATTAACAGCATGAACCTAGTTACTCGAGAAGAATTTGAAGTTGCGAATGCAATGATTGCTAAAGCTCGTGAGAATCAAGATAAATTAGAAAAGAAAATCAAAGTTTTAGAAAAAAAGGTTAACAATAAAACTCCGAGGAATACAAAAAAAGAGACTAAATAATGTCTTAATCTAGTCTTGATAGGTTTATCCACAGAATATTCACACTGTTACCATTAATTCTGTTGCACCCCGAACTCCGTTCTGGCAACCTACTGATAGTAGGTACACGTATTTTAATTACCACATGTTGTAAACATTTATAGCTTAAAAGCTATTTTGTTAATTAAAACTTTAATAGCTGGAGTCGCATGGGACATGGTTCAACTGGATTTGAGAACAACAAATCTATCAACACTTACTCCTCTCGATGTCATCGAAGAGGTAATAAATAATCAGGGCTGGCGTTTGAATCGATTGCAGGAAGAGGAAATAGCTGCAGAGTATCATGGTCGTTGGTGTGAATATTCACTTCACTTTGCTTGGTCAAGAGAAATCCAAGCATTACATTTTACATGTGCATTTGATTTAAGAATTCCTCAAGAAAAAACCAATGATGTGAATAATTTATTGGCTCTAATTAATGATAGACTATGGCTTGGCCATTTTTGCGTTTGGCAAGAAGAGGTGCTGCCCATGTTCCGTCATGCTTTCCCCCTTAGAGGCACTGACTGCTTGGAAGTACAACAAGCCGAAGATTTATTAGAGATAGCCATTACCGAATGCGAAAAATTTTATCCCGCTTTTCAGTACGTGATATGGGGGAATAAGANACCTAACGAGGCGCTTGAAGCTTCTATCTTAGAACCAATTGGGCAAGCTTGATGACACGAGTTATTAACCCTACAATTTTAATCGTAGGACTCGGCAAAATGGGAAGTGCTCTGGTTAATGGATGGCTTGGCCAAAATGTTGATCCAACCAAAATACATGTAATTGAGCCAAATCCAAATCAAATCAAGGAATTAAACTGTAAGATCATAAATTTTTATAAGAGCCCTAACGAAATTGATAATGATTTTTTTCCAGATATTATTTTATTTGCGATTAAACCGCAAATTATGGATAGCGTTGTGCCAGAATACCAGCGCTTTAAAGAGAAAAGCACATTTATATCTATTGCAGCTGGGAAGAATATTTTATTTTTTGAGTCGCTACTCGGAAATGACTCTGCGATAATACGAACTATGCCCAACACACCAGCATCAATTGGAGAGGGCATTACAATCGCTTGCGGAAATAAAAATACGAGTCAAAAATGTAAAAAATATTTTTTTTATTTGTTCGAAGCTGTGGGTCAGGCTGAATGGATTGTCGATGAAAATCTAATGGATGCAATAACAGCTGTATCAGGCTCTGGACCGGCATATGTCTTTTTACTTGCCGAAACTCTCTCTAATGCAGGAGTAAAAGCTGGGCTTAATAAAAATATGGCTCAAAAGTTATCTGTTCAGACGATAATTGGATCCTCTTTAATGCTAAAATACTCAGAAGAAAACCCATCAGTTTTGCGTAATAATGTTACGAGTCCCGGAGGAACCACTGAAGCTGCGTTATCAATACTCATGAATGAAAAGGGATTAAACTCGTTAATTTGTGAAGCTGTCGAAACAGCAATCAAGCGTTCTCGAGCTCTATCAAAATAAGTAATATTCTGAATATCAAAGAAAGTTGGCTGACCCCATAATTGGCTTTATTAACTCTCGAAGTGTCTCCAAAGCTCTGGCTTCTAATTGACGGACACGTTCTTTCGATAAGTTTAATTCTTCACCAATCGCCGAAAATGTCTTCTTTACCTCTAAAAGGTGTCTGTGGCGAACAATAAATCTTTCTCGATCAGGAAGCATTTTCATAGCTTTTTCAATTACCGTCAAAAGATTTCGTCGGGATTCTTTAGAAAAAAATATTTCTTCCGCATTGGCATTGGGGCANATAAGCATATCTATCTTATCTAGATTTTCACGATCAAACACTTNTTTATCTAATGATTGATCTTTATACGCTATTCGCAACGCTAATTTTCGAACCTCGGCAGCTGAGGTTCCAAATCTCTCTGCCAATTTACCAATAATTTCATCACTAATTGTATCTGCACCACCAATAAGATCAGCAGCAATCCTTCTAAGATTCAGAAATAACGACTTATGAGCTGAGGCAGTTGATAGTCTAACAATTGACCATGATTTAATTACGTGTTCTTGAATCGAAGCACGAATCCACCACATTGCATATGTTGATAATCTAACGTTTTTATCTGGATTAAATTTATAAATAGCCCGCATTAGGCCAACCATACCTTCTTGGATTAAGTCGGGCATTGGAACACCGGATTCTCTATATATTTTTGCAATTTTAATTACATAATTCAAATGACTTGAGGCTAGTATATCACTAGCCACTTTATCTCCGTTAATAGCCCTCTCAGCTAGTTCTCTTTCTTCATCTTGTTCAAGAAAAATCAATTTAAAATCCAAACAAATGCAAACTATATTTAATTATTATCAAAACTATGAATTTAACTTATCAAGTTATTTGAAATTTAGTATGAAAAAGTATATACTATTTACAATTAAGAATCATAAAAAAATATAAAATTATAAGCTGTCACGCGTTAATTATGCCTCGAAAAATAAATTATACCAAAAAAATTGTAGATGCTTTATTCATTTTGACTCCAACGATGTCTTGGAAAGACATTACGATGGAGAAAATAGCAAAAGTTGTTAAATTAAATAAGATGGACTTAAACAAGTATTTCACCTCTAAAATATCTATTTTAATTGCCTATAACAACAGCTTAGATCAAGCAATTTTCGTTGAATTCAAAAAAGAGAGTGAAAATACTTTAGTAAATTCACGTGATCAAATCTTTGATATTATCATGGCAAAATTTGATATATTAAATTCAAAAAAAGATGGAATAAGACATATTTTTAAAAAAACATTTCCTGTTGAATTAGTTGCCAACCCGAAAAGTTATTTAAACTTAGTAAAAAGCATGAAATTGGTTTTAAATTTAGCTGGAATAAAAACTAACACACCCATGGGGTGTATAAGGGTAAATATATTATCAGGAATATTCATCAATAGTTTTATAAGTTGGCTTAGTGATGATAGTCCAGATATGTCTAAAACGATGGCTAGTCTTGATAAAGGACTACGACAAGCAGAGGCTCTTCAAAGCATTGTTGTAAGATAAACATTTAGATTAAAAAAAATACAGTACCAAAATGGATTGTTACAAAGGTAAACTTAACCGAACCCTTAATCCTCCTAAATACGCTTCTTCAAGCATTATTTCACCACCATGTGCCCTTATGATGTCTCGAGCAATGGATAACCCTAAACCAACTCCGCCCGTTTGAGGGTTCCTAGAGTTTTCCAACCTATAGAATGGCTTAAAAACATTCTCCCTTTCTTCATCTGGAATACCTTTTCCATCATCATCAATAAAGATTTCAACAAATTGATCTGATTTATTAGAACTTATAACAACAAGATTGGCATATCTATCAGCGTTCTCAATTAAATTTGTCAAACATCTCTTAAATGCGCTAGATTTTAAAGTTATCATCATCCTATTATCGAAATTATACTCTATGTTGGTTCCATTTCGTTTTGCTAAATTTACAACATCTAGAAGGATAACTGCCAAATCAACCTGCTTTGACAGTTCCTCGCCTTCGCCTCTAGCAAATGAAAGGTAGGCCTCTAACATCTTTTCCATCTCTGAAATATCAGCTTTTAATTCTTCAACTGTATCCGGATCAAATTTGACTTCTAATTCCAATTTCATGCGTGTAAGTGGGGTACGTAAATCGTGAGATACGCCTGATAACATATCAGTTCGTTGACCAATCTGCCGTTGAATTCGATCCCTCATTGAAATAAATGCTGCAGCAGCTTGCCTTACTTCACTGGCACCCTCTGGTTTAAAACCGGGGGTATCTCGCCCCTTTCCAAAATCATCTGCGGCGGCTGCCAATCTCTTTATAGGTCGCACTTGGTTACGCATAAATGTAGTGGCGACGCCGAACAAAATCATAGCCGTCCCGACCATCCAAATTACAAAAATATATGTTGTTGAACTAAATATTCGCTTGCGATTCGTCACCACTTCTAAGACACCTTGAGAAAGTTGAACCGTGATAACAATATGCTTATCAATTCTATCTCTATCTATATTAAAGGGATTATTTATCGCTTCATTCATAGATTTTAATAGCGTGGCTTTGCCGAATATGCTTTTAGAGGGGTCTTTTTTAATATTTTTTAACACCCCGTCATCTAAGATGCGAGCCTCCAAACCAAACCTTGATGAAGCCAATTCTATTACTGCCTCTCGACCTTGTGAAGAGTTATTCTGCGACAAAAGGTCTATAATAGCCGCAATATCTCCAGCGACGCCTCTTGCTAATTTGGTACTTACCTTGTTCCAGTGACTTTCGTAAAATACAAATGCAGATACTAATTGCAGCAAAATTAATGGAATTACTATTATTAAAATGGATCGACCCAAAAGACTGTTTGGCAAAAATCGCTTAATCACGCTATAAGTTTTCCTAATCTATCATATCGAGTCTGGTCTTAAAATATATCCTTGACCCCTAATTGTTTGCAGATATCGAGGAGCTTTAGCATCTTCTTCAATTTTATGACGCAGTCTATTTACTTGTACGTCCACAGTTCGAGCTCCCCTCCCTTGATTTAATAAATCTATTAATTCTTCACGGGTAAAAACTCTTCCAGTGCCAATCGCTAGGATTTTCAATAAACTTACTTCTGTAGTTGTTAATCCTATGATATCCGAATCTGATTTCAATTCTTCTCTTTCAATATCAAAGATTAATCTACCCATATGAATTAAAGAAGGTCTAATACCAATATTTTGTCGCGGAAGACGCCTTAGAATTGTATGGATCCGGAGAAGTAATTCACGAGGTTCAAAAGGTTTAATGAGATAATCATCAACGCCTGCTTCTAGACCTTCTATTCTATTTTCTGTTTCAGACATAGCTGTAAGCATAAGAATTGGAATATTCTGAGAAAATTGGAATGATTTTGCAAGTTCTAGACCTGTCTCTCCGGGCATCATTCTATCTAAAACAATTAAATCAAAAGTAATATTTTTAACTTTCGCTCGCGTCGAAGCTGCGTCTTTCGAAGTTGTTACTCGAAAACCATTATCGCGCAAATATTTCTTCAATAATTTTCTCAAACGCTCATCATCATCAACAACCAAAATATGAGCTTTTTCATGATCAATAATGATTTATAACTCCTTGTTATTTCGCCTCAACTTAAAGAACTGCGTAGTCAATTAAAGTTTAGCACTAGTAATTATTTTTAACCATATCGAATTTAAGTATTTTGGTTAAGAAAATATTTGCGATGGCGGTCCAAGGTAGATAAAATTAGGGCTTATAAATGTGATAAGAAAAAATGGATAATCTTATATTTATCATAGAGTATCCTTATTCTAGAGTTAGGTAATAACAAAAAATCAAATTGTTTTTATTGAATTATATGTTGGAACTATGTTTAACCCAACTGTAATATAAAATATAAAAAAGTATGGAAGATAATTTTATGATTAGTGAAGGTTTTCATGACCGAGATGGTCTAATTTGGTACGATGGCAAAATGGTTGACTGGCGTAAAGCTAATCTTCATGTACTATCACATGCGCTTCATTACGCATCTAGTGTTTTTGAAGGTGAGAGAGTTTATGCGGGTAATATTTTCAAATTACGAGAACATACAAATAGACTAATCAATTCCGCTAGTATTATGGGTTTCGAAATTCCTTTCACTGCAAACGATATCGACCACGCCTGCATGGAAGCATGCAAGGCAAATAATATTGTGGACGGATATGTTCGTCCGATCGCATGGCGGGGTAGTGAGATGATGGGAGTTTCCGCCCAAGATACTAAGATCCATTTAGCAATTGCAGTTTGGGCTTGGCCATCATATTTCTCACCCGAAGCGCGAAATACTGGAATTAGCTTAAAGACGTCTCCTTGGAGGCGACCTCCACCCGAGTCGGCTCCTGTGCACGCTAAGGCTGCAGGACTGTATATGATATGTACAATGTCAAAGCACAACGCTGAGGACGCGGGATACGACGATGCATTAATGCTTGATTGGCGTGGGAATGTTGTAGAGGGTACTGGTGCAAATTTCTTTATGATTACGGAAGGAAATATAATTAATACGCCACCTCCCGACTGTTTCTTGAATGGAATTACACGACAAACCGTAATTGAATTAGCTAAAAAACGTGGATACAAGTTGGTAGAAAGATTTATAAAACCAAATGAATTAAAAAATGCGTTAGAAATATTTGTTACAGGAACTGCAGCGGAAGTCACGCCTGTGGGTAAAATTGATAATCTTGAATTTAAGGTTGGTGAAATCACCAAGACACTGAGAAAAGATTATGAAGCACTTGTTGGCAGAACTTGAGTTTTGAATACCCCAATCGTAGAAGTTAAATATTGCTGTGGCGATTGATCGCCTGAGAACCCTTCTCTGGGTTCAGGCCCAGATGAGACTATGTTCTCAGAGAAATCAACCATTATATATTAAGAAGAAGGGTGACCCAGATGCCGGAATAATATTTGTTCAGTTAAATAAACTTGATGGAACTAATGAGCTATTTACGCAAATACGGGGAGCTGAGGGGATTCTAAATTGGGTTCCCGTAAGTGATAAAATCAGGCTCAATGATATAGAAGTAGACGAGTACCTTGAAAAGCAAAAGGTATATGATCCGGATATATGGATAATTGAAGTTGAGGACCCAAACGACAAATTTTGTTTTATTGAAAAAGCTTAATCCAGAATATTGAATTACAATATTTTATTTCTTTTTTGTTGACCATTTTTCCACTTCCAGATCGTCAGAACTTTTTGCTGCCACCCAATGTGAACCAGAGTCTGTTTCTTCCATTTTCCAAAACGGAGCCTTGGTTTTTAACCAATCCATCAAAAACTCGCATGACTCAAAGGCCGCTTTTCGATGAATTGAAGCTGTAATTACTAAAACAATTTTGTCTTTTGGTTTGAGCCGCCCGTATCGATGTATAATCAAACTATCGGATAACTCCCAACGATTATTAGCTTCCTTCTCGATTTTATCTAGTTGTTTTTCAGTCATTCCAGGATAATGCTCCAGCGTCATTGTTTGAATTTTATTATTAAGATCAAATTCTCTAACTAGCCCGGTGAAGCTACAAATCCCGCCAATATTTTTTTTCTGGTTCGATATAATAGCGATTTCATCACCAATATCAAAATCTTCTGACTGAACTCTAATCACGACTAGCCTCCAGTCATTGGAGGAAAGAAAGCGACTTCATCATCAGAGTTTATTTCAGTATCGAATTCTACAATTTCTTGATTAACCGCTACTCTAATAAGTTCATGGTCAGTAAAAAGCGTTGAAGATAATTCGTTTCTAGCTGAGAGCCATTCAACCAGCAATCTAACGTTTGAGACATTAGATGGCAAAATAATGATCTCTTCTGAAAGGCCCATTTTTTCTCTAAAATTTGCAAAATAAAGAATTCTCATGATTTAAATTACCTCACTGAATGGCAAATAATTGACTAAATCTCCAACTTTTACACCCTCACATTCCTCAGATAACTCTATTAATCCACTACTTTCAACCATAGAGGATATTATACCAGAACCATCAGAATGGAACTTTTTGGCAATAACATTTCCCTCAAAATCTTTTGTTAAGCTTGCACGCAACCATTCTCGACGACCGACCTTCTTATCANAATTAAAACCAGAAATCACAGGAAAAAACTGAGTGTCTAAATCTTTGCAACCTGACAACGCAAGAATTATTGGCCGAGCAATTCTTAGAAAAGTAATCATTACAGCAACCGGATTACCAGGTAGACCAATAAATGGAACCTGAAAATGACCTTTTTTCAGACAACCAAGCGCTATTGGGCGTCCAGGTTTAATTGCAAAATTCCAGAAATTAAGTACACCTAAATTTTCTATAATATTTTTGATATGGTCCTCTTCGCCTTTAGACACACCACCAGATGTCAATAGGATGTCGTGATCTTCTGAGGCATTTAAAATTCCTTTATATATTTGTTCTTTAATGTCAGGAAATATTCCAAAATCGTTCACTTCACAGTTCATTTTTTCGAGCATGGATATTAAAAAATATCGATTAGCATCATAAATTGAGCCTAATCTCAATTTCTCTCCAACATCCTGAATCTCATCACCAGTTGAAAACACAGCAACTTTCAATCGTTGATAAACTGGTACTTGATCATAACCAAGTGAAGCGACCATTGAAATATCTTGTGGCTTCAACTGATGCCCTTTTCGTAAAACAAGATCACCAAGTTTCACGTCTTCTCCTAATTTGCGACGGTTGGCATACCTTTTAGCCCCTACTGGCAATATAACATTGTTACTCTCAATTCGGACATCTTCTTTCATAAATATCGTATCTGGACCCTTTAAGTTTCTATTCTTAGGCAAGGGAGCGCCCGTAAAGATTTGTACAGCCGCACCGCGCCCTATTTGCTGCTTAATAGGATGCCCGGCTGATACTCTATCAACCAAAGGTANGCTTGTTTCGCAATTGGTATTGAGATCATCAAAATAAACAGCATAACCGTCTACTGCTGAATTATCCTGAGGTGGAATATTATGTTGGGCAGAGAGATCCTCGGCTAATATTCGATTTGTAGNATCTTTTATATATACTTTTTCTATCTTCTGGTGGCACTTTAATTTGCTGGAAAAAACAGTCACTGCGTCAGCCAGACGAACTGGGTTGTCAGATCCACTATAGCAGTCATTTAAGTTATTCATATCATTCTAATCTTAAGTTTATTTAAGATAAAATCTGCAATTAAACTAATATCGCTTAAATTAAAAGATGGAACTGTAATGTTCATCAATTTTTCATCTGTTGCAATAGCGACGATCCCCGAGTCATTTTTTTGTAAAAGTGGCTTACCAACTATTGGCCGGTACACCTCCATTTTAGGATGAGGATGCCATTTAAATCCCTCCACAAGCAAAAGATCAACTGGCGACATTCTTGCTAATAACTTTTCAAGGTCTGGTTCCATATTATCTTTATTTTCATGCATTAATGCCCATCTATTTGATGCAGATATCATAACCTCACTAGCACCCGCTCGACGATGTTCGAACGAGTCTTTACCAGGTTTGTCAATGTCAAAATCATGATGAGCATGTTTAAGCGTTGATACTGTTAAGCCTCTATTTGCAAATTCAGGTATTAGCTTAACAATTAAAGTTGTTTTTCCACTTCCACTCCAACCTGCTAGTCCAAAAACTTTCATGATGGATCCTCTGAACGACCTTGCTTCTTTGTCACATCAATCATTTTTTTTAACAAGAATATCATTATCAAGCTTTTCAACGTGCCTCAACCCAGCACGAAGATAATCATAACCCGTGATAAGAGTTAACAAAGCTGCAAGCCATAGACCAAAAATACCAATATCCGTAGTCGTAAAATTCCCGAAACTTGGTCCAGCAGATCCTACCATTAAAAATCCAAGAGCTACCATTTGAAGAGTGGTTTTATACTTAGCCATACGGCTAACAGGTACACTAACCTGAGCGCCAGCCAAAAATTCCCTTAGCCCAGAAACTAATAATTCTCGACATAGTATTACAACTGCCGGAAGTATCGAAATTTTAGGGATTCCACCAGAACCAACTAGCATGAGAATTAACGAAGAAATTAATAGTTTATCAGCAATGGGATCTAGGAATTTACCAAGTGAGGATTGCTGATGCATTGCTCTCGCGAGATAACCATCAAAAAAATCTGTGGCGCCAGCAAATATAAGTATAATTAAACCAAGCCAATTACCAAGTGGTTCCTCAAGATAGAACGTCATCACAATTAAAGGAATAGATGCGATGCGCGATAATGTTAATAAATTTGGAATACTTGTAAACATAAAAAATATTTTCCTACCTCTTTTTAATCTTCCGGATGAAACCAATCATATATTCTTTTCGCGATCTCTTTATTAATTCCTTCAACAAGCTCAAGATCTGCAAGACCCGCCTCAGAAATACCCTTAAATGAACCAAAATTATGCAATAAAGCCTTTTTTCTCTTAGCACCAATTCCCACAATTTTATCAACGGGTGAACTTGTAATTTTTTTTGTACGCAAAGCGCGGTGCGAGCCAATCGCGAATCTATGCGCTTCGTCCCTCAATCTTTGTAAAAAATACAAAACTGGATCTCTCTCATCCAAGTTAAAAGGAACGGTATTTGGTAAGTAAAATTTTTCTCTACCAGCATTTCTATTTGGTCCTTTAGCTATAGCCGCAATATTTACATCAGTAATACCCAGATTATTAAAAATTTCAGTAGTTAACGATAAATGACCAGAGCCACCATCTATCAAAACCAAATCTGGCCAGTGACCTAAATTGCGATCAGGGTCTTCACTTAAAACGCGAGAAAATCTCCGGATCAAAACTTCTCGCATCATACTATAATCATCCCCATCTTTTATCAAAGCTGAACCGGAAGTTCTAGAAGTGAATTTGATATTAAACTTTCTATACGCTTTTTTATTAAAACCTTCTTGGCCAGCAACAATCATTGCACCTATNGCATTTGTTCCGCTAATATGACTATTATCATAAACTTCAATGCGCTTAATATCAGTTTTTATATTAAAGGCAGCTGCTAGGTCTTTTAATAGCTTTTTCTGNGAACTATTCTCCGCAATCTTCCTACCCAACGCCATTTTAGCATTTCTAAGACCAAAAAATATAATTTTCTTTTTTCCACCCCTATTCGGAATTTCTATTCTTACTTTTTTCCCCTTTTTATTTGATAGAGCATTTTCTAATAAAGTTTGCTCTGGGATAGATTGACTCAACAAAATTAGACGCGGAGGCTCCTTATTTGTATAAAATTGCCCTATAAATGCTTCCAGGATCTCCCCTGTATCGGCATCTGAAGGATGCCGAGGATAGTATGCTCGATTTCCAAAGTTTGACCCTGCTCTCATAAAGAAAATTTGGACACATGTCTCCCCAGCTGCCTGATATAAAGTAAATATATCAGCATCTGCAACTCCAGAAATTTGGAAATCTTGCTGTGCTTGCAAAGAGGTCATCGCATTAATCCGATCTCGGAAAATTGCCGCTTTCTCAAATTCAAGTTGTTTACTCGCATTCTGCATATCTTGAGCTAATTGTTTTTGGATTTTTTTTGATTTGCCCTCTAGAAACTCCTGAGCTTGTATTACCAAATTTTGATATTCCCCCTTATTTATTATGTTTACACAAGGCGCAGAGCAACGCTTGATTTGATATAACAAACAAGGTCTCGTTCTGGAAGAAAATATGGAATCCGAGCAAGAACGTAACAAAAATACCTTTTGGAGAACCATAAGCGATTGATTGACTGCTCCTGCTGACGCAAAAGGCCCAAAATACTTACCTTTTCGAGTTCGGCTACCTCTATATTTCATTACCTGAGGAAATTCATGGTCATCGGTAATTAGAATTGAAGGAAAAGATTTGTCATCTCTTAATAAAATATTATACCGTGGAGTTAACTTTTTTATAAGGTTAGCTTCCAACAGCAACGCCTCCGCTTCGGTATGTGTTAGGACAAATTCCATCTTAGTTGTCATACTCACCATACGTTGTATTCTGTTGGACAACCTATTTGGGTTAACATAATTGGTAACCCTTTTTCTCAGGTTCTTAGCCTTACCCACATAAAGCACCTGATCATCATCCTTGATCATCCGATAAACTCCAGGAGAAGCTGGCAAGGTTTTAAGATAGGCACGAATAAGTTCGATGCCCTCCAGAATCGGTGTATTTGACTGATCAACTCCAGTCTCTGTGATTTGATCGCGATTTGTTTCCATAATAAAGTCAAAACACTACATAAAGTACAAAAAATCTACTGAGGTAATCTAAATTAGCTTAATATTTTTATTTATTCTGCTCTAAATCTCTCAATCTCGACTCCCGCGCTTTCAGCGTCCTCGAATACATCCAATTTTTCTATTCGAACTCGCGCTGAAAGCACTCTTTTATCACTAAAGCACATATCAGATATATTTTCAGCCAACGTCTCAACCAAATTTACATGCTTACTTCCAAACATATTGCGTATACCGTTCGCTACATCTTCGTAACTGACAACATCAACTATACGATCTTTCGCAATTCCGGGGGTTTCTTTAACTGCCAAATCAACGTTAATTCTGATGCGTTGAGCATTTGATTTTTCATGGCTATAAACACCAATCAATCCGGTTAAGGTAAGATCTCGGATAAACACGTGACGAACAGCTTGTTCAGCATCAGCTATTCGAAAAGCATGCACTACATTATTATTAGAGTCAGGCATTCCATTTATCTCTTTATTATTCTTCCGGCTCGTTCATCGGGTCGGGCTGCGACCAACCCAGATGTTGGCCAGAGTCTAGGGTTATTAACTGACCTGTCATCGAATTTGTGGCCAATATAAACTTCACAGCGTTTGATATTTCACTCACATTAACTTGTACTTGTAACGGCGTCGACTCAACTTGCCGCGCGAACTGTTCTTTTGATTGCCTAATCGAGGGCAGGGTTGCACCAGGCCCAATTGCATTAACTCTTATACTGGGTGCCAGAGCTGATGCGGTGGTCTTTGTAAGTGTCCATAAGGCTGATTTACTTAGAGTATAAGAGATGAAATAAGGTGTAAGATTCTCAACGCGTTGATCTAAAATGTTTATGATATTTGCTTTTTCATTTGCCTTTAGTCCGTTCGCTAAACTTTGCGTAAGTATAAATGGAGCTCTAAGGTTGATTGCCATATGACGGTCCCAGGAACTCTTGGTCACATCACTTACATCATCTCTTTCAAATAAAGAAGCGTTATTTATCAGTCCTGTAACTGGTGGTAATTTTGTATTTATTTCTGAGATCAATGACGATACAGCAAGTTCATCAGCTAGATCACATTGAATAGCAGAGGCGTTTCCTCCAGCTTGATTTATATCGGTCACTATTTTTAATGCTTCAACCGATGAGTTGTTATAATGCACCGCCACTGATCGACCTTCTGATGCCAATCCATACGCAATTTCACGGCCAATACGCTGGGCCGCGCCTGTTATTAAAACCGTTCCATGCTTCTTTCTCATAATGGCCAAACAATGGAAGAATAGGAGTAAGTTGGCAAGTATTCTTTAGATCTAATCAAAATCACCAACTCCATAACCAACTGCACTTATGTAAATTATATAAAACAATAAAAAAAGACCAGCTCCTGTTCGACCAAATCTTTTATTATTCCCGATCATGAACGGCATTAAAATTAATGTAGCAGCCAACATTACCCACAAATCAAATTTAATAATACGTTCAGGGACTTCCATAGGGGAAACCAAACCAACAATACCAACAATACCAATAATATTAAAAATATTACTTCCAACCATATTTCCTAGCGCAACGTCTGAGTGTTTCCTATATGCGGCGACTGCCGTCGCCGCCAACTCTGGCAGCGATGTGCCAAAAGCAACGATTGTTAAACCTATAACTGCCTCGCCTATACCAAATACACGTGCAACCCCTACACCGCCAATAACAAGCAAATCAGAACCATAAATTAAACCAGAGAAACCTATAATTAAGTATAATATTATTTTTATTAAACTATTAGGAGCATCATCAATTTCATCTGCAACGCTATTAGTTTGTTGTTTAGTTGTATTTGCACTTCTCTTCTCACGAAAGAACGAATAGAAAATAAAAAAAACAAAATAACTTACAAGTATGAGCGCTGTAAAACTTGTAATATCACCGAAAAAAATAGTAATCGAAAATAATACTGTTCCCCCTAACAACAAATAGCCGTCATTTTTTAGACTTCTCGGCNGTATCACAATTGGTGTTATCAAGCCCGCTACCGCTAGCACTAGGAGTATATTGGCTATGTTACTGCCAATAAGATTACCTATCGCAAGGCCCGATGACCCAGACAACACGGCATTTAATGAAACTACAAATTCTGGTGCCGAAGTGCCAAAAGCAACAACCGTTAAACCAATGACCAGTTTTGATAAATTAAATTTATTTGCTAACCCGATAGCGCCTTTCAGCATTATTTCGGCTCCAACAAGAAGCAACAAAAGACCTCCAATTAGCATCAAATAAATCATCACTTCTTACCTTAAATGCCAGAATAAAATAATCTACTCTTATTATTTTATCGAAAAATAGTTAATCTTTGGATAAATCAGTAACTTTATACGACTTCAATATCTCCGGAGTTTTGCTCATTATAGAAACAACGAATAAAATTTGAGAGTTGATTGTTTGCGATGCTTTTTCTTAATGCACGCATTAAATCCTGATAATATTGAATATTGTGCCATGTTAACAACATCGGTCCAAGAATTTCATTTGATTTAACCAAGTGGTGAATATAGGCACGACTATAGTCAGTGCACGCTGGACATTCGCATTGACTATCGATCGGTCTTGGATCGTCTGCATGGCGAGAATTACGAACATTTATTTCACCCCTACGGGTATACGCTTTACCTGTTCTTCCAGAACGAGTCGGCAGTACACAATCGAACATATCCACACCCCTAGAAACAGCGCCAACAATATCAGATGGAGTTCCTACACCCATTAAATAACGGGGCTTATGTTCTGGCATGTGAGGCATTAATTCATCTAGAACTTTAAACATAGCATTCTGCGGTTCCCCCACTGCTAATCCACCAATTGCATAACCATCAAAACCAATATTAGCTAATCCTTTTATTGATTGCTCCCGAAAATCTCTAAAAGTGCCACCCTGAACAATCCCAAATAATCCGTAACCTTGACGATCAATAAAACTAATTTTCGATCTTTCGGCCCATCGAAGCGACATTAGCATAGACTTTTCTATAATCTGTTTATCGGTAGTGTGTGCTGGACACTCATCTAGCTGCATTGTAATTGTGGAGTCTAGCTTTTGTTGAATATTGACAGAGACCTCCGGTGTTAAGTTATATTTTTTTCCGTCTATGTGCGACTGAAATATAACCCCAGTTTCTGACAAAGTGCGGAGTTTTGAGAGAGACATCACCTGAAATCCACCCGAGTCCGTAAGTATTGGGCCAGGCCAATTCATGAATCGATGCAACCCCCCCAAACCGTTTATACGATCAGAGCCTGGGCGCAACATCAAATGATAGGTATTACCTAATATTACCTGAGATCCTGTTTTTATTAATGAACTTGGTAACATAGCCTTAACAGTGCCCGCGGTACCTACCGGCATAAATGTAGGGGTATCAATGATCCCGTGTTTGGTCTCAATCTTTCCTAATCGAGCCATTCCATCCAAACCGAGCATCTGATACGAGAGAGCTTTCATGGCGATTTCTCAATTAAAGTTGCATCTCCATAAGAAAAAAATCTGTAACTTTCTTTGATTGCATGATCATAAGCAGATTTCATTTTATCGGTTCCAGCAAAAGCACTAACTAACATGAATAATGTAGATTTTGGTAAATGAAAATTTGTAAGCATCATATCAACAATCTTAAAATTATACCCAGGCGTTATAAAAATATTAGTTTCACCCGAATATGAATGTATCTCTCCTGAATTTTCTGCAGCTGTCTCTAATAGCCGCACAGATGTCGTACCTACAGCCACCACTTTGCCCCCAGACGCTCTAGCCTTATTTATTGCCTCAGCTGTATTTGGGTCAATTTGACCCCACTCTGAATGCATTTTATGATCTTCTGTATCTTCAGACTTAACTGGGAGAAATGTTCCCGCACCAACATGTAAGGTCAGGAGCGCAACCTTTATTCCAACGGCTTTAATGTCGTCAATTAATTTATCAGTAAAATGAAGACCAGCGGTCGGTGCGGCTACAGCTCCACTTTTATTTGCAAATATTGTTTGATAATTTACACGGTCATCATAATTTTCCATAGAAGTCCGTTTTATGTAAGGTGGCACTGGCATAGAGCCATAACTGTTTAACTGTTTCATTAAATCCGCCTTTGCAGACACAAATGAAATCACGACTTCACCGTTTTCTAATTTGTCATCTATTACACCAAAAAAACCATCACCAAATTTTATTTCATCACCGATTTTAATCCTTTTCGAACCACGTGCAAAGGCAAACCACGTTAACTCTGATTTTTGTTTGTGCAAAGTAATCTGGATTTTAGCCTGCCCACGAACTCCACTTAACCGAGAGGGAAACACTTTCGTATCATTAATTACTAAAATATCATTTGGACTCAAAAGATGAGGAAGGTCGCGCATTACCCTGTCCGACAACGATTCTCCAATATGCAAAAGCCGAGAAGCATCTCGGGGAACAACCGGTCTCTGTGCAATGAGATCTTTTGGTAAATCGAAATCAAAACTTGCTACTTTCATAAACGTGATTTAACTGATTAAATGAGTGTGATCAAACGAGATAATTTTAAAATTTGAATTATCTTTTTTATAATTAAAAATAAATAATTTACTCAGGCTTTTATCAACAAAAATATTAGAAATGATAGATAATATTTATAATAAAGACGTTATTAGGCTTGCTGCTAATATCAGCGGATTAGAACAAATAGATAATGCATGTTCACGTATATCACTGAGAAGTCCTCTATGTGGAAGTTCAATAGAAGTTGCCATTGTTGTAAAAGATACCATTATTACGGGCTATAGCCAGAAGATAACAGCTTGTGCATTGGGTCAAGCCTCAGCATCGATAATGGCTAACGCTGTTAAAGGCAAATCAAGGAATAATATAATAACTGTTCGTGATCAAGTTAAAGTCATGCTGAATTCTGGTGTAATTAATTTCGAGCCTGATTGGATACAATTAGCCTGTTTGCTACCCGCAAGAGAAGCTAAAGCTCGGCATGGGGCAATTTTGTTACCCTTTGACGCCGTATTAAAAGCCTTCGGGGAATGTGAAAATAATTAAAAAACAAAAAATATTTTTTTTATCCTTATTTTATATTGGGCTACAAAGCTTCAGAAAAAAATATAATAGTTATTTAATACTAATTTGAGACCCACCATCAAATAAACTTCCTATAGCCGCAGCTTGATCAAAACCTGATTTGTAGAAAACATCAAGTACGCCATCAACTGATGCGGGGCTGCATGATACCAACAAACCTCCGCTTGTTTGAGGGTCCATTAGCAGATTTATCTGCCATTGCTGAAAACTATTTGGTATTGAGATAAAGTCTTTAAAACTCTCGAAATTGCGAGTAGCCGCCCCCGTATTATAACCATTTTGCGCATATTCCATGACACTTTCAAGTATTGGTAATTTATCCCATTCTAATGTAGCGGATAATCCAGCTGCCTCACACATCTCATATAGATGCCCACATAAACCAAATCCAGTAACATCAGTTAGAGCCTTCACATGAGGCATTTGTGCTAATTCTGCTCCGACAGAATTAAGCTTTGTAGTCGTTTCAATCAAAATTTGGTACGCTGATGCATCCAAATCATCTTTATTCAAAGCCGCACCAAGAATACCTACGCCTAATCCCTTACCTAGAATGAGAACATCACCAGCACAACCATCTGAATTTCTTTTAATCTTATCAGGATGCACTATTCCCACCACCGAAAGGCCATAAATCGGTTCGAGAGAGTCGACTGTGTGACCACCTGCGATAGAAATGCCAGCCTCGGTACAAACCTTAGCCCCCCCCTCAAGTACCTTTCCTATATCAGCTTCTGACATCTCGTTTATTGGAAAACCTGCGATCGCTAAAGCGAGAATTGGTTTGCCACCTACAGCATAAATATCTGAAAGAGCATTGGTTGCAGCTATGCGACCAAAATCAAAAGGATCATCAACAATTGGCATAAAAAAATCAGTAGTTGCAACAATGGCTTGATCTTTATTGATCCTATAGACAGCAGAATCATCACCAGTTTCAACACCTACAAGTAAATTTGGATCTCTAACTGAAGGTGGTAATTTTGATAGTATTTTGTTAAGCACCGACGGTGCTACCTTAGCGCCTCACCCACCGCTATGGGATAATTGTGTCAGACGCTTTTTCTTATTTATCATCTATTTAATTCCTTTACCAAGATTAGCTTGGATTTCGTTATCAATTTCTTCAAATAGGTCCCCTCTAATGCCATTAAAGAAACCTGGCCCATATTGTTTCCGAAAAGTTTTAATAATTTCATCCATTGGGACATCATCAAAGGTACCCCTCTCATAAACATATTGCATATGCTTATTTCCAACTTGATCGTATTCATGAAAAATTGAGTCTGTAAACCCATCAAATTCAAGTGGCTTCAATTGAAATTTTTCACATAAAAGTAAATTAAACGAGGGAGTAGATTTTACCCATTTACCTCTAATATAAGCTTCGCAGTATGAATGCCAAGGGAACAAATCTGTACCTAGTATATCTAAAAGCCGTTGAGACGCAAGATGATTTCTAACATCTGCATATCCCGGCCGTGCTGGTATTCCATTTGCCCTTAAGCAAGCTACCATTAAAGCAGCTTTGGGCACACACCAGCCTTCTTTTGTCTCAACTGCATCGCTAGCTCGATAGGCTTTGATACTCTCTGCATCCATATAAGGATTATATCGAATACCATCTCTAATTGCATAATAAAGACTACATGCTACATCGATATCTGTTTTATTGTTTCCAATATGCAAAGATGCAAAGTCGATTACCGCTTGATGATCACTATCAATGAAGNGGGTTGGTTTTAAATATTCTTCGAACATCAGTATACTTTTCTTAAACAAGATTTCAGAATGAAACAAATAATTATTAATTGTAATCGTATTCGAATTAAAAGTCGATCGAATTGAATTAATTTTAAAAACCAAACAATTGAAATAGTAGTCTTGTCAACGAGAGCCGTAATGTTAGAATTACGTTTATTTTTTTAATTCAACCAAATTGCTTAAGGAGAGTATCCAATGGGTATCACTGATGATGACATTGTCGACTATGTTGTAACATGGGCTGAGGTGCATCGTGATACCAAGCTTTTGGCAAGAAAATTAATAGAGATAGGATCGTGGAACGGTATTATCGCAATTACACGAGGGGGATTAATTCCAGCCGCGATCATTGCACGCGAGATGGATATAAGAAATATTGATACGATTTGTATAGCAACCTATGACGAGAAAAATATAGGAGATGTAAATTTAATTAAAATACCGGAAAAAGCGTGCGAGGAAGAGGGAAGAGGATGGTTGATGATTGANGACCTTGTAGACACTGGAACCACAATTAAGGCCGCAAGAGAACTTCTCCCAAAATGCCATATAGCGACAGTTTATGCAAAAGAGATGGGACGTCCATCAGTTGATACGTTCGTACACGAAGTGCCACAAAATTATTGGGTATTTTTCCCATGGGATACCGATGTTCAATACGCGGCTCCTTTGCATAAATCGACTAAAACGATTTAAGAGTAATAAAACTTTTAATTGCGGCGTTTACCTCTTCAAAATGCGTTATTGGAGACATGTGAGAAGCTCCATCTATTAAAATTTTTTCGGATCGAGTAAAACGTTTATCTAAAATTTCTAATATTAGAAGAGGGGGGGAAGTTGACTTTTTACCACCCAGAAGTAACACTGGTTGTTTAAAACTCCCAATATTAAACCTACCCAATCTCTCATCAAAAATTACCCGAAATTCATAAAAATTCTTATCCGCGCCAGCTAAAACATAAGATGCAAGCTTTTCATCCAAACCCAGCCATGCGCCCTCACCATTCCAATAATCAAAATATCTTTGAATTCCTTTTTCCGATTGCCCTCGTGAGTGACTCTCCCAAAAATAATTTGCTACATTATGCAATTCTTCATATTCAACTGTGTTTTTCCTAGGATCCAGCATTGAGCCCAACATTGGTTCAATTAAGGTTAAGCTTTTAATTCGATCAGAGTGCATCATAGCAAAATAAAATGCTATTGTGCCGCCATAAGAATGGCCAATTAAATGTATTTTATCTTCCGCAGAGCCAATAATTTTAGAGACAATTGAGGCCTCGCTTGCAAGCAAATCATCCTTATCTTTTCTCCAGGCATCTGTCTCACCCCAGCCAAGCAAGTCAATTGCAATTACGTGGTATTTTTTTTTTAATATATTCCATAAGTTTTTCCATTGACGATGTGAACTGGAAGAACAATGTAGCAATATAATTTTCTCGCCAGCGCCAACCTCATGGTAATTGATTTTAGTGCCGTCAACTCTTAATTTTGGCATTACAAATCTCTTTGTCCGCGTTTTATTAAATTTTGCATAAAAATTTCATAGGTTGTTTGGGTCAACAAAGCGCCAACAATTTCTTAAAATAATTTATTATCCATGTCTCAAAAAAACTATTATTTTAATTATTTATTTAAAAGCTGGGCATTCGCGTATACCCTATTTTTTTGTTGGCACAAACTCTCGAGTAAAAACCCAATTATTTTCATTGGAATCTTTATCATTAAATTCATATCGATCTTCAGAAAATAGTTTAAGGTCTGCCGGATTCTCTATCCGATTTTGGATTATAAAACGAGCCATTGTCCCTCGAGCCTTTTTCGCTAAGAATCCAATAACTTTCGCATCTCTCCCTTTAAGTTCTTTAAAAACTGGTGTTACTATTTCAGGGTTTACGGTTTTTTTATTAACAGATTTAAAATATTCGTTTGAAGCTAAATTAATCACAGTAGAATTTTTATGATCTCTTGTTAAAGAATTTATTTTTTGGGTTAATTTATCGCCCCAAAATTCATAAAGATCTGAACCTCTATCATTATTTAACTTGCGGCCCATCTCCAAGCGATATGGTTGTATCAAGTCTAAAGGGCGCAAAAGTCCATAAAGCCCCGACAATATTCTCAAATGATCTTGGGCAAACGCCAGATCCTTAACTGTTAAACTTGCTGCATCAAGCCCATTATATGTATCTCCAGCAAATGCAAACACCGCCTGTTTAGCATTCGCTTCTGTTTGATTCTTTTTAAATACCTTAAATCGCTCAAAATTTATTTCAGCAAGGGAGTCACTCAAACTCATAAGCTGCTGTATTTGACCCTGACTTAAATTCTGTGCTGTTTTAACTAATATTTTTGTATCAGAGAAAAAATCTGGATCCGTAGACAACAATGGGCGTGATAATTCCTCAAAATCCATTTTTTTTGCTGGGGAAACTATTGCTAGCATGTGTGCTCCGAGTAAAATATGCTTTGTTGATAGGTATAAGATTAGTTTAGTTGAGATCTAATAGAAAACTCAAGTATTAGTTTTAAAATTCTAATGGCCTTATTTAATTNATTACGAATTTTATTAAAGACAAATAACATAGATTTGAATAATTTAAATTCACCAAATTAATAAAAGCATATTTAAATAATTATGAAACCAAGGCAAAAAAAATCGAAACATAANAATTTATTTCACGAGAAATTTAAGAGTAATACAATTTCTATTGAAATAATCGAAATTCAAGAATTAGGTGTTAAAGCTGAAGGCAAGGCTATCCGGTCGAACGGAGAAATATGCTATATTCCAAATGCTCTTCCCAAGGAAACTGTGCAGGCTCAATTTTCCCCCACAGGCGCCATTATAAAAAAAATTATAAAAAAATCACCTAACAGAGTTGAACCCTTTTGTAGTCATTTTCTCAGATGCGGTGGATGTTCGTCGCAACATATATCAAAAAACCACTATACCAAATGGAAAATTGGGATTATTGAAAAAGCGATGAAAACCCGTGGATTAAAAACCACTGTAAAGGACCTTATCGATGCTCACGGCGCTGGAAGGCGCAGAGTAACATTTCATGGAAATAAAAATAAAACTGCAATTTCTGCTGGTTTTATGAGCGCTAAGACAAATGATATTTTAAATATAGATAATTGCCCTGTTTTATCACCAGATCTTGAAATCGCAATTAATGTTTCCCGAGATATTATAAGAATGATGCGGATTAACCATAAATCACTGGATATTTTGTTGACACAAACAGCCACAGGCATTGATTGTAATATCGATGGTATTCAAAACTCTGGCCAACAATTTTTCTCTGAAATATCAGAAATTACGTATAAATATGATTTAGCTCGGGTAACCGTCGAAAGAGAGACCATAATAGAAACTCGCTCACCAATAATTTCCGCTGGTGACTCGAAAATAGTTCTACCACCCAAAAGTTTTCTTCAGCCTACCAAATCTGGTGAAGAAGTGCTTATCGATTTAGTGTTGAAAAATACTCAGAGAGCTAGCCATGTACTTGATTTATATTGCGGAATAGGACCATTTACACTCGCAATTGCAAAAAAAACTCCAGTTTATTCTTATGATAATGATGCAATGGCAATTAACGCTCTGACAAAGGCAGCTAATAATACTTTAGGCCTGAAACCCATAAAAGCTGAGAGAAGAAACCTCAAAGTAAACCCTTTGTTGCCTTATGAGTTAGATATCTTTGATAGAATCGTCTTAGATCCGCCTCGGCGGGGAGCGTTCGAGCAAATCAAACAAATTCTGTTATCACGGGTAAACACTATCATTTATGTGTCCTGTAATCCAATAAGTTTTGCTCGAGATGCCTCTATTTTGGTTGAGGGAGGCTTTAACCTAGAGACTATAAATCCAATCGATCAATTTAAATTTACATCACATGTCGAGTTATTAGCATTGTTTAAACGATAAAATAATCTACTTTTGATTATCAATAACCGAGCAATGAACCAGACCGAGTTTATTAAGTTCCTCCCTCCTGAAACTTCCTAAAAAGTAACATTCTCTATCTGTAAAAACATGTTTCCTTATAGTGTATTTACGACCATCATGTATACGATCTAAATATTGAAACCTGAACATCCACAATGATACAATTATTAAAATTGCTACAAAGGCTGTTATTACGTACTTTGTCACTTTTTATACCTAACATATATTTAATTAAAGCCGTAATACCAAATCTTCATATCCTTTTAAATATCCAAGACTTGCCCATAATGCTTTCCCAATTTACATTGCCTTACCAGAAATCTCAACCGGATTTATAAACAATGAATAAAATCAGTCCAAATAAAAAAATTTTGCGCACTGAAGATAAACGCCTCTTGGAAGGCAAAGGTCAGTACGTTGATGATATAAAGTTAGACAATCAACTCGTCGGCTACATGCTAAGATCACCCTACGCAAATGCAAAATTAAAAAACATCGATGTTTCAGAAGCTTCAAAATTAAAAGGTATTGTAGACATTATAACCTCTAAAGATTACTTGGAGGCTGACTTGGGTCCTTTGCCCCACAATGTAACAGCAACGCCAACGTTTGATCCTTCGAAAATTTATCCAGCGATACACTATCCACTTGCAAGAGACATTGTTCGCTATGTTGGCGACGGAATCGCATTTATCGTCGCTGAGACCAGAACTATCGCACAGGACGCTGCTGACTTAATTCAGATTGAGTTCGATATCTTAGAGCCAGTTGTTGGCCTGTCAAAATCAACTTTGGATAACTCACCATTAGTAAGAGATGATTGCCCGAACAATATAGCATACGAATTTCATCAAGGTGACAAAGCTGCTGTCGATAAAATATTTTCTGGGTCTGAACATGTGGTTAAACATACAATTGGAATTAATAGGTTAACGGCAAGCCCAATGGAGACAAGAGGCGTAATTGCTAATTTCAATCCACAGAGTGGGGTAACAACAGTATACCTTCCAACACAAGGCGCTTTTGGAGCAAAAAATATTTTAGCAAAAATTTTTGAACAAACCCCTGAATCATTTAGGGTCATAGCGGGGGATGTCGGTGGCAGTTTCGGAATGAAAGGTGCCATCTATGCGGAAACACCCCTCGCGGTCTACGCAAGTCAAAAATGGGCTCGACCAGTGAAATGGATAAGTGACAGAAGCGAAGCTTTCATTAGCGATTGTCATGCCAGAGACAAAGCAGTTACGGCAGAGTTAGCACTTGATGAAGATTTAAATTTTTTAGCTCTCAGAGTACATGCGATAGCAAACACCGGCGCCTATTATTCAACGATGTCGATATTTCCAATAATAATGTCAACAAGTGGCCTGGCAGGTGCTTATAAAACACCAGAAATATACTATCGAGCGACCGCAGTATTTACCAACTCCAACCCATTGGCTCCTTACAGGGGATCAGGTAGGCCTGATGCCGGATATATTATTGAGCGGATCATTGATATCGCGGCGCGGGAGTTAAAAGAAGACCCCATTAAACTTAGAAACCAAAATCTTATTCCTAAAGAAATGATGCCATTTAAACCGGCGATCGGGCCAAATTACGACTCTGGTGATTTTATTGGAAATCAACTTATGGCCCTTGAAAAAGCTGAATATAGTTCGATTGAATCGCGTCGAGTAGAAGCAAAGTCACGAGGAAAATTACTTGGATTTGGATTGGGCAACAATGTTGAGAGCGCCGCTCCTCCTGGCCAAGAGTGGGCTAAAATTAGTATTTTAGAGGATGGTTCTATTGTCCTTTTTGCGGGTTCAACTGATCAAGGGCAGGGACACGCAACAATGTATTCTCAAATCATTTGTGATAGACTAAAAGTTAGTCCAAATAATATTAGAATTATCGAAGGTGATACTGGAACGCTCGAGACAGGATCAGGTACAGGAGGGTCAAAAGTTTCGGGCCTAGGCGGCTCTGCAGTTTTTGAGGGAGCTCGTCTACTTTTAGAAAAGGCTAAAGAGGAAGCAGCAAAAGAACTAGAGTGTTCTGCCAATGATATAGAATATCAAGAGGGTGTTTTCTCAATTGTAGGCACAGATAAATTTTTATCCCTTGGTGAGGTATCTAAAGCTACTGGTAGTGAGGGTTTAACAATTTTAGGCACACATAAAACAAACGCACCAACATTTCCCTCTGGTTGTCACACTTGCGAGCTTGAAATTGATCCAAATACTGGATCTGTAGAAATCATACGTTACATTGCAGTGACTGACGTTGGGAATACCATTAACCCTATTCAAGTAGAGGGACAAGTAAGAGGTGGAATTGTCCAAGCACTTGGCCAAGTATTACATGAAAACATATCATATGATCACAAATCAGGACAGTTATTGTCAGGCTCTTTTCTAGACTATGCCATCCCTAAATCGAGTGATATATGCTTCATTGAAACTTATCAAAACCCTACAAAAACAGAAGTGAATCCACTCGGGGTAAAGGGTGCCGGTGAAATTGGAACGGGATGTGCTGTTGCGACCTTCGTAAACGCCATTGTCGATGCGCTTTCTTCATTAGGGGTTACCCATATTGATACACCGGCAACAGCTCAAACGATATGGAGAGCAATAAATCAAAAAAATGAAAATAGATGAACTTTGATTACTACAGATCATTAAGATTTAGACGTATATAAGTGCGTATTTATAGAATTCTTTCCAGAGTGTGTTTCGTTAACAATAATAGAATTATGATACCAAATTTGAATATTCTAATCCATAAATTTAAATCACTCTCATGCATAATTTGACACTACAAATAAATTATACTCATATAGAAGGGATCTATTATAAAATAAACTTAAGATAGGGATTTCCATGCAGTATGACTTTGTTCCCATAACGCAGAGAGGAAAGCTAAGTTTTCCAGATCAAAAACGCTTGGCTGTAATTCCCACAATCAATTTAGAGTATTGGGACTTAGTAAAAGACTCCAGCGATCCCTATTATGCTGGCGGCCCACCAATATTGCCAGATGCACTTCCAGGTAACGTTGCCGATTTTCCAAATTTTAGCTGGCGAGAATATGGTCAAAGAGTTGGTGTATGGCGTATGATAAAAGAATTTGATAATGCTGGAATTGCCCCAAGTTGCACTGTAAATGCAAAACTTATTGAAGAGAGATGGCTGATTGTTGAAGCTGCAAAAGAACGAAATTGGGAGCTTGTTGCGCATAATTACGAACAGGGCGATTTGCTTACTAATTATGCTCATAATCCAGCAGAGGAAAGACTTTTAATTGAAAAATCTCTAGAGATATATGAGAAATCTGTTGGACGCAAAGCTAAAGGTTGGTTGTCATGCTCACTGAGAGGCACAATTAATACTTGTGAGATACTCGCTGATAATGGGTTAATTTTTTTCTGTGACCTTATGAATGACGATCAGCCTTATTTAATCAAAACCCCAAAAGGTAATATTGTTGCTACACCGTATTCAATTGAGGTTAATGACTTTACTTTTTTTTCAAGAAGGGGCCTTGATACCGACGGCGCCATTAAGCTTCTGAAAGAACAATTTGATGTTCTTTATGAGGAGTCTGCCGAGACTGGCCTAGTTATGAATATTGGCCTACACCCGCATGTAGCAGGAGTACCTCACCGAATTCGGGCATTGAGAGAATTCCTAGGCTATGCCAAAACATACGATGACATATGGTGGCCAAGCCGAGAAGAATTGGCAGAATGGTACCTGTCGTGTCATGAAACTCACATACCGCCAAAAATAGAAAGCGCAAAATGTTAATCCTACAACAACTAGTTAATGGATTAATGCTGGGAAGTGTCTACGTAATGGTTGCTGTGGCTTTTACACTGACCATCGGTATGTTAAATTTTCTTAATTTTACCATCCCTGCATTATTTATGGTGGCAGCTATGATTACATGGGCGGCTACTGCCGCAGGATTTCACTGGCTTGTTGCAGCCGCCTTTGGAATGATTGTAGCCATTCTAGCTTCCTTAGTAATTGAGAGATTTACATACCGTTATATGAAAGCAAAATACGGCGATGCCACAGAGCATGCGTTGCCATTAGTAAGTTCGCTAGGATTTTTAATTATATTTGAACATGTTGTTATCATGATTTGGGGCACTGACCCAATGACTTTCAACTCCCCTTTTGCTCATGCAAAATTTGAAATTAGTGGTATTATTTTTGGTATACCACAATTAATTAGCTTGGCTTTATCAATCATCCTTGTTTTTGGATTGAGCCTTCTTCTCAAAAAAACTCAGTTAGGACGCGCCTTAAGAAGTATTGCCGAAAAACCAGATACCGCGACGCTAATGGGTGTTGACGTTGGCAAAATTGTCCCAGTTGTATTTGTGATGACAGGATTTTTATGTGCGTTGGCGGGTATCTTATTCACCGTAAACTATCAGCACGTTAGTCCCTATATCGGTGATCACGTGGCGACTAATGCGATAGCTGGAATGGTTATTGGTGGCCTTGGCAACATCTGGGGAGCCATCGCAGGAGGATTGCTGATTGGTATGGTGGAAGTTTTATCAATTCATTTCTGGGGTGCAGATATAATAAAAGTTCCGGTTTGGAGCCTTATGTTAATAATTTTGGTTTTTCGGCCAGCCGGACTATTCGGCCACACACAAATCGGGAAAGGGAAATTCTAACCATGAGTGCCTATATGACTGGCATAATTATTATATTATGCCTCAATATAATCATCGCTTATTCTGTATTTCTGCCCGCTGCAGCCGGACAGCTTAATCTTGGTGCAGCAGGATTCATGATTATAGGTGCTTACACAGATGCGTACTTAAGTTCGGCTGATGAAGGTCTTGGTTTACCAATTGCACTCACTATTCCTGTCGCAGCATTGTTTACAGGCCTAGTAGGCTTTCTAATGTCATTTCCTATATTAAGGACTAGGGGGGTTTATATGATTTTAGCGACCTTTGCATTTGCAGAGATAGTTGCTGGGATTGTATTGAATATGGAGATTGTCGGCGGGGCCTCTGGATTTCCTGTGACAACCCATACAGAACTAGAAGTCCTTTTACCGGTAACCGTCGTTGTAGTTCTATTTGGGTTTTATTTGATTTCGACGCGCTTTGGTCTCTCAATGAGATCTATCCACGATGATGAAAATGTCTCATTATTATTTGGGGTCAATACCCACCTTGTTAAGGTAGGTGCGTTTACTATAGGAGCATTCTTGGGAGGCTTGGCAGGAGCACTTTATGGCCACCAATTTGATTATATTGAGGTCCAAAATTGGGGAATTTTATTCAGCATTTATGTTTTGTTATATGTTCTGATAGGAGGAACCCAAACTCCTTGGGGGCCGCTGGTTGGAGCGATGTTTTTTACCTTTATCCCAGAAATACTTCGCGCAATTGGTGATGCAACAGGTATTGAATTATTTACTGAACTTCGTTTTGCCGCCTTTGGGGTTATAATTGTTGGAATGATGGTCCTTCGACCAGAAGGCATCATGACCAGAACATTTCTCGAGCTTTTATTCAGAAAATCAATACCTAAATCAAATATAAAATTGAGTTAATGAAGGATGTCTAACGTGCTTAACCTTACATCAGTCGAGAAAAGCTTTGGAGGCTTAAAGGTTATCGATAACGTCTCGTTTAATGTTAAGAAGGGTAGTCGCACTGCTCTAATCGGCCCGAATGGTGCGGGAAAAACTACTATTTTTAATCTATTAAGCGGTATTTATGAAGTTGATAGTGGAAATATAAGCCTAGACAATAATGATATTACACAAATTCCCGCAAGAAAACGGATCAATATAGGAATGTCACGTAGTTTTCAAAATATTAGGTTGATGCCCCATCTTAGTACAATAGAAAACGTTATGCTAGGACAACACCACTTAGCTAATTCTGCTAGAGAAAATTTTTTTCCCTTAGGACTGATCAAAACTAATAAATGGGCGAAGCTCGCCGAACAATCACTTATAGAGGCTGGGTTAGATACATATCCAGGCCAAGTAGTCTCTGAGCTTCCCTATGGTGTTCAAAAACGAATTGAAGTTGTCAGAGCACTTGTATCCAATCCTAAATTATTATTACTGGATGAACCGGCCGCAGGTCTTAACTCAACAGAAACAAAGGAACTACAAATATTATTAGAAAAAGCATCATCCTCAGGAACTACTTTGCTGGTGGTTGAACATGATATGAATTTTGTTAGAAACCTATGCCAACATGTTGTCGTTCTAAATTTTGGCAGAAAAATCTTTGAAGGAACGCCTGATGAAGTCTCAAGAGATCCACAAGTTTTAGAGGCCTATTTAGGGGGTAATGACAATAATGCTTCTTAGCGTAGAAAAAATTAATGTTCGTTATGGGCGTAATCATGCTGTAAAAAATGTATCCCTAAATTTAGCCGACGGCGAGATTATTACTGTCTTAGGGGCTAATGGCGCAGGTAAAAGCTCACTTTTAAAAGCAATTCAAGGCACAGAGAAAATAGAAAGTGGTAGTATAATCTATGAAGATAAGGATATCAATCGCTGGGGGGCTCCAAAACGCGTGCAAAGTGGATTAGTTTTGGTTCCAGAAGGCAGACAAATATTTATAAGCATGACGGTGGAAGAAAATTTATTAATGGGTGCATATAGTCGCAAAAATGCTGACATAACCAACGAAATAGAAATGATTTTTGAGCGTTTTCCTAACCTTAAAGAAAGAAGAAATATGCTAGCGGCTGTTTTATCTGGAGGTGAGCAACAAATGCTTGCAGTTAGTCGAGCTTTGCTAGCAAAACCAACTATTATGATGTTAGATGAACCATCGTTGGGATTAAGCCCAATTTTAGTAAAACAGCTGTTTGAATTAATAAAAGATATTAATACTGAAGGATTGAGTATTCTTTTAGTTGAACAAAATACACATATGGCGTTACAATATGCAGATCGAGGCTATGTTTTAGAGCTTGGCAATATAGTGGCGTCAGGCACACCTGCCGATTTACTAGCTGATAAAAAATTAGCTAAGGCTTACTTGGGAGGTGACTGAGAAAACATAATTATCTAAACTGAATGTAAAAAAATTATAACAAACTTTAACTGAAAAAAGGGAAGTATTCTAATGAAGCTATTTTATTCAACTTTAATCGCCGGTTTAGCTCTCTCGGTATTAACATTTTCATCACATGCTGGTGAAATTATCCTTGGGGCTTCAATGGCAAAAACGGGTCCTTATTCAACCACAGCTCGGACGTCTGAAACGGCTATTGATATTGCCGTTGAAGAGATTAACTCATCGGGTGGAATAAATGGGATGAAAATAAAGCTAATAAAATTTGATACTGGAGGAGACCCAAAACAAGCACAATTGGCTGTAAAACGTTTCGCCCAGGACGACAAGGCGTTAGCTGTGATTGGCCCATTTTCCTCCGGTGAGGCACGCGTATCATTTCCAGCTGGAGAACGTCTAGGTATTGTACAGATCCCAAACGCATCATCTGGTCCAAAGTTAGCCGATAAATTCTCATACGCTTATCGCCTAACCCTTGGTGAATGGCCTCAATTTATGAGATTAGTAAGCAGTATGAAACGTAAGAACTTAAAACATGATACCGCTAGGATTGTTTACGTAAGTGACGAGTTTATATCAAAAATTGTTGGTACCGTCGTTATGCCTAAAATTTTTGGTATACAGAAGGTAAAGCTTATTGGCGAGGCTGTCAGTTTTCCAACAGCTGCTTTTGATATTGCTCCACAAATCTCGAAAATAATGCAAAACCCGCCCCAGAATGTGGGTGTTGCTGGCATTGTTGAAGCTACCGTTAAAGCTGTAAAAGAATTGCGCCGACAAGGGTATAAAGGACGGATAATTGGCTCTGGTATCTCAGCAGACCCGGATCTTGCTGGTAAGTTGGGGAAAGAGGGTGATGGAACACTCTACGCATCGTGGTTTTGGAAAGACAGAGACGCTAGATCAAAAAGTTTTACTTCAAAATTCAATGCCATGAACAAGAAAAGAGGTATCGTAAAAGCTAATCCTCATCACGTTGATGCTTCAGCCTACGATATAGTTTATCTATTAAAGCAGGTCATGGAAAAAGCTGGTATCACGGGAGAAGCAAGTAAATTAAAAGCTGAGAGAACCGCAATACGTGATACTTTAAAAACATATAAATTCAGCGGTGTTACAGGTGATGTTTGCTTTAATAAAAACGGCGATGCTCAATTACCTACTTATATTATGGAAATTGTTAATAGTGATGTGCGGATGATTGATAGCCATCCTTCAGCAAAATGCTCGTAGAAGTATTAATATGTTAAGATACGGGGCCTAAGATAATTTAGGCCCCACTTTATTTAATCCACATTGCCTTTATAAAGTTGATCATTTTAGGCTATAAACAACAAGAGTTCCAACTTCTATAATAGAACATTGGTTTATGAAAATTAACTTTCATTCCACAAAACGTATTTTAAATAATATTATTACTTTTTATAATACTGATACTTTACATCACCTCACAGAACACTAAATTGAGTCAGAATAATGTTTAAACGTTTTATTAGCTTCATAATTAACAAGATTGAGAAAAGGAATAAAAATATGATCGCTGTCGGAGAAAAAGCTCCTTTATTTTCTTTTACAAACCAAGATGGAAAATCAGTAACACTCTCTGACTTTTCAAATAAATTTGTTTTAATGTGGTGGTATCCTAGAGCAGGCACACCTGGCTGAACGATCGAAGGTAATGGGTTCCGTGACAGAATCCAGGAATTTACAGACAAAAACTGCGCTATTGTTGGTGTTAGCTTTGATACGAACGCTGACAATAAAGCTTTCAAAGATAAGGCTAATTATCCTTTTGACCTTTTGAGCGATTCTGATCATAAGGCATCTAATGCATTTGGTGTAGTAACATCTGACACGGGGAGATCGAATAGGGTATCTGTTCTAATCGGGCCAGATGGACTAATTAGTAAATCGTACAGTAAAGTTGATGTAGCAGAGCATCCTGACCAAGTATTGGCAGATTTATCGAATTTAGCCTAATGGCCTATAAATTATACTATTGGCCTCATATTCAGGGCCGTGGAGAGGTGGTTCGTTTAGCTTTAGAATATTCAAATTCTGAGTATGAAGATGTTGCAAGGAACGTCTCGGATCCGGGCAGTGCGAGAACTTTAATTACAGAGTTCTTAAATAATAATAATAACGTCAATTTACCCTTTGCTCCTCCATTTCTCATTGATGGTGACAGTGTAATTGCTCAGGCGGCGCTAATACTTCATTATCTGGCTCCGAAAATTGATTTAGTTAGTGAGAGAGAAGATGAAAGATTATTTGCGCATCAAATCCAATTGACTGTAACTGATTTATTAATGGAAGTGCACGACACGCACCACCCTATATCGAATTCACTTTATTATGAGGATCAGATTGAAGAGGCAAAAAAAAGAACAACAAACTTTATTGAAAACCGCATTCCCAAATATTTGAAATATTTTGAGACTATTCTAATAAATAATCATAAAACAAATGATTGGTTAGTCGGCAATAAGTTATCTTATGCTGACCTCTCCCTCTTTCAAATTATTGAAGGGCTACGGTATGCGTTTCCTCAAGCCACCTCCAAAGTAGAGAGAGATTTTCCGCACGTTATTAATGTAAGAAATAAGGTGGAAACCATTCCCAATATAAATGCGTATTTAAAGTCTTCTAGACGGATACCATTCAATACTATGGGTGTTTTTAGATATTATCCAGAATTAGACATGAGTTAACAATCAAGAAAAGATAGAACTAAAAGTCTGGTAGGAGACTCAAAAACGTGGTGAATCTAATTCGAAAATCTGAGGTTGAATGCGTTTTTAGCAATAGATCATTACTAGGAGAGTCTCCAGTGTGGAGCAGCAAAGACGATTGCCTCTTCTGGTTAGATATAGAAGGTTATTCTTTTAATTGTTTTGATCCAATTACGCGAGAAAATATAGAAACCAAAACCAATCAGAGGTTTTGTTGCATGGCAATCGATAGCAGAGGCGGGTTTATTGTCGCCACTGAAAATGGCTTTCATAAATATAATCTCCATAGAAATGAACTTACTCACATTACTGATCCTGAAAATGATAAACCAAATAATCGGTTCAACGATGGGAAATGTGATCGGGCAGGCCGTTTCTGGGCCGGAACAATGGTGGAAAAAGGTAAGCAAAAAAATGATGCGTCACTTTACTGTTTAGACAGCAATTACAACTGCACAAAGAAATATGGTGGACTAATTCTTAGTAATGGAATTGCTTGGAGCCCAAATGATAAGGTAATGTATTTGGCAGATACACGAATTCCAGTAGTATGGGCTTTTGATTATGACATTCAAACAGCAAGTATTTCTAACCGCCGAGTTTTTATTGAGTTTGATGAAGATGAAGGTGTGCCAGATGGAGCCGCAATAGATAATTTGGGGGGCTATTGGATAGCAATACCCCGAACATCGCAAATTCGCAGATATACAGATAAGGGCAAGATTGACACAATTATTGAATTACCGATTACAAAACCCACAATGTGTGCTTTTGGGGGCACCAACCTTAGTACTTTATATATTACATCCAATTCATATCAATTTACTAAAAAACAATTGGAGGAGCAGCCTTTAGCGGGAAGTATTTTTGCTCTTAATATAAATTATCAAGGCATGCCTGAACCAGAATTTAGAGCTAGATAATAGAAATTAAACTAATAGTTAAAGTAAATAAATTAGTCTGTAATACATTTATACACAGACTTTTCTAAATATTATTAAAATACCTAGTTATCTATTTATAATCATACCTGCAAGGCAGAAATATGACATTTTGTATTTTTGATACTATTGTTAGATCGGACTTAATAACCTCAACAATACAAAAATAAATAGATCAACTTGTTATAAATTGCATGGTTTACAATTTTACTTTGGAAATATGCGTCATTCAGATGCAACAAGATCAATGAATTTATTTAAAAGGGAAATTATACCTAACTTCTTACAAACCGACTCCGGAAGTTAACTATTCCAAGACTCAACCTATTAATCAACAAACTGAAGTTACTTACTGGTTAATATTATTTATGATACGGATGATTGTTTAGAATACATTGTGATCTGTATATCTGTTCAATTAACATAATACGAGCCAACATATGTGGCCAAGTCATCAGACCCATTGAAAGCGTCAATTGACAACTTTCCAAGATTGTTTTTTCAAGACCATTAGAGCCCCCTATTAAAAAATTTAAATGATTATAACCATTACTCTGAAAATCATTAATACAATCAGAAAATTTTTCGCTGGTAAAAGTCTGCCCTCTTTGATCCATTGCAATTACTGGAAAGCCTTGTGCAATATTAGCCCTCAATAGCTTTGCCTCCCGCTTTCTCATCTCATTTTTACCAAAATCGTTCTTCTCAGCAACTTCCTTTATGGTCACTCGCCACCATAGACGTTTTTGGTATTCGTCCCATATATTTTTAAGCGGTCCGGGCTTCATTCGACCAACTGCTATAATATTAAAATTCATAATAAATAAAAATTATTTTCATCACTTTCAATAGAACCAATTAATTCATCGTTCCACATTTTTTCAAGATCATAGAACTTTCTAATTTCTGGTCTAAAAATGTTAATCACTACATCCCCGCCATCAATTAGGATCCAATCATTTTGTTTGGTGCCCTCAACAGGAATATAAGCCAAACCTATATTCTTTAATTTCTCTCTAACATGTTGAGCCATAGATGCAACTTGGCGCTGAGAAGTTCCCGTTGCTATCACCATATAGTCTGCGAAGTTTGCTTTATTTTCTAAATCTATCACGACAATATCTTCTGCCTTGTCATCTTCAAGAGACATTTTAATTGCTTCGAGAAGCCTACCCTTAAAGGCGTCTGAAGAGTGCTCTAAAAGCGGGTCACTAACTTTAACTGCTTTTTTATCTTGGGAAATAGCGATCTCCTTTTTTTAGTCGTTTTCCTTATTAGTAAATATTAACAGCACCAACTCCAGCCCGCACTCTAGTAGCAGATATAGGGTCTGGTTTGATATTTAAAAAACTCCATGCGGGAGGCTTCATAAAACATAATCGACTAATTCTACTCTCATTTACTTGGTATCTTGAAAAACTTTGTGCGGCGATACCACTTAATGCCCTCCTAGAAAAGGTTGGGCGTGTAAAAACTGCAATTGGCATAGACTTAAAAATGTTTCTCCAATCTCTCCACTTGGGAATCTGCATTAAATTATCTGCTCCCATTAACCATACGAAGCGAGTATTAGTGTAGGCAGTTTTAAGTTTATTTAGAGTTTCCGCAGTATATTGAGTTCCAAGCTTAATTTCAATATCTGTAATGCGAATACGTTTATCCTTAGCTACTAGATACGCCGAAGAAATACGTTCATTCAGATCCGCCATTCCATCTGAAGATTTAAGAGGATTTTGAGGTGAAACCATCCACCAAACCTCATCTAATCTGAGTCTTTCTAATGCATGTGTGCTAACATGCAGATGTCCTCTATGAGCCGGATTAAAAGAACCACCCAAAATCCCAATGCGCTTTCGAGAAAAAGTTCCGAATGTATTCAAACAGACTACTCCAAAAGCAACTTTCTATTTTACAGCAAATTTAATATAGACATTGTGTCTAACATAGATGATTTCTTCAAACACTGTTTTTATCCAAACTCAAATAAACTTAGGTCTAACATAATTATTCTTATAATGCATGAACACCGATGGTAATTGCAACCAATGATATACTTAATGACGTATCTGGCCACTACCTTTGACCATATATTTAAAAGTTGTTAACTGATCCACACCGACCGGGCCGCGAGCATGCATTCTGCCTGTAGAAATGCCAATTTCTGCTCCCATACCAAATTCTCCTCCATCTGCAAATTGCGTTGAAGCATTATGAATCGCGATAGCACTTTTTACTTCGCTCATAAACTCATGGGCTACATTATCATCGTCAGTGATGATGGCATCAGTATGTTCGGTTCCATAATGATTAATATGATTGATTGCTTCCCTCAGACCTTTGACTTGCTTTATACTTAAAATAGCGTCCAAATATTCGGTTGACCAATCAGCCTCAAACGCAGGCAAAATTTTATCTGAGCAATCAATAATCGGCTGATCTCCCCTAATTTCGCAACCTGCTGACAATAAAGCCTCTATAATCGGTGGCAAATGGCTATTAATGATTTCTTTATCGATAAGCAGTGTCTCGGTAGCGCCGCATATACCAGGTCGACGCATCTTAGCATTTAAAACTATTGCACATGCCATATCTGGATTTGACTCTTTGTGTACATAGGTGTGACAGACCCCTTCCAAATGTGCAAAGATTGGGACCTTTGCGTCTGCTTGAACCCTTTCGACAAGCGAACGACCGCCCCTTGGAACCAGAACATCAATATAATCACTCATGGCCAACATTTCTCCAACAGCAGCACGGTCGATCGTTGGCACCAATTGAACAGCAGTCTCAGGTAAATTTGCAGATTGTAAGCCCGCTTTGATACATTTCATTATTTCAGACGAAGTATGAAAGCTCTCAGAGCCTGCTCTAAGAATGGCAGCATTTCCAGATTTTAAACATAAAGCACCAGCGTCAGCAGTCACATTTGGCCGGGATTCGTATATTACTCCTATCACACCAAGCGGAACACTCACTCTGCTAATTAACAAACCATTTGGTCTTTGCCATTCATCTAAGGTCTTGCCTACGGGATCAGTTAGCTTAGCTATTGACTCTAGTCCTGAGGCCATAGATTGAATACGGTCAACAGTCAATTCCAAACGGTCAATAATAGCCGATGTCGATCCATTTTTCTTGGCTGAAACCAGATCAATACAATTCTTTTCTATTATTATATCTACATTTTCTCGAATCTTCTCTGCTGCAGATACCAAAGCCTTATTTTTAATTGCCGGTTTTGCATTAGAAAGTTCCAAGGCTGCCTTCTTGGCCTCCATACCAATATCTCTCATCATAAGCTTAATATTTGTTTGCACTTTAGACCTCTAATTTATAACCAAATCATCACGGTGAATAAATTCATTGCGACCATGATACCCCAGAATTTCATAAATTTCTCGTGATTTATGCCCCATAATTAATCGAGCATCACCAGAGGAGTAAGCAGTTAAGCCACGCCCTATTTCTATTCCTTCAGATGTTTCTATAGCAATAGTGTCGCCCCGTTGAAAATCTCCAGTAACAGAGAGAACACCGGCCGGTAGCAAACTTTTACCGCTTTTTAGAGCATCGCTTGCCCCGATATCAATAATATAACTTCCTATAGGCTTGAGAGTACTGGCAATCCATTTCTTTCGAGCAGAATAAGGTGTGCGATTTGGCCTAAACCAAGTACATTTTTCTCCATTTTCTATCGCAAGTAACGGATTAACTTCTGACCCCTTGGCAATTAACATAGAACAACCAGCAGCTAAACATTCTTTAGCGGCTAAAATTTTTGTAACCATACCACCGGAACTTACATATGAATGTGCTTCACCAGCCATAGCCTCAATTTCAGCAGTTATATCCAAGACCTCAGAGACAAGTTTAGCACTAGGGTCTATTTTTGGATCAGAGTTGTATAATCCATCAATATCAGACAATAAAATTAATAAATCTGCAGAAACCATTGCCGCAACGCGAGCAGCCAATCTATCATTATCGCCAAAACGAATTTCTTCCGTAGCGACCGTATCATTTTCATTAATAAGCGGTATTGAACCCAATTTTAGTAATGTCATTAGTGTTGATCGGGCGTTAAGATAGCGCCGCCGATCCTCACTATCATCTCTAGTAAGCAGAACTTGGGCAATAGGAATGTCATAGCTTTCAAATGCCTCCTGATAGGCATGAGCCAAGCGAACCATTCCAGCGGCAGCTGCAGCTTGCTTTTCCTCTAAACGCAATTCTTGAGACTGGATATCAAGATAATTTCTTCCAAGAGCAATTGCGCCCGAAGATACTATTATAATTTCTTGGTCTCTATCGCGGAATCGCTTAATATCTCTAGCTAAACCCTCAAGCCATTTAGTGCGGAGGAGGCCACTTTCAGTGCCCACGAGTAAACTCGACCCGATTTTAACGACAATTCTTTTAGCATCAAAAATATTTCTGAGATTAGAAGCTTTACTCATCTGAAACCATCTCTAAATCAATAATAGATGAATTCTCAATGTCATCTATTTCGGTGTCCATTTTCTCAACGGAGGCATTCTCCATACTTTCCATTTCTCGAAAAATTTTAACAGATTTTGCAAGTTCACGAAGTATTTTTTCAACTCCACTGCCAGATACACCGGAAATAGTCATAATTTCTTGATCTATCACTTTTTCTAAAGCTTCTTTTTTTTCTTTAATTAAAACTGGTGTCAAAGCGTCAACCTTATTAAGCGCTATAATCTCAATTTTAGAATTCAAATTCTCGCCATATGAAATAAGTTCAGAACGAATAATATTATAAGATTTCAATACATCTTCCTCAGTCCCATCAATTAAGTGGAGTATGACGCCACATCTCTCAA
The DNA here is from genome assembly GCA_002168115.1 of Rhodospirillaceae bacterium TMED23. Taxonomy (GTDB): domain Bacteria; phylum Pseudomonadota; class Alphaproteobacteria; order Rhodospirillales; family UBA2165; genus TMED23. Next base: position 1,254 of record NHCC01000010.1, on the reverse strand, counting down.
CATGACCCAGAAAACGATCACCAAGCCCGGCACCATCATGGGCGCCCTCAATTAAACCAGGAATATCAGCAAATACAAACTCTTCCCCATCTATATAACTAACTCCTAGGTTTGGATGCAATGTTGTAAAAGGATAAGATGCTATTTTTGGTCGAGCCTTGCTAACGGCGGATAAAAATGTTGATTTACCCGCATTTGGTAGACCTATAAGGCCAATGTCCGCTATTAACTTTAATTGAAGCCAAACCCAAAACTCTTCTCCAGGCCAGCCATCTTCCGCTTGTCGCGGTGCCTGATTAGTAGAAGTTTTAAAATGAGCGTTACCTCTTCCTCCATCTCCGCCAGTTGCTATCACGATAGATTGTCCAGCTACTGTCATGTCAGCTATTAAATACTCATTTTCTTCATCAAACACCTGGGTTCCAATGGGTACCTTTAGAATTATATCATCTGCTGATTTACCATTTTTGTTTTGGCCTTGTCCATGATCACCGCGTCGTGCCTTAAAATGTTGTTGAAAACGAAAATCAATTAGCGTGTTGAGGTTTTCCACACACTCAATCACAATAGAACCACCACGCCCCCCATCTCCACCATCTGGGCCGCCAAATTCGATATATTTTTCACGGCGGAAACCAACGCAACCAGCACCACCATCGCCACTTTTTATAAAAATTTTCTGTCTATCTAGAAATTTCATAACCCGATCCTAAGGTTTAATTTCTTAAGTATTATTGAGTATATTCATATATCAACGTTATTAACATAAACAAATAAAAAAGGGGAACGAACAATCATTCCCCTTAATAATTACTATAGTACTCGAACTTCTTTTAAACTAAGGGTTCAACTCCAACAAACGTTCTACCACCACCAGCTTTTCGAAACTTAACTCTACCTTCAGTCAATGCATAGATCGTATGATCTTTACCAATTCCAACATTTTCACCTGGATGCCATTTAGTGCCACGCTGTCTAATAATAATATTACCCGCTAAAACAGGCTGACCACCGAATTTCTTAACACCAAGTCGCCGACCGGCTGAGTCTCGGCCGTTACGGGATGAACCACCAGCTTTTTTATGTGCCATATCAGTATATCCTTATTTTTCGTTATCTGAGTCGTTTGCCCCACCCGAGTTCGGTGGCGATGCTTTTGCTTTTGCTTTTGCTTTAGCCGGAGCTGCCTTTGCCTTAGCCGGAGCTGCCTTTGCCTTAGCCGGAGCTGCCTTTGCCTTAGCCGGAGCTGCCTTT
>NHCC01000009.1 GCA_002168115.1 Rhodospirillaceae bacterium TMED23 | reverse complement strand
TTCGTAATTTTCCACTCTCGAAAAGTTTTTTCACCATCATCAAACAGAAAATCTTCTTTTAACGTGAGCGTTTCTCCATCCCAATATCCGTTAATATCAACTATGAATTGCCTTTTAACGTTACCAAAGCGATCCTCTACAATGCCCCACGCCGACGTATCACCGTCAAAATACTTTTCCAGTATAAATTTTGGCTTTCCATTTGAAAATCTCTCAGTATTCATTGTATCACAACCAACCAGTGTCAATATTAACGCTAAGGCAACGGGAATTCTTTTCTTGAAATTCATAATTAAGCATCCTTTATTATCCTATCCTTAATCACTGCGGCCCTCTTGCTTATGATTAGCTGTTTTTGTTTTGTAAGTGGATAATCCCAAATTAAAGCAATAACTCCTANTTTTAATACGACTGGTAACACAGAGTAGATCATAGATAGAGCTATTAAGTTTTTTGGACCGTTATTTAGCANAGAGAAATCTAAAAAAGCCAGCAGTGGAAAAGCTATCAAGATAGAAAAAGCTAGCGCTATTTTTGACGCCATTGTCCAGAGAGAAAAAAGAATACCAGCACGATCACTTTTTGTCCTGANAATTTCATATTCAACTACATCAGCTTGCATTGATGGCGGTATGACAAGATCTCCACCAAGTGCTGCTCCAGTTATTATTGTTACGGTAAAAAAATANAATAAATCGCCTTCTGATAAAAATGGAACAGAAGAAAACGCAACACATGCAACCAACATTGAATAACACCAAATCCTGTGCTTCCCATAAATTTTGCTTAAGAACAACCAAAATGGTATAAAAATAATTCCTGACANGAAATANGCCAGAGTAANNATTCCTCTCTCGAATTCATCCGCTTTCAGGAAATCTCTCATGTANATAATGAACAAGACGGCTGGAATTCCATTTGCAGCACTGTTAATAAACCAACCACTTAATAATCTAACAAATGGNGNATTTTTGNGTAAGTCTCCNATAAAAAANTTTANTTTTTTGGTCTGATTAAGTTTCGTATTTTTTACTTCAGGAATCTTTTGTANTAAGAGATAGAAAAGTGGAATNCCTGNTAGNATCATTACCCATCCGATAACNGAAATCGAGTACATNTCGTCATAACCAAAGTAACCCATAATTGCGGGAATNACACCCGCGACAAGTAANCCAGCCAATAAAAAAAACTCTCTAGTTGCTGTTATTGAGGTTTTATCATTATAAACGTTGCTTAAATCGGCGGCCCATGCTTGATAAGGAATATGTATTAATGTCCAACCGAGATATAGAACAATACTTGCNATCAATAAAAACNTAAAGNTGGCATTAGGGGGAGGATTTAANAACAAGATTGNCCCAAGACCGGCAATAATTGTACCAATTAATATNACNGGTTTTCTGCGTCCTATAATTTTTCCATTTATTATCCAAGTTTTGTCACAAATCATTCCAATGATTGGATCCGATATTACATCAAAAATTCTTGCTAAAAACAANGCAAGTCCAGTAGCNACCAAGCCNATTCCTAATTTTTCAGCATAAATTAAAGGGACATGAATCATTAAGGGNANAGTTGGCATGCCCAATGCAAAAGCTGCAGAGCCATAGTAAAAATTGCGCTTTGTTTTATTCATATAAGCTTTAAATTCTAAGATTTAGTAAAATGAAACTGTCCAACATCGGTACATCCGGATTTAAATCCTGCTGAAGTATAGTCTANGTAATACTCCCATATTCTTTTGAANCGTTCATCAAAATCNAGTTTCTCAAGTTTATGCCATGCTTTTTGAAAACGCTCTTGCCATTCTTCTAGTGTCTTTGCATATGACTGACCAAAATAATATGCTTCGGTTAAATTTAGCCCCGCCAGTTTACTCAAAATACTTATAGAATTTGGGCAGATAAGCATGCCACCGGGGAAAATGTATTTCTGTATAAAATCTGTACCTGATTTATAAAAATTAAAATAATCATCGGGTANTGTNATTACCTGTACCATGGCGTTTCCCTTAGAACCAAGCAAAGTACTCAATGTTTGGAAATATTTGGGCCAATATGACTCTCCAACAGCCTCTAACATTTCGATAGATACAATTTTATCAAAGGTGCCTGTAACATCTCTGTAATCTTGCAACTTTATTTCTACANTGTCGCTTAATCCTGATTTCTTAATTCTTTNGGAGCTGTAGATAAGTTGCTCCTTCGAAATCGTTATCCCTGTTATTTTTGCTCCAGTTTTTTTTCCAGCGTACTCGGCGAAACCACCCCATCCGCATCCAATTTCGAGAACTTTATCACTACTTTTTATATTTAATTTTTCGATAATTCTTTGATATTTGATTACTTGTGCTTGCTCCAAAGTCATGTTGACATTTGAATGTATGCCAGATGAATAGGTCATGGACTCATCTAACCATTCAGAAAAAAAATCGTTTCCTAAATCATAGTGATTTGCAATATTCCTTTTACTACCCCTTTTAGTGTTAATAGTTGTTAAGCCAATCATAAAATTTACGAATTTTACCACAGAATTAGCAGTGATGGAACGATCAAACTCTTCTAAGTTCGCGGCACCAAACTCAAATACTGTACTACGAGATGGGCTCGACCACTCACCATTGATATAACTCTCAGCGATACCTAAATAACCACCCGCTAAAGTTCTTTTTAAGAACCTGTAGGACTTTATTTCTATTATTGCGTTCGGCCCAGCGTATCCACTATTACAAATTATTGGCGCACTATCTTTGTAGTAGAATGTTATACTACCTTTAGAAATAAATCTTGTGAGTCTCTTCAGTATTTTGTCCGCAAGAAAATAATGGTCTCGATCCATTGGCGAGAAGATCTGCATAATTCTTTTACCAGAACTTTGGCGATTATTGTATTCCATAGAACCTAATTTCTCTCTTAGTTATCTTTTGATCCGTAATTATTTTTTTATAGTGTAAGTATTTTTTTCTATTTTAGGAATATGTTTATAAATTGGAAAGCGTTTAGCAAACATTTTTACTGCTTCGTAATGAATTCCCAAAATTATTTTTATTGTCATTAGGGGATACCTAAAAAATATTTTAAAAAGCTCTTTGTCACATAGTTTTTTTTGTTTTCCCAGGAAGGTTGCATTCAGAAATGGACCATTTTCATCGCTTTCATTAATAACCACCTTAACACTCTCATTCGGTAATCTAATTNTAAAGTTGTAAAAACANGCTTCTTTTACAAAAGGCGAGACGTAAAATTTCTTTTCACAAGAATGCGATATAANATTTTTTTTGTGATTGTGAACAATCACAATATACGAATGTCTCTCGCTCCATGTATTATGAACTTCATATATTAAAGCACCCAAAGCGCCACTCTTTTTATAACAATAGAAAACAGTTAAAGGATTGAATACATACCCAAAAATTCTTGGATAACACAGCATGAAGATTTGATGTGTACTATCATTTTTACCGATACTTTCAAGCTTGCTAACCACCCAACCCTTNATATCCTCATGATTTCCATGGTCTTTATCGAAAATTGAAAAAAGATTTAATTTATTATAACTTAATAGTTTATAATTTTGGTTTAATAAATTCAAATTGTTAACATCCAAAAGTAACGAGAAAACACGATAACTAAGAAAATGCCTCTTAGGACGAATTCGCGAATGAGTAACAGTTCCAGAGTATATGCTTGGCAATAAGACTTTCATTTAAACCTTCGATTTCATTAAATGGGCTTCCTGTGAATACGTGAAGAATGATTTATCACATTCCATGGCCTAAAAGTATTTCCTATTTCTTCAGCAACAGCTAAACCAGATTGAATGCCATCTTCATGAAATCCGTAACCAAAGTAGCTTCCACAAAACCAAATATTACGGTTTCCTTGAATTCGCCATAATTGTTTTTGAGTATGTGAGGTTTCAGAGTTTAAAATTGGGTGTTTGTATTCGAAACTGGCATAAATATGATTGGATTTAATATCGTGTGTTGGGTTAACCGTAACGAAAAACGATATATCATCCGGCAATGATTGCAATTTATTCATCCAATATGTTACCGTTGGAGCTTGAGATGTCGAACCCAAGAAATTCCAGCTAGCCCACACTGCTTTTCTTTTCGGCATAAAACTGGGGTCTGAGTGCAGAATAACACGGTTTCTTGTATATTTAAACTTGCTTAGTAATTTTTTTTCCTCAATCGTTGGCGATGTTAGCATTTTGAAGGCGCTATCTGCGTGAGTTGCAATTACAACTTTATCAAATTCGTAAATTTTTCCATTTTGATCTATAATTTTCACGAGTTCATTATTTCGGACCACTGCTTTAATTGGGGTATTAACCAAAATTTTATCGATAAAACTTGATGTCATACGGTCTATGTATTCTTTACTGCCGCCACTTACTGTTCTCCATGAGACAGGACTGTTAAATGTCAATAAACCGTGACTATTAAAAAAATTTAAGAAACTTGAAGATGACTGAGATAGAATATTAGATGTTGAAGACGACCATATTGCTGCTCCCATAGGAAGTATAAAGTTATCGATGAATTCAGTCNTGTATTNGTTCCTTGCGATAAATTGTTCGAGCGTCGCCCTATCTGGNTCACCATTTTGAAGGAACTGATTTGCATCTTTGAAGAAGGAGCGAATATCACTAATCATTTGCCAAAACGATATTTTAAAAATGTTTGTGCGCTGACCAAATAACGCATTCACTCCTGAGCTAGCAAATTCAAAATTTCCCTTATTTTGAGAGACAGAAAATGACATTTCTGTTGCTTGCGTTGGAACCTTTAATATTTTAAATAGCTCAGTTAAATTTGGATAATTTTTTTCATTATATACTATAAAGCCTGTGTCGATCGGTCGTTTAGTTCCATTTTGAGTTACATAAACCGTGTTTGAATGCCCTCCCAATCTCTTTTCTTTTTCAAAAATCTTTACTTCGTGGGTTTTGGAGAGTAACCACGCAGCGGACAGGCCAGATATGCCGCTGCCTATAATAGCAATTTGTAGACGTTTTTGAGCTGCCATGTAACTAAAGTTTTTAAAGAAAATTGANGGTTTCATGAGTGTTTACGGGTGTTTCAGAGATTTAGATCAAAAAATTAAATAAAAATTGATCTAGACTTTGCAAACAACCGTAATCAGGTTATGTTTAAAGAAAATACAATAACAAGTAAACACGGCTGGCGCCNTAACCATTCNAANNTNGGTACAGCGGCAGACTTCCCTATTGATATGGGACAGGAGCATAATATAAAAGTGGACAGTGGTGAACTGCTTACCAATCAAGATATGAATGCGGTTTTNAAAAGAATGGCATNTTCGCGCAGTAGAAGCGATTTCAGTATACTGTTCAGTCATTTTGCACCGCGGTTAAAATCTATGTTATTGGGTTCTGGGACTATAGCTGAGACAGCAGAGGAAATTGCTCAAGAAGCAATGCTATCTGTTTGGCGCAAATGTGAGATGTACGATCCTACCAAGGCTTCAGCCTCGACGTGGATTTTCACGATCGCGAGGAATTTAAGGATCGATCGATATCGTAAGGAAAAAAGACCAGAATTAGATCCAAATGATCCTTCGTTAGTCCCAAGCCAGGAAATCCCAGCTGATGAACAAGTTGATTTAAGAGATAGAGAGATATTAGTGAGGGACGCTCTAGAAAATTTACCAGAGGATCAGAAAGTTGTAGTGAAATTATCGTTTGAGAGAGGTCTTTCTCACCAAGAAATCTCAGACGAGTTGGGCCTTCCACTTGGCACTGTGAAGTCGCGGCTTCGTTTGTCTTTTGAAAAGCTNCGGGTTAANTTAAGGAGNAAATTATGATTAATCATCACCCNGATGGAGATATTTTATTGAGTTANGCAGCAGGAGCNCTNGGCGAAAGNTGGAGTATAGCNATTGCGTCTCATTTGGCTTTTTGTGATGAATGNCGCCGCTCNGTCGAGTTGTTAGAGGNNTTAGGTGGGCATATGCTNGACNCNTCGNCATTAAANCCNGTNCCTGAGTTNCATGGCGATNTNCCATTAGACNTTGCNAATNTTGGTAGCGGATCTAAAGCAAGTGTTAAGTTGAATAAGGATCTACCTACTCCTCTTAATGAATATGTTGTAGCCGAAGACATTAGCTCAATTAATTGGCGTTACATAGGAGGTGGCGTGCATGAACATGTTATTGAGACTGCGGATGACGGTTGTGCGAGACTCTTAAAAATTCCAGGAGGTAGGGTTGTTCCCGAGCATGGTCATCACGGTAGAGAGCTAACTTTGGTATTACAAGGTAGTTTTGGCGATCATAACGGTGAGTTTTTTGCAGGTGATGTGGCCGATATTAGTGATGGTGTGGTGCATAAACCGGTCGCTAACGCAGGTGCAGACTGTATTTGTCTAGCCGTTACAGACGCGCCCCTTAAATTTAGTGGTATTATTCCAAATCTTGTTCAACGTCTTTTCTGAGGAAGTTCCTCTATTGGTTAATTAGACATCTAAAAGTTTTGTGTCTAGTTTAGATGCATTTTTTTGTATAAATGCGAGCCGTAATTCAGGTTTTCTTCCCATAAGGTCTTCTACCAAGCGCGATAGTTCAGACTGCCGGTGTTCACCCTCTGTGTCTAAAGAGTTTGGCACAGTTACTCTCATAAGTGTTCGTGTTTCTATTGCCATGGCGGTTTCTTTAAGCTGTGCGGGAGGCATCTCTCCTAAACCTTTAAATCGGCTTACATCTATTTTACGCTTTTTATTGAATTCGGTCTCAATCAAAAAATCTTTGTGCTCATCATCCATTCCATATAGAGTTTTACCCCCTTGTGATATCCGGTAGAGCGGGGGTAAAGCAATAAATAAATGTCCATTTTCTATTAACTTGGGCATTTGTCTGAAAAAGAAAGTCATTAATAACGACGCAATGTGAGCTCCATCAACATCAGCATCTGTCATTATTATAACCTTCTCGTAACGTAAATTTTCCTCATTGTAATTACTTCCAGTGCCACATCCGAGAGCCTCTTTTAAATCATTAATTTCTTGATTAAGAGCTATCTTATCCTCCGTTGCACTAGCTACATTTAATATTTTTCCTTTCAGTGGCAATATTGCTTGGTTTTTTCGATTTCTACCTTGTTTTGCCGAGCCACCAGCAGAGTCGCCCTCAACGATAAAGATTTCTGTACCTATCGCAGAAGTTTGAGAACAATCTGCTAATTTACCCGGTAATCTTATTCTTTTTGTTGCAGATTGTCTTTTTAAAACTTTATCTTGTCTGCGCTTCAATCTTTCAGAGGATCGCTCTATTGCGTATTCGAGCAGCCCTCTTGATCTTTCAGTGTCTGCACTAACCCAATGATCAAAAATATCGGAAATAGCATTTTCAACTAGTTTATGTGCTTCGATTGTTGCTAGTTTTTCTTTGGTTTGTCCTTGAAATTGAGGGTTATCTATAAAAATAGAGAGCATTATACAGGCACCACCAAGTATATCCTCTGCATTAATTCTGGAGGCTGCCTTATTTTTAACTAATTCACCATAGCTTTTTAATCCCCGATTAATCGCACTCTTCAAACCTGTCTCATGAGTTCCGCCCTCAGGAGTAGGTATTGTATTGCAGTAAGAATTGAAATAGCCATTCTCATCAATAGGCCAACCTATGGACCACTCAACTCTCCCAGCTTTATGGGCGATATCTCTTCCACCAGTAAAGGGTTCAGGAGTTAATGTATTACGCCCTTTTAGACTGAGTATTAAAAAATCTTTGAGGCCGCCAGGAAAATGCAGCGTCTCTATTTCTGGTACTTTAGAGTTATTTTTTATTAAACTGGCATCACATTGCCATCTTATTTCCACGCCTTTGAAGAGGTAGGCTTTTGACCGAACCATTTGATATAAGATTGTAGGATTAAATTGGATTTTATTTTTAAAGATCTGGGGGTCCGGGTGAAAGCGAACCTTAGTACCTCTTCGATTTGATGTCTTGCCAATCTTTTTAAGTGGAGTAATTGGATTACCTCTCTCATAGTTTTGGCACCATATTTCTTTATCTCGAGCGACTTCTATTACTAATATGTCTGATAAAGCGTTCACAACAGAGAGACCTACGCCATGGAGACCTCCAGATGTTTCGTATGCATCACCATTAAATTTTCCACCCGAGTGGAGTGTAGTTAAAATAACCTCTAGTGCTGACTTTTCCTTGAATTTTGGGTGTGGGTCGACTGGAATACCGCGGCCATTATCAGAAATACTTATAAAGTTATCTTTTTCAAGTTCAATTTCGATTCTTGTGGCCTCGCCGGCAACAGCTTCGTCCATTGAATTATCTAAAATCTCTGCGACTAAATGATGTAAAGCCCTCTGATCTGTTCCACCAATGTACATTCCAGGTCGAAGTCTTACAGGTTCGAGTCCCTCCAAAACTTCGATGTCCTTGGCTGAATAGTTCGGTTTATTTTTGACGCCCTTTTTAGTTACCGGCCCAATTTGATCAAAAAGATCAGTCATAGTAATTTCCTTAAAAATATTTATTAACTACTCATAAATTTTTTTCACTATAATGTATGTAGGTCTTCATTTACAACAATATGTTGTGACTTACTTATGTTAATGTGACAAGGCAAAACGGAATAAGGTTATTAATTTTGAAGAAAAAATTGAAGTATGAAGTTAAAAATGAACCTCAAGGTGATCGAACAATAACAGTGGTTGCTATGCCTTCCAATACAAATCCAAGTGGAGACATATTTGGTGGGTGGATATTATCACAAATGGATATCGCTGGCGGTGTGCAGGCAAATCGGATTGCAAATGGTAAAACTGCTACCGTGGGGGTAGAGTCTGTCAGGTTCATGAGGCCTGTTAAAGTTGGAGATTTGGTGAGTTGTTATACAAGGGTGAAAAAAATTGGAAATACTTCCGTCTCCATTGATATAACTGCATGGACCACAGATCATTTTCATCCTGGAGATGCTATAAAAGTTACTGAAGGTCTTTTTACTTACGTCGCTATTGATAAAAATGGACTTCCAATAACTATACGAGTAGATAATTAAGTGATAACATTGGTTAAATAAAAAATTTTGTCATTGAAATAATTTATCGTTATAAAGATCTATGTGGAAACCAAAAGATAAGATTAAATACGATCCAAATCCGGGTAAATGGCCGAGTAAAGAAGAAGCTCTTGCGTCAAGATGGTTTAGTCCAATAAAAATCGGGAGTATCTCTTTGAACGCGAGGACTTGGATACCAGCCATGGTACCCTGGCGTTCTACCGATGATGGAATTGTCACAGATAGAGTATTGGCATGGTATGAACGGTTCGCACAGGGACAACCAGGATGTATTGTTGTAGAGGCAACAGGGATTAGAGATGTACCCAGCGGCCCCTTACTTAGAATTGGTCATGATCGATATATTCCTGGATTAAAGGAGCTTTCTGAGACGGTAAATCGTGCAAGTAGCGGAAAAACCAAGTTATTTATTCAATTAATTGATTTTTTATCAATTCGTAGGCGACCTGATGCAAATAAATTCTTTTCTAGATTTCTTACAATCACTGAAAATCACCGTAACGCCATTGGACAAATAAACTGGACGGATGATCAGGTTAGAGGTTTTCTATCTAATTGTTCCGATAATGATTTAGATAGAATTCTATCAACAAGAGAAATAGAAGATTTAAGGATGGGGACACGGGAAAGGGTCACCGACACTGAACTTGAGCATATTAGATTATTACCCGAGGTGCTTCCTAGTCTCTTTGCTGATGCAGCTGATCGAGCAAAACGGGCAGGCCTAGATGGCGTGGAACTGCATTATGCCCATGCTTATACCATGGCATCGTTCTTATCAAAAAAAAATACTAGAGATGATGGCTATGGTGGAAAAATAGAAAGCCGTGTTAAATTGCCTCTTGAGGTTTTTCAAGCAGTTAGGGATCGTGTTGGGGATGATTATCCAGTTGGTTGTAGGTTCCTGTCTGATGAATGCATTGATGGTGGAAGCACATTAGAAGATGCACGGTTTTTTGCACTTGAATTTGCAAATGCGGGAATGGACTTTATATCACTTTCGAGGGGTGGAAAATTTGAGGATGCAAAACAGCCGCCAGTTGGTGGAGCAATTTATCCATATACTGGTAAAAGCGGTTATGAGTGCATGCCAGCATATATATCGGATGCACAGGGACCGTTTGGTCGCAATATAAAACCAACATCTTCAATTAAAAAGGTTATTAATGCTAAAGGGTTCAAAACACCGATTATTTTGGCTGGGGGTATTCATGGTTTTGAAATAGCTGAGAAATTAATACAAGAAGGGCATGCCGACATTGTCGCATCGGCTCGGCAGTCTCTGGCAGATCCTGACTGGTTCTTAAAAGCATCATTAGGAAAAGGCGGAGATATTCGATTGTGTACTTACTCCAACTATTGTGAAGGACTTGATCAAAAACATAAGATTGTTACGTGTAAATTGTGGGATAGGGAAGATTTAAGTGATCCTAACATTCAAAAATCAGATGATAACAAAAGACGGCTAATTGCGCCTAGTTGGAAAATATCTTAATTTCAATACGTTATTGAATTTTATTATAAATAAAGTTTAAATAACTCGTTCGAATTTATTCTACCAATTTTGGCTCTATCTCGTTCACTAATACTGGCGTTATCAAACCATAAAGCCGCTTCCTCAATTCCTTCAAAAGGGTAATCACTTGAAAATAATATACGGTCCGAGCCAATTTCTAAAATCGCATCAATTAGAGTTTGTGTCCGAAAGTTTCCAGATGTTGTTATNTAAAAATTTGCATTAAAGTAATCCACTATTTTTTTCTTTGCCGGATACNTAGGTTTAGCTTTAACCCAGCTATTCCTGTGATCAACTCTCCACATATTATAGGGTAATCCTTCCCCCATATGGCCTAAAATAACTTTAATCTTGGGATATTTATCAAATAAGCCACTACACATTAAACGCAAAGCGTGCACAGCTGTTTCCTGTCCAAATGCCCAAGTTGGTCCTAAAAGCCATGGGTGTCCTTCGTATATTTGGGCCATACTAGGTAAAGGATTTCTTGGATGAAGGTAAAATGGAACATCAAGTTTTTCTAAAACGCCCCAGAATGGCCAGTATTGTCTTAGATCCAAGTAAATTGCACTATCTATGTTCTCAATTTGAGAAAAACCATTAACCAGGACCCCGCAGAAGTTTAAATCTTCAATACACCTTTTTAACTCTATCGTGGCTATTTCTGGGTCCTGCATTGGAAGAGCACCAAGGGCACGAAAACGATCCGGTCTTTTGGCAACTTGTTCCGCTAATAAATCATTTGATTTTTTTGCAATTTCGATCGCTTTTTTAACATTCGGAATTCCCTGAATGGCCGGTGCATTTAATGAGAGGATCATCACTTCCATTCCATATTTATCCATAAACCTTAGCCTTTTATCGCTAAAATCAAGTAAACGATACTTTAATTCAGGCCATACANTGGGGTCCAGAAATCCATTAGAGTCCTCAATTGTATCTTCAAATGAGAAATGTTCCTCTAATCCAATCTTACCTTCCATGGAACCTCCATTTTTTATACTGAAAAATATACAATATTATTTAAGACTATCCGACGTCTAACTATATTTAAGTTTACTAGAAATTGTGATGTTAATCTCGCCGATCTACAAAACGAGGGGCTTTGACTGAGTTTTCAAATTCTTTGGCAAGAGTTCCTCTATTTANAATAACGACTTTAGGTGTAATCTCAAATTTATTTCTGGTATCGTTAATTATTTCAGAAGAGAGTTCTGTCGAATTTCCAGAATGCAGAACTTCAATTGAAAGACGCAGAANATCCANATCATTTTCAGTAATAATTTCTGCTTTAAAGTCTACTAGATCTTGATACTCAAAAAGGAAATCCTCTAATTCCGGGTGATTAATATTAATACCTCTAACTTTAAAAAAGCCAACAGTTCTATGGGCATGTCTGATTACAGGGAAAATGGAGTAGGGACCATCTGTGTCATCTCCAATTTCTTTATAAGTAACTATATCACCAGAGCTCCAACGAATAAAAGGTGTCGCGTTATTGGTAAATAAAGGAGTTACTATTAAATTACCTTCCTCACCTTCTTCGACGGGTAGGCCAGTTTCAATATCAATTACTTCAATATAAAATAAATCAGTCCATATATGGAACCCATCGCGTGCTCTAGACTCTCCCCCCATCATTCCACACTCTGTCATACCAAAGCCATCCCAAACTTCCGCGCCCCACATACGACTTATTTTAGCCCTTTTGGCATCTGACATTGGTTCCGCCGAGGTTAGAATTGTCTTAACGGACGAACCAACNAGGTCTATTCCNTGATCTTCAGCCATATTAGCAAGGTGTATTCCATAACTTGACATGCCCATCCAAACACTGGGCTGCAATCGATTAATAAGATCAATCTGGAGTAAAGATGGTGTGGAATTTCCTGCCCCAGCCCAATTTACACCAATTTCTTGTTGTTGACACGCCCGCGCGTAAACATGACCAACTGGATGAATTCCAAGAGGGAATGAAATTTGTGCNGTATCTTTTNNGCTCAAANNTGGCCCTANTAAATTCCGGGCAAATGATAANATACAGTAAGGTAGGTCTTCAAATGTACGAGGATAAAATAATGGTANTCCAGTGGAACCACCAGACCTCCAAAGTTCAGCGATATGACTTTTAGGAGCGTGGCAAAAATCTAAAAAAAATCTGTCTGGTGGAATTTTTCTTAGTTCGTCTTTCGTTAATATGGGAATTTTCCGCCATTCTTCTGGATCATCTAGATTATCTTCGTTAATATGATCTAAACGCCCGCGATGAAAATTGGCCTGTCTAGCTCTCTGAAGTGCAATTTTTTTTCGGGTGCTTTGGATTCTATAAATCTCGTCTCGTGAAGATGGAATTTTCATTAAATTATGCTTGGTCATTTCATTTCTCCATTATTCCAATCCAACGAGATTGAGCCAAATAATTGCCTTCGTCCTCTCCATCAACCATGCTCTTAAGGCGTATTTTTTTCTCTGGAGTTTCCTCAGCTATAAAGTCAAGCGACTCTTTTAAGAGCGACTCATAATCTTCACCGACTGGGCAAACATCTTGACACCTTCTACATCCAATTACTGCCCCTGCGCCCCTCAATATGCTTTGCCATAAATTAAAGCTATCTTCAGAGCGTATTAATTTTTTTTGTTGTTCAGCGTCTGTTTGGTCGATAACATTTCCTAGAAACTCTGTTAATTGTTTAAATCCATGGGGATTACGATAAGTATCACAACTCTCCCAATCACGATCCCATTGTCCAATCACATCACCCGGGCAGGCACTTAAGCATCTACCGCATTTTGGACCCTCGCAAAGAGGAGTTTTCATTGGTTGATCAGCTTCAACTTGCGCTGAAGTAAGTACCGCGATTAACATTACCCGAGGGCCATATTTTGGCGTTAATAGTTGAAGATTTAACCCTAAAGTGCCTAACCCTGCCTCAACAGCTGCATGATCCATTGATAGAAGGGGTGAAAGATGTTTGTTAGGATCACCATCATATTTCCATGGATCTACATGAGTCGGTGGCACGATTAAAGCCGGATAGCCTTGCTTTTCTAACCATAGCACTAATTCAAGGGCCGTTTCCTCTAATGCGGTTATAGCCAATTCATCATTATAAAATTTATGACGATTATCCCATGCCGGTATCTTTGAGGTGCCAACACTAAGGCGTCGTGCCATAACGATTACGCGATCTGCATCGTGATCCGTGATGTCGGATGGTTTTTTTGGATCTTCTGGAAATGGCGGATACTCATCCATTTTTTTGCCATCGGCTATTCCAACTAAATCAGCTCCTAAGTCGAGAGCTTTTTGTTTTATGTCAACAGCCGAAATTGGAGCTTTAAAAACTGAAACCATTTAACGAATATCCTCTTTTGTTTTATTCTTTTTTTGTTCCACTTCTTTTTTAAATTTTTGCATCTGACGACCTACAATTCCCTTGTAGCCCTCAGTTCCAACCCAGCGAATATTCCAATCATCTAAACCATCAATTTTTTTACCATTTTTTCGCGCCTCTTTAAATCTTTTAGCTTTTTGAACCTTTTCAGCAGTTTTTTCTGGAATTATTTTTTGTGGTTCTGCGAGAAATGCATGATAATCATTGCCTACAGGGCATACAGCTAGACAACGAGGGCAGTCACCAAATGAACCAACAACGCGCAACAAACCCTGCCAAAATCCAAATACATCCCGTGATTTGAGGTCAGATTTTTTTTTCTCTTTATCACCATCACAAAAATTCTTAAAATAATTTGTCGCTGTCATAAAACCAAACTCCTGCGCTTCAACAGCACAATTTCGCTTATTTATTCCAAAATGTTCAACCGCATCAGTCGGGCATGAATAAAGACAACGAGAGCAACTTTCGCCAATACAAACCTGTTCAGTCATTGGTGAGTCCGGGTCTAACTCTAATTCTGTTAATATTCCGGTTAGATATACTCGTGGTCCAAATTCAGGTGTTAAAATATTAACCTCGAGGCCAAAAGTTCCAAGGCCTGCCTCTATTCCAAGATGTCTAGTAGATAGGTACCCATAACTAGCTGATTTCATATTCCAATCTGTTTCTTGTGCCGCTGTTACAAAACTCGGATAACCCTCTCGCTCAAGACCATCAGCTAATTTGTATGCTATTCGATCCATCCGTCGCAATATCAACATATCCATATATTGGACTGGAATATTTTTCTTGGCACGAAAAGCAGCCACAGGAATATGATGGACGATAACTATAACGCTTTTACATGATTTAAGAATTTTTGCCGGCGTTTGCGGCCAGCGGGGATCTGGTGGAAATGCATTTAAAGTTTTCGCAGATGCAATACCCACTAAATCAGCGCCTAAACTAAGAGCAAAGTCTTTCACTTGCTGGGAATTCAAAATACGGCCCCCTAATTTTGACTTCTCGCATTGTTAACTAGATCGACGAGAGCCTGATAAGGCTGCGCTCCCACTAAACCTGCACCACCCGCTAAGAAAGTTGGTACTCCTGTTATACCCAAATTACGAGCCTTAGACCAATCTGCATCTACTTGTCCTTCAAAAGTTCTATTTTTTAATACCTCTTTTACTTCTAATTCATCAAAACCAAGATTGGTGGCAATATCGATAAGCACCTGCTCATCACCAATATTTTTTTGATGTACGAAGTAAGACTCATAAATCTTGTTATGAATATCTTCACCATTTAACTGAGTATCCGCCCAACTTCCTAATTCTTGCGCTAAACGGCTATTATACGTCATGTCTCGATTCTTATACGCTAAACCCTCATTATCCATTAGCGATTTCATTTTTCGATTCATCTGGTCAATATCTTTTGTAGGACCAAACATTTGCTGCAGTGACTGGCCTTCTGGGGGTGTTTCTGGATGTAATGGAAAATGTACAAGTTCAACATCTACATTATGACTTTGTCTTAGTTTTTCAACGCGAACCGTGCTGAGATAACACCAAGGTCAGACATAATCAGTGAATAGTTCGATTTTAATTAATTTATCCAACGCAGTCCCCGTTTAATCTAATTCTTTATTAATTTAACAGTATATTGCTGATTTAATCAATAGTTACAATAAATTAGATACCAAATTATATAAAAGATATAAAATATTTCCCAAAGTTTAAATTGCTATGAAAGCAAGTCCCGTAACTATTAATAGGAAATTTACAAAGTACTTAAACCAACTGATTGGAAATCTTTGGAAAATATTCTTTCCAATAAAGCTTCCTAAAATGAAGGTTGGGGCTAAAATGAGAGAAAGAGACAATGCTTCATTTGAAATTTGATTATGAAATCCCAAAGCGGCAATAAATACAACGATCGTGACCAAAACTACAATAATTATATTAGCTCGTTTTACTTTTATCAGTTCTTTACCTGACATTAAATAAATAACCACTATCGGACCCGATGGAACACCTAACGCCCCCAAAAACAAACCTGCTAAGGCACCGGCAACACNGCTAGCAATATAATTCTTTGGTCCTGAATAACTCCAACCTNATAAAAGCAATATGCCCGAGATNAGCACAAAAAGTCCCATTCCACGAATAATGAGTTCGGGATCTGCAGTAATTAGAAAAAACAAACCTAAAGGTATCGTTATCACGACACCAAGCGACACCAATGAACATTCGATTTTATTTATTTCGCTTATAGTGCTTGGAATAAGGAAAATATGAGTAATCATTGCCCCCACACATGATATAAAGACTGCATCGATAGGATTATATAAAGTGGCTAATAGTGGAACAAAAATTAATCCACCCCCAAAACCAGAGTATCCCTGAATAATAGCACAAAAAATAGAAATTATAATTGCGATCATAAGGGTTTGATTAAAAGATATAGAAATTAGATCTGTAATGGGGTTTATGCTCTCGATTTTAACTTAATTAAATTACTAGAATATCTTAGGTATACTCTACAAACTTGAATGAAATCTTATTTTTTTCTACTTTTTTGCTTTTGTGAAACAAAGAATGATAGCAAAGCTGGAGAAAATTATACATTTTACATTTTATAAGGTATTTGTATTCTAAANTGTATAGTTAAAANTTCCAGTAAATGAGACNTAATTGTTGTTTATTTTTTAAATCGTGATTTCAGGAAAAATCTAATGNTATCNCAAACTGAATTGATAGAAAAAGTAAAAGCTTATGACCCTTCTGCCGATGAGCGTGATTTNGGTANTGCTTATGAATTTGCAATAAAAGCTCACGGNACACAAAAAAGAGCNTCTGGTGANCCTTATTTCTCGCATCCNGTTGCTGTCGCNGATATTCTTACTAGNTATNGATTAGATTCAAAATCNATAGTTACTGCTTTGTTACANGATACAATTGAAGATACCAAAACAACTTCTGATGANATATTNAAAATATTTGGCGANGAAGTCTNGGGTNTGGTNGATGGTGTNACGAAACTGACAAAAATAGAATTGCAAAGTGAAGGCTCTGGNCAAGCNGANAACTTTAGAAAACTTGTTTTAGCAATGTCAGATGATATTCGCGTATTGCTTGTAAAACTCGCAGACCGTTTACATAACATGCGAACATTACATTTTATTGAAAACGANGAAAAACAGCGTCGTATTGCGCTTGAAACAATGGAAATCTATGCACCTTTGGCAGAAAGAATAGGAATGAAGGAATTGAAAGATGAATTAGAAGATTTATCTTTTGCAATTTTAAACCCTGATGCTCGGATATCCATTACTTCACGTTTAAATTTTTTAAGAGAGGAAGGTAAGGGCAATGTTGATCTAATTGTTAGGGAACTTAAGGAAACATTGGACCAGCAAACTCTTAAAGCCGAAGTCTATGGAAGAGAAAAATTACCCTACTCTATTTGGAAAAAGGCTCAAAAAAAGAACATTTCATTTGAACAGGTCTCTGATATTGTTGCTTTTAGAATAGTTGTCGACACTATAGAGGATTGTTATAGAACTTTGGGTATAATTCATGGAGCGTATTTGAGCGTGCCTGGCCGTTTTAAAGACTATATTTCAACTCAAAAACGAAATGGTTACCAGTCTTTACATACTGGTATCATTGGGCCTGAACGCCAAAGAATTGAGATTCAAATAAGATCNCGTAGAATGCANGAAATTGCAGAAATTGGTGTTGCTGCCCATTGGTTATATAAGCAGGGAGACGATGAAAAGTCAGGTTTACAGTATCAGTGGTTGAGAGAACTCCTCGATTTAATGGAAAATGCAGCAAATCCAGAGGATTTTCTAGAAAANACAAAAATTGAAATGTTTCCAGATCAAGTTTTTTCTTTTACCCCAAAGGGGGATGTCGTAGCCATGCCTTCTGGCGCAACTGTTATTGATTTTGCTTACTCCGTGCATTCTGAAATCGGTAATACCTGTGTTGGCGCTAAAATTAATAGTAAACAAATGCCATTAAGAACCATTTTAGAAAACGGCGATCAAGTCGAAATTATTACGTCTTCTGCTCAAACACCTTCTCCGACTTGGGAGAATTTTGCAATAACTGCAAAGGCAAAAACATCTATTAGAAGATTCATTCGTTTAATGCANAGAGAACAATATGTTAATCTTGGNAGAACAATAATGGAACGCGAGTTTCAANNTGCTGGTTATGAATTTGCCGAAAAGGCATTTACTGATATTTTAGCAATCTTTAACGTCGAAGATATTGAGAATCTGTTTNCTGAGGTAGGCGCGGGAAATATACGCGGTGGAGAGGTTCTTGAAACAATATTTCCTGGATTAAAAGATAAAAAACATAAAAGTAGAGTGGTTAGGTTATTTTCGCGCCAAAATAGAAAAAAACCTATTATGGATAAAAAATTAAGTGTGCCAATTAAAGGTTTAATTCCAGGAATGGCACTCCATTTTGGGGGTTGTTGCCACGCTCTACCAGGCGACCGAATTGTTGGAATTATTACNAAAGGAATTGGNNTGACTGTTCATACAATAGACTGTGACACACTCGGAGAANTTTCTGATACGTCAGAGCGNTGGNTAGATGTNTCTTGGGAGGAGGATGCAGNNCAAAATAGACGCTCAGGAAGGATTGAGTTGGTGGTAACNAATGAACTTGGAAGTTTAGGCGAATTATCAATGGTTATTGCGAAAAATAACGGCAATATAAGCAATTTGAAAATTACAAACAGAAGTACAGATTTTTTTGAAATTCTAGTAGATATAGAAGTTCATGATTCGAAGCATCTCAGAAATATTATTGCGGCTCTTCGGGCATCGCCAGTTATCAATAAAGTTGAACGAACTCGAGGTTAATGTATAACTTTTACAATAGATTTAAAAAATAGGTCCAGTAAAAAAAAATAATGTTTCAGCGTAAGAATAAGAAAAAAGTCTTTGAAATTATTTTAAATATTATCTGGCCTACAATAGGTTGGAAGAGACTTTTAAGATATTGGGTTATACGTATAACTCGCTTACCAGGGTCTGTGTATTCAATTTCAGCTGGGTTTGCATGTGGCGCAGCAATATCATTTACGCCATTTGTTGGACTGCATTTCATTTTAGGTGCTTTATTTGCTTGGTGCATTAGATCAAATATTGTTGCTTCTGCAATAGGTACCGCTGTTGGAAATCCCTGGACCTTTCCATTTATTTGGACTTGGACACACAATTTGGGTTTGTGGATGGGTTTTAAGACAACAAAATTATTAGATAATGAGGAATTAATTTCTATGAAAGTTTTTGATAAAGCGTATGACGCTACTCTAAACTTTGATTTTATACTGATTGGAGAGACCATCTGGCCAATTATTGGGCCAATGCTATTGGGTTGCATTCCAACAGTAATTTTTATGTGGTTTTTGTTTTATTTCTTAATAAAGGCTCTTATCAATTATTATAGGCATTCCATTGGTCAAAGTAATATTCATTAATTATTATAGAGAAGAGAATTCGGATTAAAATTATGAAAAATAATACCAATAAAATTAGGTTAGGTGTGAATATTGACCATGTTGCCACAATACGAAATGCTAGGGGCGGAATTTACCCAGATCCGACTAGAGCAGCGCTAATTGCACAAAATTCTGGTGCAGATGGCATAACCGCGCATCTAAGAGAGGACCGACGGCATATTACAGAAGGGGATATTGAACGTATTAAGAAGACCATAAGCATACCCTTAAACCTAGAAATGGCGCCCACTTCAGAAATGCTTAATATAGCATTAAATTATAAGCCAAATGCTGCATGCATTGTTCCAGAGAATAGAAAAGAAAAAACAACGGAGGGCGGGTTGGATGTAGTTAGTAAATCCAGTATTCTAAAACCAATTATTCAGAGCCTTCAAAAAAATCAAATAAGAGTATCGTTATTTATTGAACCAGATATAAATCAGGTCGAGGAAGCAAATAAACTTGGTGTTGAAATTATCGAATTGCATACAGGTTTATTTTGTGAATTGTCTAATAGAAAAAGATATTCTGAATTTAAAAGGTTAGAAAAAGCTACTGACCTTGCCTCGTCATTGGGGATCGAGGTGCACGCTGGCCATGGATTAGATTTTGAAACTACTTCCATTATTTCNCAAATTATNGGTTTGAAAGAATTTAATATTGGTCATTTTNTGATAGGTGAGGCAATTTTTTTAGGTTTAGGGGGAGTAATAAAGAAAATGNGAGCGGTAATAGATGAGGCAGCACCTAANCATCTANCTNGTAAANAAATACGATGATTATNGGGATAGGCAATGATATTGTAAACATTTCTAGAATCCAAAGGGTAATNGACANGTTTGAAGATAGATTTTTTGAGAGAGTATTTACAATATACGAGCGAGAAAAATGTNTAAAGCGNAGAAATCNAGGTNCATGTTTTGCGAAAAGATATGCTGCTAAAGAAGCTTTTTCAAAAGCTATTGGTACCGGTTTTAGGAATGGAGTATATTGGAGAGATATTGGAGTAGTTAATGACCCCTCAGGAAAGCCGCAAATAATACCATCGGGCGGTGCTTTATCGTGCCTAGAAAATCTGATACCTCATGGGTTTATATCACAAATCGATTTAACAATTACCGATGAACCGCCGTTTGCCCAAGCGTTTGTTGTTATCTCTGCATTAAACTCTGAAATTAAATGATGAATATGGGAAGCACTTCTGAGGTTGTTTCTAATAACATTGTCTTGGGTTGGCGTTTAAGTAGTGTATCTGGGTGGGGAATTTATGGGCAGAACTTGACGTATCAGTTAAAGAAAAAGGGACGTAATCCGACAGTATTTCTAAAACCACATTTATTAGATCCCTCTGAGCATCAACTTAAACTTATTCAACCAATAATAAAAAAACAGACACATCTGGAGCCACTACACAAAAAAATTGGCGTTCTTAATTTTGAGTGTCCGGTTTTACATGCTCTGAGGAACGATTTTCAGCCCTCTTTAGCGGANCAACCATCGATTGGGAANNTNAATATTGCGGTAATTTTTTTTGANACGAGTAAAATTTCTAGTCAAGGGTTAAAAAGGGCGCGTGAATACGATCTAGTTGTCACTGGATCAAAATGGAACGAGAAGATNCTTAAAAAATCNGGTATAAATAATGTTATAAATATTCAACAAGGAGTTGATACTNAAATTTTTTATAAGAAGCCAAAAAAAAATATTTTCGGTGATAGATTTGTAATTTTCTCTGGTGGCAAACTTGAATATCGAAAAGGACAAGACATTGTGGTATCAGCATTTAAATTATTTAATCAAAAATATCCGAATTCTCTTTTGATTTTTTCTTGGGAAAATCAATGGAATAAAATTGTGCAAACCTTAAAACATTCACAATATACAAATGGCTACCCCAAATTAAACGACGATGGTGATCTGTTAATAGATACTTGGTTATTAAAAAATGGTTTGCCAAATGGTTCATTTATTAATTTAGGACAGTTAGCAAATAAAAAATTTCCCGACTTGTTGTCATCTGTGGATATGGCCTTATTTCCTAATCGCTGTGAGCCTGGAACAAACCTTGTCGCAATGGAATCAATGTCAATGGGAATACCGTGTATAATATCGGCAAATACTGGTCATTTAGATATAATGAGTAATGAAACATGTTATTCTCTTTTAAATCAGAGAGATGTTGATCCATATCAGCCTTACGATCATGTTGATGGGTGGGGAGAGAGCTCGATGGAAGAGATTTTAGATCAAATGGAGAAACTATATTTGGATTATAATGCAGCGCAAAAGATTGGTGAAAATGCCTCAATCTATATGAAAAAATACTCTTGGGATAATCAGGTAGATAAATTATTGGGCGCAATAGATGACTTAGGTGGAAAAAATTGATATGTTAAACTATTGTTTATTCAGAAACTATATTACATGATAATTTCACATACTTTATTGGTACTTAATTAAAATGGTAAATAAAAAATCTTCAAAATCAAATGGTCTTATCGATACAATAAAAACGGTGGTTTATGCTGTTCTTATAGCTTTGGTAATTAGGACATTCGGTTTTGAGCCTTTTAATATTCCGTCGGGTTCAATGATTCCTACATTATTGGTTGGTGACTATTTATTNGTATCTAAAGCAGAATATGGTTACTCAAAACATTCATTTCCATTAAGTTTACCCGTAATAAATGGCCGCATATTTGAAAGCCAGCCAAAACGGGGTGATGTTGCTGTTTTTAAATTACCATCAGACAATACGACTGATTATATAAAAAGAATAGTGGGCCTTCCGGGAGATACCGTCAGAATGAAGTCAGGTAGGCTTTATTTAAACGGCAATCTAGTAAAACGAGAAAAAGTAAATGATTTAATCCAGATAGAGAGAAAGTCTGGAGCACGGTTAATACCTCAGTATATGGAATTTTTTCCAAATGGAACGCAACATCTCATATCCGAGAGTTGGGGCGACCAAGGTCCATTGGATAATACAATATTGTTTAAAGTGCCTGTAGGTCACTATTTTGCAATGGGCGATAATCGCGATAATTCGCAAGATAGTAGAGTTTTCCCAGAGGTCGGTTTTATCCCAGAAGAAAATCTTGTGGGCAAGGCAGAAATTCTTTTTTTCTCAACTAATGGCAAAGCACGTTTTTGGGAATTATGGAACTGGCCCATATCGATCAGATTTGATCGGCTATTAAAAAAGATAATATAGTGAATTATGAGAAAAGATTTAAACCTTCTCATAAAATCACTAGNATATTCTTTTAGAGACATTGAGCTCTTAAAAAAAGCATTATTGCACTCAAGTTCTAAGTTGAAAGGAGATGATAAAAATCACTCCAATGAACGTCTTGAATTTTTAGGTGATCGTGTTTTGGGTTTGGTGATTGCCCAAATATTACTTGAAAAGTTTCCATCAGAGAATGAAGGCGACCTTGCGAAACGTCACTCGGCTCTAGTTCAAAAAAATACCTTATTTTCAGTGGCTAAAAGTTTGGGTATTGGCGATTTTATTTATATGTCTGAAGGCGAAGTGAGTTCTGGTGGACGAGAAAATAGTAAAATTCTCTCCAATTGTTGTGAAGCTATTATAGCCGCTATTTATCTTGATGGCGGTTTAGTTGCGGTTTCAAACTTTATTAAACGTCAATGGTTTGCAAAAATCGTAGGCACTCAAGGTCCACCGAAGGATTACAAAACGGCCCTACAGGAGTGGTGTCAAAATCAGAGTTTTGATNTACCTGTTTATAGAGAAATTGAGAGATTAGGTCCCCCACATAAACCTAAATTTTTAATAGAAGTTTCGGTAAAAAATGGATTGGAAATAAGGGGGCAGGGTACATCCAAAAAAGAGGCGGAACAAAATGCGGCTAAACTTATGTTAATCGATTTAAAGTGATGGAAAAATCAAATTCAAAGTGTGGGTTTATAGTAATTATCGGGGCACCTAATGTTGGNAAATCCACGCTAATTAATTANGTTGTTGGAACAAAGGTGTCAATCGTNTCTCCAAAAGTGCAAACAACAAGATCAAAAGTTTTAGGCATAAGTATTACTGGCAACTGCCAGCTTATATTGGTTGATACTCCGGGAATATTTGCTCCAAAAAGAAGGCTTGATAGAGCTATGGTTCACTCGGCATGGGGCGGCACAGAAGCCTCAGATTTGATTCTGCTTTTGGTTGATAGCAAGCGCGGATTAGACTCTGAAACCCAAGGAATAATTAATAATTTAAAAAGATTTGATAAAAAGAGAAAAATTCTTCTAATTTTAAATAAAGTTGATCTAATTCAGAAAGATAAACTCTTAAATCTAACTGAAAAGCTTAATCAAATCCAAATATTCCATAAGATATTTATGATTTCAGCTAAGAATGGCGACGGTATAGACGATTTATTAAATGAAATTAAATCAATAATACCCGCAGGCCCCTGGTTATTTCCCGAAGATCAAATATCTGATATGCCACTTAGATTACTATCAGCTGAAATTACTCGTGAAAAATTATATCTAAAATTACATCAAGAGTTACCCTATTCAACAATAGTCGAAACAGAGCAGTGGCAGGAAAAAAAAGATGGAAGTATCCGCATAGAGCAGACTATTTTTGTTGAAAGGGAGTCTCAACGATCAATCGTTTTGGGAAAGGGGGGTAAAATGATTAAATCTATAGGCTTGGAGAGTCGATTGGAATTTTCAAAAATGGTTGAAACTACAGTTCATTTATTTCTATTCGTAAAGGTGAGAGAAAAGTGGGGAGACAATCCAATCCATTACTCAAATCGAGGCTTGAAATTTGATGCTTAATTATATTTAGTAATTAGCCAAAGATTGATACATTTACTGTTATGAATTGGACGGATAAAGGAATAATAATAGAAAACCGGAAGTATGGAGAAACTTCAAGTATTTTAACTATCCTTACTACTTACCATGGCAAACATCGTGGTTTAATTAAAGGAGCTAGAAACAAAAAATCTAGAGGGATGTATGAAATAGGTTATCTAGTTCATATAGAATGGAAAGCTCGTTTAGAGGAAAACTTGGGGTATTTTAAATGCGAACTTTTACAGGCTTATACATCTGCTCACTTAAATGATCCAATGCGTCTCGCTGGAATTTCTTCAATCTGCTCAGTCTTAAATAGTGCTTTGCCAGAACGGGAACCCTCAAAATCACTTTACGAATCATTATCTAATTTTATAGTGAACTTAGCCTCTTTTGATTGGTTAAAAAACTATGTTAATTTGGAATTAATGCTTTTAAGTGAACTTGGTTTTTCACTAGATTTACTAAATTGCGCTGTGACGGGCCAGATCAGTGAACTAAACTTTGTTTCTCCAAAAACAGGGAGGGCTGTNTCAAAAGATGCTGGAATGCCATATAAAGAGCGACTTCTAGCGCTTCCATTGTTCCTTATTGAGGATTCAGAATTTTCAAATATTGACATATTGAATGGACTAAATTTGACAGGTTATTTTTTAAAGCGAAACGTGTTTGACCAACTCAATCTGGGTTTGCCGGCTGCACGTGAACGACTGGTTGACCGAATTCGTCAAAAGAATATTATAAGGTCGCAGAATTAGGGGTAACTTATTTATAAAATCTCAAACTAATGAAACCTCCCTTTAAACAAGAAGCTCCGAATGGAGATGTTCGTGATCTAGCATTGTCAGATGCAATAAGTGATCGCTATTTATCTTACGCATTATCTATTATTATGTCGCGTTCCTTACCCGATGTAAGAGATGGTTTGAAACCAGTTCATCGCCGTCTACTTTACGCAATGAGATTGCTGAAACTTAATCCAGAGGAAGGGTATAAAAAATGTGCACGTGTAATTGGTGATGTTATTGGGAAATATCATCCTCATGGAGACCAGTCAGTATATAATGCGTTAGTCCGATTGGCTCAAAATTTTGCCGTCAGGTATCCTCTAGTTGATGGTCAGGGAAATTTTGGGAATATTGATGGTGATAACCCTGCCGCTATGAGATACACTGAAGCACGTTTGACTGATGTTGCTTCATCGATCTTGGAAGGTATTGATGAGGATTCTGTGGATTTCAAAGAAACATATGATGGTGAAGACAAAGAGCCAATCGTNATGCCATCAACTATTCCAAATTTGTTAGCAAATGGCGGTGAGGGCATTGCCGTCGGAATGGCNTGNAGTATTCCNCCNCATAACCTAGAAGAGCTCTGCAGCGCTCTTTTNCATCTAATCAAGTTTCCAAATGCAACTCTGAGAAAAATCAATGAATTTATTCCAGGGCCTGATTTTCCGACGGGTGGTATCTTAGTTGAGAGCAAAGAGATGATATTGGCGGCCTACACGACTGGCCGAGGTGGTTTTAGAATAAGATCTCGTTGGTCAGTCGAACAACAAAGTCGCGGACAATATCATATTGTAATAACTGAAATTCCATATCAAATCCAAAAATCTCGTTTGATTGAAAAAATTGCAGAATTGTTAATGGCAAAAAAACTGCCTTTTCTCGAAGATATACGCGACGAGTCTGCTGAAGATATTCGTATCATTTTGGAGCCTCGAAAGCGATCCATTGATCCTAAAATACTTATGGAACAGATGTTTAGGTTAACAGACCTTGAAACTCGAATAAGTATTAATATGAACGTTCTTGACTCAGATAACACCCCAAGAGTGATGAGTATTAAAGAGGTTTTAAATGCCTTTTTATCACATCGTCACGTGGTGTTAATGAGGCGGACACAGTTTCGGTTGACTAAAATTCATTATCGGATTGAAGTTTTAGAGGGATATTTGGCGGCCTATTTAAATCTGGATGAGGTAATTCGTATTATTAGAGAGGAGGATGATCCAAAAAAACAATTAATTATTGCGTTCTCTTTAAAAGAAGTTCAAGCCGAAGCTATTTTAAATATGCGTTTGCGGTCATTGCGAAAGTTAGAGGAAATAGATTTAAGGGTGGAGCATAAAGAACTTTCAAAAGAGAGAGTTAACCTAAAAAAGTTACAAAATGACGATAATATTCAATGGGCGACAATTAGTGACGAAATTAAAAAAACCAAACAAAGGTTTTCAGCCAAATCAGATTCGGAATATATGCGACGAACATCAATCAAAGAAGTATTAGAAAAAATTGAAATTCCTAATGATATTTTTACCGAGAAGGAACCAATAACTATTATATTCTCTAATAAAGATTGGATTAAAACATCGAAGTCTCATATTGATCTTAATAGTGATATAAAGTTTAAAGATGGTGATAGTTCTAAGTTTGTTTTTCATGCTGAGAGCACCGATAAAGTTGTATTTTTTGCAAGTAATGGTAGATTTTTTACTATTCAGGCAGATAAATTACCAAGTGGAAGAGGTTTTGGTAGTCCACTTAGGCTCATGATTGATCTTCCGATCGAAGAAAAAATAATTTCTGTATTTCCGTTTAAGGAAAATATTAAATTTATAGTCGCTTCAAAATCTGGGCGTGGATTTATTGTTAAATCTGAAGATTTTATTGCCCAGACAAAAAATGGAAAACAAGTTCTAAATTTAAAACAGGATGATAAAGCCGTTGCAATCACAGAATATTTAGGTGATTTTGTAGCTGTAATCGGTCTAAATCGAAAACTGTTAATATTTCAATCTTCCGAGATACCGGAAATGTCTAAAGGTCGGGGAGTGATATTTCAGAAATTTAAGGATGGTGGAGTAAGTGACATCACCAGTTTTGATCCAAAAGATGGTTTGACATGGAAAATTGGCGATAAAACTAGAACAGAGAAAGAATTAACCCCTTGGATTGGAAAGCGCTCTCAATCAGGTAGACTAGCACCCAAAGGATTTGCAAAAAGTAATAAATTTAAATAAAATTATTGAAAAGTTTACCTATTGAAGCCAATAATTAAAATATTATTTTACTTCTCTAGAGAGACATGTTTGTTGAAGGAAATTTAATCATGAATACTGGTGATACGATCAAAACTACTGGAACAATTATAAACAATACTTTCTTATCTTATAAAAGTAACAGTTGGTTTTTAAAATTCGCCTTAGTTATTGGTGGTTCATTGTTGTTAACCGTTTCAGCGAAAATACAAGTTCCTTTCTACCCTGTTCCAATGACAATGCAAACTTTTGTTGTTTTAAGCATAGCAATGTTATTTGGCTGGAGACTTGGGGCATTGACAATTATTTTGTATCTTGCGGAAGGCGCGATAGGATTGCCAGTTTTTGCGGGGACACCCGAGAAAGGAATTGGCTTATCATATATTTTCGGTCCAACAGGTGGCTATTTATTAGGATTTCTTCTGTCATCTATTGTGGTCGGCTTTATGGCTGAGAATGGTTTTGATCGTACGGTAGGAAAAACCCTATTAACAATGTTTGTTGGTACCTTAATAATATTTTTGTTTGGCTTTGTTTGGCTTTCCATACTAATCGGAATAGAAAAGTCTTTTATTTTTGGTGTTCAACCATTTTTATTGAGTGCTGTGTTTAAAATTTTACTAGCAGCTGCTGTTTTCCCTCTAACATGGCGCATAATTAATCGATTTCATTAGTAAAATTAAATCTTATATTAAAATTGGAATAAATACTTTTTAAAACAAAAAAATACTTAAAAAAACGTGTGGGTCGGAGTTGCTCTTAAAGAATTATCAATAGATATAAGTTTTAGATCGTGGTTATTTAAAGTTTTATTATTTTCTATTTTCGTATTATTTGAGTTTTGTTAAACCTTTGCCAACCTTTTTTGCCATTATAATATTCTAATGGCTGAAATTTGCTCTTATATTCCATTTTTTTGCTTCCAGAAACCCAATAGCCCAGATAAACATAATTCAAGCCAATTTGGCGAGCTCGATCTATTAGCCATAATATAATGAAAGTTCCAAGACTTCTGTTTAACCTTTTAGGATTAAAATAACTATAAACAGCAGAAAGACCATCATCCATAACATCAACAATGCAACCAGCAATTAACTCATCACTCTGTGTATCGTAAAAGTCAATGATTAACGTAGGCACGCATGTTTCTTCAACTAAGGCTCTGAAATCATTATAATCCATTGTTGCCATATCGCTATCGGGATGTCTTTCCTTTTGATAAGCTGAAAATAAATCGTAGCGTTCAATTGTTGCACTGGCATCATTCTCTATGCCAATTACTTGCTGATTGGTCCTAATGATACGTCTTTGTGAGCTATTTGGCTTAAATCTATCTGCGACAGAACGAATGGCTATACAAGCTGAACAGTTTTCACAAACCGGTGTGTAGGCCATTCCATGACTTCTCCGAAAACCGACACTTGATAAAGTTTCATGCAAATACCTAGGATTATGACCGGATGAAAGTTCGGTAACTAGCCGTCTTTCATACAAACCATCCAAATAAGGACAAGGCAAAGGTCTTGTAATAAAAAAAGAACTAAGATTGTTAAGTATATTGTGTTTCAATAAATGAATCTTTCATAACGCAGCTACTTCGCATCTGTTTTATTTGAATTCTATTTATTAGTTTTTGTTTAGAATATTGCAAGCTTCGATAGCTAGGTAAGTGAGTATTCCATCCGCTCCAGCGCGTTTAAAAGCAATTAAACTCTCCATAATAGCTTTATCATTGTCTAACCAACCATTTTGAATAGCACCCTTTAACATGGCATACTCTCCCGATACTTGGTAGGCAATTGTTGGCATTCTAAACTCTTCTTTAATCTTACTTAAGACATCTAAGTAAGGTAAACCAGGTTTCACCATAAGAATATCGCTTCCTTCTGCAACATTTTGAGCAACTTGTCGCATGGTTTCATTTATATTAGCTGGATTTATTTGATATGTTCTTTTGTCACCCTTTAAAATTTGGCTCGTCCCGATGGCGTCACGAAATGGTCCATAAAACGCTGATGCAAATTTTGCGGTATATGACATGATTCCTACATCGATATATCCTTTTGAGTCTAGTGCTTTTCGAATTTCGGCGACTCTTCCGTCCATCATATCCGAAGGGGCAATAATATTACAGCCAGCTTCGGCTTGAACTAAAGCTTGCTGACATAGTATTTCAACAGTCGAGTCATTGACGACATAATTATCCAACAACAATCCATCATGACCATCACTATTAAATGGGTCCAATGCAACATCACATATTATTCCAAGATCTGGAAAATTAGAAACAATATGTCTAATGCTTTTGCATATTAAATTATCTGGATTAATTGCTTCATGTGCTTCTTTAGTTTTAAGTTTGGGATTGATTTCAGGAAATATTACTATTGCTGGAACACCTAAGCTGTAGGCTTCATTTATATGCTCCGTGACCCGATCTAAACTATACTTATGAACATTCGGCATTGAATTAATGGGTTCTTTAATATTCATACCATCCTTGACGAAAATCGGTAAAATAAGATCATTTATGGTTAAATGATTTTCCTCCACAATTCTCCGGAGCCAATTAAAACGCCGATTTCGTCTCATTCTGACACTAGGAAATTCTCCCAGAAATTTAGGCAATTATAGTACTCCTAGAACAACTTTAATTTATTGACGATCCTACCTTATCGAGCAAAATTTAGGTATTATGCTAAAGCTAGAGCTTGGTCAAGGTCAGCAATAATATCATCTATATGTTCAATTCCGATACATAATCTAATGTAGCCCTCAGTAACCCCAGATTGAAGTTGCTCTTCTGTTGAGAGCTGAGAATGTGTTGTAGATGCAGGGTGTATGGCGAGGCTTCGGGTATCTCCAATATTAGCAACGTGGAAAAACATCTTGAGTGCATCGATAAAATTTTTACCAGACTCCATACCACCTTTTAATTCGCAACCAATCATCGCTCCAAAACCGCCTTTTAAATAGGTATCCGCTAATTTTTTGGAGTTCCCAACCTGAACACTTGGATGAATAACGTTGGATATTTTATCATGTTTGCTCAAATACTCAGCAACCATAATAGCATTTTTGCAGTGTTCTCGCATCCTTAGTGGAAGTGTTTCCAGACCTTGAATAGTATTAAAAGCATTCGATGGCGTAGTAGCTGCACCAACATCCCTGAGTAGGATTACTCTCGCACGTAATATGTATGCAATCGGCCCTAATGGTTTAACAGCTTCAGTCCAAATTGCTCCATGATAGCTAGGATCTGGTTGATTCAAACTCGGAAACCTGTCACCATGAGATTCCCAATCAAAATTACCACTATCAACCAACGCTCCTCCGATTGAAGTACCATGCCCACCAATGTACTTGGTTGTTGAATACATAACTATTGCTGCACCATGATCAAAAGGACGACAAATGATAGGTGCAGCTGTATTATCCACAATCAACGGTATACCAAAACTTTTGCCAATATCAGAAACTTCTCTTATTGGAAAAACTTCTAGTTTAGGATTTGGTAATGTTTCTGCATAGTAACAACGAGTTTTGTCGTCTGTGGCCTCTGCAAAAGACGAAGGGCTTGCTGGATCGACAAATCTACATTCTACACCAAAATCTTTCAAAGTGTTCGCGAATAGATTCCAAGTTCCTCCATATATGTTAGTGGAACATACAAAGTTATCTCCAGCTCTGCATAAGTTCATTACAGAATACATTGAAGCAGACTGACCCGAAGATACTGCCAATGCAGCAACACCTCCCTCCATAGCGGCTATCCTCTTTTCGAGAATATCTTGAGTAGGGTTCATAATGCGAGTGTAAATATTACCTAATTCTTTGAGTGCAAATAAATTTTCGGCATGCTCTGTGTTTTTAAATTGGTATGATGTTGTTTGATAAATGGGAACTGCAACAGCTCCTGTAGTTTCATCTCCATGATGCCCCGTGTGTAGAACGATTGTTGCAGGATTGGTATACTCTTCAGACATTTTGATGGCCTTTCATACAGCTTTTTAAGCTTATTAAGGATTTTGAATAAACTTTAATGTTATTTTTTTAATAGTAATCATGTCTAATTAAAAAAAGTCAATAAAAAAAGGCATGTATATTAGAATTTTATAATATATTAATTATTTTGTAAAAACAGCCTAATGTTGGTTTTGAAATATTAATAACCTAATTTTAAGAAATAAAATTTACATTTATTTGCTATGAGTAATAATGGATCGAGAAATGAAGTTCAGGAAGTGTTATTCGAATTTATTATTACGGGTAACTTTGTTAAAGTAATTGCAGTCGATCCTAGAACCAATACCGAGATTTCTATTGTAGGAGATCGGAGACTCAGCAAATCCGTTCTACAACGCAACGCTATTAGAAAACTTGTTTATGTTTTAGAAAAAAAAAATCGAAGGCTAGATAATAATTCTAGTGGTCATTTAGTTTAAATAACTAACATATTTAATACTTTATCAATAATATTTTAAATTATACTTCCAGTGTATTCTCTTTGATATCTTGGCCAATTCTATTTTATTTGATATGTAAGATCTATACTAGTATTACTATTCGTATACTTAGACAAAGAATATTTAGTTATAGTAGGTAATATGTTAAAAACGGTCGCGCTTGCTTCGGATCATGGTGGTTACGCTCTAAAAGAGTCTCTCTGTGAACATTTACTGTTTAAAAACATTCGTTACATCGATTTGGGCACAAATAGCGAAGAAGCCGTCGATTATCCAGATTTTGCGCATTCTATATCAAAGTCGTTAAAAAAAAGAGAAGTCGAATTTGGAGTATTGATTTGCGGAACTGGGATTGGCATAAGTATTGCCGCGAATAGATACAAACATATTAGAGCGGCACTTGTCCACGATACATCAACAGCTAAATTATCTCGCCAACATAATGATGCAAATGTGATTGTTTTTGGTGGAAGATTAGTTAATTTTAATATTGCCAAGGATAGTTTGGACATATTTTTACGCACGGATTTTGATGGTGGGCGGCATCAAAAAAGATTAGATAAGTTATCTTAATACAAATAGCGAAATATTGGATGTTTAATAATGCAAAGCGACGACTCATTTTTTTTTCAAAAACTTATTAATGGAGACCCTGAAATTCATAGTGCTGTCAGTAAGGAGCTTATTCGACAACAAGAACAAATAGAGCTTATAGCATCCGAAAATATAGTCTCTAAAGCAGTTCTGGAGGCTCAAGGTTCTATAATGACCAATAAGTACGCTGAGGGTTACCCTGGTAAGAGATATTATGGTGGATGTGAATTTGTTGATATCGCAGAGAACCTCGCAATAGAGCGTGTAACCAAGCTGTTCAATTGTAAATATGCAAATGTGCAACCGAATTCGGGTTCTCAAGCAAATCAGGGAGTATTCCAAGCTCTTCTCTCGCCAGGCGATACAATTTTAGGTATGTCACTTGCTGCTGGCGGGCACTTAACTCATGGAGCTAAACCAAATCAGTCTGGAAAATGGTTCAATTCTGCCCAATATGGTGTTAATAAGGTTACACATTTATTGGATTATGATGAGATAGAGTCCAAAGCTAGAGAAACATCGCCTAAATTAATTATTGCGGGCGGCTCAGCTTACCCGAGACATATCAATTTCAAAAGATTTCGGGAAATAGCTGATAAAGTTGGTGCTTTTCTTTTAGTTGATATGGCCCATTTTTCGGGTTTAGTAGCGGCTGGAAATTATCCATCACCCTTACCACATGCACACGTGGTTACATCTACAACGCATAAAACACTTAGGGGACCAAGAGGTGGAATTATATTGACTAATGATGAGATTTTAGCGAAGAAAATTAATTCAGCAATTTTCCCTGGAATACAAGGGGGGCCGCTGATGCACGTAATAGCTGCAAAAGCTGTTGCATTTAAGGAAGCGTTGAATGACTCGTTCGTAATTTATGCTAATGCTGTGGTCGACAACGCTAAATCATTATCAGACAGCCTTAAAAGACGTGGTTGTAATATTATTTCAGGTGGTACCGACTCTCATCTTGTTTTAGTTGATTTAAGACCCAAAGGAGTAACAGGAAAGGATGCTGAGAGTAGTCTTGAGAGAGCAGGAATAACTTGTAACAAAAATGGAATACCCTTTGATCCCAAAAAACCCGCCATAACCTCTGGAATAAGACTAGGAAGCCCCGCAGCAACGACAAGGGGGTTTGGTGTGAATGAATTTGATTCGATTGGAAACTTAATTTCTGATGTCCTTGATGGAATGAATTTAAAATCCTCGGCACAAGATCAAGTGGAGAGTGAAGTGCGGGGCAAAGTAAAAGAATTGTGTTTAAAATTTCCAGTTTATGGAACTTTATAGGAATGTTTAATTATTATAGAATGATAAAATAGGGGTATTTATTATGCGTTGTCCATTTTGTGGTCATGATGATACGCAAGTCAAAGATTCTCGTCCCACAGAGGATAATTCCGCAATTCGTCGGCGTCGTTCCTGCCCAGAATGTGGAGCACGTTGGACTACCTTCGAGAGGGTTCAACTGCGTGAGCTTGTAATTTACAAAAAAAATGAACGAAAAGAGCCTTTTGATAGAGAAAAATTAACTCGATCACTAAATGTGTCTCTTCAAAAACGACCAGTCAATCAAGAACAAATTGAAAGAATTGTTAATTCCATTCAGCGTAGACTTGAGAGTTTGGGTGAAAATGAAGTTCCGTCTAAAATTATTGGTGAAATGGTTATGGATATTTTAGCTGATCTTGACTCAGTCGCTTATGTAAGGTTCGCATCCGTCTATAAAAATTTCAGAGAAGCAAGAGATTTTGAAGATTTTGTTGGGAATTTAGGTGACGATTAATCTATCTGAAAAAACGATGGTAAATAGGGATCTCGAATTTATGAAAGTGGCTTTAAGTCTTGCCAATAGAGGAATTGGTAACACTTGGCCAAATCCAAGTGTTGGATGTGTTATTGTAAAAAATAATATTATTATTTCTAGAGGCTGGACCCAACCTGGAGGGCGACCACATGCAGAAGTTGAGGCTTTAATGAGGGCGGGTAGTGCATCTAATGGTGCTACGGCTTATGTAACGTTAGAGCCTTGTGACCACTTTGGTGAAACTCCACCATGCTCAAAAGCTCTAGTCAAAGCTGGTATTAAACGTGTTGTTATATCTGTGCGAGACCGGGATAAAAGAGTTTCTGGTTCTGGTATAAAATTTCTTAAAAATTCTGGTATTGAAGTTATTGAAAATATATTAACTAATGAATCAGAATTTTTAAATAATGGCTTTTTCTCTAAAATTGTTAAAAGCCGGCCACATATTACGCTTAAATTAGCAACCAGTTTAGATGGTAAAATTGCAACTAAAACTGGCGAGAGCAAATGGATTACCGGAAAGATAAGCCGTCGATATGGTCATTTTTTGCGAATGAAACATGATGCTGTGTTGATCGGCAGTGGAACAGCATTAATTGATAATCCATTACTGACCTGCCGCATTACCGGTATTAATAATATTAGGAGAACAAGGATAATTCTAGATGGCCAGTTAAGAATTGGGCTAGATAGTCAATTAGTGCAGACTGCTATGGAGGCCCCTGTGATGATATTTATTAATGATACTAAAAAATTAAATATTAAAAAAATTGATAAATTATTAGAAAAAGGGATTTCAATAATTAAAAGTCCTTACTCTTCAGATGGAATTAATCTTGAATATGTTATGACAAAACTTATTAAAAAGGGGATTACGAGAGTATTAATAGAGAGCGGTGGTAACCTGGCATCTTCGTGTTTGAAAGCCAATTTGATTGATGAAATTTTCTGGTTTAGAGCACCATTTATTATTGGGAATGATGGGAAACCAGCTATACGTAATTTGGGACTTGATTCGCTAGATAAAATTTACCGTTATGATAAAAAATTCAGCACATCCCTAGGAGATGATGTTCTAGATCATTTATTACCAATTAGTTAGAGGAATAAAATGTTTACCGGGATAATTTCAAATACTGCGAAAATTGCAAGAATTGAAAAGCGTAAAGATACGAGGTTTGTTTTTGAGACTGACGGTGAGTTGGTAGATTTAGACATTGGTGGATCAGTAGCTTGTTCAGGAGTTTGCCTGACAGCCGTTGAAATCGTAAATGGAAAATTTGCAGCAGATGTATCAAATGAGACACTCTCGGTAACAACATTAAACTCTTGGACAGTTGGCACATACGTTAATATTGAGAGAGCTTTGAGAGGAATGGACGAGTTAGGTGGCCATTTAGTTTCAGGCCATGTCGATGGAATAGCAGAAATAACTTCAATAGAGTTAGATGGTGGGTCAACTCGATTTGACATAAAAATACCCCATAATTTAACCAAGTTTATTGCTGAAAAGGGATCAGTATGTGTTGACGGGGTCTCGTTAACAGTTAATACCATATATGGTCAAATTTTTAGTATAAATATTATTCCCCATACTCTAGACAATACAATTTTCAAATACTATTCAGTCAATGACTTCGTTAATATCGAAATAGACTTGATAGCACGTTACGTTGCTAGCGCCCTTGAGCAAACTTAAATAATGTTGAGTAAGTAAAAGCATGTTATCGAAAAATAATATAAACAAATATCTTTCGACCATAGACGAAATCATTGATGAAGCTAGAAATGGGCGAATGTTTATTTTGGTAGATGATGAGGATCGTGAGAACGAGGGCGACCTTGTGATTCCTGCTCAGATGGCCACCCCAGATGCGATAAACTTTATGGCAACTTATGGACGAGGTCTGATTTGCTTAACATTAAGCCAGAAAAGAATAAGAGAACTTGGCTTACCAGCAATGATAAGCAATAACAAAATGCGGCATCAGACAGCATTTACGATATCAATAGAGGCCAAGGAGGGAGTCACAACAGGTATTTCTGCTGCTGATAGGGCAAGAACTATTGCTACAGCAATCGATTCAAATAAAGGGTCAGAAGATATATCGTCACCAGGTCATATATTTCCTCTAGCTGCCAGGGATGGTGGTGTTCTAGTAAGGACAGGTCATACCGAAGCGTCAGTGGATATCTCTCGTCTAGCTGGGTTGGCGCCTGGCGGTGTTATTTGTGAGATTATGAAAGATGATGGATCTATGGCAAGATTACCTGATTTAGTCGACTTTGCACAGCGCCACAATTTAAAGGTTGCAACAATCGCTGATTTAATAAAATACCGATTAAAGAACGACAGGATTGTAAAGGCTAGTTTAACTTCTAAGCTTAAGACAATCTCTGGTAGAAGTTTTGAGTCCATTGTGTTTGTTAATCAGGCAGATGGGAGCGAACATCTAGCTTTAACGAAAGGCGAAATAAAGAAAGATGTGCCTACTTTAGTTCGAATGCATTCTATTAACATTTTTGACGATATTTACTCAGCGGATAAAATACTAGAATTACATAAAGCTATTGAAATGATTGATCATGAGGGGAGTGGAGCTGTAGTAATGTTACAAAATCCTAGCCCAACCATTATAAGCGAGCGCCTCAAAATTAATCAAGAAGAAACCCAACAGACATTCAGAGGATACGGTATAGGAGCTCAAATCCTACTAGAGCTTGGTATTAATCAAATGATAGTTCTCTCAAATACTGAACAAACTTTAATTGGACTTGAAGGATATGGACTTACGATAGCAGAGAGAAGAGCAATTAAGTTGAGTAAAGATTCTATTATACCTGTTAGGAATAATTTTTATGAGCAAATTTAAAAAAATAAAAAATATCGCTTTGATAGAAGCAAGGTTTTATTCTGATATAGCGGATGAATTAGTGATTGGTGCGGAGAATGTTGCCAGAGATAATGGCTTTTCGACTAGCCGTATAGAAGTTCCTGGCGTATTTGAAATTCCCGCTGCATTAAATAGAATGTGGAACTCTGGATCCTATTCTGGTGTTGTAGCTCTGGGTTGCGTGATTAGAGGTGAAACTGATCATTATGATCATATTTGCCGAGAAGTTAGCAGGGCACTAATGGATTTATCGGTTAATCAGGGCGTTCCTATGGGGTTTGGTGTGCTTACATGTGAGAACTATGAACAAGCAAAAGTGCGAGCAAGTGTAAAAGAGCGTGACATAGGTGGTAGAGCTGCTTTGGCATGTATTGATATGTTAAAAATCATCGAAAATAGTCAGTAGATGTCAAAAAAGGGAGTGGCAAATTCTAATTCCCAGAGCTCAACAATGGCACGTTTAACTGCAGTCCAGAGCTTATACGAAATAGATATGACAAGCACCTCTATCAAAAATATTTTACAAGACTTTTCTGAGCAGAGATGGGATAACAATAAAATTCTTGATAAACTTATTCTTCAAAAATATAGATTGGCAAAACCCAATAAAACAAAATTTACTGCCATAATAACCGGTGTAATGAAAAATCAAGGAAATATAAAAAATATCTTGGAAAATGCAGTGTCTGAAAATATTTATCTAGATAAATTAGACAGACTATTAAAATCAATATTACAATGTGGAACCTATGAAATTTGCTTCGATAGCTCAACACCAAATAAAGTTGTAATTAACGAGTATATAAATATTACACTAGCTTTTTACGAACGAAATGAATCATCATTGGTTAACGGGGTGTTAGACCGTATAGCCAAGATATACGATATGAAAAATAAATAATTACTCTGTTCTTATTGGATAAAATAGCATGAAAACCCAGGCAGAAGAGTTTAATTTAATTGAAAAATATTTTTTGCCCCTAACAAATGGAGTATCTGGAGCTTTTAATCTGAAAGATGACGCGGCGTCTCTTAATTTGCCTCCGAGCCAAAGTTTAATTGTAACTTCCGATGCGCTTGTAGAGAGCGTTCATTTTCTAGCATCAGACTCTCCGCAAGATATAGCCGCTAAAATATTATCAGTAAATTTATCAGATTTGGCAGCTATGGGAGCAAAACCATTTTCGTATAACCTTATATTTGGAGCTTCAAAAGATATTAACGAACAATGGATAAAGCTATTTTCCAATAGTCTAGCGATTGAGCAAAAAAAATACTCTATAAGTTTAATAGGTGGAGATATCGTTAGATCTAAGGGACCATTGTTCCTTAGTATAACCGCTATGGGTTTTTTAGAAAATGGAACTGAACTTAGGAGGTCTGGGGCAAAATTTAAAGATGATGTTTGGGTTTCTGGTCTAATTGGAGACGGAGCGGCTGGCCTTAAAGTTGCACAAGGTGAGTTAAAAGTTGATGATAAGAGCGATGAATTTTATCTTTTATCACAGTATAGACGGCCAGTACCAAGAGTTGACCTGGGACTGAAACTAAAAGGTATTGCAAATGCGACAATAGATGTATCAGATGGTTTGATATCAGATTTGGCACACATCTGCCGATCATCAAAGCTAGGCGCAACAGTGAGTCTAGATGCTGTGCCTATATCAAAAGCTCTAGGAAAAGTTATAAAGGCTGATAAAAATTATTATAATTTGGTACTATGTGGGGGTGATGACTATGAGCTCTTATTTACGGCTAATAAATCGTATTATCATGATATTTTAAATATCTCGAGAANTTTANAAATACCTATTACTAAGATTGGGGAACTNAATGAATNNTCAGGNGTTAATGTGTTAAATACTGNNGATTTCATTTATGATATTNAAGAATCTGGNTATTCACANTTTTAAAAATTTGAANAACAATCTTATTTNTANNNATANTAAGNTTAANATAAATCTNAGAAGAAGTTAATTANTTACCATGCGAAAANTAATTATAATCTTTTTAGCNTCNNCAATTCTTATAGGNAGCGGAAGCTATGCNNTAATGCAACAACTAGAATTAGGACCTTTTAATAAAGNTGAAAATGNNNANAANNAATTATCGNAANCAAACNATTCTATNAATTTAGATCCATTAGTAATTTCGATTATTCAAGGTGANNCAGTAGCGGCNACAATCAAGTTAGANNTTNAAATAATNACAAAATTACAATTTAAGAATAAAATTCAGAGGGANANAACAAGGCTNAAAGANGCATATGTNCGTGATTTNCATTCTTTTTTTCCTCGTTTGATGAGTGATCAAACAGATTTAGATNTAAACGCGTTAAAAAANCGTTTAATGAAAATTAGTAANCGTGTANTGGGTCNAGGAGTCATTANCANTATAGAGATNAATTCAGCNTNAAATATNTAAAANTTTAGTAAATTTTTATGTNTATGATTTACAGTTGATTTTTTAACNTTGGTCTGTCATGTTCCGCCCCTAATANTTAAATNANATATTAANTATAGAACATAGGGAAGATTAATTTCTTTGNCAGTANTTCAATTATAATGAGGATAAAACAACATGACTAATGTTTCAATGTTGATAGTAGGATGTGGATTTATTGCGATTTTATACGGGCTTTATGCGATAAGATCGGTCCTTGCAGCTCCTGCGGGAACAGACAAAATGCAAGAGATAGCAGCTGCTATCCAAGAAGGAGCAAGCGCGTATCTTAATAGGCAATATACTGCAATNGCGATAGCTGGCTTAGTAATTGGAATAGTTTTAGGTCTGNTATTAGGTTGGATTTCTGCTATTGGGTTTGCTATAGGAGCAGTTTTATCAGGAATAGCNGGCTATATCGGTATGAACGTTTCTGTGAGAGCTAACGTAAGAACAGCTGAGGCGGCCAGATCTTCTGGTTTAGCTGAAGGACTTTCTATAGCTTTCAAATCTGGAGCAATTACGGGAATGTTAGTTGCGGGGTTGGCCTTGTTGGGCATTATTATTTATTGGTTAATGTTAAAGGACATGGTCGATGCATCCACAAAGGAAGGCATGAGACACATTCTTGAAGGTTTAGTGGGATTAGCTTTTGGAGCATCATTAATATCAATATTTGCCCGTCTAGGTGGAGGTATTTTTACGAAAGGTGCTGACGTTGGCTCTGACTTGGTGGGGAAAATAGAAGCAGGAATTCCCGAGGATGATCCCAGAAATGCTGGTGTTATCGCTGATAACGTTGGTGATAATGTAGGAGACTGTGCTGGGATGGCAGCCGATCTTTTTGAAACTTATGTAGTTACAGTGGTGGCCACAATGCTACTAGGGGCAGCCTTTTTTACTGGGGCTATACAAGACAAAATGATGAACCTTCCGTTATTGATAGGTGGTGCAAGTATAATAGGTTCCGTAGCTGCCACTTTTTTTGTACGATTAGGTTCCTCAAATTCAATCATGGGAGCTTTATATAAAGGTTTTTTTGCGAGTGTAATTATTTCTGCTATCTTGATTGGAATTGTTATAGACTGGCAAGTTGGTTTTAGCTCTGAGTTTATTTCACAAGGTAACAAAATAACTGGATTGGATTTATTTATTTCCGCATTGGTGGGACTCGGTGTTACTGCTATCATAGTTTGGATAACAGAATATTACACCGGTACGGAATATAGACCAGTAAAAAGCATTGCTAAAGCTTCAGAGACTGGACACGGCACAAATGTTATTCAAGGACTAGCGGTTTCCATGGAAGCAACTGCCATGCCAGTTGTTGTTATTTGTGCTGGAATCATAATTTCTTTTGTTATAGCAGGTTTATATGGATTAGCGTTAGCGGCAACCTCAATGCTTGCACTTGCGGGAATGGTGGTTGCACTAGATGCTTTTGGTCCAGTGACAGATAACGCGGGTGGAATTGCAGAGATGGCAGAGCTTCCTGAAAATGTTAGAAAAACAACGGATGCTCTAGATGCAGTCGGTAATACAACTAAAGCTGTAACAAAAGGTTATGCAATTGGTTCAGCTGGGTTAGCAGCGTTGGTTTTATTTGCAGCTTTTACTCAAGATCTTAATTTGCTTTTTCCAGACATAAAGGTTGGTTTTTCACTTGAAGACCCTTATGTAGTAGTTGGATTATTTATAGGAGGTATGATTCCTTATTTATTTGGAGCAATGGGAATGATGGCCGTCGGTCGTGCTGGGGGATCGATTGTTGAAGAAGTTAGACGGCAATTTCGCGAAATTCCCGGTATAATGGAGGGTACTGCAAAACCTGAGTATGGGAAGTGTGTGGACATCTTAACGAAGTCTGCAATAAAAGAGATGATAGTTCCATCACTACTTCCCATAGTAGCACCATTCATTATATATTTTGTTATTAATGCGATCGGTGGACAGGCCGCAGCTTTTTCAGCATTAGGAGCGTCTTTAATGGGTGTCATTATTACTGGATTGTTTGTGGCACTTTCAATGACCTCAGGGGGGGGCGCTTGGGATAATGCTAAAAAATACATAGAAGATGGTAATCATGGTGGTAAAGGTTCAGAGGCTCACCATGCCGCTATAACTGGTGATACAGTTGGTGATCCATATAAAGATACAGCAGGACCAGCTGTTAATCCCCTTATAAAAATCATGAATATAGTTGCCATCTTGCTCTTAGCAATATTTGCTGGATAAATACTTTATTAGCATTGATTGGGCGTCATTAATTCAATAATGGCGCCTTTTTTTATTAACCAAAAGAAATTTATTTTGACTCTTTATCACCTTCAAACCTTCCAACATTTCCGAATATTTGCTGAAGAATGGTCAACTCTTTACCTGAAGTCGGTGTAACTCGGTCAACCATTTCAATATTTTCTCCATCATTCAAAGATAAGTGTTTAATTTTTTTTACAATTTGGCGTTTATCAAATTGTATTATTAAGACTTTGCGACTAATTATTTCAGGCTTAAAGAAAGCTTTGGTCGAGGTTTTTTCACTTATGTAATACCAATCGTTATCNCTAAAGGTNGCAATTGAAGANGGAGATCCAAGCAGTTCATAAACTCCTTTTTTTGATACTTGACCAATTTCTATATTCGCAATTAAATCAGGATCTGGAAAGTTTCCTGTGTTTAGTGTTTTACCAGAGCAAGACTGTAAAATTATCACAGCACATAAAACACTTAAGTGAAAAAAACGAAAACCTAAAACCAGACTGTGATTGCTAGTGTAAGACAAAGAAAATACCTCTATTTAATAGTTGTTTTAAAATCACTTTTAATTTTAATGTGTGCTATTATCTTTACAATACAGATTGTATCTAAGTATGTAATATAAAATTTAAATAATTAATAAAATGAGTTTAGGAACTAATTTATGGGCCTTCTTTCTTTTTTTAAAAAACCAAAATATGATAAAAAAGTACTCGCCCTCTATAATACGATAGTTAGGGTGTCTCGAACTCCAATATTATATAGCAAATATGGTGTAGCAGATACATTAATTGGACGTTTTGATTTAATAGTACTTCATTGTTTTGTCGTTATTCGGAGACTTAATCAGCATGGGGATGAGGGGGTATTAAAATCTCAAGAGTTGTTTGATGTAATGTTTATAGATATAGATAGAAGTTTGCGAGAAATAGGGGTTGGCGATGCTGGATTAGGGAAAAAAGTTAAATCGTTAGCCACTGCATTTTATGGGCGGCTAGGCTCTTATGGAGAGGCTATTGATAGTAAGGACTCTAAGACCTTAATAGAATCGTTAAAACGAAATCTTTTTTCTGAGACTAATCCTTCTGATTATCAACTGTCTCTAGCAGCCAATTACCTACGAAATAGAGTAATTGAATCTGAAAAATGGAGTTTCGCTGATATTGATAATCTTAATATATTTCAAACGCGAATAGAATGAATAAAGGACTATAAAATGAATAGTTCAGATTTTTCTCGAATTATTGAAGTTAAAGACATTAATGCTAAAGAGATTTTAAAACTTGATGTATCCGCATCAAATAAAGAACTCATTACGCTTTCTAACTTATTTAATGTGAATAAAATTTTATCTTTTACAGCGCAAATAATTCTAACTCAAAGGCTTGAAAATAATAGTATCGAAATGAGTTGTGATTTCTTTGCTTCAATCATCCAAGAGTGCATCATAAGCCTAGAACTTTTAAATAATAAGATACAAAA
Organism: Rhodospirillaceae bacterium TMED23; assembly: GCA_002168115.1. Lineage (GTDB taxonomy): Bacteria > Pseudomonadota > Alphaproteobacteria > Rhodospirillales > UBA2165 > TMED23. The sequence goes on along the minus strand of NHCC01000009.1, from coordinate 211,716 downwards.
AAAGTTTAGAGTAGATTTTATTGAGCAAAAATTTTATACCAAGCCCCTTATAGACAAGTTTGATTGCTTTGAAGATGAGCAACCAGAAATTATTTCCAATGGCAGAATAGATATTGGACCAGTATTAGTGCAAAATTTAGGTCTTGAGATTGACCCATTTCCAAAAATTAAAGGCATAAGTCTTAACTCGATATATAAACAGGATGATTTAACGACGGAAGAAGAAATAAAACCAAGTTCCTTGAAAATATTATTAAAGGACTACAAATTTAAGTAATGCATAAGGAATTTATTGAGTTGCATCAATTCAGCTTGCGAAATATTACAAATTAGGATAAATACTCGTCGCTAGCGTATTTTGAATTAGATGATTGCAACAAATTAAGAGAGATGTAAATGGCTGTTCCAAAAAGTAAAATTTCGAGATCACGAAGGAATATGCGGAGATCTCATGACGCTCTTTCTCTAGCAACGCTCTCTGAGTGTCCTAACTGTGGAGAGATGAAACGCCCTCATCATGTTTGTGGTGCATGTGGGTATTATGATAGTCGCGAGGTAATAAACACAAGTTCAAGCGTTTAAGCCAGTTTTGTAAGTTTTAAAAGTTAATATTAGTCACGATAAAGACAGGAATCTCTGTAATGGTTAATACTGTTACTGTTTCAATCGACGGCATGGGTGGCGATTATGCACCTGGCATGATAGTTGAGGGTGTTGAACTCGCATGTCAAAAAAATAAAAATATACGTTTTCTGATATTCGGTGACGCAAACATTCTGCAAGATTTGTTAACTCGACATCCAAAAGCTCAAGCGGTTAGTGAGGTTAGGCATGCACCTGATATGATTTCTATGGATGATAGACCAACGACAGCACTGAGGTCTGGAAAAAACTCAAGTATGAGGCTGGCGATCGATGCTGTAAAGAACAATGAAGCATCTGCCGTGGTATCAGCTGGAAATACAGGGGCTTTAATGGCCATGGCGACGATTGTGCTTAAAATGATGCCGGGTATAAGTAGGCCTGCCATTGTGACCAGTTTTCCTACTCAAAATGGTGATTGTGTTATGTTGGATTTAGGCGCTAACATTGAATGTGATGCTAATAACCTAGTACAATTTGCAGTAATGGGAGAAGTTTTTGCTCGTTATGAATTAGATATAGATCATCCTTCAGTCGCAATCCTCAATGTGGGAGTAGAGGGATTAAAGGGTAATGTAGCTGTTAAAGAAGCGGCCGCAATTTTAAAAAATTCTAGTCTACCAGTTAAGTTTGCTGGTTTTGTTGAAGGAGACGATATAGGAAAAGGAACTGTTGACGTCATTGTTACAGATGGGTTTACAGGTAATATCGCGTTAAAGACAGCTGAAGGAACCTCAAATCTAATAATCTTTTTTCTTAAAAAATTTTTATCAGATAATCTGATGGGGAAAATTGGAGCCTTAATTGCGCGGCCAGCATTAAATCGATTCAAATCGCATTTTGACCCACGACGTTATAATGGAGCAATGTTAGTAGGTCTCAATGGTATTTGCGTTAAAAGTCATGGTGGAACTGACCCAATAGGCTTTGCGCATGCTATTGAGGCTGGAGTTAAATTAGTTGAACAAAATTTTAATAAAGTTATTAAACAAGATCTTGTTAAACTAACGGATGTTGATCAAAATAAGACTTTAGAATCAAATACAAAAAAGGCTCTAAATTAGTGGATATACATTCGAGAATAATTGGCTGTGGTTCATACCTTCCGGGAAATCCTATCACCAATCATATGCTGGAGGAAAAGATTGATACCTCTGATGAATGGATCAAAACTAGAACTGGTATAAGCCAGAGGCATTATGCAGGGGACGACGAATTTACATCCGATATGGCTATAATAGCTGCAGAGCGAGCAATAAATCATGCTGGCATTGATAGTAGTGAAATAGACCTGATAGTTGTTGGAACAACGACACCTGACAGAACGTTTCCAGCGACAGCGGTTCGACTACAAAAGGCTCTGGGTTGCAAAACTGGTGCTGCATTTGACGTTCAGGCAGTATGCTCAGGGTTTATTTATGCTATATCGATAGTAAATAGCATGATAAAAACGAAGCAATGTAAAAAGGCTTTGGTGGTTGGTGCAGATACATTGTCTCGTCTATTAAATTGGGAAGATAGGACTACGTGTGTGTTGTTTGGCGATGGCGCTGGGGCAGTTGTGCTCGAGGCTAACAGAGAGGGTGCTAATGGAACAAAATCGGGCATCATTTCAACACACATTCACTCAGACGGTAATTATGAGGATCTTCTATATTGTGATGGTGGACCATCAACAAATCAAAAGTCTGGTTTTATCAAAATGGAAGGTAAAGAAGTTTTCAGGCATGCGGTTAATAACCTTGCGGCAGTGGTACAAGAAATTCTAGACAAAAATAAATTGAAGTCGGAGGAAATTGACTGGTTAGTCCCGCATCAAGCTAATAGACGCATTATTGAAAGCACCGCAAAAAAACTAAAAATGCCACTGAGCAAGGTAATACTAACAGTCGATAAGCATGCGAATACATCGGCAGCTTCAATCCCATTAGCGCTGGATTACGCGATTAAGAAAAATAAAATTAAGAGCGGAGACCTTGTATTAATGGAAGCAATGGGTGGAGGGCTAACCTGGGGAGCATCACTAGTTCGAATGTAAATTTTACCGCAAAAAGCTTTAATCTTTGATATTATCTTTTTAATAGAGTATCGTGCTACTAATGGTTTGATTTTTTAGCCTAGTTCGAATTGTTAAGGGGTTTTGCACATGTCGAGAAAAACAATCACACGCACTGAACTTGGTGAAGCAATTTACCAAGAGGTAGGATTGTCAAGAAATGAGTCCTCCGATCTATTTGAAACTGTTTTAAATAAAATATCAGAAACACTCATCATGGGGGAAACTGTAAAAATTTCTTCTTTCGGCACTTTTTCTATAAGAAGTAAGTCGGAGAGGATTGGGCGAAACCCAAAAACCGGAGTAGAGGTTCCCATCACACCGCGAAGGGTAATAAACTTTAGACCTTCTCAACAACTTAAGACGCGTATAAGTAAAATTAATAAAGATGTTAATGATCAAAGCGCCTAGTGATTGATTTATGTCAGATCTATATCCTGGTAACAAAATTAATAGAGAATATAAATCTAAAAAATCATCTATAGCATATAGAACTATAAGAGAAGTCGCGAGTGAGCTTAACCTTGAACAGCATGTATTACGTTTTTGGGAGAATAAATTCCCACAAATTAATCCGCTTAAACGAGCGGGCGGTAGGCGTTACTATAGGCCAGAGGATATAGAGCTACTAAAAGTAATAAAAACTTACCTCTATACTGAAGGTTATACAATAAAGGGAGTGCAGAGACTATTTAAATCAAACAAAAAACTTAAATCACGATTACCCCGGACGGAAGTCGAACAAAAACTAATAGATCCAAATAATAAGGAACAGGATCTCGAAAAAAAATTAGAAGCTCTGTTGTATGTTCTTGAAGACATTAAAAAACTAACAACGTAAATACTAAATATTTAATATATTCCGTCGCGGAATTGCCAATAGTATATCTATCCTTATAATAGAAATTATTAGTCAAACATCAAATAACAAAGTATATTTCTTGATTAGATTTTACGACTAACCTACATTAGATAAGTCCTGATCGTGAAATTTGTAGAATATATGAAGTGTTTATCTTGTCGGAGCGTGGCGCAGTCTGGTAGCGCACTTCGCTGGGGGTGAAGGGGTCGGAGGTTCGAATCCTCTCGCTCCGACCAATTAAAGAGTGATGTAACGCTATTTAAATTAAATAGTTACATCACTAATTGATTTCTAAACAATTAATAATTACTAAATAGGTATTTGTTTTTTAATGGTAGAATTATGTAAATTAGAAGAAATTCCAGATAATGAGGCAAAAGGTTTAGTAGCCGAGGTCGATGGAAAACAGAGGAATATTTTTATTATTAGGAAGGGTAATATTGTGTTTGGTTATATAAACTGGTGTCCACATAACCAAGTCTTAATTGATCAAATTCCCAATAAATTTTTTAACTCTGATAAGACTTTTATTCAATGCTCTAAACATGGGGCACTCTTCAATATTGACGACGGCCTTTGCATCATGGGCCCGTGTCAAGGCGAAAGCCTAAAACAACTGAATATCAGTATTAACGGAGATATGGTAGTACATGAAGACTAATGTTTTAACCGCGGCCCTTATAACTTTTAACCCCTTGATCTGGTACCCATACTCCCGTAGGCGGCTCGCCAGTTTGGAAAAATACGTCTATGGGGATTCCACCTCTAGGATACCAATAACCTCCAATTCTGAGCCAAATTGGATCAATTGCGGTTATCAACTTTTCTCCAATTGAAATTGTACAATCCTCATGAAATGTAGAATAATTTCTATAGCTTTCTAAATATAACTTTAAAGATTTACTCTCTACGATTTGCTCATTTGGGATGTAGTCAACTACAATATGTGCAAAATCCGGCTGACCAGTCACAGGACATAAAGAAGTAAATTCAGGGCACGTAAAACGCACTAAATAATTAATCGTTTTTTTAGGGTTTTGTATTACATCTAAAATCGCAACGTCAGGACTTGATGCCGCTGTAATTGATTTACCTAGTTTTAATTCTGAATAATCTGTTTGCTCCAATTATTTATCTCTTTCTCTTAATTATAATCAATATTATCAGCAAGGTATTTGATTCCTCGCTTAGTTTATTTTCTCGCGCCCAAGTTTAGTCAATTTACATACTAACCAATCTGGTTTAATTGGATTTAGGAACCAAGGTTCAGCCCAACCGTTTTTTATACAAGAATTCACGGTTTGAGCACTTATCTTTTGTCCATTTGAGTCAAAGAGAGGCAACTTTCCACCAGCCTGTCTTAGACCCTTTTTTAACCAATTAAGTTGAATTTTAGATGGTTTTTCCATAGCTTATTATTGATTATTATATAAATCCAATTTTTTAATTAATCTTTCTTACCAGCGTTACTATATTGAATGTAGCAATGGTTTCCAATTAAATCAACGAAGGTAATATGTAATATGAAACAATTAAATACCAAAGTAATTTACTTTACAACGAAGACTAATACCGAAGTACAAAAAATAGCAAGGATATTGGTAGAGGAGAGACTTGTTGCATGTGTGAACATAATTGGTCCTTCAACGTCAATATATCGTTGGGATGATGAGATAATAAAAACAAATGAATTTATTGCGATAGCTAAAACCTCATCTAAAAATTCTAAAAAAAGTGTTAAAAGACTAATCGAATTGCATAGCTATGAATGTCCGGCCGTATTAATTGTTGATATTGAAACTGGAAATGAAGAATTCATTTCTTGGATAAACAAAGTCGTTAAATAGTTAATATTATATTATGAACAATTAACAAATTTAAATTTAGAGCAAAATACATGAGATAGCTTGGACGGCGATACCCTCTCGACGACCTGTAAAACCTAAATTCTCTGTAGTAGTCGCTTTTATGTTAACCTGATTTAATTCAACCTCTAATATTCCCGCTAGGTTCTCTCGCATTTTCTGGCGGAAAGGGGTTATTTTAGGTTCCTCACAAATTATGGTCAGGTCTATATTAGAAATTATACCTCCTAAATTATTGACTTTCTCTAACGAGTCTCTCAAAAATAATTCTGAGTTGCAATTTTTCCACTTCGGATCATTGGGCGGAAACAAAGCACCTATATCACCACCACCAATAGCCCCTAGGATTGAGTCAGTGATGGCGTGAATAGCGACATCAGCGTCTGAATGACCGAAAAGAGATTTATGGAAAGGAATTCTAATCCCACATAAATTTAGTCCCGAACCTGCACAAAATTGATGCACATCAAATCCAGTGCCAATTCTAGGAGTTTTTTGCTCCCGAATAAGCAATTTTTGAGCAATTGCAATGTCCTCTTTAGTAGTAATTTTAAAATTCATTTCAGAGCTTTCAATTATTGTAACTTCCATTCCATGTTTTTCCGCCATCGTAGCATCATCTGTGTATTGGCTTCCATCATTCTGTTTATGAATATTATAAATTTTTTTAAAGTTAAAAGCCTGTGGAGTCTGAATTTGCCATAAATTAGATCTGCTTATTGTTTCTATCACATTTTCACCAATTGATCTTTTTAGTGTATCTTTAACTCTTGTTCCTGGAATTACACAATCGTTTCCTAAATCAAGTTTCTGGAATATTTGATTAATAATTTCGGTAGTTATGAATGGACGGGCAGCATCGTGAATCATAACATAACGTGGATTATCTTTATATATGGCAGATAAGCCAATTAGAGAAGAATCTTGGCGTTCTTCTCCCCCAAAAATCGGTTCTGCTAAATCAAAACCTATAATTGATTCCTTATACTTTTCAATATCATCGGGGTGAATAACCACCTGTATTGAGGCAATTCTTGGATGGCTAATAAATATTTTAATCGAGTGACTAAGTATCGAAATGCTATTAAGCAATTGATACTGTTTAGCCACCAAACCTCCAAGCCTTTTACCTCTGCCACCAGCCAGAATCAATATTGCTGTGTCCTTTTTAATATTTTGTGATTTTTTCAAACCAATATCTACCTAATTTATTTTGAAAAGAGTGTAACAAATGTCTTGAATACAAAAAACCACTTAACTAATCTTTTCTGCATACAAAAAGCATTTTATAGCATATATTATAATACATGAGCCATGCCTCGATTGTATAATAATTAAAGTTATACCGTCTTTAAATATAATTGGTTGTAATCCAAAATGAATATCATATTAATTGAAGGAATCGCTGTATTATCTCTCATTTGCGGATGTTTAATACCATTCAAGCGCAATTCCAAACCAGATGGTTTATTTTGGTTAATCAACTGTTTTGTTCTAACTGCCACAGCTTTATTGGTTTTTTATAAACAAAATGATTATTGGCATAGTGATTTTTCAACAGCGTTATGGTTAACAATTAGCGCTAGTGTATTTTTATTTATAATAATAGTGATTATTAAGAACACAATATGGCGCATTTCGACTCTCTTATTTCCGTACCTATTTGTACTGGGAATATTAGCGTACTTTTCCGATAAACTAGTTGTATCGAGTGTTTTATTTGGAGAGATTTCCGTTTGGCTTTACTACCACGCAATAGTTTCAATTCTAATGTACGCTTTGTTAACTATTGCCACTTTATCAGCACTCAGTTCTACCATTCAGGAACGCAACATTAGATCAAAACGACTAAATATACTCTCACATCGATTACCCTCAGTGACATCATCTGATAATTTATTCATTAATTTATTGACTCTATCTGCATTTATACTTTTCTTCGCGTTCGTCTCAGGAATGGCGGCTCAGTATTTACAAACTGGTAGATTTTTAAACATAGATCATAAAACAATACTAATATTATTAGCGTTTATCATTATTATAATAATAATTTTTTTACATATTCGAAGTGGTATACGGGGAAGACTAGCCACTTGGATAGTACTTTTTGTTTATTTATTTATATCACTTGGTTATCTTGGTGTTAAGTTCGTAACGAATATCTTACTTGCGTATTTAGACAAGTTAATAATTTAATCTTTAATTATTGCCTTTTTAATTTTTTTGCCTAATAAATAGGCTTGAAAGGTTTTAAATGCAAATAAAAATTGGCCCTATTCAAGTAAATAATAATGTTATACTGGCTCCAATGTCAGGAGTAACAGATATGCCTTACCGAAAAATAGCAAAAGAATATGGAGTGGGGCTTGTAATTTCTGAAATGATTGCAAGCCAGGCAATGATTTATGCAAATCGAAGAACGTTGAAAATGGCATCAAATTGTGAAGAGGAATTTCCTATGGCTGTTCAATTAGCTGGTTGTGATCCAGAGTTGATGGCAGAGGCCGCTAAAATTAATGCTGATAGAGGTGCCGCTATCATCGATATTAATATGGGCTGTCCAGTAAAGAAAGTTACAAAAGGTTATGCTGGTTCTGCTCTAATGAAAGATGAAATACTCGCCAGTAAAATAATTAAAGCTGTAGTAGATGCTGTTAACTTGCCAGTAACATTAAAAATGAGAACGGGTTGGGATCTTGACAATAGAAATGCTCCAACACTTGCTAAAATTGCGGAAGACTCTGGTATTAAAATGGTTACCGTCCATGGCCGAACAAGAAACCAACTGTATCGAGGTAAAGCAGATTGGAGTTTCATTAAAAAGGTCAAAAATGCGATTTCTATCCCAGTCATAGGTAATGGTGACGTAAATACAATAGAAGATGCGGCTGAACTATTGAGATTATCTGGGGCTGATGGTGTTATGATAGGGCGAGGGAGTTATGGAAGACCATGGTTTCTACATCAGGTTATACATTTCCTAAAAACTGGAAATAAAATAGATAATCCAAGCCTAAATGAGCAATATAGGGTGGTGAAAAGGCATTATGAGGATTTACTTCTTCATTATGGTAAAGAGCGAGGTCTGCGAATTGCGCGTAAACATATTGGTTGGTATAGCAAAGGTTTTCCCGACTCAGCTGCTTTTAGAACTCACTTTAATTCAATTACGAGCACTAAGCAGGCTAAATTTGCCATCGATAGTTTTTATTTACCTCTAATTGACAAAAAAGTTGCCTAAACCAATTAAAATTAAATAAAGGTTTATCAAAGTGATAATTAGCGAGAATACTCAAAGTATTTTAAATAGTCTCGACTCTAGCATAGTAATGGTGGGGCCAAACTCGGAGATAAGCTATCTTAACAACGCTGCAGAGCAATTATTTTCTGGCAGTCATACTCAACTATTAGGCTCTAAAATTGAAACAGTTCTTCCGGCGAATAGTCCCATCCTTCTTTTAATAAAGAAAGTTCAAAATACAACAAGTGCAGTATCTGATTATGGAATTACTCTAGATACACCCCGAATTCTTAAACAAATAGTAAATATTCAGATTTCTCCTTTTATAGAGGACCCAAATCATGTAATTCTTAATATTTTTACACGTTCAATTGCTGATAAGATTGATAAACAATTGATACATAGAAATGCTGCTAGATCTATAACGGCTATTGCCTCGACTCTTGGACATGAAATAAAAAACCCATTATCTGGCATTAAAGGGGCTGCGCAACTGCTAGGCACTTGTATAAGAGATGAAAATAGAGAACTAACTCAATTAATTTGCGATGAGAGCGATCGAATTTGTAGTCTGATCGACAGAATGGAAATTTTTTCTGATAAACGTCCTGTCAAAAGAGAGCCGGTAAATGCTCATAAAGTACTTGAACGAGTGCGCTTAATAGCCGAGAACGGCGTAGCAAAAAAAATAAAGTTTATTGAGCAGTATGATCCGTCCCTTCCATTTATAAATGGTGATCATGATCAATTAATACAAATATTTTTAAACCTAATTAAAAATGCTGCCGAATCAATAAACCATGATCACGGTGAGATAATTTTAAGAACAGCTTACCAACATGGTGTTAAATTTGCACTTCCAGGGGATAAGTCTCAGTTTCTTCTTCCCTTAGTAATATCAATCCAAGACAATGGCGTCGGAGTGCCAAGAAACCTGAACGAATTAATATTTGATGCATTTGTAACCTCAAAATCAAATGGAACAGGTCTAGGGCTAGCATTAGTGGCAAAATTAATTGATGATCATGGTGGGGCACTTGAGTTTGACAGCGAACCAGGTAGAACAATATTTAAGGTATTACTCCCAATGCATAAAAAAGAGATCGACGATGAAGTTTATTAAATCATTCGGGGAAACAAAAAATGACTAAGACAATTATTGTTGCTGACGACGATAATGCAATCCGAAAGGTCCTGAATCAAGCTTTAGCTAGAGATAATTACAATGTTATGACCACAGGAACAGCATCAGGATTATGGACTTTGGTAAATGAGGGGCATGGGGATTTGGTAATAATGGATGTAGTAATGCCAGATGAGAATGGATTAGATTTACTACCTCAGATAAAAAAAATACGCCCAAACCTTGAAGTCATAGTTATGAGTGCTCAAAACACATTGATGACAGCTGTAAATGCCACTCAACGTGGAGCTTTTGAATATATTCCTAAGCCATTTGACCTATTTGAACTCGGAAATATTGTAAATAGAGCTTTACAACAAAAAAATAACCAAACAAACAAACGTGAGGATAATATTAATGATGATGAACAATTACCATTAATCGGTCGATCATCAGCCATGCAAGATGTTTACCGATCTCTTGCGCGACTAATGAACACCGACTTGACGGTTCTTATAACTGGAAACTCAGGTACGGGAAAAGAATTAGCTGCCAGAGCATTGCATGATTATGGGAAAAGAAAAAACTTTCCATTTGTGGCGATCAATATGGCCGCAATTCCGCGAGAACTGATAGAGAGCGAACTATTTGGTCATGAGAAAGGATCGTTTACGGGTGCGACGAATAATTCCAAGGGACGTTTCCGCCAAGCCGAGGGTGGAACTTTATTTTTAGATGAGATAGGTGATATGCCATCTGAAGCCCAGACCAGACTTTTAAGGGTATTGCAGGAAGGAGAGTTTACCACTGTTGGGGGAAATAATGCAATTCGAAGTGATGTAAGGATTATAGCAGCAACCCATAGAGATTTGACGCAATCGATTAGGCAAGGACTTTTTAGGGAAGACCTATATTATCGTCTGAATGTTGTTCCAATCCGAATGCCAGCTCTAAATGAAAGGAAAGAGGACATTCCTGAATTAGTAAAATATTTTCTCTCCCGTTCTTTAGAAGAAGGTTTGCCATGGAAAATACTAGATGATGCAGCTATTGATAGGTTAAAAAAACATAATTGGCCTGGTAATGTAAGAGAATTAGAAAACTTAGTTAGTAGAATAGTAGCTTTATACTCTCAAGACAATATAGGTATAGAAGTGATTGAGTCAGAACTATCCGAGTTAAATCCTATTGACCGAAATCAAAATTTTACTTCCTCGAATATTACAGAACTATTAGAAACGTTTGTTAATGATATCCTTAATTCACAAAAAGATAGTTCCAAAAAAGGAAACATTTACAATCAGGTTTTAAAAGAGATAGAGAGACCTCTAATTTCTCACGTTCTTAATATTTCACGAGGGAATCAGTTAAAATGCGCAAACCTACTGGGAGTAAACAGAAATACATTACGAAAGAAAATTCATGAATTAAACATTCCTGTAACGCGTACGCCAAAATAATTTATTCATTGTACTATACCTCTATACTAATAACTATAATGTTTAAATCTTAGGTCTAATATGACGATTAATGAAAAATTTCGAAGATTGAAAAAAATATTATTAAGACTGCGTTTTGAGCGAATAATCGTGGTTATCTTAAGTTTAGCATTGTTTATTTCGGGATCAATAACAATTGCTATTTTAGCTGATTTAACACCTCTGCCGTCAAACCTTACAGTGTTGATCGCTGTTCTAAATTTAGATTTAGTACTCGCTCTTTTATTAGGAGCGATTATAGCTCGACCAATTATTAGAAGTTGGATCATCAAAAAATATGGGCCAGCTGGATCACGTTTACACATGAAAATGGTGCTTTCGTTTGGTTTAGTTGCCATCATACCCGCTCTTTTTGTAATTATGTTTTTGGGAATGTTTTTAAATACCGGAATGGAGACTTGGTTTAGTGAAAAAGTTAAATTAGCTATAAACACTTCAAACTCTGTAGCACAATCTTATTTGAAAGAGCATCAAAAAAATATTCGTGGAATCGCATTGGCCATGGCAAATGATTTAAATAGATCGGCATATCGATTACAACAAAACTCGCGCTTATTCGCAACAGTTGTTTCATCTCTGACAGAAATTAGAAATCTCTCTGAGGCTGTCGTGGTTGATAGTAGTGGTAATACATTAGCTAGATCGCAATTAAGCTTCTCATTGGGATTTAATTTCTCTAACGACGAATTATTAAAAGGTGTTCTTAGCAGCAGAGTAGGTGAGGTTTGGATTATTAGCGATAAAAATGAAAATAAAGTAAGGGCTGGTGTTAAGCTCGAGGGTTTCGTTGATGCTTATTTATTGGTAGGTAAATTTATAGACGCTCAGGTATTAGATTATATTTCGAAGACGACCGGAGCAGCTAACCAGTATGGATTAATAGAAAAAAATAGAGATAATCTTCAAATTAAATTTTTATTTGTGTTCGCTTTAATCGCATCTCTTATTGTATTAGTGGCAATTTCGATTGGTTGGCAAATTGCTACGACGATCTCAACTCCAATAGGCCAATTGATTAATGCTGCCGATAAAGTTCGCAGAGGAGATTTAACAACACGTATCCAAACTAATATTACACATGACAAAGATGAGGTTGGTAAATTAAGCAGTGCGTTTAATAAAATGACTGAGCAATTAAATAGTCAACAGAAAGGTCTCATCTCGGCTAATAAGGAACTAGATGAACGAAGACGTTTCATAGAGGTTGTTTTATCCGGAGTTTCAGCAGGCGTTATAGGTTTAGATAGAAGCGGGTGCATTTATTTTCCTAATAGGTCAGCTACAGATCTCCTTTCGATAAACCTAGAAGAACACGCCGGAGAAAACCTCGAGATTCTAGTTCCCGAAATGAAAGATCTATTAGACGAAATACGATTGAATCCAGAAAAAAATGCAGAGGGTGATATAGAAATTTCAAGAAACGGCATAACAAAAAACCTTGTGGTATCAATTGCTGCAGAGAAAGTAAATAAGGAAATTTTAGGTTTCGTTGTAACATTTGATGATGTTTCGGAATTATTGTCTGCACAACGAAAGGCCGCATGGGCAGATGTAGCTAGACGTATTGCGCACGAAATTAAGAACCCACTAACACCAATCCAGCTAGCAGCAGAGAGGTTAAAGCGTCGATATAAAGCAGAAATTAAAACAGATCAAAAAACCTTTTTACTCTGTACAGACACCATAATTCGCCAAGTAAAAGACATTGGTGAAATGGTTGATGAATTCTCAGCCTTTGCAAGAATGCCGCAGCCTAAATTAGTCGAAATGAACCTTGTAAATCTATGTAAGGAGAGTATTTTTCTAGAACAAAATAGATTCCCCAATATCGACTATATTTTTGAAAATAATGCTCAAAATCTAGTAATTCTTGCTGATCGAGAACAAATTAGTCGTGCTTTAACCAATATTTTAAAAAATGCATCTGAGTCAATTGAACAACTCAAAAATAAAACTCATCAGGGTAAAGTTATTATGATTTTAATTGAAGATGAAGAATTTTTTAAAATAAAAATTTCGGATAATGGCCAGGGATTTCCGAAAAATCTACTTGATCGAGTAATCGAACCTTATGTTACTACGAGAGAAAAAGGAACAGGCTTGGGATTATCGATAGTGGCTAAAATAATGGAAGATCATAATGGTGAATTACACCTTGACAATAATAAGGATGGTGGGGCATTTATCCAATTGGCATTTAAGAAATAGTCTTAATTTAGTCACCTCCATTAGCGATTTTAATTTAAAAGGTTCTAAATGCGTGATATTTTAATAGTGGATGATCAAGCCGATATTAGGATTCTGGCTGCCGGAATTTTAGAGGATGAAGGGTATGAAACACGTATCGCGCACAATAGTAAAAGTGCTTTTTCATCTGTTGCGTCAAGAAGGCCGAGCCTAGTTCTTTTAGATATCTGGCTCCAAGATCCAAAAGAAGGGCTGGAGATACTTGAAAAGTTGTGTCTAGAACATCCTACATTGCCTGTGGTAATGATGAGTGGGCACGGTAATATTGAAACCGCTGTAAAAGCAATTAATATAGGGGCTTTTGACTTTATTGAGAAGCCATTCACAGCAGATCGTTTGATTCTAGTAATAGATAGAGCTTTAGAGAATGCTAAGTTAAAGCGAGAAAATGCAGATTTAAAATTGCGGGTAGGTGGAGAAATTGACTTAATAGGAGAGTCGTCTCAAATTAATCAATTACGACAATCCGTCAATCGTGTAGCAAACTCAAATAGTCGGGTCTTAATAACTGGCCCAGCTGGTTCGGGCAAGGATGTGATAGCTAGGTTATTGCATAAAAATTCAATAAGGTCAGATTCAGCTTTTGTTAAAATTAACTGTGCTACTATGAATCCAGATAGTTTTGAAAGTAGTCTATTTGGATCAGAGAATCCCGACTCCCAAACAGAGTCAAAAACAATAGGAACCTTTGAACAAGCGCATAATGGAACCTTGTTTTTTGATGAAGTAGCAGATATGCCGTTGGAAACTCAAGGAAAGATTGTTCGAACGCTTCAAGAACAGACTTTTACGCGCGTGGGTGGGACAAAATTTATTGAAGTAGATGTACGTGTTATTTCATCCTCAACTAAAGATTTATCGGAGCAAATGAAAAAAGGATATTTCCGCGAAGATTTGTTCTATCGATTGAGTGTAGTTCCTGTCGAGATACCACCATTAAAAAATTATAGAGAAGACATACCAGAATTAGCCAAATTTTTTATGGATCAGATTGCAGATTTGTCTGGAAGATTGCCAAGAGAATTCTCAGATGAAGCCTTGGCAACACTTCAGTGTTACGAATGGCCCGGTAATGTTCGAGAGCTTAGAAATGTCATTGAGAGGATTTTAATTATGGCACCTGGCAATGAGAGAGATCCGATAACACTGGAGATGATGCCAAATGAAATGTTATTAAATATTAACGAAAACAAAGTGGGGGTTGATAAAACGGAATTTATGAGTTTACAACTTCGTGATGCCAGAGAAATTTTTGAGCGGGAGTATCTCGAGGCTCAAATAATGCGGTTTGGTGGTAATATTTCAAAAACTGCTAATTTTATTGGTATGGAAAGATCTGCTCTCCATAGAAAAATTAAATATTTAGGTCTGCAATCCAATGAGAAAATGATTGTAAATGAATAATTATACCATGTTAAGAAAAAAGGATTAACATGAAAGTCATAATATGTGGAGCAGGACAAGTTGGCTACAATATTGCGCGTTATTTAGCTCTAGAAGATAACGAAATTACTGTTGTAGATCAATCCTCAGAGCTGACGCAAACTATTAGCGATAGTTTAGATGTTAAGGCATTAGTGGGATTTGCATCTCATCCAAATGTCCTATCCCAAGCAGGAGCTGAGTCTGCTGACATGATAATCGCAGTAACTCAATCTGATGAAGTTAATATGGTAGCTTGCCAAGTAGCACACTCACTATTCAATGTAACAACAAAAATTGCCCGAATACGACAACAAGGTTACATCAGTCCAAAGTGGTCCAATTTATACACTCGAGACCATATTCCAATTGATGTTGTAATCTCACCAGAATTAGAAGTTGCTAGAGCTATTTCGCGCAGGTTACAGGCTCCGGGAGCCTTTGATATGATATCTTTAGTTGATGACAAAGTTAAATTGATAGGGGTCAGGTGTGACAATAATTGTCCAGTGGTCAACACCCCATTGCGCCAGCTTACACAATTATTTCCGGACTTAAATGTTATGGTAGTTGGAGTAGCGCGAGAGAATGACAATAGAATCCCAGGCCCAGACGATTTTATGTTACCGGGTGACGAGGTTTATTTTGTAGTTAATAGTGAACACGTTGAAAGGGCGATGGCAGCATTTGGACATGAAGAAACAGAGGCGCGTAGGGTCGTCATTTTCGGCGGCGGGAATATTGGTCAATTTTTAGCTAAAGAGATTGAGGAAAACTACCCAACTGTTAATCTTAAGGTTATTGAACAAAATAAACAAAGATCAGAAAATGTGGCACGCACCCTTAATCACTCCGTTGTTCTTAATGGATCTGTTTTAGATCGAGAAATACTCGAAGAAGCTAACGTATTTAATGCAGAAACTGTTGTATCAGTAACAAATGATGATGAAACAAACATCATGTCATCTCTACTTGCAAAAAAAATGGGAAGTCAGAGGGCCATAACACTAATAAATAGCGATACTTATATTCCTTTAACGCCTTCACTTGGAATTGATGTTATAGTTAGTCCCCAAAATATTACAGTTTCAACTATTTTACGGCATGTTCGAAGGGGACGAATTCACTCTGTTAATACAATCAGAGATGGTTTTGGTGAAGTTATAGAGGCTGAGGCAATGGAAACATCAAGCTTGGTAGGTGTTCCACTATCTGAGTCAGGCTTTCCAGATGGAGTATTGGTTGGAGCAATAGTAAGAAATGAGAGGGTTATTATCCCAAGGGGAAACACAATAATCGAAGCAAATGATCGTATTGTTTTATTTACCCTTACTGAGAATATCCGAGAAATCGAGAAAATGTTATCAGTTAGACTTGAGTATTTTTAATAAAATAGAGTTTATAGAATGCCAAAAATAGCATTTGTTAATGGATCCTATCAAACGATCAATAAGCCCAGTATAAAAATAGAAGATAGGGGCTTTCAATTTGCTGATGGAGTATACGAAGTTATCGCTCTAACCAATGGTGTGTTGATTGATTTAAATTTTCATCTCGATAGATTAAACCGTTCTTTAAGAGAGATAAATATTGAATGGCCAACCGCTAAGGAAGCATTTAACGCCATATGCGCTGAGGTAATTAGAAGAAATAGGCTTGTTCATGGCAGCCTATATATACAAATTACTCGCGGCGTATCTGCCCGAGATTTTTCTTATCCAAAAGGATTGAAACCAAGTCTTATAATTTACGGAAGACATTCTCAAGAAAACCAAAATTTAAAGAAAATAGAGTGTATTAAGGTAATTACTACTCAGGATATTCGTTGGGACCGCTGTGATATAAAATCAATTTCACTTTTAGCTAGCGTTCTCTCTAAAGCTAAGGCTAAAAATAAGCTTGCGCAAGAAGCTTGGTTTCTTAATAAAGATGGATTTATTACAGAAGGAGCATCGTCTAATGCTTGGATTGTTCGGGAACCAAATATTATCCAAACACACCCCACAAATTCATCAATACTATCGGGCATAACGAGATTAAGAATAATTAGACTTGCTGAAGAACAAGCTATAAAGGTTATTGAGAAACCGTTCTCATTAAGTGAGGCTAAAAAGGCAAAAGAAGCTTTCCTAACAAGCTCAACATCATTTGTTCAACCGATAATTGATATTGATGGAACACAAATTAGTAACGGTAAAATTGGATTGACTACAAAAAAACTATTAAACTCATACTTAAAGTTTATGGGCTAATTATATGAATTTAAAATTACAAAAACCAAAAGCTGTAATATTTGATTGGGATGATACATTAGTAGATAATTGGAGTACAATTCATAAGTCATTGAATGCAACACTAACCGAATTTAATTACCCGCCTTGGACAATTCAAAAAACAAGGTCAAATATTAGACTATCATTAAGGGACAGTTTCCCTGGTATTTTTGGAAACAACTGGCAAGTAGCCGCGAAGTTTTTTTATGATAAAATTAAAAAGGACCATCTAAAAACATTAGTGAAATTGAATTTTTCTGAGAATGTGTTAGAGCTTTTATATGATAGTAAAATAAAAATGGGGATAGTAAGTAACAAAACTGGATCAATTTTAAGAGAAGAATGTGAGTACCTAGGATGGAATAAGTTTTTCGAGAGCGTTATTGGAGCAAATGATGCAAAAAATGATAAACCCGCCCCAGATCCTTTACTGCTCTGTCTCGAGAAAATTGGAATTTCCGCAAATAAACTTGTCTGGTTCGTTGGAGACGCACCATCTGATATAGAATGTGCTGTCAATGCCAATGTCACTAGTGTGTTAATAAATACTAAATTTAGGCCTTTAAACGCTGAGTACCCGATAGCCGATATGCATTATGAGGATTTAGGTTCATTATACAAAAGAGTAAAAAATTTTAAACAATTCCTTTAAAAACTGATTTATCAGTGTAGAATGAAAGCTTACTTATTAGAGTTTAGAATCAATCTAAGAAATTTAAAATAAAAACTGGCGAAAAAAAGGGGACACACCCATGGCCGAAAAATCACAAAATGTTCAAGATGTATTCTTGAATGCTCTCAGAAAAAGTAAAAATTCATGTACAGTATTTTTAATTAATGGAGTAAAACTTCAGGGTATTATATCTTGGTTTGATAATTTTTCTGTTTTATTACGAAGAGATGGCCACACACAACTGATATATAAACATGCGATTTCAACAGTAATGCCATCAGGGCCAATTCAGCTTTTTGATCCCAATGATGAAACGAAGGATATTAATGAACAAGATGAGACAACCACTACTTAAGAATTTTATATTTTGAACTGGATTGTCGAACAGCAATTAGAACTTAGTCAAAGTAGATGCCTTATATTGCATCCACATGTAACAAAAAAATCTTATGCGTTTAATAACCATAATTCCTTACGAGAACCCGAGAGCTGTCTCCAAGAAACAGTAGGATTGGCCAACTCGATCGGATTGGTTGTCGCCTACAACGAAATTGTAAATTTAAATAATTTAAAGCCCTCCACCTTAATTGGTGGAGGTGTTATCAATAGGGTAGCTGAGATAATCAAGCGTAGAGATATAAATATCGCTATAGTTGACTATTCGTTGACGCCTATACAGCAGCGAAACCTTGAAAAAAAATTAAACTCTAAAGTGATTGATCGAACTGGATTAATTTTAGAGATATTTGGAGCAAGAGCGCGCACCAAAGAGGGGCGCCTTCAGGTTGACCTTGCTTATCTAATTTACCAAAGGAGCAGATTAGTAAGGTCTTGGACACATTTGGAACGCCAGAGGGGTGGTTTTGGTTTCATGGGTGGACCAGGTGAACGCCAAATAGAAGCCGATCGTAGAATGATAGGGAATCGAATTATAAAAATACAAAATCAGCTTATTGGAGTTCAACGTACAAGAAGTCTTCATCGAAAATCTCGGAATAAAGTGCCTTATCCGGTTATCGCTTTAGTCGGTTATACAAACGCTGGGAAATCGACTTTATTTAATGCACTAACTTCATCGACGGTAATAGCTGAGGATAAATTATTCGCTACTCTTGACCCCACAATGCGTGGTTTGACTCTTCCATCTGGAAAGAAAATTATTCTATCGGACACTGTTGGGTTCATATCAGCGTTGCCTCATGAACTGGTAGAAGCATTCAAATCAACCCTCGAGGAGGTTATGGAAGCAAATTTAATCATTCACGTTAGGGATATTGCTAATGAAAACACTGAGGCGGAAAAACAGGACGTGTTAGAAGTATTAAATGAATTAGTGTCTGATAAAAATCTGGGCAACTCAGACTTTAGTATGACACCAGTGATAGAAGTATTAAATAAATCGGATCTCCTTACAATAAAAGAAAAAAGTAGTAGATTATTACGAACCCAACAGAATAACTCAAAAATGGTCTTGGTTTCTTCAACCAAGAAAGAGGGTTTTACAGATCTTTTAGAAGAAATTGATATACAAGTTAATAAAAAAAGGAAAGTAGTAAAATTAGAAATTGATTGGGATCAAGGATCTTTTTTGAACTGGTTATATAAAGTTGGTGAGATTATTTATCGCCGCGATACAAATAAAAATATTCAATTAAAAATTTCATTAGATGAGAAAGATCTCAATAAAATAAAGAAAATAAATTTAGAATGAATTTATCTAAAATTATTAAAAATTGAGTATTAAAAATGCAAGACAAATTAAATTGTGTATCACAAATAATTAAAGATACCGCTGATATTGAGATATTGCCTTATTTCAATCAACCTGAGAGTTTTGAAACATTTAAGAAATCCTCAGGAGAAATTGTTACAAATATTGATCTCAATGCAGAGCGTCGGCTTACTGAAAGTTTATTATCGCTCTCAGTGGATAGTGAGGTGATTGGCGAAGAATCAGCTTCCGAAGATACTCAAATTTATCACGTACTTAAAAAAGATAAGCCTGTCTGGATAATAGATCCTTTAGATGGAACACGTAATTTTGCAAATGGGAAAAATTGCTTTGCAATAATTGTTGCCCTTTGTTTGGGCGGCGAAACAGTAGCTGGCTGGATATACGATCCGATAAATTTAAAAATGTATTCCGCATATAAGGGAGTAGGGGCGACCCTAAATGGTAAAAGTTTAAATATTAAAGAATGCCAAGATCTGTCAAATATGATTGGATCTACTGGACAGAATTTTAGTAAAATTCTAGATGAAAGAGCTGGAGGTTTTGGCATTCCTAAAAGATGTAATCGATACAGGTGTATCGGTCGAGAATATGGGGACTTAGCGACTGGAATCCTGGATTTTGCCGAATATAGTATTCTAAAACCTTGGGATCATGCAGCAGGAGTTTTAATACATTCTGAGGCTGGTGGTTACTCCGCATTTATATCAGACAAGAGAGGCTATCTTCCTGTGCCGCCTGTAAAAAAAACACTGCTTATTGCACAAAGTGAGAAGGTTTGGACACAAATTTTAAAAATTTTAAGTATAGAGAATTAATCATTTTCAAATATCTTAGCTTCCTTCCATAATACATCGAATTCTTCTAGATTTAGTTTATCTATTCTCCTATTTTCCTCTCTTAGTCTCATTTCCATATAACGAAACCGTTTTTCAAACTTATTAATTCCCTCTCGCAGAATACTCTCCGGTTCCAAATCCAATTTCCGGGAGAGATTCGAGACGGAGAATAGCACATCACCCATTTCCTCCCTAATTTTTGTATCGTCCGTAGGGTTTTTCTTAATCTCAAACTCTAATTCAGCAATCTCTTCTTTAAGCTTATCAATCGCTCCTTTTTCATCGGACCAGTCAAAACCAACACGAGAAGCTCTCTGTTGCACCTTAAATGCGCGCAAAAGTGCAGGGAAACTTTTTGCAACCCCATCTAATTCAGAATATATTTCGGAATTAATATTAATATTATTTTTTCTTTCTTTAGCCTTTATATTCTCCCACATAATTGTATTCGATTGGGAATTTTCATTAAACTTTTCATTATTCTTAACGAATACGTGGGGATGACGCCGTAGCATTTTGTTAGATACATTGTCTATTATGTCATCCAAAGAAAAAATGTTATCCTCAGAGGCCATTTCGGCATAAAGGACAATATGAAACAATAGGTCTCCTAATTCCTCCTTAAGAGATAACATATCTTTTTTGTTGATTGCATCATAAACTTCATAAGACTCCTCAATTGTATAGGGCGCTATACTCTCATATGTTTGCACAATATCCCAACTGCAGCCATTATTTGGATCTCTCAATTTTTTTACTATTCTTTTCAAACGATTAATTTTATGCATTTTTTTCCTATTCATCAGAACATCTAATTTTAAATATTACTTTATAATACCCTATTTTACATTACTACTTGCAACCAGAGATTACATTCCAAAATAAATGACTGACAGTTATTTAAACATGAAAAGGAGGAGTGTTTTTTAACAATATAGAAACTGCAAAGTGTAGCTCAAGGAACCTGGAACGAACAAAAAAGGATAAGGCCCTTAATAAGTTCTATCTCTAAAAAGAAATCTCGAAGAATAAACTTATTGCTAAATTAAAATAGCAGAATCAAGGTTATTCTGTTAGTAACCCTCAATCCATTAATCTAATTGATTTGAATAAACCCAACCAATATTCTGATAACTTTTAGAAATCAAGGAAGACCTATGTTCTTACAAAAACTTCAAAAACCTCCTGAGAGAAGGGTAATATATTATAGAAATAATATTTTTGTCGCATAATGTATATTATGGTATATTAATATAATTATAATATAGAGACATTAAAACAATAGTTTAGGATTCTATATTAAATTAATAACTTATTAATTTTGTGGAAATTCCAAAATCATCCCATCATAGGCAAGTTCAGCATCAGATGCAATTTTGAGACTAACTTCATCATAATCAATTTTATGTGATAAGTGTGATAAGACTAATCTTCGTGGTTTAACAATCCTCGACCATTCTATAGCTTTATTAACATGCGCATGCGTTATATGCGGTTCTTCCCACAAAGTCCCCACTATCCAAGTGTCAATTCCGCTTAAAGTTGAAAAACTACTTTCAGGCATTTCAACAACATCTGTTGAATAAGCAAATTCATTAATTCTAAAACCAAGAGTTTTCAAAAAACCGTGATCTTGTTCAAATACATCAATTACAAAATTCCCAATTTTAAAACGATCACCAACATTTATTTCATTCTTTTCTAAACAAGGTTTATAGAAAAATTTTGTATCTCCCTTAAGGGGATCTAAGACATATCCAAATCTTTCAGCAATATCATCCCAAGTTTGTTTATTAGCATAAGTTGGTATCCATCTATTCATACACCTATTAATTGCTCTTAAATCATCAATTCCATGTAAATGATCTGCATGTGAGTGTGTATAAAGAAGAGCGTCAATATGTTGAACGTTTGCGTTAATCAGTTGTAAACGTAAGTCTGGAGATGTATCTATCAGAATAGTAGTATCAGCATCCTCAACCAATATGCTGGGCCTAGTTCTCCTATTTTTTGGGTTTAAAGGATTCGCTCCACCCCATCCCTCTCCAATCATTGGGGTTCCTCCGCTATGGCCAGAGCCTAAGATTTTTACTAACACTTACTTGGCACCTTAATAATTTTTGCTTTCGCAAAAAACCGATAAAAATTATCTGTCGTAATTTTATGAAATTCAGGTAGCTCTACATTAAAAATTTCAGCAGCTTTTTCAGCCGTATGGACTATAAACGAAGGCTCATTTATCTTACCTCGTTTTGGAACAGGAGCTAAGAAAGGCGCGTCAGTCTCTATTATAATATTTTCTATTGGTATTTTTTTTATGATCTCTCGTAATTTTTTAGCATTCTTGAACGTTATTATACCAGATAATGATATCGCCATACCATATTTTACCGCTACTTCTGCCACACCTAAACCTGAGCTAAAACAATGAATAACCCCAGGAAAATAGCCCTTCTCCTGTTCTTCAGTTATTATATTAATCATTAATTGATCGGCATCTCGACTGTGAACAATAATTGGTAATTGTGTCTCCCTAGAGGCTTTAATATGGGTCCTAAAATATTTTTCTTGAATATCTCGCGGGGCATTATCATAAAAGAAATCTAGCCCTGTCTCACCAATACCTACAACTTTAGAGTGCTTACTAAGATCGACTATCGTTTGGACATTTAAGTCAGTTTTCGTAGCGGCTTCATGGGGATGTACACCGACGGTATATGCCACATTATCATAACTCTCCGCTATTGCACAAATTTCCGCAACATCATCAAGTTTTGTACAAATACATACTAAAAACTCTACCCCTGATTTTCGCGCTCTATCAATTACATTTTGAACATCATTTGATATACCTTCATAATTTAAATGGCAATGACTATCAACGAGCATAGATGCCTCACTTAATCTATATTAGAGTCTAAGATTCTAGGGAAAACTCCAAAAGGCTCTGGTAAGGAACTTCCAGGAATTATCTGTTCTGATGAACCAAATGATTTAAAGCTTCTCGAGCTATCAGATATACCTACTTGATCAAGAATTTTTTCGGCAGAATTTGGCATAAATGGCTGCGTAATTATTGCTATATTCCTAATTACTTCGGTTAACACATACAATACTGTCTCCATTCGATTAAAATTCTCTTTTTTAAGGGTCCATGGTGCTTGTTTATCAATATAACTATTAGCTGATCTTATCTCGAGCCAAATTCTATCGAGTGCTTGACTAAGAGCCTGACTGTCAATGAAAGATCGTACCTCAGGTAGCAATTTATCAAGTCCCATCAAAAGAACTTCGTCGTCGTCTTCTAATTTATGAGGCTTTGGTATGCAACTTCCACAGTTTTTATTTACCATAGACATGACACGTTGTACCAAATTCCCATAATCATTTGACAATTCACTATTAACTCTTCGGACCATAGCAGTTCTCGAAAAATCTCCATCTTTCCCAAAAGGAACCTCGCGCAGCAAAAAATACCTAACTTGGTCCAGACCATAAGTATTCTTCAGCGCAACTGGATCAATAACATTACCTAATGACTTTGATATTTTTTCTCCCTCATTTGTCCACCAACCATGAGCAAAAATTTTTTTGGGGGTTTTTAGGCCGGCTGACATCAAAAACGCTGGCCAATACACAGCATGAAATCGAAGAATATCTTTACCGACAATATGCAAATCTGCAGGCCAAAACATTTTAAATTCCTTAGTATCTTGATTAGGGTAATCGATAGCTGTTAAATAATTAGTTAGGGCATCCAGCCAAACGTACATGATGTGTTTGTTATCGCCCGGAACGTTAACACCCCAATTGAACGATGTTCTCGATATAGACAGATCTTCCAATCCACCACCAACAAAACTGATTACCTCATTTCTTCGAGTTATGGGTAAGATAAAATCAGGGTTATCATCATAAAATTTTAATAGCTTATTCTGCCAAGCCGATAACTTAAAAAAATAACTTGGTTCTTCAACCCATTCAACATCTGCACCAGTTGGGCCTATTTTTTGTCCATTTTTTTCTAATATTTCATTCTCAGTATAAAAAGCCTCATCTCTAACCGAGTACCAACCCGAATAACTTCCAAGATAAATATCCCCAGACTCTATTAGTTTTGCCCATAGGTTTTTACAGGCAACCTTATGACGATTCTCAGTAGTCCGAATAAAATCGTCGTTACTAAAATTCATTTGTTTTGTTAAATCTCTAAAATTTTGAGATACGTTATCTGTAAATTCTTGGGGATTAATTCCAGCGTTTATCGCGGATTTCTCAACCTTTTGACCGTGTTCATCGGTTCCAGTGAGAAATTTTACATTATATCCATCCAGTCGCTTAAACCGAGCAATTACATCGCAAGCTAAAGTAGTATACGCATGTCCTATATGCGGTATATCATTTACATAGTAAATCGGCGTTGTGATATAGTAATTATCTGAATTTTTCATTACCTTAGAATTGTCCCAAAACTGATTTCGAATTTTTATTTACATTTTTTATCAATACAAACGTATTTAATAATACCTGTTTTTGGTCTAGGTTTAACGATGTAAGTTTATCAAGAGAGCCGCCCATTTTATCCCATGTATCCAACCAAGGATATGTATCCTCTAAATCCGATATTGCTGATTTTTTTACATTATTTGCAACCCAATTTGCAAGAAAATGCATCACATGAGTAAATAAATCGCCAGTTTTATCGCGCACTATAGTATTTCCTAACTCATGCACTTTGAGCATGTCTATTTTAGGAAAAGTATTGAGAATGGCTTTGATTTGATTAAAAACTTCTAGCGTTGCTCCCTCGGCTAAATGAAGAGCCTTGCCAATACTTCCATCAGACAACCCAGATAAGACTCTAGATTCGTCCATTGACAAATTAATCTGGTATTCCTTGAGCAAGCTAACTAGAACATCTTCATCCAATAATTTTAATTTTATGAGACGGCACCGTGATTTAATAGTTTCTAAAACTGACATCGAATTATGGCAAATTAAAAGAATTAACGTGTTCAGAGGAGGCTCTTCCAAAACTTTCAAAATAGCATTTGATGAGTTTGTGTTAAAATCATCAATACTATCAATAACAATAATCCTCCATCCTCCCTCTGAAGGTGTCAGTGATAAGAATGAATTAATTTTTCTTATCTCATCCACAGTAATCTGTTGTTTAATTTTTCCTGATTTTTCGTCCAAAGTTCGAGTAATATGCAAAAAATCTGGATGGCCACCCGATATGATACGTCGACAGATAGGATCGTTTATGTCATGGTTCAAATTAGTGGCTTTTTTATCTAAGTCTAGGTTGGAAGAAAATAATCCATCTTCTTCATGTAAAACAAAAGTATTGGTTAATACAAATCTTGCAATACGGTGCGCAAAAGTTGCCTTTCCAATACCTTTGGGTCCAGTTAACAACCAAGCATGTGGAATTCTTTTAGAAAAAAAAGATGATAGAAACTTTTGCTCCGCCTCACCTTGACCTAAAAGAAAGGGATTATTAATAGGCAACCTATTTTCCCTCAAACTCTCACTAAGCTTCATTAAATTGAATCCCTAATTTTGTCACAAGAATACGCTCAATTTCAGAATTGACCTTCTCACTCGAGAGATTTGCATTAACCACATAACATCTTTTGGGATTTTTTTCTGCTATCTCTAAAAAACCGCATCTTAGTCTATCGTGGAAATCAATATTCATTTTCTCATATCGATCTTCCTTATTTATTATTTTCTGTTTATCTGATAAGGATTTCATTCTGACCGAAGCCCTTTCCAAACCTACTTCAACTGGAATGTCTAAAATAATTGTAATATGTGGCTGCATATTACCAACAACAAATTGGCACAAACTATTAATAATACTTTTACTAACACCATGCCCATACCCTTGATAGGCCATTGTGGAGTCAATAAACCTATCACATAACACCCACAAGCCTTCGTCAAGAGCAGGAGCCACAGCCTTAATAACATGATCTCTTCTGGCAGCAAAATGGAGTAATGTCTCGGTTAACGGATCCCAACGATTAGACTCGCCCTCGACTATAAGACTACGTATTTCTTCAGCACCAATGGATCCGCCAGGTTCGCGAGTTAAATAAGTTTTAATACCTAAGGAAAGTAATTTTTTATTCAATAACTGGATTTGTGTGGTTTTACCTGCTCCGTCGCCACCCTCAAAACTTATAAACCTGGCTTTGTCAAAACCATTGGCTTTTTTCGTCACTTTAGTTCGCCCCACAAAAGATATTTAAAAGTAACATTTAATCTTGATAAAGCCGACAATTTTGAGACGCTACCGCCAGAAACAAGTGGATAAATTACAGGCTCTCTGTCTGGAACATCAATTTTCAATGATCCCAACTTGACACCTTTGCTTATTGGAGCAGGAATTGGCGTGTTAAATAAAACCTTTACTTTCATAGCCCTACGCTGCTTTCGAGATAAAGTCATGACTATTTTCTTCTCGGTAATCAAAGGAACCTTATCCTTGTTTCCCATCCAAACTGCGCCATCTGTGACGGTTCCGCCAGCATCAAATAATTCATAATTTCTAAAATTTCTAAACCCCCAGTCTAAGACTCTCTCAGTTTCACTAGCCCTTAACCTTTTGGATTTCAAACCATTAACTACGAGAACTAGTCTTCTATCACCTCTGACAGCGCTTACCGTTACGCCATACCCACCAGCTTTAGTATAACCTGTTTTTAAACCGTCAGCGCCCAAATCTTTATACAGCGCGGGGTTACGATTGGTTTGCCTTATTTTGTTAAAACTAAATATTTTTTCTTCATAATAATGATAGAATTCAGGAAAGTCCTGTATCGTAGCAATTGCCAACTTTGTCAAATCTCTTGCTGTAGTCAGATGTTTTGGATCGGGCCAACCACTAGCGTTTGTAAAGTTTGAATTTAGCATTCCTAAATCTTTTGCAGTCTTATTCATCTCATCTGCAAAAAAGCCCTCTGTACCTGATAGCCCCTCAGCTAAAACAATCGTCGCGTCATTGCCAGACTGAACAATAACACCACGAATTAGATCCTCCACTTTTACTCTGGAATTGAGCTTAACGAACATTTTTGAGCCACCTTTTCGCCAAGCCTTCTCACTTACTTTAAACTTATCATTAAGCGATAAATCACCATCCTTTATTTTTTCAAATACCTTGTAAATAGTCATAATTTTACTCATGGAAGATGGTGCCATAGGCATATCCGCGTTTTTTTCTAAAAGAACAGTATCGGTGCTAGTATCGAATAATATAATCTGTTTCCCTGTTGTCTCGAAGGCATAGGCTCGGTATACCGAGAAAACTGATAAAATAATAATAGTAATAAATCGTTTTAAATGCTTACTTTGCATTTTAACTCCGCTTTAATATAATACACTCAATACTTGGTAGAATATAACTTTTCAATAGCGTTTGGGGCAAACCCGAAACACCTACTCTGTATTTTTAATTNNAACCTAAACAANTAATCNANAACGATNCNNGCATTTANAAATCCTGCNCGAATTATTCGTTCCAATATNTTATCTGCGNTATTGATCGAGGNAATAGGACCNGCCCTAACNCGAAAAAACTCAATGCCNTTTCGCTTGAATGAACTTATTTTTANACTACCCAANTCTGATAANTTAGCCGCTGTCCTATTAGCAAAATCAAACCTAGTAAAAGCCCCAGCCTGAACATAAACATTGGTTGCCTNAATTGGNACGCTTTTCACAANTGCATCACGGTTTTCTTTTATTTNCTTTTNATTTCTTACCTCAATNCNCTGAAACTTCTGCNGAGTTTTATTNAANGGTCGCGGAGANGCTACTTNGCCNCCATTTGGAGGNNCCAGGTTNTGCNCNGACACTTTATCTTTGGAGACATCAATACTCTTTGNNATNGGAGTTCCTATCCTGGCTAACGTNGCACTGCTTTTCATACTCTNCGCTAAAATACGNCTTTCTTCNGATAANATNTTTACCCTAACCTTNGCTGTNCCATTTCTNTGAAAACCTAAGAGTTGGGCTCCCCTTCTCGACATGTCAATAATTCGGCCAAAAGCGTAAGGCCCCCTATCATTAACTGTAACCTTTAGAGAACGACCATTTTCTAAATTTGTAACTTGCACTATACTCGGCATAGGAAGCGTTTTGTGGGCAGCTGTAAGCGCATTTTGATCGTAAATTTCTCCATTTGCCGTGAGCTTTCCATTGAAACCCGGGCCATACCAGGAGGCGACTCCAGTTTCATCATATTCATAGTTTACATTAGGATAATACCAGATACCTTTGATTTGATATGGATTTCCTATTTTATAATACCCTCGTTGTTGGGGCTGTTTTTTATCGATATTTTCGTTTAATTTCTTAGCTGTGTGGACAATTAATTGCGTTTCAGCACATCCAAATAAAAANGATAGTATAACAAATATATTAAAGAATTTAATGTTCAAAATTAGAGCCTCACTTACAATTGTAATGAAATACGCTACAGCCAAAACCTTAACACTATGTTTCTTTTTAGAAAAAAATTAGTCAGTTATTTTAAGTTTATCAGCTAATAAACCAACAGCTAAAGCAAAGAAAGTTGAACGGTTCCATTTCAAGGTCACATCATAGTTATTATAGACCAAATAGATTTTACCACTTTTCTCTGATCGTTTATTATAAGCTTCAACCAGATAAGAGCTCATATTAATACGCGGCAAATCCTTACCACCAATCTTTCTTACACCGATACTCTGCCATTCAGTTATATTTTTTCGAACGTTCTTTGTGATCAAGTTTTTATCAAAACCTTTTGGTAATATTACCTCTCTGCCCCAAGTCTGATCAGACCGCCAACCAGATTTTTTTAAATAATTTGCAGCAGAAGCAAATGCATCTCCCTTGTTGCTCCATATATCTCTTTTTCCATCACCGTCATAGTCAACAGCAAAATTCTCGAAACTAGACGGCATAAATTGAAANTTTCCCATTGCTCCAGCCCAAGAACCAAGCATTTTCGTTTGGCTTATATGGCCCTGATTTAATATCCTCAGAGCTCTGAGTAACTCGCCACGAAAAAACTTGCTTCTTCTTCCATCAAAAGCCAAAGTTGCTAACGAATGAACAACTGGAAAGCCCCCAAAGTGCTTCCCAAAGCTCGATTCTATCCCCCAAAAAGCAACAATAAACCTGGGTTGAACTCGGTATTTTNTNCCGATTTCATCGAGTAGTTTTCTATTCTCTCTATATTTAATTTTCCCTTTACTAATTCGGGATTTTGGAATGACATGATTTAAATATTTTTTAAANGTCATGGTAAATTCTGGCTGTTTTCTATCGAGCTCAATAATACGTTTTATAGGAGCAAAACCTATAAATGCCCTATCAAAAGTTGACGGAGAGATATTTTTAACCAATGCTTCACTTCGTAATTCTCCTAACCAAAGTTGCAGTTTGCTTTTATTCTTAGCCAATACCGGGTTAAAACTTAATGCAAATGTTCCAATAACGATTAATGTAAAAAGTGAATATTTTCGATAAAAATTTAAATTCATAATAGTTCCCTAGTCAGCTGGTCTTGGATATAAATTATTCATATAACCCATTCCCCAGTAAAAAAGTAGACCCAACCACTCATGCAACACTAAAGACACGCCGTTTAGAGAATTTCTAAGGTTTAGGCTTGGGTTAAATTTAAATGACTTCTCTGTCATATAGTCAACAGGAAATGGGATCACATTCCACCCCGAGGCTCTAAAAACACCGACTGCTCGGGGCATATGAAAGGCTGAAGTAATTAAAATCCATTTTTCTCTAGGTGTTGGTTTAACTATTTTTTTTGAAAAAACTGCATTTTCATATGTATTTCTAGAATTATNCTCATAGATAATTTTTTTTGTATTNATAGATAAACTCTCAAATATGGGCTTTATGAAATCTGCTTCCTTTAAATATTGTTTTCCAATAACACCAGAGCCACCCGTAAATACTAATTTTGCGTTTGGGTACAATTTGGATAATCGTGCAAACTCAAATATCCTCTCAACCGAACCATTAATTGAAATTTTACCCCTGGAAGCACTAATAAACTGATCAACTGTTCCTCCAAGGACAATTAACCCATCGACCTTTGCTGGCAAACGCTTGGAGTTAGTAAATCTATTTTCAAGATCCCTAATTAATAAATTATCAAGAGGAAATAGAATGATAAAACACAAACTAAAAATAACGGACCCGAGAAAAATTATTACAAGTTTTAGGCGTCGTAATAAACTTAAAATCATCACTATAATCATACATATTAATAATAAGTTTCCTGGATCCACTAAAAACCATAGAAATTTTGAAAGGTAAAAAAACATCCAACAAAAAACCAAATAAAAGAGTGATGAACAAACTATTGCTTTTAGTGAATTATAACCACTATAACCTTATTGATTAATGTTACTCGCAAAAATCAAGATTTATTTATACTATTCGTAACCCAAACGATTTTGTAAAGATAATATAATTTTAATCTCATAACTGGAAACTTAAAAAAATAACCACATAAATAATTTGTTTTAAAAAAATAACTCCAAAACGTATAATGCAGGGTCGATATATGACAAAAAAAAAATTAAACGATTTAAGATCACAGCGATGGTATGGACCCAACAATATGCGGGGGGTCAGTGCCCGAGCTAGATCGCGGCAAATGGGATTCGGGCCAGAGGATATAAATAACAAGCCTCGAATAGGCATAATCAATACTTGGAGTGACATGAACACTTGTCACTCACATTTTAAAGATAGAGTGGGCGAAATTAAGCGCGGAGTTTATCAATCAGGCGGTTTTCCTATTGAACTTCCAGCTATGTCGCTCGGTGAAATACTCGTAAAACCATCTACAATGTTATATCGAAATTTCTTAGCAATGGAAGCTGAGGAGTTAATCCGCTGCCATCCTATTGATGGAGTGGTATTAATGGGTGGTTGCGATAAAACAACACCAGCTTTACTTATGGCTGCATTATCTATGAATATCCCTTCAATTTACATGCCCGCAGGTCCTATGTTGCGAGGATATTTCGCAGGAGAAACGCTAGGTAGTGGAACAGACGTTCTTCGTTACTGGGCTGATCATCGAGCGGGCTTAATTAATGATGAGAAACTTGAAAATATTGTTGGAGGTATATCAAGATCTGCAGGAACATGCATGGTTATGGGTACCGCAGCAACAATGATGGCAATAGCAGAGGTATTAGGAATGACAATTCCTGGAGCTTCTTCAATCCCAGCTGTAGATTCTTCTCACTCGTTAATGGCAGCATCATGCGGTCGAAGGATCGTCGATATGGTTTGGGAGGATCTTAAGCCACGAGATATAATGACTGAAGCAGCGTTTGATAACGCAACTATAGTTGATATGGCGATGGGAGGATCAACTAATGCGATGATTCACCTGATCGCAATAGCGGGACGCGCAAATATAAAGTTAGACCTTGATCGCTTTGATAATATTTCAAAACGTACTCCAGTTTTAGCTAACATTAAACCATCTGGAGAGTTTTTAATGGAAGATTTCTATTATGCTGGGGGTTTGCGAGGACTAATGAACAGGCTTAGTGACCACCTTGATCTCTCTCAAATTAATGTAACTGGAAAAACTCTCGGTGACTCCGTAAAAGAACAACCAGTTTATCTTAATGAGGTCATAAAAACTCTCGAGGACCCGGTTTACCCAGAGGGCGGGACAGCAATTCTGAGAGGAAATTTAGCACCCAATGGGTGCGTTATCAAACAAACGGCAGCCGATCCTAAATTCCATAAACATCGAGGAAAAGCCATTGTATTTAAGGACTACACTGATCTTAACCTTAGAATTGATGATCCGAATCTAGACGTTAATGAAAATAGTGTACTTGTACTTCAAAATGCTGGTCCAAGAGGTGCTCCAGGAATGCCAGAATGGGGAATGTTACCCATACCAAAAAAGCTTCTGGAAAAAGGAATTAGAGATATGGTTAGGATTTCTGATTGTAGGATGAGCGGAACAGCCTATGGCACATGCATTTTACATGTTGCCCCAGAGGCTGCGGTAGGTGGGCCGCTTGGCTTAGTTAAAGATGGAGATTTTATAGATTTGGATATTGCATCTAGAAAACTCAATCTCGAGGTTTCCGAGGACGAATTAACGCAGAGGCGAAAAAACTGGAAGCCTCCCAAATATCCTGCCACTCGAGGATACACAGCACTGTATGGAAAACATGTTACACAAGCCGATCAAGGTGCTGACTTTGATTTTATGCATGCTGGAGACGAGACCCCTGAACCTCTTATTTTTTAATTGTTAAATTGTTACTTAAGAAGAATATTTCTCTTTTATGGCCATCTTAAGCGCAGGAACCGAACTAAATTATCCGAAAGGTCAAAAATCGATAAAACCAGATCTGTGCTTAAAGATACCAGGACGGCGCCAATAAAGGATGCGAATATTGCTACTAATACCCAAACACTAAATGACTCATGATCTCTATTAATGAACCAACTAAATAAAACTTGAAATATTAGCGATGTTTGTTGAATTGGNGCAACAATACTTACNGGAGCAACNGNNAGAGCCATATAACGTAACATCTGAGANACACTTATAAAAAANGCTGATAATGAAAACCATTTTACCGAAACCTTAGACATTGAAAATACGTGTTTTATTCTAACTGGAGATGCAACAGCTATGATTATAAGAACCGAAGCAGCCGCATAAGATATTACCCCTCCCGCTACCCCCGCAGCAAAGTCTAAATCAACTAGCGCTCCTCTCACTAGAACGGGGCTTGCACCAAAACCAAAAGCTGAGCCCATTGCAAAAATAAATCCCTCCCTATAATTAGGATTAAAATCCTTATCAGCACTAAAGCTTTTTCTATTTTCTTTTTTAAAGCGTATATAATCCTTAAATCGATCTCCCATCAAAATTAATGGTCCAAGCAAAATCAATAGAATCCCTAAAAAACGTAATGGGGTCAGAATTTCTCCCAGAAACATAGTCGCTAAAATCAGTGAAAGAATTACGCTAACTTGTTGAAGCGGCCTAACAAGAAGTCCACCCATAGCTTTAGTAGCACGATAGTTACAATAGCGACCGAAACCAAAATGAAGCAGCCCAGCAAATACAAGTAAAACGTAACTAACATAAGAAAAATTCCATATTTGCTGAAACGAACCCAAAACTAATGACATTAAGATAAAAAATGGGAGGCCAAATGCAAAAGAAATAGAAAGACCCTGGAGCACAGTGCCTGTCAGAACCCCACGCCTCACAGAGGTTGCATTCATTCCAAAAAATGCAGCTGAAGTTAAAGATAAAAGAGCACCTAGCAAAAAAATTCCAAACCAATTCTATTAAAATATTCTAGCTGATTAAAATGGACCCCACGCGGAATGGACTGCTGGACGTTGACTAATTTCAGAGAACCAACGCTTAAGATTAGGGTAAGCGTCAAAGCCAATAAATTTATCAACCCCATATACCCTAACGTCCGAGTACATGGATATATCAGCGATAGAATAATCTCCTGCAATATATTCNCGATTTAACAGTTCGTGGTCTAANCAACTAAACATATCCTTCATTAACTCCTCATAATGAAACTTCGCCTCCGGAACATCAACCTCAGATCGAACCATAAAAAAACCAAACTGTTGCGCGATGGTGGTAAATTGAGCAGAACCAAAGAACAACCATTGATCAACAATTGCTTGAGAAAATATATCCTCAGGATATAAACGGTGCGCCATCTTACTGCCCACATACTTTAAAATTGCACCCGATTCAAATAAAGTAATAGTCTTCCCATATGGACCATCATGATCAACTATCGCAGGAATTTTATGATGCGGACTAATTTTTAAATAATCTGGATCAAACTGCTCTCGCTCTTTCAGGTTAATAAGCTTGATCGTATAATTGAGGCCACTCTCCTCCATCATGTGACGAGCCTTGTATCCGTTATCTGTCGTCCAGAAGTATAAGTCTATCATTATGACTTCGCCCTAACTCTAAATAAATTCTACTTGGCATAATAAATTGANTCAGACAATATTAAATTATTTTCATGACCTTTAGCCCTGAAAAAAGTGGATACAACAAAATGGACATTTTGCAACAAAAATCAATGTTAATTTCAGATGGCAACTGGTCGCCTTTCTTTATTTCGAGCGACGCTCAAGAAGCTTGTCATACTATAGGGAAAGGCATTTGCCATCACTTTCTCGAGCACAAATCAAATCAACATAGACCGGTTACTGTTCAATATAGATCCGCGTCATTAAATAAAATTACTTTACATGACATGCATTACACAATGGATGAGGGGGAAGCACATATTCGCGTTCCTGATATGGAACAAATTTATTTATGCGAATTAAATATGTCAGGCGTTAGCCGTGTAGGGCGCACGAAAGCCGATATTCCTCTCTCTTCTGGCGAAGTTCATATGATAAATGCCAACAATCCGCATATTAAAAGATGGTGCGGTGACGGACATCAACGAATGATCAAAATACATCAGAATGATATAAACAACGCCGTCGAACGAGCTATCGGTATGCCCATTTACGAGCAAGTTATATTTGATAGCAAACCATTTAAGCCGACAGCTAAAATAAAAACACTTTGTGATATTATAAATATTGTTTGCTCTGATATGGAGATGCAAAATTCATTTTTTGGGTCACGTTTTAGCAATATAACCGACGACCTATTGATTGATCTTATAATAAATACTATTCCTAATAATTATTCGACGCGACTACACAGNTCGCAACGCGCAATTCGTCCAAGACACATTCGTAATGCTGCGGAATATATTCACTCACATTACAACGAGAATATTACTTTAAAAAAACTTGTTAGAGTTAGCGGCGTTAGCCAGAGATCCCTTCATGCAGCTTTTAAAAAATTTTTTGGCACATCGCCCATGAAATATTTAAAAAATGTTCGACTTGATTTGGTTCGCTTAGAACTTAAAAAAAGTGATCTAAGTTCGACATCNGTAACTNAAGTCGCTTACTCATACGGTTTTAACCATTTATCAAAATTNACACATCAATACAAAATACGCTTCAGTGAACTCCCCTCTGAGACNCTCCGAAATTTATAGTGAAAGNTAATTNTAAAATTTATNCATTTTAAGGCTATTTAATGCCAAATTAGGCTAGATTAAACTNAAAAATTTAGAAATAATAAAAAATNTAATTCGGAAAGGGAGAAAACAAATGCCATATGATNATNAGCTTAATCTAAGTTCACTCGTGGAGGAAGACCGTGTGCATAAAGCTTGTTATGCAGATGAGGATGTATACGAAAAAGAACTTGAGAATATATTTTACAAATCTTGGATTTATATAGGCCATGAAAGTCAAGTTCCCAACGCAGGAGATTACTGGACCACTTGGGTTGGTAAGGAAAGAATGATCTTATGCCGCCATGATAACGGATCAGTGCATGTTTTATATAATCGATGCCCCCACCGAGGTGCTCTTATTTGCAACAATCATACTGGTAATTCGGGAAATAAGCATTCTTTTCGCTGCCCTTATCATGCTTGGCAATTTAACATGGATGGCACTTTAAGAAATCTTCCTATGAAAGACGGATACGAGGGTATAATTGATCTTAAGGACCCTCAATTACAGATGAAGCCAGCTGAACGTCAGTCGAGTTATAGAGGGTTCATATTTGCCAGTTTGTCAGTTGATGGGCCGGATTTAGAAACTTGGCTTGGCGCCGGCGGAAAATCTGCTTTTGATGATATTTGCAACCGTTCACCAGAAGGTGAATGTGAAATAGTCGCTAATTGCTTTCGTATTATTCAACACTCTAATTGGAAAACCTTTCTCGAAAACCAATTGGACTCAGTTCACCCTTCAATAACTCATCATTCTACTGGAGACGCAGCATCTCAAATTCAGAAAAGATACAAGGATGAAACAGGTAACGAGCCACCAATGGGATACCAGTTTTTGGCAGATTTTGCTTTACCTTACGAGGTTTGGGATAGCCTCGATACGATAGGTCACCCTAACGGTCATACTCAACTCGCTGGATATATGGGATTAAGACCGCGAGATCCAATTACATTAGCTCATGAGAAGGTTCTCACCGAAGCATATGGCGCTGAAAGAATGGACCAAATATTATCAACAAATATACATCACGTTTTAGTTTATCCATGTTTATCAGTTCAACCTCCTTTGCAACAATTAAGAGCAGTGAGACCATTAGCAGCAAATAAGACATTAACAGAGATATGGCATTTTAAATTAAAGGGCGCCCCAGAAGGGATTTATGATAGATCGTTAGCTTACTATTACCTCGTAAATTCGCCATCAACAATGGTAAACGCGGATGATTTGAATAATTTTAGGGCAATTCAAGACGGATTGTCATTAAAAGGTGGCGGTGATTGGGTGAGCTTTCATAGAAATGCTGGGCAAGATATTTTGGAAGATGGCGTTACAACATCCGTAACAGGTATGAGCGAACAACCCATGAGAAATATGTTCGCTGCTTGGAAGCAATATATGAGTGCGGGAGGATAGCTATGACTGAACAAAATTTGACAACAATGTCCTCTTTAGAAGTCCAGCATAAAGTGGAACAGTTTCTCTATATGCAGGCCTCTGCATTAGATGATAGGAATTGGGAAACATGGTTGAGCTTGTTTACTGAAAATGGAAAATATTGGATGCCCGCAAGTGAAGACCAAAAGATTGCAGAGGGAGTTCCCAATATATTCTATGAAGATAAATACCTGATGGATATGAGAATTAGAAGAGTCGAGCATCCATATGCCCATTCTCAAAAGCCGGGGCATAGAACTAGTCACGTGGTATCAAATATTGTGATTAAAGATATAGATGAAGTGGCTGGGATTATAGAATGCCAATCACGTTTTCATATGGTTGAGTATAGGCTCGAAAATCAACGTTATTTTGCGGGCAAATATACACACACCTTAAAAACTCGCGATAATTCTTATTTAATTGACTTGCAGCGCGTAGATCTGGCCAATGTTGAGGGACCATTTGACTATGTTATGCAGGTTTGGATTTAAATAATATTTAGACGCTGATCCATAATTTTTATTTACCTTTAAAGACTCTGGAATTAAGATAATGAGATTATATTATAGTCGCCCCTCACCTTTTGCTCGAAAAGCACTTGTGGCGCTGATCGAAACAAATCAAATTGATAATGTAACTTTGGAAGAGGTAAAAATTAGTCCTTTAGATCCAGGTGATATTGTTCCAAAAGTCAATCCACTGGGTAAAATACCAACGTTAATCCTGCCAGATGGCTCATCACTCAGCGAGAGCAAGTTTATTTGCAGATATATAGATGAACTAAATAACTATAAGAATTCAGAAAAACTTTATCCAATTGATGAAAATATATGGAAAACCCTGCAGCATGAGGCGTTATCCGATGGTATACTAGAGGCCGCGGTTTTGCTAGTTTATGAAAAAAGAATCCGAACTCAACAACAACGTGTGAAAGAATGGGTTAACGCACAACAATTAAAAATATCTAGAACATTAGAATATTTTGAGGATCATACTTCAGAATTAGAAAAATACGTCGATATGGGTAGTCTTACAGTAGCGATTGCATTAGATTATCTTGACTTTCGTCACGATGATATTAATTGGAAAAAAAACTGCCCAACTCTATCTGATTGGCATAAGAATATAAAAGATCGCAAAAGTTTAGTTCAAACCTCACCAAATGATTAAAAGATGATAACAGTTAAGATTTTCAAAATAATTATCTGAACTAATATTTTTTAATAATTCTCATTCAACTCTGTTTCTAATTGAACCGATTGGATCAATCTCAACCTCTACCAAATCTCCCTTTTTGAGAAAAATGGGAGGCTCATAGCCTATTCCAACGCCCACAGGTGTTCCCGTTGCAATAATATCACCTTTTTTAAGTGTTATGTTTGATGAAATGCATTCTATGAGAGTTGGAATATCAAAAATAAGATCAGCTACACTTGAATTTTGTCTTTCCTCACCATTTACAAGCGTTTTTAAATGAAAAGTGTCTGGATGGCCAGCTTCATCAGAGGTAACAATAACGGGCCCCATCGGGTAATATCCATCTAGACTTTTTCCCAAAAACCATTGTTTATGTTTATGTTGTAAACTTCGTGCTGTAACGTCATTTGATACAGAATAACCATATACAAAATCAAAGGCGTCCTCTTTGTTAATATCTCGACCATCTGACCCAATAATAACAGCTAACTCTCCCTCATAATCTGTTGAATTGCTGGTGTCATAGTATGATGGAATGGGATCGAAAGGACCACTCATGGAAGTTGTTGCTTTTGTAAAAATTATGGGGTCTTCGGGTACAGCTGATTTTCCTGCTGTCGCATCAAACCCACTATCATGAAATTCTTTTGCATGCTCGTAGTAGTTACGTCCAACACAAAAGATATTCCTTCGTGGCACGGGTATAGGTGAGAGCAGATTAATGTCACTAAGTTCCTTCTCTGCTTTTGGACTTGTACTATCAATAATGCGTCCAACTCGCTCTATGGCACCTGCGCCTAAATCAATAAAGCTATTCATATCTGTTGGAAGAGATGGATCTACTAATGACAAGTCGATAACTGTTCTTCTATCTTGTTTAAGAACACCGATTAATTGTTTACCTGCCATGGTAAAAGAAAGTAAACGCATAAAAAAACCTCATTTAAACATTGAAAGACTTTAATAATTTTCGTAAGCATATTTTAACTATCACAATGAAATTGTTTAAAAAAACCAATTTGTCGACTACCATATGCTTTTGTCCAGATTCGCATAGTTTATCGATAAAATTATGGTAAACAAGGAGAATTCAATGTCTAAACCACCTTTTAGAGCCGACCATGTTGGTAGTTTACTGAGACCAATCGATTTAGCCAAAACACGACAAGATTGGCGTGATCAGCGTATCTCTTCAGAAGTACTTAGAGATTTAGAAGATAAACGTATTCTCGAAGTAATCAAACTTCAAGAAGGCATAGGGTTAAAGGCTATTACAGATGGAGAATTTCGACGGGATTATTGGCATTTAGATTTTATAGCAGGTTTTGAAGGGATCAATTTGAACGAAGAAACATACGGTCATTCTTTCTCTGGTGGCGACACAGTAGCAACGTTTTCAGTAGACAATAAAATTGGGCCTCATGCAGGAGCAATGAGAAAACATTTCACTTTTTTAAGAGAAAATACGAAACAAACCGCAAAGTTTTGTATCCCTGGCCCCGGAATGACACATCTAAGAAGTGGCAGTAAGGCTATTAATCAAACAGCTTACCCCGACATGGAAGAGTATTGGTCAGATTTAACTCAAGCATACAATGATGAAATTAATAAACTTGCAGATCTTGGATGTACCTATCTACAAATTGATGATGTTAGTTTTGCTTATTTATGCGATGAGAACTTTAGAGAAGGAATAAAAGCACGTGGTGATAATCCAGACGAATTATTAGTAAGGTACGCCACAGCTATTACAGAAGCTGTAAAAAATCGGCCTGAAAGTATGACTGTGACAGTCCATATGTGTCGTGGTAATTTCAAAAGCACCTATATGACGTCTGGGGGTTATGAGTCGATCGCTGAGAACATGTTCAATGAATTGACGGTAGACGGATACTTTATGGAGTACGATACAGAACGCTCCGGTGGCTTCGAGCCCTTAAAATTTGCACCGACTGACTCAAAAGTTGTATTGGGTCTAATTACCTCCAAAACTCCCTTTTTAGAGAATAAAGATGATATCAAAAGGAGAATAGACGAGGCATCTCAATACGTGGATATTGAACAAATATGCCTGAGCCCGCAATGCGGTTTTTCAAGTACCCATCATGGAAATGATCTGACAATAGACGAACAATGCAAAAAACTGGAACTTGTAGTCGAAATTGCAAACGAGGTTTGGGGTAATGATTAACAGCCAATTATATAAAATTTAATAGATATTTTGATTTACCAAGGACCTTAACTCCGTATACCTTTATTCAATCATGTTCTACTTGGTCCCTGGTATGGGTGCTTCAGATACATCGTCTGGCTGATTTTTAAATTTACCATGTTTGTTATAATAAGCATCAACTTTCATATGTTTTCCAACAACATACGGTGCACCTTTAACAAAATCATATAAGGCAATAATCCCCCCCGTCCACATTGTTCGAACCATATGAAACTTTTTACGAGAAGCTCTGAGTGTATATAGATCCGCATTTTCAACAGTATGGAAATTCTCCCTATCTTCCAACGCTTCCTTGACCTTATGCGGCGCAGCCCAGTTACAACGATAATGAATTACTCCATCTGGCCTAATCACATAGACAACATTTGGCATAGCCCCATAGGCCCTATGAAAATCACCTTCATAATTATCGACTAATACTCGTCGATGTTCTCCGTAACGGGGCGCTATTATCTTTGCAGCATTAATTTTCTCTTCCATATTATTATGCTGTCCTAGTCTTTCGCCAGGATGTGCCTCTCGAACATAAACGACCACGAATTCGACGTCGCTCATTTCTTCAGCAATTTCCTTCATATCTGGAATATTTTTTGTATACATTGAACATGTTGAAGATGCGGTTTCAACAACAACCCACTTACCATTGAAATCAGATAACTTGATAGGTTTACCCGTTTCCAAATCAGTTAGTGTGAAATCTTTTAGTGGCTCGCCCGCACGCGGGCCAATAAACATATCAAAAGCGTATTCACTTGGTTTAAAACGTTTATTATTGTATACTGGCGTTTTATGTTGGCTAGCTTCAGACATAATTTCAATCCCATTCTGTGCAATAAGTTTCTAATTTTCGATTATATGTATAACAAAAATCATTATCATATTTCTTTTTAAAATTCCAGTAGTTCTATTATATGGGGGGCATATAACCACATGTGAGACCTCCATCAATCACAAATTCTGAACCTGTCATCATGCTTGATTCATCCGATGCCAAATATATAATGCCATGAGTGACATCTTTAGTTTCTAGTATTCTACCTAACGGAATAAGTCCTGATAATGTCTCCAGAGCCTTCTCTTTGCCACCGGCATCCTCGCTAAACCGGTCCAACAAAGGAGTATCAATAAAAGTTGGGTGCACTGAATTACATCGAATATTATATTTATGGCGAGCGCAATGTAATGCAATTGATTTACTCATAGAGCAAACCGCTGCCTTAGCAGCTCCATACCCAAGTGTTAATGGATTCCCCATGATTCCCACAGTTGACGAAATATTAATTATTGCCCCCCCTCCACTATCTTTTAATACAGGAATAGCCAGTTTGCATCCCAAAAATACACTATCCACATCGATCCGTTGTAGCTTTTTCCAATCCACATAGTCAGTAGATTCAATATCTCCACCAATGCTAATCCCAGCATTGTTAACTAAAACATTTAGGCACCCAAACTTAAGAGTTACATTTTTTATAACCTCACGCCAATCCTCTTCGTTTGTAACATCATGTGCTCCTGAAAAACTTGCACCTTCAAACTCTGAATTAATCATTTGAGATGTTTTTAGTGCACTATTGTGGTCTATATCAGTCACAAGCACTTTTGCGCCCTCCTGAGCCATATGTATTGCAGATGCACGTCCGAGACCAGAGCCTGCTCCCGTAACCAAGGCAACTTTTTCATTAAGTCGACCAGCCATTACAACCCTAGTTTTGGCATTTGAGCTGAGGGGTATCGATCACCAGATGTTTCTCCTACTGGGAAAATTTTATTTAAATCACTTATCTCTTTATCCGATAAGTTAATATCAGTTGCTCGTATATTTTGATCAATAAATTTACGACGTTTTGTGCCCGGAATCGGCACTATCGTGTCACTTTGCGATAAAACCCAAGCTATTGCGACTTGAGCTGGTTTAAAGCCGAGGGAAAATGAAAATCGTTCTAGAGCATGAACCTTTTTATAGTTTTCAGCAATATTATTTGGCGAAAATCTTGGATGATCTCTTCGTCTATCATTTTCGTTCAAATTATCAATATTTTTGATTTCGCCAGATAAAAAGCCACGGCCTATTGGCGCATATGGCATTAAGCTTATACCTAATTCACCACAGGTCGGAAGAATATTTTCCTCCACATCACGGGTCCATAAAGAATATTCTGTCTCAACACACGTAATAGGCACCTCTCGGTGACCCCGCTGAATGGTTTCAGAAGAAGCTTCAGATAATCCGATATATCTAACTTTACCCTCTTCTATTAAGCGCCCCATCTCGCCAACGGTTTCTTCAATAGGAATATCAGGGTCTACCCTATGTTGAGAAAATATATCAATATAATCAGTCCCTAATCTATTTAGACTAGCTTCACAGGCTTCTCTAACGTAAGAGGGGCTACCATTAACACCCCCTTTTCTATCAGGATTTGTTACTTGACCAAATTTAGTATTAAGGATGACCTCAGAACGCCTATTCTTTATTGCCGTATTTATTAAAATTTCGTTCTTACCGTTTCCATATGCATCAGCGGTATTCAATAAATTTAAACCGTTATCTAGTGCATGGTGTATAGCCTCAACAGACTCAACATCATCCAATTCTCCATATTGAATAGTCATTCCCATACACCCAAGACCAATAGCGGGCACCTCTAGACCCTGAGAACCCAAAAACCGTCTTTTCATGACTTACCATCTCCTCTTTTAAGCAATATT
Organism: Rhodospirillaceae bacterium TMED23; assembly: GCA_002168115.1. Lineage (GTDB taxonomy): Bacteria > Pseudomonadota > Alphaproteobacteria > Rhodospirillales > UBA2165 > TMED23. The sequence continues at coordinate 168,501 of NHCC01000009.1, read as the reverse complement.
AATAACTAAATCGCCGACACCCTCTATATGACCTTCCATTCTGTCCCCTGAGACAACTGGACCAACACCATCAGGCGTTCCCATAAAAATCAAATCACCAGGCATTAATTCACAAAAGCCCGACAAATAATTGATGGTCTCAGCTGTATTCCAGATATGTAAATTCAAAGTACTTTCTTGTTTAATTTCGCCATTAACCTTGATCCAGATAGCACCGGAGCCGTTATCAGGGTGACCCACATCATCAACTGTACGCAGAGCGGAACAAGGAGCTGATTTATCAAAACCCTTTCCCATATCCCATGGTCTGCCTGCTTTTTTTGCCTGACTCTGGAGATCACGCCTTGTCAGATCGATTCCAACACCATAGCCCCACACGTGATCTAGAGCATCATTAAGACTAATATCTATGCCGCCTTTCCCAATAGCTGCGACTAGTTCAATTTCATGGTGAAAATTTGAAGTCATTTTTGGATAGGGAATCGTCGTGCCATTTTCCACGATTGAGTCGGCAGGTTTCATAAAAAAAAATGGATTTTCTCTATCTGGATCAGCCCCCATTTCAATGGCGTGGGCCCGATAATTTCTACCAACGCAATAAATCCTTCTGATTGGAAAGCGCTCAATACTGTTATAAATTGCTATCGAGGCTTGCCCGATCTTGGGGATGCTCTGATCCATTTTATCTTACTCCTAAAATACTCCATATAAATTTGACTAAGATCGCATTTCTATTCATATTTTGAAAGAAAAATGACTCTATAAATAATTCAAATAAGTAATGTAATTTTTAGGTTTTAGTTATCGAAATAGGCATAACTGAGTCAGTCATCCAACTATCATGGTATTCATTATCAATTTGACGTTTTAGTCTAAATTGAAAACCTTGCGTCACATTATCTTTAGTTTCCAATATTACATCTATTTGGGCATTCCTACCATCAACTTTGTAGTTTTCATATTTAACGTCTTTGAAATTTAACATTGACGCATATATGCCTACTCTGATCATTTCACTAAAACGACTAAGAGGCCCAGTGACCATTTTATTTGCAGGCGAAGCAAAATTATAAGTAATCTCAATTCCGTGGTTTTGATATGGATAATCATTATTCCCCATCGCATTCATTACTATCTCAACTACGTCTCGCGCATCTAATGATGGATCCGGTTGGGTTTTTTTTAAGTCTGCTGCAAAAGAAAAATTTGAAAAAAGCAGACATAACAATAATACAATATATTTATTTAAACAGACTTTTGACAAAAATTGCTTATTCCGTTTCAATTGCATTTTCCTCCTTCATTAAGATAGGTCTCATATCAGGCGTATTTAAAGGTATTATTTTACCCTTATATCTCACGCATAACGTGGGCGAACTTTGCTTCTCCGAATTCCAATCGACCTCTAAGTCCGCAATAATCAATTCAGCATCCTCAATAATTTTCAATACCCTCAATATAAACTCCTATGTAAATAAAAAGGAGATGCCATAACAGCACCCCCCTTTTTTTGATTGGACCTATGCTAGCCCAAGTTTAACGAATGTGAATTAAGGTTGCTTAGAGAGGCACTTCCTTTGCTCACTATCAATACGCAAACTAACATAAATAATTTCCAAATCAAATGACATTGGACCACCTCCTTTCGTTGTTAATGTTATGAAAAGTGTACTCATATTATATAAAAATACAATAATCAAATTCAACAAAACCTTAAAAAAGATTTAATCAATAATGAAGTTTAGTTTCCGGAGCTGGTTGCAGTTTGGTTAAACAACCTTAACGTGACAGATAATACTGTAGCGTTAATTGCATAAGGATATTATTATTCAATGCTTAACATACGAGCATGTTATTTATTTTAATTTTTACCACTTTGAGGTCGTTTTTTTCTGGAATTTTGGGATTTAATATTTTTTAATTCCATAATTCCATGTTTGTTTCCTCCCTTAGGCCTTTTTTTCTTGTGCGAGCTAGTGAGCTTCTGGCGCTTTTCGCCATTTGCCCCTGAAGTAGCTCTATTATTATTTTTACGAGCGAATGATTTTTTAGCATCTCTAATATTTTGAGCATGAAAAGGATGCTCAACTCTTACATCTACAAACTTTCGAATAACTCTCTCGATATCAAAAAGATAATCCCGTTCTTCCTCATCACAAAACGAAATTGCCTGACCTTCCAAACCGGCGCGAGCAGTCCGACCAATGCGATGCACATAGATTTCCGGCTCATTTGGCAGATTGAAATTAATCACATGTGTTACTTTATCTATATCAATACCACGTGCAGCGATATCAGTAGCGACTAAAATACGAAGTTTACCATCTTTAAAGCCCTTTAATGCATTTTGACGAGCATTTTGTGATTTATTACCGTGTATGACACCAGTTCGAATATTTTGCTGTTCTAGATATTTTGCGACGCGGTTAGCGCCATGTTTAGTTCGGGTAAAAACAAGTGCGCGGGAGACCCCTTTATCTTCCAAAATATACGATAATAAGTTACGTTTTTTAGACTTTTCCACGAATAGCACTTGTTGATCTATCCGATCTGCAGTAGTTGATTGGACAGCAACCTCAATTTTGACTGGATTATTTAGTAAACCCTTTGCCAGGTTAGCTATTTCATTTGGCATTGTAGCCGAAAATAGCAAAGTTTGTCGCTTCTCTGGTATCTGTTTAGTAATTTTTTTTACGTCATGAATAAAACCCATATCTAACATGCGGTCAGCTTCGTCCAGAACATAAAATTCGATGCCTTTAAGACTTATTTTATTTTGATTTATCAAATCTAATAAACGCCCCGGCGTCGAAACCACAATATCCACGCCTCGATTAAGGGCAGCAATTTGTTTTAGCTGAGAAATACCACCATAAATGGTCGTCGTAATAATACTTAAAAATTTGCCATATATTTTAATACTGTCACCAATTTGGATCGCAAGTTCACGAGTTGGGGCTAAAATTAAGGCACGTGGTTTTCCTGCTTTTGGACGTCCAATTGCTGACCTAGTTAGACTCTGCAACAGAGGTAGTGAAAAAGCCGCCGTTTTACCTGTTCCGGTTTGGGCGACCCCAAGTAGGTCTTTGCCCTTAATCAGGAAGGGTATTGATTGAGCTTGGATCGCCGTTGGAATTTCATAGCCTTGAAGTAGTAAAGACTTCTGCAGAGGCTCAATTAAATTGAGCTCAGAAAATTTAATCATGTAATTGTATTCTCATTTCTTGAAAAGATAGATGTTTTTGATCTAATGAATANTTATAGGNGGTCATGTCCAAACAAAACATTAACATAGCAATTTCGTGAAGCACCTCGNATTCTTTTTTGGATTATATNGACTGATATTTTTTAGTATGCTAATNCNNAGACAATTTTTGGTTCTNTTCAGTCTAAATTAAATACTANTAAAACAGCAANGNNNAGTTTTCCTATTGAGCAGANTTTTNTCAAGAATACANTGGGTATTATTTATCATATTNGNCATTTTATGGCTTTATTGGATATTGTCCTTGGTTGGGAGTAATGGAGTTGATTTAACGCAATTTNTATCAGGTTATGTTAAAGGTGTATTATTTCAAGTAGGCTTGAAAGTGGCAATAGTTGCCGGATTAAGCTCATGGATTCCAGTATTATTTTTATTCATAGACTTTTTTGTTAATGGCAAATGGACATGGTTCCCCTGGAAGAGGACTTAATTTAATGAAGAAAATTCTATTATTAATTATACTTATTTTTTTCAAAAACCCTGCCTATTCAGAGAGATACACTTGCACCTTTCTCGATAAAAATCAACAAATTAGAACATTCTCCGAAACAAGGACTGGTAATAAATTTGTTGATACTTTAGGTAATATTCAAAGCAAAATCAAAGAGAATGACAATATCATTATATTGTATAACGTCACGATAACAGAGGAAATGGGAATTGTTCATTCTACTATTATTACCAAATCAGATCTTAAGTTTGCAAAAACGATAACAGCTCTTGAAACGGAAGGCAGTATACATTTTCCACAAAGAATACAATCCAAGAGCATTAATGGAGCTTGCACCGTAACCATGTAGGTCTTTTTTTATAATATTTGAATCGATTTTCGAGGGGTATATTTCATTTTATAATCTTTACGCGCTTTAAGAACTTTAATTGAATTTTTTTAAAATAATAAAATTGTCCAAAGATGGTCCCGATTACTAATAATAAAATTTGATATGCAATTATAATAACTATAATTCTTAAAAGCCAATAAAGTGGAACAAAGCTTATAAACTGATCCAATTTAATAAAATTTAAAATAGGTTCGGATACTATTACAGACAGACTTCCGGTTATACCATAAACCACAAAGATAATAACTAGGTGTAACGGAGAGTTTGCTTTAAAAATATTAAGAACTTTGTTCAACATGATATGAAACTTTATCTACGATCTATTGGCTACTTGCAAATAATAAAACAAAATGCAAACACCTTTATTTAATTTTTCTTGACCCAGTTGATTAAGTGATCAATTGCAATATTTTCAACCCCTTCATAACCGTGGTGATGAAAGGGTCCGTGGGGGTCGCCGGAAGATTGTCCGCCAGATACCCATAATAATGATTTTTCTTCACCCTCAATACTATCAAAGAAATCTTGGGCACTAGATGGCTGACATATTTTACAGCCATCACTATCATGATGAATTATAAGTATCTTGGTCTTGGGTGTCGTTCCAATTACTTCTTGCATTGAATAAGAGTTTCTTTTGCTTATTCTATCATGGAAATAAATAGCGGACATTAAAATTGCTCCATCAACTTCTTTTCCATATTCTGCGATATATGACCCAACAGAGACCGCCCCACGACTAATTCCTACAAGAAATATTGGAAGATCATTCCTGCTTCTAATCTCATTAACTAATTTATTGATTTTATTTCTATGTAACCCATTCAATCTATCATCATAAGACATTTTTTGTTTTTTTTCGGCATTAGGGAAAATAAATATATTAGCTCCTTTTTTAAAAAAACTGACGCGTTCTCTTATTAAAAAATTCTTAGAATTTAAATTACCCCACCAACCAGGGCCGCCATTGAAAAAAATTAGATTTACAGAATTCTTTTTATCAACAAGCTCAAATAAGGGCGCAGTCCCCAGATATGCTTTGATTATTTTTCTACCTTGCATCGATGACTTAAATTTATTTCTATAACTTATATAATTTGAACAAGCCTGATAGGCTCTTTTAGCTTTTTTTCGCATTCCTTTTTTAGTTGGACGTCCATCCGACAATTTTGATAACAAACCAGGATTCAGGTTCTCCAGTAAACAAGTCTTTAAAGCCCCCGTCGGATCCTCAAAAATTTGCCAATTAATAGCTGAGACGGGACTATTAAAAAAAATTAATAATATTACCAATAAAATTTTTTTCATTATTACCATTCCTAGAAAGCGACCATTAATATTTAGACTACCTCTATTAAACTCGCAAGAACTAAGAAACTTCATTTATTAAAAATTGGATCAGCATCAAGAGATATATTTAATACTCAAATATACGAAGCAATCAGACAAATATTACTCATTCTAAATAACTCCAAATCAACCAATAAGACTATGTAATCTAAAATGTTTTATATTATCAAATTCAACATAATCCAAAAGTTCTAACACCTATTTAGGCTAATATAATAAATTAATCAGGGAGCAATCAAAAAGCTTGTTAACAACAATTAGCATCCAATTAGCAATTTTATTCTTTTTATGTTATATTAGATATATCTTAACTACTGTGAAGTGATTTTCTGATTTAGGACCAATCAAATCGGGAGGTATTTCAATATGGTTGTTTCTCAATTGTTATCGGGAAAAAGTAAGGAATTATATTCAGTTTATGCTGAAGATGAGATTAATGAAGTAATTCAAACCTTGGCAGGGGAAAAAATTGGGTTAGTTGTTGTTACAACTAATTTGAATGAAATTAGCGGTGTGGTTTCTGAGAGAGATATCGTCCGAGCCCTAGCAAATACTGGCCCGGAAATTCTTGAATGGCCAGCTAAAAGACTAATGTCTAGAGATTTAATAACTTGCCAAATGGAGACAGCTATAGGTGAAGTAATGCATAAAATGACAGAATTACGGATAAGACATTTACCAGTTTTGAGTGGGAAAAAACTGATTGGGATTATAAGTATTGGCGATGTTTTAAAAAATCGATTGCAGGAGTTAGAGAATGAGGGAGCCATGCTAAGAGAATATATTTTAAATGGATAATAAAACTTTAGAGAGAAATGGTCGCACTATGCTGGGAAAGCTTGTATGAAGTTAGAGGAAAAAGAATTTAAAAACTTATTTTTTTATAGAGATATCGCATTGCATAATTTAATCAAATATATATATGAACGCAGTACAATTATCAGTTAAGATATTTAATACACTAGATTAACCGAAAAGTATAAAAACTTAATAATTTCTTTAATTAAACTTTATGACTTTCTTCCTCCTTTTTAAGATAGTGAATAATCAAACTTAATAAGGAGATAATTTATGACCTCTGTAATGGTGTATCATCTAGTTGATGACGTAGATTTCTGGTTATCATCAACTAAAAGATCTGAAATTTTTGGAGCACTCGGTATTAAATTTAGTACTTATATTGATCCCGAAGGGTCTAATAAAGTTGGTTTAATGCTTGATGTTCCAGATATGGATGCTTTAGTNTCNTTTCTNCAGTCAGATGAGGCATTAGAGTCAATGAAACATGATGGGGTACAACCAGAGACGGTTCAAATGCTTGTTGCGGGATANCCTTATTCTCATAATATTAAAATATTAGAATNTTAAAAACATTTATTTTTATTTTTGGTTTATTTTTNTCCCAAACANAGGTAACCCAATNCCGAATCAATTANGCATGAAANATTCTATCCTGATGNCGAGGNGCCTNTCTTAGTATTTTTAAATTTNCANACTAGCGGCGATTATGCTNNTNGCAAAAAATTTAAAAGTGAAANTTGTTTGNCCAAGNGCTTTNCNGTGTATGCTCGAGATTNTTTNGATCNTCAGNAACAGCCTAGTACTCGCCTCNCGAGAGGTAAATTTAGTTCTAATTCTACCNAAGAATAGTTAGAGAAATATTACTTGCTCTAAATGGTTCCATATGAATTCATGATTAAAGTTTAAATTAATTAGATGATTATATTGGAGAATTATTTTGAATCTTGAGGAAGTCTATTTTATAACACAAATTGGAGTTGGAATTGCAATTATAGTATCAATTGTCTTTGTTGCCCTTGAGTTAAGACAAAATTCTTATCTATTACGCAAGTCAATGGCTGATAATCGCGTACAACGAATAAACTGGCTCTTTGAGACACTGGTCACAGATAATGAATTTCGCAACTTTCATCAAAGGATAGATAATGACTATGATAATTTTACTGATGACGAAAAATACCGTGCCATGTGTTTAGGAATAAGAAGTTTGAGAAGCATGCTTGACGAGTTGGGTGCATATTTTGAAGGACAGATTTCAAAAGAGGAATGGGTTAGCTTAGAGTGGAATATGAAATATGCTGCGAGAAGACCTAATATCCATAAAGCCTAACAGTTCATAAAAGACAGTTACCCCACGAAAGTTCAGAATTTTTGGGAGTCGTTACCCCAGAAAACAATTTCTGGTGATCCCAAAATGTCATAATAGTATTAAGAGCTATCCTAAACCTTTAACTACATACCTTTGTAGCATTCTTATATCCTTTGACTGCGTCAAATTACGTTATATTTAATCATTATTTTCTACCCGCCATTTGAGTATGGCTATCCTATCTTGACCAAAGAACGGCTCGCCCTTATGTACCATCAAGGGGACCCCCCAATGCCCCGATGCATTCTGATCCTTTTGATTTTTCTGAATTAAATCATCATATTTTTGAGCATCATTAACAATAGCTTGGTCCATATTTGCCAGTTCTAAACCGGCTTCAGAAACTGCTGACTCTAGGTGATTACCCTTGGTCCAATCATCTACCTTGGCATTAAAAATCAAACTACTGACCGCATATGTAAACTCCAATGATTTTCCTTGAAGAACAGATTCTATTCCCAATCGTGTGAGACGATGGATATAAGGTTGCTCTTTGGGAATATTAAGAGGGCTAAAGGTCATGGTAACTGGATCAGGGTTTGGCCATTTATAATCAAGATCTAAGAAATCAGCTGTGCGATTTGTATCCATTAAAACGTAAGCGTGCCCTAAAGGATTTAATTTATCAAAAAAATCTGGTGTGCGAATAGCAAGAGGATATACAGGTCTAATAATTATATTAACCCCAGTTTCCTTATGCCAATCATATAGCTGACCAATAGCGAGATAACTGTACGGGCTTCTATACGAATAAAAAACTTCAACTTCTTTATTGCTTAAATCCATCAATTAATCCCTGTTTCTATTCCATGGGTATAAAGTCCACGTGTCATTAACAACATAGTCTATAAATAGAAATACTGGTGGTATCCAAGTCATTACTCCTGCGACTAGTACCCCCCTAATCCTAGATCACCAACAAGCATATTTTCTAAACCTCTAACAACTTTGTCAGTGCCACCATCTATTATTGCTAGAAGAAACAATCCCAAGAACCAAGAAAGACAAAAAACAATATCCAATGAATTCCCTTAAATAGTCTAACTAACATGCAGTCACCCCAACTTCTTAGCTAAAATCTTCTAAACTTAAATATGTGTATCTTCTCAGCATTCTAAGATCTTAATGTCCTGTAATTGTTGAGACCTCCATAAGATCAACCCCTTCGCAAAGAATCTGCTGGTGGTCTAATGTCTGAGGTCTTAGAGGTGTTACCAATCTTTAATAAACATCTTTCCCCGATTTTGTCTAGCAGTTCGATGTGTTAACAGTGCTACGATAATAAAAAATAATACGACACCCCATTCGTCACTTAGCTTATCAGCAATCCAAAAATTAATAGTTGCAATAAATACCATCAATTTAAAAAACATATCCAATACAGCTAAGGCCGAAACTGGTCTAAATCCTCCTATATATCTAAATATAAAATAAGCTACAGTCAGAAAGGTCGTGAAACGAACCGTTTGCCAACGATGATATGGAATTTCTTCAGCAGAACCTATATTAAAAGGAAAATACACTTGTAGCTTAAAAAGGCCTAAAATAACTACCATTACCGCCCAAACACCTAATAAGCCAAGTAATATTTTACAGTAGTTCATGTTCACCTTTATGCAGATATCTTATTATACAGTTATAGTGTCATAAAAATATCTAGATGGAAACTACTCAAGCTTCTTGGCTAAATCTTCAACTATTAAATGTTTGTATCTTTGCAAGATTCTAAAATCCTTATGTCCTGTAATTGTTGCAACCTCCATGACCTTCAATCCTTTTTCAAAGAACCTGCTGGTGGCTTCATGTCTGAGATCATGGAAGTGTAAATCAGTAATCCCTGCTCTTTCACAGGCTCTGTTCCAGAGACCTCTTAATGCTGTGATGGATACAGGAAATACACAATCACTAATATGCTTAGGAATAGATTTTAATTTCATCATAGCTTTTAAACTCAGGGGGACATCTCGTTCAGTTCCATTTTTAGTATTAGGTAATCTTAGTAAACGAGAATGAAAAGAAACATTAGCCCAGCTTAAACCCAACAACTCCCCTCGCCTCATCGCAGTCTCAATTGCTACGGTAACAATTGGTTCAAGCCAAAAACTCTCACTTTCATGACAAGATCTGAGTAGCAATTCTAAATCAGCTTGGTCTAATCTTCTTGATCGAGATCTATCAGGTGATGGTTTCTTAACTACACGAACAACATTTTCAAAAATATTAGCACCCCACTCCCTTTTTGCTAGATCCAGAGCATGTAATAGCAGAGTGAGTTCCTTAATAACTGATGTTGCTGATACCATCTCTAGTCTTTGATCTCTATATTGTGAAATATGGGATGTAGCTAGTTTGTCTATGTAAATAGAAGCTATGTCATTACGTATGATTTTATCTAATCTATAACCCTCTGGAATTGCTCCACGCTTTTTAACAGTTATCTTATTTCTATATCTGCATAAGACGTCTCCTAAGGTTTTCAACTGATGATTGTATATTGGAATTGCACCCTGAGTTTCTATCTGAAGTTCTAATTTTTTAGCCCATAATTGAGCATCTTTCTTCTGAATGAAGGATTTAGTTATTTGAGGACATCCAGATTTTCTTATTTGAACATGCCATTTCCCATTTCTTTTCCTAAAACTCGCCATGAATCCATCCTAACTGTGCCAAGATTGTGCCCAGCTATTCATTCATGAATAAAAAACTTCTTGAGAACCTGCTTCTAGCCGTTTAAAACCACGCAACCGGAGAGGTGGCTGAGTGGTTGAAAGCACTGGTCTTGAAAACCAGCAGGCGTGCGAACGTCTCGGGGGTTCGAATCCCCCTCTCTCCTCCATTATCTGATAACCTTTTGTTAATAAAATAGTTATTTTATTAAATACTAATTATTCCCACATTTTGACCATAATAACAAAAAGTTTGCCATCGAATTAGCGCTTGCGAAAATATTTTATTCAACGCCCTTATTCGTTCCATAGGCAAAAATTTTGTCTTAATTGGTTGATGTCTGCTTTCGGGAGTAAAGCTGCCATCAATTTGGCATTGTCTGACGGTAGCTAATAGCCATTTGTGGGCGGGTTCCGTTTGGCAAGGATTATTTTGACGCTGATTTAGAACTAGGTTGGTGCTGCCATGTGTATCCGGCCTGTTTGTGCGATGCTGTTACTTGTCCGTTGACCATAATGCTCTCTACAGATCAGGTTCCGATCAAAAGCACGCAGTCAATTTGCTTCATTGGCTAACATAGAGTGCCCTGATCTTCCGATCAACCGGCTTCTCCGGCTAGCTTGTTTATAACCGGATAGTCTATTGTCTTTTATGCCGTGAGGTTATAAAATGGCTGAGTCCTTCGGGATTATTGGTGGGATCGAATAGAAATGAAACAGTCGGGAATTGGTGGCTCGGTTAAGCGATTAGAAGACGAGACCTTTTTATTAGGGCAGGGAAATTTTATCGGAGATATCGATCTGCCACTGCAATCCTATGGCTATATTTTAAGGTCATCGCATCCCCATGCCGAACTGTTATCCATCGATATTTCTAAAGCTTTAAAATCGGATGGGGTTCTGCTGGTCCTTACGGGCGACGATGTTCGAGGGGACAAGCTTGGCGGGATACCGTGTGCGCAATTGCAAGGTGATGGGGGAAGGCTCAAAGGGTATCGAACCCATCAGCCCATTTTGGCAATTGATAAAGTGCGCTTCGTCGGCGAAGGCATCGCATTGATTGTGGCGGAAAGTTTAGAACAAGCTAAAGATGCCGCCGAGCTGATCGAAATCTCTTATGAAGTCAAACCGTTTGTAACGGTGTTGGATCAGGCGATTAATTCAGATACGCCCTTAGTCTGGCCGGAAGCGAAAAATAATGTTGGTTTCCAAATGGCGATGGGAGATGCCGAGGCTGTCAGCTTGGCAATGGAAAGTGCTTACCATGTTCAAGAATTGTCAGTTCGTAATAATCGATTATCGGCAGTTGCAATGGAGCCGAGAGCAACCCTAGGCGATTATAGTCTTGGGCGCTTTACCCTTCATACCAGTTGTCAAAAACCTCATGTCGCGCGCCAATTACTGGCTTCCGCCATATTTCAAAAACCTGAGGAAGAGTTTCGCGTTATTTGTCCGAATGTCGGTGGCGGATTTGGCCTAAAAGGAACCCTCTATCCTGAGGATGCCTTGGTGCTTTGGGCGGCAAAAAAACTGGGACGTCCGGTAAAATGGGTCGGCGAGCGCCAGGAAAGCTTTGTCAGTGATACCCATGCCCGTGACCAAATAGCAGACGCAAAAATGGCATTTGACAAGGATGGAAATATTTTAGCCCTTGAGGTGGATATAATCACCAATCTCGGCTCTTATCTATCTATTTCCGCGCTCGTTCCGACCGCCCGCTGTGTCATGAATTTATCACATGTTTATGATATTCCAGTGATCAGCGTTTTGGCTCGCTCGGTCTTTACTCATACGGCACCGCTTGGACCCTATCGTGGCGCGGGGCTACCCGAAGCCGTTAATTTGGTTGAACGACTTATCGATTTTTCGGCACACGCCTNTNACAAAGATGCCGTTCAATTACGCCGCCAAAACCTTATTCNNAATTCCAATCTGCCTTATCAAACAGCANTGCAATACCAGTATGANTCGGGTGATTTTGCGACCGTTTTGGATAAAGTTTTGCAAGCCGCAGATTGGCAANATTTTANTCTCCGAAAAGTCGAAACCGAAAAACGNGACCGGTTGCGAGGATTTGGNCTGGGCTTTTATATTGAAGCGATTACGCCTTTTAACGAGCGCATGGAAATTCGATTAAAAGGCAATGGCGAGGTGCTAATTCTAGCTGGAACCTTTTCCTATGGTCAGGGACATGCGACCGTTTATGCGCAAATGGTCGCCGAATGGCTGGGCGTGGCGCTTGATAAAATTCATTTGGTTCAAGGTGATACAGANCGGGTCTCGATGGGACGAGGTTCNTTCGGATCGCGTAGCATAACCATGGGCGGTTCCGCTTTAAAANACGCTGTTGATATTGTTATTGAGAAAGGGATAAAAATCGCCGCNCAGGNCTTGGAGGCTNCAGAACAAGATATCCTTTTCTCANATGGCTTGTTTANGGTTACCGGAACGGATCGCTCAATTGANCTGANATCGGTTGCNCAAAAATCCTTCNCCCCTCTTGGGTTGCCATCTGGTACGGGCATCGGCTTGGAGGGAACNGGCTATTTTGACGGCCCGTTNAATTTTCCCAATGGCTGTCATGTCTGTGAAGTNGAAGTGGATCCTTCAACNGGTCTTANCGAGCTNAAAAAATATATGGCNATTGANGATNTNGGAACCGTGGTTAACCCGCTCCTNGCCCGAGGTCAAATACATGGCGGCATTGCTCAAGGGGTTGGTCAGGCCCTNCAAGAGAACATGATTTACGATAATTCGACCGGCCAATTGGTTTCCGGCTCATTGATGGATTATTCAGTCCCACGGGCTAAGGATTTACCGGACTTTCAAGTTGATTTTCATGAAGTACCGACCGAGACCAATCCGTTAGGTGTAAAAGGGGCAGGAGAAAACGGTTGCCTCCCCGCCCCGCCGGCCATTTTAAACGCCATCCTGGATGCGTTAGCGCCGTTGGGCGTTAGGGATATCGACATGCCGGCGACGCCAGAAAAANTTTGGCGGGCAATTCGCCGGAGTTCATCGAGGAAGTAACTCCTCTAAAGTCTGTTTTACCCTGAGTAGCGGACATTAAAATCTAGAACTCAATCAGTCCTCTAATAGCGGTGGTCTAATTTGATTGACGCAACACTTTATCTTAAACGCAAAAATGGAGTGTTTAATTAAGGTTCACGGAAGACGTCGGATTAATTTTACTAGTGAACAAAAGTCGGCGATATGAGATCCCTGGCAGCGTGGCGAGTCGATGAGTTCCATAGGTCGCAGTTTTGATCGAGATTTATCATCGATTTATCCGTTGCTCTCTCGTACAAGCGGTATTCGCCCGCCTTTTCGCAAGCGTTCAAGTTTAGCACTATCTTTTTATCTGAACGTGAAGAAATATAGCACAGGATCGTGGCCTGCACATACGTTACAGTGAATATAAGAAGGATCGTATGATTATAAGATAATCGCTTTAATCTTCAGTGTCAGGCTGCTCCCGCAGTAATTGAGATCCCCAACTATTAAAGTTTCCTTTTACGACCCCATCACTTAACTGAAAATCATGTGCTTCTTGAGCTTGCTCATCTTTAATTGGTTTAATTGTGCCCACGCTTTCAGCTAGTAACTGCAATCTAGAGGCCCGTTCNAATTGCATTGCTAATACAGTCGCNGTTTCNATGTTTTTNCCCGNTGTGANTATNCCATGGCTCGCTAAAAGGAGTGAATGATTATCACCAAGCGCCTTGGATATTATTCGGCCTTCCTCATCGGCCAGAGGGACCCCAGGCCACTCAGGTAAATAAGCNCAGTCCTTNTAAAACATTGCTACGTCCATGTGTGCTACNGCTAACTCTTTACCAGTCATGGCTAGAGCTGAAGAAAACGGNGGATGCGTATGAACAATAGAATTAATATCAGGGCGTACTTTATACACCCATAAATGAAAGCGCATGCCTGGATTAGCNATACCATTACCTTCAACAACTTCAAGATCTTCATTAACTCGAATAACAGTACTTTGGCTCGTATTACCAAAGCCCACCATTAACTGATTTACCCAAAATGTATTATTTTCTGCTCGCACTGTAACATGTCCCGCTAAGGTTTGGGCATGCTCCTCACTAGCCAATTTACGACATGCCAATGCAATNTTGAGCTGTATTGNCCAGTTATGTTTGGCTATGCTTTCATTAATACGCTTTTCTATAAGATTCNTTTCTGATCCNTNTTCTTTGTTTTTANTCGTCGTGTTATTTTCTTTGTTCATATGCGNCTCCCAACAGTGGATAGCTAATCTAAAACTATAATATGATGTNTAGCCCTCGGTCAATTCAGCNATAACCAACAAAAATAATGATAGAAAAATGGTTATCTTNATATTAAATTATGGGTAAAAATCAATCAAATTTCTATTCTGTTATTGTATCAAAAATATTTCTTGTCAAAAATTAAAGTCTATTTAGCAATCGATTACACGTTGACTATTCTGAAAATACTATAGTGGCGTAATTTCATAAGCTACGATAGAGAGTGATAAACGCTTTTATTTAGCGGCCTACTGACGTAATCTCTAAAGGTTACCCCGGCCCGGCAAGACGCGTTTGACAGATTGTCTGGACGAAGNGTGGTATCGACACACGCTTCCCAAATTTCGNTTATAAGATCAAGTTCGCGAATATAATTTAGCCAAATANTTTCCGAAAGAAGACGTGATTTATTATTTCCAACTGGGGCGAGTTGTTTGTCAATGTTGACCCGAACTTCATGGGTCTGCTCTTGAATGGGAAGAAACCAATCATTCGTTATTTGGCCAGACAAATATATTGCCGTTATGTTTGACGGCCTGGCTCATACGGCTGGATATTTCATAGCGGGTAATAGCCATTTTTTCTCACTATTTGACGAAGCTTGGCAGCCATAAAGATAGACTTGGAACCAGCATAATAAATGCCAAACGGAATAAGTCGGCTATCCAAAAGGGTGTAACTCCCTTAAAGATTTTTGAAGTACTGACATCTGGTAAAACACCGCGCAGGACAAAAACGTTAAGACCTACGGGAGGTGTGATCAAACTTATCTCGGTAATTACAACGACCAAAATACCAAACCAAATTGGATCAAATCCTAATTCTTTAACTAACGGAAAAAATATTGGAACTGTCAGTAATATCATGGATAAACTCTCAAANACACATCCTAAACAAACATATGTAATCAAGATTGCTAGAATGACGAGTTGAGGCTGGTCCATAAAAGTTTTCGCTATTTCTAACAAGGCGTCAGGGAAGTTCGTTAAATTAATAAAATTTGCAAAGAGTAAAGCACCAATCAAAACTGTAAATAACATGGCCGTCGTGGAGGCACTTTCAATTAAAACTTGATAAAAAGTTTTTATGGTTAAAGTTTTTCTCGCCAATGCAAAAATGAATGCGCCGAATGCTCCAATGCCGGCCGCTTCGGTAGGACTAAAGATACCTCCGTATATTCCGCCCATAACAAAAATAAATAGTATGATAACGCCCCAAACACCCCGTAAGGAATTAATTCTTTGAATCCAGGAAGACCGTTCACCGGGAGGGCCTAATTCCGGTTTAATCTTAATCATCACTTTAACGGCCGCTAGNTAAAATAAGATACCTATAATGCCAGGGATAATGCCGGCGGCGAATAACTTGCCAATACTCGTTTGGGTTAAAATTCCATATATGACCAANAAGACGCTTGGTGGTATTAGTATACCTAGAGTGCCACCTGCTGCAATTGAGCCGGCCGCTAAACCATCATCATATCCAAATTTGCGCATGGAAGGCATGGCTACTTTAGACATTGTGGCAGCTGTAGCAAGCGATGAACCACAAACAGCGCTAAAACCTCCACAGGCAACAACCGTTGCCATGGCAAGTCCTCCCCTTCGGTGTCCAAGGAATGCATTTGATGCCGTGTACAACTCTTCTGATAATCGTGCCTTGGTAACAAAATTTCCCATTAGAATGAATAAGGGAACTACTGAAAGTTCATAACTAATGGATGAATCAAAAGCTGTTTGTCCGACATTGGCAAGAGCACCCTCCCATCCATTCACTATGACCATGCCAAAGAAACCGACGATTATCATTGTAAAAGCTATGGGAACACGCAAGAAAGATAATACTAGTAACGCAGCAAATCCAATCAATGCTATAGTCATTCTACCCTCATTCTGACTTTTCGTAAATTTTACTGTTACAAAAAATATAGCCAAAAGTATTTGAGAGCAGTGCAATTGCTGCAATGGCCGATAACACGGCTATAAGCAGGCTGAATGGCCATAAGATTAAATATAAATCATCTGTCACTTCACCAAACTCATAATGTGACGAAGACTTTTCCGCTAAACGCCAAGCAAGAAAAAACATGGCGCCAGAACTTATAAAATTTACAAAAATTCCCTGCAACCTCTTTAGCCAAGTTGGAACGAAGACATCCAACAAATCTATTGTGACATGTTGTTCCTTACTGCACACCAAAGGGAGAATGCAGAATATTAAACCTGGCATCATAAAAGAAATAATTTCATGTAAGGCGGGCAGAGGACTATTAAATACATAACGTCCAGTAACGTCTATAAATGTCANTAGCATCATGATAAATAGTATCGAACATGAAAGGAGAGTCAAAGTCCGGCCCGGCATTGTGCCGAGCCAGAATGTTAAACGACTTGTTTCACTTGCTACATTAGAGTGATTTTTGATAGACAAACTCTAGTTACCCTGCAGTTTTGCGACTTCCCCTTTGAAATACTTCAAAACTACAGCGCCATCGATACCAGAACCTTTAACCGAAGCAATATATTCTTTGCTAAATTCGGCATTTAACTTCTTCACCGCATTGATAATCGCAGCAGGGGCAGTAATCATTTTATTGCCAGCTTTTTTAGCACCAGTTAATCCAGCGTCATTAATAGTATCCCATCCCCTGCCAGCTAAATCAGCAAAGTTTTCGCCGGACAATCCATCAATCACTTTTTTATCCGAAGCGGAAAGCCCATCGTATTTCTTTTTACTAATAACTAAATAGTGGCTCGAAGAGTATAATCCACCTGGTATATAAGTAGAATATGGTACTAATTTTGTTATTTTAAAACTATCGAGTGATTCGTAAGGNAAGGTAATTCCATCTACGATNCCGGCCGAAAGGACTTCATATGACTTAGAGGCAGGTTGGCGAATAGCCACACCNCCCCAGGCTTCAACAATNCGTTTAGGAATAGGGCCGCCTGTTCGCATTNTCTGACCTTTCATATCACCCGGCACAGTGAAATTCTTCTTTGAGTGATGAATAACACCGGGCCCATGAGTATTCATTCCAACTAGATGGACCCCCTTATATAAATTTTTATCGGCAAAAAACTTGGCGTGAGTCCGGGCTAAAGCAACGGAGGAAGCTCTCGCGCGATCACCAAGAAATGGATGCTCAGCAAACATATAAGCTGCGAATCGTTTTGGCGAATAACCGTGCACACTCATGCCAGCATTAGCTTGACTCGTACGAACGGCATCAAGATGGGCTCTCGGATGAGCAACAGCCTTAGGTAAATGTCTAAATTTAATACGCCCTTCGCTACGTTTCTCAACCTCCGACATCCATTTTAAGTAAATGTTAGTATTTACCGGGTGCGTCCAAGGCAACCACGACGAATAGGTAAATGTGGTAGTGGCTTGAGATGAAGCAATTGATGAAAACATCGCTATTGAAGCAATAGCTATGAATGATTTAATTTTCATTGGGGGTCCCTCCAGTTAATGTAAAATTTATAATGGTTTTACTTCTTGGTCACAGTAACAAACCTAAGGTAATGTGTAAACGCGACAAATAACAACTAAATCGGTTATTTTAACAGTAAACTCGAACGAATAATGGCGCGTAAATTAAACAAACAAAAATAAGAAGATAAAAACCATACTCAACCAATATAATTATTGTTTTTAAAGGTCAGCATGCGAGTATGTCAATATCATACAAAATAGTAGGAATCATGTAAGCGTCTTAAAGTCTCGTATCCTTATCTCTTTTCTCGATTTTACTATGAGTATTAAAAATATTTTTTAAAAAAGTATACTTTTAAATATTTAGTTGTAAAATAATCTAGAACAATTTCCGTCATTAAAGAAAATAACTAAAAATAAATGATGAAACGGAGCTTTTGAGTTAGGAATAAAAAAGCATGAGTGACCGTAACTTCTCCAAATTGACCGGACCCAATGTTTGGGTAGGCCCTGACATCCAAAATAGCAGTAATTGGATACATATTTTAAGTCAGGAAGCGATCAAAGATTTAGACAAAGCATTAAATAGCGTCTTGAATAAAAATTTAAGCATCCCATTTGAAAAGGAAGACTTTTCAGCGCCAATTGCAGTATCGGAGTTAAAAAAGATTATGTTAGACGTATGTGATGGCGTCGGCTTCTCAATTATCCGCGGCATACCAAGAGATAAATATACCGATGAAGAGTGTGAGATAATATATTGGGGTATAGGCGTGCATATTGGTCAGCCTGTCTCACAGAATGCAAGAGGACACCTTTTAGGGCACGTAATTGATGAAGGTCGTGATAAAGCTGATCCCACTGCGCGAAATTATCAAACAGCAAGACGGATGGACTTCCATTGCGATTTATTACCTGTGGACGTTCTGGGTCTTTTTTGCCTACATCAAGCAAAATCGGGTGGAACAAGTCATCTGATCAGTTCAATGACCGTTCATAATGTAATTTATGAAGAACGCCCAGAACTACTTGAAGTATTGTATAATCCATTTTATATGGATTGGCGTGGTGAAGAGCCCTTAGGAGAACAACCATGGTTTTCAATACCATTATTTAGTGAGAAAGACGGATATATATCCTCTCGATTTACAAGTCGAAACTATTGCGAGTCTTGCTCAAGATTTGGCGATGAATACAAATTAACTGATATTCAAAGTGAAGCGTTAGATGTTGTCCAAGAAATATCAAACCGAGAGGAATTGAGAGTTTCAATGAGAATGGAGGATGGTGATATCCAGTTTGTTAATAATCATGTTACCCTTCACGCTCGAGATGCATATGAAGACTATGAAGAGTCAAATTTTAAAAGACATCTGCTAAGAATGTGGATAGGACTTCCTGACAAAAAGAGGCGACCATTGGCNTCTTCAATCGATGGCCGCTATCAATTAGTGAAGAATGGCGGAATACCAATACAAAAAATCTAAATTATTATTTTTAAAAATTANATTAAAGTCCTTTAATTTTTTCACTATAATAAAAAAATTTTAT
This sequence comes from Rhodospirillaceae bacterium TMED23, assembly GCA_002168115.1. Classification (GTDB taxonomy): domain Bacteria; phylum Pseudomonadota; class Alphaproteobacteria; order Rhodospirillales; family UBA2165; genus TMED23. The sequence continues at coordinate 148,933 of NHCC01000009.1, read as the reverse complement.
TTTAATAAATAATAGCTAGTCTAGCTAAACATTACTTGCTACATTCAAACTGAAGTTGAGAAAGATAGAATTCTTACTAATTAACAAACTCAACACAGGAGGTTTTAATGAAAATTTTAAGTACAGTAATTATCGGCACAGGCATTATACTTGCGGGTGCAGCTCAAGCAAAAGATGTATACCGATTTGGCGGTGGTCCGTCTGGTGGTGGTTGGCACCCNGCTGTTAGTGCTGGTACCCAATTAATTAATAAGGAGCTAAAAGGAAAGAATTTTAAATTCCAATATCAGCCAACAAATGGTTCCGTAGATAACGTAAGACGCGTTGGTCTTGGTGCAGTAGATACAGCTTGGGGCCATATAGTGCAATCATACCAATCGTGGTATGGCGTCGGCTTATTTAAAAAAGATGGCAAAAACAGAGATTTCCGCGTCGTTGCTAACGTAAGAAATCAAACTCAAATCGTGGCTGTCCTCGATAGAAGCCCAATTAAAACCTTTTCTGATATGAAAGGTAAAGTAGTTAACCTTTTAAGCAAAGGGTCTGGTAGTAACGTAAACTGTGAGAATATTTTTAAGGGCTTAGGTCTAATGAATCAAATCAAACCTAAATTTTTAGGCTTTGCAGCATCGGGTCGAGCTCTAGGTGACCGTCAAGTTGACGTTTTCTGCTCAGCAGGAACCCCTTTTACTATTCCTGCTCTGACAGAATTATCAATACGTAAACCGGTTCGATATATTAGCTTGTCACCATCCGAACAAAAGCAGCTTACCTCACAATTTAAATTTTATTCCCCAAAAACAATACCTGTACAAAAAGATGTGCGAGGAATGAAAGAGCCTGCTTTATCCTTTTCCTACCCTGTTTTTTGGTATGTTCATAAAACGATGTCCGATGAGGCAGTGTATGAAATGATCAAAATAGCTGCAGATCCTACGAATCTAAAAAAACTAGCGAGTACAGCTGGGTATTGGAAAACTTTAAATGGCGATTTTTCTGCTCTTCAAACTCACAAAATGCTCATTCATCCAGCGGCAGCACGATATTGGAAAGAAAGAGGCATAAATGTCCCTCAGGAAATCGTCAAAGGTTTCTAAGCGTCTAAAGACTAAAATATTTTAACAGGAAGAGGCTTATTTCTTCCTGTTAAAATATTATTTTTAGCAAGAGTTTAATTTTTCAAGCTTACCTTGAGGGAATNTTGATATGGCTGGTGGAACACTCAAAGTCTTAATGAAAATTGGTCTTATAAGCGAGGAAATGTCAGCTCCTCGAACTTTGACTGGTCCAACGAAAATTCTTTTATCAATTGTTTCTGTTTTATTTTCTTATTTTTTTATTCATATATCGTTTTTTGGNTCTCCCGTAGCTGAGATTTTTAAGGGTACCTTTATGGTCGGTGCCATGGTTCTATCAATCTTACTTTACATGGGTAGAACGAGTAAGGTAAATGAGAGTTTCGTGTGGCTCGATGAAATTTTTTCATTTGTTGATACAACAGCTATAACTTCNCTACTCGGGGTTTGGGCTTATTGGACCTTTTTTAAACCAATCGAACTTTGGAGAGATTTTAGTGGACAGGACGTCGCTATTGTTGCCGTTATAGGAGCTCTAGTTGGTGTTTTTATCTATATTTATGAAGGTTTCATTCGACAACCTAGCAATAAACCGTCGTTATCAGACTGGCTTTATTTAATCGGAGCGGTTTCCGTTACCATCTGGTGGATGATGTCGGCTCAAGAACTTACCATTAGAATTGGAGGCCCCGTGCCGGCTCAAGTTGTATTTTTCTCTGGAATGTTAGCTGCTGTAAGTTTTGACGTTGCAAGACGCGTTGTTGGGCCAATAATTCCACTTATAGGCTCATTATTTTTTATTTACTCATTTGCCCCCGTAGCGAAAATTATGCCCGGATTGCTCGAACATCCCGGCTTTCCTTTTGAGAGGGTTATGGAATTTCTAATGTTGGCAACTGATGGTATTACGGGCCTAATTATGGATGTTTTTGCAACTTACGTGGTTATATTCGTCATACTCGGCGCATTTCTTGAGAAAACTGGTCTCGGCGCTTTTATAATTGATGCAACGTATCGATTAACTGGAAGAAGAACGGGAGGCCCTGGACTTGCCGCAGTATCATCAAGTGGTCTTTTTGGAATGATTTCTGGATCTGGGGTTGCGAACGTAGTCACAACGGGAACCTTTACCATCCCGCTAATGAAAAGAGTTGGCTATAAACCAGAATTTGCTGGAGCAGTCGAAGCCGCGGCCTCAACTGGAGGAGCATATATGCCGCCCATAATGGGAGCTGGTGCTTTTCTACTGGCTGAACTAACTGAGACAAGTTATCTTGATGTTGTAAAAATCGCTATAATCCCGGCTGTGCTCTATTATCTATCAGTTGGTTTAATAGTTTATATTAGAGCTGTTCGAAATGGTCTCCACGGTGTGCCTGCTAATGAACTTCCACCATGGAGTACTATCCTAACTCGCTTACACCTTCTTTTACCAATTCCTGTGATGATTTTCTTTTTGGTTATCGGTGATTCAGCTTTTCTCGCTGCAGCTAAAACAATTGTTTTAATTATATTNCTCAAAATAAGTGATCTTCTTCTTTCAATTAGAACGCCTTATACTCCCTCAGTTGAAAAACATGTTATTGGCTTTTCTTTGCTTGTTGGTGTTCTGGTTTATTTTCTTGGCGAGCAGATTGGGGGACCATTCATCTGGTTTGTCGATGATTTTATTGGCATCTCATTGGGTGATGCACTTTATTGGACAATTATAACATTTATATTTCTTAAAATATTTGAAGTCTTGGTTGCAGGCAAACAAGCAGAAATGCCTACAACAATAAACCAAGAGCAACTGCCGCCTAATGCTTCAGGGGCCACCCAATCGCTCTATGCAGTGCTTAAAGAAATAATAAGNAATATTTGGGTGTCACTGGAGGCAGGAGCTAAAAATATGCTTGTAGTTGGAAGCATTGCCGGTGTCTTGGGGATTTTACTCTCAAGCGCAACACAAAGTGACCTTCCGGGAAGGGTCTCCGGACTCCTAGTAGAACTTAGCTTTGGATTGCTTCCCCTAACGATTTTTTGGGTTATTATTGCAGGATACATAATCGGAATGGGTCTTCCCATTGTGGCTAGTTATGTTATTTTAGCTATTTTTGCCGTAGGTGCCCTAACAGAATTTGGTGTTCCTACAATGGCAGCCCATATGATCAGCTATTGGGTAGCAGTAGTAAGCGCTGTAACACCTCCGGTTGCACTCGCGGCATATGCGGCAAGTGCAATCTCCAATGCAGATCCAGTAAAAACAGGTTTTGAAGCGTTAAGACTTGCATCGATGATATTTGTTATGCCATTTTTATTCGTATATTCGCCGCTTCTTTTAACTGGCACCGTAACCGAAATCGTAATAACAACTGTGGCTTGTGTTCTCGGTGTTATTGCATGGGCAGGTTGCCTTGAAGGATATATCATAAGAAAAGCTATTTCGATCGAAAAGGCAATATTAGGAGTTGCTGCGGCTTGCTTATTATTGCCAGTTGCAGAATTAATAGCTTTCATTTTTAAACTTCAGACTAATCTTGATTACCAAGTCTACCTTGCTGGCACTCTGATTTTGTTAGGTTCTCTGGCTTGGCAGAAGTTTAAACCAACAGAATAAAAAAATATTAGGAATTGGTTTCTAGCTTTTCGCATATTGCATTACCCATAATTTGCGTTGAACTCCTGCCACCTATATCTCTTGTCACATATTTGGCCTCGTTAATTACCATCTCTACAGCGGAATCAATTATATCTGAAGCATTTTGAAAGTGTGGATCCGAGTTCTCTCTACCAAACCATTCAAGTAACATCTTTCCCGACATTATTATCGCGAAAGGGTTCGCAATGTTTTGCCCCGCGATATCTGGCGCTGAACCATGAGTTGCCTGAGACATAGCTTGATTATCTCCGACGCATAAACCCGGAGCTAATCCAAGCCCCCCTACTAACCCAGCACCCAAATCAGTAAGAATATCTCCGAATTGATTAGTTGTTACCACCACATCAAAGTCCTGTGGATTCATTACAAGGTGCGCAGCGATAGTATCTATGTGAATTTCTTCAAATTCGACATCAGGAAATTCATGGGCTACTTTACGACACTCTTCAGCAAACATTCCACACGTTAAACGATATACAGCTTCTTTGTGAGCAACCGTTACTTTTTTTCGAACTCTTTTTTGGGCTATTTTAAAAGCTTCACGTGCCACCCTATTAGAACCCTTTCGCGTTATAACTCGAGAACCAATAGAAATCTCATTATTAGGCCGGTATTCTCCAGATTCTGACGTAATTGTTGTATCACGCGACTGCATTCCCTCTGTAACCTCTCGAACAAAAACAATATCAACATTTTGATGCAGAGAATAAATATTATCATATGATTTAACTGGTTTAATACTTGCAAATAGATCAAAAATTTTACGGATTGGCGGCATAATCCAAGTTGAATCATTGCGAGGATATGCTTGATGTCCAATAGGTCCCATTATCCAGCCATCCATCTCCTTAAGTCCCTTAACAGTTACTTCTGGCGTTGTATTTCCATGAAGATCGTGCCCCTCCTTCCCTATTGGAAAACTTGACCACTCTACTTCGCATTTTGAAATTCTAGCCGCTTCAGATAACACCTTTATGGCTTCAGGAACGACCTCGTAACCAATATCATCGCCCATTAGTATCCCAATTTTCATACTTAAACCTTTTAAATAAATTCTAATTCAATTTGCTAAATGCTTTTAACCTTAAATTTGAATCTCCAGCAAGGTGACACCAGATCATGGCATCTCTAACTAATTTATCTACTCGCGGATTTGAACGACAGCCGTATACACCATGAATATCCATATTTAATTTTGTTACTTCTAATACAACATCAGTGGAGTAATTAACCATCAAAACTCCATTAGCTGACCGACTTCCCTGATCATGCTCCCAAGCTACCCTCAGAACAAATGATCTAAGCGCCTCCGTTAGCATATTCATCCTTGCAATAGACAACTGAACGAGTTGATGTTCGACGAGCTTCTTACCACCCTGTTCCGTATCCCGTGCATAATTCATTACGAGTTCATTAGCATCATCACAAATACCGACCGCATTAGCTGCGAGTTCAAGGTCACCAAACAAATCACCACCAGTTGTATCACCCCCCGCCGCTTTTACCGACCCCGTGCCCACCTTACCAACGACATTATCATTTGGAACTCGCGCATCTTCGAATATAAGTTCAGCGTTCTGATAAAAACGCCAGCCAGCTTTATTAAATATTTTACCAATCCTAAACCCAGGAGTATCCCTAGGAACTAAAAATAACGTGCCTCCCCGAGTTATGTCAGCATTTGGGTCTGTCCGAGCATCGATAAAAAATAATGAACCAACACTTCCATTAGCTATGAACGTTTTTTCGCCATTTAGAATCCAATCGTCTCCATCTCNCTCGGCTCTCAGACGATATCCCGCTNTAGGATCCTTCTTTGGAGGTAACCGGTTATCGCATCCCGCATTTGGCTCTGTAATACCCCTCCCGAGCATATACCTATGATCTTCAATAAAAGGGGTTAGAAACCTCTTCTTCTGTTCGTCATTGCAGGCATTTAGAATTAAATGACTCCATTTCCAATTCTGACTAAATGCTTTGCAAATTGCACTATCTCCGCGCGCCAATTCCATCATTACAAGTGCTTGCGTTACAAAACCTGTACCTGCTCCGCCCCATTCTTTTGGTACAGCTAAAGTACGAAAACCAAGTTTAGATCCCTCTTCTATCACCGACCAATCAAAGGGATCAAAACCACCTTCTATTTGATCACGAGGCACTGAAATTGGTCTAATTTTTTGTTTCGAAAAATCGTGGGCTTTGCTTTGCCAGCTTAACTCTTCATCATTCAAGGAAAAATCCATTTTAAGCCCTCTTTACTGATTTAGATTTGCCACTGCGTCTGCAATGCGAAGTTTTGTACTTAAATTATGTGTATCGGAATTTAGAAAAATCAGCGAGTCGTTGAGATATTTCTGAAGTGGCATATCTCTCATAACGCCCATAGCCCCGAAGCACTCGGCTGAGAGGTGCGCCACCTCCTGCATTGTTTCCGCAGTAAAGCTACTCGTGATAATTTCAAATGGTAAATTATTAATGCTGAAATCACTAATAGTTTTCGCATTGTCTATAGCCCANGCTGTTTTCCATAACATTGTCCTCGCGTGCTCAATTTTTATTGTCATATCGGCAATCATTTTACCAATAGCTTGATGCTCAATTATATTTGCCCCACCTTGATAACGAATTTTAGCGTATTCAACTGCTGCTTCGAATGCAGCTCTCCCCACGCCCAAATTAATTGCGGCCTTTTGTACTAATTTNCTCTTAAAAAATTCAATATTATTATCTAATGAATTCAGCATATTATCGACAGATATACGGCAATTAGAAAACTCTAGNGATGAGCAGATCCCATGGTGCCAGAGTGTTTNTGTTGGATTAATAGTAGATATTTCTTCTCCACATTTAATACCGTTATTACACTTTTCTATAATAAATAATTTATAGTCTTGATCTAACTTAACAGGAGCAATAATCAAATCAGAAATGGGACCATTTATTATAAAATCTACTGAGCCGTTAATCACAATCTCATTGGAAACGACCTCAGCCTTCAACGTCATATCGATTTCTTGGTTTTTACCTTCGGGATAATTCCATCCATCAGAAGCATTATTATATGAACCTGCGAAACACAAATGGAATTCTGGGTCCTCAAGAAAACGATTCAAATACTTGTCTTTTTGATTATCTGATGCCAACTTTTCAAAAAATAAACCTGCAAGCAAACTTGTTTCACCAATTGTTATCGCTAAATCCACATCACCAACTGATATTTCTTCCAGAACAACGCACGANGTTAGAAGATCACCGCCAACTCCCCCCAATTTTTCTGGAATTGTCAAACTTCGCAAACCTAATTCTGAGATTTCATTGAGAAGCTCTTTTAAAATAGGTTTATGAAAGCTCTGCAAACGATCTGGATTCAAAGCGAGTGTCTTAACTTTTTCGTTAACAAATTCTTTAAGCATGCTTCTAAATTCAAGCTGTTCAAAGGTAAGGTTCATATTAAACATTTACCTAATCTCTCCCTAGTTAAGGTCTCATAAGTAATCTGAGTATATTCTATTCAAATTGCCGTTAACCCTCCATCAATAGCAATATTTTGACCTGTTATATTTTTTGAATTAACTAAAAATAACGCTGCATCTGCAACATCGACATCTTCAGGAAACTGTCCAAGGGGTATCCTTTTTAACATATTTTTTCGAGCCTGATGATCCAAAGATTTTTGCCTTGATTCAGTCATTACCGTCGCAGGAGAAATGGTGTTAACGCGAATATTATCTTTAGCCCATTCAATCGCTAGCATTCTAGTCATTTGAATCATTCCACCTTTAGATATTCCATATACTGTTCTCCCAGCTAGACCAACCAAACCATGAGTAGACGAAATATTAATTATTGAACCATTCTTTTTATTAGTAATGCAATGATTTGCAAAAAGAGTAGACATAAAATAGGAACCTTTAAGGTTTGCATTCATTACTACATCCCACTCATCCCAACTAACATTTATTGCAGGTTTTATGAGCGGCGTGGCTGCATTATTGACCAGCACATCAAGGCCTCCAAATTCATCAATACTTTTTTCTATAACTTTATTAATGTTTTCTTTTGAACGTAATTCTAACTCTATCGGNATAACGGTTACATTTTGAAAATCTTTATGATTAATGACATTCGCTAGTTTACTNANATCGCGACTAGTNATGGTGATATTAAAACCGTTTTTTGCAAGCACACGTGCTATNCTTAGCCCAATACCAGTTGACCCACCCGTGATTAGAGCCGTCCGCGAAAGTATTCTGCTCATAATAAAAATCTCCAAAAAAAACTATAGTTTATTCGATTTTACACTATTAAAAGAAAGTAGAAATGTAAGCTTTCTATATATACGCAAAACAGCTTATCCCCAATTTATTAGCGCTTCAATTAATCTTTTTTTTCTCCTTTCTCCACTTCCATGGGGCAATAAACTGGCTACGCCAAATGCCTTTTTTATGTTTTTTAGCTATTTCCTCAGCGTCAACATAATCTGATGAATACCGGCGATAAGCCATAGCCCAACCATTCTCAACCATGTATAAATTCACATCAACAGAACCAACTGTGCATGTAGCAACTAAACGCCCATAACGATCAATATCCTTTTTATAACATGTTACCCAATGATTGGTGACAAGGTTAGCTAGAGCATTGGTGGATTCCCAGCCACATCGCCATTTTGACTTTTTTGCCCCACATGTCTGCATTCGTTCCGGAGCGTCTATTCCATAAAGACGTATACGCGTTTTACCAATTCGCAAACTATCACCGTCTGTTACTCTTGGTTTTCCAATTAACATTTCCATCGACGGTTTGAAATTATCAGTTGAAACCTCTTCTGATAGAAATACGCATAAAAAAACTAATATAAAATATATATAATATTTTTCCTTAATAAATTGATTTGATCGAATTAACCTCATTAAGTACTTTCTATTAATTCAAAAGACTAGTATTTTGATAATCTATCTCTCATCTATTATTCGTTTTGCTTTGAATTCAGTTTTTGGCAAAGTACCGGGTTTAAGCACTTCTGCATTAATTGTTACCTCGCACCTCGTTTTAATTTCGTTAACCACTTGAGCGGAAACGTCATTTATGTGTTCAACTCGAGCGGTCATAATATCCAAACCAGAATCGTTTGTTTCAATAAGTATTTCATACTCATCCCCAACGCCAGGTACCGCTCGGATCGCTTGCTCTAATTGAGTTGGGTACATTTTAATGCCGCGTAGATTTATAAGATCATCGGCCCTTCCTGCAAAAGATCCCATTGCTCTAACGTGTGTCCTTCCACAACCACATTCATCATAAGAAAAAGTTGTATAATCGCCAATGTTAAAACGTAACTGCGGAGAACTCTCTGAATTGAGGCTCGTGCAAACCGTAATGCCTTTCATGCCTTCCTCGACTGTTTTCAGAGTTTCAGGATCAACAAGTTCCCAAATTTGATGGTCTTCCATTAAGTGAGTAGCGACAATATCATCTGAAACTTCAGAATGGGAGCACGAGTAGCCCCCACAGTGAGGAGAAACCTCCGTGCAACCATAGAACTCTCTTACTTCAGCTCCCCATAAGGTTTTAAGCCTATTTCGAGTATTTATAATACCAGCAGCAGGTTCTCCGCCAACGAAAATCATTCGGATAGCACTCTCTGAAGGCACCATTCCCATTTCCTCCATTGTGCGCGCTAAATGTAGAGCATAAGAAGGAGTGCAACATAAAACTGTAGGAGAAAACCTATTGATGATATTTGCCCTCATTTCAGTTGACATGCCTCCCCCAGGAATGCATGAGACGTTCATTCTTTGCAGTGCATATTGAACTCCCCAAGCAAAAACATGGGGACCATAACCACTAGCAAGAAAAACCGTATCACTTGATCGAATTCCGAAACTGTACATCGCGCGAGCATTTGCCCACTCCCATAAGTCTCTATCTACGTGAGAGTAACGAAATACACGCGGAACTCCGCTCGACCCCGAGGAGGAAAATAACATCCAACCACGCTCCTTCCATATTTTTTCATCTATCGTACTGTAACTTCCATATGGAGGAGTTTTTTCCACATCTTCCATCATTTCCCTTTTGTCGATTACAGGCCATTTGTGAAGGTCATCTGTTGATTGTATGTCTGAAGGAATCAAACCTAATCGATCAAAACGTCTCCTNTAGAAATCACTATTTTCATACAAAAATGGGGTAACNAAACTAAGTTTGGCGTTTTGAATATGAGTAAGCTCGTCCCTGCTCGCACATTCGAGCCTTGGCGACCATATCTGATCATCCGCAGGAGTATGTGCATCATATTTATACTTATCTAATACTTCCAACCACTTGTTTCGAGTTTGTTCTTGGCGATTATCCATCATTCATGACCCTTATCATAATTTTGATTGATCTATTCTACAATAAATATAGTTTAACTACACTTGGTTCTCAAAAAAAGGATAATCTATCAATGTCAGTGTCGAGCAAACCTCTGTTCCGAGCAGATCATGTTGGAAGTTTATTGCGTCCGAAAGCAATTACAGATGGTTTCAAGAANTTCAATAACAAAGAAATCAGTAACGAAACATTCCTCGAGATTCAAGATTCTGCAATAAAAGACGTTATAAAATTACAAGAAAATATCGGTTTGCAATCTATAACAGATGGCGAATTCAGGAGGGCTTCATATTGGTCGACTTTCGTTGAGCGGGTTCAAGGTTTAGAGGTAGCAGAATCACGATTTTCTTTTNATGATGATCATGGCCATGANCAACAGTTTACCGCTCCAATAGTAACAGAAAAGCTCTCGCGACCAAACTCAGTGGCTGGTGATGAATTTAATTTTGTAAAGGAAAATACAACTCAGACACCAAAAACAACTATTGTGTCTCCCCCTACAATGCACATGTGGCGCCTCGATGAAACCATCGCCAATGACTGCTATGAATCGCGTGAAAAGTATTTCTCAGAGTTGGCTAATATCTTCAGAGAAGAAATTCAAAGTCTCTATGAACTGGGCTCAACATATATTCAGCTTGATGATGTCCCCATTCCAATGATGAGCGACCCCAAAATTTTAGATATTATTCGAAATGACGGAATTAACCCTGATGTTTTGTTAAACGATTATATTAAATTATTTAATGACTGCATTGATGAACGCCCAAAGGAACTAAAAATTGCTGTTCATATGTGTAGAGGTAATTATAAGGGCAAGTTTCTCTCCGAGGGAGGCTACGAGACTTTGGCTGAGAAAATTTTTAACGAGCTTAATGTAGATACATTCTTTTTAGAGTATGACTCACCTCGATCCGGTGATTTTGAACCTCTTAAACATGTTCCTAAAAATAAATCTGTTATTCTCGGTATCGTATCAAGTAAAACATCTCAGATTGAGTCCAAAGACAAATTAAAGACCAGGATTGATGAAGCGAGTCAATATATTGANATAAACCAGTTAGGATTAAGTCCACAATGTGGTTTTGCGAGTACTGTCGCTGGAAATCCAGTGACTTTAGACGTTGAGAAATCGAAATTAGCTTTAATCGTTGAAGTAGCAAACGAAGTCTGGGGGTCGAAGTGAAAAATTTTATAAAATCAGCTCTAATTAACTAAAATCAATTAATACTTTACCATCAAATCTAGTNGTACGTTCGAACACGGGCCTAACCCCATATTCAAATATTAATAAGTTAGAACAGAGGATAAATTATGACTACAGCTAAACCATCCTCTATTCGGATCCTTCTTACTTTGAGTGGATTGACATTTCTGGGGCCATTCGCCTTGGATGCTTTTTTACCCGCTATAAAAGATGCCGCTCGAGATTTAAATACAACCGAAGGACAAATAATGATTTCTTGGGGAATGTTAGCAGTCGGGAGTGGCTTGGGCCAAATATTCTATGGCCCGATCTCGGATAAATATGGACGAAAACCAATTATTATTTTTGGTCTTATGCTATATATAACGACCTCAGTAATTTCCTCCACTATAACTAAGATAGAACCATTATTTCTTCTAAGGTTTTTACAAGGGCTTGCTGTGGCTTCATCAATGATAATGATGCGCTCTGTTGTCAGAGACTTATTTAATGTAAAAGAAGGTGCAAAGTTATTTTCCAATTTATTTTGTATCCTCGCATTTATGCCTATTATTGGACCTGTCATTGGGGGATACCTAACGAATGAATTTGGATGGCAATCCCTCTTTATTGGTATGGCATTCGCTTCCGCAATTAGTTTAATAATTATAATATTTTTTCTTGATGAAAGCCTGCTCAAAAAAGATGAGAATGCATTACAACCTAAAATCTTAATAGATAGTTTTAAAGAAATTATTTCAGAATATAATTTTCTAACATTTCTTTTGATTGGAGTAGGAAAGTACATAGGATTATTTGGAATATTAGCGGGTATCACTACTGTGCTCACAGGATCATTGCAGCAAAATGCAGATATGGTTGGATTTTATATTTCCATCATAATGACAGGACATTTCATTTTTGCCGTATTGGCGGGCGCAATAATACAATACATTGGAATTAATCGTATTATTTTTATAGGGATCCTTACCAGTTTATGCGGCGCCATAATTTTAGGATGGTGGGCATTAAACGGAACAACCACGATTTATACTGTACTAATTCCAACCACAATTTACCTTATGGGTTTTGCACTCACAATGCCTGCAATGAGCGCTGGTGCAATGTCAAATTTCCAACATATGAGTGGCCGCGCTTCCTCACTTTTGGGCTTTATTCAGCAAGTTGCAGGGGCATTAACCGCGATAGTTATAGGATTTGTCGTTGATGGGACACAAATACCAATGGCTATAGCGCTATTTGCTNGCAGCTTATTTACTTTTTTAATTTATTTAATGAGAATTTCAAAAGTAAGATTTGAAGATTAGTATATGAGCAAAAAACAAGAATATCTCTTTAGTAAGATTTGAAGATTAGTATATGAGCAAAAAACAAGAATATCTCTTTTATGCATTAATTCTTGGTTTTCTGACTATGACAGGAACTGTTGCCGTTGATTTATTTATTCCAGCAGTTCCTNTAATATCATCAGATTTTAAAACAGGTATAGGCTCCATTGAGTTGTCTCTTGCATCGTTATTTATTGGAAATGGCATAGGACAAATAATCTATGGCTCTATATCGGACCGTTTTGGCCGAAAACCCGTAATATTAGTTTCATTATTGATTTATTTTATAACAACAATTGGAGCAGGATTATCCACAAATATCGAAATATTAGTTATTTGGCGATTCTTTCAAGGCTTAATGATGGCATCAGGCCGAATTTTAGCAAATGCAGTAGCAAGAGATTTATTTGAGCGTGATAAGTTAGCTCGATTTATTACTATTATCATGGGCGTAGGTATAATTTCNTCGCTTTTTTCGGCGCCCTTGGGTGGATTTTTGTCTGAAAACTTCACGTGGCGAACGGTATTTTGGTGTATGTCCATATATGCAGCCGCCACATTCTCTATCTTTTTACTATTCTTCAACGAGACGAATAAGAACAAAGACTATTTAGCGCTTAATCTTTATAATTTATATCAAAGTTTCAAAATAATTATAAATAACAAGCAGTTTATTTTAAATGTTACATGTGGAGGATTTGTTCTAGGTGGCGTTGTCTCTTTTCTAAACTCCTCATCTGGAATTTTACTGCAATATTTTGCAGTTAAGCCAACTGCTTATGGATTAATGTATTCCTTAGTAATGGTTGGGTATGGCGTATCAGCATTTATAAACCAAAAACTATTAGCTTTATTTGGATCTAAACAAGTAATGCTTATTGGCAGTATNCTAACCGCATTTTCAGGACTGCTGATGCTATCCTTGAATATTATACAATTTGATCACCCAACGACAATAATTCTTCCCATGTTTTTCTACATGATAGGCTTCGCGTTTGTGTGGCCAGTAACCGTGGCTNCGTGCCTTCAACCTTTTCCTGAAAAGGCTGGAGCCGCCTCATCTTTACAAGGGTTTATTCAAAATACAATGTCAGCAGCATTCTCTGTATTACTTGCTCTAATGTATAATGGGACACCTATACCCCTGTGTATTGCTCTTTTAATTGCAGGTATTCTCACACTCATTACATGTTTGTTTTCAAATACGATTAGAGAGATCTAATGAACACCCTCCAATTAAGCATATTTGTAATTTTAATGGCTGGGATCTCTTCTTTAAACCCGGTGGCTGTCGATACATTTTTGCCAGCGGTGCCAGCGATAGCACAATCGTTATCCGTTGAACCGGGCACCATTGGTATTACCCTGGGTATTTTTACAATTGGGAATGCGATAGGACAGATTACACTAGGCCCCATGTCAGACCGTTTTGGCCGGAAACCAATCGTAGTCCTTGGATTAAGTTTGTTTGTTATCGCGGCCTTANNTGCACCCTATTGCACAAATATTGAGACTTTGTCGTTAACAAGATTGGTACAAGGAATAGGTGGCTCCGCTGGAAGAATATTAAGTGTTGCCATTGTAAGAGATTTGTATTCGCGCGAAAGAGCCGCACAACTCCTATCCAATATTTGGACTGTCTCGACAATAATGCCCATTTTAAACCCTTTCATTGGCAGTTTTCTTTTAGCATATTTTAGCTGGACATCTGTTTTTGTTTATATGTCTTCATTTGGAATTATTCTAATTTTGCTCTCCGTATTTGGCTTTAAAGAAACAATAAGGGAAATTGATCGGGAAGCATTAGGNTTTAAAAATATTATTTTAAATATTAATTCTATTATTTCAAATCGGATCTATATTTATTATACCTNAATTGGATCACTTTCAGTGAGTTCACTTTATGCGTTTCTCTCAATTTCTCCCGACCTACTCATAACACAGTTGCAGCAAACACCATCAACTTATGCATGGCAATTCGCAATTGTAATGTGCGGGAGTATGATTGGTTCATTTATAAGTAGTCGAATTTCAGTTAAACTGGAAATAAATAAAATAATAGGGATTGGCGTATTAATTACAACTATCTCAGGCTCAATCTCACTTATACTTGCTTATAACGGTTTCTTTAGCCCATTAACAATTGTACTACCATATTTTGTGCAACGGATCGGTGAGAACATATTAACCCCACAAGCGATGGCTGGTGCCGTGACGCCATTTCCAGAAAAAGCAGGATTAGCTTCATCGATTTTGGGATGCTTCCGACAATTATGTGGCGCGACCGCCGCTATTTTAATAAGCTATTTTTCTGATGGAACACCCATATCCATGGCTATTGTTTTTTTTCTTGCCGGAACGGTGCCAGCTACCATCTTTATTTTTGGTACCTTAAGAAATAACAAACATTAAATAAGCAAAAACAAATAAACTTAGCAACGCGGAGAATTCTCCAGTAATTTTTAATAGTGACATCTATAAATCCCCATAATCAAAGATAAATTTTTATTAATATAAAGGTATCCATGCAGAATTCGTACCAAACACTATATTTTATAACCTACTGTTTTATCACGAAATTAAAAATTTTTTTAAATACAATAATGATACTTCTAATCATAATTCTGCTAAATAAGTCCAAATCATGGACTTATTTTCCTAGTGCAGCCTCACGATAATTTACTATAAATAATACTTCTTAATCTGGATTAGGCTTGGGAAAGTTCTTCGGCCAATTTTCAATGGTAGTTTGCAAATAACTTTTAACCTTATCTGGATCTAGATTAACAGATGTTTTTATCTTATCTACTTCATCTTGAGGTTCAACTGGTACATCTAAGGAGTCCATTAATCTATTGAAAAAATTGAAGAAACAAGAAATTAATGTTAAATCTAAGATTTCTGTTTCGGTAAAAGACTTTTTTAATCTATTGAATATTTCAATTTCATTTTTAGCCGTATTAAGAGTAACGTGTGTGCCCCATAATATTGCTACCTTTTCTCGTTCTGAAAACAAATCAGAAGTCAAATATTCATCAGTACCAATTTGAATGACCTGTTCTTCCGTAATTCCAGCCGCTTGACCAAGCGACGTATTATGAGCAAATCAATAATTACATTGATTAATATGACTAGTTTTTATTACAACCATTTCTTTGATTTTAGCGGAAAGAACACTTCCCGCACCCTCTCTTTGTA
The DNA here is from genome assembly GCA_002168115.1 of Rhodospirillaceae bacterium TMED23. GTDB lineage: Bacteria > Pseudomonadota > Alphaproteobacteria > Rhodospirillales > UBA2165 > TMED23. Next base: position 133,105 of record NHCC01000009.1, on the reverse strand, counting down.
TAGTTGCATTAAATGGAACAAGCATCTTTGCTACCAAAGGAGATTTAGCGAGTGTTCGATAAGAATTAGGAACTCTTCCTAACATTTGCGTAACGGCATGAAACATATTCTGTATTTCTTGATCTTCAACATCCAGATCAACCATCTCAATTCGTGACATTTCAACCTCTCCTTGATTGCAAAAATATTAATTCTAATAACCAAAAGCCTTTATAGTATAAAATATAATGCAACCAAAAGACTTGGTAAATGAAATACTAAATTAATTGAAGGATCATAACCATCTATTTAAATAAATATGTTTAAGTAAAATTAATTATTGTTTTTTCGAGCATAATTTACCAAAAAAATAGCTGATAAAACGCATGCCAATCCAATAAGAGCACTAGTAGTAATTGTCTCACCTAAAACTGGATAAGCGATGAAAATTGCTGAAATGGGGTTTAAGGTCAAATAAACCGTCGCCCTGGTGGGAGTTAACCATTTTAAAGCCCAGGTATACGCAGTAAATTGAAATGCGCCACCAATGATACCTAAAAATATAAGGGAAATCCAAGAATAATAATCCAGACTTGTGATAATTGATAAATCTCGCATCAACCAAACGAACGGAAATAAAGTTAACATTCCCGTAAGCATTGACAACGCTGAAAAAAATACCGGTCCATAATCCATAATATACCGCTTGCAAAATATCGAATAAATCGAGGCGACGGTTGCTGCACAAACCATTAAAACAATACCCAAGATATGATTTTGATTTGACTCAGAATTATCTAAACTTTGGCTAACAGCTATTACTACACCTATAAAAGCTAGTAAAACCCCCATAATTTTTAATGTATTTAACAACTCCCTTTTAAAAAAAAATGCTACAATGAGTGTAATAATGGGGAGAGTAGCCAAACCAATTGCACCAAAAGCGGCCGAAGTATAAAATAACGATAGAGAAAACAACCAAGGGAAAAGAGCATATAGAAGAGAGCCCAAAGAAATAATAGGGATAATATCATATTTTTTAATTTTGAAACGAGTAAAACCCCACATAAGAATTGGAATTAGACATATTGAAGCTACCAAATAGCGATAAAATGCGAGGGAAAGGGGTTCTAAATCACCAACAACAAAACGCGTTGCAACAATTGATGCACCAGCACTAAGTGAGGCGACCGCGGCAGCGCAATTGGCTAGAATAACATTATTCATTAACTAAACGATCGGTAAATTATAATTATTAAACTGTAGTATTTTTTTTATAAAAAAAAGCTAAATAAATTTTAAATCATAGAACAAAATTTAACAAATGATTTAGCGATTAAATTCGCCCAGGTCGTTCCAAACCTCTTGAATACAAATTTTATTCTTATCAAACGTAAACTTATCTATAAATCTAATATTGTTAAATTCTAGGCCATTTAGCCATTCACCAAATAGCATTCCATTACAATACACTATATTTCTATCTTTATGCTTTGCTGAGACAAAAATATCATATGATTTTTTTATCCATTTATATCGAGTTTTACCCCACTCAATCATTTCTTCAGTCTTAAAAAATATTTTTCCACCTGGAAACAGCATCTTAAAGTCTTCACTTACATAATTGTGGGCAACATTAAGTGAACGCGACTCCATCGCATCAAGGAAGGATCGTACTATTTTTTCATGACTTTTATATTCTTCATTGAGCATATAATTTACCTAACTTTTTTAAGTAACTCTTTGGCATTAGTTGACAGAATCAGGTTTTTATCGTTATCACTTAAGTTAGAATATTTTATCGCATCTAGGGATCTCTCAGTGGAGAAAATTGGACAATCTGTTCCAAAAACGATTTTGTCTATACCAAATATAGCCGCTCCTAGTTCAATTGACCTCGAACCTAAAGAAGAACAGTCAACGTATAGACCACGAACTTTTGTGCTTGGAAGCGCAGCATCAGGAGTGCGTGTGAATGATACGTTATCCATTCTTTCTATTACCATTGGCAATGTTCCACCTAGATTTGCCACATGGATTGAGACATCGGGATAATTGGTTAAGAAATCACTGAATAGCAGTGTGACCATGCAATGTCCGACGTTATGTTGAACTGTTAAAGCCAATCTTTCCGCCATTAAATCANCAAATAATNTTTTTTGGGGTGAATATTCTTCAGGAACTTCATCGGGTCGGCGTCCNGGATGAATAAAAATATGCCCTCCTATCTCCTGCGCTATTTTAAAAANTGGAGAAATAGACTGNGCATGTTCTTCTGATAAAAAGTAATTATTTGGTAAAATTGCTCCCAAAAGTCCGAGTTCAAGACGCGCCCTTCTATATTCTTTAACGGCAAGATCAATATCTGCCATGGGAAGTGAAGCTAAACCTGAATATTTATCAGGAAATTGTTTTTGAAGTTTTGATANATTATCATTAAAAATTTGTACCAGCGGAAGTGACTCGATCACATTAAGACTATCGACACCAAACAAACCAGGGAAAGATAGCAACTGATGGTCGACCCCCGCTTCTATCATAAATTCAAGTCTTAGGTCCATATTAACGAAATCATCTCCAAACTGCAGAATACCATGGGGCATTTGGAATATTCTGTCACCAGAGTTATTTTTCTTTACAAAAGGTGGAATATTTCTTTTTGTTAACTCTTCAACTAATTCTTGGGGTGCAAAGTGCGCATGTAAATCAATCGTCAATATAATCTCCATAATTCTAAAAATAAGGCTATGCCGTTATAAACGGATTTTTAGCATTCATGTATTCATATGTTTCAACGACTTTAAACGTTATTTCACAAGTTGAAAACATAGCTTTTAGTAACAATTCAAACCTTTACACATAACAATTTTATTTATTAAANTCCTGAAGTTCTAAATATCATCGAATTATAACCTGAGATAAAAAATAACATATTTAACGTTCAAAAACCGGAGAAATAATTATGAGCTATGAATTTGATACGTTTTGTGAAGATTGTAAAAAATCGTATGACCAAAATAGTGGNAAAGCAGATATAGAAGCTATTCGTCAAAAACTTGAGCGACTACTTGGCGAAAATCCAGAATTCATAGAAGAAACCTGTGGTCCAGATGCCGGGTATGGTGTCAGCGAATTATATAAAGATGATGATACAGGCTTTATTGTCTATGCCCATAAATTTAAGGAAGGCCGTAAATCGCCCCCTCATGATCATGGAGCATCTTGGGCCGTATATGGTCAGGCCAAAAAATTTACAGATATGACTGAATATCGCAGATTAGATGATAAATCAAAGGCTGGATACGCAGAAATACAAGAAACAAGAAAATATAGATTAGAAGTAGGCATGGTTGGAAAATTTGGCCCCCATGATATTCATCAAATACATTTTGAAGATGAAGCTCGATTTATTCGAGTTACCGGATCTGATTTATTCAAAGAAGATACTCTCACGTATGATCTTATAAATAATAGTGTCAATATTATAGGAACAGGATCTGCCGCAGATAATAGTCGTTCAAGTGCAGACTCTTAAAATATATCACNANGTAAACAAAAGGATCAAATNATGGGTTCGTTAAACACAGGCACTAACAATATCGCCGATCGCAACACGCCACTAATCAGAAATTGCTGGTACGTTCTCGATTGGAGCCATGACGTAAAATCAAAACTCAAAAACCGTATGGTGCTTAATCAAGATTTAGTTTATTTCAGAACAAAAAGTGGTGAAGTAACTGCCCTGCAAAATAGATGCGCTCATAGATGTTTCCCATTACATAAAAGTACGCTCCACACAAATGATACCATTCAATGCGGATACCATGGACTTACTTATAATGTTGACGGTGAATGTGTACAAATCCCATCTGCTATGAATATAAATCCCTCTTTTATTTCTATTCAAAAATATATCATTGTAGAACGTAAACCAATGATTTGGATTTGGACAGGCGATCCAGAAAAAGCCGATGAAGACCTTATTCCTGATTACGATTGGATTAATGACGATCAGTGGGGTTACGGAAGCGGATTTTACCACGTAAAAGGTAATTATTTGGCGATACATGAAAATCTTATGGATATAACTCACTTCCAATACCTTCACGGTGCTGCATTAGGCACCCCAAAGCACGCTGAGGCACAAATTGAGGTTACGGTTGAAGGTAATACAGTTAATAATTACAGACTAAATGAGGGCGAACCTGTACCAGAACTTCATAAGGAAGCGTCAGGCCTTGGAAATGTTCCAATAACTAGGCATGCTCATTCAACATTTGTCACTCCTGGCTTTCATAACGCAATAGCGTTATTTGAAGACAAGGAAGGTACAAATAACGGTCGAGTAGAGTATAGCCCACGCATCTTGCACTTCATCACTCCTGAAACCCAATACACATCTTTATACTGGTGGATGTTTGCACGTGATTTTTCTGTGCCAGACAAAAATCTCGACGACTGGTATACAAAGGTAACCGGAAAAGTCTTTGAAGAAGATAAAGATGCGATTGAATGGATTGAAGATCTATGGGTAAAAGATGAGCGTCCAAATTTTATAGAAAATAATGTTCCCTCAGATGGTGGCGCAGTAAAAATGAGAAAAATTATTCATCAATTATCCCTTCAAGAATCAAATGATAGCTAGATATCTAATGCTTTAAACAAAACATTAAGAATAATAATTTTAAATTAAAAGGAAACCCTGAAAAATGGCACTTATACCAATTCCCAATGACGAAGAAGCTACCCCTTATCAAAAAACGATTTTTGAACACTCAAAAAAACTATTTGGCAGAGTTGCAAATGCCGTAAGAGTTGGGTCCCACACACCAAAACTTATGCATACATTATTCGGGTTTATAGTATCAAGTTTAAGAGAAGAAATAACGGAAAACCTTCCTGTAAAGACAAAATGTTTAGTGATTCTGAAAACTTCTACCCTTAACGGCTGTGCCTATTGAACTGGTCATAATGAAACGCTTGGTCGAGCGTTAAAGTTCAGCGATGAATTAATTAAAGAAATCACTGGTGATTATATAAATAGTGCATTATTTAAGCCTGACGAAAAAGCTGCGATGCGTTGGGCAGAAGTCATGACAAATAAACTTTATCAAGGTTCGCCTGAGTCTCCACCCCAACATTACGAAGCACTTAATGAATTAAAAAAGTATTATAATCATAGTCAAATAGTTGAGCTCTCTTTCGTATCAGGCTTCTTTAATTTTTGGAATCGTTTTACTGATGTTTTGGAAATTGATATTGAACAGGGATCACTCATGGAGTCATTCTCCAAATCAACTAAAATTGATCCAAAACAGTTTGAAGAATATATGAGAGACGGTTGGTGGAAAGAAAAATAAAATTCTTCAAAAATTATAATTAGGAAACTTATTTTTATTGTGATCTAGTAGGCATTTAAAACCTTTAAACGAATAAGGTACTAACAAAAACTAGAAGTTATCATCAAAGCCATCGTCAGCAACATTATCATCAAAACTTTGTTTTTTTGATGCAACTGGTGCATCACCCGTAGCCGCAACATTAACACCCGTTTTATCAAAAAACTCATCTCCAACACCAAGAAGATCCATCTCATCCTCATCCGGATCATCAGGCTCAACATATTGTTGAAGACCTTTTATCAAAGTCTCCTCAACATCCGATACATTTATAGCTTCCTCGGCTATTTCGCGCAAAGCTATCACGGGATTTTTATCATTATCCTTTTCAATCGAGGGTTCAGCGCCGGACGATAAATAACGAGAACGTTGAGCAGCTACCATGACCAACTCGAAGCGATTATTAATTTTTAAAATGCAGTCTTCTACGGTAACGCGAGCCATAAAAATTCCCTTCAATCTGAAGTTAAATACAATATTTTGAATAAGTAATTATAATTTACCCAACCTTTAAGCGTTATAGTCTCATCTTTCACAAACGCAAGCAAATGAATTTTATATTTTTGCAATTTTTTGACCTTTAACTCGTTCCAGCATTGTATTTATACTTAAGTTAGTCAAGGGATGCCTCCATTCAGGAATTAACTCAGATATAGGTAATAAGACAAAAGCCCTTTCAACCACTCTAGGGTGAGGTAAAGTTAAAAGGTCAGTTTCAATTATTTCATCATTATAAGCAATAAGGTCCAGATCGATAATGCGATCAGCATTTTTAATTGACCTAATTCTACCCATTTGAGTTTCAATAGCTTGTAATTTAAGCAAAAGATCGTAGCTTTTTAGATTAGTATTTATTGAAATCACCCCATTTATAAAATTTGGCTGACCTGAAATTGGGACTGGAACAGATTCATACCAGCTCGATTTATCAACTAACGTTATTCTTTGATTAAGCATCATTTTAATAGAGGCTTCACAAGCCTCAATAGAGGACTCATAGTCAGCTGATATTGAATTAGATCCGATCGCTATAATAATCATCTAAAAAAAACCTACGTGTTAAAAAAGTTTTTTAGTAATAGAAATTGATAGTAATTTAGTTTATTTGTGGGGTAAGTCATTCTATAACTAAATAAATACAAATAATAAATTGAAAAAATGTAAAAAATTATAAAATTTTGATATCGCTACAATGGAACACATACAAGTCCCCAACGAGAATTGCAATAAATGTCATCGACTTGAACTATTGCGGTCCAAAAATAAACAAAAGTATCCAGCTTGGCACAATGCGCCGGTTAATTCATTTGGTGATGTATATGGAAATTTGTTGATAGTTGGTCTTGCTCCGGGCTTAAACGGCGCTAATCGAACTGGAATTCCGTTTACAGGTGACAACTCTGGAGACCTTCTTTTTAAAATGTTATCGAGATTTAATTTCTCAATAAATAAAAACCTTTCAAACACGGAGATGATAAAGCTAAAAAATTGTAGGATAACTAATGCTGTAAGGTGCCTCCCCCCCTCAAACAAACCAATACAAAGTGAAGTAAAAAACTGCTCAGTATTTTTAAAAAATGAAATTGACACTATGAAAAATTTAAAATTTATTTTAGCTTTGGGTAAAGTTGCCCACGATGCAATTATTTCCGTATTTGAAAAAACTAAGTCGCAGTATAAGTTTGGGCATAACAATCAATACAATCTTGGAAATATTAAATTAATTGATAGCTATCATTGTTCGAGATACAATTTGAATACACGAAGGTTAACAGTTGATATGTTTAGAAGAGTTTTTCAAGAAATTGTAATTAATCTCGATTAAAATAATAGAATCAATCGACACATAACATTTAAAGAAATATGGAGATGAAATTTTGACAATTGTGTGTTTGGACTTAGAGGGTGTACTGATTCCCGAGATTTGGATCGGGGTCGCGGAAAGAACGGGCATTGACAGCCTAAAAGCAACCACGCGAGATATACCTGATTACGATCAACTGATGAAACAGCGTTTGAGAATTATGGACACTCACAAACTTGGTATTTCTGATGTTAAAGAGGTAATAGCAAGCTTGGAGCCTCTAGAGGGGGCAATCTCATTTTTAGAAAATTTACGAAAAGATTTTCAAGTTATAATTTTATCAGATACTTTCTATGAATTTGCTGAACCATTTATGTTAAAACTCGGGCTACCAACATTATTTTGTCATAATCTGGAGATAAATTCTAACGGTCGCATCATAGATTATCACCTTCGACTAAAAGATCACAAGCGAAAAGCTGTAGAGAGTTTCAAAAGCCTTAACTTTACTGTTTGTGCCGCAGGAGACTCATATAATGATACCACAATGCTAGGAGCCGCCGACCGAGGCATTCTATTTAAGGCTCCAGATAATGTGAAAAATGAATTTCCTCAATTCCCAGTCGTTAATAGCTATGAGATGTTACGTAAAGAAATTGAGAAGACCTACTCCCATAATTTATAATTTTTATTTAAATAATTTTTAAATTATAAGTATCGATAAGCTTGATAAACCATTTTAACCACAGTTTAAGCATTTAAATCTAATATGGATTAATTCTTTTATCTCATTATTAAGTTACGTATTTTTATCATTTAAAAGCCTTCTTTGTGATCTTTTCCAATCCCGTTCTTTTTCAGTTTGGCGTTTATCAAACTGTTTCTTTCCTTTCGCCATACCTAAATCTACTTTAATAATTCCGCGTCGATTAAAATGCAAATTTAATGGAACTACGGTATAGCCCTCCCTATTTACGGCAACATAGATCTTTGACATCTCCTTTTTATGTAATAATAATTTTCGAGCACGGCGCGTTTCATGTTGCGAAACACCCCCTGCTTTATATTCTGGTATGTATGAATTTATTAAAAATAATTCACCATTTTCTTCCGATGCATAAGCTTCCTCTATACTAGCCCGTCCACTACGAATTGACTTAATTTCTGTTCCCATTAAGATAATGCCAGCTTCATAATTACTCTCTATAAAATAATTATGACGAGCCTTTCTATTACTTGCAGCAACATTATCATCCTTTCGTTTCTTTTTCGCCATAACCCGCGACCTTTACCTTAATAAGTCTAAATCTTTCATAGCACTCTCAACTTTTTGTTTGCTATTAATCGATATTTCACAAATTGGAAGCCTTGATAAACTCGATGCTAAACCCAGTAATTCAGCGGCATATTTTACGGGGCCAGGTGAAGTTTCACAAAACATTGCAGAATGTAATGGCATCAATAAACTTTGTAATTCCATGGCACGGCTCACTTCCCCATTAAACCACGCTGCCTGCATTTGTGCGCATAGCTTTGGCGCAATATTGCCAGTAACGGATATACAGCCATGCCCCCCAGCAGCGTTAAATGGGATGGCAGTGCCATCTTCTCCCGAGAGTTGGCAGAAATGTTCTCCGCACTCCGCAGAGGTCAAAATAGGACGATTAAGGTCACTGGTAGCATCCTTGACACCTACAATATTTGGCATCTTTGATAACCTACCCATAGTTTCGACACTCATGTCGACAATACTTCTTGCGGGAATATTATAAATCAGAATTGGAAAATCTCCCTGATCATGTATTTCCTTATAGTGTCGAAATAAACCTTCTTGAGTAGGTTTGTTATAGTATGGCGTCACAACCAAGGCTGCATCTGCCCCTGCCCTCTTTGCATGCTTCGCCAACATTATAGCTTCTTCTGTCGAATTCGACCCAGCGCCTGCTATTACGGGCACGCGACCAGCTGCTACCTCAATGCAGATTTCAACAACGCGCATGTGTTCGTCATGACTTAAGGTTGGCGACTCTCCCGTCGTTCCCACCGGAACCAGACCATTTGTTCCTTGCGCAATTTGCCACTCCACAAAATCACCAAAGGATTTTTCATCTATATTACCCTTGTTAAATGGTGTTATTAGTGCAACAAACGATCCTCTAAACATAACGCGCCTCCTAATGTAAATATTCTATACATATAGCAGATATTTTTAATAAAAAGCGACACAAATAAATAACCAAAAAAAACAAACAATAGCCTAGTTATCAAAAATACCTTTGAGGCTTCGAGTGCTTGCCTGTCACTCAGGCTAGCAATACACTAAAAGTTCAATTTACTTTTACAATTCAATTGAGTTAAAATTTCTTTTTATGAGAAAGTTAATGAATATTTTTAGTGTAATAAGCCTATCGTTCATAAATATTTTGATTATCTCTCAGTTTGTTTATGCGGAAAGTGGTAGCTTTAACAATACTAATTCAGAACAAATATCAAATTATGATAATAAAATTATAGAAAAATTGTACAATAACTCTAATTTAATAAAATGGGAAAGTCGGAATAAACAAATAAATCAAATTAAAAATAAACTTTTAAGAAAAATTGTTTATTGGAATAGTTTAACTCTAAAAAATTCGGGAGCCTCATTCCGTACAATACAGAATTTTATAATCAAAAACCCAACTTGGCCTCTAAATTATACGCTCCGAAAAAGAGCCGAAGAATCCATAAAATCGAACACAAAGAAAGAAGTCATAATCAAGTGGTTTAAAAAATATCCACCAATAACTGTGGACGGTTCCATAATGCTTGGCTCAGCCTTATTAAAAAATTTAAAAAAAGATGAGGCTATCAGCATCTTTCAAAAAACTTGGGTTAATGGTAATTTTGGTAAACGTCAAGAACGCCAATTTTATCGCAGATATAGAAAATATCTAACCAAGAAAAGCCACCTTGATCGATTAGATCGCCTCTTATGGATGGGACACTATTATCCAGTTAGAAGGATGTTTAATAAAGTTAACACGGATTACCGAGCACTTGCTTTTGCACGAAGCACTCTGAGACAATTTCGTGGAGGTGTAGACCGAGCTATTTCGAAAGTACCTAAAACGCTTATGAGCAATTCTGGATTACTTTATGAAAGATTGCGCTGGAGAAGGAAAAAAGGCCGACTCGATAGTGCACTAGAAATCTTAACTCAAAATCCAGATGAATTAAAGTATCCTGAGCACTGGTGGCGTGAAAGGTCATATCTAGTTAGACGAGCATTAAAAGCAGGCCATATAACTCAAGCATATAAAATTGCAGCCGAACATAAATTAAAATCTGGAAGAGGTTTTGCTGAAGGCGAGTGGCTTGCTGGTTGGATTGCTCTCAGATTTTTAAATGATCGGAATGCAGCGTTAGATCATTTTCAACGGCTTTACATGACTTCTAGATACCCCATAAGCAAGGCAAGGGGTGCATACTGGGCCTCGAGGTCGTCCAAAAAACTGCCGCCACAAACGCAACGAGATATGTCAGAAAGCTTGCGCTGGATGAAAAAAGCAGCTGAATATCCCCTAACCTATTATGGTCAATTAGCATACTTTCAGCTTTACAAAAAAAAGATCAAAGTTTCTTTTAATTCTGAGAATAAAGTACAAAAACTTAAATTAAATTTTTTAACAAATGAATTGGTTCGTTCGATAAAAATAATACAAAAATCAAATGTAATCGAATTAAAAAAACAGATTAAACCTTTTATTAAAAAATTATATAAATTAAATAATTCGGTGTCATGGCGATATAATTTAGCAAAACTTGCGAAAAATAGCGACCGGAGAGATTTATCTATATACGTAGCAAAAAACGCTTACCGCGATAGTAACCAAATTCTAAAACTAGGTTTTCCTAAAATAAAAACACCTCATCAAAAAGGTTTAAGTAAAGCCCTAATACTCGCAGTCATTCGACAAGAAAGCGCCTTTAATGTTAATGCAAAAAGCAATGCGGGTGCTCTTGGCTTAATGCAATTAATGCCGCTAACGGCAAAACAAGTATCGATTGCAAATAACATCCCATATATTAAAGCGAACCTAACAAATGATAAAAAATATAATTTAATATTGGGAACAACATTTCTATCTAACCTATTACAAAAATTTGAAGGGTCTCACGCTCTAGCTTTAGCAGCTTATAACGCTGGACCTAGCCGAGTGAAAAAATGGATTGAGGATTTTGGTGATCCAAGACTTGAAGAAATAGAGACAATTGACTGGATTGAAACAATTCCTTTTAACGAAACTCGCAATTATATTCAACGCGTTATCGAAAGCAAGAATGTTTATGACTTCCTTTTGGATAATAATTTAAAAAGACAAACCTCAAAAAACTAATAAGGAGTTGTTAGATTTTCATTCCCCCAAATATTGACGACATCAAAAAAGCTGCCGAAGTTATCACTAGCCTAGTGGTGAAAACACCCGTTATCGAATCAGAAAAATTAAATAATAAATTTAACTGTAGATTTTTCATTAAAGCCGAAACTTTACAGCGCACTGGCTCATTTAAAATTCGTGGTGCATGCAATATGATAGCTAATCTCACAGAATCGGAGAAACAAAAGGGAATAGTTGCATTTTCATCTGGAAATCATGCACAAGGAGTGGCTGCCGCTGCTCGTATTTTTAAAATTAAAGCTACAATCGTAATGCCATCAGATGCTCCCCGAAGCAAACTTAGAAATACCAAAAAAGATGGTGCCAACGTAATATTATATGAAAGATCAGTGGGTAATAGAGTTGAAATAGCAAAGAAAATTGTTGCAGAAACAGGCGCTATATTAATACCACCCTATGACGAACGAGATATTATATCAGGGCAAGGTACTCTAGGCATAGAATTTATCGACCAAATAAAATCTTTGGGGATCTCTGAGCTAGACTATCTTCTGGCACCTTGTAGTGGCGGTGGGATGATAGCCGGATGTGCTATAGCGTTTAATTCTCTTAGTCCAAATACACTGATTTATGCTGTTGAACCAGAAGGCTATGATGATACAACTTTATCATTAAAAGCTGGCAGACGCATAAAAATAAAAATGCAAAAAAAATCATTATGCGATGCACTTTTGATTGAAACGCCAGGTGAAAATACATTTAAAATTAACAAAAAACTTTTATCGGGTGGACTAACCGTTACTGACTATGAAACAGCTATTGCAATGAGGACAGCTTATCATGAATTCAAAATTATTGTTGAACCTGGGGGCGCCGTAGCACTCGCCGCAGCCTTAACAGGAAAATTACCTTTTCGAAAAAAGCAAATAGGGGTTATATGTAGCGGCGGCAATGTAGATTTGAATACTTATACAGATATGATATTTAGAGCCTATGCTATCTAATTATTTTCAGTTAAAGGTTTTCTTTCTATTTTATTAATTGTTTTGTCTTTCGATACACCTTTAACCAATAATTTTAAAGTTCCATCAGTTTGCTTTTTTTCAACATCTATTCTTCTACAATGACCTTCAAGAAAAGCTCCTTGATCGATGGAGAGATTTCCGTGAAGGATATCTCCTTGAATATGGGCTGTCTTGGCTAATGAAACCGATTTCGCTCTAATTTCACCGATTACCTTACCATGAACATAAACTGCTTGAGCGCTTATTTCACCATTTATGTTTGCGCTTTTACCAACGGTAAGGGTCTCAGCAAAAATATTACCCGTTATAGTGCCATCAATTTGAACCTCTCCATCACTCTTAATATCTCCCGTTATTGTCATATCTGAACTAATATAAGTGGGATTAGCCGGCACTTTAAGTGTATTCTCAATATTATTTGTCTTATTACTTTTTATAAACATATCTACCAGCCTTAATTATTCGCCATGGATTGTGATTCTTGCCATTTAATACTATTTCATAATGCAAATGATTACCAGTACTTCTCCCAGTTGTTCCCATAAGACCAACTTTCTTTCGATACTTAATTTTTTGCCCCCGTTTAACAAATATCTTATTTAAATGGCCATATCGAGTTTTAAAACCAAATCCATGATCAATCTCCACTAATTTTCCATATCGCCCTTTTCGGCCAGCGAAGGTGACTTTACCTGGAGCAGTACTATATATTTTTGTATTACGAGTTCCTACCATGTCTAGACCGTTATGCATCGCCCATCTTTTGTTTACAGGATCAAGGCGTTTACCAAAATGGCTAGAAATAGTGAAGTAATCTAAAGGTGGAGAAATTGGAATATGATTCATTAAATCATAAAGTTTGTTATAATATTTCAAGTTTGTGTTTAGAAGTGCTATTTTTGCTTTTAAGTCTTGCTTAGAACCAGTTGGATATTCAATAGCTATATAAGGCCCGCCTAAACCAATTTTTCTTTTAGAGTTAAGTCCCGATATCTTAATTAATTCATTCGCATTAAAGCCAGCCAGATCCAATATGTTTTCAATAGCTGTTATATCGTTCTGAGTTTTTCGATTAAAATCGTCATAAACTTTGAGCCTTTTATGATTTAACTCATGCATTTTTCTTTCGAGCTTACCAACCATAATTTTATAATCGTCATTTTCTTTCACCGCTTTATTACGTTCTAAAATTACGTTCTCGAGATCGCTCGAAATAGTATTTAGATTGCCTTTTAAAGCAAAATTATGATTTGTCATTATATTTAATTTGCCCTGAATATCAGACAATTTGGTTTTTAGTGCCAACCTTGCTCTAGTTATTTCTTGCTGGCGAGATTGTGAAGATACTAATTTATTTTTAACGGTTTTTACATTTTGTTGTAGCGAAGCATTTTTTTCAACCAAACCAAGCATTAATCCATGATTTTTGCCCAAATCAGATGTTAGCTTGGAAAATTTAATTTGATATTCTTTTACTTCTGTTAGCAGGCCTCTGTAGGCTACCCTAGCCTCAATTAATTCCTTTTTGGCCGAAACAACAATATCATTGTGTAACAAAAAACTTAATGATGAATAAAAAACCCAGACTAATAATCCAATTAAAAATGTAAGTATATAAAATTGTAAAAGCTTGGAAAGGCGTAAATGCTTAACAACTCCATTTTTTCGTATGAGGAGGTCCCTTTCAGAAAACAAATCGAAGAACCATTCACGACTTTTAATTTTATTAAACAGACTAATATCCACAGACATAACTACCATTTTTAATTAAATGTAAAAACATAAAGGTAAAAAACTCATAAAGCGATAAATAAAGTTTGCTCATATTAATGACAACAACTCAATATATTTATGCTTTTCGAAGATATTATTTCTATGCATATTGTTTGGAGCCTAATATCAGTTAATATATTTTCTAAAATGATGAAATATATAAATTATACAAACAATAATTAAATTTATAGAAAAAATAAAACGACTCTCAATGTCAAATATTTTGAAAATAAAAGTTTCTTATATCATTGCTTATTGGTTCGGAATTGGCCTAATTCCAATAGCACCAGGAACCTGGGCTTCTATCTTCACACTTCCACTAGCTTATTTCTTAGCAAAGTTCGGTAATTTAGAGATTTATATTTTTTTCACACTATTTATTACGTTTATAGGTATTTACGCTTCCAAAATAATATCAGTCGAAATGAAAAACTCAGATCCATCACAAATTGTTGTCGACGAAGTTGCCGGACAATTAATCACATTAATGTTCATTCCCCCCGAAACAATATGGTATATTTTTGGATTAATTCTTTTCAGGTTTTTTGATATCAAAAAACCGTGGCCCATTGGATGGTTAGATAAAAATGTTGAGGGCGGAATGGGAATCATGCTCGATGATATTATAGCAGGAATATTTGCAGGTGTGATATTATTGCTAAGCCACAAATTCTACATACTTCAAAATTGGGGATTTTAAGATGTTCAATCGAGACCTATTAAATAAAACCGGCGAATTAATAAAGATATGTAATGATAAAAGTTTAACTATTTGTACCGCGGAGAGTTGCACTGGCGGCCTTATAGCCGCCTGTATAACATCTGTGCCTGGCTCATCTAAAGTTTTTGATAGTGGTTTTTGTACCTATTCAAATAACGCTAAAATAAAAACACTTGGGATTTCAAATTCAGTAATTTTAAATCGTGGGGCAGTAAGTAAAGAAGTAGCAATTGAAATGTGTGAGAAAGCAATTAAAAAAAGTGGTGTGGATTTATCAGTTGCAGTCACAGGGATTGCAGGACCTGGCGGTGGTACAGCACAAAAGCCGGTTGGAACAGTTGAGATAGCATCCGCATATAAACATAAAGCGACTATTAGTGAAAATTTCTTTTTTACAGGTAATCGGGAAGAAATCAGACTTTTAACGGTTAAAGAAGCGATTATTATGCTATTAAAACAATTAAAATAGCATACAAAATTTAATATTTATTAACACCACTGATAGATGGATTAGGATATATAATTTTTGCTCTACTCTCAAAAGCATTCACCATAACCTTAACGGCCTCGCCAAAGATTGAACCAACCATTTTCTCCATAAACTTTGAATTGAATTCAAAGTCTACATAAAAATCTATAGCACATGAGCCATCTTCTTTATCTATAAAAATCCATCTGTTATTTAGATACTTAAATGGCCCATTTTCATACATCACATCAATTCTATCAGGTTTGTTCAGTTTTACCTTTGAAGTAAATTGTTCTCGAAACATTTTATATCCGATAACCATATCTGCAACTATTAAATCAGCGTCTCTATTGTTTATTCTGAGCCCTATACACCAAGGCAGAAACTCTGGATATTTTTCAATATCTGCAACTAAATCAAACATTTGCTGTCTGGAGAATTGCAAATGTCGCATTTCAGCATGGCTAGGCATTACTATGCACTTTTCAATAAATTCATACGTTTTTCTTTTAGCATCTCAAAATCTTTATCTGCATGATACGAGGACCTAGTCAATGGTGAGGAAGAAACCATGAGAAAACCCTTTGAATAAGCGATTTGTTTATACTCAGAAAATTCATCTGGATTAACATATCTCTCAACAGTGGCATGGTGAACTGTTGGTTGTAAATACTGTCCGATTGTTAAAAAATCTATTTTTGCTGATTTCTGGTCATCCATTACTTGTATTACTTCCTCTTTACTTTCCCCAAGACCAACCATGATACCAGACTTAGTGAATATACCAGGATTCAACTCTTTTACTTTTTCTAATAATCTTAGTGAATGATAATAACGCGAACCAGGCCTTATATTTTTGTATAATCGTGGTACAGTCTCTAGATTATGATTAAAAACATCAGGATTTGCATCAACAACAATTTCTAGAGCGCCAATTTTATTTTTAAAATCCGGTGTTAGCACTTCAATTGTAGTATTTGGCGACTTACTTTTAACCTCTTTAATACACCTCGCAAAATGTTCTGCGCCTCCATCAGGCAAATCATCGCGATCAACGGAAGTAATAACTAAATGTTTTAAATTAGCAGTTGCTACCATTTTTGCGATATTTTCAGGCTCAGATAAATTAATCTTATCTGGTTTTCCTGTTATTACATTACAAAAGGCGCAAGCTCTGGTGCAGGTATCCCCAAGAATCATGACTGTTGCGTGTTTCTGCTCCCAGCATTCTCCGATATTTGGACATGCTGCTTCTTCGCATACTGTCGTTAAATTTAGATCTTTCATTAAAGATTTTGTTTCTCTATACCCCTTAGAGACCGGAGCTTTAACTCTTATCCAATTGGGTTTTCGGCCACTAGGTCTTTCAGGCGTATTCTTAAATTGAGGATGTCTAATCTTATTTATATCGTTCATTGTCTTAAAAAAATCCACTTTCTCTGCTTAATAATTTAATAATGAATTGTGCGCTCGTAAGCGTTTAGCACTGACTCATGCATCATTTCAGAGAGTGTAGGATGAGGAAAAATAGTCTCTATAATTTCAGCTTCTGTCGTCTCCAAAGTCATTCCAATTGAATAGCCTTGAATAAGCTCAGTAACTTCAGTACCAATCATATGAGCCCCTAATAATTCTCCATTTGAAGCATCAAAAATTGTTTTGATCAATCCATCAGGTTCTCCAAGTGCAATCGCTTTGCCATTGCCAATAAATGGAAACTTACCAACCTTTATATCAAACCCCTTTTCAGTTGCCTGAACCTCCGTAAGACCCACACTAGCAATTTGTGGATGAGAATAGGTGCAACCCGGTATTTTATTCTTATTAATAGGATGGATTCTCTTTTTTCCAGCAATTTTCTCTACACAAATTATACCCTCATGGCTCGCCTTGTGGGCCAACCAAGGGGGACCTACGATATCTCCAATGGCATATACGCCATCTTCCGACGTGGCATTCCACTGGTCCACAACTATATGCTCTTTCTCAACTTTAACCATAGTATTTTCAAGACCTATACCTTCATGATTACCTTGAATTCCAACAGCCATTATGACCCTATCGAAATCTAATTCGAGCACCTTTTGTTCAAATTTTATTATACAACTAACAGTTCCTTTTTTCTTTTTTAACGAATCTAGTTTTGCTTTCGTGATAAAAGTTATACCATCTTTTTCGAATAATTTTTGAGCAAGCTCTGAAATTTCAATATCTTCCGTTGGCAGAATTCGTGGGAGTAGTTCTATAACTGTCACGTCCGCGCCTAGAGTATTATAAAAACTCGCGAACTCTATTCCAATTGCTCCAGAGCCTACTACCAGAAGCTTTTTAGGCATAATATTTGGTGTCATGGCCTCTTTATATGTCCATATTAGCTCGCCATCTGGCTCAAAACCTGGTAGAACTCGTGCTCGGGCACCCGAAGCGATAATTATATTTTTGGCTAACAAATCGATAGTATTTGACTGATCTCGAGCAATACTTACCCTGCCATTACCCGAGAGCTTGCCAAAACCATTTATTACATCAACCTGATTTTTTTTTAGTAAACCTGTAACCCCCAATGAGAGTTGCTCAGCAATATTTCGCGAACGATCAACTATTTTGTCTATATCGTACCCCAAACCTGAAACTCTTAGACCATATTTCTCAGCATTTTTAATATTCCTGAAAACTTCTGCTGTTTTTAGGAGAGCTTTCGTTGGGATGCATCCCCAATTGAGACAAACCCCGCCCAAATTCTCATGCTCAACTAGCACTGTGCTGAGACCTAATTGGGAACCCCTAATAGCCGCGACGTATCCTCCAGGACCACCACCTATTACCGCCAAATCATATTTTTTTTCATTCATTAATAATACTCTACAACAACATAGTTAACGGATCTTCAACCATAAATTTAAATTCTCGCATGAATTGTGCAGATAATGCACCATCAATGGTTCGATGGTCCGATGTCAGCGTGCACGTCATAACCGTTGCAACATCCACCTTACCATCCCTAACTACTGTGCGTTGCTCGCCCGCACCTATTGAAATAATACAGGATTGTGGAGGGTTAATAATAGAAGTAAACTCCTTAACACCAAACATTCCTAGATTAGAAATTGTAAATCCACCACCTTGAAATTCGTCAGGCGCCAATTTACCAGAGCGAGCGCGATCCACTAATTCAACCATCTCAATTGATATTTCAGACAAACCCTTTTGATCAGCTTTTCGAACAATCGGCGTAATAAGCCCATCTTTTGTTGAAACAGCAACAGATATATCTATATCCTCATATTGCAATATAGCGTCTTCAGACCAAGTAGTATTGACTTCGGGTACCCTTCTAATTGTAAGAGCAATTGCACGTATCAAAAAATCGTTTATTGAGATTTTATAACCTAAACTATTATTGGGTGATCGATTATTTAAATCAGCTCTCATACGAATTAAATTATCTAGTTCACAATCAACTGACAATGAGTAGCTGGGAATATCCCTAGAGCTAGCGGTAAGCCTATCAGCAATAATTTTCCGCATCGTTGAGTTAGGTTTTTCAATATACTTGCCAAATGAAACGATAGCTGGCGGCGTTAAGGACGCTTCTAACTGAGTCTTATTGTTTGTGCCATCAGGTTTTTTGTTACCAGAGATTTCTTTTTCAACGTCTAATTTAACAATTCTACCATTTGGACCTGTACCAGTCATTTTACTCAAATTTAAACCTGCTTTACCAGCAATACGCCGTGCCAAAGGCGTCGCAAATACTCTTTTTTCAGTTGGACCTTCTTCCCAATTTTCATAAATTTCTTTTGGATTGGCCCTTTTATTTTCATCACTAGTTTCTTCGGGACTGGACAGTTCCTCCGAAACCTTATTTTTCGACAGAGTGGCAGCAGTAGTTTTATCACCCTCCTCTATAATAACACCAATAACATCATTCACATTTACTGCCTCTGTGCCTTCTTTAACTAAAATCTCGCCTAGCACTCCATCGTCAATCGACTCCAACTCCATTGTGGCTTTGTCGGTTTCAATATCAGCAATTATATCGCCCGCGACAATACTATCACCAATATTCTTATACCACTTTGCAACTTTACCTTCAGTCATAGTGGGAGATAAAGCTGGCATTAAAATATTTATAGTCATGATTAATTTACTCCTTAACGATAGCAAATAGACTTCACTGCTGAAATAACTTTATCAATATTAGGTAAAGCAGCCGCTTCTAAGTTAGTGGCATAGGGCATCGGAACATCTTCTCCACATACCCTCAATACTGGGGCATCCAAATAATCAAATGCATGTTCCATTGCAATAGCGGCAATTTCAGAGCCAATACCCGCGACAGGCCAACCCTCCTCGAGGCTTACAATTCTATTAGTCTTTTTTATTGAAGTTATTATTGTATCCAAATCTAGGGGTCTAAGCGTTCGGAGGTTTATTACCTCGGCATCGATACCCTCACTGGCTAGCGCTTCCGCAGACTCTAAAGCCAATCCCACCATGATTGAAAAGGTTACAATCGTAACGTCCTTTCCTGGACGCTCAATTTTTGCTTTTCCAATTGGTACAGTTAAATCTGGATCCTCTTTTATAGTGAAAGACCGTCCATAAAGTATTTCATTTTCTAAAAAAATAATTGGGTTTGGATCCCTTATAGCGGATTTGAGCAACCCCTTAGCATCCTCAGATGAATAGGGTGCGACAACTTTTAAACCAGGGATATGAGCGTACCAACTAGCAAAACATTGAGAATGCTGTGCCGCTACGCCTGCCGCCGCTCCATTAGCACCTCTGAAGACTATTGGACATCCCATTTGACCTCCAGACATATATAAAGTTTTAGCTGCCGAATTTATTAAATGATCCATTGCTTGCATCGCAAAATTAAAGGTCATAAATTCAACAATTGGCTTTAATCCTCCAAAAGCAGCCCCTACCCCCAGTCCGGTGAATCCATGTTCCGTTATAGGGGTATCAATCACTCGGTTGTCGCCAAACTCTTCCAATAAACCTTGAGAAATTTTATATGCCCCTTGGTATTCAGCTACCTCTTCTCCCATGAGAAATACATTTTTATCAGTTCGCATTTCTTCAGCCATCGCATCACGCAAAGCTTCCCTAACAGTTATCTCTCTGGAATTATTATTTTTCTCAACGGGGTCGCTAGAATTTTTTGGCAAAACATTAGTATCAATTTTTTCGTCTGATTTTAATTTTTTTTCCACTTTACCACTATCTGACGAGGAAACCTCAATATTCATATTATTTATGTCCTCACCCTCTTCTAATATAATTGCAATCGAGACATTTACCTCAACGTTCTCTTGACCTTCCTCAATTAAAAGTTTTCCAATAACCCCATCCTCTGTAGCTTCAATTTCCATAGTTGCTTTATCTGTTTCAATTTCAGCAATCACGTCTCCAGAACGAATAATGTCGCCCTCTTTAATCAACCACTTGGATAGCGTTCCTTCTGTCATTGTTGGCGATAGTGCAGGCATTAGAACTTGATGAGACATGTTTTTTCCTCTTTGTCCTTTTTAAACTTCAACTAAGATATCTGTATACAATTCTGATAAATCTGGCTCTGGGCTCTCTTGAGCATAATCTGCAGCATCAGATACAACAGCTTTTACAGCACTATCAATTTTCTTTAGAGCTTCATCATCGGCCGCATTAAGGTCTAATATTCGTTGGCGTATTCTATCAATTGGATCTTGCTCTGAACGAACTTTACTAACCTCCTCTCTACTCCTATATTTTGCTGGATCAGACATCGAATGTCCGCGATACCTGTATGTTTGCATCCCCAAAATAAAAGGGCCTTTGCCAGAACGAGCATAATCAAGGGCCTTTTTTCCAGCTTCCTTTACAGCCAAAACATCCATTCCATCTACACTAGATCCTGGTATTCCAAAAGCACTACCACGAGAAAATAACTCATGGTTCGACGAAGCTCTTTTTACCGATGTACCCATTCCGTAACGGTTATTCTCGATAATATAGATTACGGGTAATTTCCACAATGAGGCCATATTAAATGACTCAAATACTTGACCTTGATTGGAGGCCCCATCGCCAAAATAAGTCATGCAAACCCCACCATCACCATTGTATTTATGAGCAAAGCCCAGCCCTGTGCCAATAGGAACTTGAGCCCCAACAATACCATGTCCACCAAAAAACCTTTTTTCACGGCTAAACATATGCATTGACCCGCCTTTTCCCTTAGAGTAGCCAGAATTTCTGCCAGTTAATTCTGACATTACTCCTTTTGGGTTCATGTGACTTGCCAGCATATGTCCATGATCACGATAACTTGTAATAACAGTGTCTATGCTATGATCGGCAACGGCCTGCATTCCCACCACTACGGCCTCTTGGCCAATGTAAAGATGACAAAATCCAGCAATTAATCCCATTCCATACAACTGACCTGCCTTTTCTTCGAACCTTCGTATTAGCAACATATCTTTATAAAGCTTTAAGAGCTCATCAAGGTTGTGTGCGACTTTCTTTACCCTCTTTCTTTTTGTTTTATTAATTATGGATTGTTTGACCATAGAACCACCCCTTACAGTATTTTATATTCGAAAAATCTTACCAAAAGTTAGGATAAACATTATAAAATATTAAAATATATGATAAATCTAGAGTTAAGATGCATGAGAAGTTATTGGTAAGCAACAATAAAATTTAAATTAACCATAGAATAGTTAATATTAAAAAGATTTTGAAATAAACCACAACTACTTATGTCTTATACGAAATAAAAATTCAAGATTTTACGTATTATTGAATATTATTGGAAGACTCAATTAAAAAAAATCTATAATTAATGGCATAATTAACTAACGAGCAATCAATTTACTTTTCACTTAAAATAAAATATGAATTCGTTAGGTCTACTATAACCCAACAAAAATCTGGCTCGCTCACCAAGCATATCGCGATCTAGTGTTTGAGGGCTTAATAGGTTTACATGATTTTGAATTATTGAATGCTTCGATTTCAATTTCTCATTCATATTATGCGCTCGTTCTACTTGTTTGGTTAATTGCCAATAAGCTATTAAGCCTCTATCTCCTTGGACTGCGTGATAAGCAATATAAAGAATTAAAACTATACATAATATGGGACCCATAATATGTGAAGAACGTAATCTTATCTCAGATAGAACTTTCATAGTTCTCCTCTTAGCATTCTGCTAAAAATAAATTTGAGCACATCTGTCATGAAATTTATAAGTAAGTGCTTTTACTCAATAAAAGTCTAATCTAACGGATGGATCCATCTCACTGGTATATAATAACTTTATCGATTAATTTATCTATTTAGTAGAATCGAATATGATTCTCTATGGTTAATAAATAATTAAAAAAAATTATTTATTTAATAATATTGATTTTCCAGCAAAGGTTGAGCAATTGCCAAGCTCTTCCTCAATTCTAATGAGTTGATTATACTTAGCCAACCTATCTGACCTAGACAAAGAACCTGTCTTTATTTGACCTGAATTCGTTGCTACTGAAATATCAGCGATCGTCGAATCTTCAGTCTCTCCTGATCTATGCGATATAACTGATGTATAACCAGCCTTATGAGCCAAATCGACTGATTTCAGGGTTTCTGTTAATGTACCTATTTGATTGACTTTTATTAAGATTGAGTTGGCAACATTTTGATTAATACCCTTTATTAAACGCTCTGGGTTCGTTACAAATAAGTCGTCACCAACCAGTTGACACATTTCTCCTAACTCTTTAGTCATATGCCTCCAGCCTTCCCAATCATCCTCAAACATTCCATCTTCAATAGAAAAGATTGGGTATTTATCAACCAAAACACGATAATATTCTACGATTTCAAAAGAAGTTAGTATTTGATTTTCACCGACTAAATGATATTTGCCATCTTTGTAAAACTCGCTGGAAGCGGCATCTATGGCTAAAACAATATCTTCAGCTGGTCGATAACCAGCTTTTTCAATCGATTTCATTATAAAGGACAGAGCTTCATCAGAACTTCTAAGATGTGGCGCAAAACCACCTTCATCTCCAACGTTTGTATTGTAACCCTTATTATTCAATTCAATTTTAAGTGATTGAAAAACTTCTGATCCTATTCGAATTGCCTCAGCACAACTCTCCGCACCCACGGGCATAATCATGAACTCCTGAATATCAATTTGATTATCTGCGTGCTGGCCGCCATTGATAATATTCATCATTGGAACGGGCATAGTATTGGAAAACACTCCTCCAATATAACGATAAAGAGGCAAATCCAAATCGCGCGCAGCGGCTTTAGCAACAGCTATACTTACCCCCAGAATGGAATTAGCCCCCAGTTTTGACTTATTGGCGGTACCGTCAAGTTCAATCATCATTTGATCAATACGCATCTGCTCACTAGCATCCATTCCGACAATGGCATCAAATATTATAGAGTTTATATTTTCACATGCATTCAATACACCCTTACCACCAAAGCGATTTTTATCACCATCCCTCAATTCGATAGCTTCGTGCTTTCCCGTGGAAGCACCCGATGGCACTGCAAAACGACCAACTATATCATTCTCAAGTGTAACATCTACCTCTATTGTAGGATTACCTCTTGAGTCAATTATCTCTCTACCATAAATATCTGTAATCGCTGTCATTTTCCTACCTAACTAATTTCTGATAGTTTATTCTAATTTATAAAGTATGCGTAATTAATTAAATCCAAATTACCCCAGATTAATAGGATGTTTTTTTGCAACAGAATCAAAACCTAATAACGTTTCAATTATATTTTCTAGTTCATTTAAATAAATCATATTAGGTCCATCGCTTGGCGCATTATCGGGATCCTGGTGAGTTTCCATAAAAACTCCTGCAACTCCAACAGCAACTGCAGCTCGGGCTAAAATAGGCGCGAATGTTCTATCTCCACCTGATTTATCACCTGATGAACCAGGCTGTTGAACAGAGTGAGTGGCATCAAAAATAATTGGATAACCAGTTTTTGCCATTATTGCCAATGAACGCATATCAGACACCAAAGTATTATAACCAAAGCTTACGCCGCGTTCGCATAACATAATGTTTTTATTTCCAGTGCTCTCAACTTTTCTAGCGACGTTCGCCATGTCCCAAGGTGCCAAAAACTGCCCCTTCTTTATATTAATAATCTTTCCGGTCTCTCCTGCAGCAATCAATAAATCAGTCTGCCTGCACAGAAAGGCTGGGATTTGGATGACATCAACAGTTTCACCAACGATCTTGCATTCCTCAATTGAATGAACATCTGTTACGACGGGTAGCTTCAACAGCTCTTGTATTTCAGAAAAAATTGGCATCGCCTTGCGAATTCCGATTCCTCTATCACTTTTTATACTTGTTCTATTAGCCTTATCAAATGACGATTTATATATCATATGAATATTATGTTTATTACTTATTTCTTTAATCGCAAAAGCCATTTCAATAGCATGATCTCTACTTTCCATTGCACACGGCCCCGCAATAACCGTTATTTTACTATCATTACTAATTTTATTTTCACCAATTTTAATTATTTTTGAAGTTGTCATTACTCAAACCAATCTTGATTGTTCGATAGCCGCTCTAATAAAATCTGAAAATAAGGGATGCGGCTCAAATGGACGTGATTTTAATTCTGGATGAAACTGAACCCCTATGAACCACGGGTGAGCAGGAATTTCAATTATTTCTGGTAAAATATTATCTGGTGATTTACCTGAAAAAATAATTCCAAATTTTTCCAACTGTTTTTCATATTCAATATTAACTTCATAGCGATGTCTATGGCGTTCACTAATTTCTAATTTCCCATATATTTTATGAATTTTTGTATTTTCCTTAATGATACACGGGTAAGCTCCTAGTCTCATAGTACCGCCCTTATCACTATCTTCATGACGCTGTTCTAATTTACCCTCATTTTCCCATTCAGTCATCAAGCCTATAACTTTATCTTCACAATTTCCAAACTCCGTAGTTCCCGCATTTTTGATGCCCGCTAAATTACGAGCCACCTCTATAACTGCCATTTGCATGCCAAAACAAATGCCAAAGTAAGGAATACCTTTTTCCCGAGCAAATTGAGCTGCTTTAATTTTTCCCTCTGCTCCTCTTGACCCAAAACCTCCCGGAACAAGTATCCCATCACAATTCTCTAATTCATTTGGAATAATCTGTGATTCAAAAACTTCAGACTCAATCCATTTAATCTTGACTTTCACATTATTAGAAATACCTCCATGAGCCAAAGCTTCCACTAATGATTTGTAGGCGTCCACTAATATAGTGTATTTTCCAACGATCGCGATTGTGACGTCACCTTCTGGTGTCGTTACTCTTTTAACAACGTTTTTCCATGAATCGAGATTTGGTTTATCAGTTTTTAAACCAAAATGACAACAGACCTCTGTATCTAAACCTTGCTCATGGTACCTTAGGGGAACCTCATAAATTGATTCAACATCTAAAGCGGGAACTACCGCTTCCTCTTTTACATTACAAAATAAAGCTATCTTCACTCGCTCACCAACAGGAAGATCACGGTCAGCCCTACAAAGCAACAAATCTGGCTGAATTCCTAGACTTAAGAGCTCTTTTACAGAATGTTGGGTTGGCTTAGTTTTCAACTCTCCCGCTGCAGCTAAAAAAGGTAACAAAGTCAAATGTATATACATTGTTCGGTTTCTACCGAGCTCATAACCAAGTTGTCTAATCGCCTCTAAGAACGGTGTACCCTCAATATCTCCGACTGTTCCGCCGATTTCAACCAAAACAAAATCTTCTTTATTAAGATTTGAAACCGTAAACTGTTTAATAGCATCAGTGACATGAGGTATGACTTGAATTGTAGCACCGAGATACTCACCTCTACGTTCTTTGGCAATAACGTCTGAATAAATTTTTCCCGTGGTCACATTATCCGATTGTTTTGCATCGACACAGGTAAATCTCTCGTAATGTCCAAGATCTAGGTCAGTTTCCGCCCCGTCCTCAGTAACAAAAACCTCTCCATGTTGATACGGACTCATTGTCCCTGGATCAACATTCAAATACGGATCTAACTTTCTAATTCGAACATTAAACCCCCGCGCCTGCAAAAGCGCCGCCAGGGAAGCTGAAGCCAGACCTTTTCCGAGAGATGAAGCCACTCCGCCAGTAATAAAAATAAACCGCGTCATGGACGTGAAGTTTATACCTAGAATCCGAATTCACAAACAGTAATCCCGAGTTTTTTTCGCTACTCAATATACCCTATTGATTTAAAAGAATTATAATTTATTTGACTGGAGCACTTGGGACAGAGGGAACGATTGGAGAAGATGGAACCTGTTTTTGATTCGTTGAACCAGTATTTTGATCTAATATTGAGCCCTTATTTCTACCTTCATCTGCCATAATCGCTAGTGTCAAAGAGGTTGCAAAAAACGCAGCTGCCAATACGCTTGTGGACCTAGTAAGAAGATTTGCAGTAGCTCGGCCTGTCATAAAACCTCCCATTCCACCCCCTGATGATGAGCCTCCACCCATGCCTCCAAGGCCACCCTCACTTTGCTGAATTAATACCAAAAAAATCATGGATATAGCTAACAATAAATGCACAACCAACAGGACAGTTTCCATAAAATTTTCCTCAGAAATTACTTTATTTTAGTCTTAATTTTTATACATTAAGGTGTTTTTCTATACTTTTCTGTTCAATATGGCAAATAATTTTGCGGCATTCTCACACAAAGACCAAAAATCATTGCTCGACAAGCTCGCGCCGCCCACTAAGGCACCATCAACATCATCAATTGACAGTATTCCAGCAACATTATCTGGCTTTACAGATCCGCCATATAAAAGCCTTATTTTTTCTGCCACTTCAACCCCTTTACTTTTAGCGACCACATCTCTTATGGCGGCATGAACATTAGCTATTTCCTCTATTTCTGGTGTCTTTCCTGTGCCAATAGCCCAAATCGGCTCATAAGCGATTATAATATCACTATCAGAAGCTGATTCTGGGATTGACTCCAAGACCTGTGATCTCACTATTTCAAAAGTTTCTCCATTATTTTTTTGATCTTGAGTTTCTCCAACACACACAATTGATATTAACCCAGCCTTTTTTGCCGCGCCTACTTTTAATTTAACAGTGGAATTTATTTCATTGTACGAGATCCGCCGTTCTGAATGCCCAACAATTACGAAACTACAACCGATATCTTTTAACATTAAAGCACTAATATCTCCGGTATACGCACCGCTTTCTGACGAATGACAATCTTGTCCACCAACTAAAAATGCCGACTGAGAGGCACTCTCATAAAGTAAGGGTATAAGTGGTGCTGGTGGACAAATTATAAACTCGCAACGTTTTGCATTATCATCTAATACTCTTTTTAATATATTTTTAGAAAACTGTATCACCATCTCGGAAGTTCCATTCATTTTCCAATTCCCGGCAATTACTGGCGGTCGCTTAAAGTTCATTAAAATCTCCTAATTTCAAAAATTTTTCCGATTTCATATTTTTATTTATGTTTTAAATGAATAGGTGCATTCAAGCTAAGTGTTGCTAGATGATAATCTCCCAAGTAATATAATTTCCTCAGGCCTGAACGTGAAATATATGTGCGACAACTGAGTATACAATATATCTCTAAAAAATAGGAATAAAATGGCTGAAAGCAAGAAAAAAACATTTCGTGAGATTATTATTGGGTGGGGTACAAAAATTTTACTGGCCCTTCTAATTTTGAGTTTTGGTCTTTGGGGAATCGGAGATTATATCACACCGAAGCAAGAAGAAGAATTAGTAGCAAAGGTAGGCAAATCGGGAATACTTAAAGCCGAATATGATAATGAGCTAAGAAAACAGATAAATAATCTACAAAGAATTTTTGGCAATACTTTCAGCCTTGAGCAGGCAAAATCGCTTGGTATTTCTGAAAATATTGTACAATCTTTAATACGACGAAAACTTTTTGGGCTTGAAGCTGATTCTTTAGGATTAACTGTTAGTGATAAGTTAATATCTTCGGAGATTCAGAACGACGATAGATTCAAATCTCCCTCAGGAAATTTTGATCGATTTACATTTGATGAGAAGATCAGGCGAATGGGTTTAAGTGAAAGTAGTTATATTAGTTCATTCAGGGCCTTACTTTTAGAAAATCAACTTTTAAGCATTCTTCAAAATAGCGTTAAACTAGAAGATCACATGATAGAGCCAATAAATAAATTCAGGAATGAAAAAAGATCGATAAAATTTCTTGAAATTCCCCACGAGTCATTCCCAGTTTCTGATAAAATAAGCGAAAATGAATTATTAGAATTCCATAAAAAGCACGCCGATCGTTTTACAGCGCCTGAACTTCGCTCATTTACTTTAGTGGAGCTAAAGATTAGTGACTTTATTAACGAAGTAGATGTCTCAGAGAAATTAATAAGAGAGAGTTATGACAATCGTTTGGATGAATTTGAAACTCCTGAATCAAGAGAAATTTTACAAATTTTAATTTCAGATGAAAACGAAATTCGCTCGATATCCGAAAAACTAAGAACTGGGAGAAATTTTCTCACTACTGCAGAGAATATTGCTGGTCTCGACAAGAGCCAAATTGAATTAGGAACTCTTACAAAAGAGGAAATTTTAATTGAGGAATTGGCGACTAATTCTTTCTCTTCGCTCAAGCAAGGAGAGATCAGTGAACCTTTTAAAAGTCCGTTAGGTTGGCATATTATAAAAATAAAAAAGATTAATCCTCAAAAAATTAAGGTATATGATGCAGTTAGAGAAATGCTTCGATTAGATCTCGCTGCTGATAAAGCTGCAGATAATCTATATGCATTATCAAATAAATTTGAGGATGAACTTGGAGATGGCGCGACAATCGAGAACGCCGCTAAAAGATTAAATTTAAATATCCAAATAATTAACAATCTAGATTATCAAGGAAATATACAGCTTAGTTCTGAGGAGAAAAAAATAAATCCTCAGATTATAGAAACAGCATTCCAAACTGAACTTAATCAGGACAGCCCCCTCACTGAGATGGAGAACGATGGATATTTTATACTGCATATCAACAAGATAACTCCAAAAACCTTACAGCCGTTTGAAACGGTAAAGTCACTTGTCAAAGAGCAATTAGTATTAGCGAAAAAACAAGAAAAATCAGAAAAGGAAGGTATTCGATGGATTAGTGAATTAAGGGGCGGTAAAAGTATCGATCAATTAGCTAAGAGCCTAAACTTAAAAGTAAAAACCGCCTCTGATTTTTTACGATCCGGCGCGCAACTTAATAAAAAAATTCCGCAATCACTGATAACAGCCACCTTTGGAATCAAGGCAAATGAATTTATCAGTGTAAACAATTCCAAGTCAATTTTCATTCTCAAAGTTACGAGCGTTAAACCATTAATAGCATTTGAAAAAGGCGAGAATTTCAGCGCTATAAAGGGGGCAATCGAAGAGAGTTTGTTTAACGATATTACTCTGCAGTACTCCAATTCATTGAAGTCCAAGTTTAAAGTGACTGTGCTACGTGCCAACCTCTAATTTTTATATCTATCTGTATAATAATCGTTTATTTTACTTAAATATAAACGTCTAATTATTTGAAAAACTACTTGTTTGGTATTTGACTAACTGGCTAATCGGCACCTGAGCAAACCCTCTTCCTTTTAATGTCTTAAGCCATTCAGAGAGAGCCTTTAAAGTTGCGTCTTTGGGGTGACCAATGGCCACAGCATAACCATTTTTCTTGGCGAAAGACTCAACTTTCTGCAATTGCTTTTTAACAGCCTTGAGAGACGCATCATTATCTAAAAAGAAATCACGCTGTGCATAAGGAACATCATACGCAAGGGCTACTGAAGCTCCTATGGTATTTCTTGAAGTTCGGGAATCCAGAAATAACAACCCCCTTCTTTTCAACTCTCGCATAACTATTCCCATACCTTTGGGGTCAGATGTAAACCTACTTCCCATATGGTTGTTGATACCCACATATCCATTAAACCTATTTAATCCCCAGCGTAATTCATTCAAGATTTTCTTTGAATCGTTTTTGGTAAGCAAAACATTAGGGCCTGGATCAACATTTTCTCTTTCTGACTCCATTGCCATATGCACAATAATCTCATGCCCAACTTTTTTAGCATTCCTAACTTGTTTTTTAAGATCCGAGGCATAGGTCAAGAATGCGATCGTTATTGGCGGTTGCAATTGAATAACGGCCGCTGTTCTTTTTTTATCAAAGCCAGCATCATCAATAACAATCGCTATTTTTGGTCCCTTTATTGATTTACCGAATTGGACAGAATTTTTTTTCCATGTATCCTTTAAACCAGGCTCCTCATAAATCATAAAACTGTTATCTAGATCCCGCGTTTTTTTCGAGTTATCGAAATCTTCGCTAGAGCTTTTTCCTAACTTTACATCTTCTGTCGTATTTTGTTTTATTTCAGTACTAATTTTATCTTTAATTTTATATATTTTTTTCTCAAAAGTCGGGTTGTTCTTAGTATCATCGAGCGGCAATGATGCTATAGACTCCCTTTTAAAATTCCTATGCGATTCTGGTTGACTAAATTCATTGTTTACACTTTCTAACAAATTAGCCGAATGAAATGCAAAAAATATTAATGCAACCGTGAGTAAAATTAAGGTTATTACTCTAAAAAACATACAAATTTACCTAACGAATATTGGGGAATAATAAATTTAGTTCGTTCTCGAATAATATATAAAAAAAACTTCAAAAATCGATTCCCTTAAGAACTAATAGTAAACAAATTAAGGTCAATTGCGAAAATGTAATTAGTATATATTATCAGTACAATAAAAAAATATATTCAGTGCTTAAACTATTTGGCTTTTTAGAGAAATTATTTAAGTTAAATAGTATATCATGGAAACTTTACGTTCTAAAGAAAGTTGTAACAAGTGACAGATTTAAAGAAATTTATAAAAATAGTTGCAGATGGAAATGCTCTTAACATTCAAGACGCCGAAGAGGCATTTAAAATTATAATGTCTGGTAATGCCACACCAACTCAAATAGGAGGATTTTTAATGGCATTACGAGTAAGAGGGGAAACGGTTGATGAATTAACGGGGGCTGCTCGGGCAATGCGTGAAAGAGCACTTCGTATTGAAGCCCCTAAAAATGCCATGGACATTGTTGGAACAGGGGGCGATGGAACAGGAACACTAAACATCTCAACGGGCGCCTCAATTGTAGCGGCGGCCTGCGGAATTCCCATCGCTAAACACGGCAATCGTGCTTTATCATCAAAATCAGGGGCCGCTGACGTTTTGTCTGCTTTAGGTGTAAATACCGATGCTGATTTTTCAATTATTAAAAAAGCTATTTGGAATTGTAATATAGGTTTCCTAATGGCTACGCGCCATCATAGCGCCATGCGGCATGTTTCTGGTCCAAGGGTTGAACTTGCGGTTCGCACGTTATTTAATCTTCTTGGTCCAATTTCGAACCCAGCGGGTGTTAAGCGGCAGCTTACAGGTGTTTTCGATAAAAAATGGATAACCCCTATGGCACAAACATTACATCAATTAGGTACCAAAAAAGCCTGGATCATGCATGGCTCTGATGGAAGCGATGAATTAACAACTACCGGAATTACTTATGTTTCTGAGCTAAATAGTGGGAAAATTACTGAATTTGAGGTGCACCCATCTGATGCAAATATTCCAACCGCAAAAATTGAAGACCTTAAAGGCCGCGATCCAAAGTATAATGCGCAAGCAATAATTGAAATGTTAAATGGATCGACTTCGGCGTATAGGAACATTGTAATTTTAAATGCTTCAGCGGCATTAATTGTTGCTGGTAAAGTAAAAACTTTACAAGAAGGGAAAGAATATGCAACTCAAGCGATTGATAGTGGAGAAGCAAACAGAGTACTTAGTCGTTTAATAACCATAACTAATCAGGATACAATTGGAGAAAATATTTGACTAATATTTTACTCGAGATATGCGAAAAGAAAAAAGTGCATATTGGGATTCGAAAACAAAAAGTTTCCGAGTCCACATTGCTAAGAGAGAGCCGATTTATAGAAAAACCTCGAAAATTTATTGATAAACTTGCTGCTACAAAAAATTTAAATAAATTTGGCCTTATTGCTGAAATTAAAAAAGCCTCCCCATCTAAAGGAATAATAAGAGAGTATTTCCAACCAAAGGAAATTGGGAAAGCTTATGAAAATGGCGGCGCAACCTGCTTGTCAGTTTTAACTGACGAGCCATATTTTAGGGGTTCAGACAAATACCTTACCGATGTAAAAGAAGTTGTGGGCATTCCAATCCTTCGAAAAGACTTTATTATCGAGACATATCAAGTGATTGAATCTAAAGCCATAGGTGCCGACTGCATTCTCCTAATAATGGCTATTCTTGATCTGGGTCATGCACAAGAATTATATGATGCAGCATTAGAGTTAGGGTTAGATGTTTTAATTGAGGTCCATAATACCTATGAGATGGAAGCAGCACTCAATCTATCACCAAAATTTATAGGAATTAATAATAGGGATCTGAAAACGTTTGAAGTAGATTTGGGAATCTCAGAAACGCTTGCTAAAATGGTTGATGACGATGTTTTAATAGTAAGCGAATCTGGGATCTATAAAAATAGTGATTTAAAACGGCTCAATATGATAGGTATTAATTGCTTTCTGGTTGGAGAGTCGCTAATGCGACAGAATGATATAGAAGTTGCTGTTCGAAAGTTACTAAATAATAACCAGACTAATGACAGTGAGGTTTCAAAATGACTAAACTAAATCATATTGATACTGATGGAAATGCTGTGATGGTAGATATTGTAAAAAAAAATGAGACGGAGAGAATTGCAGTTGCTACAGGTTCTATTTTTATGAAATCAACAACATTGGAATTAATAAATAAACGAGCTGTTAAAAAAGGTGACGTTCTCTCGGTCGCTCAAATCGCGGGTATTATGGGTTCTAAACGAACTCCTGACCTAATACCACTATGCCATCCAATTAACCTCACCTCGGTAAATTTAATTCTGACACCTAATATGAACGAAAGCTCAATAAATATTGAAGCAACGTGCAAAGTATTTGGAAGGACTGGGGTCGAAATGGAGGCATTAACAGCGGTGACTGTAACTGCTTTAACAATTTACGATATGTGTAAAGCTGCTGATAGAGAAATGCGTATAAGTGATGTTCGTTTGATTTATAAAACTGGCGGTAAATCTGGCGAATATAGAGCGATTGAATAGTGATATGAGAGGATTTAATGATGATATGATCCAAGTTGATGCGGCATTGGAAAAAATACTCAGTAGCATTAACAAAATTGGTGATGAAGATATTTCAATAGCAAACGCACTCGGCAGAGTTTTAGCGGAAGACTTGATTTCGAGAGTAGATCATCCCCCAAATCGGGTCTCTGCGATGGATGGTTACGCAGTAAGATCTAAAGACATTAATTCGCCGCCACCTGTTAGACTTAAACAAGTAGGAGAGTCTTCAGCTGGAAATAGGTTTAATGGTCTGTTAAAAGAACTTCAGACCATTCGAATTTTCACAGGAGCGCGGATACCAGAAAATGCTGATACGATCATAATACAAGAAAATGTAATTAAAGAAAAAGAACATATCTTGATTCAAAAAACTGAAGTCCCAGGTAAATATATTAGGCAGAGTGGATTGGACTTTAAAAAGGGCGATGTGCTTCTTAAATCAGGCACAAGATTAAATTTTAGAAATATTGCCCTCATAGCAGCAATGAATATCGCTTGGATTAAAGTTACCAGAAAACCTCGTATTGCGATTTTTTCCTCAGGCTCTGAACTTGTTTATCCTGGAGATGAGATAGGCCCCGACCAAATTATAAGTTCAAATAGTATAGGACTATCAGCTTTAATTGAAGCATCTGGAGGGTCACCAATTAACCTCGGTATTGCAATAGACGACATGAGTATAATAAGGCAAAAATTATCCAATTTAATGAATGTCGATTTATTAGTTACAATTGGGGGAGCATCAGTTGGTGATTATGACCTAATTCGAAGAATTTTGGGTGAAGCAAAGAATAAAATAAAAATAAGCCGTGTTGCGATGCGTCCAGGTAAGCCGCTTATTTTTGGTAAGCTTCAGGGAATACCCATATTAGGATTACCGGGGAACCCTGTTTCCGCGGGAGTTACGGCTATACTATACCTGGTGCCGGCCATTAATAAGCTAGTGGGCTCTGATAATTATCAAAATCCTATTGAAAGTGCAATTACAACCATTAATTTAGAAAAGAATGATAGTAGGCAAGACTATTTGCGAGCAAAACTGAGTAGAAAAAAAAATGGTGAACTAAGCGCAACTCCTTTTAACTATCAAGATAGCTCTATGTTGTTAAACTTTGCGAAAGCCGAATGCTTAATCATTCGAGCTCCATTCGCAAAAGCTCTAAAAAAGGGCAACCGAGTTAAGATAATTCGATTGGATTATTTCTCATAGACTATTTAACCTATATTAATTTAATTAAATTATCTATTGACCTTAAATAAGAACTAAAATAGAACAAATAATACAATTATAAATAGGNNGNANTAAGGANATTTTCAGTATTCTTGNTTTTAGTTNCTACNTTGNATTAATTTAGTAAATTGCTANAATNATTATAACGANTAAAAATAGGNGTAGCTGATGCTTACNAAAAAACAATATGAACTACTCAAATTTATTAATAAAAGGCTCAATNAAGTTGGAATATCNCCATCTTTTGACGANATGAAGGTAGCGTTAAATNTAAAATCAAAATCAGGNATTCATAGGCTAATAACAGGCTTAGANGAGAGNGGTTATATNAAGAGATTACCNCATCGAGCNCGGGCCCTAGAAGTAATAAAGCTTCCAAAAATTGATCAAGAACGGCCNNCCAATATACTTTTAACTANCAATCAAGCGAACNCCAATNTTNAAAATGAANCTTCTAANTNCTTAANTATACCNTTGATGGGAAAAATTGCAGCAGGTATGCCAATTGAAGCAATAAGCGATCNGTCAAATANTCTTGATGTNCCAACTANTATGATGGGTAATGGAGAACATTACGCCCTTAAAATTGACGGTGACTCGATGATTGACGTCGGGATCCACGATGAAGATACAGTTGTTATCCAAAAATGTGATCAAGCAGAGAATGGTTCTATCGTAGTTGCACTAATAGACGATCAAGAAGCGACGTTAAAGCTACTCCGAAAAAAAGGTAAAACTGTTGACTTGGTCCCAGCTAATAAAAATTATAAGGTACAATCGTTCGATGCAAATAGAATTAAGATTCAGGGAAAATTAACAGGTTTGTTGAGAAATTACAGTTAATTATTTCTACTAAAGTTTAAGAGCTTTTCATTTGTTGAAAGTATCGACTCAACATCAGGTTAAAATAATTTATACAAATATGGTTTCTTATNATTATCTTAAATATTAGGTAAATGCATTGTCTCAAGTAATTACTCGGTTTGCGCCCTCACCTACTGGCTTTTTGCATATTGGAGGAGCNAGAACAGCTCTTTTTAATTGGCTATACGCCAAACATTGTGGAGGAAAATTTCTTCTCCGTATCGAAGATACAGATAAAGAACGATCAACATTAGAGGCCACAAATGCAATCATATCAGGAATGAAATGGCTAGGACTTCAATGGGATGAGGAAATATATTNGCAAGCATCGCATTTCGAACGTCACAAAAAGGTTGCAGAGAGTTTGTTCAATTCGGGTAAGGCTTACAAGTGCTATTGCTCTCAACAACAACTAGCAAAGATGCGCGAGAAAGCCCTTAAGAATGGAAGTACTAGGCTCTACGACGGGACTTGGCGAAATAGGGACCCTAAAGATGCTCCTATTAACATCAAACCGGTAATTCGACTTAAAATGCCGCTTACAGAAACAACCATGCTCAATGATTTAATACAAGGTAAAGTAGAAGTAGCTAATAACACTTTAGACGATATGATATTGTTGAGATCCGACGGCTCTCCAACCTATATGCTTGCGGCGGCCGTTGACGATAACGATATGAATGTATCTCATGTTATAAGAGGCGATGATCATCTTACAAATACTTTTCGACAAATCCAAATATATAACGCAATGAATTGGAAAATACCGGAATATGCTCATATGCCGTTACTGCACGGTTCGGATGGCGCTAAACTGTCCAAAAGGCACGGCGCACTTGGTGTTGAAGCATATGAAGAGATGGGGTTTTTACCTGAAGCCATAAATAACTATCTTTTAAGGTTAGGATGGAGCCATGGGAATGATGAAATTATAACTCAAAAACAAGCAATAGAGTGGTTTGAAATACATAATGTTGGCAAGTCAGCATCGCGTTTTGATCNGGAAAAATTAAGNAACATTAATAGTCACTANATAAATGAATGTNATGAAGAACGNCTGATTAAACTTATTTTACCAAAGATATCAAANTTACTTTCNGACAATATNTCTTCAAAGTCTTATGAAAGATTAAAATTNGGNTTNANTAACTTAANAGATAGATCTAANACATTACTAGAANTATCTGATAATGCTCAAGTTTATTGNATAAATCAGNCTATAANGATANANGGTAAAGCNTTAANANATTTTAACCAGGGTGGTCGAAAATTATTNATTCAGGTCTATAAGTACNTAGAGAAGTTACAAAAATGGGATNNNGAATCTCTTGAAAGNACAATTAAATCATTTGCNGTTGAAAATAACATTGGCTTGGGTAAGGTCGCGCANCCACTTAGAGCCGCTTTAAGCGGTAACTATAAATCACCAGGAATTTTTGAAATTATGGCGGTTTTAGGTAAATTAGAGACCTTAAAAAGAATTAATGACACAATGTAATTTTTATAAAATTCTCCAGTTTGCTTGACATTTGATATCAAAAATTCATATAACCGCCAGCTGAAATTGAATTGAAAACTCTGGGATAAAAAATGGCTTTAGAAAAAAATAACAATTTTACACTTACAAATAATAATTCCGGAGAGTCTTTTCAGTTGCCAGTTTTTAAGGGTTCCGTTGGACCTGATGTAATTGATATTAGGAAATTATATTCTGAGACTGACTGTTTTACATACGATCCCGGCTTTACTTCGACTGGAAGTTGTGAATCAAAGATTACGTATATTGATGGCGATGAGGGCATTCTGCTTTATCGAGGATATCCTATTGATCAACTGGCAGAAAACTCGGATTATTTAGAAACCTGCTATTTATTACTTTTTGGCGAATTGCCTAATCAATCTCAAAAGGAGAGTTTTGTTAACGATATCACGCATCATACCATGCTCCATGAGCAATTTAATACTTTCTTTCATGGTTTTAGACGAGATGCACATCCAATGGCAGTAATGTGCGGCGTCGTGGGAGCACTTTCAGCTTTTTATCACGATAGTTTAGACATTAACGATCCTCATCATAGGATGGTATCTTCTTATCGCCTTATTGCAAAGGTTCCTACTATAGCTGCTCAAGCTTACAAATATTCTGTAGGGCAACCATTTATTACGCCTCGAAATGACCTTGGTTTTGCTGAAAACTTTTTGCACATGATGTTTGCCACACCAGCAGAGGAATACATCGTAAGCAAAACTCTAGCTAAAGCAATGGATCGTATTTTGATTCTTCATGCAGACCACGAACAAAATGCATCCACTTCTACAGTAAGACTAGCAGGATCGAGTGGAGCCAACCCTTTCGCTTGCATAGCAGCGGGAATAGCATCTTTATGGGGTCCAGCACATGGTGGCGCCAATGAAGCAGTTTTAAAAATGCTGAATGAGATTGGTGATATAAGTAAAATACCAAGTTTC
The DNA here is from genome assembly GCA_002168115.1 of Rhodospirillaceae bacterium TMED23. Classification (GTDB taxonomy): domain Bacteria; phylum Pseudomonadota; class Alphaproteobacteria; order Rhodospirillales; family UBA2165; genus TMED23. The sequence continues at coordinate 94,673 of NHCC01000009.1, read as the reverse complement.
ATTAAAAAGGCTAAAGATAAAGATGATCCTTTTCGATTAATGGGATTTGGCCACAGAGTTTATAAAAACTTTGACCCGAGAGCTAAAGTTATGCAGCAGTCGTGTCATGAGGTTCTTAATGAGCTTGGTATTAAAGATGAACCGTTACTTGATTTAGCCATGGAACTAGAAAGAATAGCTCTTGAAGACGAATATTTTGTGGATCGAAAGTTATATCCTAATGTAGATTTTTATTCGGGAATAATTTTTAAGGCAATCGGAATACCCGAAACGATGTTTACAGTTCTATTCGCAGTAGCTAGAACGGTAGGCTGGATATCTCAATGGAATGAGATGATAGAAGATCCTAAGCAAAAAATTGGTAGGCCGCGTCAGTTGTATTTAGGAGAGAATAAAAGAGATTATATTCAATTAGATAATAGATAAAAATAGCGAAATTGAATGACTATACTTTATAATTTGCGCACGCAGTCTTAAATTTTTATCTGGTTCAATCTCTTTGAACAAGTTCTATTTTATACCCATCAGGATCCTCTATAAAGGCTATTACTCGTTCACTACCCTTCATCGGCCCAGCAGGTCGAGGAATCTTAACACCTTCTTTTTCTAAATTATGACAGGTTTTATATGCATCGGGTACAGCTATAGCTATATGACCAAATGAATTTCCATGGTCATATGGTATTTCTTGGTCCCAATTATAAGTTAATTCAACAACACTAGAGTCCTCCTCTTGATTATATCCAACAAATGCAAGAGTGAATCTACCTATTTCATTATCAACTTTACGTAAAAGTTTCATCCCTAATAGTCTGGTATAAAAATCGATCGATTTATTAAGATCTATTACCCTAATCATAGTATGTAAGAGCCTGAAACCCTCTGAATTTAAAGTCATTTTACACCCCTTGTTCTTTATTTGGACCCATGCGATTTAATTGTTTCTAGGATTATATTAGCTGCCTTATCGCTAGGCTTTGCTACCTCATTTTTAAGTTGTTTTATCGCTAAATCAAAATTCTCTAACTGTAACTCGTAAATATCTTTGTTATCCAGCAACTTCTTAATCTCCTTATAAATTAGGTCCGAATTACATTTCTCCTGTATTAACTCAGTTACCACTTCTTTATTCAGAAGTATATTAACTAAATTAGCAAATTTAGTTTTTACAAGTCTCCGCCCGATAAAAGCTGTGATAGGATTAAATTTGTAGATTGTAACATTCGGTACTCTTGCCATAGCCAATTCAAGAGATACTGTGCCCGAGGCTGCTATAGCCACATCAGAAGCCGCTAACGCAGAATATTTTTCTTCTATAGTTGAAGTAATTATAACGGGTATGTCCCAACTTTGTAACAAATTTTTAATATGATCGATAAGATTTTCCAATGTTGGTAAAATTATATAAAGATTTTTATCAGCTAAAGAATTTATTGCATTCCTTATTATTGGCAAAAGCCGACTAATCTCGCCTACTCTACTTCCAGGTAAAATACTTAGGACTTTGGCACTACTGGGTATTTCATGGATTTCCCTAAATATAATACCATCACCCATTCCAGCATTACTCTCGACAACAGGGTGCCCAACAAATATGGTATTTAAACCTTCTTTCTCAAAATAAGGCGGTTCAAAAGGAAATAATGTGAGAAGTTTATCAAGGAATTTTGCAATTTTCCTAGCACGTCCAGGCTTCCACGCCCAAACTGATGGAGCGACATAATGAACAAGAGGTATCTCACTTTTAGTTATTTTCTTAAGAATACGAAATGAAAAGTCAGGCGCATCTATCGTAACAACTATGCATGGATTTTTTTTTTCAATATCTGCAATCGTCTGCTTAATGCGCATAAACAAATTAGGTAAACTAGGAATCACCTCTGCCAAACCCATTACCGTGATTTCAGACATCGGGAATAAACTATTAAAACCTAATTTTTCCATTTCCATTCCACCGACCCCGGAAATCAAACATTTATTCTTGGTTTTGGACTTAATCGAATCAATTAAACGGGCACCAATAACATCTCCAGAGGGTTCTCCAGCAATTATATATATATGAGGTGTTGCCATAATTAGAACTCATCCAACTCAATTGAGTTTATAAACAAACCACTTTTGTCCGCTTCTTTTATCATAGAATTACGATTAACTATGATCGTTGCACCACCCTGAATTACAATACCAGCAAATTTGGCCTCGGAAGCTTGTTTTACCGTCTCAATGCCAATGGTTGGAAGATCTAATCGTGTATCTTGGCCTGGTTTCTTTAATTTAATTAAAATAGCGTTATTTGAATCAGAAAGCATTTTAACCCGATTAATTAACTCAGCAGTTCCCCGTCGGTCCTCTCTCATAATAATTTTACCAGATTTTACTATAACAGCCTGTCCTTTATCTAACCGCCCAAGTTCCAACGCAGCACCTATCCCAATACGAACATCTTCGGCAAGTTTCTTATTCATAGGAACTGAACCAAGAATACCCACAGGCGCTATAATATCGGTTAATAACTCATCAATACCGACAATTTTAAACCCCTCCTTCTCAAGTTCCGATGCTGCGTTAGATAATATTTTATTATCTCCAATAAATTTAAACGCTGACTTTATTATAACTCTCAGAAAGAAGAAAAATGTACGTAAGTCTGGCCTTAATTCCAGGAACGAAGGTAATTTAACATTACCTATCATTACAATATTTTTAATTTTCTCTCTTTTTAATATACTTATTCCTAGACCTGCCTGACCAATACGAATTAAACTGTGACTGACATTTTCTAGTAGATCAGTTCTTACATGCCCTATAATACCGATAACATAAAAATCTTGCTTGGTATTTATTAGATGATTAATGAGTTTTCCTGGAAGGTCACCGCCCCCAGCGATAATAGCTAGTTTAGGCGGCATCCTTTAGCAGAGGTTGGCATATCGCCCTTGAACTTTCCGCTCCCATAAACTCAATAATCTCCATGACTGGTTCGATATCCGCAAACAAATCAGCAACATCTTCAATGCGTTCGGCTTGAGTGCCCTCTTGAGAAAATAATAACCTATAAGCTCTTCTTAAATCGTGTATAACTTCACGGGAAAAACCCCTACGTTTCAAACCTACCAAATTTAATCCAGAGAGATAGGCGCGATTACCAACAATTGAACCATATGGAATAACATCATTCTCAACACCAGAACAACCACCAATCATGGCATGGCGGCCAATTCTCACAAACTGATGCACTGCTGAAAGGCCACCAACAATAGCAAAATCATCAATTTCCACGTGACCAGCAAGGGTAGCATTATTTACAAGAATTATGTTATCTCCTAAAGAACAATCGTGCGCAACATGTGATCCCACCATAAAAACGCAATTGCTGCCTACTCTGGTTATAAGCCCCCCACCCTGAGTACCCGGATTCATTGTAACATGCTCTCTGATGATATTATTAGAACCAATTTCTAACAGGGATTCTTCTCCATCATATTTAAGATCTTGCGGGCTATTACCAATTGATGCAAAAGGAAAAATATGGGTGCCCAATCCGATACTGGTTTTACCGGCTACAACAACATGCGACTCTAATATAACTCCGTCACTTAGTTCCACATCACTTCCAATACAACAGTATGGACCTATAACAACGTTTTCGCCGATAGATGCTCCATCTTCAATAACTGCTGTTGAATGTATTTTGGTCATTTGTCCATAATCATCGCAGTGAATGTAGATTCTGAAACAATAACGTCATTAACCTTTGCTATACCATCAAATTTCCAAACCGATTTCCGATGCTGTTTAGTTCCAACATGGATTCTTATAACATCACCAGGGAAAACGGGGTTTCGAAATTTTGCATTTTCAACGGACATAAAATATACAAGTTTTCCATGTGTTTCATNNCCTAACGAATGAACNACTAANACTCCAGCNGTTTGNGCCATAGCCTCNATTATNAGNACACCNGGCATAATGGGTNTATCTGGAAAATGGCCTTGAAANTGTGGTTCATTNATCGAAACATTTTTTATGCCNATCGCACTTTTANTTTTAATNAGATCAGTTACCTTATCNATCATNAGAAATGGNTATCTATGTGGAATCATTTCCNTNATTTNNTCTATATNTATTACNTCATNTCGCTTCTTTGACTTATTTGATNCCATTCCTAAATTTTCCTTNGCNTCACTAATTTCCTTAANAAAGCTAATCCNGCCCAGTGNTNTCGAGCTTTTTGAGCNGGAGTNCCTGCCACAGTCATNCCTGCCTTAATATCNGTCGAAACNCCACTCTGAGCCGCAACTTTTACATTGTCCCCNATAGTAACATGACCTGATACCCCAACCTGCCCACCGAAAGCAACATNANTNCCAATTTTAGCACTTCCNGCGATACCNTTCTGTCCAGTAATAAAACAACCTACACCAATTTGAACATTGTGNGCAATATGAACTAAGTTATCAATTTTTGTTCCATTTCCAATTATTGTATCTGGACCAGATCCCCTGTCAATCGAGGTATTAGCGCCAATTTCAATGTCATTACCAATAATAACCCTTCCCAATTGAAAAACTTTCGTGTGGCTAGGTAAATTTGGAGCAAAACCAAACCCGTCTTGTCCAATCCTAACGCCAGCGTGCAAAATATTATCCGAACCCATCAGGCAATATGTTATAGATACATTTGAACCAATAATATTATTATTACCAATTTTAACACCCTCTCCAATAACGGTATTTCCNGCAATTGAGCAATAGTCTCCAATTTCAACATTTTTCTTAATGATTACCCCAGAGTCGATCACTGCCGATTTTCCAATCTTCGCTGTTGGGTCAATAGTGGCTCCAGAGTTTACGTTTCCTCGTATAATTTTCTTGGGGTAAAACGCGTGAGTCAACTTTGCGTATGCCAAATACGGATTTTCCGCAACTAATAACGAAGCTTGTGATGGTGCACTTCCAATCAGAGTGGGATTAAGAAGAATTGCTCCAGCTTTTGAGCTTTGAAAATCTTTAAAATAACGACGATTATTAAAAAAACTTATGTTATTTTTATTAGCAACACTTAGTGGTAATATATCTACAAATTCCATTTCTTGGCTTAAGTCACGTTCAATTACTGAGTCANTGATAAGAGCCAATTCAGCTAATTTAAATGGACCGCTAACTGAAAAAAATCGGCTATCAGCCATTTATCACTTACCATCTTTTAGCGTAACATTAGAAACATCATAAACCGGACTATCGTTATTTAACTGAACAAGAACAGGTTTCGAAATATCCAAAAAATTTGGTCTTACTAATATTACTTGTGGTGAATATCTTAAAACTAAATTATATCCATTAGCTTTAGTAATTTTAGTAAGAGCCTTACCTATTGCCTTTTCCATAGCTCTATTTGCAACAGAGCGAAGTTGCGACAATTCTTTATTTCGATCCTGAACTTTTTTTCTCAAGTTTGTNGTTTTTGCTCTAAATTTTCTAGATTCATCGTTGAAGGATTCTGGAGATAGCAAAACTCTCTTTTTTTGTANTTCCTCATCCGCATTTCTAAGTGATGTTTCGGCTTCTTTTATCTCACTCATAAACTCTCTTCGCTTTATATCAATTTGGCGAGCTATATCTTTTGCCATAAGGGACTGTCTAGTAACATATTCAATATCTACAATTCCAATTTTAAGTATTCGCTCATTATCTTGAGCAAATACAATAGAAGAAAAATTACCAAGAATAAAAATAAAAAGAATTGAGATCACAAATCGTCTAATATTTAACATAGTATTAAAACCTAGTTCCAAAATTAAATCGCACGCGTTCGGTCTTATCAAAAGACTCTTTCTTAAGAGGATATCCTATATCTATAGTAATAGGACCAAAGGGAGATACCCAACCTATGCCACCGCCCAAAGATACCCTAATATTACCAGTATCTTGAATNTTTACATTTGAAGGAGAAACTGAACCTATACTCCCAAAATCCGTGAATAGCCGTCCAGAAAGGGCTAATTCGTCTGGTAGCCCTAAAGGAAAGTTTGTTTCTAGTGTTCCAGCATACATCCATTCCCCCCCCAATGCGTCATCGGTTGAAATATCTCGCGGACCCACGCCNCCCTTTTCAAATCCTCTTAAATTATTTCCGCCCAGCGAAAANCTATCAGAAATCCCAATCTCATCGCCTCCAATACCAAAAATATAGCCAGCTAGTCCACGCGAGCTTATTATCCACTTATCAAATACCTCAAAAAACTGAGCACCTTCTAATTTATTTCGAAAGTATTTAACACTACCGCCTAATCCTGCAAAATCATTAAAAGTCTTTAATATGAAACCATCTGTTGGATTAGACCTACTATTTCTTTTATCATAAAATAAACTATGCCCGACCTCCGAAAGAAACCTATTTCCTTCTTGAGCCTTGATTAAATTTGACGCAGAACTACTAACATTCTCTATTGATGAAGCTTCAGCTTTGTAACGCCAATTTTGTCTTACTTCATTGGTTACAGAGTAGCCAACCCTCAAACCCAACCCGGTTTCTCTTGAATCAAACGAACTCGATACTTGGTTACTTTGAATAATTCGATATATATCAAAGCCACCTAGAACATCTCTATCTAAAAAATAAGGTTCTGTAAAAGATATACTAACAGTGCTTCTCTCCGCAGCTAAGGTACCATTGAAATTAAGTCTTTGCCCCTTTCCTAAAAGATTTTGCTCCCGAATTCCAAGATCAAGGAGAGGTCCATTATCAGTTGAAAATCCTGCCCCAAAACTCACTGAGCCTGTGGATTTTTCTTCAACTTCAACCTGGATAATAGTTTTATCAGCGTCACTACCTTGAACATTCTTAATATCTACTTTGTTAAAAAAATTAAGATCCTGAATTTTCCGGCGTGATTTTCGCAACTTTCTAGCATTGAATGCGTCGCCCTCCACAAGATCAAATTCTCTTCTAAGAACCTCATCTACTGTGCGAACATTTCCGGCTATATCAATACGCTCAATAAAAACCCTTGGACCTTCATTAATATCAAAGATTATGCTAGCGATTTGATCTTTGGAATTTCGTTCGATCTTTGGCCTTACCTCTACGAAAGCAAAACCCTGATTTGCTGCAGCTTCACTCAACTTTGTTATTGCTTTATCAACTTTACGACTATCATAAGTTTCACCCCTATTAAGATCAATCAAGGAAATCAATTCAGATGAATTCATACCTTTTAAGGATGCCCTGACGTTTACATCACCAATTTTATATCTTGCACCTTCCAAAAGACTAAAGGTAAGAAAAAATGCGCTGCCATCGGGTGCAAGTTCTGCCACAGCTGAAGTAATTTGGAAGTCAATGAAGCCGTGCGAAAAATAAAAACGTCGCAATAGCTCTCTATCAACAGCGAGACGATCGGCATTATATGTATCATCACTACTAAAAAAACGATACCAGGCAGCAACCTTAGTTCTAATAACTGACCTCAGATTCTTATCACTTTTGAATTTATTGCCTATAAAAGAAATACCCTCAACTTTAGTAAGTGGCCCTTCATCAATTTCAAAAATTAAATCAGCTCTATTTTGAGGTCGCTGAATTACTTTTGGCACAATGCTAGCCGCATATCGACCACTAGAATTATACAAATCAAGTAATCGTTTAACATCTGCTTGGACTTTCGTTCTAGTATAAACAACCCTAGGCCTCAAAATTACTTCTTTTTCAAGATCTTCATCTTCAATTCTTTTGTTTCCCTCAAAAGCTATCCTATTAATGACAGGGTTTTCTGTAACTCTAATTATTAGTTTCGGGCTCACAAAATCAATAACCACGTCAGCAAATAAACCGGTAGCAAATAGACTTTTAAGGGATTGATCTACACGGGCCGCATCCATCTTATCTCCTGGTTGAAGAAGCAAGTAAGACTTCACCGTCGCATCATCTATTCGACGAGTCCCCTCAACCACTATATTATTTATTATTGATGCTTTTTGGCTGAATCCATAACTTGACTGCAAACCAAAAAAACCAAACATTAAAAAGATCAAAATATAACGCATTATAGACAAAAGAACTCCAGAAANCCCATAGGATTTATCAAAACACTTACTCTAACTATATGATTTTGAATTGTTAATCAACTAAGTAAAGAAAGTTATAATAAATTCGAAAAATTTTAAATGAACTAAATCATTCCAAGTCACAAACAAGAAAATAAATAGCACTATAAATAATCCAAATTTTAATAAATATTCTTGTATTCTAGCGCTTAATGGCTTTCCTATTACCGCCTCAATAGCATAAAAAACCAAGTGCCCTCCATCCAACATAGGGATCGGAAATAAGTTAATTAAACCCAAATTTACNGACAATATTGCTAAGAATGAGACAAAACTTACTAGCCCTAATTCTGCAACTTGGCCAGAAATCTGAGCGATTCTTATAATTCCACCCAACTCATCAGTAGATTGTTTACCTATAAATATATCTCTGATATATTTGAGTATTTGGACTGTAAAATTATAAGTTCTTTCCATCCCTAAATAAATAGATTTAAACACTCCTTGCCTCACATAACTAATTTCTCCAGGAGCGACAGAGACACCGAGTAAACCAATCTTTATATTTTCACCAGCTTCATTTTTGACTATCCGAGAGCTCGTTGTTAATTCTAATACTATTTCNNCTCCANCTCTAAGNGCCCTNATTAAAACCTTTTTATTTGGTCGCGACTTAACAATCTCTTGTAAATCTGAAAAATAAATAACTTTTTGGTTATCTATTTCAATAATTCGATCCCCAACTTCAAAACCAGAAATCTCCGCGGGAGCACCAACCGAGAGTTTGCCAATTTTAGCTATTAATTGATCAGAATTACTGTTAGGTAGTCCAACGGTCATAAAAATTCCAGCGAATGCAATTATTGCAAATAGAAAGTTTATTAAAGGTCCAGCAAAAACAATAGCTGAACGTTGAAATAATGACTTATATTGGAATGAAACTGCTTTATCATCATCTGAAATTTTTTGTCCATTCTGATTTTGACCAGTATCTTCAACGGCTTCATCACCTTCACCAAACATCTTAACGTAACCACCTAAGGGAATTATGCATATTTTCCATCTGGTACCAGCTTTATCATTCCAACCGATTATTTCCGGACCAAAACCTATTGAGAAAACCTCGACNTTAACATTGCAAAGACGAGCAACAGAGTANTGACCCATTTCATGAACAAAAACTAAAATTGTCAACGCAATGACAAAAGGCAGACCCACCTCCCATAGAAAACTAATTTTAGGTGTAATAATATTAATGATTTCCATACTCATACCTATATTTAACGTATTTAATTAATAATTTTGTAGCACTGTATTTTATAAATTAGATAAAATTTCTGATGTCTTTTCCCGCGATTCCTTATCACAACTATATATATCTTCTATAGCGCTCAAATTGCCATAATGTGTTTTGCTTAACGCTTCCTCCACAACTTTAATAATATCCAAGAATCCAATTCTCTTTTTTAAAAACGCATCAACAGCAATCTCATTCGCTGCATTCAGAATTATTGGGAGTGCACCTCCTCCTTTTAAACAACTTCTCGAAATATTAATGGCAGGAAATTTTTCATAATCTGGGGCTTGGAAGGTCAGGTTTCCAATTTTCGCTAAATCTAACTTATTTATACTAGTTTCCATTCTTTCTGGCCATGCTAATGCGTAAGAAATTGGGGTCCGCATATCTGGATTTCCAAGCTGCGCTAGAACTGACCCATCTTTATAATTTACGAGACTGTGAATTACCGATTGAGGATGAATAATGATATTAATTTGATTTTCCTCTACGGGAAATAAGTAATAAGCTTCTATCAATTCTAGTCCTTTGTTCATCATAGTAGCAGAGTCAATGGATATTTTTGCCCCCATTTTCCAGTTTGGATGTGTTTTTGCCTGATTAGGAGTAACACTAGCCATGTCAGAGAGAGATGTATTTAAAAATGGTCCGCCCGATGCAGTTAAAGTTAAACTNTCAACCAAANTATTTTGNTCAAAATCAAAAACTTGAAAAATAGCATTATGNTCGGAGTCAACAGGAATTAGCGTCGCACCACTGNTTGAAACTTCATCAGTAAANAGTTGCCCTGCGCAAACTAAACATTCTTTATTTGCNAGAGCAACTATTCCCCCTCNTTTTATCGCAGCCAACGTCGGNGCTAAACCNGCAATACCAACTATACCCGCCATAACGATATCCGAGTTCAGCTCAGCTGCATCTTTTAGCGATGAGTGACCAGAACCAACTAATATATCGGTATCAGCCAACCCCTCCTTAAGCTCTTCATAAAGCGCAGTGTCTGCAATAACGACTAACTTCGGAAGAAATTCTCTTGCCTGCTTAATTAAAAGCTTAACGTTTTTATTACCTGTAAGGGCAACAACCTCAAAATCACCGGGGAACTGTCTAATAAGGTCTAATGTATTTTTTCCAATTGAACCCGTTGACCCCAAAACCGTCAGACGTTTAGTAAAACCAATATTATTTGGTGATTTTATCATTAAAAAATTTTACACCCCAAAAAATATAATTAAGCAAGCAGCAGAAGGCGCAGCCAACAATAATGCATCTATTCGATCAAGAACACCNCCATGNCCNGGAATTATGTTTCCCGTATCCTTNACTGCGAGGTTCCTTTTTACCCANGATTCCAATAAATCACCNAACTGGCCAGAAATTGAGATTATAAGAGTAAAACCTGAGACCCCTATCAAATCAAANTCNAGTGTTAANTNAGGTTTTANAATAATAGANACNAATANAGCCAAAATACANCCACCAAAAGCTCCAGACCATGTTTTATTTGGGCTTATACTAGGTGCTAATTTTGGCCCTCTAACAAGTTTACCGACAAAATAAGCTCCAATATCATTAGCCCACACAACAAAAAGTATCCAAAAAACAATTATGGGGCCAACTGACTGAATTTTATATATCCATAAAATAATCAAAAAAGGTGCCACTATGTATACTAATCCAATTAAGAAAAATATAAAGCTCCGGTTTTGTTTTCTTAATAATCTAAACCATTCAAATAATCCAATAGAGCCTACAAAAATAATCAAAAATTCAAAATATGGGTAACCTGCCCAAACCGCGGCTAAAACAATTGGCGCTAAAAATAAAGAGGAAAAAATTCGAATTAACATAAATATTTAGTTCTTATCTATTTTATTTGAATTAATTGAACCAAAACGTCTTTCACGCTGAGTAAATTCAAATAAGGCTTTTATAAAATCAGGCTCACCGAAATCAGGCCAAAGAACATCCAAAAACACCAATTCAGTGTATGCGAGTTGCCACAACAAAAAGTTACTTAACCTTTTTTCTCCGCTAGTTCTAATAAGCAAGTCTGGGTTCGGGATACCCGCAGTATCTAGATAAGACTCAAACAATATTTCATTAATCTCCCTAGGCTTGACTACCCCTAAATCAACATTATTCAGAATGCGTTTAGTAGCGTTCACTATTTCAGAACGACTACCGTAACTAAGCGCTATTACGAGCTCAAGGGTCGTATTACTTTTTGTAGACATTTCTCCTTCTTCAATTAAAAGGTTAATATCCGAAGCTAAGTTATCGCGCTCACCAATAACGCGCAAACGAACACCACTAGAATGAAGCTCGTTCATTTGATTAAGTAAGTATTCGCGTAACAAACCCATTATATCATTAACTTCATCAACAGGTCTTCGCCAATTTTCGGATGAAAAACTATATAACGTTAAATAACGGACTCCATACTTTATAGAATTCTCAACAGCTAATCTGGCGGCTTCTGCTCCTTTTCGATGACCAGCAACACGCGGATATCCCTTAGACTTTGCCCAACGACCATTACCATCCATTATAATGGCCAAATGAAATGGGATATCTAAATTATCATTTTCTATTAAAGGTTCAGAGATCATTGGTACTCAGCAGAGATCAGACCTGCATAATCTCCTGTTCTTTATTTGCAAATGCATCATCAACCTTTTTAATAAAACTATCCGTTAATTTTTGAGCTTCAACATCATAATCTCTATGGGCATCCTGCGAAATATCTCCGGATTTCTCNGCTTTTTTTAACTCATCTTTCACACTNCGACGAACATTCCTAATTGCNATTTTCGTCTCCTCAGCGTACTTACCAGCAATTTTTGTNATTTCTAATCTACGCTCTTCATTAAGNGGTGGTATNGGAATGCGGATCATTTGCCCCTCCGAAATAGGGTTAAGACCCAGGTTAGAGTCTCGAATCGCTTTTTCAACGTTAACAATTAACGACTTATCCCAAACTTGAACACTTAACATTCTTGGTTCTGGAACACTTATTGTGCCAACCTGATTCATTGGAACTTGTTGTCCATAAGCTTCAACGTTTATNGGCTCTAAAAGGCTTATTGANGCACGTCCTGTCCGTAATCCCGAAAATTCACGCAACAGAACTTCGATAGCACCTTCCATTCGGCGTTGGACACTAACCTTCTCTTCTTCAAAATTCATTGATTTTATCCTTCACTAATTATAGTGGATTTACCTTCTCCATTCACAACCCGNGCGAAGGCGCCAGCAGAATGAATCGAGAAAACAACGATTGGAATTAAATTTTCTTTGCATAATGAAATTGCAGATGCATCCATAACCTTCAAATCTTTNGNTAATACATCTTGATATGAGAGTTCCGAATATCGTTCAGCATTCNCTACTATATTTGGATCATCGCTATAAACGCCATCTACTTGAGTTCCCTTTAATAGAACGTCACAATTCATTTCAGCTGCTCTTAGTGCCGCAGCAGTATCTGTCGTAAAGTAGGGGTTTCCTGTCCCGGCTGCAAAAATTACAACCCGGCCTTTTTCCATATGCCTTACGGCACGTCGCCTAATGTAAGGCTCACAAACAGTTGTCATTGGTATAGCCGATAGAACTCTATTGGCAACGTTCATTCTTTCTAAAATAGATTGGACACCAATTGCGTTCATAACAGTNGCAAGCATACCCATATAGTCTGCGCTCGAACGATCTAAACCAGCCGAAACACCTTTNAGGCCTCTAAAAATATTACCTGCTCCAATCACCAAGCAAACTTGCACTCCCATATCACATACAACTTTTATCTCATGCGCTATGCGATCCATAGCCTCAGGGTCAAATCCATATTCTCGCTCGCCCATCAAGCCTTCACCCGATAACTTCAATAACACGCGATTATATTTTGGAGTATCCATCGTCATCTAGAAACCAACCTTATTTTGAAACGAACGGAAATCTAATCTATAATTTCAATATACATTAAAACTTTACGAGACAAATAGTAATATTACAGAAAATTACACTATGACTATAAAAATATTTGCCAACCTTAAAAATTAATATAGATATCTTAGTTTTTATTGGCAACAGCAGCGACTTCAGCAGCAAAGTCCTGCTCCTCTTTCTCTATTCCATCGCCAAGTCCAAACCGTATAAAATCTTTTAAAACTATTTCAATTCCAGCCTCTTTAGAGAATTCACTGATCGCTTTCTCGACAGTAATGTCTGGATCAATTACAAATTTTTGTTCTAACAAACATACCTCAGAATAATATTTACTAAGTCTGCCCTCTACCATCTTATCAATGATTTCAGGCGGCTTACCAGAATCTTTTGCCTGTTCTGAGAGTATAGTTTTCTCGCGATTGAGATCAACTTGACTGATATCATTACGAGACAAGGCCATTGGGTTAGCCGCGGCAACGTGCATCGAGATTTGCTTCCCAAGTATTTCTAGTTGTTGCGCATTTCCATTAGATTCCAATGCTACTAAAACCCCGATTTTTCCGAGGTTAGTATTAACAGCATTATGGACATAACTGCATATTATTCCCGTTTTGACTTCTAAAACGTCTGACCTTCTTAAATTCATATTTTCNCCAATTGTTGCTATTAGATGAGTAAGCTGATCGGTCACCGAGCCTCCACCAGGATAATCAGAGTGTTTAATGGCGTCTAAATCTCCATTATTTTCAATCGCTATGCCACAGATATTTTCGGCTACAGATTGGAAAACTTCGTTTCGAGCTACAAAATCCGTTTCTGAATTAAGCTCAATTATTGCACCTTTATTATCAACTACTGTCACCGCAACCAAACCTTCAGAGGCAGCCCTACCTGATTTTTTAGCAGCCGATGAAAGCCCTTGAGAACGCAACCAATCTACAGAGTCATTTAAATCTCCTGAATTTTCCGAAAGAGCCTTTTTACAATCCATCATCCCTNCACCGGTTAGCTCTCTAAGTTCTTTTACAAGGGCAGCAGTAATATCAGCCATTTTAAACCTCTATTTATTTATGAAATTTCCGAAGCCAAGATTCTTATAGAAAAAACTCTATTACTTTGAGGGTCCAGAGGATACATCCTTAATATTTCCAACAGAATTATCAACTTTCTCTTCAACTTTCTCTTCAGCTTTCTCTTCAGCTTTCTCTTCAGCTTTCTCTTCAGCTTTCTCTTCAGCTTTCTCTTCANCTTNCTTCTNNAGCTTTNACACCTGATCATCGACATTATCTTCAGGAAGGTCATCTATTAGGGGATTATCCAACTCGCCGATATCAATACCCGTCGTCGACATTTCCGTCTGAATCCCTGATAAAACCGAGCCAGCCATCATATCACAATAGAATGTTATCGATCTAGTAGAGTCATCATTGCCTGGAATTGGATAATCAACGCCCACTGGGTTTGAATTACTGTCTAAAATACCAATCACGGGTATACCTAATTTATTTGCCTCCGCAACCGCAATATTTTCCTTATTGGTGTCTAACACAAACACAATATCCGGAAGGCCGCCCATATCTTTAATGCCTCCAAGTGACCTATTTAATTTATCATATTCGCGCGTTAACTTTAAAAGCTCTTTTTTTGTTAAACCGGCCGTATCATCATTTTCGTCGGAAAGCTGTTCTTCCAACGACTTTAATCTCCGAATAGAATTTGAAATGGTTTTCCAATTCGTCATCATTCCACCCAACCACCGGTGATTGACGTAGTACTGACCGCATCTTTTTGCAGCCTCAGCAATTGGTGCACTTGCCTGACGTTTAGTGCCAACCCATAGCACTCTTCCTCCCCCAGCTACCGCATCGCTAACCGCCTGCATAGCTCTATACAACATTGGGACCGTTTGCTGTAAATCTAGTATATGAATACCCTGTCTGGTTCCAAATATAAATTGTTCCATTTTTGGATTCCATCGGCGGGTAACGTGACCAAAGTGAACGCCAGACTCTAGCATCTGACGCATCGTAAATGTTGGCAAAGCCATATCAAATTCCTATTCCGGTTATACCTCCACGAGCATTATTTCGAACCATTCGAAACACCGGAGTGACAATCTAATTATTTTAAAGATGCCACTTGGCTCGTGTGTGGGGTTAAAATCTGAGTTCTATTATTTTTAGGCTTAAAATGCAAGTGCAAAAAAAGTAAATAATATGATATGAAGGTCTGAAAAAATTTATTATTAACTTATCAAATTTTGAAACCAATAAAAATAATGTCAATTTTGTCGATGTTCAATGTGAAACACCTAATAATTTTTATCATTATTAGCTTCTACGCGATGGAACCAGACGTCGCTCAAGCTGTCAAAAGTGAAGATTGTCCTAAACTTGGCGACAAAATAAACTACTTTATCCAAATAATACCTAAAAATATAGAGTATGATTTTAGAATTAGTCAAAAACAGTTAAACCGAATGGCTGGCGTAACAATTAACTCTAGAGGACTCAGGCGAGAAAAAGTTTTGGGTTTAACTTCCACTCAACATGAAATCAGTTACAAAATGAGTAGTCAATCAGTTACCATTAGTAAAACTCGTTTCTGTGCTCGCGTAAACTCTGTATTTCTAAAAATACGTGTAAAAAAATTAAAAGTTTATGTACTCAAAAAATACAAACCCGGAACTTGTCAACACAACGCTATAATTGACCACGAACATGAGCACGTATCAACCTTCCAGAATGGTTTAAGACGCTTAAAAGACGAGTTTGAAAATAGAATTTGGGGTATAATCCGAAATTTACCACCTGGGATAGGAACTTCGCCTCAAAGAGCCAGTAAAGCAGCTTTTAAACACCTTGATTACCGAATAAGAAGAATAAAAAATCCAATCGAAAAACAAATGAGAATTGCAAATTCAGCGATTGATACGCCTCTTAGTTATCGAAAACTTACTCAACGGTGTAATTCGTGGTAAATCTATTAATTTTAAAGTAAAATTAATATAGTCATATTCAAAGAACAAACCTAGAAAATTTATTTTATACTTCTCTCACATCATCAATTCCGGGTATGGCCTT
The DNA here is from genome assembly GCA_002168115.1 of Rhodospirillaceae bacterium TMED23. Lineage (GTDB taxonomy): Bacteria > Pseudomonadota > Alphaproteobacteria > Rhodospirillales > UBA2165 > TMED23. The sequence continues at coordinate 78,303 of NHCC01000009.1, read as the reverse complement.
TAAAGCTTGAGTTATCGATGGAGTTATTGAAAATTTACCTGGTAAATCAATAGTAACCTCGCATTCCCCCAGACTGGTAACAATCGAGACTAGACCAGGACCTCTCGACCCACCGGATAAAATTTCCTTTGCATCTGCTATTGCACTTATATTTGTTGAGTAGATTTTAAATGCATTACCAATATCTGCAATTACATTGTCAAGAGATCGAATTCGTACAACCAATACCTTAAACTGGTTATCATTTTCAACAATCACATCAATTAAAAGGTTATTTCCCGGCACTATTAAATTCTCACTCTTAGCTAGTACATCGGAAAAAATTGTAAGTTCAAATGAGGCTGAGGGATCAGAAAGTTGAATAAATGCATACTTGTTGCCCTTTGCTGAGATACGCTTTTTAAGAGCAACAACTAATCCTGCAAGTCTCAAAGAACCAGTTTTGCTACCACGTTGTAAAGAAGCAAAATTACTAACATTTAATTTTTCTAGAAAATTAGTATATCCATCTAAGGGATGTGCAGATAGAAAGAAGCCTACTGCATTAAACTCCTCTTTTAAACGCTCATTCTCTGACCAATCTTTAGTCTCAGATAAAGGAAAAGCGACCTTCTCTTCATCAATATCTCCGAATAATCCAATTTGATTACTCTCTCGTTCTTGTTGCTTCAAATTTGAATAACGAACAATCTCCCCGATACTGTCATACAACTGCTTTCGATTAGGGTTCAGAGAGTCAAGAGCTCCACAAGTTATCAAGTTTTCTAGCGAACGTTTGTTTATCGCTTTAGAATCCAGCCGTGAAACAAAATCATCAAGGTTTTTATAGGGTCCGTTCGTTTCTCTTTCAGAAATAAGAACGCTCATGGCCCCCTCGCCAACGTTTTTTATCGCGGCTAGAGCGTATCTAATACTGCTTTCCTCTCCGCAAGTGACAACTCGAAAATTAATATTCGACTCGTTGATGTCGGGGGGTAATAAATCAATATCGAGGCGATCTAATTCTTGCTTAAAAGCATATAATTTATCAGTATTTTGCATATCTAGCATCATTAGTGCTGTTATGAATTCTACCGGAAAATTTGCTTTTAAAAATGCTGTTTGATAGGAGACTAAAGCGTAGGCTGCAGCATGAGATTTATTAAAACCGTAACCCGCGAATTTGGAGACCTGATCAAATATTTCTGAGGCCTTCATCTCGGGAACATTTTTTCCCTTAGCACCATCCACAAACATTTTACGTTGACTATCCATCTCAGATTGAATTTTCTTTCCCATTGCTCGCCGCAAAATGTCTGCACTACCGAGGCTATATCCTGCAAGTTCTTGAGCAATCTGCATAACCTGTTCTTGATAGATCATAATACCGTAAGTTTCCTCGAGTATGGGCTTCAAACTTGGGTAATAATAATCAGGCCTTTCCTTCCCATGTTTTCTCAAAATATAGCTTGGGATATTATCCATAGGCCCAGGCCTATATAAGGCAACAATAGCAATAATATCCTCAAAACTATCTGGTTTCATATTTTGAAGAATATCCCTCATTCCCGAACTCTCTAACTGAAATACTCCTGTTGTGTCTCCGTTACATAACATTCTAAAGGTTAAATCATCATCGAGGGGAAGAGTGTCGAGATCAATAAGTTTTCCCCTCTCTTCAATTATTGCTAACGCTTTTGCGATTACTGTTAGTGTTTTTAAACCTAAAAAATCAAATTTAACTAAACCAGCTGACTCAACAAACTTCATTGAAAACTGAGTAACCGGCATTTCCGATCGTGGATCGCGATAAAGCGGAACCAATTCTTCTAACGGCCTATCTCCAATAACAACGCCTGCCGCATGAGTAGATGCATGCCTATATAGGCCCTCCAAGTTTTTTGCTATACCAACAAGTTTCGCAACACCCTCATCACTCTTAATTTCACCTAGCAATGCCGGTTCACCATCTATTGCCTGTTGCAATGTTACCGGTGAAGCTGGGTTATTTGGAACCAATTTACAAATACGATCTACTTGAGAATATGGCATTTGCAAAACCCTTCCAACGTCTCTTAATGCAGCTCTTGGTTGTAACGTTCCAAATGTTATAATTTGGGCGACACGATCTTTTCCATATTTTTCTTGAACATAGCGAAGTACTTCGTCTCGCCGTTCCTGACAGAAGTCAATATCAAAATCAGGCATCGAAATTCGTTCCGGATTTAGGAAACGTTCAAAAAGCAATCCAAATCTTAAGGGGTCGAGGTCAGTTATAGTAAGTGCCCAAGCAACTAGTGAACCAGCCCCAGAACCACGACCAGGCCCCACTGGAATTTTATTTTTTTTTGCCCACTGTATAAAATCAGCTACAATTAAAAAATATCCCGAAAAACCCATTTTATTGATTATATTGATCTCATAATTAAGCCTATCGAAATACTCCTTTGATATTCGATTGTCATCTGGCTTACTAATTTTAATAGACAAACGTTTATTTAAACCGTCTTTCGCTAATACAGCCAAAACCTCACTATCAGGCAGACTACTAATTTTGTTGTCTTTGGGTGCTGCAGGAAGGAGCGGATCTCGTGCTTCTGCCATGACATGGCAACGCTGCGCAATTAAAATCGTATTATCCAGAGCCTCCGGTATATCAGAGAATAATTCTCTCATTTCCTCAGTTGATTTAAATCGGTGTTCTAATGTTAAACGTTCTCGGTCAACTTGATCAACATAATTGCCGTCAGCGATACACATAAGTGCATCATGCGATGAATACATTTTTGAGCTCGCAAAAAAACATTCGTTAGTAGCGACTATCGGAATGTTATGCTTGTAGGCTAAATCCAAAATCAAACCCTCAATTTTATCTTCTAAAGGTAAGTGATGACGCTGAATTTCCAAATAAAGATTTTCCGAAAAAATTTTTTCTAACCTTAATAGTAATTTTTCAGCATTTTCAAATTGATCGTTAGCTAATAGCTTGCCGACACCACCCTTGCACCCGCCAGTTAGCGCAATAATGCCACTTCGGTACTTATCAAGATCATCAATGGATATTCTAGGATCCACTCCACCGTCTGGATCTAGATGATATTTGCTAACCAAACTCAGTATATTTCTATACCCTTTATTATTTTTGGCCAATAAAACAATTTGATCTGGTAAATCATGGGAATTAACTTTAGACCCATTTTTGCTTTGCTGATCATTATTAAAGATAAGAGGTGTTACATCGAGTTGTACTCCAATTATTGGCTGGACTCCCTCTATCGCGCATTGCTTTGAAAACTCTAAAGCACCAAACAAGTTGCCCGTATCGGTAATAGCTATCGCTGGCATTTTATCATCTTTTGCAAGCTTAACTAACTCATTAATTTTTAAAGCACCCTCTAGAAGTGAATATCCAGAGTGAACTCTTAAATGAACAAAATCAGAAAATGACATTTTGAAAAGCCCAAACCAAAAATTAGATAGTTAACACTAAACTGAAAGCCTATAAGGTCTATTTACACATTAAACCCTTTAAATGCATAATACTTACAGGTCATATAAGAACTCCATTATCAAGAGTCACAATCCGATCCATTCGACCCGCCAATTCCCGATTATGCGTAGCAACCAACGCTCCCACGTTAGCATTTTTCACTAAATCTAAAAGTAAGTCAAAAACCAAATTTGAAGTTACAGGGTCTAAATTCCCTGTTGGTTCATCAGCAAGAATGATATTAGGACTATTCGCTAAAGCACGCGCTATTGCAACTCTTTGCTGCTCCCCTCCAGAAAGTTGGGCAGGTCGATGCGATATTCGATCTGAAAGACCCATAAATGCAATTAATTGATTAGCACGTTCCTTGCACAGTTTTCTTTTTTTCCTCATAAGCATTTGAGGAATTATTACATTCTCCTCAGCCGAAAATTCGGGAAGCAGACAATGATTTTGATAAACGAAACCTAATTCTTCCCTCCGTACTTTTGTTCGCTGCTGATCACTCAGTTGATTAACCTTTTTTTCGTTAACAAATAAATCACCGGTGTCTGGTCGTTCTAACAATCCGGCTATTTGTAACAACGTCGATTTTCCTGCACCAGAGGGGCCAACTAAAGCAACAATTTCACCCAACTCAATTTTTAAATCAATCCCCCTAAGAATATTTAATTCCTCTTCAGCTTGAAGAAAAGATCTAGTAATTCCGCGCAATTCTAACGCTAACCTACTCATATCGGAGCGCTTCCACTGGATCCAAACTCGATGCACGCCAGGATGGGTACAACGTAGCAAGAAAAGATAAAAAAAGGCTTAGCAGTACTACGAAAAGAACTTCTGAAGTATCCACAATTGCTGGCAATTGAGAGAGGAAATATATTTCTGCTGCAAATAAATCTGTACCCGTAAAACTTTGCAAAAATTGTCGTATGAGTTCAATATTATTCGCAAAGGTTATTCCTAATAAAAAACCGGCTAAGGTTCCCGTCACCCCAATGCTTGCCCCTGATATAAAAAATATTCGCATAATCATACCACGCGTCGCTCCCATCGTTCTTAAAATAGCGATATCTTTTCCTTTGTCTTTTACAAGCATTATTAGACTAGAAATTATATTAAACGCGGCGACAATAATGATCAGTGTTAAAATAAGAAACATCACATTACGTTCAACTTGTATTGCATTAAAAAAACTCGAATTGGTTTTCTGCCAATCGAAAACTCTATAATTATTACTCAATAGATGATCTATTTGCGCGGCCATATCTGTGGCCTGATCGGGTTTTCTAAGCATGACGTCAAGATAACTGATCGAATCCGTATATTTAAAAAATATTTGGGCCTCAGTTAAGGGCATGAATATAAAGCTACTATCATATTCATGCATACCAATATTAAAAATAGCTGAAACTTTATAATTTTTCATTCTTGGGATAGTACCAAAAGGGGTAATATTCCCGTCGGGTGATATTAATTTAATTTCATCACCGACACTAACCCCCAGTGATTGGGCCATACGTGAACCAATTATTACGGATGTACGATTATTCTTTGCTTGTATTGAACCATGAGAAATATTACCACTTATAATCGTTCGTGTTTCAATATCAATCTCCCGCATTCCTCTAACCACAGCACCATTTGAACGTTTATTCGCTGACACCATGACCTGACCCTCAATAATTGGGGTGACTTTAATAACATCGTTGAGTTGGATAATTTGATTCTTAATTTCATCAAATTTAACTAACTTTTTAGAGTCTCCATAAATACTTAAATGCCCATTAACGCCTAAAATACGTGTGAGTAATTCTTCTCTAAATCCATTCATTACGGACATCACAATAATTAGCGTAGCGACACCCAACATTATGCCCAAAAGAGAGAACCAGGCGATAATTGAGATAAATCCTTCTTGCCTCCGCGCACGAAGATACCTAAAAGAAATCATCCACTCAAATGCCATTCCCATTTTTTTAACGTCCTGATAACACGTTAAGTACCTCACCTAGTGGGACACTCTGTTTTTGATTAGTTGCCCTATTTTTAATTTCTACTTGACCTTCCTTAAGGCCTCGTGGTCCAACTATCACTTGCCATGGAAGACCTATCAAATCCATATTAGCAAATTTTGCTCCCCCGCTTTCATCTCTATCATCATACAAAACACTTAGTCCCGCATCACCTATTGCAGAATATAATAGATCAGACTCTTTTACACATAAACCATCATCTTTTCTTAGATTTATAATACCAACTTTAAACGGAGCGATGCTCTCGGGCCAAATAATTCCTTTATCATCATGACTAGCTTCAATAATGGCACCCACTAATCGAGAAACCCCAATTCCATACGATCCCATTTCTAGATACCTAAGATTTCCATTAGAGTCAGCGACACTCGCAGACATAGCTTTAGAATATTTCGTGCCAAAATAAAAAATATGCCCAACCTCTATTCCTCTTGCTGACATAAGCGAATCATTTAGCTCTGTATGCACATTTTGATCAGCCTTCTCACTGGTTGCGGCATACAAAGATGTCCATTCATCAACAATCGTTTGCAGTTCTGATGAGTAATCTATTTCATCATTCGGAACTTTAAAATTTAAAATATCTTTATGATAAAAAACCTCGGACTCACCAGTATCAGCTAAAACTAGAAATTCATGACTAAGATCTCCACCAATGGGACCAGTCTCTGCTTTCATAGGTATCGCCTTGAGGCCCATTTGATTAAAAATTCTTAGATAGGCGACAAACATTTGATTATATGATCGAATAGCGCCTTCTCGATCTAAATCAAATGAGTAAGCATCTTTCATCAGAAATTCTTTGCCACGCATCACACCAAATCTTGGTCGAACTTCATCTCTAAACTTCCATTGCTGATGATATAAATTCTTTGGTAAATCTCTATAGCTACGAATTGTTGAACGGAATAAATCAGTAATCATTTCTTCATTGGTTGGGCCATAAAGCATTTCTCGATCATGGCGGTCAACTATCCTCAACATTTCCTTGCCATAATCCTCATAACGACCGCTTTCACGCCATATTTCAGCCGGCTGAATGGTAGGCATTAGTATCTCTTGGGACCCAGTTCGATTCATCTCTAATCTCACAATTTCCTCGATATTTTTTAAAACTTTTAAACCCAGGGGTAACCAGGAATATATCCCCGCACTCGATTGTTTAATTAACCCAGCCCTTAGCATAAACGAGTGCGAAGGAATTTGAGCCTCTTTGGGACTTTCACGAAGAGTAGGTATAAAATAATCTGTTAGTCTCATTGGCATCTTTCAGGTTATTTGATTATCGTATCTTATAAACATTCCGTTGGAGAGAGAAGTAAGTGTTTAAATACAATTTTCAATTGGGCTTTAGAATACGTTTACAGTTTTGATATAGTTTATCTTGGTCTCCACTAGATGCAAGATACCCATTTATAAAGAGGTTGCCACCCTTAAATACAATCCTAACTAATCTTGCTTTAGCATCTAAATGCTCATTACTTAGCCCGTACCTTTTTGCTATATCAATCGATAAGTCAAATTTTACTTCATTGAGATCCAAAATACTATTCGAGGTGGACAAATCTGCCCCAATAACTGGCTTTCCTCGAACGTCTATGCCATCCACATAATCCGCTTTGATCCTTTTTCTCTTTGCTAAAATTTTCTCGCAATCAGAAACAGATATACTCATTTTATTTTCAACAGCTAATGCTAACTTAAAAGCGTTAACATTAAGAATAAAATAAATCACAAAAAATATTATTACGCTCTTTCCCAATACCATAAGAGCTTGATAAATTTTATCATTATAAAAAAATAAATAAGTCAATTTTTCTAGACTTTCTGATTTTGCCAAGGTGGCTTTATGCCAGAAATAATAGAAGCTATAGGGCAATTTTCAGAGTGTGCTCCGGGCAAATATCCTGTGCTTAACAGAAATTCATTTACAACCACAGCACCTGTAAACTTAAAGTACTGCTTGAACAAAACACTCCACTCTTTGCTATTCTTGGGGTGTTGGGACATTAGCCAATTTGAGAATCCACCATGGGATTTCCGAAAAGCCTTAATGACAGACGCATTATACACTGTAGCCTCAATTTTTAATTGATTCCTAATTATTGAAGGCTCACTTTTCAGTAATTCAATATCGCTTTTTGTAAACCTAGATACGTGATTTACATCAAAACCTCTAAACGCCCTTTTTAATTGTTCTCGTTTCTTCAATACTATCAACCATGACAAACCAGCTTGAAAAATTTCTAAAGTTAATCTTTCAAACAACTCACACTCATTTGTTGTTGGAAACCCATACTCTGTATCATGATATAATCTATGAATTGGGTGACCCGTCGCTATGTTACAGTAATTAGACAAAAAATTTTACCTTCAAAATAATTTTTAATATTATGAAATTTAAAGATTTGCCAAATCACGAAGGCTTATTATTTCAAAATAATCACAGATGAATACAATTAGCCATATGAAAAAGGCCAGAATTGTATTTATGAACATCTTAAATATTATCTTAGGAGATTGAGGCGCTCCCGTGTCCTGACCAACTATTCCATCGGTTTGTCTCGTTATACCAAATGGGAGTACCATAAAAAGGGTAATCCACCAGATAATAAAATAAATAGCCAACAACGTTATCCAACCCATAAAAACACCTTTTGATTAATACTAAACAATATGAACACTCGTAATAGGCCTCTTACCGATAAGCTCTCTAAATTTTCGACGAATAATAATTCGAACAGCTTCCGACATCTTTGTCTCATTTAAAATATCAAAAGAGCTTAATTCTGCAAAATTTAAATTAATTTCATTCAATGAACTCTCACTAATCTCATCTAACTCTTCCTCCTCTATTAAACCATGAGCAGTGATTTTAAGCTTTCTAATTCTATTTTTCTTTTCATTCACCAACACGGTAACAAAAATTACCCCATTATACATTATACGCATTCTGTCTTTAATAATATGACTTTCTATTGGAATAATACGTTGCCCATCAACAGCAAGCCGTCCAGCATGCACTTGATCAATAATTTTGGCTTTTCCAGGCGCAAGCCTTACCATTGAACCATTATTGACGATGATTGTCTCTGGAACCTGGCAACGCTTTGCAATCTCTGCGTGCTTAGATAGGTGACGCGGTTCACCGTGCACTGGAATTACTAACTCAGGTCTCAAATAAGAATACATTTTTATTAATTCATCCTCTGCCGGATGACCAGAGACATGAATATCAAATTGTTCTTCATCAATTATTGTAACCTTGTTTTTAATAAACTTGTTCTTTAATCTTGAAATTGATAGCTCGTTTCCTGGTATTTTTCTCGATGAGAAAATAACAGTATCACCCTCTACAAATTTAATTTCCCGATGATCATTAGAGGCAATTCGAGACAATGCGGCACGAGGCTCGCCCTGGCTTCCAGTGCAAATATACAAGATTTGATCAGCCGATATATTCTCTATCTGATCAGCCTCCAAAAAAGGTGGAAGAGCAGAAAGATATCCATTTTCGCGCGCAGCTGCATTCATGCGCCATAATGAACGTCCAATTAAACATACTGCCCTCCCATTAGCTAAAGCTGCATCGTAGATCGTTTTTAACCTTGCGACGTTTGAAGCAAAACACGCAACGGCAACCCTTCCTGCACACGAAGCAATGACTTCAGTCAAATCATTAAGAATATCACCCTCAGAGCCAGAAACGCCTTTAACAAAAGAATTAGTTGAATCGCCAATAACAGCTAATACGCCATCGTTTCCAATTTCTGTTAACCTATTGATATTTGTTATTTCTCCGATAACTGGATTTGGATCAAATTTCCAATCCCCGGTATGAAACAGCGAACCCATAGGCGTTCGAATTAAGCAAGCGTTTGGTTCAGGCATCGAATGAGTAAGCGCAACTAACTCAAGTGAAAAAGGACCTAGATTAAACTTACCATTGAGCTGAATTTCATTTATCTCAACGACATTAGTTAAGTTTTCAAATTGAAGTTTTGACCTAAGTAGTGAAGCCGTAAAAGGAGTAGCGTAAATAGGACATTTTAGCTTTTCCCAGAGATACGGAACGGCGCCAATATGATCTTCATGTCCATGTGTAAGAACGATTGCAAGTACATCCTTGTTACCCTCAGATAAAAAACTAGGATCAGGAAGAATTAAATCGATACTGGGGATTGTATCATCACCAAAAGTTAAACCCAAATCCAAAATTATCCATTGATGTGCATTGGGCGGTCCATAGCCATAAAGATTAAAATTCATCCCGATTTCTTCTGTTCCACCTAAGGGAACGAATAGGAGTTCATCATCTGTAGATTTCTTAGATAGCATTTTATTTTTCATTTAGACAAAATATAGCTAGTAATCCCCGAAGGGTTAGAGTTTTATCCCAATGATCTATCGATTTAGTAGATTTTGTAAAGATGGCAGCTAGACCACCAGTCGCTACTATGGGCATATCACACCCCATTTCTTCTTTTACCCTCGCACTCAATCCCTCAATCATACTCACATAGCCCCAAAAAACACCTGATTGAATTGCAGAGACAGTATTTTTACCAATTATATGTTTTGTTTCCTCGACTGCCACACGCGGTAATTGAGCAGCTCCCATATGCAAAGCTTCAAGCGAGAGATTTATGCCGGGAGCTATAACGCCGCCTAAATAATTGCCATCAATGTCAACAACATCAAACGACGTAGCGGTTCCAAAATCGATAACTGTAACCGGACCCCCATAGGTCGAAAATGCCGATACCGCGTTGCAAATTCTATCAGCACCAACTTCATTTGGATTATCAACGCGTAACTCCATTCCTAAATTAATACTAGCATCACCAATTAAGAGAGGCTCGCATCCAAAATAATTTCTGCAAAGATTTTGAAGACTCAAGAGATTAGCTGGAACCACATTGCCAATAATTGCGTTCTTTATTGAATCTTTAGTTATATTATCCAATTTCATTAGTTGCTCAAGCCAAACACTAAATTCATCTGAAGTACGATTAACATTAGAAGCTGCACGCCACTCACCACAAAGCTTGTTATCAGCATTAAAAACGGCAAAAACTATATTTGTATTGCCAGAATCTATTGCGAGTAACATATATCTATCTCCTCATTAGTCATGGAAATATACCTCACCCGCATTAACCTTACTAAATCCATTAATAGTTTTAACTATTAGCGCGCCCTCTTCGTCTAAATCTTGAAAAATTCCAACTATATTTTGATCTCCAGCTTTGACTAATAATTTCTTATTTAAGTTAAAGGCCATTTTTAACCACGCTGAACGAACGGGAAAAAACCCTTGGCTTACCCAAACCTTATACCACTCCATTAATTTATTAAGATAACAATTAACGAATTCTTTTGGTTCGATCACTATTCCAAGCTCTCTAATGACACTAGTCGCAGGAAATGCGGTTTGCATGGGATGCTGTTGTAAGTTTACTCCGCAACCTAAAATTACCCAATCGACACTTTTATTCTTATTATTTATTGTTTCCAACAGAACTCCCCCAACTTTTTTGTTGTTCAGAAGAACATCATTTGGCCACTTGAGATTAAGTTTCTGAAGATCTCCAGTATAGCTGATAATCGCTTGACTACTAGCCAATGCTGCTAAAAAACCTAATTGCGATGCTCTGGAAAGATCACAGTTAGGTCTCAATAGGACTGAACAATACATATTTCCAGCTTCTGACTCCCAAACACGTCCATGTCTACCCTTTCCAGAGGTTTGAATAGTCGATGCAATAGCAAGACCTTCTGGAGCATTCTCATTAATCGCTCTCATTTTTAATTCTTCATTTGTGCTCGAAACTGTATGCAGTCTAACTAAATCAAAAGAAATTTGGTTATGGTTGGGTTTATCCATAAAACTATTTCATAAATAAAGAGGAAGCGGCCTGTTCGGCAGCAGTAATTAAGGGATTTGAATAAAAAATAAAAAACAACACGAAGGCTCCCGTTACAATAAGCACTGACTTGATTTCCATCGCTATACCCGTATCAAGAGGCTCAGAGCTATCGTCAAAGTAGATTATTTTTATAATTCTAATGTAGTAAAATGCACTGACTACACTGGTTAAAACACCGATCAATGCCAAAACAAACAATTCTGCTTCAATTGCTATTTGAAAAACATATAACTTACCCATAAAACCAGCAAGTGGCGGGATGCCCGCCATAGAAAACATAAAAATGGATAAAATTACAGCCAATCCAGGGTTTGTTTTGGACAAACCAGCTAAATCACTTATTTCTTCAACCATACGTCCATTTCTTTTCATGAGAAGAATACACGAAAATGTGCCTATGTTAGTAAAAACATAAATACCCATATACACAAGTATCGAAAGAATACCATTTTCAGCCAAACTCATTGTTGAACTTGAGGCAATACCAGCAACAGCTAGACCTATTAAGGCATAACCAACATGACCAATTGAGCTATATGCCATTAACCTTTTAATATTTTTCTGGTTTATTGCTGCAAATGCTCCAAGCACCATTGAAGCAATTGAAATAAAAATAATAATTTGTTGCCATTGCGAGCCTAAAGAACCAAATGGCCCTGCCATTAATCTAATCAACAATCCCATTGCTGCAATTTTTGGCGCAACTGAGAAAAATGCAGTTATAGGGGTAGGCGCCCCTTCATAAACATCGGGTGTCCACATATGGAACGGGACGGCTGAAATTTTAAAGGCTAAGCCAGCTAATATAAAAACCAGACCAATGACAAGACCGGGAGATATACCCTGAGGATTAAGATTATTTAGAACCAGACTAAGAGATTCATAGCTAGTTGAACCAGAAAATCCATAAACTAAGGACATTCCATAGAGCATCAAACCTGATGACAAAGCTCCTAAAATAAAATATTTCAAACCAGCCTCAGCTGATCGCGAACTGTCTCTATGAAAAGCAGCGAACACATATAGAGCCAAGCTTTGCAATTCAATTCCCAAATATAAAGCAAGCAAATCATTTGCTGATATCATCATCATCATCCCTAATGATGATAACAAAAACAAAACCGAAAATTCGAATTTTTCTATACCATGAAGAACAAGATAGTCCCTAGAAATTAACATAATCGCCAATACCGATAATAAAATCAAAACTTTCATGTAAACTGCAAAGTTATCGGTAATAAATGCACTGCCAAAAATCTTTGCATTATTATCTATGAGATTAATCAAAAGAATTATGGTAATTATTACAACAATATAACCTAAATTTGCGACTAAATTGAAACTTTTCTTTGGGCTAGAAAAGGCGCCTACCATTAACAAAAACATCGAACTCAATGCCATAAAAAGCTCGGGTAAAATTGGTATTAAAATTGGCAAAGATGCTGGTAACATATTTCTAAAAACCTCTTACCTTTTCGCAGTTTCAAGAGCTAATTCATATCGATCTAATAGATTATCCACTGACGTATGAATCGCATCTAAAAACAAAGATGGATAAATACCCATAACGAAAACAATTAGTAGCAAGGGTATAAAAATTAAAAGCTCTCTTGAGTTTATATCTAGAATTTTCTTAAGGTTATCTTTATCAAGAATTCCGAAAACGACCCTTCGGTACAAATACAACATATAACCCGCGCCAAGAATGAGGCCTGTCGCAGCAAACATAGCAACCCAAGAACTAACCTTAAAAACACCTATTAATATTAGAAACTCGCCCACAAAACCACTCGTTCCCGGTAATCCGATCGAAGCCATCATAAACACCATAAATATGATTGAATATCTTGGCATACGATTTACCAAACCGCCATACGCACTAATTTCCCTAGTGTGAATACGATCATAAATTACGCCAACGATGAGAAACAAGGCTGCCGATACTATGCCATGGCTTAACATTTGGATGATAGCACCCTCGACACCCTGAGAATTGGCCGCAAATATTCCCATAGTAACGAAACCCATATGAGCAACAGATGAATAAGCTATCAACTTTTTCATATCCTCTTGAACTAAAGCCACACATGAAGTGTAAATTATGGCAATCACACTCAGAGAAAAAATTAGAGGCGTGAAATCAAATGACGCTAATGGAAACATTGGTAANGAAAATCTCAAAAATCCATAACCACCAAATTTTAATAATACGCCGGCTAATATTACAGATCCAGCGGTTGGAGCCTCAACGTGAGCGTCCGGGAGCCATGTATGAACAGGCCACATCGGCACTTTTACAGCAAATGATGCAAAAAATGCCAGCCAGAGCCAAGTTTGCAAGGTGTCAGGGAAATCATATTTTAATAAGACGGTAATATCAGAGGACCCTGCTGTTGATAACATTGTCAAGATCGCAACAAGCATAAGGACAGAGCCCAGCAAAGTGTACAAAAATAATTTAAATGCGGCATAATTTCGACGCGGCCCACCCCAAACTCCAATTATTATGAACATTGGAATTAATACGCCTTCAAAGAAGATATAAAACAAAACCAAATCAAGAGAAGAAAACATGCCAACCATTAAGCTCTCGAGTAAAAGAAAGGCTATCATATATTCCTTAACTCTGTCAGTTATCGCTGTCCAACTAGCCAAAATGCACGAGATTGTTAGTAAGGTCGATAAAAGAACAAAAAATAATGAGATTCCATCAATACCTAAATGATAAGCCAAATCGAGGTTATCCACCCAAACATATTTCTCTTTAAACTGAAATTCGGGGGTATTGTTATCGAAGTTAAACCAAAGCCCCAGTGAAACGAAAAAGGTAACTAATGATGTCCACAAAGCGACCGCGCGCGAATTCCGGGAAATTGTCTCCCGCTCTCCCTTTATTAGAAGTATGAAAAATACGCCAATAAGGGGAGTAAAAATTATGGCTGACAACCAGGGGAAACTATCCATTACTTACCATCCCCTAACCAAAAACCAACTTATTAATAAAAGAACACCAAGAAACATTACAAAAGCATAATGATATAGATAACCCGTTTGAAATAATGCAATTCTCTTCGACAGCGATTTTACTAATGCAGCCATCCCGTCTGGACCAACACCATCAATCAGGAGACCATCCCCCGCTCGCCAAAAGCCCTTACCAAGAAAAAATACCGGTTTTATAAAAACCTTATCGTACAACTCATCAAAGTACCATTTATTCAATAAAAATTTATAGGTTCGCCCGAAACCTGAGGCTAAAGCAGATGGCAAATCAGGAGCAAGTGAATACATAAGATAGGCAAGTGCTATTCCAGCTATACCAGTTCCAACAGGTAAAACCTTTACCCAGAGTGGAACAAGATGGGCTTTTTCAAGTGCTGTGTGTGTATCCAATACAAAAATCGAGTTACCCCAAAANTCNANAGTCAANTCTCCTACAAAATAATCAAAAGNNAAGAACCCTACAAATAAAGCTCCTAATGATAGAAAAACCAANGGTAATATCATTACCTTTGGGGACTCATGNACATGGGCCAAAGTAGTTTCATCTGACTTAAAGTCTCCATGAAANGTCATTATCAACAAGCGCCAAGAATAAAATGCTGTAAGGAANGCCGCACAAATTCCGAGCCAGAAAGCGTAATGACCAACAGCAGATTGCGCCGCCCAAGCGGNTTCTAAAATAATATCCTTAGANAAGAANCCNGAGAAAGGCCANACTCCAGCCAGGGCTAGACTNCCAATCCACATAAGTACATATGTTACCGGTATAAGTTTATACAAACCACCCATATTCCGCATATCTTGTTCATCTGACATCGCATGAATGACTGAGCCTGCTCCCAAAAATAATAGCGCTTTAAAAAATGCNTGCGTAATAAGATGGAACATTCCCGCAGTNTAAGCGGAAANNCCCAATGCGAAAAACATATAACCCAATTGNGAACAAGTTGAATAAGCTATTACCTTTTTAATGTCATTCTGCACACACGCTATTGTGGCAGCAAAAATAGCCGTTGAAGCGCCAACTAATGTAACTATAAATAATGCTGTTTCTGAATATTCGAATAGTGGAGAAAGGCGTGCAACCATAAAAACGCCCGCTGTAACCATTGTCGCTGCATGTATTAAGGCTGACACTGGAGTTGGACCCTCCATAGCATCAGGTAGCCAAACATGCAGGCCTAATTGAGCGGATTTTCCCATTGCACCTAAAAACAACAGTAAACAAATTGCAGTTAATGCATGAAAATTACCAGAAAATAATGATATTTCGACCGACTTCTTGGACTCCGCAACACTAAAGATCGTATCAAAATTGACGCTATCAAACAGCACAAACACCCCAAATATTCCAAGTATGAATCCGAAATCACCAACCCTGTTTACAACAAAAGCTTTAATAGCTGCCGCATTTGCCGAAGGTCTGTCATACCAAAACCCAATCAATAAATAAGAGGCTAACCCCACCCCCTCCCAACCAAAAAACATTTGAACGAGATTATCAGAAGTAACTAGCATCAACATGAAAAATGTAAATAAACTTAAATATGACATAAAACGCGGAATAGAAGAATCATGTGACATATAGCCTATTGAATAAATGTGTATCATGGTGGCCACAACTGTAACCATTGTAACCATCAGCACTGAGAGCATATCGCCNCTTAAAACCCACGAAAATTCNAGTGAACCAGACTTCAACCANGTAAATANNTGCACTGANNCGCTTTGCTTCTCTAATAACAATTCTATAAAGACAGTAATGGCAAGGATTGCCGATATAGACATCAAAACACAAGTTATTGCCTGTGAAATTATATCACTTCTTTTTCGCGCCTTACTATGTTCAGGTAGACGCAGTTTCCAGATTCTTAGAGATAAAATTCCAGAGATTAAACTGCCAATTAACGGNAAGAATATTGCGGCCAAATACATATCTAGTCTATCCCCTCATNGTACTAATATCATCAACAGCAATACTGCGACGATTACGAAAATAGACAACTAATATTGCTAATCCAATAGCAGCCTCCCCAGCAGCGACTGTTAGAATAAACAGTGAGAAAATTTGACCTGAAAGATCTCCAAGATATGCTGAGAAAGCAATAAAATTTATGTTTACCGCCAATAACATAAGCTCAATCGACATTAATATAATTATAACATTTTTACGGTTAATAAATATGCCCATAATTCCTAAAGTAAAAAGAATTGAGGCTAAGATAAGATAATGAGCTAAGCCTATTTCAAACATTATGTCCCCTCCCCTGACTTAACCTTCTTAATTTGAATAGTATCTGATGGCTTTCGTCTCAACTGATCAGATATATTCTGTTTTTTAACCCCCGGCCTACTTCGATGCGTTAACAATATGGCGCCAATCATTGCAACTAAAAGGATTAATCCAGCCGTTTGGAAATAATAAATGTAATGCGTGTATAGTATATTTCCGATTGCCTCCGTATTACTTAGATTAACTGACTTAATAGGTGCAAAAAGATATTTACTCACATCCGGTGCCAAAACCCAGCCCCCTGCAACAAAACATAATTCCATCACAAGAATAAATCCGACCACAGCTCCCAAAGGAAGATTTTCAAGTAACCCTTCACGCATTTCAGCCAAACTGACATCCAGCATCATTACGACAAACATAAAAAGTACCGCAACTGCTCCGACATAAACAACTACAAGGATCATAGCTAAAAACTCTGCCCCAATTAAAATAAATAGACCGGCCGAATTAAAAAAGGCCAAGATAAGGAAGAGGACAGAGTGTACAGGATTACGAGAAAAGATAACCATCGTAGCGGCAAAAACTGTAATTATCGCAAATAAGTAAAAAACGATACCCTGCGCAACCATTTTATCTCCTATTTAAAAATTAAATAATATTGTCAAATGTCATTTTGGAAAGATTTATCTATAAGGTGCTGTTAAGTCTAATCTAACAGCTAATTCAGTTTCCCAGCGATCGCCGTTATCTAACAACTTATCTTTATCATAAAGCAGTTCTTCGCGTGTTTCGGTGGCAAATTCAAAATTAGGCCCTTCTACAATGGCGTCTACGGGACATGCCTCCTGACAAAAACCACAGTATATGCATTTAACCATATCAATATCATATCTTGTTGTTCGTCGACTTCCATCTAAACGAGGCTCAGCCTCAATTGTTATTGCTTGAGCAGGACAAACAGCTTCGCACAATTTACATGCTATACAGCGCTCCTCTCCATTTGGATAACGGCGCAGCGCATGCTCCCCTCGAAACCGAGGACTAAGAGGGCCTTTTTCGTGCGGATAATTTAGGGTAACCTTAGATTTAAAAAAATATCTTAAAGTAAGGCCCATACCAGAAAAAAGTTCTGATAAAAATATACTTTTCATTCCTTGATTAAGTAAACCCATTCTAATTCCTCACCATGTACTATGAACCAGTTGATTGATTTAATGGAGAAACATCAAAAGCCAGCACAATGCCAGCAACTACAATAACTGCGATCAATGAAACTGGCAAAAATACTTTCCACCCTAGTCGCATTAATTGATCGTAGCGATACCTAGGTAGAGTAGCCCTCACCCAAAGAAATATAAACAGCAAGAGCATAATTTTAATAATAAACCATACTGGACCAGGCACCAAATTAAAGGGTGTTATATCTAAAGGAGGCAACCATCCTCCTAAAAATAGCACTGTGGTCATCGCACACATCAAAATCATATTGGCATACTCGCCTAAGAAAAATAGTGCAAATGTCATCGCCGAATATTCAACATTATATCCAGCAACTAATTCAGCCTCTGCTTCTGGTAAGTCAAAAGGATGCCGGTTTGTCTCAGCCAGTGTTGAAATAAAAAAGATTATAAACATCGGGAAAAGAGGAATAACAAACCAGACCGTTTCCTCCTGCGCTTTAACTATATCAGACAAATTTAATGATCCAGATACCAATAATACAGTGATAATGACAAATCCCATTGAGACTTCATATGAAACCATCTGCGCAGCAGATCGAATTGCACCAAGAAAAGCATACTTGGAATTACTTGCCCAACCCGCCATCAATATTCCGTATACACCAAGGGAAGAAATAGCAAAAAGATACAAAATTCCAACATTAATATTTGCGACCACCAACCCAGACCCGAGTGGTATCACTGCCCAGGCTGCTAAAGCCAAAGTCAAGGTTACCATAGGTGCCATAACAAAAATTACCCTATTAGAACCGGAAGGTATTATAGTTTCTTTAAAAAAAAGTTTTAGTCCATCGGCTAGGGGCTGCAGCAACCCCATAAACCCCACCACATTGGGCCCGCGCCTCAATTGCATCGCCGCAATAACCTTACGCTCTGCATAGGTTAAATAGGCCACACCGATCATTAATGGTATAATAATAGCGAGGGCTTTAATTACGACCCATAAAACTGGCAAAGCATAAAGTAGCCAGAAATCATACATTAAACAGTCTCTCTCGCTAGCCGATCAGATTGAGCTTTTGCACATTCAGCCATTGTCACCGACGCACGGCAGATCGGGTCAGTCATAAAAAAATTTACTGATATATTTGAGATTCGTTGTTTGGTCATTGGACCCTCAAGTCCAAAATTTCCCCAATCATTTGGTATTATTTCATTAATGGAACCAAATGATGGGACCGTATCTGATAATAATCTTCTAAGTTCTGATAAACCATCGAACGGAAGCGGCTTACCCATAACTCCTGATAAAGCCCTTATAATACGCCAATCTTCCTTAGCTTGCCCCAGAGGAAAAACGGCTTGCTGGGTTCTCTGAGGCCGCCCCTCAAGGTTAACAAAAGTTGCACTTTTTTCCGTATAAGCAGCGCCTGGTAGTATCACATCTGCATGATGAGCGCCGTTATCACCATGATGTCCTTGATAAACAACGAAAGCATTTTTAATTTTATTAAAATCAATTTCATCCGCACCAATTAAATAAACCAATTCCATATCATCAAGATTAAAAGAATTCTTGGGAACAAAACCAATATCGAGCCCACCAACCCGAGATGCGACTGATTGTAAAACATTAAAACCATTCCAATTATCGTTTATCATACCAGTGACTTCAGCTATTTTATGCGCATTAAATAAAATTTGAGCCCCATCATCTCGGTTAATAGCTCCTGAACCCAAAATAATCATGGGATTTTTTGCTTTTTTTAGAACTTTGGAAAATTTATTTTTTCCCGCAATAAGTTGTTCTAACAATTGAGGATCATCTCCTAGATGTTGAAAGGGATAAGTAAGATCGATCTGCTCTCCGATTAAACCTATTTCAAGACCACCTTTTAAAAAACGCCCTCTAATTCTGGCGTTTAGAACCGGGCTCTCCAGACGGGGATTGGAACCCACAATTAAAATAGCATCCGCTTCATCGATACCTGTTACTCTTGTATTAAAAATATAACTAGATCTAACTTTTGCATCTAACTTTGCACCATCTTGCAGGCAATCAATATTTGTACAACCGATTTTCTCTAACAAAAGCTTAGTTGAGAACATTGTCTCACAGTCGGCGTGATCGCCGGCGATCGATCCTATTTTCAAAGGATCAGTATTTTTAATCTTGTTCGCAAATAGTTTAAGCGCATCTTCCCAATTAGATGGCTCTAACTTGCCATTTCGCTTAACAAAAGGCTGATCTAAGCGCTGACGCCGGAGGCCATCACATGCAAACCGTGTTTTATCCGATATCCATTCTTGATTGATATCATCATGGTTACGAGGAACAACACGAAGAACCTCATTACCTCTAGTGTCAACGCGAATATTTGATCCCAAAGCGTCCATGACATCAATGCTTTCTGTTTTCGTTAGCTCCCAAGGTCGAGCGTTAAAAGAATAAGGTTTTGATGTAAGCGCACCTACAGGACAGAGATCTATCAGGTTGCCAGACAACTCTGAGGTCAGAGTTTCCTCAACATATGTCCCCACTTCCATATTCTCTCCGCGACCAGTCGCGCCGAGTTCTGGCACTCCAGCAATCTCTGTGGCAAATCTAATACAACGTGTGCAATGTATACACCGTGTCATTACAGTGGATACCAAAGGACCAAGGTTTTTATCTTTAACAGCTCTTTTGGATTCATTATAGCGCGAGCGGTCCAAACCATATCCCATAGCCTGATCTTGAAGATCGCACTCGCCTCCCTGATCACAAATGGGACAATCTAATGGATGATTGATTAATAAAAACTCCATAACACCCTCACGAGCTTTTATTGTTTTCTCAGAATTTGTTTTTATAACCATACCATCTGCAACTGGCATGGCGCATGAAGCTATGGGCTTAGGCGCTCGTTCCATCTCCACTAAACACATTCTGCAGTTACCCGCAATTGATAATCGCTCATGAAAACAAAATCTTGGGATTTCCGCACCTGCAATCTCGCATGCCTGAAGAACCGTTAGTCCTTCCTCTACCTCTATTTCTTTATTATCGATGGTCAATTTTGGCATTTAAACACTCACTTTACGCTGCTGCTTTACTTTTTGCTAGTGCAATGCGTTCTTCTAATTCAGTTCTGAAATGACGAATTAACCCCTGTACAGGCCAAGCCGCAGCATCCCCTAAGGCGCAAATGGTATGACCTTCAATTTGACGAGTAACATCATCGAGCAAATCAATTTCTTTAACCGAAGCATTGCCTGCGACCATCCTAATCATCATTCGAGACAACCATCCAGTTCCTTCTCTACACGGCGTACATTGGCCGCAACTCTCATGTTTATAAAAAGCAGATAATCGTGCAATAGCCGCAACGATATCGGTTGACTTATTCATCACCATTACCGCCGCGGTTCCAAGCCCAGATTGATTTTCCTTCAAAGAGTCGAAATCCATTAACACAGTGTCACACACACTTTTAGGCAAACAGGGAACAGAAGCTCCACCGGGAATTACTGCCAGCAAGTTATCCCAGCCTCCTGTTACACCCCCAGCATGCTTTTCGATCAAGTCTTTTAGCGGAATACTCATTTCTTCCTCAACAGTACATGGTTGATTTACATGCCCTGAGATATTGAAAAGTTTGGTTCCGGTATTATTTGCTCTACCAAAACCAGCAAACCATTCCGACCCCCGTTTTAGTATAGTGGGTGTCACAGCAATTGATTCAACGTTATTTACCGTGGTTGGACAACCGTATAACCCTGCATTAGCAGGAAAAGGAGGCTTTAAACGCGGCTGGCCTTTTTTCCCTTCTAGGCTCTCAATTAGAGCTGTTTCTTCTCCACATATATAGGCTCCCATACCTTTATGAATATAACAATCGAATTGGAAACCCGATCCGCATGAGTTTTTACCAATTAAACCTGCCTCATAAGCCTCATCGATCGCATTTTGAAGAACCTCAATCTCCCTGAAGAATTCTCCGCGGGCATATATGTATGCTACGTGGGCCCCCATCGCAAAAGCAGCCAAGAGACAACCCTCTATAAGTTTATGCGGCTCATGACGCATAATTTCTCGATCCTTGCAGGTGCCTGGCTCTCCCTCATCTGCATTTACTACTAAATAATGGGGACGACCGTCGGGCTCCTTGGGCATAAAAGACCATTTCATTCCNGTACTAAAACCNGCCCCNCCTCTTCCACGAAGCCCNGATTCCTTTATNGNANCAACAATCCAANCNCGCCCCTTTGTCAGAATACGTTTAGTNCCCNCCCAATCACCNCGTTTTTTTGCACCATTCAAANGTGCGTCGTTNAAGCCATAAATATTAGTAAAAATACGATCCTGATCGTTNAGCATANTTCAATCCTTAATACTATCAANAAGTGTNGTGAGACCNTTNATNGGCTCACAGCTGCGACGCCCCATTTGAGAACCAGACNTTGGAGCCNNCCCATNNGTAATTTCAGTNAACAAGANANCAACACTGGTTTCATCTAAATCCTCANAATAATCGTCNTTNATTTGTATCATGGGAGCATTAACGCATGCCCCAAGACACTCAACCTCGGTTAAGGTAAAGAGATTATTTTTCGAAGTTTCGCCCATTTTAATGCCAAGATTCTTTTCAATCGCAGTAACAATCCTATCTGACCCTCGAAGCCAACAGGGTAAATTTGTACATACCTGAACATGGTTCTGGCCTACTGGCGACAAATTGTACATCGTATAAAACGAAGCAACTTCGTATACAGCTATTCTTGGTATTTCTAAAAAATCAGCAACATAATCCATTGCAATTCTCGGCAACCACCCATCATGCTGACGCTGAGCTATATCTAACAGCGGCATTACCGCGCTAGCTTGTTTTCCCTTGGGATACTTGGCAATACACGCCTTTGCTTCTTTTTTCGATTTGCTATTGAAAGAAAAAGTATCAACACTTTCTATTTTAGGATCTTTCACCGATCAATCTCCCCAAAAACAATGTCTAACGAGCCAATATTGGCAACAATATCGGCCAACATATGCCCCTTACTCAACATATCCAAAGCTTGAAGATGCGCAAATCCTGGAGCTCTGATTTTACAGCGATAAGGTTTATTTGATCCATCAGAGACTAAAAAAACTCCAAATTCACCTTTTGGCGCTTCCACTGACGAATACGTTTCGCCCGCTGGAACATGGTAGCCCTCTGTATAAAGTTTAAAGTGATGTATTAGTGCCTCCATCGAATTTTTCATCTCTGATCGGCTTGGAGGCGAAAACTTGTGATCATCGCATGCAACCGGGCCCAATGGCAATTGCTCAATACATTGCTTAATAATTTTGAGGGATTCATACATTTCATAAATGCGAATTAAATACCTATCATAACAATCACCATGTTTTCCAATTGGAATATCAAAATCCAATTTATCATAGACATCATAAGGCTGTGATTTCCTCAAATCCCACGCTACTCCGCTAGCACGTAAATTTGGACCACTAAACCCCCAATCCATAGCCTCCTCGGATGATATCGCTCCTATTCCAACAGTTCGTTGCTTGAAAATTCTATTTTCAGTGAGCAAACCCTCGAGATCTTCAATCATTTTAGGNAAATTCTCTGCCCAAATCATTATATCCTCNGCTAAACCATCTGGCATATCCATCGCAACCCCACCTGGTCGAAAATAGGCCATATGAAGTCTAGCCCCACTNACCCTCTCGCAAAATGCCATNAGNTTTTCNCGCTCCTCAAANCCCCAAAGCATTGGTGTCATCGCACCAACATCCATAGCATANGCACAAATATTAAAGATATGATTCAAAANNCGACCAAGTTCAGCAAACATTACTCGAATATATTTTCCTCGNGGAGGAACCTCCATTNCAGCAAGTTTTTCAACAGCAATCGCAAAGGCATGNTCTTGATTTTGAGGCGCAACATAATCTAAGCGATCAAAATATGGGACGGCCTGCATATAGGTTTTATGCTCGATTAATTTCTCTGTGCCCCTATGCAACAGTCCAATATGTGGGTCAGCTCGATCAATTACTTCCCCATCCATTTCCAATACTAAACGCAAAACGCCGTGAGCTGCTGGATGTTGAGGACCAAAATTAAGGGTAAAATTTTTAATTTCTTGATCAGGCATTAATCTCTCTTTGAACTTTCATCTACTTCTCCAGTGACTTTTTCATCCCCAGGCAATGCATTTTGAATACCTTCCCAAGGACTCATAAAATCAAAATCTCGGTATTCTTGTGCCAAACTTACCGGCTCATACACAATCCTTTTTTGATTGTCATCATAGCGAACTTCGACGTAACCGGTCAGCGGAAAATCTTTTCGTAACGGATGTCCTTCAAAACCATAATCGGATAAAATACGTCGTAAATCTGGGTGACCCGAGAAAAATATTCCGAATAAATCCCATACCTCTCTCTCCCACCATCCTGCGGAGCTAAAGACCTCAGCGACGGAAGGAATTGGAACCTTCTCATTCGCTGATACTTTAACTTTTAANCTTAGATTCCTACTAAGGCTTAACAAACAATATACCACTTCAAAGCGATTTTGGCGCTCAGGATAATCAACACCACATAATTCCATTAACAGTTTAAATTGACAATTTATGTCATCGCGTAAAAATACCAAAACTTTTTGTATTTCATTGGCATCAACGTAAACGGTTAACTCGTCTAGAGCAGTTTTGGTTGATAAAATGGCCGAACCAAGACTCTCAACAAGTGTTTCCTCAACAACTTGCAATCCATCTTTTTGAATTATTTTTTTATCTTTAGACATTTTTGTTTGATTGCTCTCACTTTATCCCGAGACCTTAACGGCGGATGGTTCCTATTCTTTTAATTTTCTTTTGTAATTGAAGAATTCCATACACCAGAGCTTCGGCTGTTGGTGGACAGCCGGGAACATAAACATCAACTGGAACAACTCTGTCACAACCACGGACTACCGAATATGAATAATGATAATACCCACCACCGTTAGCGCAAGAGCCCATTGAAATAACGTAACGCGGTTCGGCCATCTGATCATAAACTTTTCGAAAGGCTGGAGCCATTTTATTTGTTAAAGTTCCTGCAACAATTATTACGTCCGATTGCCGCGGGCTCGGACGCGGAACAACCCCAAATCTATCTAGGTCATAACGGCTCACATAAGCATGCATCATTTCTATTGCACAACAAGCCAAACCAAAAGTCATGGGCCACAAAGACCCAGTTCTCGCCCAGTTGACAAGAGCATCAAGGTTCGCTGTAACAAAACCTTTATCGATCAAAGCATCAGTAACAGATCCAATTACTTTGTTATTTACTTGCTTATTTCTGGTTGTTGATTGCAACGTTGCAGAACTTCCTGACATTATAAAAATTTACTCCCATTCAAGTGCGCCTTTGCGCCATTCATAAACAAAACCGACAGTCAGAATTCCTAAAAATATAACCATTGAAACGAATCCAAATACTCCAATCGATCCAAGTGCTATTGCCCATGGAAACAAAAATGCTACCTCTAGGTCAAAAATAATGAACAATATCGCCACTAAATAAAATCTTACATCAAATTGTATCCGAGCATCTTCAAACGCCTCGAAGCCGCACTCATATGCAGACAATTTTTCAGCATCTGGTTTTTGACGAGCTATTAACATCGAAGCTAAAGGAATCATTACAGCGATGCCTAAAGCGAGTGCGATAAATATTAATATCGGGAAATATTCTAATAAAAGATTATCCATAATTACATTTTTTCATTTATGAACTTTAATTAATAGATTTCTATCCAAACGAGGTTGAACGTCCGTATGCTATCAAACGCTTCTACCGCAATATATGCTACGTTGCAATGAAGATAATAGATTATTTAAGATGGTTGATAAATTATACTTAAAACCGAAATTTTTGATATCCAAAATTTTCACTATTCCAAATTCTTTATATTAATATAATCTAAGTTAAACGCTCAAAAAAATATTATTTCTCTTTTTTTTATCCTTTACCTAAAGGGGAATTTAAAAACCAGACCATAAATCACGCTAGGTTTAAGTTAAATAAATAAATTTAATCAGATTTATTTTCTTAGTAAGAGCAAGTAATACAATTGAAAACCAGTGACTTAACATTTGGGGTCAAACAGCAAGTAGAATTAAACCAGCAAATATTAATAAACTATAGGCTGCTCTCTTAAACCAGTTTATTGGAGCAACTTTAAATAAATACTGCCCCACCCGCGTAGCGACCATGAACACCGGACTCAAAATAAAGATTAACAATAAAGTTTTGTGATCATAAATATCGTTTTGAGCTAACCCTAAGATTATACAAAGGCTAAAAACGCTACCGGTGGTTAAGATATTGCCCCTCTGTACAGCAGGTGGAACCTTAGCAGCAAGATAATACATAACCATGATCGGTGCCCCTGGAATACCCGTCCCGCCTGAGACTCCTCCCGTAGCCAAACCCGCAAAAACACTCGTAAATATATTTCTAGGTCCCCTATACACTCCGCCAAAAATCATTATAAATGTTGTCAATAAAATAAATAACCCCATAACCCTCTTCATTATATTTGGGTCTGTATTAATCAAAAAAGATAAACCAATAAAAACAGATAAAGAACCACTTAACACAACAGGCAGTACTTCTTTCCAATCAACATTTCTAACAGCATTTGGTAAAATTGTTGCTGCACCAAAAATGTAAATAGGCGTAATAATTCCAACCGCGATAACAGGATCAAATAATATAACTAAGATTGGAACCGAAACAGTTCCCCCACCAAATCCCGAATACCCCTGTATTAAACCACTTACAAGCAATATAAAGGCTGATATTAGCAATTCAGTAACGGTTACGACGGAGAAAAAACTTACAACAAAAGTTAGAAGAAATTCAAAGATTTACAGCTCCCTCGAGAAAAAACCGACCAGAGAAAATTTTTTTTAAGAGTGGCGGGAGTGACGAGACTTGAACTCGCGGCCTCCGGCGTGACAGGCCGGCGCTCTAACCAACTGAGCTACACCCCCATCTCTTAAAATATAACCTGGATTTAAGCTAGGTGCACCAATGTGTCAAGCACACAGCCGCACCAGCTGGACAAGGGTATTAACCTAAAATAAAGTTATAAGTATTTCTCTAACGGTTTACAGGGACTACAATGAAATGCTTTATTCTGAAACTTCTTTATAAATCCTCGGGGTATCCACAACTCCGTCAGAAACATTTCTGTATTGCGTCAAAGCAGCAAAAGTTGATGACTCTTCATCAGCCCTCTGTCCTTTTTGGACCTCAACTTGATCAATTCTTCCGTCTCCATTTTGATCCAATCTGGCTAGTGCCTCGCGAGCACCAACTGCTTCCGATGCACTTGCAACCATTGCTATTCCACGCTTTACAACTACGTCGCCAGCTTCCTGACTCGCATATTCCTGCGCTTGGATAGCCGTATTCTGTTCAACGAACATTGGTTCTTTCTGTTGACCAAACGATCTTTCTCCCGCTTGATTTGACTGACCAACCTCCTCAACAGGCCGCCCATCCTGAGACACCTTATCTGATCCAATACCAACGACTGTCTCACTTCCTAAAGAATCGAATCTTGATCGTTCATTAGACATAATTTTTGTCGATTCGATCAAAGGAGCATGCCATAAATCTGACATCGACATTTAACTTCTCCTTCACCACTAACTTTTTTTATTCGAGAAATTCTCAATTCAACTTTATATTAATATAAATTTTTTAATAAATCAAATAAAAAATATAGAGAATTCAGACTACTACACTTATTATTTTCAACACGCATCTCAATACTTTTCTCAAACTGAGCATGTTCTTGATTAGAAACATAAGATCAAATCTCTAAGAGTGAAAAAATTGAAGTATTTCTGTGCCAAATACGAAAAAGAATTATGCTGGTGATATTTAAAAACTTTCTTTTACTAAGAATACTTAGAGCGTAAATACAAGAGTGAAAGTTGGATGGCTTTGAAAATAATTATACTACATTCTTATGATTGTAATTCTCAAAAAAATATTCTACAACTTTAGACTATTTATTGTTTGAGAATTAAGGATATATAATTTTTTAAAATACTTCTGAGAAAATCGAATATATTAACAGTAAACAAAAATACTTTATGTGGCCCCTTAGATCAATTGGATAGATCGTCTGACTTCGAATCAGAAGGTTGGGAGTTCGAGTCTCTCAGGGGCCGCCACTAAAATTATTTACTTTCATAGTCTTAATGGTCTTATTTAAATAAAAGCCTCAAGTATTTAATTAATCACAATGTACAGAATTCGCAAGAAAACCCAGTATGACCGTAGAAAATAAATTTGTAAGAGCTCCGTTAAGGTACGTAGTTGATGATGGTGTGCCACCAGTAATGTATGTTGATTGGCCAGAAGAAGAACATAAAGCGCGCCAACCAGTATATGAAGAGAAAATAGTTAAAATTAATAATGGTAGATTAGAATCAACTGAATTCAAACTTTCAATACACGGTTTTGAATTTTTGACCCATACATCAAAGGTAAAAAACTTTTATGACAGTAGAGATGTAGAAGAAAATTGTTATTATGAGGTGGAACAACTAATTAAAGAAAAAATCCATTGTGAGGAAGTGTTGGTATTCGACCATACGATACGAACTTCAAACGAGGCAATACTCTCAGAATATCGCGTACGGGAGCCTGTTAAAGCTGTCCACAATGATTATACCACGAAATCTGCGCCGCAAAGACTAAGGGATTTATTAACAGAGCATGGCGCTAAAAAAGCTTTAAAACGACGCTTTGCAATTGTTCAATTATGGCGTCCCATAGAAACAATAGAGTCTGAACCGCTTGCAATATGTGATGGTAGAACCATCCCAGAAGAAGGATTTATTACAGTAGAAAGACGCTATCCTTACCGAACAGCGGAAGTTTTTCATATATCATATAACCCAAAACATAAATGGATATATTTTCCCCAAATGACCCCCAAAGAGGCATTAATATTTAAAGTATTTGATACTGATGCCAGTGCAGGGGTTAAATACACTGCACACTCAGCTTTTGAAGATCCCAATACACCAGTCAAAGCAAAAGCCAGAGAAAGCATTGAAATAAGAGCGTTGGCTTTATTTTAAGGTTATATATTAACCTATTCTAAAACTTTTTAATGTATTTACTAAAGTCTATATAATGGAGGTTTAATATTAATGGTAACAAGTGTACAAAAACGTGATCCAGTAAGTTACGCGACAGTGCTGATTAAAGAAACTCAGTTTTCTGCGCGCGAAATAGCTGAATTATCTGGCCTAGATATATATAAAGTTACAGCCCTTAAGTTAAAATCAAGAAAAAATTCAGTCCAATAATGATAATGTTTATTAATAATTAAACGACAAATAAAAAATAGATATAGTATAATTTTATCGATGGATAATATGAACCGATTTTATAGTCCTGATCTTTCCAAAGATCCCAATGATCCCTTTGCGAGAGACAATAATGGTGTTTTAGCTCGAAGAAGTTATTGGCTAGATATGACAGATAATTCGATTATATTAGTAATGACCCAAGGCATTGGCGCCAATTTGACAAATGATGAAAAGAGAGCCCATTTATTAGATATTAATCGTTTAAGTCTAGTTGATCAAATTTGTACCGTAGAAATTTTACCGCCAGAACAAAAAAACTAAAGATACTAAATATGACAGCTCTTTAGTCTACTTTAATACTGTATTAAAAAAAATCTATATTTTTGCTACACGAAAATACTAGTTTATTCATAGAAAAATATTCATAACATAGAACTCAAATCCTAAGTTCATGGTTTCCTTAACATTAAGAAAAATTGAATTTAATCTAATAAAAAGTTGCGTATACCTGTTAGATATTTTTCTGTATCGTTAATAAAATTTATGAGATAATTTATGTTTACATTTTCTTTAAAAAAGATTGCAGAAATCCAAATAATAATTTAAATGAACGTAATAAAAAAAAGCTGGATAGACGAATCTATCCAGCAAGTTTAACAGGGAGGTTTTACGTCTGGAAGACGCAGCGCCAATTAATATTAAAATTGTCGCTAGAACTTAGGTATACGACCAGTAACTCAAAAAGTATAATGGTACTATCGTAACCCACTTATGCAATTTTCGCATACCTACAAAATGATTTTGAAAAAAACTTGATTTTATCAAAAGACTAAAGATAGCTTTATGACAATTAAAGCATAAGATATGTATAAACTTAAGACCGCATTTTTAACTTCAAAGCAAATACATCGTGTATTTTAAGGCCTGTTAAGTTCGATATATCTTTCAGCTGCATTTCATCTTCTTTAAGTAACTGTCTCGCCCAATTTTCAGGGCTGCGTCGTTTGTTGCTTTTTGGCATAGAATTAATATCCATAAGTATAAATCAGTCGATATTGAGGCGCTTCCGGCTAACATCACATCTCACATGCATAGGATGATTGTACCTTATATTTGTTACGCTTACTTTTAATTTTAGTTTTTGCATAAATTCAATAGCTGTCATGCAATTTTAATATAGCATGACGGTTTAATGTCTATTTAATGCGGTGTTTCATTCAAAAAGGTATTTGATGTTCGTATAAATTTAAACATACTTTTTCTGAGCATATGATTATACTTTTAATACTGAAATCTTTAAAATTACGAGAAATAGAGGCAAATTTTAAAAATTATTTTTTCATTTTATACCAGCTAATTTCATTGCCTTTATTAAAATTTGAACAGACTTGCCGTGTTTGCCTAATTTATGCAATCGCTCGCCTTGATCACGCAAAGCTTTTACCTACGACGCATTCTTAACATTACCCACAGCAAGAGCTTGATCAATCTTATTAAGCTTGAGGGGGCAACTACCAGCAAATGCAGGGGCCGAAAAAACAAAAAAAGTAAAAGCGAGAATAATTTTTCTCATAGGTTAGTCTCCAAAATTTAACAGAGTTTTTTATTTAATAATAATTAGNNTNTTTTTAATNATNATTTCAATGCTAGNNGGGTAACACAATTTCATTNATTCTGCCAGNTTTCTCTNTAAAATATTCTCTNATATTTGAAAAAAATTAANTATNCAGGATTTTAATTGNATAAGAAATATCATAGACTNTCTTTTNTTCGGNGATAAANNTAGGAACGTTTNAATGCTNAAAGAAGGAAATTTTGTTATTCGAAGACCTAATACAGTTTGGCCGTCAGAAGGGTTTCTTTGACATCCGTTTTCATTCGGTCAGGTGATCGAATTTATTAAATGTGACGAGAGCACACGTCCAACGGCAACTGATCAACCAGCCGAGTGGAGCGAAGTTGTAATACGCCCTTTTGATAATAAAATGGCACCAGATGGTGCTTGGCTCCAATGGGTAGAAGAGGAATGCATACCTATAAAACCTTGGGTATATTGTATTCTCGGGATAATATGGCCTTTATTAAAGCTGTTTTATCGCAAACCACTAAATGGACAGCACACGGAATATAAGTTATTTTAAAGTCTTTTATTCGATATGACAGTCTGACTTGTGTAGATAACTATAAACAGATAACNTGNCCGTGATTTCACCAACATCGGAATGCATATTATTACTCCATTAAAAAATTTAAGGTCGCCACACTCCAAAATAGGGACTTTTTNTATGCAAAAAAGGTTCTCTTGAAAACGAAGCCGAGTATGTCGTATTATATAATTCGATAAAGCTTAATTCTCTATTTTAATAATATCTAGGTCGGATCATAGGAATAATGAGAAGACAGTAAATAGTATTAGTAGAAAATAGCGTAAGAGATGAGATTTGAACTTACAGTCTTCGACTTTACCGTAAGAAGTAGCAAATTATTTTTAAACTCAGTAAATCTAATTTTTTAAGAAAAAATTGCCTGCTGTGCGATTACAAAAATCTCAAACTCATATTTCACGAATATTCATTAAATACTTGAAATGGAATGGTGGGCGATGACGGGCTCGAACCGCCGACATTCACGGTGTAAACGTGACGCTCTCCCAACTGAGCTAATCGCCCCTAAACTTAATTCCATATATTCACTGAAAAGAAGTTGTTTAGATTAGTCTAGCTATCGTGTAAAGCACATTATATGGTTTTCTAATGCTTTTATTGGTCCAAAAATAATGCCGGCGACGTTATACCGGCCGGCATTATAGATACACTTTTAATTGAACCTAAGGGTTAACCGTTTACTGCCTCCTTAAGTCCTTTTCCCGCCTTAAATTTTGGTTGAGTTGAAGCGGCTATTTGCAAAGGTTCACCAGTTCTAGGATTCCGACCAGTAGTAGCTTTTCGTTCTGAGGTTGAGAAAGTACCAAACCCTACAATCCTTACCTCCCCTTTGGCCATTAGAGTTCCTGATATTGCATCAAAAACTCCATCTACAGCTTTTCCAGAATCAGTTTTAGATAAACCCGATTTCTCTGCAACGGCCGCTATAAGATCATTCTTGTTCATACTCCTGCTCCCTTTTCCTTTGTTCCAAATGGGTTGTGAAAACTGAGAAGAGTCTCAGCACTAAACATATATGATGAGTTTAATCCTGTATTTTTTGTNTCGTCAATCTAAGAACAGTTAATTTAACTGAAAATGATAAAAACCACACTATTTATGCAATTATTAGCTTAAAATCTTCGTTTTATTCATTACATTTCAATGGCGACATTCAAAATATTAAGTGCACTTTCCAATAAATGCGAATCAATACGTTATATAGGATAGTTACATTTTAATGTTTTACAACTCCAGATCGGTCATTTTCTTCTTCTGCAGTTGATGAAACAACCTTAGTTTGTTCGTCATTATCTTCGACCCATTCAATTGGTATAGGGGAAGACACCANGGCATGATCGAGAACTTCTTCAATACCTGTTACAGGGATTATCTCCAGCCCCTTCTTAACATTATCCGGAATTTCAGCAAGATCCTTCTCATTATCTTTTGGAATTATAACTTTAATAATCCCACCTCTCAATGCAGCTAGTAATTTTTCCTTTAAGCCTCCAATGGGAAGAACTCTGCCACGTAGAGTGATCTCCCCAGTCATGGCGACGTCCTTTCTTACTGGAATTCCCGTAAGAGATGAAACTATGGANGTAGTCATACCAACACCGGCAGAGGGACCATCCTTTGGGGTCGCACCTTCTGGNACATGAACATGTATATCCTTCTTC
Organism: Rhodospirillaceae bacterium TMED23; assembly: GCA_002168115.1. Taxonomy (GTDB): domain Bacteria; phylum Pseudomonadota; class Alphaproteobacteria; order Rhodospirillales; family UBA2165; genus TMED23. The sequence continues at coordinate 45,246 of NHCC01000009.1, read as the reverse complement.
TCAAAAAGAGTTGGTTTTATGCCNAACTCGATTGACCGAGACTGCACAAAAGAGCGAGCCGCCTGAATAGACTCTTGCATTACGTCGCCCAATTTTCCAGTAACCGTCATTTTACCTTTTCCAGGTACCATTACGGCTTCAATGGTTAGTATCTCTCCACCCACTTCAGTCCACGCCAAACCAGTTGTAACCCCAACAAGGTCCACCTCTTCAAGTTCACCAAACCGATATTTTCTNACACCCGCAAACTTCTCGAGGTTTCTCGATGTTACCTTTACGGATGATAAACCTTTTAGTAAAATATCTTTTGTGGCTTTTCTCGTTAAGTTTGCCAATTCACGTTCTAAGTTTCTAACCCCGGCTTCCCTGGTATAATATCTAATGATATCTCTGAGTGCTGTCTCCGACACCGACCATTCATGNCTTTTTAGACCATGCGCATCCATCTGTTTNTTAATCAGATGCAACTTNGCTATTTCAACTTTCTCATCTTCTGTGTACCCTTCGATCCGAATAATCTCCATTCTGTCCATTAACGGACCGGGAATACGAAGGGAATTAGCTGTAGTCACAAACATGACATCTGATAAATCATAATCAACTTCTAAATAATGATCTTGGAAGCTATCATTCTGCTCGGGATCGAGCACTTCCAAAAGNGCAGANGCTGGATCACCCCTAAAATCCTGGCCCATCTTATCAATTTCATCCAATAAAAACAAGGGATTGGAACTTCCTGCTTTTTTCATTCCCTGGATTATTTTTCCCGGCATTGAGCCGATATAAGTCCTTCGGTGTCCTCTTATTTCCGATTCATCCCTCACACCACCGAGGCTCATCCTCACAAAATTGCGACCTGTTGCATGCCCGATTGACTTGCCAAGAGATGTTTTTCCAACTCCAGGTGGCCCAACTAAACACAGAATTGGGCCCTTAAGTTTCTTTGTCCTTTGTTGAACAGCAAGATACTCTAAAATACGTTCCTTTACCTTTTCGAGACCATAATGATCAGAGTTTAAAATATTTTGCGCTTTACTAATATCTCTATTAATTCTGCTACGTTTTTTCCAAGGAATCCCTAACATCCAGTCTAAATAGTTTCTGACAACGGTAGCTTCTGCTGACATCGGGCTCATATTTCTCAGCTTTTTTAATTCTCCCTCAGCCTTCTCTTTCGCATCCTTGGATAATTTTGTGTCTCCAATTTTTTCCTCTAGTTCAGAGTTTTCATCCTTACCTTCGTCGGTTTCTCCAAGTTCACGTTGAATCGCCTTTAGTTGCTCATTCAAATAATACTCTCTCTGCGTTTTTTCCATCTGACGCTTAACTCGACCACGAATTTTTTTCTCCACTTGAAGAACTCCAATCTCGCCCTCCATAAAAGCAATAATTTTTTCAATGCGCTCGCTAACCGAAGTTATTTCAAGTAATTCTTGCTTTTCATGCATTTTTAAAGCCAGGTGAGATGATATTGTATCCGCTAATTTATCAGCTTCGTCTATCTGATTAACCGATGTCAAAGCCTCGGGGGGTATTTTTTTATTTAATTTTATGTAATGTTCGAATTGTCCGACTACAGACCTACATAATGCTTCTATTTCCGTGTCATCAAGACCCGTTACTAATTTTTCTTCGACTTCCGCTTCAAAAAATTTATCATTGCTTAAAAATTTTTTAACCTGAGCCCTTGTTCTACCTTCAACCAAAACTTTAACAGTCCCGTCTGGTAACTTTAACAGTTGAAGGACACTAGCAACGGTACCAATTTCGTATAGATCCTCAAAACCAGGATCATCGTCCGACGCATTCTTTTGAGCAATTAAAAGGATTTTTTTATCCTCTTTCATTACATCTTCGAGCGCCTTTACAGATTTCTCCCTACCCACAAATAAAGGAACTATCATGTGAGGAAAAACCACTATATCTCTGAGAGGCAATACTGAAATCACTGTTTTTTCTGATGCTGACAATTCGGTTTCTCCTTATGGAAATAAGATTTACTTTAAGTATATACTCAAAACGCAAACGATGTTTTTATCCTTCAATTTCAACATTTTTTAAGAATGAATTCATGTCAAAAACAACTAATATATCTACACACAGTTACGTTAGGCACTGTTATCCAGATCACTTTTTTGCCTTTCCGAATAAATGTAAAGCGGACGAGCGCCCTCTTCAGCAACCTCTCTATTTATTACAACCTCTTCGACATTTTCTAACTCTGGTAAATCGTACATAGTATCCAACAATATATCTTCCATAATAGAACGTAGACCTCGAGCACCTGTTTTTCTTGCAACTGCCTTTTCTGCAACTGATTCTAGCGCTGCTTCAAGAAACTTTAAATTTACATCTTCCATATCAAATAATCTTTGATATTGTTTAACCAACGCATTCTTTGGTTCAGTTAAAATTGTAATAAGCGCATCCTTGTCTAATTCTTCNAAAGTAGCCAAAACCGGAAGTCTTCCNACAAATTCTGGTATTAAACCAAATTTNANTAAATCCTCAGGCTCTAAANCCCGNAGTATTTCNCCAGTCTCCCTGTCGTCTGGACTACTAACATCNGCACCGAATCCAATTGAAGATCCTTGACCCCTNGAAGATATAATCTTNTCCAAACCAGCNAAAGCNCCGCCGCAAATGAATAANATATTAGTAGTATCAACTTGTAAAAACTCTTGTTGCGGATGCTTTCTTCCTCCTTGAGGCGGAACGCTGGCTATTGTACCTTCCATAATCTTAAGGAGTGCCTGTTGAACGCCCTCTCCGGATACATCACGTGTAATTGATGGATTATCTGATTTGCGTGATATTTTATCNACTTCATCAATGTAAACAATTCCTCGCTGAGCACGTTCAACATTGTAATCAGCAGCTTGTAAAAGTTTTAAAATAATATTTTCAACATCTTCACCAACATATCCAGCCTCAGTTAANGTTGTTGCATCAGCCATAGTGAATGGCACCTCAAGTATACGTGCAAGAGTTTGAGCTAATAAGGTTTTTCCACAGCCAGTGGGACCAACCAGTAAAATGTTAGATTTTGCCAACTCGACATCATTAGTTTTTGCTGCCGCTCCCAAGCGCTTGTAATGATTATGTACTGCTACAGCCAAAACTCTCTTTGCAAAATACTGACCAATNACATAGTCATCAAGAACACTACAAATCTCTTTTGGGGCAGGGACCCCATCACCGGACTTTACAATCTGCGTTTTACTCTCTTCTCGAATTATATCCATGCATAGTTCTACGCATTCATCACAGATAAAAACGGTTGGACCAGCAATTAGTTTTCTTACCTCATGCTGACTTTTACCACAAAAAGAACAGTACAGAGTATTCTTAGCGTCATTACCGGTGGACTTTGCCATTACTACTCCCAAACTGGAAACGAAATAAATTTTTAATCTATAATAAAGTATAATTTCTTATATTTCGCAATAGAGCAAGTCTTAGTATCTAAACATAATATTTTCACTTAAGTTATAACTTTTTTATGACTATTTCTTTAATAACCAACTTTAGCCTTTATCAGCATCTTTAGCTTCACTATCTTCATCANGATCTGGCCTTTTATCAACAACCTGATCAATTAAGCCAAAATCCAGAGCTTCGCTAGGACTTAGGTATGTATCTCTCTCCAATGCTTTCTCAACAGACGATAGTTCTTGTCCAGTATGAGTCACATAGATTTCATTCAACCTTGCTCTTAACGATAATATTTCACGTGCTTGTATTTCAATATCCGTTGCTTGCCCTTGAGCGCCTCCAGATGGTTGATGNATCATAATNCGCGAATTGGGTAGAGCGAANCTTTGATCCTTTGAGCCGGCCGCGAGCAAAAGAGACCCCATCGATGCAGCTTGGCCTATACAAACCGTCGATATTGACGGCCGAATATATTGCATCGTGTCATATATGGCTAGTCCAGAGGTAACAACGCCTCCAGGTGAATTGATATACATCGCTATGTCTTTTTTGGGGTTTTCAGACTCTAAAAATAAAAGCTGTGCACAAATCAAACTCGATACGTAGTCTTCAATTGGGCCTGTTATAAAAATAATTCTTTCCTTAAGTAAACGCGAGTAAATATCATAAGCTCTCTCCCCCCTATTGGTTGTTTCAACCACCATCGGAACTAATGAATTATTATACACTTCTACTGGATCAATCATATTTTCTACCATCAAAAATTTTCCTCAAAATTTCAATATTATGCCTTGTCAGTCTTCTTTTTACGCGTCGTATTTTTTTTCGAACTCGTCTTCTTTTTAGTCTTCTTAGTTGAATTAATATCATTTTGAGCTTTTTTCTCGNTTTTCGGTTCAGCCATTAATTCTTCAACCGTGACAATTTTTTCATCGACATCAGAGAGCTCAATGATAAAATCTACAACCTTTTCTTCTAACAAAGGAGATTGAATNCCTTGCATGGCCTCAGGATTATTTTTGTAATAATCAAACACTTCTTTTTCTTTACCTTTATATTGCTGAGCTTCTTGAACAATGGCACGATTTACTTCTTCTTGAGAAACAGAAATTTCATTTACTCGACCTATTTCCGCCAATAAAAGTCCTAGTTTGACCCTGCGCAATGCAATTTCACGATACTCTTCTTTTAGCTGATCATCAGTCTTATTCTTNTCTTCCTCTTCGATTTTNTCNGGNTGATCTTTACGTTGTTGCTCNAACTGTTGCCAAATCGNTTCAAATTCAGCTTCAACCATNCCNTCAGGCATCTCGAACTGATGTTCTTTNTCTAGTATGTCTANAAGCTCTCTTTTAACTCTCATACGGCTATATTGCCCCAACTCTGCTTCTTGATTTTCTTTAAGCTTATTCCTTAAATCTTCTAAATTTTCCGCGCCCATTTTAACCGCCATTTCATCATTAACGGTACCTGGTATCGTCTCTTTATGATCTTTTAATTCCACGGCGAATACAGCATCTTTTCCAGCCAATTCCTTCGCATACTCATCCGGAAAAGTGACATTTACATCAATTTTATCACCAACATTTTTACCAATTATTTGTTCTTCGAAACCCGGTATAAATGACCCTGAACCGATTTCTAAACTATAATTCTCAGCACTCCCCCCGGCAAATTCCTCTCCATCTACGCTCCCTACAAAATCAATGATCGCAAGATCGCCTGAAGCTATGGCACGTGGTTTTTCAATTGGCTTAGAATCTTTTTGTCCATCGGCCATTTGACTAAGAATTTCATTTATTTGTTCATCATTAGCTGGCACTTTTAAACGCTCTAATTTAATTTTCTTAAAATCTGTAAGCTTGATTTCAGGGAATAGTTCCAATTCTATTGTGTATTCCAGATCAGTGTCTTCATCAAATTTATCAATCTCGATTTTAGGCTGAGCAACTGGCCTTAAATCCCTCTCGCTCAGGGCTTTCTGAGAACTCTCATTAACTGTTTTTTCCAATATTTCTCCCATGATCGCTTTTCCATGGGTCTTTTTGAGCAACGTAACAGGTACTTTTCCCGGGCGAAACCCCGGCATATTTGCAGTCTGAGCAATTTCAGACAATCGGTTATTGATTTTCGTTTTAATTTCCTCAGCAGGGACAATAACCTTATAAGACCGTTTCAACCCTTCATTATTGACTTCTGTTACCTGCATGATTATTTCCGCCTTAAATTATTTCAATTTTTATTTATCTAATATTGTTTTCAAACCGCAAAGCATATTCCAAATATTTATTGCACATCAAATCCGATAACAAAATGGTGCGGGTGAAGGGACTTGAACCCCCACGGCCAAGGCCACTGGTACCTAAAACCAGCGCGTCTACCAATTCCGCCACACCCGCACAATGCCTTGTTAACAACTTCCGTCTAACTTAAAGAAAACAATTAGCAAGATTTATATACAAAACAAACGCATATTTTTAACTTTTTACCACTTGACAATAGAAACATTCACAACCTGATTAACCACTTGTTGTGATAAGCGATAAAAAAGTATTAATTTAAAATGCGTGAAGGTGTATACATTTAGCAGAGAGATTTGGCAAGTAATGTAAACCTTAAAAATAAAGACAACAGAAAAGTTTTCATTATTTGGGATATAGTAATGATTCGAGCCTTAATTGTTGGACTGGGTTGGTGGGGTAAAACACTAGTAGACTCGGTTCAAAACCATAGCAAAAAAATTGAAATACGATATGGTATTACTCGCACGAATTCAATTGAAACACAAAACTATGCCAGAACCAACGGAATAACACTGTTAAAGAAAACCTACTCAGAAGCAGTCAAACAAAAAGATATTGACGCCGTTATATTAGCTACGCCGCACAGCCAGCATAGTAAACAAATCGAAATAGCAGCAGCGTCCGGAAAACATATTGCGTGCGAAAAACCATTCACACTAAACCGTAATGATGCTCTTTTGGCTGTTGAAGCGGTTGAAAGGAACAATGTTACTTTGTCAATATTGTACAATCGAAGATATAATCCTGCAATCATTGAAATACAAAACTTACTTAAATCTAAGAAATTGGGTACAATTATTCACGTAGAAAGCAATTTTTCTGGTGACACTGCTTTTAGAGCAGATAGAAATGAGAGTTCTTGGAGAGTAAATCCAGATGAGTCTCCTCTTGGATCAATGACAAATAGGGGGCTTCACTGTGTGGATACATTGGTTAGTTTTTGTGGAGAAATAAAATCTGTTTTCGTAACGAGTAGTAATCGGGTGTTAACAAAACTGGATGATACAACCTCTTGTATTCTTTGGTTTAAAAATGGAATTACGGGATATGTGGGCACATCGAACGTGACGACGCCCTTTTGGTGGCTCAAAATTTTTGGATCAGAATCTACCATTGAAATGCGAAATTATGATACTTTAGTATTGCATGAAAGAAATCAAAAGCCTCAAATACAGACTTATTCCGAGATTAATATTGAAAAAGCTGAGTTGGAAGCATTTTGTGACAATATTACTAATGGAATAATGTTTTCCATACCAAAGAACCAGATGATCAATGTCTCGTCTTTTCTTGACGCAAGCATAAAATCTTCAAATTCAAAAAAGATTGTTGATTTAGATTGAGAGCCTAAGTAACAGTACAAGTTCAGAATTCACTAATATAAATCCAATGCCGATAAAAATATTTAATAATTTTTTACTAAATTTTTGACTGATTGTGATGCGGCAATAGCTTCCCCCACTCTGTATGTTTCATGATTAATATCTATTAATTTTAAATCATAAAGATAATTTATCATTAAACCATACGATTGTTTAATTCCACGAACCGAGGTATCTGCCATCCAATTCAATTGTTCCACACTTGCACCATTATTCAGATGGAAGTGCGCGACAGAGTCAAAAGCCGTTCCCTTCTCGCGTTTCTTTAGTAGTAAGTACTCGGCACACATTTTTAATAGAGGCTCACGCACTAGAGAGATTAGGTGTTTATCGTTATACCAATTATTATCCTGAATTATACTTCTAATGGCACTCTCAACAGTATCTGTTTTTGTAAACTCCATTAAAACTCGAGACTGTTCCGAGTTTAACAATACTCTTCTTCCTTCGGTAATTTTTTTATCAATCCAACGCGAAAACCCTGGAATAGGTGAGAGTGTTGCAAATGTTTTCAAATTAGGTAGCTCTTTTGAAAGACTATCGACTACTCTCTTTATTAGGAAATTTCCAAAATTTATTCCTGATAAACCCGTTTGAGCATTTGATATTGAATAGAATACCGCTGTATCCGCACTTTGTGCATCGCCTAACGGAGCATTTTCATCGAGTAAAGATTGGACATTAGTAGAAATCCCGTTAACCAACGCGACCCAAACGAAAATAAGCGGCTCCTCAGGCATCTTAGGATGGAAAAATCCAAAACAACGGCGGTCTGCTGCCAATCTATTCTTCAAATCACCCCAGTCTTTAATCTCATGAACAGCTTCATATAAGAATAATTTTTCTAAAAGAGCTGCTGGAGCTTGCCAGGTTATTTGTTTTAGTTCCAAGAAACCAACATCAAACCAACCTGACAATAATGACTTAAGATCATTCTCTAACCCGCGAAGTTCAGGTTTTTCTTCTTTCCAAAGAAGAAGCTCTGATCTCATATCAACTAAAAACTTAATTCCGTTAGGTAAGGCATTGAATTGTTGCAATAGTTTAACTCTTGGTGGTTTTAGAGATTCTTGAAGCTTTTGCTCGGCATGAAATAAATTTTGGTTATCATTTTTTTCAGTTTCGAATAAACTTTTTATTGCTTTTTTAATTAAGTCACCATTCGTTCCATATTCTGATGATAGTATAGTAAGGAATTTTTTCTTACCTTCATCATTCAGGGATAAGTATGCAAAGCCAAGAGTGGCTGCCCTCTTTCGAGCTGAAACCTCGCCACCCCGAGCTTCCAAACATGCATTCATTTGCTTAATTATTTTTTTTTGGTCATTCTGGTTCAAATTAGGTGTAAGTTTTATCTCATTATCTAACTTATTATCACTCGCTATCTTATTCCAAGCAATCTGGAGATTTTGTAACGCTCTATTCCATAAATTTGCAGATTTTTGTTCTGACATTTGTTCCTCAATAAACTTTACGATAATACCAAATATAGTTTTAAAAACTAATATAGTGACCTTAAAACTCTTGGAATACCATCGATAATATCTTCAGCTATTAATCCATGTCCATAATGCGAGGCTGCCTCTCCATGAATCCAATTACCAGCGCAAGCAGCCTCGTACGCAGGCATGCCAGTTGCTAATAAACCCGTAATAAGCCCAGATAAAACATCTCCGGAGCCTGCAGTCGCTAGTGTTGGCGGCGAATTAACATTAATTGCAACCCGTCCATCTGGAGCAGCAATAATCGTATCACCACCCTTAAAAACAACAACTGCACCGCTTTTCTTGGAAGCAGATCTAGTATCGTGTATTTTATTACCAGTAACATCAAAAAGCCTTAAAAACTCGCCTTTATGCGGTGTTAAGACGACTGGACCGTTAATCCTTTTAAACAAACTAGAAGGATTGTCTTTAAATAGAGTGAGAGCATCTGCATCAAGCACAACCGATTTTCTTGAGCGCAAACTTGAAATGGTACGGGATTTTATATCAGAAGTTAATCCATTACCTGGACCGATCAAAAACGCGGTGCACCGTGGTTCAGAAACTACCATATCAAAGCCTATGGTCTTATTTAGACCTATAAACATTGTCCCGGGGTTAGATGATAAATAAATTGCTTTAGAAACCATGTTTGCAACAATAGATACAAGACCTGCCCCAACCCTTCTGGCTGCCATTGAAGCCAAAAAAGCTGCTCCAGGCATGATATCTCCACCTGAAATTATGGCATGGCCCCTTGAATATTTATGGTCATCAACACCTGCAAAATAAAACTTATCGGAGAACAGCCCAGGGTTGTTCTCATTTATACTTACATCAATGCTACCTAGCACCGAATTAGGAATACCAATATTAACAACTTTTAAATCACCAACTTTGGAACGACCCGGTAACATAAGATGGCCCGGTTTCTTGCGAAAGAATGTGACTGTAGTATTTGCATTGATAGCGCACCCTTGTATCTGCCCACTATCTCCGTTGATGCCGCTTGGGATATCAACTGATATGCATTTAATCCTTTTTTTGTTGATTGTCTCAATGACCTGTCGAGCTAAACCACTTACTTCACGATTTAAACCAGCACCGAACAACGCATCAACAATTAGATCAGCGTTATCTAGAAGTTCTATTGATAGATTTTGTATTTCACCTTTCCAGAGTTTTGAGGCCCTGAGTGCATCATTATCCAAATCTACTTTATCGCCCAATAAACCCAATTTTACCGGCCAACCAATATTTTTTAAACCACTTGCAACTATAAAACCATCTCCACCATTATTGCCTGGTCCACAAAGCACCAATACACGGCGTCGTGACCATTTTTTTCTTAAAACTCTTATCACAGATAAACCGGCTGTTTGCATCAAATTAAAACTATCCAAACCAGATTTAATAGCGAGATCATCTGCAAGATACATTTGATCCGTTGTTAGAATTTCATTAGGAGGTGGGTTATGAGCCATAAGCTAGATTAATATTTTACTGAAGGGGTTCGCAAGTGAAGATCATAAAATTAATAAATGTTTGGCTATAAATAAATTTCAACTATATAAAATATAACACTTTGATTAGCTCGGGCATTTAATTTATGAAAGTTGTAATTCTAGGTTCTGGGGTTATCGGTGTCACGGCAGCCTACTATCTTCATAAAGATGGCCATGATGTCACGGTAATCGATCGTCAAAACTCAGCTGGTCAGGAAACAAGCTTTGCAAATGGAGGACAAATTTCTGCCAGTCAAGCCATGTCATGGGCATCACCTGAAACCCCCCAACTTATGCTTAAATGGCTTGGTCGCAACGATGCGCCATTACTCTACAGAATGCGTCTTGATCCTAAACTGTGGGTTTGGAGCTTGCGCTTCTTAGCTAATTGCAACTCTAAGAATTTTACTCTAAATACAGCTAAAAATCTTAGATTGGCACTTTATAGCCGAACTCTTTTACCGAAAATACGCCAAAATACAGGAGTAGAGTACGACTTTTTAAATAAAGGAATTCTTCAAGTATTTAGAGAAGAAAAAGATTTTCAAGCTTACGCAAAACAAGCCTCTATTTTAAAAGATTTAGGTTGCGAAAATAAAATACTTACTGACAAACAAATCTTTGAGATTGAACCCGCATATAGTGCGAGCCCAGATAAAATTATTGGAGGTATTTACACACCAGATGACGAAAGTGGAGACGCCCAAAAATTTACGGCGGGACTAGCCGAATATTTATCCAATTTTGGTGTAAATTTTCGCTACAATGAAACTATTCAAAAAATCAATATAAAAAATAAAAGTGTCACATCAGTTCAAACAAACAAAGAATTAGTAAATTTTGACGCAATAATTGTATCTTTGGCTAGTTACTCTCCAATTCTCCTAAAACCGCTCGGAATCAATATTCCAATTCAACCAGCCAAAGGCTACTCTGTCACAGTACCAACAACAGGTTATAATGCCGCACCAACAATAAGCGTAACTGATGCAGATCATAAAATCGTATTTTCACGATTAGGAGAACGTCTTAGAATAGCCGGAACAGTTGAATTTACTGGCTATAATACAGACATTAATCATGAACGAGTTCGTTCAATTTCAAATATTGCAGAGCATATATTCCCAGCTGCAGGTGACTATTCTCAAGCTGAATTTTGGACTGGTCTGCGTCCATTAACTCCCGATGGAGTACCTATTATTGGAAAAACTAAGTATGAAAATCTCTATCTCAATACTGGGCATGGCAGCCTTGGTTGGACAATGTGCGCAGGGTCCGGAAAGATAATATCGGATTTAATAAGCAATAGACCCTCATCAATCAATGTTAGTGATATTGGATTAAATAGATTTTAAAATTTATTTAATCTACTATTTGACAAACCTCTCACTCTAAATTAGAACAAAACAAGAACAAATAGAGTTAAGTAAGCGGAGGAAATGATGCAGTTAAAACATTCCAAAATTGCATTTAATAAAAATAAAAACCCTTATAGAAATAAGGAAATTTTAGAAAAATTACGTAATAAAATTAGTCAAATAGAGAATAACAATAAATCAAATAACAATAAAATTATTTCAGACATACCAATTATTCCTCTTGGGGAAAGGAAACTTGACTCCTCCTTACCATGGGGTGGTTTTCCTAAAGTAGGCCTACATGAGATTGTTGGAGATACATCAGCAGTTGGTTTTGCAGCCACAATAATAAACAAAATTAGTAACCAAGATCCAAACAAAACAATTCTTTGGTGCCAATCAAGACGTAATTTATACTGTCATGGACTATTACAATTTGGAATAAGTCCTGATCGTATTATTTTTGTTCAAAGTAAAAATGATACTGAAATTCTTTGGGCTATGGAAGAAGGCCTCCAAAACCCTGACCTAAGTATTGTTGTAGGAAGACCATATAAAGTCCCTTCAATTGCAGGCCGGCGCTTACAATTAGCCGCAGAAGCAAATAATAGCTTGGCTCTGTTAATTAACCCACAAACAGATAAAAACAACCAACTGCGTACCAAAGCAGTTAACGCAGCATTAACTCGATGGCACGTTAAATCTGCACCAAGTCTAAACACACAATATTATAGTATACGCAGTTTTCCCAAATGGGATTTAGAGTTGCAACATTATAAATACAGCTCAATTAATTTTAATAAACAAAAAATAAGAACGAGCCAGGAAACATCCTGGCAGGTGGAATGGTGTCATGAAACGCATAATATCTCTTTGGTTGCCAACCTTTGCAACGGATCGGCTCAATCAAACAAAAATCAAAACAAAGTACAAAACAACAGTTAACGAAAAAGAAAATAGGGAATTTCCATTAGTCACAACTCAAAAGCTAAATGGGATAAAACGAATACTAGCTGTCAGTAATGCCGCAAAATTAAAAGGTATTAAAACAGGTTATACGCTTGCAGACGCCAAAGCACTTTTTCCTGAATTATTAATCGAGAAAGCTGACTATATTAACGATTTAAAAACACTGGAGACATTAGTCATGGCTTTCCAGCGTTACTCACCATGGACAGCCATCGATCTTAATGAAACCAATCTTTTAGGAAGCTTGGTTGGCAGTGGGAGTATTTGGATTGATATTACCGGATGTGCCCACCTATACGATGGCGAACATTCACTCGTTAAGGATTTATACAACTATTGCCTGAAAATTGGCTATCAGGCACGCATAGGCCTTGCTGATACGCCCGGAGCAGCCTGGGCGGTTGCTAGGTTTAATAATGTTCAATCAACGATTATACCACCCCAGTCTCAGAAAGAGGCTTTAGCCCATTACCCTATAGTAGCACTAAGATTAGATCCAATTACAACTGAAAAATTGCATAATTTAGGCTTAAATCAGATTGGTGACATTTATAATATGCCTAGGGCTCCTCTTACATCTCGTTTTGGCTTAGTACTACTTCAGAGACTTGATCAAATCCTAGGACTTGAAAATGAACCTATATCGCCCTGTCGTCCAAAACATCAACACATAGCAAGAATCTCTTTTCCTGAACCAATTGGAAATAAACAAGATATTAAATTTGCTCTAGATAAATTATTAATGGAACTTTGCAAAGTTTTAGAAAAGAATAATCTTGGTGCACGATTGCTAAAGCTTAGTATATTTCGAGTTGACAATACTCATATAAATATAAAAGCTGGCACCAGCCAACCCTCTAGAGACCCAGAGCATTTAGCTTTTTTATTTCAAGAAAAACTAGACACTGTTGATGCTGGTTTTGGAATTGAAGTACTAATTTTAAAAGCTATAGAAATAAGCAAATCAAGCATTAATCAGTTTAGCATCTACAGAAGAACTAATCAAAAGTCTAATACCAACATAGCTAAATTAATTGATCGTTTATCTGGAAGACTGGGCGTACAAAACGTTATACGCTTTTATCCAGTTGAGAGCCACATACCTGAACAAGCGAATAAAGCCGTATCGGCAATCAATAATACTAAAGTATCCAATAGCTGGACAAATACTTCAAAATTTCTAAATAATTGTCATTTAAAAAGACCTTTAGAACTTTTATCCCAACCGTTACCAATTGATGTTATAGCATCAATTCCCGATGGACCGCCTATCATGTTTATTTGGCGCAGGCAAAAACATAAAGTCATAAATTCAGAGGGCCCTGAACGCATCGCCCCTGAATGGTGGAGACCAAGAAAATTTTTATCAAATTCAATGCCCTTTGTACCAAAAGAAAGAGACTACTACAAATTAGAAGACCATGAAGGTAATCGTTACTGGGTATATTGTAATGGTAACTATAGTAAACAAAAAATCACAAAATGGTATTTACATGGCTTTTTTTCCTAATGAGTACTTATGCTGAACTTCAGGTAACCAGTAATTATAGTTTTTTGCGCGGAGCCTCTCATCCCGATGAACTCGTATTACAGGCTGCTAACCTTGGTTACTCAGCCATAGCCATTACAGACAGAAATAGCCTAGCTGGAATAGTTAGGGCTCATGTTGCAGCTAAGGAATACGGCATTAAACTAATTATTGGCTGTCGTTTAGACTTTAAAGATTACCCTAGTCTCCTATGCTACCCAACGAACCGCTCTGCTTACGGCCGGTTATCACAACTCCTTACATTAGGAAAACGTAGAGCCCCCAAAGGTTTATGCCACTTATTTCTTGATGATATAATAAAAGAGGGAATATTTGATAAGGGTAAAGACCAAATAATCATAACGACACCACCGAATCGAAAATATGAACAGAGCTTTGTTAAACATTTAAATTTATTAAAGTATAACATTAAGAGTGATATTTATATTTCTGTAAAAAAAGGGTATAATGGGAACGATTCTATAATTTTAAAACAATTAGCTCAAGCTGCAGAAAAATTATTTTTGCCTATAGTTGCCGTCAATGATGTTCATTCACATGTAGCTGAACGTCGAGTTTTGCAAGATGTTTTAACTTGTATTCGTAAAAAATGTACAATTTATAATGCAGGTTATCGCTTAAACTCCAACGCAGAACGCTATTTAAAGTCACCAAATGAAATGAAAAGGTTATTTTCAGACTTTCCATACGTTATTAAAAATATTCAGAAAATTATTATAAAATGTCAATTTAATCTTGATGAACTTGGATACGACTATCCAATTGATCAGACCTCACAAAATCGAACAACTTATGAAGAACTTGAATATCAAACTAATTTATGCATGAGCGAACGTTATCATAAGGAGGTACCCCTCAAAATAAAAAAACAGATTAAATATGAACTAGAGCTTATTAAAAAACTTAATTATGCTCCTTATTTTTTGACAGTATATGATATAGTTAAGTTTGCTAAATCACGTGGTATTTTGTGTCAAGGGAGAGGTTCAGCAGCTAATTCTGCTGTATGTTATGTTCTCGGCATTACCTCTGTTGACCCTGAAAATATAGAAATTTTATTTGAACGTTTTATTAGTTTAGAGCGAAAAGAACCTCCTGATATAGATGTTGATTTTGAGAACGAGCGTCGTGAAGAGGTATACCAATATATCTACGAAAAATACGGAAGGGATAGAGCTGGAATTACAGCTACTCACATAACTTACAAAGCAAAAAGTGCTTTTAGAGAGGTTGGCAAGGTTATGGGGCTCACAGAAGATATAATTCAAGCCTTATCTAAATCTTCTTGGGGCTCTCGGCAAAGCACCAAACCAAGTAAAGAACGTATAATAGAGGTGGGCCTTGATCCTAAAGATGAAACATTAAATATGGTCTTAGATTTATCCAGTCAAATATCAGGATTCCCACGCTATTTAAGTCAACATACAGGTGGTTTTGTAATTACTAAAAATCGTTTGGATAGCATTGTACCCATCGAAAACGCATCAATGGGTGGTCGTACAGTAATTGAATGGGATAAAAATGACTTAGATGCACTAGGTATATTAAAAATAGATATATTGGCGCTTGGCATGTTAACATGTATCCGAAAAACATTTGAGATAATTGAACGCCATCATTCTACTAAGTTGACCCTCGCTAATATTCCTCAAAAAGATCAAGAAACTTACGACATGCTATGTCTAGGAGACTCACTTGGTGTATTCCAAGTTGAAAGTCGGGCTCAAATGAATATGTTACCAAGGCTCAAACCACGCTGTTTTTATGATTTAGTCATCCAAGTAGCAATTGTTCGTCCCGGACCTATTCAAGGAGATATGGTTCACCCTTATCTTCGCCGACGAAGTGGCGAAGAGGAACCCGAGTATCCTTCAGCAAACTTAGAAGAAGTTCTAAAAAGAACTAAGGGTATCCCATTATTTCAAGAACAAGCAATGCAAATTGCAATTGTAGCAGCAGGTTTTACACCAGGTGAGGCAGATGGACTCAGGCGAGCGATGGCTACCTTTCGCCATAATGGAAATATTCAAATTTATCATGACCGATTAATAAAGGGAATGATAAAGCATGGCTATAAAGAAGAATTTGCAGAACGATGTTTCAAACAAATTGAGGGTTTTGGTGAATATGGATTTCCAGAATCTCACGCTGCTAGTTTTGCATTACTCGTGTATGTGTCATCATGGCTTAAATGTCATTATCCTGCTGCTTTTGCTACCGCCCTTTTAAATTGTCAACCTATGGGATTTTATAAGCCAGCTCAGATCATAAGAGATGCCCAAGAACATGGTGTTAAAATACAGCAGGTTGATATTAATTATAGTGATTGGGATAATATATTAGAAAAAAACTCAATAAATTTAATAAAGCCTGAAAACAGAAACACTAAATGGCGTAGTAGTAGAGATCAAAACACATCTATTCGTCTTGGATTTTGCCAAATCAAGGGTTTTAAATCAAAAGATGCCGAAACCTTAATATCAAAACGTGAAAATGGTTATAATAGTATTCTATCAATGAAAAACAGGACAAAGCTTAAACAAGATAGCATAAAGAAATTAGCACTCTCAGATAGCTTCCAAACTCTAGGCCTAGATCGCCGCCAAGCTCTTTGGGCAACTGAAAACCTAAAAGATCCAAAACCCCTACCCTTATTTTCTTTTTTTTCAATTGAGTCATTACAACAAGAAGCTGAAGTAAAGTTAAAGAATATGACTAAAGAAGATATTGTCATAGCTGATTATAAATCCCTGCAATTATCGCTAAATGCACATCCTGTCTCTTTGCTAAGAACAAAATTAAAAACTAAAAACATCATACCTTGCAAAGATCTAGTAACCGCGAGAGATGGGGCAATAATTAAAGTGGCTGGATTAATACTAATTCGTCAAAGACCTGGTAGTGCGAAAGGCACAATGTTCATCACTATTGAAGATGAGACCAGTAATGCTAATATAATTATATGGCCCCATAAAATAGAACATTATCGACAAAATTTAATTAATTCTTCTTTGATTATCGTTGAAGGAAAATTACAAAAAGAAGGCACAGTTACACATATAATAGCTGATAAAATTATTGATTTTTCTCATAGTTTAGCCAAACTAGGTAAACCTAAAATAACAAAAAAGTTTGATATTAAACAAAAAAATTTCAAACCTAACATAACAAATAGAAGGCTTTTTCCTAATCCAAGAGACTTCCGTTAATAATACCAGAACAGGAATAAGCTAGACATTAGATGCAAAAGACGCATATTTGAAAATCAAATTCATTCAGAGCTTTTCTTAATTAAATATCTTGTCAAATTTATTCAAAATAAACAGTGTTACCGGACGAGCAGCATTTAACCACGCAGATTATCGCTATTTTTGGTTAGCTCGATTACTGGGTGTATTAGCAATAGAGATGCAAATAACAGCAATAAGCTGGCAAGTATATCAGTTGACAGGAGAAGCGCTTGACCTCGGCTTGGTTGGATTAGCACAATTTCTTCCATTTCTAATATTATTTCTTGTATCAGGATCTTTAGCAGACCGCTTCAAACGAACTCATATCATGTCTGTTTGCGTGATTTTACAGACAATCTGTGGCATCATATTTTTTGCTCTAACCGTCAACGGAGAAATTAACTTTCTAACAATTTTTATTATTCTAATATTTGTGGGTATAGCGCGAGCATTTCAATCCCCAGCACAGAGCGCCATTGTTCCTTTGTTAGTTCCAAAAGAGCACGTTGCAAATGCAATAGCATGGACATCAAGCGGCTTTCAAATGTCCCGCATAGCAGGACCAGGTATCGCTGGTATAATGATAATTTCAGGCGAAGAATTGGTGTACGCGACTTCAATTATACTCTTTATTCTCTCAACTATTTTTACGTTACTGATTAAAACAAATACTCAGACCATCAGTAAAACACCAATAAACCTAAAAAATATATTTAACGGCCTTGAATTTGTTCTAAAACGACAAATTTTAGTTGGCGCAATTGGCCTTGATCTTTTTGCGGTACTACTCGGTGGCGCAACTGCATTACTACCCATCTTTGCAACCGATATTCTCAATGTTGGCTCAACAGGATTTGGTGCATTGAGAGCAACTCATATGATAGGAGCGTTAAGCGGAGCACTTTTACTTACGCAATACCCAATTACTCGATTTGCCGGTAAATCCCTCTTACTTTCCGTTGTAGTATTTGGATTAGCAATAATTATATTCGGTCTTTCGACTTACTTTTGGCTTTCAATTGCTGCATTATTTATAATCGGCTCTGCGGACTCAGTCAGTGTTTTTATTAGAAATAATCTGGTACAAATTATTACACCCGATCAAATGCGCGGAAGAGTTAGCGCTGTGAGCGCTGTTTTTATAGGTGCATCGAATGAACTTGGAGAATTAGAAAGTGGCGTTACAGCTCATTTTTGGGGAACGGTACCCGCTGTAGTCGTCGGAGGAATAGGAACGATTGCAATCGCTGGTTTGTTCGCCTACAAGTTGCCAGAATTAAGGCGAGTAAATAGTTTAGACCCTGATGACTTAATAGAGAAATACCAGAAACTAGAAACTCAAACTTAAAAAATTTTCAAAGTTTAAAGGTCCCTACTAATTTCAAACTACTATTTTTAATTCGTTTCAAAACAACAATCTCTCCTGATGAGGGATAAATCCCAGTCAATGCAGTTATATTAACTTGATGAGTAACTAAGATTGTTGGTTTGTCTAATTTTTGATTCTTAATCCAACGTCTCATAGCATTGGTTTGTTTTTTTTCATGGCGTAAGTTCTGAAAGAAGGAATTTAAGGGAGGTAGTATTGATATAGCCCCGAGATTAAGATTATTGGCAGTATCAACGCATCTACACCACTGGCTAGAGTATACAGATGCGGTCAAGATACCGATCGATTTAATTAATTTACCAATCTTTTGCGCTTGAGTAATACCCTCCGTCGATAGATTTCGCTGAGTATTACAATCATACAATTCAAAATTATCGGGATCGCCGAAACCAGGAGCCAAAGTATGCCTCATTAACGCTAAATAATTATTTTGCTTTAATATTGAAAGAGAATTCAGAGACCCGGCCTCAGCCCCAGAGTAAACAAAAAAATACAATATTAGTATCGAACTTACTTGTGATATTCTAATAATTTCCAATAAAAGCTGTTTCAGAGCCATGTGACCTATAAAAAAACCTTACTAGTATTGAGGTATCGAAGCATCAATGACGTTAGACCAAGCAGATATTCCCCCATCTAAGTTCACAACATTATCAAAACCATTTTGCGACAACCATTGAGTGACCTGAATAGATCTTCCACCAACATGACACATAACGACCAACGGCTCATGCTTGGGAAGTTTATCCAAGTTATCTGGCAGTGTGTTCATAGGAATGTTTAAAGAACCTTCAATCGAACAAATATTAACTTCTTCTATTTCCCTTATATCCAGTAACGTATGAGGTTTGTTTTCTGTACGCATATTATTTAGGTCTTCGACTGTTATATTCATAAATCCCATCAATACCGATAATTAAACTAAATAAAATAATTACTATGTTAAGATGTCCAACCGGTATAATCAACAGAATAAGAGAGATTTATAGGTCAAGCTTGATAAATTTGGCCTCCCAAACTAATGTAAATAATAAGCTATTGTAACTATATTTGTGAGATATTATGAACATTCATTTAGGCTTCAGGGACGCAGTTGGCAACACCCCGTTGATAAAATTAAAGAGCGCATCTGAACAAACCGGATGCGAAATATATGGAAAATGTGAATTTTTAAATCCCGGAGGATCAATCAAAGATCGGGCCGCGTTATACATAGTAAAAGATGCTGAAGAAAAAGGTATTTTAAAAACTGGCGGAATTATAGTTGAAGGCACAGCAGGTAATACAGGTATTGGATTGGCGTTAGTCGGATGCGCCAGTGGCTACAAAACTATTATTGTTATACCTGACACCCAGTCACAAGAAAAAAAAGATATGATACGCTTATCCGGCGCTGATTTAAGAGAAGTGCCTGCCGTTCCTTACAAAGATCCCGAAAATTATGTACATGTCTCAAAGCGTATAGCAACAGAAATGAACAAAACACACAAAAATGGTGTTATTTGGGCAAACCAATTCGACAATGTTGCTAATCGGGAGGCCCATATAAAAGGCACGGGACCTGAAATCTGGGACCAATTAAATGGTCAGATTGATGGTTTCACGTGCGCAGTTGGAACCGGTGGAACGCTTGCAGGTATTGGCATTGCTTTAAAGGATCGCAATAAAAAAGTAAAAATAATGCTTTCAGATCCGATGGGCTCAGCTCTTTATGAATTTTATGAAAATGGCACTCTTAAATCGACAGGATCTTCTATTACTGAAGGAATTGGACAAGGCAGAGAAACTAATAATTTGAAAAATGCTCCGATAGATGGTGCTTATCAAATTACAGATGAGGAAGCGCTACCAATTATTTTCGATATTCTAAAGTACGAGGGTTTGTGCTTAGGTTCATCTAGTGGAATAAATATAGCAGGTGCAATCCGAATGGCGAAAGAAATGGGACCTGGCCACACCATCGTTACCATATTATGTGATTACGGTACTCGCTATCAAAGTAAATTGTTTAATCCCTCTTTCTTAAAAGAAAAGGGCCTACCCTATCCCGATTGGTTAGAGTAAAAGGTAGATAAAATGGATTATAGAAACCCCGACGCTACCGTATCGACGGAATGGCTGAAAGAAAACCTTTTCTCTCCAAATATTTCAGTAATAGATTCAAGTTTTCATTTGCCATCAACAAACCGAAATGCAAAACAAGAATTTGATCAAGAGCATATACTTGGTGCGAGTTTTTTTGATATAAATAAAATAGCTGATACAAGTATTGATATGCCACACATGCTTCCAAAACAGGAGGAATTCTCAAAATCAGTTGGAGGGTTTGGCATTGACAATGAAACCCATGTTATTTGCTACGACACCAACGCGGGAGCAATGGCAGCAATGCGTGTTTGGTGGACCTTTAGAATATTTGGACATAAAAAGGTCTCAGTTTTGAATGGAGGTTTATCAAAATGGAAAAAAGAAAATGCTCCGCTTGAGAACGACTTCAAAAAGAAAAAATATCATAATTATAATGCGAAATTCAATATTAACCTTGTTAAAAATTTTGACGATATCTTAGCCAATATTGAAACACAGGATTTCCAGCTAGTTGATGCTCGGTCTAACGGTCGTTTTAGGGGAGTTGAAGATGAACCTCGACCAGACGTTCGTAGAGGGCATATTCCAGGCTCAGTTAATTTGCCATTCACCCAACTATTCGATCCCGATAATCTTATGCAAATAAGAAATGCTGAAGATCTGATGACAATTATTGATAAGGCTGGGGTCGATACAAATAAGCCTATAACTTCAACTTGCGGGTCAGGTGTTACAGCAGCACCTCTAGTCTTTGCTCTATACCTATTAGGTTATCCTAATGCTTCGATATACGACGGCTCCTGGACTGAATGGGGCGGACGCAATGATACCCCAATCGAGGCTGATTACTCCGAATGAAAAAAAATGAAAGAATAGATACTAGACTTATCCATACTGGATCAAATCCTAATAAACAGAATGGAGCTGTTAACACCCCAGTTTATCGAGCATCGACTGTTATATTTCCGACAACTGAAAACCTAGCAGAGGCCCTCAAGTTTAAATATGACAAAACTTTTTATGGTGTTCACGGGACTCCTTCAAGTTTTGCACTTGAAGAAGCCATGGCAGAAATTGAAGGCGGATATCGTGCCATTTCTGTTTCTTCTGGTTTAGCTGCAATAACAACAGCTTTGATTACGTTTCTTAATACTGGAGATCATTTATTAATGGTTGATAGCGTTTATGGGCCTACTCGAAATTTTTGCGATACTGTTCTTAAGAAATTTGGTGTTGAGACCACCTATTACGATCCAATGGCTGGAAGCCAGATTAAAAATCTTATAAAATCGGAGACTAAAGTTATTTTCACAGAATCACCTGGATCATATACTTTTGAAGTTCAAGACATTCCTCAAATTACTAAGATAGCAAAAGAATTTGGTATTAAGGTTATGATGGATAATACTTGGAGTGCTGGATTTTATTACAAACCATTTAATTTTGGCATTGATATATCAATCCAAGCAACCACTAAATATCAAGCGGGACATTCTGATGTTATTTTGGGCCATATTATTTCAAAGAGTGAAGAGGATTGGTTAAAATTAAAAACGATGACCAGTAACCTTGGGCAGGCTGTCGCCCCCGATGCCTGTTATCTTGCGTTGCGTGGCCTTCGCACTCTCAGTGTAAGATTAGAGCAACACCAAGAAAGCGCTTTAACCGTGGCAGAGTGGCTCAAGAACCGACCTGAAGTTATCCAACTGTTGCACCCCGCATTTGAGAGTTGTCCAGGACATGATATTTGGAAACGAGATTTTTCAGGTTCAAGTGGCTTATTTAGCTTTATTATACAATATGTCCAACCAGAAAAAGTAAGGAACATGTTAAATAATTTCCAATATTTCAAAATGGGTTTTAGTTGGGGTGGTTTTGAGAGCCTTATTTTACAATCCGACCCAGCAAAAAATAGATCAGCAGTAAAATGGGAAAACTCAGGTTTACTTTTTAGAGTTCATATTGGTCAAGAAGACGTTCAAGACTTGATAAGTGATTTAAAAATAGGATTTGATCGATTGTCTGGAAAAGAGTGATGAAAAAAGACGCAAAAAGAGCAACAAAATTGATACATGCGGGAAGTCATCCAGAAAATCACTCTGGTATTATTAATCCTCCGGTATATCGGGCATCTACAGTAAATTATAATACAGTCAAGAATATGAAACGGTTAAGGCAAAATCCTAATGATAATTTTGTCTATGGGCGATTAGGAACACCAACTTCTAAAGCCTTTGAAGAAGCTGTGGCAAGTTTGGAGGGAGCTGATAAAACAATAGCAATGGGCTCTGGTCTCGCGGCTATCTCAGCCGCAATACTATCTTTTGTTAGAGCTGGGGATCATATCTTAGTTTGTGATAACGCGTACTCTCCAACCAGAAATCTATGTGATCAATTTCTCGACCGATTTGGGGTAGAAACCACATATTATGATCCGCTGTTAGGTAATAAAATTAAAGATTATTTTAGGGAAAACACCAAACTTATTTACACCGAATCACCAGGTTCGCATACATTCGAGATTCAGGATATAGGATCTATAACTGAAATCGCTCATAAATCGGGAATTAAGGTCGTGATGGATAACACATGGGGAGCGGGCTATTTTTTTAGAGCATTAGATTATAATGTTGACGTTTCCATTCAGGCTGCTACCAAATATTATGTTGGTCATTCTGATGCAATGGCTGGCACAGTATCCATGTCTGGAGAAAACATTAAACCAGTGACAGATATGGTTGGAATACTTGGATATAATATTGCACCAGATGATGCTTATTTAGCTCTTAGGGGAATGCGGACATTAAATGTTCGCCTTAAAAAACACGAAAAAAATGCTCTGAGGATAGCCGAATGGTTAGTAGGTCGAGATGAAGTTGATAAAGTTCTCCATCCAGCATTGGAAAGTTGCCCGGGACACAAATTTTGGAAAAGAGATTTTTCAGGTTCAAATGGCCTATTTGGCTTAATCTTTAAGACTGAGAATGCTAATGCAATAAATATATTTATTGATAGCTTGGAATTATTTGGTCTCGGTGGTTCTTGGGGAGGTTGCGAGAGTTTAGTCCTTCCAACAAACGTTACGAGAACTGAAACATCATGGAAGCACAACCATAACAGCATTCGATTTCATGTTGGCCTTGAAGACCCCGATGATCTCATTAATGATTTGAAGTGTGCATTCGAACTTATGAATAAAAGTATATAATTAAGTGCAAGTTATAAATCTATTCCTATTTAACATCCGTTGAAATATTGTCATAGTAGTCAACTACTTTCCGGTTCTTAATTTAATAACTTAATTTTTTAATAGTAAATACAAAGTAGCTACAAACTATCAGAGGCCCTTGACAGTTTCTTTTTAAAAGACGATTTTTTATTGATGACGAATAAAAAAATAATTGAACAACTTATTAATACATTAACCTTTGATCAGAATGGTTTAATACCCGCAATCGCTCAACAGTATAATACTGGTGAAGTATTAATGATGGCTTGGATGAATAAAGAGTCAATTTCAACGACCCTTTTGGAGAACAGGGTAGTTTATTGGTCACGTTCACGCCAGAATTTATGGCGCAAAGGCGATACATCTGGTCAAATTCAGGAATTAATAGAGTTTCGATGGGACTGTGATACGGATTCATTGTTGCTCCAAGTTAATCAAACAGGAGTAGCTTGCCATACCGGTCGGCGGACGTGTTTCTTTAACGCGGTAAGGGATGATAAAATAGAAGTAATTTCAGATGTGAAAATTGAACCTGATATCTTATATAAACAGTAAATATATGGTGATCTTTCCACGAATTCTTTCTATTATGTTTTTTTGTGTATTCTTTACTACGGTTTATTCCGTTACCAACAAAACAAAAGCGAGTAAAATCCTTGTTTTTGCAGCCTCCAGTTTAACATCACCTCTTCAGGAAATAGCTCGACGTCATTATTACTCATCAAAAAATAAAGTTCGTTTTTCTTTCGCATCAAGCTCCACCTTAGCTCGTCAAATACGTGAAGGAGCGCCTGCACATTTGTTTATTTCAGCAAATCAAGATTGGATTGATTTTCTTATAAAAGAAGATTTAGTGACTCAAATTTGTAGCTCAAACTTATTGTCAAATAAGCTCGCTCTAGTAACGATGAGTAATAACATTATTGAAGTCAATAATCTTCAGGAGAGTATAAATAAAATTATTGCAAGTGGAGAGAGATTAGCAATCGGGGACCCAACTCATGTGCCCCTTGGAAAATATAGTAAGGAAGCGTTGATGAGCTTAGGTTTATGGTTAAAACTCGAAAATAAGATCTCACGCCTTTCAAATGCTCGAAGCGTGGTGGCATTCGTGGAACGAAACGAAGTGATTGCTGGAATTGTATATAAGTCTGATACTTATCTGAATAAAAAAATAAAAATTATAAATAATTTTCCAATAAATTCTCATGAGAAAATTAAATATTTTATAGCCGTTACAAAATCAACGAAAGAAAAAGACGCCCAAAATTTTTGTAGAGTATTGAGTACTAACAAAGCAAAAAATATTTTTAAAAATTATGGATTTTTAGTAGAATAATGTGATGTTAAGTTTGACTAATTTAGAGATTGAAGCAATAGAATTAAGCATAAAAGTTGCTTTTTATAGTGTCTTATTTACCTTGCCTCTTGGGCTCTTAACAGCTTGGATTTTGGCACGTAAGAAATTCTACGGATATACGCTATTCAATGGCATCGTGCATTTACCGTTGGTTTTGCCCCCAGTAGTAGTTGGGTTTTTCCTTTTAACTTTGCTTGGCCGGAACGGACCTATCGGAAATATTCTAAAAAATACTTTTGATATTACACTTGTTTTTTCGTGGCAAGGGGCTGCAATAGCATCTGCCGTAATGTCCTTTCCACTAATGGTGAGGGCTATTAAAATTTCGATTGAAGGAATTGATTTAAAATTAGAATATGCAGCTCGCACACTTGGAGCATCATCAATAAAGATTTTTTATTCCATTACATTACCGCTAATCTTTCCGGGAATAATTAGCGGTGTTTTATTGTCATTCGCACGAAGCCTAGGAGAATTTGGAGCTACCATAACATTCGTCTCTAATATTCCAGGAGAAACTAATACGCTACCATTATCTATATATTCGTTTATTCAAACGCCTGAAGGAGAGGCAAATGCTCTTAGACTAGTCATATTATCGATTATTATAGCAATGGCTGCGTTAATTACTTCAGAATATCTAACTTCAAAAGCTAAAAAGAGTCTTGAAGGTTAAAATGCTAAAAGTTGCACTTAAGCATGTATTTCCATCCCTTTCCATCGATATCCAATTTGAGGTAGAGAAAAATTGTATAACAGCACTTTTTGGGAAATCTGGATCCGGCAAAACATCGATACTAAATATAATTTCTGGCCTGGTAAAGCCAGATTATGGATATATTGAAATAGATAATAATGTAACTTTGGATGCAAAAAACAACATTTTCATTCCTCCTCATAAACGGAATATTGGATATATTTTTCAAGATAGCAGGCTTTTCCCGCACCTTAATGTTCTATCTAATTTAAAATATGGAATGAATTCTATAAATACGAAACATCCCATAATTCAATTAGATAAAGTAATAAATACACTGGAATTAGGGAATTTATTAAACCGCAAACCATCCAAATTATCCGGAGGAGAGAAACAACGAGTGGCCATTGCTCGATCTCTACTTACTTGCCCACGTATACTTTTAATGGATGAACCTCTGGCCTCGATAGATTCACAAATGCGGGCAGAAATCTTACCATTTATTGAGGGTTTGCAAAATGAATTTAAAATAACGGTACTATATGTAAGCCACTCAATCGAGGAAGTTATTCGTTTAGCAGATAAGATGATTCTAATTTCAGAGGGGAAAAAAGAAGCACAAGGCAGTGTAGAGCAAATTATGTCGCGATTAGACCTTTATCCGCTTACTGGACGTTTCGATGCTGGAGCAGTAATATCTGCAAAAGTTGAAGGGTTTGATAAACAGTTCGAACTATTAAGTCTCTCTTTTGAGGGCGGCACTTTATTGGTTAATGCTTCAAACCTTCCGATCGGAAAACACGTTCGAACACATATTCGAGCCCGAGATGTATCATTGAGCCTTAAGTCACCATCAAAAAACAGTATTTTAAATATCTTCAAGGGTAATATTATTGAAATAAACTCTAATAGTGGGCCACAGGTAGAAATAAAAGTCGATATAGGCGTTCCGATAATTGCAAGAATTACTCGTAAATCTTTTGAAGAAATGCATTTGTCAATTGGAACCACAGTATATGCCATGATTAAAGCTGTAGCTATAAATCGCAGAAATATTGGAGTATAACACCTTTCCTGTATGACTATTTAAGTCAATCTTAAAGGTCTTTAAGTATCAGAAATTAGTTTAAGTCAATAACTACATTACCAATATGATTAGCCAACCCCACCATTTCATGCGCATCAACAATATTATCTAGAGTAAAGGTTCTGGCAATTATCGTTTCTAAGCTGTTATCCATCAGCATTTTATTTAATGCGATGACACCCTCTTTGCGTTGAGCGTCACTAATCGTATAAACAATGAAACCTTTGAGACTAGCCCATTTGAAAAAAAAATCTGCTGCTTCAAAATTAGCCATCACCTTGCTTGTTCCATATAGAATTACAGTCCCATGTTTTGCTAATACCTTGGAATAAGTTGGTCCATTAGTCGCGATATCCAATTCGATAATTCTATTTACACCAATACCATCTGTTATAACTTTAATACGCTCAGAGATATTCTCTGTTTTGTAATTAATGACCTCATCCGCTCCAGCCTCCTGAGCATAATTTACTTTTTTTTCCGAGCTAACGTTAGCAATCACTCGAGCACCATTAGCCTTGGCCACTTGAATTGCATAATGTCCAACGGCTCCTGCTCCACCTTGCACCAGTATTGTTTGATCTGATATAGGGCCATCAAACATGACCGCACGATGAGCCGTCATGAATGGAATGCCAAAACAAGCAGCCTCATGCATATTAACACTGTCAGGCAAATCAATTACATATTTTGATTCAATACAAATATATTCTGCTGCTGTGCCATAAGGGCGACCCCACTGACCGTTCATTAGCCAAACACGTTTACCAACCCTATCTTCATTTACACCTCTTCCAACCATATCAATGACTCCGGCTCCATCGCTATGTGGAATTATTAGAGGAAATGGAAGTTTCCCTCCTCTTCCATTTTGACGTGCTTTCCAATCAGAGGGGTTGACACCAGAAGTTTTTAGTTTGACTCTAACCTCACCCTCAGTAGGTATCGGTGTGGGAACCTCTCCGACTTTGAATACTTTATTAGCTTCACCCAACATATCATAAAAAGCCGCTCTCATTCTCTGCTCCTTTTCTGAAATTTAATTTCAAAAACCTCTGGGGGTCGCTAAACAATATTATGCAAGTATTCTATAAATCTAATTGTTTATGACCAATTACTAACAATCTCTTCGGCTTTAACACGCTTCCGCTCCTTAGGTCGTTCAATCGCTGTCCCAATAAATATAAAACCGTATAACTCAATGTTCTCCGCGTGTCCCAATAGTTTTTTTACTTCTTTATGATAAGATGGCCATTCAGATAGCCATTGAGCTGAATAACCAATAGCATGAGAAGCATTTAATATATTTTGACATAAAGCTCCCCCAGATAGTGTCTGCTCCCACAATGGAATTTTGGCTAATTTTTCTTCATTGGGATAACAGGTAATTGCAAGCAAAATGGGTGCTGATTGAGGTCTCAATCGCCAATAATCTATTCTTTCAGCAGTGGGGTTTTCATCCTCTTCTGCAAATAATTTTTTATATAACTCTCCTAATCTACTTTGCCCTTCTTTTTTGATAATTTGTATTCTCCATGGTCCACATCTACCATGATCCGGGACGCGCAAACCAATATCAATAATCGTATTTAATTCATCATCGGTGGGACCGGGATCAGATAAATTAGCCGCCACCACCGACCTCCTCGTGCGCAAAAACTCGATTATATTTTCATTGGAAGACGTTTGATCACTCATATTTTAATCCTAAATTTTAATATTTTAATACTAGTTTGAATAATTATCATTCAAAAATTTTTATTTCTAATAATAAACCCTCTTTTTTAAAATGCACAAAATTTAATTTAAGCATTCTCGTCTGGAAAATCAGGTTGTGCTTGAGGACGTGCTTCAAAAAATTCTGATAACTCCATACAATTATTAAAAACCCTAATCACACTAGGATAAGGATCAAGATCAAGACCGTACATTTTAGCGGAGCCCACCTGTGGAACTACACACAGATCAGCTAACGATATAGTGTTGCCCTCGCAATACATTCCACCACTGTTATTGCGGTTCAAATGCTCCTCTATTGCGACGAGTCCAAAGCCGCTCCAATTAAGAATCCAAGAATTTAATTCCTTTTCGTCTAATCCGAGTTCTTGAGAAATATATTTGCGCACTCTCGGTACTATTAGTGGATGTGTGTCTGCAACAGCAATCATGCAGATTGCTCTTACTCTGGCGCGAGCCAAGGGATCTCTTGGCATCAGGGGGGGGTCGGGATAGACCTCGTCTAAATATTCCAAGATCGCCATCGATTGGGTTAAAATATTATTATCATTTAAAACTAATGAGGGAACCATCCCCTGAGGATTTAAGGATATGTAATCTTGGTCAAATTGATCCCCCATAAGAAGATCCTTAGAGATGACGTCAAAATCTAATCCTTTTATTTTTAAGGCTATCCTCACTCGAAAAGCAGCAAGTGAACGCCAAAAACTATACAATTTCATAATTAATCCTNTCGATTAAATTTGAAACTGAGATAATAGTCTAAGCGTTCAACCCTTACTAGTTTTATTTTAAGAGAAACAGTGCATAGAATTATTTAAGCCTACATCTTCGTAAATTATAAAACTTTGACTGCTCGATTTTTTGCCTCTTAAACGTCTTTCGGATTGAACTAATAATGATCGTTAGTTAAGTTTATAAATAGGTAAACGAATGTAATTAAAGATTTTGAGAGAGTTATGAAAACATTTTCCACGGCCACTCACTGGGGCGCCTATACCGTAGAAACGGAAAGTGAAAAAATTGTCTCAATGCATCCTTTTTCAGCAGACCCTGACCCGTCAGAAATTGGATTAGGGATGCCCCAGGCAATTCATGACTCTATTCGAATTGAAACACCTATGATAAGAAAAGGATGGTTGGATAAAAAAGCCGGATTACGATCGAACTCTAGAGGCTCTGGACCATACATTTCGGTTTCATGGGAAATAGCAAGCGAGATAGCGGCGAAAGAGATTGATATAACAAGAAAAACGTATGGTAATAATTCAATTTTTGCTGGATCATATGGTTGGGCGAGTGCTGGAAGGTTTCATCACGCTAATAGTCAGTTGCATAGATTTATGGCAATGGCAGGTGGTTACGTATTCAGTAAAAACACCTATAGTTTAGCTGCAGGAGATGTGATTCTTCCCCATATCATAGGAATGGGCACATTTGAGCAAATGGAGAGTAGCACTCCGTTAGAAATGATAGCTGATAATACACAGCTATTAATTTCATTCGGGGGGATCCCTATTAAAAATACCCAAGTTGAAGGCGGAGGCATGGGAATGCATCACGTCAGAGATGTATTGAAGAAATGTAAAGCTAAGAATGTTAATTTTATAAACTTTGGCCCCATATGCTCTGACATGATGAGTGAGTTAGATGCTGAGTGGCATGCAAACCGCCCAAATACAGATACGGCCATCATGTTAGGCCTTGCTCATACAATTTTATCCTTAGATCTTCATGATAAACATTTTTTAGAAAAATACTGCGTAGGCTTTGAAGATTTTTCACACTATTTACTTGGAAAAAGTGATGGTGAACCAAAAAATGCAAATTGGGCTTCAAATATATCAGGCATAAATGCACAGGTTATCAAAGATCTTGCAGTACGTATGACAAAAGCTCGAACACTCATAAATTTAAGCTGGTCAACACAACGACAAGACCATGGAGAGCAAGCATTCTGGATGGGTATGACCTTAGCCTCAATGTTAGGACAAATAGGACTAGCTGGTGGCGGAATAGGTTATGGGTATGGCGCGACCAATTTGGTGGGACGTATAAGGTCTTCAATTACAAAACCTGCCCTACCAAGACTAAACAATAAAGTACCAGATTTTATTCCCGTGGCACGAATAGCCGATATGTTATTAAATCCTGGGACAAAATATGATTATGATGGAGAGAAGAGAACCTATCCAAATATAAAAATGATATATTGGTGTGGAGGCAATCCATTCCATCATCATCAAGACTTGAATAGGCTATTAGAAGCATGGCAGCGACCGGAAACGATAATTGTAAATGAACCATGGTGGAATGCAAACGCGCGACACGCCGATATAATCTTTCCTGTGGCAACAACTCTCGAGAGAAATGACATCGGAGGGGGACGTCGTGATAAATTTATCTTTGCAATGCAAAAGGCCATTGAACCAGTAGGGCAATCGAGAACCGACTATGAAATTTTTTCGCTAATTTCTAAAAAACTAGGTTTCTCGGATGAGTTTACGGAGGGTCGGAGTGAAAAAGAATGGTTAGAGTCATTTTATAGTCAATTTCAGAAATCAGCTAAAGAATTAGACATTAAAATGCCTAATTTTAGCGAATTTTGGTCTAATGGTTTTTATGAATTCCCAGAAGATAAGCCAAAAGCATTTTTGCATAAATTCAGATCTGACCCAGAAAGAAATCAACTGCGAACACCTTCAGGAAAAATTGAGATCTATTCCTCAACAATAGATAATTTTGAATACGAAGATTGTCCGGGACATCCCGTATGGTTAGAACCTTGCGAATGGCTTGGCTCTGATAAAATTACAAAATTTCCACTTCATTTGATTACAAATCAGCCAAAAACAAGGCTTCATAGTCAGTATGACAATGGAGGGTACAGCTTAAAAAATAAAATAAAAGGTAGAGAACCTGTCTCCATTAACCCCAAAGATGCGCATAAACGAGGAATAAAAGACGGGGATATTATTAAAGTTTATAATTCTCGAGGTGCGTGTCTTGCCGGTGCAATTATTACAGAAGATGTAATGCCAAGTGTAATACAGATTTCTACCGGTGCGTGGTTTGACCCACTTAATCCTGGTCAGGCTGGGAGTATGGATGTGCATGGCAATCCAAACATACTAACTCTCGATAAAGGAACATCAAAGCTTGCTCAGGGGCCATCTGCGATGTCAGCGTTGGTGGAAGTTGAAGTATTTGAAGGCGAATTACCGCCCATTAAAATATTCAATCCACCTCTAACCGAAAAAAAGGAATATTTAAAATTATGACGAGAGCCGCGACAGTGTTAGCGAATACGCTTATTAACCACGGAGTAGACCGGGTTTTTTGTGTGCCCGGCGAGAGTTATTTAGCTTTAATCGATGCACTCTATGACACTCCTGACATTGATGTTGTCACTGCGCGACATGAGGGTGGAGCAAGTTTTATGGCAGTGGCTGATGCTAAGATTACAGGTAAACCAGGCATTGTTATGGTAAGCCGGGGGCCCGGAGCCACGAACGCATCAATTGGAATTCACGTTTCACAACAAGATGCCGTCCCCGTGATCATGTTTGTAGGTCAAGTTTCCCGAGAGGATCGTGGCCGAGGCGCATTCCAAGAAATAGATTACGTAAAGACCTACAGCGATATGACTAAATGGGTTATCGAGGTGAGTGATGCAGATAAAATATCTGAGTGTGTCCAAAGAGCATTTGTCATTGCTCAATCAGGAACACCAGGCCCAGTGATTATCTCATTGCCAGAAGATATGCTGCTTGATGAAACAAATATTCCAGCTTTAACTCCAGTGGTAATTTCTCAACCTAAACCCAATATGAATGATATTTCAAAAATTTGTGAAATGATAGCAATTGCTAAAAGACCACTAATTATCGCCGGTGGTCAGATAGGAGGCAGTGCAGGGAGAAATGCACTGCGCACAGTTAGTGAGACTTGGGATATACCTGTAGCTACAGCTTGGAGACATCAAGATTTATTTAATACAAATCATCCAAATTTTTCGTGTCATTTAGCATTTAACATGCCTCCAATATTTAAAGAGACACTAAATGAGTCAGACTTAATTATTGGAATTGGCACCCGTTTAGGAGACGTTGTAACTCAAGGATATAAAATACCTTCTGCACCCCAACCAATTCAGAAACTTATTCATATCTACAATGACACAAAACCATTAGGAAAAGTTTTTCAGACTGATTTGGCAATTGTTGCGGATGCTACAAAAACTTTGGAGTTAATAGCAACAATTGATCCGCCGGAGATTCCAAAAGAACGTCCAGATTGGATATCAAAAGCCCATGCCTTAAGTGCGGATAAATTTAAATGGGAATTATCAAATGCATCTGATGGAGTTCCTTTTGGAAACGTTGTTGCACACATTCGCAATGTCGCANAAGATGATGCGATTACAACGATCGATGCGGGTAACTTCGCAACTTTTGTACATCGTTTATACGATTATAAAATAACGAATTTGCAACTTGCAGCAGTTGCTGGGGCTATGGGTATGGGTGTACCCGCCGCTGTAACCGCAGGCTTAAGAGCCCAAAACAGACAAGTCATTTGTTTTGTTGGAGACGGTGGGTTCCAAATGACTGGCAACGAAATATCAATTGCAGTCGAACGCAACCTTAAGGTTCGTATCATCATCTCAAACAATAGTAGTCTTGGAACCATTCGATTATATCAGGAAAAGTTATATCCAGATCGCACCCTAGCGACAAACATGACTAACCCCGACTTTTCCAAAATAGCTAAAGCCTATGGTATAAAGAGCTTTAGAATCGAGAATAATACGGATATCGAGAAAATTATAAAACAAGCCTTTGAAGTTGACGGACCATCTTTGATCGAAGTTAAATCGAGCCTAGAGTACTTAGCTGCGTATATTAATATTTCTGAAATAAAGAAATCACACCAGTGACCTCAAACTAATTCCACATATCAATGAACTTTTCCTCTAACGAAAACAGAAGACTGCAAAAAAAACTACCAATCAATTGCCGCACTTATAGAAAAATTTTTATTTACAAATATAAGTCAGAATGCGATGTTATATCATTACATGCTATTTATTAAGCGAGAAAATTGGATTAAAAAAATTTGAGTTTAAATCAAACTAAACACACAAAATGTGTCTCAAAAGCGAAGGCACGTTTTTATAATCGGCTAAAATTGCATGGAAAATCGATGGGGAACCATGATGAGCGGGTGATGAATTTACTATTGAGTAATCATCAATATTTAAGTGCCTATGACATTGCAGATAAAATCTCAAAAAAAGGAAAAAGATTACAGGCTGTTCAGGTATATCGCTCGTTAGAGAAACTTATCGATCTGGGCGTTGTTCACAAAATCTCGACAAAAAATAGTTATATGGCATGTTTCCAAGAGGGCGAATGTGCATCGGGGAAATTTCTTATCTGCACCCAATGTGAGAGCGTTAAAGAGATNAAAAACGATTTATTAGAGACTGAAATCAAAGCTTCGGCGGAAAAGAATAGGTTCTCTATAGATAAGCAAACTATTGAAATCNTCGGACTTTGTAGTCAGTGCCAAAAAACTTAATGAAAAGGTTCAATTCAGTATGATAAAAAAAGCGTTAACAAAAAATATATTAACACTGCTATTCGGTATTTTTATTTCACTTGGTTTTGGTTTTTATTCAACCCAAGCATCAGANAAGCATGGGCATGAAAAAGAACATAAGCATAAAAAAGAACATGCGCATGACCATGAGAAAAGACAGCTTGATAGTCATGAGCATGGAGTTAGTACATTAAAAATAGCTATAGAAGGCAAAGAGCTAAACATGGAGCTTGAGTCTCCAGCTAATGATATTATTGGTTTTGAACACGCGCCAGAGAACAAAAACCAGAGAGATGCCATCAAGAACGCATTGTCTCAATTAAAAAACACAAAAGGTATTTTCCTAACTTCATCTGATGCAGAATGTACAATTATAAATGTATCTGGAGAATTTGAGGTTGATAAAGACCATGCAGGTTTTCATATAAAATGGAAAATTAAATGTAATAATCCAGAAAAAATTAAAACTCTTACAACAACTTTCTTTAAATTATTTCCAAAAGCTGAAGAAATTGAGGTAGAAGTTGTCTCGACATCGGGACAAAAGGCAATCGAATGGGAAAATAATGAGGATTCAATTAAGCTTCCATAAATGCAAGATTAATCTACAATAAGGTATGTTGTTGCCTATAAAAGATAGTAGTACTGCAATTAGTCTTTCTAACATTGAATTTTCTTGGGAGTCATCCAAATCTGACTTTCAATTGGAGATAAATAACTTTCAATTACAGAAACAAGAAAGCGGCGTATTAATTGGTCCCTCTGGTGCTGGAAAATCAACTCTATTAAATCTTATATGCGGAACCATTGGGCCCAATGCGGGCACTATAACAATACTCGGTGAATCAATAGAGAATAAATCTCAGTCGAAAAAAGATAGTTTTAGAGCAGATCATCTAGGAATTATATTCCAGCAATTTAATCTGATACCCTATTTATCTGCTATTGATAATGTTCTGTTACCTCTTCATTTTTCATCCAATCGTAAAAANAAATCTGGGCAAACGCTGTCTAAGTTAATTANNGAGGCTGAGCGATTATTGAGAGCATTAGGTATAACGCCCGAGAAATTAGGTAGACAAAAAGCAAATACTTTATCCATAGGCCAACAGCAGCGAGTTGCTGCAGCGCGTGCATTTATTGGCTCGCCTGAACTNATTATCGCNGACGAACCTACATCTTCACTTGATGAAAAAAGCCAGGATGAATTCCTAGATCAATTATTTTCTCAAAAAGAAATTACCGGAGCGACACTACTAATGGTAACCCACAACACTAGAGTTGCAAAAAAATTTGATAAAGTAATTAAACTAAAAGACATCTGTGCGACTTCATTCACTGAAGAAAAAACGTTATGATTATTCTCCAATTAGCTTGGCAAAGTATAATAAACAGAAAATCTACAGCTATACTTACAATCTTGTCTATTGCAATTTCAACACTATTACTCGTAGGGGTAGAGAAGGTACGAACCGCATCACGCGCTAGTTTTATTAATACAATTTCCGGAACTGATTTAATCATCGGAGCTAGAACCGGTGGCGTTCAGCTTTTACTATATTCAGTTTTTCATATTGGTGATGCCACCTCAAATGTTACCTGGAAAACTGTTAAAGACATTAAGAAAAGAAAAGAGGTAAAATGGATTGTCCCNATCTCTCTCGGAGACTCTCATAAAGGCTACCGGGTAGTCGGAACGAGCANAGANTATTTTAAGCATTTTAAGTACAGACGAAATATTCCNTTACAATTTCATAAAGGAAAGGCTTTTAGTGACCTTTTTGATGCCGTTATTGGCGCAGAAGTGGCAAAAAAATTAAATTATAAACTTGGTGATAAAATTGTATTAGCACATGGTACCGGTCCGGTAAGTTTGGGCAAGGATCATGGCGATACCCCATTTCGTATTTCTGGCATATTGGCACCTTCCAACACACCCGTCGATAAGGCTGTTCATGTTAGTATGGAGGCTATTGAAGCGATACATATCGGTTGGGAGACTGGAACCTTCGTGAAGGGCAATAACCAGAAAACCCCAGAAAATTTACGTCAAATGAAACTTAATCCTAAAGCAGTTACAGCTCTTTATGTTGGCCTTAAATCTAAAATGTCAACATTTTCATTACAGAGGTGGATTAACAAGTATCGTCAAGAACCAATTTCGGCTATACTTCCCGGTGTTATTTTTGGCCAATTATGGTCGATGATAGGTAATGTTGAAACAGCATTATTTATAGTTACTTCAATGGTTGTTTTTACTGCTATTCTCGGCATGGTGATTTCAATACTATCCTCATTAAATGAACGTAGGCGGGAGATGGCAATTCTACGTTCTGTTGGCGCAAAGCCCATCCATATATTTGCTCTTTTAACAGTTGAGGCGACAACAATTGCAGTAATAGGGGCACTGTTAGGCCTTCTTTGGCTATACGGGAGTCTAATCTTTATTAAACCTCTAATTGAAAACCTTACTGGACTTTATATTGAGATTGTAGTACCCGATTGGAACGAAATTGCACTTTTATTTGCAATAGTAATCGGAGGATTTTTGGCGAGTATATTGCCAGCAATCCGAGCATATCAAAAATCACTTTCAGAAGGATTAATGATCCGGAGTTAGAAATTTGAAACAACTGGTTT
The DNA here is from genome assembly GCA_002168115.1 of Rhodospirillaceae bacterium TMED23. Lineage (GTDB taxonomy): Bacteria > Pseudomonadota > Alphaproteobacteria > Rhodospirillales > UBA2165 > TMED23. Next base: position 8,199 of record NHCC01000009.1, on the reverse strand, counting down.
ATAGCATTTTAATAATTCTAAGTATTGCATTTCATGGCCATTCAACATTAGCGAAGTCTAAAATAATTTCATGGGAAGACCTGTCACCGGCCAAAGACGGGGTAAACATGATTTTTGATGGCACTGGAGAAATGAGAGGGATACCAGATGTATCAGAGTTTGACGGATCAAAAGAAATACTAGATCAATTTTTAGATGATATGAAATATGTAAAAGAGTCTCAAGGAGAGAATGGTCTAATAAATATCAAGCTTAATGGTAAAAGAATAAAGATTGCTGGATACATTACTCCAATAGCTTTCGACGGCGAAAACATTACTGAATTTTTATTTGTTCCCTATCGTGGAGCTTGCATCCACGTTCCTCCACCTCCAGCAAACCAAATAATTTACGTTAAAGAGGCGAAAGGACTAAAAGCCGATGAAATGTGGTCACCATTCTGGATAACAGGTATTCTTGATGCTAACTCGATTTCTACAATAGTGGCTGATGTCGGATATTCAATCAAGGAAGCGACGGTTTCACCTTATAATACTGGGCTATTCGGCACCAGTTTATTTGATTAAATTTCCACAGCGTATCGCTAAAATTAGTGAATTAGGCAACGATGTTGGGATAGTTTAAAAAATGATTCTCGATATGAGAGTTTTATTTTTTTCCATTAAATAAGTTTTTTACCTTTATTTGTGTAAGAAGTAATATCAGAGGTATTCTAGTTTACTGCAGAATATTTGTGAACCCCACTCTCAGCGTTTGCAACACGGTTAAGAAAAATAACAATATANATACNNAAAAAATATTTCNTAGACTAAGTATAANATATANNAAAATTATCAGAAGGTTATCGTAGATTTTTACNTAAAATATTTGNTGAAAGAAAAAGTGACTTAAACACACGGTTTAAATTAATAGAATTATATTTCTTATTTCACTAAAAAAGAATTATTGCTGTGCCAATTTATTTATCGTTATATTCCTTGAAACTATAGCTAAAATTGACGTAAGACTAATAATTGCGACACTGATATAGCTTACCCCAAGAAGGCCGAAGCCAGCGTCAAGAACTAAGCCAAACAACCAAGGGGATAGTGCGCTTCCACAAACCATTATTGCTTTTATTAAAGATTTAATGGCTCCCAAATTTTTTGTTCCATATAACTCTGGCCAAATTGCTCCAGATATAGTGAAAGTAGTACCAAAGCAGCACCCGAGACAAATTAAATAAACAAATCCAAAAAGCTCTGATTGAAAATAATTGACAACGAAAAGCCCAAATATAAGTGGCGCCAAGATAAAAGGTAATAAGTTAATAGCCTTAAACTTATCTATCAGTATCCCTATAACCAGCGAAGTTAAGAAAGATGCCATAGCTAATCCTACGAAACCACTTGCAAAAATAGAAATAGACCAGTTTTTACTCTCAACAATCGTAACTTGGTGGAAAAGAAGTCCAGTCAACAAAAACGAGGAAGAAAGTATCGCTGGTAAAGTTAAATAAAACTGTAATTCAGATAACATACTTCTTACCGAATACTGGTTATTATTAATATCAGTGGATTCTTGGATTGCTAATTTTTCGATATAAAGTTTATGCCTATTTTTTTGACCTTTTAGCAACCATAGCATTAGTGGTAGCAACATTATCGAATAAAAAATAGCAATAAATAACCAGCTATCTCGCCATCCATAAGACTCTTTTAACCAGACCCCGATTGAGGGGTAAAATGCCAAACCAAGGGTCATTCCAAAGGTTATTATCCCAATCGCTTTGCCCCGTCCTGCAGAAAAATACTTCCCCATTGATGTAACCGCAATATGGTTCATTAACCCCTGCCCCATAAGACGCAGTAAATAGAATGAAAAACAGAGCATAATAGCTGAAGTTGCAATTGAGGTAGATAAACTTGCGATAATACTGCCAATACATACAAATGATGTGTAGAGCCGCAAATCGACTCGGTCGATTAATCGACCAAACCAAATTAGACTTAATGCACTCAATAATGTTGCTACCATAAACAGAAAACCAAAATCACCGTCACTTAATCCAAAATCATTTTTAAATTCGGCTCCGAATATAGAGATAAAAAAAGTCTGCCCGGTACTTGAAAAAAAGTTTAGCGAGATACCAAAAAACAGGAAACGCCATTCTTTAATAATAAAATCAAAATATTGCATTTNGTAATAGTAAGTTAGTTTACGTTATGTGACCAACTTTATGAGAAAAAATATTTTGATTACAATCCATATTTAAATATAGTACATAAAAATAAGGCGCGTAGCGCGCAAAATCTAATAGATTCTGGCGCATAGCGCCCAAAATTGTTATGCAGGCATTACGTTAGCTAAGATTTATAAATAATGATGGGCTCATGGAACGTTACGCGGGTGTAAAAAGCGCTGAAAGAATGTTTGATATTATTGAACTCCTCAATCAATGTCGTGGCGCTAATATTGGCGATTTATCGAGAAGATCAGGATTCTCCAGAAGAGCTGTTGACCGAATGCTAATATCCCTTACAAAATATGGTTACGTTAGGCGCCTAGAAACTGACGGCAAGTACTATCTGACCCACTTGGTTCGGAAACTAAGCGATGGTTTTAGTGAAGAAGAATGGATAACCGATGTGGCATCACCAATCCTTGTTGAGTTGTGCAAAGAAATAACATGGCCATGTGACCTGGCAACATTTATTAATGATGCAATGTATCTGCGGGATACGACACGAAGGGTCAGTCCTTTTTCAATAGACTGGGTGACGGTGGGACACCGATTTCCAATGATGATTTCAGCAACTGGCCGTGTATATTTAAGTTACTGCCCAGATGATGAGCGAGAAGAAATTTTAGACATACTTCGAAGATCCAGTGATCAATTTGACCTATTAGTGAACAAGCCAAAATATGTTGAGACATTTATGGAGGAAACGAGGAAACAAGAATATGGTATTAGATGTAGGCAACACATATACGATGGACGGACCGATAGTCTCGCTGTTCCAATACAAAATGGATCAAGAATTCTCGGAACTATAGGAATTGTTGGGATAGCTTCCGCTATAACAGGGCAGGAACTGGCAGATCGTTATTTAGAAAAACTTATGGCAGCAAAGAATAAATTAGAATTAGAAATTAAGAAAATCAAGATCTAATATGAACACTTATTTAGTTTAAAAGATAATTTTCTTACTACCCTTCCCATCATAAAAGTGCGCATTGCGCTCAACCAAAATTATATACTTGGATAATCGCTGAAAGATTGTAAATTTTACACATTTAGACGTCCAATAAGTCTTTATAAGTTGAAACAATATAGTATAAACTTTAATTCATATTAAACATTGATGTACTTTACAATTTTTTATGAAATATAAAATTAAAGTGAAAGGTTCTCAAATAATGTCCATTAAATTACCTGAAAAATTTGAAAAAATCGTAACTAATTCAAAGCAAGAATGGCTGGATACTCGAGGCATGACGAGGGATGAACTTAGAACTTTAATTGAAGGTAGAGTTATTCGAGACCAGGAAGTCTCCCCAAAAGTGGGGGAGGACGCTCCAGACTTTGAGGTTGAAATTCTTGATACGCAGGGAAAAAGAACAGAAAAAATGATGAAATTATCCTCACAATTTGGAGTACCAATAGGACTAGTCTTTGGTTCTTATACCTGACCTCCTTTTAGAGATGGGGCCGTGCGCCTCGACGATCTAGCTAAATCTTTCGGTGATAAAGCAAAATTTTTTGGGGTTTATATCCGAGAAGCACATGCAGAAGGTGAGGACCAAGTTATCCGTAACCTCGACGAAGATGTTATTTTTGAACAACCAACAACCGAAGATGAACGGGCTGAAATAGCAGCGACTTGCATGTTGAGATATAATTTCTCGTTTCCAATGCTTTTAGATGGAATGGATAATGATGCAGAATATAAATATCAATCTTGGCCAGATCGTTTATACATTATCTCGCCAGATGGTAAAATTGCATATCAAGGGGGAATGGGGCCGCTCTATTTTGACGTAGACGAATTTGAGCAAGAAATGCATAAAATTATNTCTTAATGAGTATGAATTTTTCTTATTAAGGAACAACATTCTCAAGTGTGATGAGGCCCATGCCCGTAGTCATTGGAACATAATAGTTTCGATGAATGCGCTCAACTTGATCTGACATTGCTCCTCGCATAACAAGCCACATAATNAGTTCGACAGCTTCAACACCAGCGCGTTCCATAAGTTCCTGATGGGTCATACTAATTAAGGCGCTGGGGTCTCCTTCTATTTGATCTAAAAACCATTCATCAAATTCACTATTAAGATAACCGAACCTCTCACCCGACAATTGATGTGACATGCCTCCCGTTCCAAAAATAGCGACTGTAAAGTCGTCATTATAAGCCTCAACAGCATTTCTAATGGCTCTTCCCAGTTTAAAACATCGGGCCGCTGTNGGTAGCGGATGCTGAATAACATTTACAGCTAAAGGNACAAATTTTAGAGGCCAGCTAGGTTCTTGACTAAAACATAAATTCATTGGAACTAAAAATCCATGCTCCATTTTTAATTCTTGGCAAACCGTAATATCAAATTCGTTATATACAAGTTCATTAATTAAATGCCAGGAAAACGCTGTATCACCGGGTACAGGTGGAAGTTGCCTCATTCCAAAACCTTCATCACCAATAGGATACTTATCAGCTGCCCCAATTGCGAAAGTAGGGTACTTATCAAAAAAGAAATCGCACCCATGATCATTATAAGTAATTATTGCGACGTCGGGTTTAAGCTCCTCTAACCAATTTTGAACGGGTTCATATGCATCAAATAAAGGGCTCCATGCTTCACTCTTTTGCTGGCCTTTATCGTAAGCAACTCCAATGGATGGAACATGAGAAGTACCTATTCCAGCAACTATTCTACCCATTTACGTGGCTCCGCTAATATTACGCGTTTTTAGAAACTCCTCATAGGACATACCGGCTTGTTTTGCACCGAGTTTATAAAGGGAATCTCCAAACACAGAAGTTATTTTGTATAGAAAGTATATATTTGCCCCCCCTCGAACACATCCAATCCAATTTCGATCGCGTATCAGCTGTTGTTGTGTTTTCGATAACCCAAATCTTTTCATATAGCTATTCTCATCGGCTTTAAAGTTAGCACGTGCATCATCAGATATTAAAGAAGCACCCAATTTATTGAGAGCGTAACCCTTTTGGCTCATCGGACCCGTGAATATATAACTGCCTTCAATTTTACGATTCGGATCAAGTTGCTGTGGCATCACTTTTATACCTCTTGTATATCTAAGTTCTAAACGGATCAGATTAAATCTATGAGGAGTGGAGGGTAATTAGTTTCCTAGTTAACGTCAATTATTTCAAATNTTAATTTTAAGTAATTTAGCAAATTCCGGCCAACTNTCAAACCCAAAAACACGCATATCCNCTGCAAGGTCATCAGGNAGCCAATCAACCAAAGCTGGCTTAAAGCTTGGGCGCTTCTTAATCTTTTCAAACCAGTTTTCAACTCTTGGCATNCGGCCACNGGTCCACATACCCGACATGGATAGCATCTCAAGGCGATTGATATACGGTGTCATCGCAATATCTGCAAAAGTAAAACTATCNCCAGCCAGCCAATTATTTTTTTNTANATTATCTTCCATCTTTTTTAGATAATGATCATAAAGACNCAGTTTTGCATGGGCTCCATCAGCTTTCATTCCGTTGCGTACAATAGATTTTTTTGTTTCGTGCCAATCAGCTGTGACCGACATGGTAGGCGTTGATTCTAAAAATATTTCAACNTTTTCTGGACCTAGTCGACTTACAATATGTCGATGGCAAGCGAGATAAGTGATAAAGCCACAAGCCGGGTGAAGAGCTTCGTCCACCGCCTTCGTCCAATAGAGAACTCGTGAACGCTCAACTGGGTTCGTCGGCCGTATAGGAAACTCCNTAAATGTATCTTCTAAATATTCACAAATAACTGTGGAATCACAGATAATCTCGCCATTATGCTCCAGCGTTGGAACAACAGCCTTTGGATTAAGTTTGANATACTCNGGATCAAATTGCTCACCTACAAGAATATCAATATAATGTCCTTTCCAATNCAATTTCTTCTCACTCAGGTACATACGTACTTTTGCAGCACAAACTGATGANCCATGNTGATATAATTTTAACATTTTCCCCCAATGAAGATTAAACTCGTAATTTACTGGTTTTAATTTAACTAGCTCTTCAATTAGATAACCGTAGCAATNACCCTTAATAAAANTTTTCTNTTTTGTTAGTCGTATATTTAATTAAAAAAAAACCAAGTAAATATTTGGGGTAAGGCGCATTGCGCTCANAGAGTATTATTAAATAGCTTATCCAAGCTTCTAATGTTTGTATTAAAAAGTATTTAAAAATAANNGAGGATTGAAAAGCATGAGTAATTCAAATTATGTTTTAAAACAATGTGGCGCTTTTCAAATATGTTTATTAATCCAGAAGAATAAATAAGTAAACTTACATCTTAAATTTTTATAGGGTCAATCGACGGAGTAAAAAATGACAACAGAAGGTTATAAAGACAGACAAGAGTTTGAAATGGAGAATTGGCCAGAACTAAGAGAGTCAATGAACAATGTATTTAAGCTTGTATTTCCNGGAAGACTAGTTTCAGGGGAGCTTAAACAATTNGTCTTTACTGCGGCAAGCTTAGCGAGTGGTTGCTTTCATTGCCAGTCACATGGCTCGTATCATCTGCATAAAATTGGGGTGCCTGATGAGAAGATTCAAGCGATGTGGACTTATCAATCATCAGATTTATTTACTGAAGCTGAAAAAGCNGCTCTTGATCTAGCATTTGCAGCNGGTGTCGCTCCNAGCGCAGTTGAACCNGAAAATTTTNCAGAGTTACGNAAACATTACTCAAGTGAACAAATNATTGAANTTTTAGCNGTAATTGCCGTAGGGGGATTCCTAAATCGTTGGAATGACACTATAGCAACGGTAACTGATCAGGAGTCGATCGATTTTGCAAATAAAACTCTGAGGCCTGTTGGATGGGAACNCGGCAAGCATCAAGGTGAGCCNNAAGAACAACGANAAGCCCATCCAATTACACTTGGCTGGACAAATAAATAAGTNAATATGAATNCTTACTTGAGTAAGTNCGGNCTAATATGGNCTTTTAGNAAAATNCAAAATGCTAGTACCCAGTAATAACCTCTCCTCCATTGGGACTTATAATCTGCCCAGACACTAAGTCTGCTTCCGGAGATGCGAGCCACGCCACGGCATATGATATATCTATTGGTTCGCAAAATCTTCCAAGAGGAATTAATTTTTCGCGATCAGTAATTTGATCTCGAGATAAAGATGCTCTTGTCATATCGGTTTCAACAAATCCTGGCGCAACTGCATTTACTTTTATATTCCATTCTGCAAATTCTCTTGCCCATGATTTTGTAAGTCCAGATATTGCTGACTTTGCAGCAGAATAATGACTTGCTGAGTCATGACCGCCCATCGCAAATATGGATGAGGTATTTATTATTTTACCAGACTTTCTATCTTTCATTTGAGGGATTACAGCTTGTGTCGCAAAAAATGTTCCTCGAACGTGGACATTAAACATATTATCAAAGATTTCTGTGTCTATGGCTTCAATTTTATAGCCCTTTCCACCCACTCCAGCATTGTTAACTAAAATATCAATAGGACCAAATTTGACTATCTCTTTTTGGAATAAGTCCGTATCCCTAATATCCATCACAAATGGTCTCGCATCACGTCCAGTTTTCTTAATTAAACTTATCGTTTTGCTTACTCCGTCTGAATTAATATCGTGCACTATTACATTTGCACCTCTTTCAGCCATCAAAACCGCGTGACTCTGCCCCATTCCATTTCCAGAGCCCGTGATCAAGACAGTTAAATTTGAGAGGTTTTTTATCATATTTATTTACTACTCTCTCGAGGATGATAAATATAGTCATCTCTATGTTAATCGCAAAGTGACCAAAATTATATAGAGTCCAAATAAAATCAAAAAGTATAAAATTAACTTATTAAATATTTTATTATCGAAATTTTTAAATAAAGTAGAACCTAATATAGCAGTCAATGACATAAACGGTAAGAGAATAAAGACAGTAATAAGATTACTCATTTTAAAATCACTTGCAAAATATATTGTCAT
>NHCC01000008.1 GCA_002168115.1 Rhodospirillaceae bacterium TMED23 | reverse complement strand
TTCAGCAAGCTGTGCAACGGTCGGTTGATGAAATAGAACAACTTAAAGCTACATCGTCTAGCCTGAGAGATGAACTGGAAAATCAAACCTTGGACGCTGATGCTAAGATTCAAGAACAAGAAAAAGATAATGTAAATGACAAAAAACACTTACAAAAAACCATAGAAACATTACGCTCTAAATTGGAGAAAGAGAATGTCAAATAATACAATAGATAGAAAAAATCAATCGATAGAAACCAAAACGATTGGATCTAAAAAGGCGATAGATAACAAAGATCTAAAATACCTGTTAGATCGAACCGAGAATAAGCTGCATCGAACAGAAATGCTTCTATCAGTAACCCAAAAAATTGCTGGCCTTAAGAATCTTAGTGAAATTTTATGGACTCTTATTGATATGACAACCAAGGAACTAGGTGCTGATCGAGGAAGTTTGTTTCTCAATGATGCTTTAACTGGCGAATTATATTCGCGGGTCGCGCAAGGTGAATTAACGAGAGAGATCCGGATTTTAAATACCACTGGTATTGCGGGAGCTATATTTCAAACCGGTAATGGTGAAATTATACATGATGCGTATAAAGATGATCGCTTTAATAGCAAGATTGATGAACAAACGGGGTATGTTACAAAGAATATTGTATGTGCTCCGGTAAGAACTGTTCGAGGAGATATCATAGGTGTTATCCAAATTTTAAATAAACGAAAAGGGCGTTTTACGAAAGATGATTTGGAAATTGTTGAGGCTATAACCCTACAAGCCGCTGTCTCCCTTCAAAATGCTCAAGGTGTTGAAGAGATGCATAAAAGTCGAGAGAAAGAAATGGAATTTCTAGACATTGTCTCCGATGTTACTGCAGAAATTGATTTAGGTTCCTTACTGCAAAGAGTTATGCTTGAAGCCACACGCATGCTTAATGCAGATCGAGCAACCCTTTTCCTCAATGACGAAAAGTCAGAAGAGCTTTTTTCAAGAGTCGCAATGGGTGAGGGAATTGGTGAAATACGACTACCTAATTCAGTTGGGATTGCTGGTGCAGTGTTTCAATCTCAGAAAACGGTAAATATCCCATACGCATATGCTGATCTAAGATTTAATCCATCTTTCGACAAACAAACCGGTTATTTCACACGATCAATTTTATGCGTACCTATTCTGAACAAGGATGGAAAGTGCATTGGATGTACCCAAGCGCTAAACAAAAAAGGTGGGGGTTTCACCGATGAGGATGAGTCGAGATTAAAAGCTTTTACACAACAAGTTGCTATAGCACTAGAAAATGCAAAATTATTTGAGGATGTTGCAAAAGAGCGAGCCTACAACCACAGCATGTTAACCAGTATGTCAAATGCCGTGATCACAATTAATGATGAAGGAAAAATTATAACTTGTAATAAAGCTGGACTGAAAATTCTAAAAATTCGGTCTACCGATATTATCGGTAAAAAAACAGAAGAGTTCTTTACAAATGGAAGGTCTTGGATCCTAGAAAAAGTTAAAGACTGTGAAGATACTAAAGAAGATGATATATTAATGGATGCTGAATTCGAGGTTGGGAGCGAAGATGATGGAAATCTTGAGACGGTTTCTGCAAACATTAGCTTCCTACCTTTAGAAAATCAAGACCCAGATGGACGAACGGATCAAGGCGATAGTCATTTAGGAACGTTAATAATGATTGAAGATATATCGGACGAAAAAAGAATGAAGTCAACAATGTCACGATATATTGATCCAGGTATTGCTGATCAGCTTTTAGGAGATGGAACAGATATAATGGGGGGACAAGAGACAACAGCGACACTTCTATTTTCTGATGTTCGAGGCTTTACAACAATTACAGAGACACTGGGGGCCCAAGGAACTGTTACACTTTTGAATGAATATTTTGACATTATGGTTGAGGCAATAAGTGAACAAGGAGGAATGGTTGATAAATTCATTGGTGATGCAATTATGGCTGGCTTTGGTATTCCTGTAGCACATGAGGATGATGAAGATCGTGGTGTAAGAGCTGGTATCAATATGATAAAGAATTTATGGGCTTGGAATGTTCAACGAGAAAAGGAGGGCAAAATGCCCGTTGACATGGGACTGGGTTTAAACACAGATTTAGTTGTCTCAGGCAATATAGGATCATCAAAACGTATGGATTACACAATGATAGGAGATGGCGTAAATTTGGCGGCACGACTTGAAAGTGCATGTAAGCAATATTCAGCCCGCATATTGATTAGCGATTTCACCTATAAAAAATTAAAGGGAACATACCAAATAAGATATATAGATGATGTAGTAGTAAAGGGAAAAACCGAACCAGTTGGAGTAAGGGAAGTATTAGATTATCATAATGGCGATACTTTTCCTAACTTAATGGACACAGTTAATCACTTTAATGAAGGACGTGAACATTACAAAACTGGTAGCTGGGAAAAAGCGACAAAATCTTTTAAAGAATGTTTAAAAGCTAATCCAAATGATAATCTATCTAATATGTACATAGAGAGAGTCAATCACCTAAAAAAATCTAATCCAAAGAATTGGGAAGGTGTCTGGGTAATGACTAGTAAATAACCCAAGTTTAATTAATTAAATTCGCAGCTAAAAGGTTTTCTGATTTATTTGGTTGTTGCAACAAAGATTCCATCCCAATCAGGTCCTGGTGGTGTAACCTCGTAGGCCGATATTCGGCCTTCATATAAATCACATAGTACATCTAACCTGAATGATTCACCTTTCACTCGTAACTGGTCAATGTACGTCCTTGCCTCTGACCATTTTTGAGCCGTGTAAGTATTAAGCATATTTTCGACCAGTTCCTTGACTTCTATAAATTTAACATCTTTTGCCAGATCTGCATCACCCATTAATGCATACACTAGCAAACCAACTGTCTTACCTTTAACTTGGATATTATCGAGTCTTAAAGTCGCAAAATCTTGTTCTACTTGCTCCCAAGTCTTTGGTCCTAAGACAATATCTACCCCATAAGTCTTAGACTGGCCCTCTAGCCGAGCCGCCGTATTTACTGTATCTCCAAGTACAGAATAATCCATTCTTTGAGCAGTGCCCATATTACCAACAACCGCGTCACCAGAATTTAGACCTAATCCAACTTTAAGATCCAAGTGCTTACGCCCTTCTTCTTTTGCTTCTTTTTCTAGCCGATCATTAAGCGGTTTCATTGCAGCCACCATCTCCAAAGCTGCTGTGCATCCATCTTTTGCGTGATTAGGGTCATCCATCGGAGCATTCCAAAATGCCATGATACAATCACCCATGTATTTATCAATTGTACCTTGGCGCGCTAAAATAATATCTGTTAGTGGTGTCAATAATTTATTTATTAATACAGTTAAGCCCTCAGCATCAAAAAGCTCAGAGATTGATGTAAAACCTCGCACGTCACAAAAAAGCAATGTCATATCTCGTTTAGTGCCCCCTAGAGACAATAGCGATGGGTTCTCAACTACTTGCTCAACCATAGCAGGTGACAAATATTTAGAAAATGCATCCCGTGTCTGGCGACGCTCAGCTTCCTCGGAAGCATAACTTGTATACGTTAAAGTAACATACAAAAGTAAAATTGTAATAATTGCGAATGCAGCATCTAAAATGATTTTTTGCTCAGCGAACATATACCAAGAAGTTGTTCCGGCGCCTCCAGCAATCGCAAAAAAAAGTAATAACGTCCATTTTGCACCTATCCAAGGTGTTAAAATAATTATTAATATTCCGCCAATTAAAGCTATACCCATTTCAAGAACATCAACATAGGCTGGTCTGCTTAGAAATGATTTTGTCAGCACAGACTCAATTAGTTGAGCGTGAACCTCCACTCCAGGTATAAATTGTTCAGTAGGAACTGTCTTTATATCTAAAAGACCGACAGCCGAAGTACCAATTAGTGCTAATTTTCCTCTGATTAATTTTGGATCTACTGTTCCAGTGATTACATCTTTTGCCGAAACATATTTTTTCCTATCAGACTTAGAAAAGTAAGGCCACATTCGACCTATTCTATCTGTTGGTACTTTAATTTGTTTACTAATAGAAATATCTATAATTCCCGCCTGACCACCTTTGGCAATAATGCCTGATCGGCCAGCAGCTATTCTCATCATTTCTACGGATAATGATGGATATAGGCGTTTACCACTTCTAAAAAACGCGGGAATTCTTCTAACTATTCCGTCTGGTTCGGCCACCAAACTAAGTATTCCATGACCGCCCGCAAAGCGTTCTATATCATCCACGTTTCTTAAAAGCCCAGGAAAGGCTGGGGCCCATTCTTGTGGTTTAGGCGCCCCTCTCAGTTGTCTTTCAAAAACACGAGACCGAAGCGGTTTACGGCCCGTGTATTCCTTTTCAGAACTTAAACCAGCCTGACCAACCACCACTCTACGGGCCCTCTTTATTAAATCGCCTAAGATCGCATCATTACTGGGCAGTTGTTCTATTTTTTTCTTTGTTTCCGGATCCAATCCAACCAGACTTGAGACAACATTCTTACCATTCATTCGGTCAGGTTCAGCAAAGATTATATCAAAACCAACCACACCAACGCCCATAGCAAAAAGGTTTTCCACCATTCGTGATACAATATTTCTTGGCCAAGGCCATTGCCCGATAGCTTCTTGGCTAGCGTCATCAAGATCAATAATAACCACAGGACTGTTTGGCAAAATATCGCGAGGCTTTATTTGCTGATAAAGGTCAAAAGTTTTAAGTCTTAGAACATTTAGTGGAGCAGGATCAATCGCACGTACTGCCATAAAAGCTAGTAAAATCGCAAATCCAATCCACCTTGCTTTACCTACGGTTGGGAGGTGTAGTTTTTCTTTAAGAGTAACTCTTTTAATCTCATCAGACATGGTATAATTCCAAAACTCTGCGTATAATCTTAATATTATTTATTGTTGCACTCAGTATGCCCATACATCAAGACAATTTAACTTTAGTTACTCTTTTTCTGAGTTTAATTTTTGGAATTAAACAACTGAGAATAACCCAAACTCTATAAATCACCAACCAATTTGCGAGTTAAATCGAGACTAAAAACATGCTTCATCGCGACATCCATACTTGGATTTCGATTGAGAAGAGCCTTTAATTTTTCCTTTGGCCAATATACACATCTGCATTTACATTTGGCCAAAACTGTAGCATTTGCAGAACCGCCCTTGATAAATGACATTTCACCGATCATCGATCCATCACGCCCTATACCAAGATGCTTACCATCTCTCTCAATAGATACTTCACCATTAAATAAAAGACTAAGCCCAGTTAAATCGTCACCTTGCTCTGCGAACTTGTATCCTATATCTACAGAACGCCATTCAGCAATTCTCATCAATTTCATAAACTCTAAGGAAGTAAAATTTTGAAAGATCGTCTCGTATAATTCAAGTTCTTCATCTGTAAATGAAATTGATCTTCTCTCGAGAAAAATACCGATAATTCTATAACCATTTATACAAATAAATATGCTGAGCCACATAATGGGAATCCACATCGGGCCAAACGAAACTAGGTAATTGAAAAATACACCAACCACACCACTGGCAATCGCCAAAGATCTCAATAAAATCATATCTCGAACAAAAAATGATAAAGCCGCCAGAGCGAAAGAGACGTGTCCTGCTATTTCAATCCCCGAAAATGACAAAACTAGCCCTCCCTGCTACCAATAAACGATAAACATATATTATACCTTCTTTGTATTGTTGGAGCCTTTAGAAATAAAAAAAGCTACATTACGAAAGTATTAAAGGTATTATCTTATAGATAACTACCTAAGCATCTATGCTAACCGCACCTTTTGGTATAGAGACACAAGCATAACAAGTACCTTTCTCAGGCTCTTCAGCTGGATCAGAAATATAATCAACGTCACCCGAGACTAGAGCTGTTAGACATGTCCCGCAATTACCCGCCTCACAAGAATAATCGATAGCTACATCATTATCCATGGCAAACCTCAAGAGCGAATGAGCATTGGGATCCCAAGGCACTGTCTTGTTAGATTTTTTAAATGTAACATCAAACGTTGCAGCATCCACAGCTGGCTTATCGACTGCCGCTGCAGCATCCGCTTCTTTTTTCTTTCCAACTGTAGCTGGTCCAAATGCCTCATAGTGGATACGGTCTTCAGGTACTTCCCAAGCTGTTAATCCTTCGAAAAGCGAATCCATCATAGGTGGTGGGCCACAAAAATAGTAGTCGTAATTGTTGGATGGTAACATCTCTTTAAACAGATCAGCACCAACCCTACCTTTCACGTGATAGTCGCGACCTTCAACATCCACACCCTCACGCGGCCTTGAATAACAAACAACAAGTCTTACATTCTCATATTTTGCAGCCACTTCTTCAAGATGCTCCTTGAACATATGTTCATCACCATCTTTTATTCCAAGAAAAAACCATGTTTCTCTTCTAGAGCCAGTTTCTACGATATGGTTAAGCATGCTGAGACCCGGAGTAATTCCAATACCACCTCCAATGAGAACAACGGGTGTTTGTCTCGTAGTGTCTAAATAAAACCCACCTTTAGGCGACTTTACATCAATAATGCTGCCTTCCTCGAGTTCTTCGTGAAAGTATGAAGAGGAAACTCCTGGCGGCGCATCTGGAACCTTTGGAGGTGTTTTCTGATGCTTCACAGTTACCCTATAATACTCAGACTTTGGAGAGTCAGAGAGACTATAACACGGAAAGGCTGGCTTCGCTCTATTCTCTGGCTGTATCTTGAAATTCAAAAACTGACCTGGTTGGAAACTTGGTAATTCCTTTCCATCATGCGGTTCAAGATAAAACGAACAAACATCTGTTGCTTCCATTTGTTTGCGGGCAACTCTAAATTTTCGTAAACCAGACCAAGCATCCTCGGATTTAGACTTTTTTACCCGCGTGCGTTCAAGTATTTCATTAATTTGAGCTTGAACGATACCTCTACTCATAGAATGGCTCTCAGCTATCACACTTTTAGTACGCCATTGTCCAATTAGTAGGGTGACAAGATAAAAAAGAGCCGCCGCAAATGTAGCTAGTGTAACCAGTTGAATAGCATCCGCCATGTTTACCTACCTTTTTCCCTAAAATTTCTTCCTAAGTTCAAAACGCATCCCAGCAACGTCATCAGTATTTTGAAGTCGACCAACCATAGCATCCGCGCGCACTATCCATGTTGCGGAAATTGGTTGCTGGAATCTTGCACCAAGCGCATATTGATCTCCAACAGTAGCGCGACCAGGAACATCGTCTCCATTAAGCATTTGGGTTGAGGCTATCTCAAATACAACTTGTCGATTCAAACTAAATAAATATTGAATGCCAATAGCCCCGCCAAAGCTGTCATGGCCACTGTCATCTAATTTAGGAAATCCAGTGAGACCGTCAGTTTCATAGCTTATTCCCGTATTTTTTAGTAACCCAGTACCATCCATTAGAGGTTGAGGACGATCCTGCCCATAAAAGAAATTGAAGTATGGTACGAGAGTAGAAGGCAGATGTGTAATTAATGAATTTTCAGCAAAAAGCATAAAACCATCAGCAGTTTGCTGAGCTGAACCATCCCGATCTTGTCCAAAGGTGTACAACGCACGGACACTATTCGATAACCATCCTCCATATCTTCTGGAATAAGCCAACATTGCTGTGTGGTAATCAATATCTTCAAAAGTACTATCACCTTCAACAAAACCCCAGTTTGCCTCCCAGTAACCAGTATTTGCTTCAATAAACGTTGCCAAACCAAATACAGCTAAATCATCATCATCTAACACGCCATCAGCATTTTTAGCTGCTGGAGAGGTCACCTTGTCGATACCAAAAAAGCCGGTGATATCCATATTTGTAATCCCCAGGCTAGGGCTACTTTTTGCAGCCCAACTAGCAGCGCCACCAACTATAGCGTCTTCAGCGTAAATTCCATTCTGAAACAACAGGGGTGTCAATCCAAATGTAAACGGTAAATCAAAGGTTGACCATTCACCGGCTAGTCCACCGACAATTGAGCCAACATCACCCTCAAAAAATAATGTTTCTAAATTTAGATCAAGGAAAGNCGTAGTTCCATCTTCATCCGCCCCACCAAATTCCTTTCGCGTAAATTGACCATTACTATCAATAGGCTGTATCGTAGCATGTATTCGCTCGGTGCCAGTAAGTTTTAAATCTAAATTTAGATTAAGCCGAGCAGCGATTTGAGTTACATCCTTATTTTCGCCGTTGCTATTGTGCGCTACCGCGGTGCGAAAGTCTCCAAACATTGTGAATTGAGGTTCAAATAAATTAGTTCCACCAACTGCATCACTAGTATTTGTGTAATCGCCTTCCGAGTATAATGGCCTAAAGAGCTCAAATATTGGNCGAGGAGTCCTTAATGCGCGCTTTCCGCCATATATTTTATACTGTGCTTCNGGCGAGTAAGGCTTATCGTCATACTGAGGGTCTGGACCAAAATAACTATCCTTTGTCTCAACCTCCTTTAAACCAGGCGACATTTTTCTTGGGCCTAAATCCTCTGCGGCACTAACTGGCGTTATAAAGAGAAGGCCAGATACTAGAAACAGTAATGATAATTTAGTTAGTCTTAACATAGGTCCCCACCTTATTTTCCTACCTCAAATTCAACTGTATACGGATGAATATCGATCATCCATTCATTCATAGAACGCTCCATTTCCGTGGTAGCCTCTACAAACCTCATGAAATAAATTGGTTCAGCTCTGCTCCTCATGCGCACTGATAGTTTATACTTTCCAGGTTTCTTCAACAAATTGCCTGGAACATAATACTCAGCATCCTTATGTCCTAAAGGCGGGATAGATCTGCCCTCCATACGTACAAAAGGCGCGTGATTAAGAACTGTCGTCGGAAAACCCGACGAACGCAACATTGGAAGTTGGTCCACGTCAATGTTAACTGGCAAGTACATCTCTCGATCTGTACCCTTNATGTTAGTGGTCAAAAATTTACTTTGTAAATTAAATAATTGTTTATCAAACTTTACTTTACCACTTGCAACTTCAAGGGANTGGTTGTCNGCAAAGTCNCCAATAGAATCGACATAACCAGATTCCCAAATNATTTTNCCATCTGGATCTGTTAANGCTGTGTTTAACCATATCTCAGGCTGNGCACCCAAAGAACCTGAAGGCAAATTGTGGCCATCATCAAGATTAGTGATTCTATAATTAAATTTTAGCGTCTCACCAACTTTTCGAGCTGTTTGAAAAAATGGCCCATCTATGCGGCTGCCATTTTCCATTACCTTTTGACGCCATTCCTTCTTTTCCTCAAGTCGGCCTTCATTTGCAGTCACAGCCTCTCGNGCAGACTCTCTATCACCCGGATCAGACCAAACAGCTGGAAAATTAACACCCAAAGCAACCTTCAACTCCGTCAATGATGCTTGGAAAGCATTATCAGCAGCAGGCATTGATTGCCTCAACTGAGTTAGATTCTTTGAAAAGGCTGTTATNGTTTCGGAAGTCGGATTCTTCACAGCGCTATCAAATGTCTCACTCGTAAGCGACATCGCGTCCTCAAATTTCTCAATTCGCCCGGAAGCTTGCGAAAGCATAGTTGCTGCAGCGGCAACCAAACGGTTTTTAGCCGCAGGCACCGTCGCAATCTTCAAATCTTCAACTACCTCAGTCAAGGCCTCAATAGCTTCTTTTAATTCNCCTTTGACCGAGGCGATATCAGAACCATCCACAACCTCTTCAATTGCTTCTAAGGCCTCTTTATTCGTTTTTACAGTTTTTTCCGCTTTAAANGCAGGTATTCCACGCGCTGCCGCTGTTTCTAATTTTTTCAGTGCAGCTATTGCATCAAAGTTACCACCTAAGGCCTCCAATGCTCCCTGAACACCATCAACAGCCTCTGCTCTATCTGCAACTAACTCCTCAAATTTTTCTGTACCCCAACCCGCTCGATGATCGAACTTCAACCAATCTTGTATTGACCACTGAGCATTATCAGGATTATGGGGGAAGATTCCGGGATGAGCTATAGGATATCCTGGNCCATAAAATGCATGNTTTGAGTGCCTTCTATTCGGATTTATTGGTTCTCCCGCGACTATTGCTGATGGACCCTTTTCGTAACCNGCCGCAACACCAGGAACCTTGCCCATATGACANTCTTGACAAGTTACTCCGTTTTTNAATGCAGGNGAGTCTCGATACTGATCCCAAACTACCTCTAGTTTAATGCCTAGATTTACTGCCACCTGATGGCAAGAAACACAAAATTCTGATTCGCCTAATTGTTCAAACTTGTAAACGCCGGCATGTATTTTTGTTCCCCGCTCACCGGGACCAGTCGCAATTTTTAACTCGTCACTTCGCTCAAGAACTTTATCGAATACACTATCACGCATAGTTCCACCCACTGGTGCATGGATATCTCCCGAGTCAATTGAGCGCTCTCCATTTACCTTACCAAACTCTTTCGAAATTCTATGACAGGTTACACAGGTAATTCCTTCGCGCGAAACTGCACTTCGCTCCCATAGAGGCATCTCCCGTTTTTCCCCAAGCTGTGTTCCCACTTGCTGATGACAACGGACACAAAAAGTTCCAATAGTTCCCTGTGTTAGATCACTGATTTTCTGTTCAAATTTATGGAACATCGGNGAGATAGAAGCATACGCGTGATTAGATGATGCCCATTCATTATAAATCTGCTGATGGCATCCTGCACACTCTACAGCACTGGGGAACTGGGCTTTAACATTCTCAGTTTTGGCCATAGCAGCTTTTTCTTCTGCCAGAGCACTATCAGTTGAAAATAAAGTTAAAACCATAAACACGGTTGCAAAGATGTTTCTTAAAGATAAAAAGCTATATGTCACGTCAGTAATCCTTCTTAACTGTAGTTTCATGCTTAAATTGCCTTTTGGCAAAACTATTTTCCCCTCCATGGAACGAATGACATCCTCTGCAACCCACGTCAACCCTCTCTTTGTTATGACACTGCGAACATGTCTCTATCGTTATCTGCTTAAAGCCCGCTTTGAAAATCTCGGGATCTAATTGCTCAAAATTCTTTCTTGTATCTACACTTTTGTCAATAACATGACAGGTTTGACATTGCGTGCCTGGCCCTAACACATTCAAATGAGGTTTATGCGGATATTTGAAATTCGGAGCCGCTGGACGCGTTACAGACTTCCAGCCAATGCGGACTGCATCAGTTTCACTCACACCGTGGCAGGATATACATCCACCCGGCCCATCAGAAACAAGCAATGATTCATTAACCTCCTCATTTTCCTGATCTGCAGCAAAATCCAACCACGCTTTCATAACAGGATCACCGTGTTTTCGAGCCCGATATTTTATTGAAAGTTCATCGGCAAACCAGCCACCATTCTCGGAAATTTCTGGGCCTTCATATTCTTGATTGGATACCCAAGCACAAGCAGCTTGCATCAACATCTCAGCTGATAAACCATTAAGCATATCAACAGAATTTCCATCTAAATCCTTAATTTTATCTTCCAAAAAACTAGGCCCATTATCAATGGATTGCTTGAGAAACTCAGCTATTGGGCCAGAATATTTTCCTATTTCTTCAGGGTCAAAATCGAACAACATTGCCGTAATTGGGTTAGGCTGTTCTGTTGACACAGATTCAAATTCATCCTCAGATTCCAAGTTTCCGGATCTACAAACCTCTTCAAAATCCTTTAAATCAAATGGATTTTTCTCAAATTCTGGTAACTCGAATACGGTAAGAGCCGTCGACTTAATTTTGTCACTATGGCAAGCAGCACATGAAGCTTCAAAGGATTTTATCGGCACATTTCTCTCAGCTTTCGTCGTATCATGACACGATATGCAAGTTTGTCCTTCACTTGGCGCTTTGTCTTTATACCGAGCATCTGCAAAATGAATTGACAGGTGTCTATTATGATCGAAATTGAGTGACGTCCGTAGATCATAAGGATACCCCTTTTTAAAAGCAGGATGACCCTCTGAAAAACTAGCAAACTTAACTTTATGACAGCTATGGCATTGGGCATCAGTCATAGAAGTTACCGGTGAATTAAGCCCAGCATGTTCTTTATGACAGGAGACGCAGGTCTCCACTTTATGTGGATCACCAGCAGAAGTACCTATAACATGACAATCCAAACATTTATTATTTTCTGCGGAATCAGGAGCACTATTTTTGGTTATTGCAGCCAAGAACATAGATGCATTTTTTTCATGGGGCTCATGACAATCAACACAACCTTTACCAGACATTGATTCAGCATGACCAGCCCTAAGAGGACCAGCATCTTTGAAAGAAAAACCATCAGAGCTAACTATATTTCCACCTGAACCAAACGCAAATAACAGGGCCACCGTTAAAAAAGCAGCAGCGGCAACAAGACGAAACCGTGTAATTCTAACACTAGCACTTGGACGACATGGTGGCTGAGTATTTGCACATGTGCCATCAGGCAAGGGACCATTAACGCAGGCTCCCCCCTGAGAACGAGGCCTACAACATTTCCACCTATCTCCCGAGCGAGTCGGTTTACATTCCTGCACTCCACCACAGGAACCATCAACGTTCGGACCCAAAGGACACGGCTTACCCCACAATTTCGCTCTTCCGCAAATATGCGGATACGATGGCCGATTATAACTATTTTCTGGAGCACTCATGACGCGTACACATGTACTAAAATTATATGCCAAACCACAGTAACCAGAAAAGCCACCGCTAGAGGCAAATGAATTAACAGCCACCTCTTCATCACATCTTGACATGCAAAATGCGTATCAACATTTAATTTGTGCAAAGCAAGTTTTTCTATTTCATCCACATATTCCATAGAATCTGGTGCAGCAAATCTTCGTATTGCTTCAAATTGAGACCTAACCCACGCCGGCGCTTTCGCTCCCCCAAGCACGTGATTGAAATAAAAACGAGGCTGTTCAAAAAACCAACGCAAAGCAGAATCATAATGTTTACTTAATAAATCACTTCCAGAAGATTCAGTATAAGCGAGCATTGCAGACTTTGCACTATTCCTAATTTCGTAGATTTCTTCGGGAATTTTCTCATAAACGATCTCTTCTCCAGTTTCAGTCATTCTCCGTGGAAGAATTGCCTGAACCACATAGCCTACAATCCCTGTAACACTTACAAGAGCAAAAAGTGTAAACAATAAAATTTCATATGCACCCGTTGGAATTTTAAACCCGGCATGAAGTATGTAGAAAAATATAGCGGCAAAACCTGAGACTACATGAATTGCGTACCAAGTAGAGGCCTTGCCAACATTAAACGCAGCCAATCTTTTTCGTAAATTAAAAATTGATGGTAAAAAAATAGACGCCAACAATACCCAGCCAGAAGTCCAAACCGTATCAACAAGCTCAAGAGACTGTTGCTGGATCCACCACCAGGCCCCTACTAAAGCTATTACAAAAAACAGGGCAATGAATATTATTCGTTTTTTGCGTGCCTGTTCGTTCATAATCTTGCCTGTGCATGAAAATCTCGAAAGTCTACTCTCTGAAGAGCATCCTTAGGACAAGCCTGAACACAAGCTGGCCCACCTGGTCGACCAGCACAAAGGTCGCATTTTGTTGCTTTCATAATTGGCGTTCCATTTCCAGAACCATCAGTGATTATGGACCCTTCAAGGTTACGAATAGACACCATATTTATATTTTCAAATGGACATGAATTAGCGCATGTCGCACAACCAATGCAAGTTGTGTCATTAATTATCACAGATCCCGAATATTGATCACGATTAATGGCCCCTGTAGGGCAACCTATCATGCAAACGGGATCCTTACAGTGCATGCAAGCATTTGCCACCATCCACTTTTCAAACGGATCACCCTCTCTTCGAAATCTTGGATTTCCACCATGAGTATTTCCACACGCGCGCACACAATCATCACATCGATTGCAACGATCCAGATCAATCACCATTGTTTGACTGCCGTTTATAAAACGATTATCCACCGCCCATTCCATCAAATGGTCGTCAGCAGCCGTCCTGTCATCTAGCTTACTTGACAAGTCTTCTGGCTCAGGCATATCAGGGAACACATGCTCCTCTAAAACTTCGACTGGTATTCGAATAATATCAACATAACCCAATGCAGTGAGGCTGTTGGTAAGTTGAAAATCTTTTTGACCGGGATTTTTCCACGCCGAATATAACTCATTAAGCCCGAAAGTGTCTCCAGCTCCTAAATAGCTTATTGTGCGCCGTTCATAATCTGCACCTTTTGCCAAACGCGCAAAACCTGCCCTGATTAGTAATAAGCCATCAGGGTAATCCCCTTCTTTTGCAATTGTAACTTCTGCCCCCGCACTTTTTTTATTTTTAAAATCATGGTGCCAATCAAAAGCGCCATAAGTCTCAAACAATGCGCTTTGAGATACGTGTTCAGCCGCCTCTTTACTCAAATCTTTGAGAATTTCTGTCGTACTTAGATGGTTAGCCAAGGCTGTTTCACGATAATTTTTATCTATTCTTTTTCGCCAACCCGTATCATATTTCATAATATCTCTTAGACCCTGCCAGCGAATTTCGATCGCAACCACATCCGTTGAAGCAAAAATTGTTGCTGTTCGGGGCGTTCTGCCCAGTGCAGCTAATTCTCCAAAAACTTCTCCCTCACCCAAGGTTATCATCTCATGAGTTTCCATAACACTGTCAATGTTTGGGATTGATGTTCCGACTGGCCGCTCTGAGCTGGTTTGAGATAATTGTTTATTGTTCGCTATCATTCTAACCTCTGGAACCCAATTTTTTTTCAATAATCCCTGTATCCTTGAAAAAATACTTTGGACTTTAGCAGAGGATCCTCCCAATTGCTCAACAGATATTTGGGGGTTTGTTGCAATATGAACCTTACCTTCTATTAAAATGAAAGCAGAGTTACCATAGTCTCCTTCACGAACCATAATATCACCGCGTTCAAGACGCGTTAAGCGCATATCATTACGAACGATACCATCCAGGGGCAAACTCGGAGGAAAAGAACCATCAATCTCGGTAATTTCCTTCCGACCCATAATCATCTCAAAGTCTTTTTCAACGAGGTCAGGATCAAATGCGGAGTCCCATCGCTTGGGTCGCTCTAATGTAGTCGATGCTGATAAATTGTTTACTTCTTCACTCATTTACTACCTATACCTTTGAGTATTAAGCCAATATTAACTAGGTTTTTAACTTACTTATAAGATTTAGGAAGACTAGCCCCAATAGCACCTGTAAGATCTTTGCCTTTAACAGCTTTGGCTAAAGCTCGTCCAGATTCTTTTGAAGGAGAAGATAAAAATGCCCCAGCTTCTGGAACCATCGCTTTTATTTTGTTTAGAGCTACAGTTGCATTTGAAATCCGCTTCTTTTGCCCTTTGACATAAGCCGGATGTGTGGTCTTAGTAATTGCTTGCGTTGCACTAAGCATAGCTGCAGCTTGTCCAATTATGTAGATCTCAGCCTTTTGTTTCTGTGTCATTTCCTGATTAACTGTCATTTTAGGAGCATAAAAACGATGACGAANTGAACCTTGGCTATATTCTACGTACTCAAAATCAGGATTAAATGGATGGCCGTTATCCAACATGGCTGTTGCATGCTTTCCAGATAAATTTTCGTTAGCAAGGCCATGACAAGACATGCAATTAGAAGCAACATCAAATGTTTCGGTCGGCCAAATCATTCCGGCTGCCTTAGCATCAGCAAACCTTTTTGTCTTATCGACTTTGGTATTGTTGTGTATACCTATCCATTCGGAAGCCGCGCCATGACAACTTTCGCACGAAGGTCCAGCCACTAATTTTGCCTTTTTGTCTGTGGCTTTTTTCTTAACCGAGGTATAATGGCAATTAGCGCAAACCGCCGCTTTTTTCATCCTCTTTTCGCCTATAGCCTTAACAATTTTCTTGGCTTTTTTATTTTTGTGAACTTTCTTAAAAGACTTAAAGTGCTTAGTACCCTTCCATACTTTATGCTCCGCTTTGTGGCATTTTTGGCACTTGTCCGGGCCAACCATAAATGGTTTCGCTGAAACCTCTATTTTTGAGGAAAACAAGAAACAACTAATTACAACAAAAAGACCTATAAAAAATTGATTTTTCATAATGTAAATGACCCTTTCCGAAATGATCTAGCTGCATCAAAAGTCCGTACCACTATGGGAAATTTTGCAGTATCTATCGGTCTAAACCATGATTTAATCAAACGCAAGAGGTTTTGACGCTTTATGTATAAAATATTTTGTTCATGTTTACAATGCGGGATCACTTATAAACATTGAGCTTTTCGATATATAAAAATTGCAGCAACAATGCTCAAACGTCAAAAAAATATATTTTTAATTTAATAAAAGTTCCAAATTAGATTTTTGGATCTCTTGACACTTAAACAGAAGAAAACTTTATGCCAATCAAAATCGGGCATATTCAATCATTGCTGAACCTAATAAAACCCTGTACACGACATCAATCAGATTATTTTAAATTTAATGTTTCGTCGGATAAAAAAAATTTCTTTTTTNGAAAAAGCAACAATTTGTAAACTATTTGGGTTGATAAGTAAGGTTATATCTCTTTAAAGTTATTTGGGGGTTCAAATGTCAATAGGAACCATTCTAGGTTTTATATCCGGAATTGGCCTTTTTATTGGGGCTATTTTAGCTGAAACCAGTGATTTTGCTGTTTTCATTAGCTTATCAAGTATGATCATGGTTGTAGGCGGAGCCTCAGCAGCCGCGTTCATATCTTATGAAGCTCGATACGTTATTTTAGCCCTCAAGGGAATCATTAAAGTAATATCNGCACCAACGGTCAGTCGGAACTTACTCAAGTCTGAAGTGGGCAGAGTAATTAAATGGGGTTATGCCGTCCAAAAATCAGGCCTGCCTGCAATTGAAGCTGAAGCTGTAAAACTCAAAAAAACAGACCCGTTTTTAGCTTTTGGAATCGATATGGTAGTCAGCGGCTATTCGGGAGAAGAAGTAAGGGCTATTTTAAATACAACAATTGAAAGTGGTTTTGGTAGAAATATGGTTCCCGCAAAAATCTTGGGCAAAATCGGTGGGCTCTGCCCGGCTTTTGGTATGGTGGGAACACTTGTTGGACTGGTCATTATGCTCGGTAATTTAAGCGATCCGGAGAGCCTTGGACCTTCACTTTCGATCGCTCTGATAACAACCTTATACGGAGTATTGTTTGCCCAACTACTTTTTAGCCCAATCTCTGCAAAGATGACCCAAAGAGAAGAAATTGTAAGGTTTAGAAACTACTTAGTCACAGAAGGTTTGTGTCTTCTTGCAGAAAAAAAACCACCCAGATTNATACANGACAAGATGAATAGTTTCNTGGATCCGGCGATACACTTTAACATAGANAAAGACAAATAGTANCAAAGTTTGTGAGTAGATTTTNTTAAATGTCNATACCAGCGCAACCACCAGAAGAACAAGATAAAGAAGAATGGATGGCAACTTATGCCGATGCTATAACCNTACTTATGGCCTTTTTTGTCTTATTTTTNTCTTTCTCAAAAGTTGATGAGGAGAAGTATGATTCAGTCGCAGAAGGACTCAATAAAAACATGGCTAGTCAAGAGCGTCGAAGTGAGAGAAAAGAACTAGAAAAAGAACTGGCAGAGATAGTTATGCAGGAAGGTGCTGAAGAGGTAGCGAAAGTGGGCACTGATGCAGACGGAAGTATCACATTAGAATTGGGAGGCGGCGCGTTCTTTAAACCAGGAGGTGCAGAACTAGCAGACCAAGCTATACCCGTTCTTACAAGCATTTACGAAGAATTAGCATCACCGATATATCAAAGTTTCAATATTTCGGTAGAAGGTCATACAGATGATGACCCAATAAATTCTCCTTTTTTTCCCTCAAATTGGGAACTTTCAGCGGCCAGGGCTTCGACCGTTGTTAGATTTATGATAACGAATGGCATAAAAAAAAATCGGTTAAAGGCAATAGGAATGTCCGACACTCATCCAAAAGTTCCTAACCGCGATGAGGAAGGAACTCCGATTAAAGAAAATATGATAGAGAACCGGAGAGTAATGCTCAGAATAAGCAGAAATCCCATATATTTTGCTCCCGCTATCCCTAAGTTTCGCCGTGGAATGGCTAATAAGGGTGTTTCGCAGTCTCTAGAATAAGATGCTATACTGTAACCGATATAACCGAATATAATTTATCGAATCGTAGAGTTTTTTTATCTACACTTGAAGTTCCATACCTTCTCTTACAACCAAGCATTCCGACCACATTTCAGTCGCTTCAATAGCCATTTTATCCAAAAAATCATCATCATGGTCTGGGTCNTGATGAAAAATTCCCAACTTCTTAACGCCAGCCATCTTACATAATTTAACACCTTCCTCCCAAGTCGAGTGTCCCCACCCNACTTTCGAGGGAAATTCATCTTCGGTGTATGTAGAGTCNTAAAAAACAAGGTCAGCGCCCTCAATCAACGATAGTANATTTTTATCAGGTACACCCGGAATATGCTCAGTATCGGTAATGAGACATACAGAACTCCCGTTACTATCAAAACGATATCCTGTAGCTCCATTTGGATGATTTAACGCTGTTGTGGTAATTTTAGTTGATAATTTTCTTGAAATACTGAGTTGATCTCCAGCATAAAAATCTCTGAAAGTTATTTTCGCCTGCATAGCATCAAGTGGCACAGGAAAGGTAGGATCAGTCATTTGCA
This sequence comes from Rhodospirillaceae bacterium TMED23, assembly GCA_002168115.1. Classification (GTDB taxonomy): domain Bacteria; phylum Pseudomonadota; class Alphaproteobacteria; order Rhodospirillales; family UBA2165; genus TMED23. The sequence continues at coordinate 15,030 of NHCC01000008.1, read as the reverse complement.
ACTCAAAAATCTTTTTTATTCCTCCATGATCACTCAAATGTCCAGCCATTATATCAAACTGATAATCTTTGCTGTAGGCTGGAGTAAAAAAAGGAAAACCATTGATATGGTCCCAATGAGTGTGAGTCAAAAGCAGTGTAAATTTTTTTTGGACATTNTCTTTTAATATCTTTTGCCCTAATCCCCTTATACCTGTCCCNCAATCTAAAATAAATGTCTCTCCATTAATCATAATTTCAAGGCTGGTCGTATTCCCACCATATTTTAAATGTTTAGGGCCAGGACACGCAATACTACCCCTACAACCCCAAATTTTTACNTTTATTGACATCTGCAATTTCTTTCAANACAAAAAATTAGTTGTATTTTTCGCACAAAAATTAAAGAAGTAAAGTTTAAATGAATATTTTGACCACAAAAACCAATATTGGGACAATAAAAATTAACGAATATATTCTAACATTAACTTATTGTTGCTCTAAAATACGATCCAAACGATAAGATTATAATACTAAAAATGAAAATATAGAAAATAGGATTTTAGCCTATTCATCGGGGTTTTCACGAAAAACAATACGATAATTTTCTGATAGTATCCGGATTTAATGTGTGCCGATTTACGTTTTATTATGATCGGTACAAATCTAAAAAATCTATTAAATTTAAACTTTTTTTATAAAGGTTGCGTATTAGCATTTGCAGGTCACTTTATATGTGGTTATGAAATTTAATAGTGATAGTGATTCGTTATAGGTTTGCAAGCGAGGTCTCATACTGCTAAAAAACCTGACTCTGAAATCTAAACAATATTGAGGTAACATGAGGAAATTTGGCTTCCCCGAGCGCCAAGGCTTATATAACCCAGCCAAAGAACACGATTCCTGCGGTTTTGGGTTCGTGGCAAACATCAAAAATTGCAAAAGTCATGAGGTAGTCAAACAAGGGTTATCTGTTCTTAGTTGCCTTACCCATAGAGGCGGAGCGGGTGCAGACCCGCTAGCAGGGGACGGTGCGGGCATTCTAATACAAATTCCTGATAAGTTATTCCGAGAAGACTGCAAGAACCTCAAAATATCTCTTCCAAATCCAGGAGAATATGGTGTTGGAATGGTATTTTTACCCCGAGATAAACAAAACAGAAAAAAGTGTGAATTGGCCCTAGAAGACTTGATAGCAAAAGAGGGCCTTGTTGTTCTAGGTTGGAGAGATTTACCCACAGATAATGCTTGGCTTAGTGATAGTGTTCGGGAAATCGAGCCATTCGTGCGACAAGTCTTTATTGGAAAAGCAAACAGTGAAATGGCGCAGGATGATTTAGAAGTAAAATTATTTGTAATTCGTAAGCAATCTCATCAATTTGCCAAGAAAAAGCAACTAGCCCAAGATGAAGCATTTTATGTGACTTCGATGTCCTCATATACAATCTGTTATAAGGGCATGATGCTACCAAATAGGGTAAGCAAATATTACATTGAACTACAAGATAGCCGACTTGAGTCAGCGATCGCGTTGGTACACCAAAGATTTTCTACAAATACCTTTCCCTCTTGGGAGTTAGCGCAGCCGTTTCGCTATTTGTGCCATAATGGTGAAATAAATACTCTGCGTGGTAATATCAATTGGATGGCGGCACGTCGACATAACATGAGTTCAAAAAAATTAGGTCAAGATCTTGAGAAGCTTTTTCCGCTCATTGGTGATGGAAACTCAGATTCGGCTACATTTGATAATGCTCTAGAATTATTGGTTGCATCGGGTTATCCCCTAGCCCATGCGGTAATGCTAATGATCCCAGAAGCATGGAATGACAATCCTCTGATGGACCAAGAACGCCGAGCTTTTTATGAGTATAATGCAGCATTGATGGAACCATGGGATGGCCCCGCGGCCATAGCGTTCACTAATGGACGTCAAATTGGTGCAACACTTGACAGAAATGGTCTACGACCAGCGCGTTACATAGTAACGGATGACGACCTCTGTATACTTGGCTCCGAAGTCGGAATGATCGAGGTTCCTGAGGAAAAAATTATCCAAAAATGGCGGCTACAGCCGGGTAAAATGTTTTTGATTGATTTGGAAGAAGGGCGAATAATCGAAGATGAGGAAATCAAAAATAATCTTACCAAAGCGCATCCATACCAAGATTGGTTAAACCAAACACAAATTCTTCTGGAGGATCTTCCAGCGCAGATTGAACCGATGCCATTAGATCAAAAATCCCTATTAGATAGGCAACAAGCGTTTGGTTACACGCAGGAAGATGTGAAATTTTATCTCATTCCAATGGCGACAAGTGGTCAAGATCCCATTGGATCAATGGGACGTGATATCCCTCAAGCAGTTCTATCAGATCGTCCAAAAATGTTATTTGACTATTTTAAACAAGCCTTTGCGCAAGTTACTAATCCACCAATTGATCCTATACGGGAAGAACTTGTAATGTCTCTCGTATCATTGATAGGTCCTCGCCCAAATTTATTAGACCTAGAAAACGGCGGAAGTCACATGAGATTGGAAGTTAGACAACCAATTTTATCAAACGTAGACTTGGAAAAAATTCGCCATATAGANAATCAAAAAAGTTCATTTCGCTCAAAGACACTCTCAATTTGTTATCCTGTTTCNAAGGGCGTCAAGGGAATGAAATCAGCACTAGATCGGTTATGTCGAGAAGCTCAATCTTCGGTATTGGAAGATTATAATATACTGATTTTATCTGATAGGAACGTAACTGAAAGTGAAGTAGCTATACCCTCTTTATTAGCAACCGCTGCTGTTCATAGACATTTAATTTCAGAGGGCTTGAGAACAGAGTCCGGGCTTGTTATAGAAACAGCTGAGGCACGCCAAGTTCATGACTTTTGTCTTTTGGCTGGTTATGGTGCAGAGGCTATAAACCCATACTTAGCTTTTGATACAATTACAGACAACCGAGAACAATTTTCCAGTGATTTGACAGTTTCCGAGGCGCACCTTCGGTACATAAAGGCTATTGATAAGGGTATTCTTAAAGTTATGTCCAAAATGGGTATCTCTACATATCAGTCCTACTGTGGTGCTCAAATTTTTGACGCTATTGGCCTGAAAGACGAATTTATTGAAGAATATTTTACAAACACTGCTTCATCAATTCAGGGAATTGGCATTGAGGAAATTGCACAAGAAACAATTGTCCGGCATGAATTGGCTTACGGTAACTCTCCAATTCTAGAAAATGCCCTAGATGTGGGTGGTGAATTGTCATATAGAATACGTGGCGAAGAACACATGTGGACACCAGAAACAGTCTCAAATCTTCAACACTCGGCTCGTAGTAATTCTCAAGAGCTCTATAATCAATATGCAGCAACGATGAATGATCAATCTAAGAAGTTAAAGAATATTCGAGGATTATTTGATTTTGATTACAAAAATAATACACCTGTAAGTATTGACCAAGTAGTACCAGCATCTGAAATAGTTAAAAGGTTTGTTACTGGTGCTATGTCCTTTGGATCAATTTCATTCGAAGCTCATACTAATCTAGCAATTGCAATGAATAGAATGGGTGGCAAGTCAAATACTGGTGAAGGGGGTGAAGAACCAGAGAGGTATGTCCCGCTAGCAAATGGCGACTCAATGCGTTCAGCCATCAAGCAAGTCGCATCTGGGCGATTCGGCGTAACGGTAGAATATTTGCAAAATGCTGATGAAATCCAAATTAAAATGGCTCAAGGCGCAAAGCCTGGTGAAGGAGGACAGTTACCGGGTCATAAGGTTGACCAAATAATTGCTAAAGTTCGCCATTCTACTCCAGGTGTCGGCTTGATTTCTCCTCCACCGCATCACGATATTTATTCAATCGAAGATTTGGCGCAGTTAATACATGATTTAAAAAATGTAAATCCCAGTGCTCGTATTAGTGTAAAGTTAGTTTCACTTGTAGGCGTTGGTACAATCGCAGCTGGTGTATCCAAAGCTCATGCGGATCACGTATTAATTTCTGGCATGGATGGAGGAACCGGAGCAAGCCCTATAACCTCAGTAATGCACGCTGGTTCTTCATGGGAAATAGGTTTAGCAGAAACACATCAAACGTTAGTTTTGAACAAATTACGCGGACGAATTTGTGTCCAAGCAGATGGGGGCATAAGGACTGGTAGAGATGTAGCCATTGCAGCCCTGCTAGGCGCTGATGAGTATGGTATAGCGACCGGAGCCCTAATTGCATCTGGATGTATTATGATGCGAAAATGCCATTTGAACACTTGCCCTGTGGGTATAGCCACCCAAGACCCTGAGCTTAGGAAGAAATTTAAAGGTAAGCCAGAGCATGTAGTAAATTACATGTTTTTTGTAGCAGAAGAATTACGCGAGATAATGGCAAAACTTGGTATACGCACAATAGAGGAAATGGTGGGTCGTTCAGACCTCATTAAAATTAGTGGTGATATAAATCATTGGAAGGCAAATGGTTTAGATCTATCGCGTGTTTTATATAAACCAGAAATGGATGCGAGTGTCGCCACCCATCATTTAGAAAAACAAAATCATGGCCTGGATAAGGCTTTGGACCACACTTTGATAAAACAAGCTCGACCTGCTTTTGAATCCGGAAAATCTGTCTTAATTAATACTAAAATTACAAATATGAATAGGGCCTTTGGGACAATGTTGTCAGGAAAAATTGCCTCAAAATTTGGTCAGCGAGGATTACCAGAAAACTCGATCCATATTAAAGCACGAGGATCGGCTGGACAAAGTTTAGGAGCCTTTCTAGCGAAAGGTATTACAATTGAGTTAGAGGGGGACTCAAATGATTATGTTGGAAAAGGATTAAGCGGAGGAAATATCATAGCTTACCCTCCCAAAAAATCGTGTTTTNTCGCTGAAGANAATATGATTATTGGAAACGTTGCTCTNTATGGAGCNATTGATGGAGAATGCTANTTTCGTGGCGTGGCNGGNGAGAGATTTGCTGTNAGAAATTCAGGTGCTACTGCCGTGGTGGANGGGGTCGGTGATCACTGTTGCGAATATATGACTGGCGGTGTCGTCGTCGTACTTGGATCGACCGGGCGTAATTTTGCTGCAGGTATGAGTGGAGGTATTGCCTACGTGCTAAACGAAAGTGATAATTTCGAAAAACGTTGTAATATGGCCATGGTTGAACTCGAGCCAATTAGTGATGAGGACAAAATGCTTGAAGATCGAGGCCATCAAAAAGGTGATTTAGAGACACATGGTAGAGTTGATATTATGGGAGATATGACGGGCTACGATACTCTGCGCCTCCGTAAATTAATCGAAAACCATGCGCAGTTTACCGAGAGTAAACGAGCGCAAAAGATTTTGGATAACTGGGAATATTATTTACCAAAATTTGTTAAAGTCATGCCTGTGGACTACAAACGAGCGCTTAAAGAGATGCAAGCCAGATCCACCTCAATAGATCATTCAGAAGCTAACGTAGCCGTGGGAAGCTGATAATGGGTAAAGCGACTGGATTTATAGAATATGAGGCGCGAGAACGAACGTACAAGGCTCCAAGCGAAAGAGTAACAAATTACAATGAATTTACCCTTCCACTCAGTGATAAACAACTAGCCATTCAAAGTGCCCGTTGTATGGACTGTGGGATTCCTTATTGTCATAATGGTTGTCCTGTAAATAATATAATTCCAGACTGGAACGACCTTGTTTATAATAATAAGTATAGAGAAGCATTAGATGTCTTGCACTCTACAAACAATTTTCCTGAGTTTACTGGCCGCATCTGCCCAGCTCCCTGTCAAGAATCGTGTACTCTAAATATAGATGATCAGCCCGTTACAATAAAAACAATTGAGTGCGCGATTATTGATAAAGGCTGGCAAAAAAATTGGATAACTCCGCATATAGCGCAGCAAAAAACTAATAAGACGGTTGCTGTTGTTGGTTCAGGCCCAGCTGGTATGGCGGCAGCACAACAATTAGCACGGGCCGGACACGATGTGACGCTATTTGAAAAAAATAAAAAAATCGGCGGCCTTTTGAGATATGGTATTCCCGATTTTAAGATGGAAAAACACCTCATAGACCGTCGCGAACTTCAAATGAAACAGGAGGGTGTGAAAATTAGAACGGGAATGGAGGTTGGAAAGGATATATCAAAAGACGAAATTATGGAGACGTTTGATGCAATTATATTNTCAGGTGGTTCAGAAATTCCACGCGATTTAAATGTTCCTGGAAGAGAGTTGGATGGCGTTCACTTTGCTATGGATTTTTTAACCCAGCAGAATAGGCGTGTATCTAGAGAAAAGATTAATAAGATTGGTGAAATAACTGCCAAGAATAAGCATGTTATTGTAATCGGCGGAGGAGATACCGGATCAGATTGTGTAGGAACTTCTTTTCGACAAGGTGCCAAGACTGTAACGCAGTTAGAAATTATGCCACAACCGCCTGATAAGGAAAACAAGTCACTAACTTGGCCGAATTGGCCAATGAAATTGAGAACTTCTACTTCTCATGAAGAAGGTGCAAGCCGAGATTTTTCCGTCACAACAAAAAATTTTACTGGTACAGGCTCATCTGTTAGTGAGATGGAAATAGTGAAAGTAGAGTGGGAAAATTGCAATGATGGTAAAATGAGAATGAATGAGTTAGGGACAACAAGAAATAGTATTCCCGCTGATTTGGTATTGCTTGCGATGGGATTTATCCACCCAGTCCATGACGGAATAATAAAAGATTTATCNNTCGACTTAGATAGCNGTGGGAATGTCAAAGCAAATACGGATAATTATANAACTTCCAATAACAAGGTATTTGTAGCAGGAGATATGAGAAGAGGCCAGTCTCTAGTCGTTTGGGCAATAAGAGAGGGAAGACAATGTGCTCGTTCTGTTGATGNATTTCTTATGGGTAANACGAGTTTACCTAANTAATATTGTACCTATNTTTTATTTAGACTCAATAANTTGTTCCTCGGCCACCAAATANAGGTGAAGTATTATAATTATATAATTTCTTACCAGAACAACCTATTATTTTGATTAAAGCGACTAAAGGTAAAACGGATTAAAGGGTCTAAAAGTCCTCATGCCCCGATGAGTTTTACACAAACTGCTATTATTTATTTTATTATAATTTTTTAATATTTTTGAGTTTATTTGTTCATTCAATATTTTTTTTTAGTATTTTTTATATATATTTCAATAACTTAAATTTATGAGTAACTATCTTTACATTATTTGGGTTATTAAAACTAATTTAATTCGAATTAATCCACCCAAAGTTATCAACAGACTTACACACATAAGACTATTAAGCGAAAGGTGAATAAAATGCTAATAAAAAAAATTAGTTTTTGTTAAATTGAGAACCCATTGAGCTCGTTAGATAAATTATTTATTGCTGGTCGTAACACGGTCGGATTTGGGCCAACACGAAGGCCATAAGTAAAAAAAGTAGTACTATTTCCTAAATTAAAAAAGGATACGAATAAAATGAAGAATTTACCAACCGGTCCCTTGAGAGGCTTACGCGTTTTTGATTTGACTCGGGTACTAGCTGGCCCTAGTTGTGTTCAAATATTGGGCGATCTTGGGGCTGACGTTATAAAGGTTGAACAACCAAAAAAAGGGGATGACACTAGAAGATTTGGTCCACCTTTTATTAAAGATAAAGAGGGTAAAGACACTAGTGAGTCAGCATATTATTTAGCGGCTAATCGTAATAAGCGTTCCATAACGATTGATTTAACCCAAAGTGATGGCCAACACTTAGCGCGCAGCTTGATCAAAAAATCAGATATCTTAGTTGAAAATTTTAAAGTTGGAAATTTAGCGAAGTACGGTTTGTCTTACCAAGACTTAAAAGACGATTTTCCCAGTCTAGTATATTGCTCTATTACCGGTTTTGGGCAAACGGGCCCCATGGCAAAGCAACCAGGTTATGATTTTATGGCCCAAGGGTTGGGGGGACTTATGAGTATAAATGGAGAGAAAGGGGGAATGCCCCAAAGAGTTGGTATTCCAATCGCTGATTTAACAGCAGGTCTCTGGGCTGCAATATCGATAAATGCTGCTTTAAGACACCGTGAACTTACTGGAAAGGGTCAGCAAATAGACATTTCACTGTTAGATACACAAATTTCAATGCTCTCGATACAAGGTTTAAACTATTTAACAACAGGAGAGGTTCCCGGTTTGATTGGTAACGCACATCCAAATATCGTGCCGTATCAGGTTTTTCCCACGGCCGACGGTAACATTATTATCGCTGTAGGTAATGATATGCAATTTGAAAGATTCTGTAAATTTATTGGTAGTCAGGACCTAAGCAGTCAAGAGAGGTTTAAAACTAATGAGAATAGAGTTATAAATCGGGACGCGCTAACTAAAATCCTTAATAACGTTATAAAAAATAAGACTTCAGAATATTGGCTTAAAGGATTGGAAAAAATAAAAATAGCATCTGGCCCAATTAATCAAATAGATCAAACCTTTAAAGACCCACAAGTAAAATATCGTGGTATGGAAATTAAAATGCGACATGCGCTTGCAGCCTCCAATGAGGTAAAATTAATCTCGAACCCAATAAAAATGTCAGAAACTCCAGTGAATTACCGCAATGCACCACCTACATTAGGTCAGCATACTATAGAAATACTAGAAGAATTACTGGAAATGGGTGATGATGAAATCAATAAACTTAGAAATAAGAACGTGATATAAAATTTATTATTTATCTTTTTCTGATTTTGGCCCCTTGAGAACGTCAGAAAATTTTCTGCTCATATATCTATATTTATGTGAAGGCAATTGATAAACCCAGTTTGATACCTTGTTATTAATTTTATTAACTTCTTTCTTTACTAGTTCTGATGCAGATTTATTAGAGAAGGCAGATATAGCAGACCAAAAATTTCCATCATTGATATCTATTAAACGCACATTCATAATTAAGCCATCCCCTGTCTCAATTTGTGTGCTAATTGTTTTATTTTTTATAAATTCGATTTTGCCTCGTGCCATAACATCTTCAAATTCTAGCTTATCTAAACCATCTGCCATATTATTAATATCTGACTGGTACTCTACAACGCCACCATTTGGCATATTATCTATCTTAAATTTTTCTTTGTCGGCACGACTGACAATCATTTTTTGACCATTAGGTTGAGTGACAATCACCCGTTTTATTCTGTTACTCGCAACATGTAACAACTCTGGGTCCACCCATGTATTAACTTCACTCGGGACATCTAACCTACCCGAAACTAACCAAGACTGTTTGTCATTTGGATTNCTTATATATCGACCCCCATTTGACGGACCCACCACGTCCGTATTTTCTTTACCAACAATCAGCCGAACCAATTCTCCATTCTTACTTTTGACGCTCAATAAAGTCGACTTTGCACCCTTACCAGATACATCCTCAACGTGAAGACGTCTGTACTTACCGGCGTTCGTTGTTTTTGCCTCGCGATATCTGATTTCAGAAAGATTTAATAATAAATCTGCTACTCTTTGATTAGAAGCCAGATAATTTTGGCGCTCAAGAATNTTCCAGTTCTCGCCATCACGTTTAACGGTAATTTTTCGACCAGAGTTCTCTACAGTTATTTCTGTAACACCTATTGCATTCTCTGCAAAGTTCGGAATTACGGGTTTATCTGTAAAGCCAATTTTGTGAACCTTATAGGTGCTGGTAACTGAAATACCAGCAGCTACTATAGTTATAATGGTCACAATTACAAATACGATTAGGCTCTTTAATGACATATTAACAAACTCCACTCAAACCTAGGCTATTTTATTGTTGTAACGGCGGCGGCGAATAATCGCCAATATAATTGCTGCTAAAGAAATCAGAATAGGCATAATCCAAATATTGAGTACTTTAAGTCTTGTATCCAACTTATCTATATCTTGCCTAAGAGCTAGCTGAACATCACGAAGTTGTTTACGAACATCTAACATCTCGGCTCTGAATTGATTAAAAACTTTTTGCTGGGCTGAAGTAAGAATAACTTTAGCATCACCTTTATCTTTGAGACCAAGGCCCTGCAATTTGCCCTGTAGCTCTTTGAGTTTACTTGATAGCTGTTGTTCTGTCTGCCTATACTTATCCTCTGCATTATTTTTAAGATCTTGAATTTTATGAAAAGGCCTAACAGAAAGACCTCGACTTCTTAATGAGATTAAAGCCTGACTTCCCGACAAGTTTTCAAGAGAATTAATCAAAAAGTCAGCGTTATTTGATACAGGTGTATAAATCGTTTTACCGAAGAATTCTTGCTGCTGCACCCAAAACCTTGATGTTAGAAGGTCTGTATCTGCCATTACAATCATCTGCAGATCTTTTTTTGCCTCTTTGATATGAGGCATTCGTTTAACCAATTTCTTATCACTATTGGACTTCTTTTCATCCTGTTTAACATTGTGAGGAGGACCTTCCGGGAATGCTGTTACCACTTTTCCACTAAACCTAGCAGCTAAAGTAAATTCGCGATCCTCTGACTTAAACTGTTTTAAAATGGCTTCGGGGTTAATTTGTCCACGTACTAACTTTGCATCTATGCGTTGAGCAATCTTGCTTGTTTTGATCAAAGAAACCATTCTAAGTTTAGAGTCATCTGCTAGGCTTAAAGAGCCTGCACTAGCCACAGAAATCGTAGAGAGCTCACCAGTAACGACATCATCGGAATTAAGCGCCCTTTTGTCATAGACACCCCAAGATAAGTAATCGGCAATTATTTCTCGCCCGTCCACTGGCGCTTGGACTCTAATTGCTCTGGTTCGATCCCCAACAAATTTATCTTCATCAAATATTATACCCCAGTTCTTGAACAATTTGGTTAACTCTGATGAACCTGCACCTGGTGGAGCTCTTGGAGTCATCCGCGCCGACTCATTTTGTGGGTCCAAAAATACTAGGAGACGCCCACCCCTCATTACAAATTGGTCAACAGCATACATCAAATTTTCATCCATTATCTTTGGATGCACAAGCAACAAGATATCAATATCCTGATCTATCTGAATAGCTTTCATATCGATAGATTTCACATCAAAAAATTGTTTTATTTGATCCATTATCGGCCATGGCTTATATTGTAGCATTGGATCTGATTCAATTAAAAGTGAGGTTATCAAACCCACTTTCATTTTCTTTGGTTCCGCAAGTTCATAAACTAGACGAGTTAAATCATATTCTAAAAATTGTTCCCTCTGAGGATTGAAGAATGGCACAGTTTTTTTATCATCTGTACTATTAATCGCTGCCATTCCAAAGTAACCTAGCTCACCAGATTGGTCTAACGGAATACCTTGTATACCAAATTTCACAGCTTCGTCCTCTTCGATAGAAAACGATAGTGGGTTAATCAGATTCAGAATAATTTTACCATTAGAGGCCAGTGCGAAATTTTCCAGTAATTCTTTTACGCGCTTAAAATAATTCCCGTGCGATGGACTAATCTCGCCAAAAGTAGGTGAATAATATAATTTGAAGGTGATAGGTTCATCGATCTCTTTAATCACCTCTTTAGTGCCTTCAGACAAGGTATATAACTTATTTTCCGTTAAATCTATTTGAGATGTTCTTATTTCAAGCGAAGATAAAATATTTAATGAAAATAAAAAAACTATCGATACAAAAATTCCAATAATAGCAAGTTTCTTTTGATAAAGTTTAGTTAAATTGCCCATGGCCATATCCTATGAACCCCTCGTTAATTGGATGACGGCTGTATTGATATACAGGAACACTCCAATAATTGAACTAAAGAAAACAATATCACGGAGATCTATTACCCCTCGCACAATCGTATTGAAATGCGTCAGGAAACTCATTGACGCCAAAGCTTCAGTCAAAAATGATGGAGCCCAACCTTGAAAAAAAGATTGAACAAGTTCCACTCCACTCATAAGAAATAAGAAGCATAGAACCGCTGTGAGTATAAACGCGATAACCTGGTTTCGAGTTGTCGCAGATATACAAGACCCGATGGCTAAGTAACTTCCAGCCATAACAAAGCTGCCTAAATAACTAGCGACAATTACACCATTATCAGGATCACCTAGGTAATTTACTGTAAGCCATAAGGGAAATGTCAATCCAAGGGCAATGGCAATAAATGTCCAAGCCGCTAAAAATTTTCCAACCACTAGCACCCAAATACTGACAGGCATGGTTAATAGCAATTCAACAGTTCCGGTTTTTCGCTCTTCTGCCCAAAGTCGCATTGAGATAGCTGGAATAAGAAATAGATATAACCAAGGATGAAAACTAAAAAAAGAATTTAAGTCGGCTTGACCACGTTCAAAGAAAGCCCCCATAAAAAAAGTAAGGGCACCACTAAGTGCAAGAAATATAACAATAAAAACATAGGCCAAAGGTGTACTAAAGTACGCAGCCAACTCCCTTTTAATTATAGCCAAACAATTATTCATCACAAACCATTCTCCATATACTTCCGCTCTATTACTTGTGAGTAAGCTTCCTAAATACTTCGTCCAGAGATCCACTTGTAGATTTTGCTTTCAATGTCTCGGGAGTATCATCAAAGACAATACGACCTGCGGAAATAATTACAGCGCGAGAGCATACTGCTTCAACCTCTTCCAATATATGTGTTGAAATAATAATAGCTTTGTCTAAAGCCATATCTTTTATTAATTCTCTAACCTGATACTTCTGGTTTGGATCCAGACCGTCCGTGGGTTCATCTAAAACTAAAACATCTGGATCATGAAGAATAGCTTGAGCAAATCCAACTCTGCGCTTAAAACCCTTAGACAAAGTTTCAATAGGCTGGTTCATCACGCTTTCCAATTGTAATTTCTTAATAGATAAATTCACCTTATCCCGTTTGTCCGCATTTGACAGACCTCTAACCTCAGCTATAAAATTGAGCAACCCAATTGTTGTCATGTCTCCATACAAAGGTGCTCCCTCAGGTAAATATCCAATTCTAGCCTTAGTTTCTAGAGGATATCTAGTAACATCGTTACCACAAACTGACGCTGTTCCCGAAGATATGGGAAGATAACCTGTTAACATCTTCATTGTTGTTGATTTACCCGCTCCATTCGGACCAAGGAATCCCAATACCTCACCTTTCTTAACATTAAACGAAATATTATCTACGGCTCTAAATGAGTCAAAATCTTTTGTTAAACCCTCGATTACAATCATATTTTCTTTTAAAACCATTAGAAATTTATTCCTATCCTTTATTAATTTCTCACTGAAACGCTATTTTATACCATTTGTGATTAACCAATTTAACTATTGATAATTATTTAGGTAAGGAGAAAGATAAAGTGACCACGCTAATAAGTTACTTTTAACGTGTTCACCCTATTCATTTTTTTGTTTACATCATTCCGCCCATGCCGCCCATGCCGCCCATACCGCCCATATCAGGCATTGCTGGAGCAGCTCCAGCACCCTTTTCTTCAGGCTTATCAGCAATCATAGCTTCAGTGGTAATTAGTAAACCAGCAATGGAACCAGCATCTTGCAATGCAGCACGCACCACTTTAGTGGGGTCAACAATACCAGCTTTTACCATATCAGTATACTTACCGTCTTGAGCATCAAAACCAATGCTTTGGTCTTTACTCTCAAGTAACTTACCCGCAACGACTGCACCATCAACACCAGCATTTTCTGCAATCTGGCGAACTGGCGCCTCAAGAGCACGTTTAACTATAGTAACACCAACTTTCTGGTCATCATTTTCTGGATTGAGTTTATCAAGCGCTTTAGTGGCACGCAGAAGTGCAACTCCTCCACCAGGAACAATACCTTCTTCAACAGCAGCACGCGTTGCGTTCAAAGCATCGTCTACTCGGTCTTTACGCTCCTTAACTTCAACTTCAGTTGCTCCACCAATATTAAGAACAGCAACCCCACCTGCTAATTTTGCAAGACGCTCTTGAAGCTTTTCTTTATCGTAATCAGATGAAGTCTCTTCAACTTGACTACGTATTTGGTTACAACGACCCTCGATATCTTTCTTTTTGCCAGAGCCTTCAACAACCGTTGTTTCCTCTTTTGTAATAGTTACACGCTTGGCTGATCCCATCATATCAAGCGTCACACTCTCAAGTTTAATACCTAGATCTTCAGAGATAACCTGACCACCTGTCAAAATGGCGATGTCCTCAAGCATAGCTTTGCGACGGTCACCAAAACCAGGAGCCTTAACAGCTGCAACCTTAAGACCACCCCGGAGTTTATTCACAACAAGAGTAGCAAGAGCTTCGCCCTCAATATCTTCCGCAATGATAAGAAATGGCCGACCAGACTGAACAACCGCTTCCAAAATAGGAAGAATGGGCTGAAGACTGGAGAGCTTGCTTTCATTAATTAGGATATATGGATTTTCCATATCGCAAATCATTTTTTCAGCGTTGGTTACAAAATAAGGAGAAGTATAACCACGATCAAACTGCATACCCTCAACAACATCGAGTGATGAGTTTAACCCCTTAGACTCTTCAACTGTAATAACACCTTCATTACCAACTTTGCCCATGGACTCAGCAATCATAGCGCCAATTTCTGCATCACCGTTCGCTGAAATTGTTCCAACCTGAGAAATTTCTTCATTCGTATTCACACGTTTTGAACGCTTCACTAAGTCCGCAACAACTGTCTCCACAGCCAAGTCAACGCCACGCTTCAAATCCATAGGATTCATACCTGCAGCAACAGCCTTCGAACCCTCGCGCACAATCGACTGAGCTAGCACAGTAGCCGTTGTTGTTCCATCACCAGCTATGTCATTAGTTTTGGAAGCCACTTCCCGAACCATCTGAGCGCCCATGTTCTCAAACTTGTCATCAAGTTCAATCTCTTTCGCTACGGTTACTCCGTCTTTAGTAATCCGCGGTGCACCAAAACTTTTGTCCAATACCACATTACGCCCTTTTGGGCCCAAAGTTACCTTGACCGCGTTGGCCAATACGTCAACACCCGAAAGCATCTTAGCACGGGCAGTTGCGTCAAATAATACTTCTTTCGCCATCTCAATTGTTCTCC
>NHCC01000007.1 GCA_002168115.1 Rhodospirillaceae bacterium TMED23 | reverse complement strand
ACTTGCCGAAGAATATTGGACTATAACTACTTCATCTTTGACTTAAACTTATCGTTCTCGNATAAANANCTCTCCTTAACANNCNCTGTGAGTCATTTTAAGAGTCATACAGAGTCAGTAAATTTCCAGACTCANACCTACCAGACACACCTAAAGATNGACTCAGTGACTCTTAAAAGAGTCTACAGAGTCATTCTANAATCACACCACCTNCACCATGATTANGGGNNGACAAATCCAGNAATTGATCTTANCTTTTTNAGAAAGACCATCCCTATATATATACTATATAGTATATGTAACTATAANNGAGATACATCTTAACTACTGTGATAATAATCTTAATTACTATGGTAATTATTATTATAATTAAGATGTATCTTTTTAAATTAAGATAAAAATAAAAAGAATAAAGTTCAAAGTAGTTAAGAGGTGTTTGAAAGTACCTCTTNATACTAAGTAGTACTAATTAGTTACTTTANAGACCGCATTTGAGTATGATGAGGAATGATGAATTAGGTCAAAATATCTCATCTTGTTTGCCCTTATTTGACCTTTTTCCAGAAATAACAAGTGTGNTATTATTGATTTAAACTTATTGAANTANAATTATTTTCATAAAAAAAGGAGCAGTCTTAGGTGTCTTCCAATCACATCATCAATGGACACGATGTATCAAGTCTCTTTGATGTAACTTCTCCCCCAATCTCATTTAATGAAGATCATAAGAATTTTATCCCTAATGTTCTCATCACCATCCTATGCAGAATGGACGAAAGTGGATGAAAATTGAGAAAAGTACAAGGTCCACCAGCTATTTGGATGTGTCTAAATTAAAGAATGAAACAAAAAGACTCCGAANGGCTTGTATTGTCTCAAATTTCTCCNAAGAGAAAATAAAAAAAAGGGAGTGTAAAAGNTAGATCTCGGGCTGGCAAGCCACCACCTTTTACACTCCTAGGTAACAGGGAGTTAGAAAGTTGAGTGATTAATTACTCAACTTTTCAATTCAACATATTACTTAATTATTAATGCCTCTAATAATTTGTAACGCTGTTTCATGATGTATAATGGAAACACTCTTAGGAGACTCTTGAATGGCAATCTAATGACACTTGAGTGAAAATAATATTTAAATAATAAGACACAGAAAATTATCCTAAAATCTGTCTGTAGTAGGTGAGTTTTAAATAAAGATGATCTGACCCATAGATCTGAGTAATTATCTGGACTGCTGTATTTATTATATAGATGCGGTGGTGAATTTTAACCCACCCCTCTTTTATCTATCAGAGTTCGGGGTAAATCTAAATGTATGGATANCTTAATTGGAGGAGATGTATAAGAAGAATTGTATCAGTATTGTATCAGTGGACAGACATAAAAGAATACCCTATTGGAAAGATATTCTATAAGTCATTGAAAAAATTTAATAAACTGGTGCCGCTAGATAGAATCGAACTATCGGCCTCATCATTACCAATGATGCGCTCTACCCCTGAGCTATAGCGGCGAATTAAAAACTTTTTGTGTCTATACCTGTATTAAAGTTTGGGCAAGCTTGTTTTTATACTTATTAATGATAAATGATCTAATTAGTAAAGTCATAATTGAACCATGGATAAGGTGTTAAATTTGCAAAAGGACAATGTAGGTATCAATGTTACACGGGAAAAAGCTAAGATTATTGCTGAACGGGAAAAGCGATTAGCAAAAGCCTTACGTGACAACCTGAAACGCAGAAAGAATTCTAAAGTGGTCCTGCCACAACAGAAATAAAATTTATAGCAAGTAAAAAGCTCTTTTAACTCAGATTAAAAAAAAGTTATAAAGAAATTTATGGATACAATAAGAATACGTGGTGGACGAAAATTAAAAGGCGAAATCCAGATCGGTGGAGC
Organism: Rhodospirillaceae bacterium TMED23; assembly: GCA_002168115.1. Taxonomy (GTDB): domain Bacteria; phylum Pseudomonadota; class Alphaproteobacteria; order Rhodospirillales; family UBA2165; genus TMED23. The sequence continues at coordinate 65,100 of NHCC01000007.1, read as the reverse complement.
AAAGAACGCCGCCTTGCCTATAATGGCTGCCTCTCTGCTTACGTCAGAGCGATTAAATCTTTTAAACGTACCGGATTTAGCTGATATTACTACAATGTTACAATTATTAAAAGAATTAGGTGTAGAGGAAAGCCATGAGAACAATGGATTAATTGGTGATGATGCCATAAGAGTTATGAGCCTAGAAGCTTTCGAACCAAGAAATAAGGTTGCCCCCTATGATTTGGTAAGGCGCATGAGAGCATCAATTTTGGTTCTTGGCCCCTTGCTCGCACGTTGGGGAGAAACTAGGGTTTCGCTGCCAGGTGGGTGTGCGATTGGAACCCGTCCCGTTGATCTGCACCTTAAAGGTTTTGAAATGATGGGTGCTGAAATTGAACTCAAAGAGGGCTATATTGAAGCCCGCGCTCCTAATGGATTGATTGGTGCCAATGTCTTGTTTCCAACGGTTTCGGTGGGAGCAACCGAGAACATACTCATGGCCGCAACTCTGGCTCAGGGAAATACTATAATATCGAACGCGGCGAGAGAGCCTGAAATAGCTGATTTGGCATATTGCCTCCAAGCTATGGGAGCTAAAATTCAGGGAATTGGCAGTGACACTCTTTCGATAGAAGGCGTAAAAAAACTTCACTCGGCAAACCATAGTGTCTTGCCTGATAGGATTGAAACGGCAACTTACGCNGTTGCAGCCGCAATTACGGGTGGTGATATTCAACTCAAAGGAACTAGANTNGATCTAGTTAAATCAATACTAGATGTTTTAGTTAAAACTGGTACTAACGTGGTTGAAAGTGATACCGGCATTCAGATAAGAAATAGTTCCGGTAAAATAAAAGGCATTGATATTATGACAGAACCTTACCCAGGTTTCCCCACTGACATGCAAGCTCAAATTATGGCTTTACTTGCAATTTCAGATGGCGCCTCAATGATTACAGAAACAATTTTTGAAAATCGTTTTATGCATGTGCCTGAACTTTGCAGAATGGGAGCTGATATTAATGTTCATGGCTCTTCTGCTATCGTACGTGGTGTTGCTAAACTATCTGGTGCGGAGTTAATGGCTACGGACTTGCGAGCCTCAGTTTGTCTTGTTTTAGCAGCACTCGCGGCTGAAGGAGAGACAGTTTTGAATAGAGTTTATCACCTAGATCGAGGCTATGAAAGACTGGAAGAAAAATTAAGTAAATGTGGAGCAGATATTCAAAGGGTTAGTTCATAATTTACTATTTATTTTTTTGTATATTATATCTCAAGATTAAAGCAAATAAATTAGTGGAAATTATCTTAAAAAAAGTTTATTAATGCGCCGCTTAAAGGAGTGAGTGCTGTGTTGTACAATGATAAGCTTGTTTTGGCTTTGCCAAAAGGTAGAATTTTGGAAGAAGTTATGCCCTTGATGTTGCGGGCNGGTATCGAGCCTGAATTAGATTTNAATNATANTTCTTCNAGAAAACTTAGATTTTCTACTAATCATCCTAATTTAGATATCGTTAGAGTACGCAGTTTTGATGTGGCNACTTTTATNGCGTTTGGAGCGGCTCATTTTGGNGTTGCTGGNTNGGANGTGCTAATGGAAATTGATACCGACGAAATTTATTCNCCGATTGATTTGGGAATTGGTNNATGTCGTATGATTGTTGCTGAGCCAAAAGATATGTTGATTGAAGATAATCCNAAACGATGGAGTCATATTAGAATNGCNACTAAATACCCTGAAATAACAAAGAGGCATTTCGCTAAAAGAGGGGTACAAGCTGAATGTATAAAACTGAATGGCGCAATGGAAATTGCCCCATCTATGGGATTGTGTTCAAGAATTGTGGATTTAGTTTCCACGGGTTCGACTTTAAGAGCTAATGGTCTAGTTGAGGTTGAAGAAATTGCGGAGATTACATCCCGACTGGTGGTAAATAGAACAACATTTAAAACCCGATTAGATGAAATAAAATTTTGGATTGATTGTATTCAAGGGGCGGTTGATGCCGATACGAATTAATTCAAACAGCGGTAACTTCGGTGACAAGTTTAGAAAGTTTTTGAACAGTCAAAGAGAAACCCTGAATGACGTTGAAAATATCGTTACTCAGATCATTACGCAGGTAAAAGATACAGGCGACCATGCTTTATTTGAACTTACAAAGAAGTTTGATGATTACGTTTTAACTGAAGATAATATTAGGATTTCAGAGAGCGAGATCGAGAATTCTTATCAAAAATGTAAAACACAGGAACTTGATGCGCTAAAAATGGCCTCAAGTCGAATTAGATTATTTCATGAAAAACAATTCCCAGATAATTATAATTACATTGATCTTGAAGGAGTTGAACTAGCACTTAGATGGAGTCCGATTGAGTCGGTAGGTATTTATGTTCCTGGAGGTAGCGCATCTTATCCATCCTCGGTATTAATGAACGCTATACCTGCGAAGGTTGCAGGCGTTAAGAGATTGGTTATGGTTTCCCCTTCAAATAAGGGAAAATTAAACCATTTAGTATTGGCAGCTGCAAAAATATCTGGTGTTGATGAAGTCTACCGCATCGGTGGTGCGCAAGCAATTGCAGCACTAGCATATGGTTGTAACAGTATAGATGCTGTGGATAAAATTGTGGGTCCGGGCAATGCTTATGTTGCTGCAGCAAAAAGACAACTGTTTGGTAAAGTTGGTATCGACATGGTTGCTGGACCTTCCGAAATTTTAGTGGTTGCTGACAACAAAAATGATGCTAAATGGATAGCTGTAGACCTTTTGTCGCAAGCTGAACATGATCCGTTGGCCCAATCTATTCTGATTACAGATGATATTGAATTTGCTAATAATGTGGAAGAAGAAATAGATGCCTGTCTGCCACTTTTAGATAGGAAAGACATAGCCACAGCAAGTTGGAGAGATTTTGGGGCAATAATCATTATTAACAATATCGAACAAGCCCCAGAGGTCGTTAATAAAATTGCTCCAGAGCACCTTGAACTGGCAATTGATGAGCCACAAAAAATGGCTGATAAAATTATTAATGCGGGTGCTATATTCTTAGGCCGAAGAACTCCAGAGGCTTTAGGTGATTATGTTGCTGGCCCGAATCATGTTTTGCCGACTTCACGGACATCACGTTTTTCGTCAGGATTGGGTCTAATCGATTTTATGAAAAGAACAACGCTTGTGGGAGCCAAAGAAAGTTCGATTAAAAAAATCGGTCCAGCGGCAATTACACTTGCAGAAGCAGAGGGTTTGGGAGCACACGCTTTGTCAATAAAATTACGGCTAGGAAGGCATTCTGATGCATAGGTTTCATGGATGAACGTAATCGAATTGTAAATATTTTAATGGCCGAACAAGTTGAAACTAAGCGTGGGCCAAAAATAGAACATAATCTTGCTGTGGCCATATTTGATTTACTGGAAGGTAATTTTTTTTCCCCTAAAAGTGGAGAATTAGGACCTTTTATTTTAACTCTCGGTTCAAATGATAATAGACTGAAAATCACAGTTATGGATGAAGAAAGTGAATATTTATTTGATTTCCTAATTTCTTTTTCCAACTTTAGATCTATTGTAAAAGATTATTTTCTGATTTGTGACTCTTACTATGATGCTATTAAATTTGCTAATCCATCTAGGTTGCAGTCGATTGATATGGCTCGCAGGAGTCTTCACGATGAGGGATCAGAGATTTTCATTAAAAGTGTATCAAAGTTTATTGATCTAGATTTTGAGACCGCACGACAATTTTTCACTATTATTTGTATCATAGTTGAACGAAAATGATCGGCGATTTTTCAAAAAGATTCCCAGACTCAGTTTTGTTTGCGTGTACAATGAATACCGTAAGGTCGGCTATGGCTGAAGGTATACTTAAACACTTTCATGGTGATAAGATTTTTGTAGACTCTGCTGGATTAACTGCCGGCGAGAAAAATGGTTATATGATAGAGGTTATGGATGAGATTGGTATTGATTTATCACGACATTCATCAAAAACAATAAATTCACTTCAGGATACTTCTTTTGATTTAATTATTACGCTCACGCCTGAAACGCAGCATGCAGCTGTAGAGTTAACGAGGTGGATGTATTGTGATGTTATTTATTGGCCGACGTTTGATCCAGATACTATTCGAGGTAAACGCGAGGAGCGGTTGATAGGATTTCGACAAATAAGGGATGATTTGTTTAATAAAATCCAATCTAAGTTTCCTTTGGAATTTTGAATAAATATAAAGAACAATAACTTTAGAGTATTTTTATAAAATAGTTATTTCGGTAATATAGTAACTTGACCAAAGGGGGGCATAGGAATTATTGACAATATTCCATATAATTGGGTAAGGTAGACTATGGCTAAAGAAGAATTATTAGAATTTGAGGGAACTGTTATGGAGTTATTGCCGAATGCAATGTTCAGGGTGACTCTCGATAACGATCATGAAATACTCGCTCATACTGCAGGAAGAATGCGTAAGCATAGAATAAGGGTTCTGGCTGGAGATCGGGTCAATGTGGAAATGACGCCCTATGATTTGACAAAAGGTCGTATAACTTTTCGTTTTAAATAAATTTAATTATTTTTGATAGCGGTTGTTCAAGGACTTTCCATTGAATGAAAAACCAAACCAGAGGCTAATTTTGGCTTCAGCGTCACCGAGACGTTTAGACTTATTACGACAGATTGGTGTTTTTCCTGATAAAATCATACCAGCTGATATTGATGAAGCCATAACTAAATCTGACACTCCTCGCAGTTTAGCATTGAGGTTAGCTAAATCTAAGGCAGTAAAAGTTTCTTATAATTATGAGGGATACTTTGTATTAGGTGCTGATACAGTTGTTTCAGTTGGATCCCGTATTTTATCAAAACCAATTAATTCAGAACAAGCCCGGGATTTTCTAAAACTACTTTCGGGCCGCCGTAGTCGCGTTTTTGGCGGTGTGGCGCTTCTGTCGCCTTCTCATGAAATGAGACACCGCGTTGTTGAAACTATGGTGAAATTTAAAAGATTATCCGAACAAGAAATAAATTATTATATTGCATCCGGTGAATGGGAGGGTAAGGCTGGTTCGTATGCTATTCAGGGAATTGCGTCAAAATTTATACCATCGATTAATGGATCATATAGTAATATTGTCGGATTGCCATTATATGAAACTGCTCAATTAATGTTTGGCCTTGGGTTCAACAAATGAGCGAAAATTGTAATTCAGAACTCTTCATTATGAAATGCCCGTTGGAAGTTAGGTTAATAGAAGTATTCAATGGAAAATTACGAAATCTAATAATATCTAGGGATGATGAAGAAATTAAATTAGGAAATATTTATCTGGGAAGAGTTGATAGTGTAAATAAACAACTAAATGCAGCTTTTGTTGATATTGGAATTGGTAAAACGGGTTTCCTATCTGGAAGTGATGCGCAATTAAAAAGAGACGATACCAAAAAAAAAAGAATAATTTCTGAACTTTATAAAGAGGGCGATAAAGTCATTGTTCAGGTAAAACGTGATATTAGCGAAGGTAAGGGACTAAAGTTAACTAGCAAAGTTGAGTTAAGGGGCAGAAATCTGATCGCTACTATGGGCAATCCTGAGATAACTATTTCTAGAAGTATAAAAAATTTAGAGTTTCAGAGAGAAATTACAAAAGTTATAAATCGATATACGAATCCAGAATTTGGTTTTATTATTAGGACAAAGTCTCAATTCTCTGAAGAATCATTTCTAGACAACGAAGCTAAAATACTCGTTGATGATATGAATCGATTACTTAATGAGAGCAAGCAAAGTAAAAAACCTCGGATTTTATATCAAGAATTAGATGCTATTCGAGTATATTTAAGAAATATTGATGATGGTAATATCAAACGAATTATGGTGGACGATCGTTTACTGTTCTCTAAGATTAAGCAATACCTCGGAGAAATTACACCATCTGTTGTAGAAAGAATTGAATTTACAAACAATTTCAATATTTATTTTGATAGTTATGAGGTAGATCAAAGAATACAAGAATTGTTTGAACCAAAACTAGTCTTAGATAGTGGGGTGGTGTTGCATTTTAATGAGACACCAGCTCTAGTCGCAATTGATGTAGATAGTCATAGCCTCAATCATTCGGGGAATAGTGAAACCTTCGCATTGGATGTCAATCGAAACGCGGCACGAGAAATTGGTCGACAAATTATTCTTAGAAATCTAGCAGGACAGATTGTGATAGATTTTTTACCGATTAGAAGTAAATCAAGCAGAAAAATAATTTCAGACATAATATTAAAAGTACTTAAAGAGGATAAACGAAGTATTTTATATGGTTTTACTAATCTAGGTTTATTTGAGTTATCGAGGCGTCGTATTGGAGAGAGTTTGTCAAAACGGTTCCTAACTTATCAAGAGCCAATCCGTAATGTTAAACTGGCGAGTTCGGATCTTTTTGATTCAATAAACAGAGAACTTAGACAAAACCCTGGGAAAATATTTGTCGCTCATTGCAGCCCCAATTTATATAGGCACATGAATGCTAACGGTAACCTAAATTGGAAAATATTTCTAGAAAATATTGGCCCCGTTGTAAGACTTCTTGAAGATAAAAAATTACAAGGTTTTAATTTTGAAGTTGTTTAAATATTTTTTAAATCAATAAGCCTTGATTTGATTACTGACGTATTTACCATTTAGCTTTTATGTTTTTAGGATGAATTTCTAATCAAGATTAGGTGGGGTAAGTGTTTTAAAGTTATCTGAGAGAGTTAATGGTGCGCCTGTCTTTGATTGTAACTGAGTAAAACTCAAAGTTTCTACCATCTCTCGCACGATAAATTTACTATCAAGTATATCTATAACAGCTAAATCTGTGAATACGGTTTTGACTACTCCAAAACCTGTTTCAGGGTATGAACATGTTTTCATTAATTTGGGTTCGTTATCTTTGGTTAAATGATCCATCATCACAAATATTTTTTTTGCACCAACCGACAAATCCATTGCCCCTCCAACTCCAGGGGGCTTGCTGGTATCTAGCGTTGCCCAATTGGCCAAATCACCATTCTGAGCCACCTGATAAGCGCCTAAAACACAGATATCAATATGCCCACCCCTTATCATAGCAAACGAGTCGGTGTGGTGAAAATAGCTCCCACCCTCCAAAAGAGTAACAGGCTTTTTGCCCGCATTAATCAAATTGCCATTTTCTTCCCCGGGCCTCGGAGCTGGTCCCATACCTAGGATACCATTTTCACTATGAAAAATAATTTCTCGATCTTCCGGGATATAGTTTGCAACTAATTCTGGGCTCCCAATACCAAGGTTTACATAGCTACCCTCTGAAATCTCTTGAGCTATTCGCCATGCAACTTGACGACGATTGAGACCCATTTGTTTCTTTTGAGAATTCATTAAACAATACTTCCTTATATTTTATTTTTTTAAATAAACCTTATCAACGTAGATTCCTGGAGTCACAATTAACTCTGGGTCTATCTCGCCTAGTTTAACGATTTGCTCAACTTGAGCAATAGTTGTAGTCGCCGCGGCTGCCATTATGGGTCCAAAATTACGGGCCGACTTATCGTAGATAATGTTTCCCCATCGATCAGCAGTTTTGCCGCGAATCAACGCGAAGTCGCCCTTCAGTCCATATTCTAATACATACTCTATATTGTTGAATTTTCTTTTTTCCTTCTCGGTGGCTAACAAGCTTCCTACTGAGGTACGTGTATAGAACCCGCCAATTCCTGCTCCAGCCGCTCGTAGCCTCTCACTTAATGTTCCTTGTGGAACTAGTTCGAGATCAATTTCTTTAGTATTGTATAGTTTTTGAAAAATAGTTGAACCAGAGCTTATGGGATAAGAACAGATTACTTTTGAAACCTTTCCTGAACCAATCAGCGCAGCTAATCCGTAATCACTCTCGCCGGCATTATTCGCAACAACTGTTAAGTATTTAGCATTTGTCTCCATAAGTGCTTCTAAAAGGCAATTAGTGGCGCCTGCATTGCCGAAACCACTTGCTAAAATTACTGCCCCATCTTGAACATCTGAAACTGTATCTTCTACAAAATTTATTACTTTATTTATCATTCTTCTCAAATTTATATATTATTTATAACGTATTTTAGGTAGAATGAAGAGTCGTATCAAGTTATTGCATGTATTTTAACAATAAGATTGTAGGTAGATTATGGGACTTAATTCAGCAATAGTTGGTCTTGGTTGGTGGGGTAAGCACATTGTTAACACGCTTCAAGACAATAGTGAAAAAATTCATTTCTCTCGAGCAATGGATACTTCACCTGAACTAGTGAGGAATTTTGCAACGAACAAAAATATCGAATTATCAGATAAATTTAGTGATATACTTGCAGATGAACAAATTGATTCAGTTGTGTTAGCAACTCCTCATAGTTTGCATGAAAAACAAATAATTGAAGTGGCCGAGTCAGGAAAGCACGTGTTTTGTGAAAAGCCACTGGCATTAAATTTGGCGAGTGCGGAGAGAGCTGTAAAAGTTGTCAAAGACATGGGGGTTATACTGGGATTAGGCCATGAGCGGAGGTTTGAGCCTGCCATGCAGGAAATCGAGCGATTGGTTCGGTGTGGCGATTTAGGGCAAATAATGCATGTTGAGGCTAATTTTAGTCATGACAAGTTAGCAAATCTGCAATCAACCAATTGGAGAGTTTCTAAAACAGAAAGTCCAGCTGCTGCGATGACCGCGACCGGCATACATTTAACAGATTCGTTCGTTAATATGTTTGGCCCGGTTAAAGAGGTATATGCCCAAGTAGCCACACGTAATTTAGCTAATGCAAATGGGGATGTTTTGAATTTCAATCTGCGCTTCGAGAATGGAGCTACAGGATCCTTTAACTCTATTTTGGAAACACCATTATACATGCGATATGCTGTCTTTGGCTCCAATGCTTGGGTCGAATCAAGAGATTACTCTCATCCGAGTGAAGATGGCCCGACTGATTTATTCATTTGTAAATCAGAGGGACAGATTGAAACAAAAAATTATAAATATTTGGATACTGTAAAATTAAATTTTGAGGCCTGGGCGGATGCTATTTTGGGAAACGCATTGTATCCTATAACACTCGATCAAAGTCTTAATAATATTGCTATATTTGATGCTATTTGTGAATCATCTAAAACTGGTTTACCAGTGAAGCTCTAATTTATAAATATTTTTATGCTAGATATAAATTGGCGCACATTTAAAACAAATTATTATCGTTTTGTTGCTTGATTCATATGATCTATTATCTTATGAAAAGTCTTATATAAGACTATTATAGTCAAAGACTTGTTATTTGTTTATAAATTTTCGGCATAAAGAGGAGATACCTATGGGGTATACCGGTTACGAGATGGACACAACGTTCCTTCAAGAGGAACATCATACAAATCCGCGTCGTTTGTATTCTACGACCGGAGCTGATTGGCAGCTGCGGATAGATCATGAGCGTATGCGAGCTGAGCGCTTGGAGCGAGCTCGCAAGGAAATGGAACACGATGACTTGGGTGCGTTAGTTGTATTTGCAGGAGCTAATATTCGATATATTACGGGCTCGTATCAAGGTAACTGGAAATACAATATTAATATTAGGTACGCGGTTTTGTGCAGAGATGCAGAACCTGTGTTGTTTGAAACAGCGGGCTCCGATTTGCAGTGTGCAATTATCGACTTGCCTTGGATGAAGGATAGGATCAGGCCAGCTATGACATGGCAGTGGGCTGAGGGCGCTGTTGGTGAAATGGCCGATAAAATGGTCGCTGGTATTTTAGACGTCCTTAAAGAAAATGGCGTTGAAAAAGAAAAGATTGGGGTAGATAATTTTGACCTACCAGCACTTCATGCTTTTGAAAAAGCTGGAATAAACGTTGTTAACGGCTGGCCAGCATTTTCCCGGGCAAGAACGGTTAAAACAAGAGATGAGATAGAGTGTCTAAAGCAGGCATCTTCAATTGGTGATGCTGCAATGTGGCATATCAAGCATAAATGGTTAAAGCCGGGTGTAACGGAAAGACAGATTGAGGCAAAAGTCCATAAGTTTATGTTGGATAGGCATTGTGAGATTATTTATGACATTATTGTTGCATCTGGAGGTAATACGTCGCCGTATCGTCGTTGGGCCACTGATAAAATAATTCAGCAAGGTGACTTAATTATTATTGATATTAATGCAGTAGGTCCAGGCGGTTATTACATTGATTTCGTCCGAACAATCAAATGTGCTGCAAAAATGACACAAGCAGAAATCGACCTTTATCGTGAGACTTATGACTCGCTTTATGCTGGAATGGAGTATTTAAAGCCAGGAAATACGTCTGCGGACGTTGTTTCAAGGTTTCCAGAGTATGATGATGATAAATACGGCACTGTTACACTTCAACAGTTCGCTCACTCTATAGGTATCACTCTTTATGAGGGGATGTGGATGTCACGTGCTTATTCCCTAAAGTATCCGGCTGAGATTAAAGAAAACATGTACTTTGCGATTGAGACCTTTGCTGGTCATCCTGGTTTGCCTCAAACTTGTCGATTAGAAGAAAATGTTCTTGTTAGTAAAAATGGTCCTGTTATTTTTACAAAGATGGAACATATGGTTGAGGCAACATCGGATTACCGAGTAGGTGATTTTCATCATTCTAGTATCGACGGCAGAGACCACTAAAAAAAATAAAAATATTAAGAGCCGCTATAAATATTCTTGTAGCGGCTTTTTTTACTTATCCGTTAAGCTTTTTAATTTTAAAATAAAAGCTGGCAAGTATTGACAGGTTTATTATGCCTGCAACACTCCCTAATCCAAAAGACCAATTATAGTTTCCAGTTATGTCAAACATATAACCAGCTTGCCAGCCTCCTAGACCCATCCCAAACCAACCGAACATTCCAACGACAGCTATTCCTCTTGCAAGTAATTTAGCTGGAACCATCATTCTAACGCATACTATAAAGGACGCCATCACTGCTGAGAACGATAAACCAAAAACCATTGCAACAAGATAAATTATGATAATATTATCTAAATGAGGGAAAGTAAAAATAACTATTGTTTGAATTACCGACATGCAAAAATAACTATTTAACGCTCCAATTTGATCACTAAGTTTTCCCCCTATTATTCGACCAAAGGCTCCGGTAATCATAAGACACAAGAAAATTGTAACCGCTTCTTCAGAGCTTATCCCGGAATCAGTTAATAACGGAACGAGATGTAAAATAGGCGGTGACATTGCGATACAGCAAAATAAAACCGCAGATGCGATCCAGGCAATTGCTGTTTTCGGTTTAACTGGAAACGGCTTGCCATTATTCTGATTTGGGGGTAGTTCCGAATTCATTAATTTTCTCGAAGGGGAGTCCCTAACCAATAAAGCAATTGGAATTGCTGTAATGATATATGCAGTCCCAAGTTTTGAATATGCCATACTCCAACCGTACTCATTTATAAGATATTGAGCTATATATGGCACAGTTCCTTGTCCAAAAGCTGAACCTGCCACCGTGAAACCCAGAGCTAAACCAACATTTTTCTTAAACCAAAGGCCAATATTCGCGTATAGGGGACTCGATACCGCGGCATGCCCAAAAGCACCAAAAAGAAGATAATAAAGATAGAATTCAGTAATAGTTTCCATTTTACTCAAAAGAAGAAGAGGAATACTGAGAGTTAACGAACCAAAAAGTACAATCCAACGTGTACCATATTTGTCAGCGATAAAACTCCAAAATAATCCAGCAACCGCGGTTGATAAGGTTATGGCAGAATAGCCAAAAGATAAGCTGCCTCTAGACCAGCCAAATTCAGCTTGAAGTGGCTTAATAAACACTCCAACAGATGATAACATCCCAAAACTTATAGCGCTCAGCGTAAAAGCAATGGCAACCATTGCCCAGCCATATTCGTGACGTTCCATATATTTAGATATCAACATTGAGTAAAATTACTTTCTTTATATATTTCTATGCCTCTTGTTAGGCATTTAGAGGTATTAAATCGTTGTGGTGTATTTGAAGACTAAATTATTGAGTGGAATTATCCAGTGGAAGCATTTTAAGAGTTCTCATGAACATTTGCATTCCATAGTGAAACGCAATAAATGCCCCCAACTCTATAATATTTGCTTCACTATAAAGTTTTTTACCTTGATCATAAAAGTTAGCATTCACCATTTTCGGATCGCTATACATTAAAGATGCATAATTTAACGCCCATTTTTCAGCAGGGGTAAATTGATTATCATTAGAAAAATTTCCGCAGCCAGCTTTTATTTTTTCTTCAGTTAGGCCCAGGTCTTTTGCTTTCTTCGATCTAAGCTTTGAGAAATAAGTGTCTTTAGAGAATTGGGTTAATCTAACTCGAATGATTTCTTTTAAAGTATGGTCAACTTCCCCAAGAGCGTGTGATTGGTACATCGCATCAAATAGTGCTTCAGCGTAACCAGGGGCGTGTGCGGTAATCTGAAAAAAAAGCTCATCTGGAACTAACAGGTCACGTGCTAGGTTTAATCGATATTCAAACTTCTCTTGATTTAGTGTTTCCAACGGTATCGGTTTTATAATTGACATTAATTTATACCTTAATTAATTTATTTAGAGCGTTCTACCGCCCCCTTTGTATGTGAGATTGGCTTCTCTCCATAAATGCGGGCAGACTCTTCTTGATCTACTAATCGGCCATCTGGTGTAAACATAGGATAAAAACCTAATGTCCCAAACCAAGTATGAAATCCTATATTAAAACCAATAAAGGCCGATAATTCGATTATCTCTTCGGTGCTGTAATAATCTTTTAGGCTTAGGTAAAACTCTTCATCAACCTTATCGGGATTAGTATCCATAAGTTCCGAGAACTTGAGGGCAATTTTCTCAGCCTTTGTGAACTTGTCCGAGTTTTCATAATTTTCAATACCCTCATCAATTAACTCTTCTGTGAGCCCCTGCTGCTTCGCCGAAGCAGATCTTACATTGCCTCAATAATTGCAATCTGCAGTTCTTGATAATTGCACTCGTATAATTTCTTTTAGTTTGTGATCAATTACTCCAGTGTTGAACACAGTGCCCCAGGCAACATACATAGACGCTGAGAGTTCTGGGTTATGGCCAAGCATAGCATGAAAAGCAGGGTCTGGTGCTTTATGACGCAGACTTTTCTTAATGTAACCAGCAAGTTTAGTTTTTTTAAGATCTTCAATATTAAGCATCGTTATGTTGGGCACAACTATTTCTCCTATGACCTGTTGCGTATTATTTAATTTACAACTTTCTAACTATTTAGCACTATGGCTTGGGGAAATTCTCAACCCATACAGTATTATGCTTCGCTGCGACAGCTGCACCAGTTTTAAAATCTGATCGCTCTTCTGGTGTAAGTGCTGTCATGTCAGCAAACATCGCTTCTGTTGTTCCTGGACTGTATACCATTAAAACTCTGACACCGTCGTCTCCAGCTATCATCTGATGTGGTATGCCTGGTGGAATATGTATCAAATCCCCAACTTTTCCCTGATGCTCGTCTTTTCCGAGAATAAAAGTAGCACTACCTTCGATAACATAGAATGTTTCATGGCTAATAGTATGCAGGTGGGGCCTAGAAGAGAATCCGGCAGGGCAACGCTCTTCGCACACTTCATATGATCCATTAGTATCTTGAGCTGTTACTTTTACAAACATATCATTGGCTCGTTCGTATAGATTACCACCATCCGAGCCAACTTTCTTAGCTTTACGTACCATAAAATTACTCTCCTAAAAAATTAAACACTTTTAGTCTAATACGAGGATATTCATATGACAAATATTATAATATTCTCTTGCTACGTTGCCAAACGACTCAGGCATAAAAAAGGCCCAACGATATGTCGGGCCTTTTCAAAATATTTTTTTTAATCAATTTTCAAGAACATCTTTTGCCAGACTAGAAAATTCATTATCAGTCATTAGTCGTTTATGAATAAGTCCCCAATCCTTTACAGCCATAAGTACTTCCATGGCTTGTTCCTCTGAAGCTTGAATCTGAAATTTATCTAACCAATGTTTACAGTTATCAATACCAGACCCTTTACCCATTACTGCTTCTGGCTCATCTTGTCCAACTAAACTCGGTCGGAAAGGAACAACTTCAGTCTGATCCTCATACCCACAGTTTAATAGCCATGTTGCTATTATTCCGGATTCGACTTTAAATAAATTATCTCCAACAATTGGGCGATTAGAAGCAATCTGTATATTTGATATCTCTGCAACCATATCAGCTAATTTCTTAAATCCTTCGGTTTTGATTCCAATATCAATATTATAAAGACATTTTAGCGCCATTACCGTTTCTTCCATTGGAACATTGCCAGCTCTTTCGCCTACGCCTAATACTGTAGACTGAATAACTTCTACTCCTTCTGATAATGCCATAATTGTATTAGCTATACCCATTCCAAAGTCCATATGAAAATGTGCTTCAAGCGGAATGTCGGGGAAGCGATTTTTCATAGTGCGAACGAAAAATTGCATCGCGTGAATAGATGTTGCTCCCATTGTGTCTACAAGAGCCAAACCGTCCATGTGCCCTTCTTTACCAACTCGCTCTATTAAATCGCAAACCCAAACGAGGTCTGAACGAGTAAAGTCAATAGGAAAAAATACTACTTCTAAGCCTTGATCTCTAGCAAATGAAGTTGACTCGATTGATAGGTCAATGGCTCGATCTAATTCCCAACGATATCCTTTTTCGATTAAATGTGGGCTGGCTGGGACCTCCATGATAACGCCATTCACACCGGCATCAACAGCTCGTTTTACGTCGTCAACCATGCATCTAGCAAATGAGTAGACTTTTGGACCAAAATCGCGACGAGCTAACTCCGTGACAACCTTTGCATCATCTTTGGAAACAACAGGCATTCCGGCTTCTAACCTCTGAACACCAATTTCAGCAAGTCCCTCTGCTATTCTAATTTTGTCGTCATAATTATATGCTAAACCTGCTTGTTGCTCTCCATCACGCAATGTCACGTCATGAATACGTATATTATTTGGAAATTTCCAGTCCTTGGTCACTTCTGGATCGAAGTTCCATGGGCTGGTAAACCAACCGTCTTGTTTCCATGGTGTATCGGTCATAAAAAGTCCTCCTAGTATTGAACATCGTAAAAATTGCCTTAAGGACCAATAATTAGCCCTAATTTTCCGTGTGGAACATAAGCAACCAACCCAAAAGTGTCAAACGATCATACTGCTGTAAATCCCCCATCTATTAGCAAATCGGACCCAGTCATAAAAGAGGACTCGTCGCTGGCTAAAAAAACCGCTCCTGGCGATATTTCATCTGGACGGCCTAATCTTTCAAACAACGTAAAATTATTCTCTCTAGCATGTTCCACACTATCAAAATTACTGACATAACGCCCAGTTTCAATTGGGCCAGGTGATAGAGCATTACAACGTATCCCTTGTTTCGCATGATCTAATGCTATGGCTCGGGCCATATTAATAAGCCCACCCTTGGCGCCACAATACCAAGGCCGTCCTGGGCGAGCAACACGACCGAGTTGTGAAGCGACTAAAATTATACTGCCTCCACCATCCTTATCCATTTCAGGGATGGCATGCTTACAAAAAAGAAAAGAGCTATTAAAATTCACATCCATCAAGCGGCGCCAATCGTCAGCATCGATTTCAGTTAGTGGTACGTAGGGGATGTCAGTGATCGCATTACTTACTAGTACATTTAATCCACCCAATTTATCAACGGCTAACTTTGCGGCGTCAATAGAAGTTTGTTCTTTTGCAACATCAGCATTTAATGTGTAGGCTGTTCCTCCCATATCAGCAATTTCTTTGGCTGTTTCATTCAGTGATTTGTAATCTATGTCGATACAAACTACACCAGCTCCCTCTTTGACAAAGTCAAGGCAAATGGCTCGCCCTATTCCACCGCCAGCTCCTGTGATAATGGCTTTTTTATTTTTTAATCGCATTTATTTCCCTTTCTTAAAAAAGTTATGACATCTTTTATCTATTATATTTTCTCTGTAATAAAAAAAATTTTAGGCGCTTCTTTTATACTTTTATTTTTGGAGTATTTCAGCAATATCAATTAATGTTGATCTCTCTTGAGATAAAAACTCGTGGTGATGATCTATTGATTGTTTAACCTCAGTTGGGATTTTTATCTCATTGGAAAATTCAGATTGGCTTGCGAGTGATTTAAACCATTTAAAGACATTGGGGTGAAGTGACTCAATTGGATAGCCGCATAAATTTAAACGGTTTACGTAAATAAACCAGGCCACGTCTAATAAACTTATTTTCTCTGAGAGAATATATTTGCTATTGGCAAGATTTTCATCAATTACATCCAACGCTTCTTTGAATTTTTTCGCAGAAGTACGGACAGCTTCATTTGTTATGCCTGTTTCTGCAACTGTCTCCCAAAAAGTTATTTCACGTTCTTTATTTTTGTCCTTAATGCCCTTCACCATTCCAGAGCCACCATCACGATAGTTTTTTAAATCTGACGGTGATCTTGGTGCCTTTCCTCTGTTNTGAGTAAATCTAAANGTAATGGTTCTTAAATCGAGATGAAGATCATCCTCAAAATNTAAAAGNTCTGCTACTTTATTTTCCATTCCTTCAGGTATTAANATACTTTCTGAAGATTTTGNATCTATTAGTTGAATAATGTCATTGCTTTCGATNTNNACGGATCCATCATCNACAAGNGTTGGAACCAATCCTCGNGGGTTAATTCCNAGATACCTTGGTGTGAAGTGCTCTTTTTTGTATAANTTTACAGGGTGGCTTTNCCAACTCAGATTTTTAAGATTAAGCACAATCCGGGTNTTTTGCGAACAAGATGANAGTGCAAAGTGAAATAGATGNATGCCCTTCCAAGTAAGAACTTCTTTTGTTAGGATGTCTTCTTCTAATAATTTTACCACCTTATTCTCTCCTAATTTTAAACTAGTTACCTGGAAGTAGTACAAAATATCTTTTATACAAAANTAATAGATTTAACACCTATTATTGACTTTTTTTCTATTCTCATTACATTCTATGCGAGCGTTAAGCATTTTTGTCTTTGTTATTCGCTGGAATAAGCNGACTTGTTGGTTAAAATACCATAATAAATGTAAACGTTAAAATAAGTATGCCAATAAAATGTTGGTGTTTGTATAAAAAATTGAGGGAATTATTATGGCAACAGGTACAGTAAAATGGTTTAATCCGGCTAAAGGTTATGGCTTCATAGAACCAGAAGGCGGAGGAGCAGACGCGTTCGTTCATATTTCAGCAGTAGAGGCGGCTGGATTGCGAACTTTGAATGATGGACAAAAAGTCTCTTACGAATTAAAGCCAGGACAAAACGGCAAGTCTTCAGCTGAGGACCTATCAGTAGTCGACTGATTTGATAAGCTGCAACCCCTTCTAGAGAAGGGGTTGCAATTCTCCATAAAATATTTACGAAATAGTAATTACCTTGCTGTTAACCTTTTGTCTTTACTAGGTTCATTGGAGTATCTGTATGGCTCGGAAAAAGCTCAAGGGGAAAGGTCCATCCTTTCGGTCCTTTAACGTCTTTTATGTTGATGGTACAATATCGTCCAATAGACGCGTAGACAGCTCGCTTTTAGATGTTTCCTTTGGGGACGATTTGGAAGACTTGGTTAAAAGTGCAATATTAGAGCAGGATAGACAGATCGCTGAGAGATCGGGCCAGAGTCGGGGCGAGATTAAGTCAATAAAACCAGCCTAACAAATAGATTNAAAAAAAACAGTAATTCATTTTCTAAATGCGCAATATTTTTTTGTCTTGGATGATTCTTTTTTTATCACTGATATTTCACAGATTCTTTTTTTTGCTAAAATAATTTTTTATATATTAAAAGAATGGCTTNAATATTGACATCTATGGAGAATTATATACTTTAATATAACATATAGATATTTCAGGTAGGTCATGTTGAACATAATTAATGTTGATAGAATTGAAGGATCTGGTTCAGGCCTAATACGTGATGGCGTTTATGATCAAATTCGTGCCGACATACTTTCCTGTGCACTTATACCAGGATCAACAGTGTATGAAAACGAGTTGGCTCAGCGTTATAATGTGAGTAAATCACCCGTCAGAGATGCATTATTGCGCTTGCAGGAGCATGGTCTTGTTGAAGTTCTTCCAAGAAAAGGATATCGAATATGTCCAATTTCTATTGCTGATGCCCATGATTTGTACGAAATGAGAGTGCTGCTCGAGAAGTCTAGTGTAGGAAGGGCTTGCGATGAAGCATCTCATGAGCAGTTAGTCTCTCTGGATAAATTTCGTGAAGTGGATGATGGGGATTTGGCTCATTGGGTGATGTATAATCGTCTTTTTCATAAATCTATAGCTGAACTATCTGGAAATACACGAATGGCCAAAATTACTTGTGAAGTTATTGATCAGTTTGATCGATTAACTTTTGTAGGGGTGTCAAACACAAATAAAATAGCTTCAGGTGAGAGGTTCGTCTCCGAGCATTGTGAGATTATTGATGCACTGCAATCCAGAGATCGTTCCAAAGCAACTAGTCTTATAATGAAGCACATACAGAAGTCCCGGAAAAGATTATTCGCTGTTTTAGAAAATCCGCAGATAGTAGATTAACGTATGCAGAATGAATTTGAAATTATTTTTTATAGGAAGGTGAAGATTGCAACCATTTGACTTTATTCAGCCAGATACAATTGACGGCACAATTACGGCTTTATCAAATCATACACCAAATGTTCGAATACTTAATGGTGGAACGGATTACCTTGTGGAACTGAAGCATGTTCATCAATCACCCGGAGTGATTGTTGATATTTCGCGACTTAATGGTATCAAGGGAATTAGCCTGATTGATGAGGGATTACGGATTGGTTCCGGGGTAACACATACTGAAATTATGTCTGATCCATTAGTTAAAGAACATGTGCCTGCAATGATTGATGCGGCCCATGTTGTGGGGGCCGTTCAGACCCGTAATTTAGGAACGATTGGCGGAAACCTCGTTACATGTGTCCCTTCAATGGATAGTGGACCAACACTAATGGCACTTGATGCGCAGGTTACGATCCTTGGCCCAAATGGCAAACGTCAGTCGAGCCTTCAGGACTTCTTTGAGGGTCCCCGTAAAACATCTTTGAATAGAGATGAGCTTCTACTTGAAATAATCATTCCAAAGGAAAATCTTGGTAAACCAGCTGGTTTTACTAAGTTTGGATTGAGAAAAGGTCAAGCTTTGGCACTGGTAAATGCTGCATCGGCTTTATGGCTAAAAGATGACATATGTCATGATGTTAGAATATCACTCGGCGCTGTTGCTCCGGTTGTGATCAGAGCCGAAAAAGCCGAAAGTATTCTAGAGGGTAAAAAATTATCTGATGATTTAATCNATGAAGCATCAAAAATTGCAGTAGATGAGGCAAAGCCTATTGATGATTTCAGGGCTTCGAAAGAATATAGAAATGACTTAATTGAGGTTGCAGTTCGTCGGACATTAAAATCGGCGATGCTTAACTCCAAATAAAAGACTAGTGAGGAAAATATGACTGATATAACGCTAAATGTAAACGGTGAGGTTAAAACAGCCTCAGTGCCGCCAGAAACCACTCTTCTTAAAATGTTACGGGAAGATTTAAATTTTACCGGAGCGAAAATTGGCTGTGATGTTGGAGATTGTGGAGCTTGTACCGTTTTAGTGGACGGTTTAGCTGTAAATGCATGTTTGATGTTGGCGGGGCAGGCGAATGGAAAAGAGGTTCTTACCATAGAAGGTCTTTCAACACTTGAGGAATATCATCCTATTCAAAAAGCATTTGAGAATGTTGCTGCACTTCAGTGCGGATTTTGTGGACCGGGAATGATAATGGCGACCAAAGCTCTAATTGATCAAGAGCAAGATTTGACGAGAGACCAAGTTAAAGATGCATTATCTGGTAATTTGTGCAGATGCACAGGCTACACTAAAATCATTGATGGCGTANTTGATGCTTATGAGGAAATTACTGGNAAGAAAGTGCCAGCTAGAAATCCNCGGGCTGCATAGTTAAAAGGAANAAATAAATGGTTGATGAAATTAAACTTGCTGAAAAACAAGAGACACTTGAGAGTTTGAGAAAAGTAGACGATGACTTGAGGCTACCTTCGGTGCCAGAGAGAAATTTCTTTCCTAAAGAAATTGATGCTGCCCCAGCGCGCTTGCAAACTCCAGCTATCGGACAACGGGCGACACGTCCTGATGGGCGAATGCATGGATTAGGTCAAACTAAGTACATCGATGATATGTTTTTTCCAGGAATGCTTCACGCAAAAATTAAACGGGCGGGAGTTGCACATGCAAAAATAAAGAGTATTGATGTATCAGAAGCCGAAAAGATGCCTGGGGTTCAAGCGACGCTGATCGGGTCCGAAATTCCTGTCAATAGTTTTGGACCGTCTTTGCAAGATCAACCTTTACTGGCTGATGAAGTTGTCAGACATGCAGGTGATGGCGTTGCAGCTGTTGCAGCTGTAACGGAACAACAGGCGTTAGATGCTCTGGAAAAAATTAAAGTTGTGTATGAAGAGTTACCCCCTGTCTTTGATCCCATCCAAGCTATGAGCGAGGATGCAATAAAAATTCATAATAACGATAGTAATATTTATGCAACTAAAACAATTATAAAAGGTGATGTTGATCAGGGGTTCAAAGACTCAGACCATATTTTTGAGCGCAGATTTACAACGCAAATGGTTGAACATGTTCCNATGGAGCCTCATGCTTCAATAGCAGAATGGGATGCGAATGGTCGTGTTACTTTGCATTCAAGCTTAGGCCGAATAACACTNGGTCGAGCTGATATTNCGCGCACGCTTGACATGCCAATTAATCGTATACGAATAATCGCCACGGTCGTTGGTGGTAATTTTGGTGGAAAGAACGAAATTACAACTGAGCCCGTTATTGCACTGCTGTCAAAAAAAACTGGACGTCCAGTTAAGTGTGTTTTTACACGTGAAGATGAATTTATTTCTTCAACAACACGTCATCCTTTTATCATGGATTATAAAACTGGAGTTTCAAAAGAGGGCAAAATTTTAGCCCGAAAAGTGCGAATTGTGTGCGATGGTGGAGCATATTGCTCATGGACTGAGACTACACTGGGGAAGGCAAGTATTCTCTCTGCTGGACCTTATAATGTTGAGAATCTTCATGTGGATGCTTACGCCGTTTATACGACCAAAACCGTAACAGGAGCTATGCGGGGGTTTGGAGCTCCCCAGGTCTGTTTTGCTTATGAATCACATATGGATGATATTGCTGCTGAATTGGGAATAGAACCGTTGAAAATTCGACTAACTAATGCATTTAATGAGGGGTCTACAAGTCCTACGGGCCAGGTTTTGGAGTCGGTTGTTGTGAGTGATTCCCTTACAATGGCTACAGAAAGATTTGGTTGGAAGGAGTGGCAGAAATGATTCATCGTGGGAAGGGTATAGGTTGTATGTGGTATCCAATCGGTTTTACGGCTGCCGCGAATCCCAGTGCTGCGACGGTCAAAGTTAATGAAGATGGAACTGCGACCTTATTAACCGGAACTGTGGAAACAGGCCAAGGCTCGCTTACTGTTCTGGCCCAGATAGCTGCCGAAGAATTGGGTGTGTCCACAGATGATATACATGTAGTATCCGCTGATACAGACGCAACTCCTATGGATACAGGCGCTATTGCAAGCCGTACGACTTATGTTACTGGGAACGCCATTAAATTAGCAGCGGAACATGCAAAACAGATTTTATTTGAAGTTGCGGCACCTCTTTTAGGTGTGCAGCCAAACCAACTTGAAGCAATTGACCGTAAGATTCAGGTTCAATATTTTCCTCAAAGGAGCTTGCCCATTGCTGATGTTGCGCTTCAAGCTCAATTTGTGATGGGCCGTCCACCAATAGGAAGTGCCTCTTATAACCCACCAACTGTTGGCATGGATCCAGAAACGGGTCAAGGCAAGCCTTTCTCAACTTACGTATACGCAACTCAGTGTGCGGAGGTGGAAGTTGACGATGAAACAGGTGAAGTTAATGTATTATATATGTCAGCAGCCCATGATTGCGGTACTGCAATAAACCCGATGTTGGTTGAAGGCCAAATTGAAGGTGGCATTTCAATGGGCATCGGTTTTGCGCTTCAGGAAGAAATGTTATTCAACGATTTGGGTCAACAGGTAAACCCAAACCTAACAAATTACATCATGCCTACCAGTTTGGACATGCCAGAAATCGATGTAGATATTGTTGAGAACTTCGATCCGACGGGCCCATTCGGGGCTAAGGGTGTTGGCGAACCAACAGCTGTCCCGACTGCGGCGGCTATTTGTAATGCGATCTTTGATGCCGTGGGCGTTAGAATTACATCTCTNCCTGCAACAGCAGAGAAGGTTCTGATGGCCATTAAAGATAAACATGCATCTAATCAAAAAGCGCTGCCAGCCGCTGAGTAAAAAGAGNCAGCCTGTAATGGTATTATGATTTTTACTATTTTCGTTAGACGAATATTTATATTCCCATAACGTAAGGCACATAGTTTATTTTTCTACCGGAAATCCAACGATTGAACCCCATTCAGTCCACGAACCGTCGTAGATTTTGACGTTGGTATACCCTAATATATAGGTCATTGCTGTCCATACTAAGGTGGCTCGATGGGATAGACGACAATAAATAACTATTTCATTAAACTTCTCTAAGCTTGCCCCAACGGTGTCTAGCTTGGCCTTTATTTCGTGAGCTTCTTTGAAAGTATCGTCGTCGTTAATTAATTCTTTAAAGAATAGATGCTGTGCTCCGGGTATTCTTCCACCTCTTTCAGCACCGTGGTCAAATTGGCCGTACTCCATCACACGTTCACCCGAATATTCCTCTGGAGTGCGAACATCCAATAAGAAGCGTTCCGCCTTATTTAAATTTTTCAGAATATTATTTCTTCCAAGGCGCATTTCTTGGGCTGGTTGCTGAACTTTATAATCGGTTTTTGAAATTTCAGGCAGTGTATTAGTGCTGGGTAATTTTTGTGACATCCATCGTGTACGACCACCATCCAGTAATTTTATATCGGGATGTCCTGCCATTATCAACGACCACAGAGCATANGTTCCGTACTGCACGGGTTCCCCATATAAAACAATTATATNTTTATGGCTTATTCCAACGTTACTTAATCGATCAGCTAATTGAAGTGGAGTGACAAACTGTCGATCAGTGTCATCCCAGCATAAATCTTTCCACCAGAAATTAATTGCTCCCGGAATATGGTTTTTGTAATAACCCGCCTCGTCTTCTTTTTTGGCAGAGACTTCGATAATTTTTATTCTTGGGTCCAGCAAATTATCGGCAAGCCATTGGGAGGAAATTATTTCTACTGTCATTTTTTTTCCTTTAAAACCGAGGTCGTGGTATTATTAATGATCTAAAATTATTTTTATACACTCGTTGTTGCCACCATCAAGCATTTCTAAAGCACTCAATATTTTATCAAAACTAAAATTATGTGTAATTAAAGGCTTTAGGTTCACAATACCACGTTTCACAAAATCAATGCTAGCTGGATAATCTTCTGGTTTTGCAACCCGAGCATTTACAACTTGTATCTCTTTAAAGTAGAGATTATAGAAAGGTAATTCACCCTGTGTGCTAGTATAAATGCCAAATGGAAGAATACGTCCTCCTAACCGAACTAATTCGATAGCTTCTGCGAGAATGGGTAACTGACCGACCGATTCAATCACTAAATCAACACCATTTTTTTCACCAGTTACTTCTAACACATCAGAATGTAAAGTATCGGAGGGAGCAAATGTAAAGTCAGCGCCTAATTTTTCAGCTAATTCTCGTTTCCATTTTGAACGCGTGACACCTATAACCGGATAAGCTCCATGGGCTTTAGCTAATTGAATATGCAGCAATCCTGTAACCCCAAGACCATAGACCAGAACTGCTTCTCCTGGAAAAATACTTGCTTTTCTTTGAGCATGTAAGCACGTTGTTAAAGGCTGTATTAGTGGAGTAACTGAACTCTCTATATCTTCTGGAAGAGCATAAACGTTGCGTGAGGGAGCAATCATGTATTCAGCAAATCCTCCCTCTACATCGCGGCCTATTAGCCCCCCGTTCGGGCACAGATGTGTTTGCCCATCTCTACAATTATAGCAAGAACCACAATAATAGGCTGGATCGACTATAACAGGTGTACCAGATTTAAAANTCGATCCAGACACAATCTTACCTACGGATTCATGTCCCATAATGCGCGGATATGTAACTGGAATGCCGCCTTGAAAAATTTTTAAATCAGTGCCACATATGCCTGTTTTTGTTACGCGAATTAACGTTTCATCTGGACCGGCTATAGGCATATCAGAGTTATTCTCTAATATCTGTTTTGGGCCTGTAAGTACCATTGACTTCATGATATTGCAGATTTAATTGATTTTAACTGGATACTTGGGCGTTCCACCTGATAGAATAGTAGCGACATCCGTTGCAACTGTAGTTTGAAGGTCCAACAATGCATCTTCTGAGTAAAAACCTGTATGCGGCGTTAGAACAACATCATCTCGTCCAAGCAGAGGGTTGTCTCTCGCTGGTGGTTCTTCAGGCAAGACATCTAGGCCAGCACCGGCAATCTCACCGTGATTTAATGCTTCAGCTAAATCGTTAATTTCTACTAAAGGACCCCGAGCGGTATTAATTAAAAAAGCTGTGTTTTTCATTTTTTTGAACGCATCCATATTAAACATATTTTCTGTTTCCGGCGTTAAAGGTGCNTGTATAGATATGTAGTCGGAATGCATTAGAACATCGTCGAGGTCAACTTTTTTCACATTAAGTTCGGAAAAAACATCATCCGAGCAATATGGATCAGATGCAATGACATTTATTCCAAAGGCTTGNGCCTTCCCTACAATTTGCTGGGGAATGTTGCCTAGACCAATTAAGCCTAGCGTTTTCCCTCTCAATCGACCTATCGGCGCCACGGCTGGCATTTCCCAGCGCCCCTCTGCAGCACGAGCATTTGCGAAAGGGATTTTTCTAGCGCATGCTAGTAGTAAAGCCATTGCATGATCTGATACTTCATCAAGACAATAGACTGGAGCATAACAAACGGAAATACCTTTTGCGGTAGCCGCCGCAATATCAATGTTATCTGTCCCGATGCCGAAGCGTCCAATTGCTTTACATTTGTTTAAACCGGAGATTACTTCAGCCGTGATAGGACTGTAGGTAACCAATAATGCATCTGCATCCGCTGCTGCCTCTAGTATACTTTCAACCGATTTATCCTTAGAAAGCTTAAATTCTTGTTTTGTATGTCCCTCAAGAGCTTTTTTAGCGGGGTCTAGTGTTGGGAAGACTGTATCAGCAACAGCGATTGTAAAATTAGACATATTTCTTAATCCTCTCATAAAAGATTTTCATATTTAAATCCAAAATATACTCTTATATAAGAGCATCTAATGCTAATTAACACCAGAAATCGCGATTTTCCAGTAAATTTTTATAAAAGATGGGCTACGATCAATTTAATTTAAGTATTTTGAAAAATAGTTTAAAATATTTGATTTTATTTGAGAAATTTAACCTTATTTGATGTCTCTTCTTGACATCAGTGTTCNAATAATAATAGCTTCTGCAAGTTAACTTACTCTTATATAAGAGTGACGATCGCAAGAAATATAAACAAAAANATCATAAGCCTCTCAAACAATAGCAAATTTATTTTATGTAAACATGGGAAATCAGTATGAAACAAATTAACGTAGGTGTCATTGGAACAGGTTGGTGCGGCGGGATTCGCGCGAATACATGCTCATCTAATCCCTTGGTTAAGGACCTTCATATAGCTGAAATAAAGCTAGACCGTCTGGAAGAAGTCAAAAAGTTAACAAATCCAGTGACTGCAACCACAGACTATCATGAATTATTAAAAAATGATAANATCGATGCATATTTTATTTCAGCTACTCCTGAAGATATTCACTACCCAATGGCCAAAGATTGTATGGAAGCTGGAAAGCACGTGTTTCTTGAGAAGCCCCTCTCTCTTACATTAAAAGAAGCAGACCATTTGGTAGAACTAGCTGAGGAGAACGGTGTAAAATTTACAATTGGTTATTCACAAAGGTTTAACCCCAAGTTTGCTTACCTGAAAAAATGTTTGAATGATGGAACAATTGGAAATCCAGTAGCGGGATTGGTGAGTAGACATATTACACGTGGCTTGGGTCACAAAATCGGAGGGAGAATTAAACTTTCTCCAGCTGCCATGGAAGCAACTCATGACCTTGATTTTCTCCTTTGGTGCTTAGAGCCCGCTAAACCTATCAGAGTCTACTCGCAATCAGCTTATGGAGTAATGAAAGACGTNACCGGATTAGAGGATGCACAATGGTCAATAGTTACTCTCGATAATGGTGTCGTTATTACGATCGGCTCTGGCTGGACAATGCCTCCTGGACACCCAAATTATTCCGGCACTTGGATTGAGTTTACAGGTACAGAGGGCATGCTGGTTATGGATGATACTCATAGAGATGTCATATTAAACACTATGAAAAATGGAATAAGATTGCCGATGTCTACGATGCCAGGGGAGCAGGTTGAACATGTGTTTGCTGGCCCTATGCATGACGAAGGTGTTCACTTTCTGGAAGCTGTCGCGCTAGATAGGTCAGTTATGGTAACTCCAAGGCAGGCNAGGCAAGTTATGGAGGTTTACATGGCTGCTGACTTGTCGGTTGAGAGAAATGAGCCTGTTAATTTGCCTTTAAACAACAATGACAGATCATCCATTCGGGTTCCAAATAAATAATTTTTTTAATTATTTATTTGTGACTACGTTTTCTAACTTTTTTCTTCTTACTTAAGCTATCCAAATCTGGGTATAAAAGCGAGAAGTCATCTTCTGAACGGCCTTGCCGCATAGCAGCTTGAATATAGTCATAAGTGTTACGACCAATATTTACGGTTGCCCCAAGTTTATCGGCTAAATTTATAGCCATCCCTACATCTTTATTTAGGTTAAAAACCCGTGAACGTGCATCCCATGTCTCTGATAAGATATGATCTGGAAACCGACGCTCTGATATGAAACTTCTCGCGTTACCATTGTTAAAAACTTCAATTAAGTCCTTTAAATCAATACCTGCTTTATTGCCAAGATGCGCAGCCTCACATAAAGCAAAGAAATTAGTATGAGTAATCATATTGTGGACAACTTTCATCGTATGCCCGGTTCCACTTTTACCCAGATATATCAATTTTTTGGCTACAGCATCTAAAATTGGGGTCGTTTTTTTATAGGTTTTTTNGTCTCCCCCTATCATTAATGTCATTGTGCCTTCATCAGCTCCCTTAGCCCCACCGCCGGTCATTCCCGCGTCCATATAAATAACTTGTTTTTTAAGTGATCGATTNGCTAATTTTTTAGTATATACAGGATCCGACGTAGTAAAATCATATAAAATGAGACCCGCGCGAGGCTTTGATAATATACCTAATTTTCCTTTAAGCATTGCGTCTATCTCAGGAGAACCTGGAACGACAAAAATTATAATTTCGCATTTTTGCGACATCTCAAAAGGCGTTGTAATTATTGTCTTATTTTTAAAATGCGTTCGAGATGTTTCATTTGAGTCCCATACGTGCACCACATGCTTAGCCAGTAAAAGATTTTTTACGATACCTTTCCCCATATTTCCAAGGCCAATTACACCAATTTTTTTTAACTTTATTTTATTAACAGATTTTTTTTTAGAATTCATTTTTCTTCTTCTTGTTCCTTGGTCTCTCAATGTTTGCCGCTCTTTCCATAGCTGCACAGACCGCTGCAGCATCCTCATCAGAATGCCCCTGAGCAATAGCAGCATAGTATGATTGTAAGGCGACGTGGTAAATTGGAGTTGGAACTTGCATTTGATGTGCATGATCAGAAATAAAGCGAGAATCTTTTATCGGTATGGAAAAATTCATACCTTCATATTCATAATTATTGTTTGCCATCATTGCTCCACGGGTTTCGAATATCGAAGAGCTAGATCCTGATCCGCTGATGACGCTATGTATTACTTCCGCATCAAGCCCTGATTTCATTCCCAATACCATTACCTCCGCGGCGATTGAGTTATGAACTAAATTTAGAATGTTTGCACAGAATTTCATTTTCATACCGTTACCAAAGTTGCCCACAAAAAAGGTTTTGTGTGCAAAACTCGATATAATATGGACAATTGAATTATAAATGACTTCATCACCGCTTGCGAAAGCTGTTAGCTGGCGTTTTTTTGCTAAAATGCGATTTCCACTCACGGGGCAATCTAATAAATTTTTATTACAAGAATCCATGCAAGCTTTTACTTTTTCTTTTATTTCAATTGGGAATGTTCCAAGTTCAATTACCGGTTGATTTTTTTTATTTGCTTTATTAATTCCCATTGGCCCATCGAAAACTTCAAGCATGGCATCTATACTTGATAGACAGGTTAATACAACGTCACTATCAAGCGCGACATCCATGGGAGACGGTCCTGATATAATGCCAATATCTGTNAGTTTTGATAAAACGCTCNAATTTGCGTCATACCCCGTTACCTGAAAACCAGCTTTAACCAAGTTCTCTGCTATAGCTGACCCTAGGACACCAAGGCCAATAAAGCCTATTTTTTCCTTCATGCTATTTTATCTCCTTACTATCCAGATACCAAACTTCTAATCAGGAAAATATTTGTTTAACCCGATTCTTTAATATAATGGTAGTTGGTGGTATCACAATGGCTTACTCTCCATTCTACGGGTCTGCCGTCGAGCATTCTCGCAAGGCGATCTATTTCTAATAAAGGTGATTTTTCCGGGACATTTAAGATAGTAGACTCCTCTTTTGTTGCCGATACTGATCTTAATTGCTCCTCAGCTTTTGAAACTGTAATCCCATAAAAAGATTGATAAAATCGAAAAAGGTTGTTTGGGGGTTCTGAGTCAGAACCAAAGTCCGGGAAATGCTCTAAGGGGAGAGTGATCGTTTCAAAGATTGTAGGGACGTCCTCATAATAACGGATTCTTTGAAATTGTATAACTCTCTCACCTTTCATTAATTCAAGTTTTTTATATTCAGAATCAGATGGTTCTTTTTCTTTGCAGTTAAGAATTTTGCTCTCTGGNAAGATTCTGCTGCCGTCATTACCCGCTAAGCTAAAATAAAGAAAGAGAGCTCTTCGTTCAGTATGTTGAGAGACAAATGTTCCTAAGCCTTGGCGCCGATATAGAAGGTTTTCAGCAACCATATCATTCAATGCTTTTCTTACGGTTCCTTGACTAACATCAAGCTCTGTAGCCAATTGTACTTCACTTGGTAGGACATCCCCGGGCTTCCAAATATTTTCAATGAGACGTTGTCGAATAATATTCTCGACCTTCTGATATTTCGTTTGTGGCCTAGTTGGCTGATTTGAATCGCCTGTATTAATTATTTTTAGTTTTGTTACTTTTTCGGGCATTGGTAAAATCTCGATTCTATATTAAAAAAATAAATTTTGTAAATATAACTTCTATGTTTAAGACATTGCGAACCTAATTGTTTACGGTATTATAATTTAACTCTAATCGTACAGTGTATAAACTTCGATAACTAGGGAAAATTTAATGTCGGAAACTAAAATTTTTAAAATTGGTGATGCTCCAACTCACGAAAGGGGAGATGGTGTTATCACAACGGTGCTTGTAACTAACGAAAAATGTGGATCGCGAATAACCTCTGGTTTAACAAGTTTCCCGGTTGCTAAAGAGGTGCCTGTGCACTGCCATAATTGTGATGAGCAAGTAGTCCTGCTAGAGGGTACGTGCAACGTAGAGATAGATGGAGAGTTAACACCGGTATCGAAAATGGATACAACTTATATAAAAGCCGGTACCTTCCATCGTTTTATTAATATTGGTGATACGCGTGCGGTTATTTTATGGACTTATGACTCTGACTCGGTAACTCGCACATTTCTTAAAACGGGTAAAACCGTTGAACACCTCTCTGGTGAAGATGTGGTAACAACCCAGTAAGTTACAATGGTAGCAACATGATTAGTTCAGAAAAAACACTCTCTCTTTTTTCGCAAAGTAATATTGCGAACTTCATTGAGAGTAGTTTTAAGGCTGTAGGCATGCCAAATAGGCATGCCAAAATTGTTGGTCACTTAATGAGTGAAGCTGATGTAAGTGGGGCTGATGGACATGGAGTTTTTCGTTTGCCTGGCTACATTCGCCGCATAAAGGAAGGGGGGCTAAACTTAAACCCTGATATCAGAGTAGAGCGGGAAAAATCTGGAATGGCGCTGGTTAACGGGGATAATGGTCAAGGTCACTTGGTAATGAAGTTTTGCGCTGATCTAGCAACAAAAAAAGCAAAAAAAAGTGGAGTTGCTTGGGTTGGAGTTCATCATAGCAACCATGCTGGTCCCGCATCACTTTACGCTAAAATTCCATTATCTGAGAACATGATTGGCATTTATGTTGCTATTGGAAATGCAAACCACCTTCCTCCTTGGGGAGGAACTGAAATGCTATTATCGACTAATCCGATAGCGATCGCTGTTCCCGGTTTAAGCGAACCATCAATAATATTAGACATGGCAACGAGCGTCGCTGCATATGGAAAAGTTAAAACAGCGGCACAGCGGGGTGAGCAGATGCCAGAGGGCTGGATGATTGACCGTCAGGGACAACCACTTACTGATCCAACAAAATCGAAAGATGGTTTTTTATTACCGATTGGCGGACCAAAAGGCTATGGCCTAGCTTTGATGTTTGGGCTTCTTGCAGGGACATTAAACAGCGCTGCGTTTGGAAAAGACGTTATTGACTTTAATGCCGATTTCAAAACTGAAACNAACACTGGCCAGTTTGTGATCGCGATTGATATTGCCTCTTTCTCCGATTTAGACACTTTCAAATCCAATGTCGACAATGTTTATCGTACGATGAAAAATTCGCCAACTCTACCCGGCTTTGATGAAGTTTTATTNCCGGGTGAGCAGAGTTACAAAAAACGTATGGGTCGTANTAAAAACGGTATCCCTTTGCATGACGAGCTATTGGAGGTTTTAGCCAAAATAGCCCGAGATTTGGGTATCGAGCAATTGAAGATAACATAATTTTTGTAAAATATTATTTATAAAATTCTTCAGGATCAATAGGGAGTGAAATTTCTTGGCCAAGTTTCGCTGATAGGTCCATTGCCATTGTATACAAAAGGTTTGAGTGTCCTTCAGCTGCCGTTGCGTGTGGTGTAGGGGTGCCCATCATAATTCGCGTAAACCACCCAATAGTTTCTTCTCTCATTGGACCGTATAACTGATCATTCCACAAATCACCCGGCGGGTACGATGTTAGAAAATCAACATGACGTTCGGGTGCTTCATAACCTCCGGAAATATAACCTCCTGGTAATTTTTCATTCGTTGCTAAAACAAGATCACGATGTGTATCCTCTATGTCAATAATACCCTCTCTACCCACAATTCCAATCTCAAGCCCATACACAGAGCCGGGCCAAACTTCAGGAAGAGCCCAACAAATATTCATCGAGAAAATGGTACCATCGTCCATGGTAAAAATACCAAAAGTAGAGTCTTTTGTACCCCATTCGTTTAGAACTTTATCTACGGATTTCGCGTATACCGAGATAGGCTTTTTACCTTCCATNAACCACATTGACATATCGAGGGAGTGTGTTCCAGAGACAACCATGGGCGTTAAATTATGTCTGGCATTAGTTTTCGCAATAGTTGCGATTGGAACCATTCTATTCATGAATGCCCGTGTGGTGACTGTGTGAACATCGCCAATTTGGCCAGACGTAAGTCTTTCCTTTACAGTTAAAAATCGTCTTCGAAACCGCTGCGTATA
Organism: Rhodospirillaceae bacterium TMED23; assembly: GCA_002168115.1. GTDB lineage: Bacteria > Pseudomonadota > Alphaproteobacteria > Rhodospirillales > UBA2165 > TMED23. The sequence continues at coordinate 33,151 of NHCC01000007.1, read as the reverse complement.
TCCAACACATGCATCTAACTTTGCTTCTTCAATTGCATTTAATATTTCAAGTGAGTCACGTGCTTCGGTTGCTAGAGGTTTCTCAATGAATAATTTGTGTCCTTTTTCGACAGCGCATAAAGTTGGTTCTGTGTGCTTATTTTCATCGGTAATGATCATCACTGCATTAACTTCTGGTCGATTAATTAATTCATTAAAATCGTTTGTATAAAAATCAGCATTGGTATCTTCTTTGAGTTTTTTGCCTAAATCATCATTAATATCACAAAGACCTAACCATTTTACACCAGGGTACTCACGAGCATACTTAGCACGAATTCGGCCAATGGTTCCGCATCCAATCACAGCTAGACCAATCTCATTAACAGTATCCATATTTGTATTCGACATTTAATACCCCTCAAATCATATAATAAATAAACTTAAAATTATCGTCTTAGAAATTACGTTTTAATAACAAATAGACGGATCGTAAAGTAACTTAGATTAAAAAATAAACTTTGTTTGTTTTTCATGGAAGAATTTAATAGAGTCTCAGAAAATACAAATTATCCAATATTATTCAATTCAGGGAGCATTTAATGATAAAATTTAATACTAAGTTTATAGNTACCACTGCGATAGCTGCTTTAACTATTTTTTCAAGCCCAAATCTCAACGCGCAAGACTTGCGCGTCGGTGCTGGAAAAAATGTAGGTGGTATGATTGTTTTTGTTGCACAGGGCAAGGGTATTTTTGCGAAGCACGGGCTTAATACAAAGGTTGTAGTGCGAAAAACAGGAGCTGCTCTTACAAAATCCCTAGCTGCTGGTGAGATAGATTTTGCACCCGCTACCTTTACCAATTTGCCTGTGGCACTGGAGAAAGGAATTAAGTTAAAAGGTGTTGTTGGCTACGTTGGCGGACATTTTAACTCGCCTACCAGTGATGGAAACATTGGTATTGTTGCTCGAGGAGAGGGAATAAATTCGCTCAAAGACCTCAAAGGTAAAAAAGTTGGTGTTAAGTTTGGTAGTGCTGGAGATTTATACTTACAGGAAATTTTAAGAAAAAATGGTATGTCAAAAAGGGATATCAAGCGCATTAATGTCAGTCCATCAAGTTATGTATCAACTATTGACTCTGGTGGCGTTGATGCGGTTGTTGCTTGGGAGCCAAGTTTGACTAGTGCCCTAGATAAGATAAAGGGATCCAAACTTATTTCGCGCGGTGGAGGGCACGTATGCTTCTGCGCAGGGATGCACGGAAAGCCAGAGGTTGTGTATAAAGATCGTAAAAGAACGCAAGCTTTTGTTGATGCTATGGCCGAAGCCGCGCATTTTTTAAGAGATCCTAAAAATGCTGACGAAGTGGCCGAGATTGGCTCGCGCTTTCTNCGTGGCACTGCACCTTCCTTGGTAAAACGCACAATAAAACATATTGTTTATGATGCTCGTATTGGTGGTGGAACGAAGGCTGCATTTAAGAATTCTGTAAAGTTGCTTATTGCTCAAAAGAAAATGAAAAAGCCATACGATCCTGCGAGATATTTGGACACCTCCTTTGTTGATGATACCATAAAGCGTCATCCTACGTGGTTTTCAGATATAAAGTAGTTGTTAATTATGAAACGAAAAATAAGGGTGCGGCTTCTAAGTCGCACCTTTCCTTTATTATAAATTTCAGGAAAATTTTATGCCTGCAAAGTTGGTTATTCAAGATCTTACCCATTATTACCCAGATGAATATACTGGCGAATCCGTTCATGCACTGGAAAAAATAAATTTAAAAGTAGAAGAAGGTGAATTAGTAACAGTCGTTGGCCCGAGTGGTTGTGGTAAATCGACACTTCTTAATATTCTTGCCGGTCTCCTGCCTTATCGTGAAGGATTAGTAACTGTCGACGGGGTAAAGATAGAGGGGCCAGGGTCTGACAGGGGCGTGGTATTTCAGGAACATGCTATTTTGCCATGGCGTAGTGTGGCGAAGAATATTGGTCACGGCCTTGAGTTGAGAGGCACCCCTGATCAGGAGAGAAAAACGCGAGTTTCTGATTTTATCAAATTAGTTGGTTTGGAGGGGTTTGAAGATAAATACCCTCACGAACTTTCTGGCGGAATGAAACAGAGATGCGCTGTTGCTAGAACATTATGTGCTGATCCAGTAGTAATGCTAATGGATGAGCCTTTCGCTGCTGTTGATGCCCAGACACGCATTACCCTGCAGGAGGAGCTAAATCGGATAGCTATAGCAACAAAAAAAACAATTATTTTTATTACGCATGCTGTCGATGAAGCAGCTTTTTTAGGCGATCGATGTTTTGTTTTTTCAGCTAGGCCGGGGCGCCTTAAAGCTATTGTTGATATTAATATAGCACGTGATAAAAGAATTTGGTCTGAAATGAATGTTGATAAAGAATTTCTGAGCTCACGCGACGAGATCCTGCGGTTAGTTAGGGAGGAGGTTAACGTTGCCATCGAGGAATAATCTCAATCGGTTTTTGGCATTTTGGAGACATTTTTCGGGTGCAAATGCAATACATTTAGCATTAGTGATTTTTGGGATACTATTAGTGTGGACTTTGATATCCCATGCTTTAGAAAACCCTGATCGATATCTGCCTTCTCCAATAGCTGTTGCATTATCTTCATTCGATATGGTTTATGAAGGATTATTGCCTAGCTATTTTGGCGATACAATTACTCGATTGATTGTGGGCAGCATATTTGGTTTGGCTTTGGGTATCCCGTTTGGTTTGATTCTTGGAATTAATAGGACAATAGCGGACATGTTCTACCCAATGATGAATTTTTTTCAATCAATATCCGGCATAGCAATTTTCCCAATAGTTGTAGTGTGGTTCGGAAATAGTGATAAAACAATCTTTATAGTCATTTTGTACACTAGTTTTTTCCCCATAGCCTTCACTGTTTTAAGTGGTGTTCGAGAAATTCCCATGAAGTACATACACGCGGTAAGAACATTAGGTGGAACTAGATTACAGATTATACGCGATGTATTGTTACCCGGTTCTTTGCCTCACATAGCAACCGGATCAAGACTAAGTATAGGGTTCGCTTGGCGTGCAGTGATTGCAGGAGAAATGCTCGCTGGTCGAGAGGGTCTCGGTTGGATGATATTTACCGCTCAAGATGTGGATAGGACCTCTGAAGTTATTTTAGGTATGTTACTTATAGGATTGTCGTGGATTATACTTGACCATTATCTGCTAAGACCGTTTGAGTCCGACACAATTGAAAGGTGGGGACTTGTGCAACGATGAGTATAGCTAACACATTATCAGTAAATATTCAAAAAAAGATAGGTCGGCAACGCCTTAGGAAATTTTTTCTAGGATCCATACCTTTTTTAATTTTAATAACTGTTTGGCATTTGAACGAAGTGTTTAATTGGTTAGCCCCTGTTTTTATCCCAAAAGTTAGTGAAGTCTGGGAAGCATTTTTTATACTGCAAGAAGATTGTGAAGGGTTTAGTGCAGCTATTGTTTTGGATCAGAGTTGCATGATGTCGACGCATATACTGTCGAGTGTCGGACGGGTTCTTTTGGCTTCACTAATTGGCCTTCCTGCTGGTATCGCACTTGGAATATTTGCCGGCATGAGCCGGCCAATTTCTAAAGTTTTAGAGCCGATTGGCATATTTGCTAACTCAATCTCAGGTATAGCTTGGATTCCTCTAGCTATAGTTTGGTTTGGAGTTGGATGGATGACAACGTTGTTTATCATGCTCAATACAATTTTTTGGTTAATGTTTTTTAATGCGATGTTAGGCGTTAGGAGCATAGCAAAGGTCTACGAGCAAAGTGTTTTAACTATGGGTGGAAGCCGATGGGATGTAATTACTAATGTATATTTGCCAGGTGCTATGCCAAGTATTATCTCTGGTATGAGAATGTCCATGGGCTTTGGATGGCGTGCTTTGATTGCCGCGGAAATGATAGGCGGTGATAGCGGTTTAGGGTTCATGATATTTTCCTCAGCATCAGAATTTAAAATTGAAGAAGTCTTTCTCGGCGTCATCATTATTTCAATTATTTTCCTAGCAACTGATCGCTATTGTCTTATACCTCTCGAAAAGTGGACGATCCATCGCTGGGGTTTAGTTTGGAAGCCGCATTAATGAATAATCCAAGCATCAAAGATAAAAAAATGATACAACGGCGCTGGTATATGAGGCGAGATGTCCTGTTTTGTGCTGTAATAGGTGCTCTTTTAATGACTTACTATTCTTGGGGATTTATTGAGGGTCCCTCTAGAATCACGAGTGAGTTACATGNTAAGATGGAGGCTAATCCGGAAACAAATTTAAATATAAAAATCACTTCTAATTTTCCAGCGCAAGAGTTTCATATGGGAGTTTTTCAGGAAGTTGGGACTATTAGAGGTAATAAGGGGAATGATACTTTTTTATTTAAGGTTAAACCCCGTGATATACGAATGCTCTCTCGTAAATACTGGATTAATTTAATAGATTTAGAACCTTAATTTCTAATAATACCTGATCNGCCGTGGAAACTAAGGAATTACTCTTTTTTAAACTTGTTTTTTTTCTTTCCACATGGTTGCTTATCGTATGATTAAAATTTACGGCCTAAAGAGTTGCGATACTTGTCGAAAGGCAAAAAAAGATTTTATGCTAGCTAATAGATTGTTTGAGTTTTTTGATTTAAAAAGTGATGGGGTTAAAAAACAAAAAATATTTTACTGGTTAGAAGAATTAGGACCGGAAACTCTTATAAACAAACGTAGCACGACTTGGAGAGAACTCGAAGAACCTNCCAAAACTNATTTAAATAAGAGTCAATTAATTGATTTAGTTATGCTTAAACCAACTCTTATTAAACGGCCCTTATTTGAATTAAATGACTTTGTAATTGTTGGGTACGGTGACGAGCAGAAAAAGACNTTAGGAGTTAAAGGCTGATTTGGAGAAGATAAATGCAAACTGATTTAAATAGAGAAGAATTCCTTGTACTTTTGGAAAAACTATCAAGTTCGAAAGAATCTGAGGTGCTCTCCATCGTTGAGGAGATTAATAACAAAATCTCTAATGCTGGTGTTACTTGGGATCAATTATTAATTTCTTCGGACGGTGAAGAGGAGTTCGAAGAATCGGATGATGATGAAATTAATCATAATGAAGATGTTGAGGAATCTGACTCTAAGCCTATTAGTAAAACCGAAATCACTGAGGCAAAAAAACTTATTCAAGCTATTGATGCAATTTCTAAGTCCGAATTAACCAAGCAAGAGTTGCGAGAGTATGAGGAGGACCTTAAGGAGGGTGATTTCGAGCAAATGGATCTCCAATACCTACGTGCACTGAAAGATAGGCTAGCCAAGTAAATATGAGAAGGGCTTTAATATATCACATATGTCGTCAAGACGAATGGATAAAAGCTCGGGCTGCTGGCATCTATAATGGCTCTTCACAAGATATCAATGATGGCTTCATACATTTTTCCACTGCTAAATTAATTATCGAAAGCGCAGCTAAACATCGGTTTGGTCAGGATAATCTTGCACTAATCGAGGTTAATTCGGAAGATCTAGGCGATAAATTAAAATGGGAGATATCAAGAAATAATGTTGAGTTTCCGCATTTGTATGATGCCTTAAAAATTAATTTAGTTATTCGGGATTATAACCTTAAACTTGGATCAGATGGCACGCATGTGTTCCCTCGGCACTGGAATTTAGGATAGCGCTTGGGTGATAAAAGTTCCTAACTTTGATTAAAATCAAATATTAGTTATTGGAGTAACCTGTGGTTGATTTNTCAATAGAAGAAGAAATTCAAAATCAGGGTTTTTGCCGGGTAGCTGGGGTTGATGAGGTAGGCAGGGGAGCTTGGGCAGGTCCCGTTTTTGCGTCAGCCGTTATTTTTAGTAATAAGAAACTGAGTTCTAAATTATATTCCGAGATCAACGACTCTAAGAAACTTTCAAGTAAAAAGCGAGATAGTTTATATGAAATTATTCTTAGAGAAGCAGAAGTAGGAATTGGTCAGGCGAGTGTTGAAGATATTGATAATATGAATATTCTAAATGCAACATTCCTAGCTATGGAACGAGCTATTTCTAATTTAGAGAGTAAAGCAGATTTTATAATAATTGATGGTAATCAATCCAGACCAATTTTTGATCCATCACGACCCATAATAAAAGGAGATTCAATCTCTCTATCTATTGCCGCAGCCTCAATTGTTGCGAAAGTGTCTAGAGATAGATTAATGATAAGATTAGATTCTAAATTTAAAGGTTATGGCTGGCACCAAAATAAAGGTTATGGAACAATGGCCCATAAAATTAGTTTGGATAAACTGGGGATTACTACCCATCATCGAAAAACGTTTAAACCTATAATCAATATATTGTCTTCTAATTAATAATTAGTTCTATATATGGAAATCTAACAAAGTTCTAAGTAATTGATTTCAAATAACTCTTGACGTCGAATCCTGAAAGAATCAGTATGCCAAAATTATGGTAGGCAAAAAAGAATTAAAATTGAATCAAATTCTCGAAGGCGATAGCGTTGAGATGATGAGAACTATTCCAAATAACTCAATTGATGTTATTTTCGCCGATCCACCCTATAATTTGCAATTATCTGGTAATCTCCTGAGGCCTAACAATACGAAGGTTGATGCAGTTAATGAAGATTGGGACCAGTTTGAGAGCTTTGCCCAATATGATAAGTTTACGCGTTCTTGGCTAAATGAAGCTCGACGTGTTCTAAAAGAGACGGGCACCCTATGGGTTATTGGAAGCTATCATAATATATTCAGGGTTGGAACATCGCTNCAAGATATGGGGTTTTGGATATTAAATGATATAATATGGAGAAAGACTAACCCGATGCCGAATTTTAGGGGTAAAAGGTTTACTAACGCTCACGAGACTCTAATTTGGTGTTCCAAAAGTCAGAATGCAAAGGCAAAGTTTAATTATGACGCTATGAAATCACTAAATGAAGACTTGCAAATGAGGTCTGATTGGTTATTGCCAATTTGCGCTGGGCCGGAACGGCTTAAGGATAAAAAAACTGGCCGTAAAGCACATCCAACCCAAAAACCGGAAGCACTATTACATAGAGTTATACTATCCTCTAGTGATCCGAAGGATGTTATATTAGATCCCTTTTTTGGTTCAGGAACTACCGGAGCTGTAGCCAAAAAATTATGTAGAAATTTTNTCGGTATCGAGCGTGATATAAATTATATCAAAGCTGCGAAGAAGAGACTTCAAGAAGTTATCATACCGGATGATATCGATCTTTTAAAAACACCNTCAAAGAAAAATGAGCCCAGAATACCTTTCGGATGGCTTGTAGAAAGAGGGTTATTAGAACCCGGGACTGTGCTATCCGATACACGCAACCGCCATACTGCTAAGGTTCGAGCTGACGGCTCAATTATAAGTTCCCAACATCGTGGTTCTATTCATCGTGTTGGAGCTTTAGTACAGGACACGCCGGCCTGCAACGGTTGGACTTTTTGGCATTTAAATGTAGAGGGAAAAAAAATACCTATTGATATTTTGCGTCAAAAATTACGTGCTGAGATCCATTGACACAAATATACTATCGAGTTGCTACGGGCTTATCACCGGAATAGTCGTAAAATCCTTTTCCAGCCTTCCGGCCTATCCAACCTGCTTCGACATATTTAACAAGAAGTGGACATGGCCTATATTTAGTGTCCGCTAATCCTTCGTGGAGGACTTGCATAACACTTAAACATGTATCTAAGCCAATAAAATCAGCAAGTTCTAGTGGTCCCATGGGATGATGTGCACCAAGTTTTAATGCTGCATCAATGGCATCTACTGTGCCAACACCCTCATAAAGCGTATATACTGCTTCATTAATCATGGGCAGTAATATTCGATTAACTATAAAAGCGGGAAAGTCTTCAGAGCTCACCGGAGTTTTATTAAGTCTATTAGTAAACTCTCTAATAACTGAAAATACCTCTGGGTCGGTAGCAATGCCACGTATCAGTTCTATTAATTCCATCAGTGGCGCAGGATTCATAAAATGAATACCCATGAACTTATCCGGTCGGTCAGTTTGAGCAGCTAATCTGGTAATTGATATTGAGGATGTATTGGTTGAGAGAATTGTATCCTTCCTGAGAATCGGACAAACTTTTTTGTAAATTGAATTTTTAATAGTCTCGTTTTCAGTGGCCGCCTCGATTACTAAATCACAATCAGAAAGTGATTCAAATGAAGTATGTGTTTTAATTTTTGAGAGTGCTAGTTTTTTTTCTTTTTCAGAAATCTTTCCTCGAGAAGCAAGGCGACCAAGATTCNTATCAATTATTTTAATTGCATCATCGAGAACACTTTGGTCAATATCCAGAAGATTAACATTAAAACTCGAGGAAGCACATACATGAGCAATGCCGAGGCCCATTTGCCCGGCTCCGATTATGCCAACACTATTAATTTCTTTGACCATTTTGTTCCCTGTCAGTTAGTTAGGATGTTCAAAACACTATAATTAGAAATGAATATTATTTTTGTAGTTCAGCTTCTAATTTTGGAATTTCTGTAAATAAGTCACCAACCAAGCCATAATCTGCCACCTGGAAAATAGGAGCTTCTTCATCTTTATTTATTGCGACAATGATGTTACTGTCTTTCATCCCAGCTAAGTGCTGAATAGCTCCTGATATTCCTACTGCTATATATAACTCAGGGGCAACAATTTTACCTGTTTGACCAACCTGATAATCATTTGAAACGAAACCAGAGTCAACAGCTGCGCGTGATGCTCCGACGGCGGCTCCCAAGAGGTCCGCAACACGTTCTAACATTATAAAATTCTCTCCATCTTGCATTCCTCGTCCACCGGATATTACAATGTTAGCTTGCGTTAGCTCAGGCCTATCAGACTTTGTTAATTCTGTAGATATGAACTCAGAGAGAGGTTCTGTGGCTACGGCGTCAATTTTTTCGATTTGGGCCAGAGGTCCGCCTTCTTCGGCAGCTTCAAATGCCGTAGCTCGGACGGTTAGGACCTTGATACTCTCTTTTGATTGGACAGTCGCAATAGCGTTGCCAGCATAAATAGGTCTTTCGAANGTATCCCCATCATGAATAGCAACGATCTCTGAAATTTGTTGAATATCCAAGAGTGCAGAAACACGGGGTAAAATATTTTTACCAAAAGTAGATGCTGGGCCTACTATATGGGAGAAAGTTCGAGCAATGCTCATTATAAGCGGTGTAAGAGTTTCGGCGAGTGGTTTTGAATATATCTCATGCTCTGCTAAGAGAATCTTATTCGTACCACTTAACTTTGCAGCTTGGTTCGCTATAGTATCACAATTATCCCCTGCTATTAATACTGTAACATCTCCTAACTCATTTGCTGCAGTAATAGCATTCAGAGTTGATCCCTTTAGAGCTGAACCATCATGCTCGGCTATAACTAAAATTGACATTTTTTGTCCTTCTCAAATTACTTTTGCTTCATTTTTAAGTTTATCAATTAATTCAACTACATCCTCAACAATTACTCCCGCTTCCCTAGATGATGGTTCCACCACCTTGAGTGTAATTATGCGAGGAGAAATATCCACATTTAAATCAGATGGAGTTAATTCGTCGATTATTTTTTTCTTCGCTTTCATTATATTAGGCAAAGACGCATATCTTGGTGTGTTGAGGCGCAGGTCTGTTGTGATGATAGCTGGAAGCTTTAGTTTAACAGTTTCTAAACCTCCATCTATTTCCCTAACCACATTTGCATTACTAGTATCTAACGATAATTCAGACGCGAACGTGCCTTGTGACCATCCAAGTAACGCCGCTAACATTTGTCCAGTTTGATTGCTATCGTCATCTATTGCTTGTTTTCCTAAAATAAACAAATCTGGTTTTTCTTTCTCTGCAATCTCTTTTAAGAGCTTTGCTATCGATAAAGGTTCAATTTCTTCATCAGTTTGAATGTGAATACCTCTATCTGCTCCCATTGCAAGAGCGGTTCTAATTGTTTCTTGTGATTGTTTGGGGCCAACTGAAACAGCTACTAATTCTTCAGCTACTCCTCTCTCTCTTAGACGAACCCCCTCTTCAACAGCTATTTCATCGAATGGATTCATCGACATTTTGATATTTGCGGTTTCTATTCCAGTATTATCTGATTTGACTCGAATTTTGACATTGTAGTCCACGACCCGTTTTACTGCTACTATTATCTTCATTGGATATCCCATTAATTATATTCAAACCATTAGAAACGTAACTAATTTTGATATTTTTGCAACTTAATAACTTGGTTCTTAATCTGTAAATAACACAGCATGAAAATTGCATTTAGGGCCGTAAGAAAAAACTATATAAAATTAACGGTTTTTCCCCGGCACCCATAGAACATCCGTTCGACCATTATTATTTACTTTCCTCGATAAAACAAACAAATGGTCGGACAACCGATTTAAATATATTGTGGCCAATTTGTTTATTCTTGTATTTTTTGGATTTTTGTTAGCTAATTTAACTGTAATACGCTCCGCACGCCTTGTAACAGTTCTGGCCACGTGGAGGTGCGCAGCACAGCTTGATCCCCCTGGAAGAATAAAAGATGTTAGTGGCGATAATTCGCCGTTAATACTATCAATTTCATCTTCTAACCTATCAATTTGGCTTTGCACTATTCTTAGATCCTTATTATTTTTGTCTAACATTGGCCTACATAGGTCTGCACCCAGATCAAATAAATCATTTTGTATACGTCCAATCATTGCATCGATTTCACCTTCACAATACAGGCGGGCAACACCGAGGTGCGCATTAATTTCGTCCACAGTACCATATGCCTCCACGCGCACATCATATTTTAAGATGCGGGAACCGTCGCCAAGAGAAGTCTCGCCATTATCACCACCGCGAGTATAAATTTTATCTAATTTTACCATTATTCGCCTTATCCTAGGAAGAAGATTGAAAGTTTGAATAGAAAACCATAATTAAAAATAATATGACCACAATTGCTTGCAAAATAACACGTAAACGCATCATTTTATTTCGGAACATCGGGTTAGCTTTTTTTTCGGTTACCATGCCTATAATTCCAATAAACAGTGCTATAAAAGTTGCTATAATAAAAACTAGCATTATCATTGGTAGCCATTGAACAAGATAATTCATACTCTTGCTTTCTTGGTTAATATACTTTGATAACCAATTGAAAATTATTTACTAACATTGAAAAAAATTTGTTTTAATTGCTTTACTCTTAAATCTAAAGCCTATTGGCCCGAGATTAAATTTTAGATTATCTTGATTTTTAGCCTTATCCGAGCAAAAAGACAATAAAAGTATTTTTTTAATATTATAATAGTTTGATAAAGATCTAACGGTGACAAGAGTTGTTTATAAGTGTATANTNNNNATAGTCACTTGTTTCAGGAGTATCAAACGTGTTTGATGAAATAAAATTAGTTGAAGAAAACATAAACAAACTTAAAAATGACCTTGTTGCTATTAAAGATGGTGTAGACGGGCACTATAATCAATTAGATGATATTGCCGCCCACATAATTGCGATTGAAGGTATTTTAACTGAGGTCCTTAAAAANACTNCAGTGGAAAGCGCNCTNATAAAGGATTGGATAGTTGAAGCTACTAAGGANAGTTCAGGCAATGATGCTGGCAGCGTTAAGGCCCAAATGGTTGTAGATGAACTTTTAGATTTAACAAACAAGTGATTATAATTAGATTTTGGCTGTTAAATTAAAAAATGAATATTAAGGCGTGTTTGAAATACTGTTAAGTTGCGTTTAATTACATCTCCTTTAATAACTTTTATATTCTATGGTGATTTTGCTTTCAAAAATTAATGTATTAAATAACATGAATTAGAGTCTCAAATTAGACACCACTAAACTTAATATTGGGTCTCAGATCATAGTTGTTTTGTATTTCAATAATTTATTGGATTGGCGACATTTTTCGAAATTCTCAGTGCTATTATCAATTTTTATAATTTTAAGAGTATTGGTTGTATATAAATTTAAATTTATTTTAGCAAAATTGGCCTTATTAATGCTCCCTACCTAAACCAATATAACTCCTAGCCGATTTGAGTTTTAACAAAAATTTGGGAACTGCTGTTGGGCAGAATAGATTCGTCATCAAGCAGTTACTATCAGAATTGTGCTTAAACAGTTTTAATTCCCCGCTTGTAACATTCACTTCTTCTTGTTTAAAAGAGATATTCGTGGCAAATTCTGAACCTGTCACGTTTCTGCGATCATCAAATAACAATTGGTAATTCTAAAGAGCTTTCCTAAAATGTCTTATCTAACTTAATTACACATAAATTTACCTTGGATCTTTTTCAGTGATTTTCCCGTGTTGTTTTTTTATTTTATAGTGACGTTATATATCTTTAAATTAATTTTCTAAATTGATTTCTGAATTGATAAATCTAGAGTTCGTAAGAATTGAGAACGATCANTTGGTGAATAAGGTGCTTGATAACCCTTAATTTCGCCAGTCTCTCGAAGGTTTTGAGCAAGGTTACGGCAAGCGACAGCTAAGCCAATTGTGTCTTGATCTAAAGTTTGACCATTTGTTTTTATAACTTTTGCCCCCAATTTCACACAATCTGAAGCTAAAGGTATATCGTTGGTTATGATTATATCCCCCGAAACTAAATTATTTACTATCCAAGTGTCGGCAGCATCTGGTTCCTCATCAACGATAATTATTTTTACTAAAGAAGATGAAAAAGGTCTAATACCGCCATTACTTACAAAAATTACTTCTAAATTGTACCTCTCTGAAACTTTAGTTATTTCGTTTTTTACCGGACAGGCATCAGCATCAACTAGAATCGATAAGGTTTTTTTTACTATTTTGTTATTCATGCTTTTGGATTATACAGACATTTTAAACTTTGAGAACTATTGCATGGCAAATTATAAATTTTATATAAATTACCTTCGTTTCATAGCAAAGAAATTAGATGACGGCGGACCTGAATTTAAAAACATAACATCAGAGTTAAATAAATTAGCAGATAAATTAGACCAGAAAGAAGATTTATTGGTTGAAGCCAATAATGTTAGAATAATGGCGCGAGCTTTGGCAGGATTTTCAGGATTTCTTCAAGAGCATATTCTACCAGAGGTGATAGCGGCAAATAATCAATATAGTGAAAAAGAACTTCGATGGGTAATTGACACGTCAATGGAGTTAATGGCTAAGTTAATAAGTCATGCTGAGATAACTAATAATTCAGAAAATTATATAATAAAACTCCCTAATCCGCCTTAAGGCTCCCAATTGTCGTTTAAAATCCAAAAATTTTCTGAAAACGGTAAAAATAGAATATTTTATCATTAAATAAATATAAAATATAATGCTTATTGCGAAAAGCTATAAGATTTTTAGGATTGACTCCGGCGGTCTTCCAATAACTGCTCTCTCTATGGTCAAAACTATTGGCCTTTCCAAAAGAATGGGGCTTTCATTAATAGCGTGTATTAATTCTTCATTACTTAGGTTTTGATTATTTAGATTTTTCTCTAAATAGACTGGTTCATTGGTACGCATTATATCTCTCGGACTAACGCCCATTTTATTAATAATTTCTTTTATCTCTTCACATGAAGGTGGATTTTTAAGGTATTCTATTATTATTGGTTTGATCCCCAATTCTTCAACTATTTTTAAAGTAGTCCTAGATTTGCTGCATCTGGGATTGTGAAAGATTGTAACTTGATGTTGCATGTTTGAATCCGTTTAAATAAGCTAACGACAGAGAATAAAATCTACAAGAATTATTATTTATATTAGTAATCTTAGGAAAATAAAGCCCTATGAATTTTAAAATAGGATCACAAAGTGGCAAAAAATTTAAAAATTAATATAGTGGGTGGAGGGCCTGGTGGCTTATATTTTGCAATATTGATGAAATTGCAAAACNCTGGTCANGATATTACTGTATTTGAACAAAATAAAGACGATGATACCTTTGGATTTGGCGTGGTTTTTTCTGATGAAACATTAGAGAATTTCATGGGTCAAGATCCCGTAACTTACAAAGCGATTAAAAGCCAGTTCGCTTACTGGGACCATATCGAAGTGCGTTATCGTGGAGCAGTGATTCGGTCAGGAGGGCATGGCTTTGCCGGTATGGCCAGAATGACACTATTAAATATTTTTCGACAGCGCTGCCTTGAATTGGGTGTAATAATTAAATATGAAAGTGCAATTACAGATCTCTCAAATGTTCGAGCTGCAGATTTAGTAGTAGCAGCAGACGGTGTGAATAGTTTTGTGAGAAATGCTCTTAAAGATCATTTAAAGCCTCGTATTGACATTCGTAAAACTAAGTTTGTTTGGCTCGGCACGAGCCAAAAATTTGATGCTTTCACTTTTATATTCAAGGAAAATGAGCACGGATGGTTTTATAATCACGCTTATCAATATGGACAAGGAGTGGGTAAGGCAGCTTCGACATGGATTTTGGAAACTCATGAAGATACCTGGCAAAATGCTGGTTTGGATAAAGCAAGTGAAGATGAGACAATCGCATACTTTGAAGAGCTTTTTAAAGAAGAACTTGATGGTCACCGCATCGTATCTAATAAGTCGGTTTGGAGAAACTTCCCGGTAATATCAGCTGAAAAATGGTCTTATGAAAATATTGTTTTGATTGGGGATGCAGTGCATACGGCGCAATTTTCGATTGGTTCTGGAACAAAAATTGCCATGGAAGATGCAATTACTCTATCTGCCTCTATTGTTCGACATGGATTGACCGATGGAAATATCCGTGAAGCATTGTCACAATATGAAACAGACCGTAAAGATGTAATCGCTAGGTTACAGCGGACAGCACTAGTTAGTCTAAGTTGGTATGAGAATGCCCGTCGTTATAATGTGCTTTCTCCAAAACAATATGCTTTCAATTTTTTAAGTCGTAATAAGGGTGTAACCTATGAAAATCTAAAACTGAGAGACTCAGTTTATGGGGAAGACATTAATCACTGGTTTTCTGATTTAGTAAATAAAAATCAAGGTTTTAAAATACCAATAGATAACCCGCCTCCGCCCATGTTTACCCCATTCTCAATCGGCCAACTAACGCTGCAGAACCGTGTAGTGGTCGCCCCGATGTGTCAGTATTCTGCTAAAGACGGTACGCCAACAGAGTGGCAGCTTGTTCATCTGGGTAATTTTGCAAAGGGTGGTGCCGGGTTGGTTATTACAGAAATGACAAACGTATCGTCGGAGGGCCGGATATCGCATCAATGCACCGGTTTATATCACCCTGACCATATCCCAGCTTGGAGACGTGTTGTCGATTTTGTTCATAAAGAAACGAATTCAAAAATATGTGTTCAATTAGGTCATGCTGGAAGGAAGGCATCTTGTAATATCGGTTGGGTAGATGGCGGAGCACCTTTAAAAAATGATAAATGGCAAATACTAGCTCCTTCCTCGATCCCCTTCTCTCCGACGAGCGAAATACCCAAAGAAATGGATCGATCTGACATGGATAAGGTCCGTGATGATTACGTACGCTCGGCTCAAATGGCTGCTGAAGTAGGCTTTGATATGATCGAGTTTCATGGTGCCCATGGATATCTTTTATCTAGTTTTATTTCTCCGATAAGTAATGTCAGGACTGACGATTATGGTGGTTCATTAGCGAATAGAATGCGTTTTCCTCTAGAAGTATTATCGGCTGTTAGAGATGTGTGGCCGTCTCAAAAACCGATCTCTGTCAGGATTTCTGCAGAAGATTGGNTGGGTGATAGGGGTAATACTGGTGCCGAAGCGGTTATAATTGCAAAATTATTTTATGATACTGGCGCGGATATTATTCATGTTTCTGCAGGGCAAACATCATCTGAGCAAAAGCCTATATATGGTAGGATGTTCCAAACACATCTTAGTGAACAAGTGAGACTAGAATGTGGTATACCGACTATGGCAGTTGGAAATATTACTACGCCAGATCAAGTAAATACTATTCTTGCGGCTGGTCGAGCAGACTTAGTAACCTTAGCGAGGCCCCATCTCGCCAACCCATTTTTTACACTTCATGCTGCAGCACATTATAACTGGGAAGGGCAAGTCTGGCCTAATCAATATCTTCGAGGAAAAGATCAGGCATTTAAAGAAGCAAAGGCGCATAATTTGCGGCAGAAAGAATTATTGTTGGCCAATAAACCCAAAACTCATTCTGATGATATTTAGTCAATAAAGTATATTCATTTAAACTTTAATTGGCCATTGTTTGTGATGCTATTACAAGCTTCTGAATTTCACTGGTTCCTTCATATATTCTCAATGCCCTAATTTCCCGATATAATCGTTCCACCGTGACGCCGGAAACAACACCCATGCCTCCAAATATTTGAACAGCCTCATCGATCACTTCCTGAGCGCTCTCAGTTGAATACAGTTTAGCCATAGAACTTTCTCGAGTTACTCTAATACCCTGAGTATCTTTGACCCAGGCGGATCGAAAAACCAACAGTGCAGATGCATCGATTTTTAAAGCCATTTCTCCAATCTTTGTTTGGATAATTTGAAAATCACCGATTTTCTTGCCGAAGGCCTCTCTTGACTGAGCTCGATCAATTCCTTCATCTAAGGCTCGTCGAGCAAAGCCTAATGCAGCGCCGCCAACTGTTGTTCTAAAAATATCTAATGTTGTCATTGCGACCTTAAATCCGTCGCCAGAGTGCCCAAGCATATTACTCGTCGGGACTCTACAATCGGATAGGGTTAGGGTTCCTAATGGATGGGGAGCAATAACATTTATTCGTTCTGATACTTTTAGACCGGGGTTATCCGCTTCTATTACGAAAGCNGATAGCCCTTTAGAACCCGGCGCATCACCAGTTCGCGCAAAAAGAACATATTGATCGGCAATGCCAGCATTAGAAATCCATGTTTTTACGCCATTTAACACGTAATGGTTGCCATCTAGCTTAGCTGTTGTAGTCATTGAGGCAACATCTGAACCAGATTGTGGCTCTGAAATCGCAAATGCAGCAGTTCGTTTTCCAGTTCCTACGTCTGGTAAATATCTCTTCTTGAGATCGTCAGAGCCAAATAAGGTTATTGAACCAGATCCCAAACCTTGCATAGCGAAGCCAAAATCAGCAAGTCCAGAATGATATCCAAGAATTGACCGAGCTAACGCCATATGCCTCACATCAAAGGTTTCTAGAGCTCCACCATAAGCTCGGGGAATGGTATATTTTAACCATCCAGACTCACCAAGTTTTTTGATAATATCTTTAAATGATTTATCGAGAGCGCCTAAGGTACTATGGTCCTCATTTTCAAGAGGAGCAATTTCTGCTTTTGCCCAAGCTGTAAGTTCATCAGCAAATTTTCTATGAGCATCGTCAAAAAATGGCCAATTTAGATATGTTAAGTCAGACAATTTTAAATTCCATTATATTACAGCTCCGCCTGCCACAACTATAGCCTGACCAGTGATTGATGAAGATGATGGAAGGCACAGCCAAGCCGTACTCTCGGCGACCTCCTCTGGTTTGATAAGCCTACCCATGGGACTCATATTTTCAATCTCTGTTTTTACTTCATCGACGTCTTTCCCTGAAGCCTGAACAATATTATCTATTGC
The DNA here is from genome assembly GCA_002168115.1 of Rhodospirillaceae bacterium TMED23. Lineage (GTDB taxonomy): Bacteria > Pseudomonadota > Alphaproteobacteria > Rhodospirillales > UBA2165 > TMED23. Next base: position 15,518 of record NHCC01000007.1, on the reverse strand, counting down.
ATCNGTTACCAAGTCTGTCNCCGTGTAACCGGGNCATATTGAATTTACAGTAATNCCCTTTTTAACGCACTCTAAAGCCAATGANTTCGTAAAACCCATTACAGCATGTTTAGAGGCGGCATAAGCTGTAATATACGGGTACCCTCTCAATCCAACGGTGGAAGAAATGTTTACTATCCGGCCATAGCCATCGTTGCGCATGGTCGCGTATACCTGTTGAGTGCATAAAAATGTCGATGTCAAATTTAATGATATAGTTTTATTCCAAAATTCTAAGTCCATTTTATGAAATGGCATGCTTTTGCCTATACCAGCATTATTGATTAAAATATTAATTGGTCCATTTGCATCGACGGAATTAGCGAAAGACTCGTTTATCTGATTTTTATCGGTTATATCGGCACTAGTGTAAAATACAGAACACTTAAATTCTCTCTCGAGGTGTCGAGCTTGTAATTTAAGTTTGTCGAAGTCTCTTGAAATTATAGTGATATTGGCACCCAAAGCACCCAAAGCGTTTGATATTGACGCGCCAATACCCCGCGATCCGCCAGTGATTAGAGCGTGGTGGCCATTTAGCGGCTTTGACACAAATAAACTACCAATATTATTTTTATCGGATCCTTCCATAATTTTATGATTAATAATAATTTGCAGTAAAACAATACATTATTTTGATTTTTTATTATTCTCCACTGTCCATGATTTCTTGAATTGAGACATATCTTCTCTCGCGAGCTGATTTGACACCGGCTCTTATTACAGCGAGGGATCGAGAGGCCCATTCACCACCGACTTCAGGTTCATCGCCGCTACGAATGCAGTCTCCAAACTCTTGCATCTGTTCTGTAATTGTATCATTTGGTTGAAATTCTTTTTTGATTGGTGTTTTTTCGCCACGCCTAACGTGAAACATACCGGTGTGCAAAGAATAGAGTGCAGAGGCCTCTTTACCATATATGTTCATAACATAATTTTCACCTGCTGATGCATAGCCAGCATTTAAAATCGAAATTGCTCCATTCTCATGTTTCATAACTAAACCAGCAACGTCTGGGTTATCTCCTGGAAGCACTAATTGAGAGAGCATTCCTGAAACTTCCATTATGGGTCCCATAAGCATTTCCATAACGTCCACATAGTGTGGGCCAATTTGGAGCATTACACCCCCCGGCATTCCCTCAGCGGTATAACGCCAATGGTTTCCTTCAAATTGTCCAAGACGATCGCGGCTTATGTTTGCTTCTGCTTGAACAATTTTACCGAAACGACCAGATTTTATCTCTTCATGTACCCACCGAAAGTGATTTTCTCTCCTACGTTGAAAACCAATCGATAATTTTACATTTGCTTTTCGGCAAATTTTGGCAATTTCCATTCCCTCACCAACACTATTAGCTATTGGTTTATCGAGAAAAATATGTTTGCCAGCTTCTGCAGCCTGTCGAGTAGTTTCAAGATGTATATTATTTGGTGTGGTATTGATAATGGCATCAATATCGCCGTCGTTTAGGATGTCTTCATAACTTTCGGCAAAAGAACAATTATATTTATCCGCAAAGACCTGACGTTTTTCTAATGATCGAGTGTAGCATGTGGCAATCTCTATGCCGGATGCTTTGAGGATGCCATCTGCTAAAACATCCGACCACCAACCAAGACCAAGGGACGCAACACGTATTGTTTTAGAACTCATAACATCATCTCCTAAATAAGCTTTTTCTGTGATTTTTTTGTATTCTGACGTTCAGCCCATAAAGACCAAAAGATTGAGATACCAGCGAGGCATAAGAAAAACAAACTAAATGGTGATGTAAAGAAAATGGTAATATCATTCTGAGAGCTAATTAATGAAACCCTCAGGTGCTCTTCAAGTTGACGACCTAGCACCATTGCTAATAATAGCGGAACAATTGGCATATCCAGCCATCGCATAGCCAAACCTAATAATCCAAATCCGAACATAACATAAACATCAAAAAAGTTATTTCTTAGAGCATAACTGCCAATTACACACAAAATTGCTATGGTCGGCATTAGAATAGCTTTTGGAATTACGAGTACTTTAACTAAAAATCTCAGGCTTATAAGCGCAATTATAATATTAAAGATATTAGCCCAAAAAAATGAAAATATTATACCATATGCAAAATCACCATTTTCCATGAATAGCAGAGGTCCTGGTGCGAGCCCATGGATTAAAAGAGCCCCAATAAGTATGGCAGTCACAGGGTCACCCGGTATTCCAAGTGTCATCATTGGTATTAAAGCTCCGCCTGTTACAGCGTTATTGGCTGATTCTGGAGCTGCTATTCCTTCAGTCGAACCTTTTCCAAATTCGTCCGGTATTTTACTTAATTTTCGTGTATAATCATAACTGATGAAGGCGGCTATAGGTCCACCAGCCCCTGGTAATATGCCAAGAAAAGAACCAACAAAAGACCCAATTCCTATTGGTATTTTCATTAGTCGTAGATCAGAGAGATTTGGAATAACTTTTTTAATTTTTGCACCCGCTTCGGAAGCAGTCTTACCTTTAATGATCTCACTCAGGTTATCAACCAGTTGAGGTATTGCGAATAATCCAATTAATGCAGTGAGAAAACTTATACCAGAGATTAAATTCACCTGATCAAAAGTAAACCTAGCAGTTCCCATCATCGGGTCTTGGCCAATAGTTACAATAACAAGTCCAATCACAGCAGATAGTAGTCCTTTAATTAATGACTTGGCGGCAAAACTGCATATAATAGTTAACCCAAAGAAAACTAAACTAAAAAGATCGGGTGACTTAAACCTTAAGGCTACATCAGCTAGGACTGGAGCTATGAAAAATAAGCATAAAAAGCTCACTAGGCCGCCAAAAAAACTTGCGATTATTGCAATTCCTAAAGCCCGACCTGCATCTCCTTTTTTTGCCATTGGGTGACCATCCATTGCAGTCGCTGAGGCTGATGGAGTGCCGGGAATATTTAATAGAATAGCGGAAAAACTGCCGCCCGTCATTCCACTAACATAAAGCCCCAGCAACAAGGCGATTGAAATATCAGGCTCTAAAACAAAAGTAAGGGGTAGAACAATAATAATGCCCGTAGAAATTGTAAGCCCAGGAATCATTCCAACAATAAGACCAATCAAACATCCAAAAGCTACACTTAAGACAGTGGATAATTGGCTTGCTTGAGCAAAACCATCGATAACATCAGGACTCATGTTAGCACACCCCCTAAAATGCCAATAGGCAATTGAATCTGAAATACATTTCTAAATAAATAAAAAATGAAAATTGAAATAATTACTGAAAAAAGACAAATTTTAAGAATATTCTTCTCGCCATATATTCGGCTAAGCCCAGCAAAAAAAAGAATATTACCTCCAAGAAATCCTAATACAGGAAGCAATAACAAATACGCTAATGAAATCAAAAATCCGATAATTATGAGATCGCGGGGGGCAGGTTTTTTTTTAAGTGTTTGCCTTTTTGTCGTTAATAAAGATTGGAGTAGAAGTGAAAATGATAGAATCGCTAAGCACCCTGTAATTATCCAAGGGAAAAAAGACGGTTGGGTCGTGTTTTGAATATTTCTAGTTTCAAGGTTGGCTGTAAAATATGCGTAACAACCGCATAGAACGATCAATATGATTGAGGCAAAAAAATTTCGCTTATTCATGGAATTTAGCATATCAATGTCTTTTTTTTATATGAGGCGTGAATTTACTGTCTTAATTGAAGCTTGTTGTTCAAGATATAATAAACAGATGTAACAATATTAGCCTCTAGTNTATAAACTAGAGGCTAATAAATTATGATTACTTTTTAGCTTTAACTTGATATAAGCCGGCCATTTTCATAATACTAACAATATTTGCATTGGCTTTTTGAAGTTTCACAGCAAACTCTTTTTGACCCATAGGAGCCAATGTTAATTTTAATTTTTTCATTCTGCTGCTAAACGCTTTTGAATTTGCTGCCTTAATCATAGCTTTCTCAAGTTTATCTTTAATAGCTTTAGGAGTTCCCTTCGCAACCGATAAACCTCTAAACAGATCAAAGTCCATATCCATTCCTAATTCTCTTGCTGTTGGCACGGTCGAAGCTGCAGCATTACGAACACCACTAGAGAGCGCGAGCATTTTCATTTTTCCTGCCTTTACTAATTTTAGCGGTACGAAAAATATATCAACAGCTGCATCGGTCTCACCACTAAGAATCATCTTACGACGGTCAGGTGCCTTTACAGGCAGCATAATTGGCTTGCACCCATTCATTTGAGACATTGCCACACCAGCAAGATGGGTTGCGCTTCCAAATCCGGCAAAAGCTATTTTTAACGTGTTAGGTTTTGCTTTACACTCATCCATAAACTCTTTCAGGGTATTCCAGCGAGCTTTTTTGCTCACAACAAAAGGCACAGGTTGTTGCGCAACTTGACCAATATGATCCATTGCTGTGTAGTCGAAAGGCACATTACCAATATTTGTAGTAGTTAAAATAGAGGTTGAATTCCAAGCAATTGTGTAGCCATCTGGTTTAGAGTTTTTGACGTACGTATAAGTAATTGCTCCTCCCCCGCCGGGTTTGTTAATTGGCACCACTGGTTTGCCCAATTCCTTACTCATTGCTTTCGCAATTAATCTGCCTTCTATGTCAGCGCCACCGCCAGCTCCAAATGGAATTACGAACTCAATTGATTTTTCTGGCCACTCAGCATGTGCCTGATTGCCTGAAATTGCAAATGCCAGCAAGCAACTGAATAATATATAATTTATTTTCTTCATAGTGTGTCTCCCTTCCATTAAAGTTTTAGATTTAATAACCATTTTTAAGCTTTGTTATCTGCGCCAATTGCGTCAACCGCGGCTTTTGCAATGATCTGATCTTGCTCCCAATCGCCTCCGCTAACACCTATACCTCCAACACACTGTCCTTGGAAGAAAATGGGGAATCCACCCTCCATTGCCGTCCAGCGCTCAGTGCCCGCAGCCAATGATAAACCTATCGCATGAAGAGTATCTAGATTCTGACCCTGTGCGCCTTCCACAGTTGTAAGTCGGCGGTTAGAGGCAGCAGAAACGGCCTTAGTCGTTGATGAATGAACAGTATGAAAACGACCTCCATCCATTCTTTCGAGTAACATCATATGTCCTCCCGCGTCAACAATTGCAATTGTCGTTGGAATTCCTATTTCTTCGGATTTTTTTATAGCCGCGACCATCATACTCTTGGCTCCGGCGCTAGTAAGTATTTTAGCATCTGCAAATGACAATTAATTAGCCCCCATTAAAATTTCTCGTTATTACTTTTTTAGATTAACTTGACTCGATATTTGAAAGCAAGACATTTCTAATAATCATAAAGCTTTTCACAATATGAAAAATAATTTATACTATTTCATAATGTTGACCTACTTTAAAATTTATATGGGGGTATAAATTTTTAAAAATGAAGTCTCAAAAGTTGAATAATGAAACCCGCGAAATACAATCAGTCGCGCGAGCGTTAAAAATAATTGAAATTCTTTCAAACAGCAATAGTCATAATAATTTTGAAGGAATGTCTCTTGGAAGTATAGCTAAAGAGACCAAGTTAAATATTTCAACTTGTCATCACATTATTAAGACACTGGTGTATAAAGGATATGCCTCGCAGCACGCATCCGGTGGTGCGTATTTCTTGGGAAGAAAGGTGCAGGAACTCACTTCGAGCCGAGCTATTCAATTTAGTTTGGCAGAAACTGCTATGCCAGAATTAAGGAAACTCAACTCGCTTACTGGCGAAAATGTTCATTTAGCAGTTATGCAGGGCAACGAATTGAGTATTTTAACTAATTTGAAATCTACTCACATAATTCAAGTTGATTTGGGGTCAGTGAATTTTTCTAACTCTGCACATGCAACCGCAATTGGTAAATCAATATTAGCATGGTTGCCAGATAGCGAAGTCCAGAAAATTNTAAAAGAGAAAGGNCTTACGAAATTTACCAAAAAAACGATAACTGATTTTGGAAGTCTAACAAAGCATTTAAGGCTAGTTAGAAGATTTGGTTATTCCGTTGATCACGGGGAATTTTTAGAGGGAGTAACCTCTATTGGTACGGTTTTGAGAGACCAATCTGGCAAAGTATTAGGATCTGTGACCTGCACTTTGCCCAATTCTAGAGCAACAAAAAAAACCACCGAACTGATTTCTAATTCTCTAATTATCAGTGCATCAGAATTATCTGCGAAAATTAGCGGGGTTGGTAATAGGTGAATAGTCATTTGAAGATTTGAGAAAAATTGCAAAAGCAGTACACATGGACTTTATAATTTGAAAAAGGCGATTAAAAAGGTAAATCAAAAAAGTTTTAAAATAGCCTGTTGTCGCTTAACAATATCCGAGATATAGTTGTGTGACGGTGAAGTTGAAAAGTCTCGATTATATCAAGGGGGACGGTGAGTTGTCTGCATTAAAAAATTTAAGAATAAATAAAGTGTTCAAGTTAGTTTTTGCATCAATGATTTTGTTGGCAGTAGGTGGCTGTGACATCATTAAAAATTCTAATTTAATGGATAAATTGCAGCAAGAACCTGATCCATCGGCTAGCGCAATTATGTCAGAAAGAGGTTTTGGTAAATTAGCTAAAGGCGAATTTATGGCAGCACAAAGTTTATTTGACGAAGCGCTTCAAAACAATCCTCGGGACGTCTATGCATTATTTGGCAAAGGAATTGTTTTGCAACATAGTGGGCAGTTAGATCAAGCACGTCAGGTGTTTGAAGCAATTAAAGCCTTGAGGCCTAATGATGATCAAAGATTATTGGTTATAAATGATTTGGCGCCGCAGTCTTTAAGAGATTTAGCAGCGCTCAATTCNTCCCTTNTGGAGAGCCAAGGAGTATCGCNAGCTNTAGTNAAAACATCGAATCGAGCGGATGTTTCTAGTTCATTNGGACCGCCNGGAAACCNAGGGCTTGGTCAACAGAAGAACACAGCTATAAATCAAAGAATAGCGCCACAAAATCTAGTAAGCAAAAAAAATGTCAGAGAAGCCTCAATGGTGCCTGGCACATCACTTGCTGATGTTAATGTTATTAAACGCTTCGAGACTTTACAAAAACTCAGAGACCAAGGACTTTTGACACCTGCAGAGTACTCGGTGAGGAGAAATCGGAATATTGGTGCATTGACCAAACTAACAGCTGTATCGCCAGCTGCTGGTCTGACTAGGTCTGTACCTNAAGCTGCGCAAATTACGCAACGCTTNAAGGCGATAGGGCGTGCTCTTGAATTAAGAGCTATTACTGTTAGACAGCATGGTGCTGAGAGAACNATGATTATTGACGGTTTAATGCCCGCTAAGCCAACGATTTCTGAGCCACCAGCAATAGCGCCGAAAGGTCTAATGTCTGCCGCCGAAGCTGTACGTCGGATTGTTATGCTCAAGGAACGAAAATTAATTTCAGAAGCGGAATATGTAAGAGAAAAAGCGGCTATTGAGAAAATTTTGACACCAAAAACGCCCGTTATTGCAAAAAATACTAAAAAAACGCCAAAAAAGGTATTAGTTGATAGCGGACCAAAACCGGCATTACATCTCGCTTCATTTAGATCAAAAAAAGCAGCTACGCGGGCATGGTCTCAATTAAAAAGAGCTCATAGATCTTTATTAGGAAGNCTTAGATCAGAGNTAAATAGAGTGAATTTGGGAAAAACCAAAGGCATTTATTACAGACTTATTGCTGGTCCTTTCAAAAGTGGATCTGAAGCGTCGGGAGTATGTAAAAAACTTAAAGCCAGAAGGCAGTATTGTGACGCGGCATTTATAAGTTAATAAGTCACTTAAAATTAAACTAGTGCAATTTTTGTTATTTAATTAAATAATTTAATTCAACTAATCCCTATTACCTTTTTTTCTTCTAATATTTTTATACTACCTTGGTCAAAACCTAATATGTCCATCAATATAGACGCTGTATCACCACCTAAATTTGGAGCAGGTTGATCCGGCAGTTGTGGTGTTTCTGACAGATGAATTGGGGTTCTGCAAAATTCAAATTCACCAACTTCAGGATCATCAATTTTCATAAGCATTTCTCGAGCTTTGACTTGTGGGTCTGTAAAAACGTCCTCGGCATTATAAACCGGGCCGGTTGGAACACCGGCTTTATTAAGATATCTCACAGCCTTATCACGGGTCAAATTTGAGAGCCATTTCTCAATAATTGGCTGGAGAAATTCTGCGTTTATTGCCCTTTCTGCACCTCCAATGGATCGATCATCATCTTTCAGATCTTCTCTACCCATTGCTTCGCATAATCGTCCCCAGATTCGATTATCAGGTACATTTAAAGCAATATAACCATCTTTTGTTTTAAAGGCCCCGCGAGGAAATAGGTTTTTTGGCACGCCCCGTTTGGGAGATTGGCGGGCTGTGGAATACAAGGTTACCATCGATTCGTTTAGGGAGAGCATATTGTCAAACATGGCACTATCAACTATTTGTCCCCGACCTGTCTGTTGCCTCATAAGTAAAGCCTGCATTATGCCGTATGATGTTACCATCCCAGTATAGATATCAGCCATTCCATAAATTGTCCACGAGGGTGGTTTATCCTCAAAACCAACTAAATTCATGATACCACTCATGGCCTCTGCGACGATGTCAAAAGCTGGTCGGTCAGCGTATGGTCCTTTAAAGCCCTTTAGCTGCCCGAAACCTGAAATTAGTGCCCATATAAGTTTTGGGTTTTCCTCTTTAAGATCCTCATATGATAACCCAATTTTTTTCATGGAGCCAGGGCGCAGGTTCTCAACAATAATATCTGATTTATTGGCAAGATCTTTAAATATGGTTTGACCCTCAACTTGCGATAGATCAAGTGCCAGACTTTTTTTATTCCGATTATAGGACATAAACCCAGCCGCTTTTTTATTACCATCCTTTTCAACAAAAGGCGGCATTGAGCGCCTTGGGTCACCATATTGTGGCCTCTCAATTTTTATTACCTCAGCACCAGCATCTGCGAGTAACATCGTACAATAGGGCCCAGCCATATACTGCTCTAAGCCGATTACTCGTATACCCTCAAGAGGTCGTTTTATAGTTTTTTCATGGTTTTGAGTCACCGATCACCAATCCACTCTACAAGCGTTGATGACCCCATTCCAACACCAACACACAATGTGGCTAATCCATAGAAAGGTTTATTTTTAGGCATACTGGGTGCGCGACGTTTCATCTCGTGCATTAAACTAACCAATATTCTGGCACCTGAACAACCAGTAGGGTGTCCTAGAGCAATAGCCCCTCCATTCACATTCACGTTTTCAGCTGAAAGTCCAAGCCCTTGCATGCAACCAATGGTCTGCGAAGCAAATGCCTCGTTTAACTCTATGAGCCCTATATCCCTAACTTTTAAATTAAATCTCTCCAAAAGTTTTTTAGTGGCTGGTATCGGCCCATATGCGAAATGACTCGGATCTGTACCCGCGCTTGCAGAGCCCAACCACTTAACCAGCGGTTCCAAGCCTAAATCTTTGGCTTTATCTCGGCTAGCTAAGAGTATAGCAGCAGCGCCGTCATTTATCCCACTGGAGTTTCCGGCTGTCACTGTTCCGTCTTTTTTAAATGCGGGCCTTAATTTAGATAAATCTTCAATATTAATCGCTAGATTATATTTGTTTTCGGCTATTTCGTATCTAGGGTGCTCATCAACTTCGATAAGTTTAGACCTACCTCGTTTTAGGTTGGTCTTTATGGGAACTATCTCATCTTTAAAAACCCTATTATTGATAGCGGTTATGGCTCTTTCGTGGCTTTTAAGAGCATATTGGTCTTGGTCTTCTCTACTGATTTGTAATTCTTCAGCTATTACCTCTGCAGCTTCGCCGAGGCTAATAATAGGGTAAAGTTGATCCATTTTAGGATTATTAAACCGCCATCCGACAGTAGTATCCCACATTTTAGGTGGTATAGTAGTGGGTACTCGGTCTGGTTTTAGCATTGACCAAGGTGCACGGCTCATTGATTCTACACCTGATCCGATTGTAATTTCTCCCTCTCCAACTAAAATAGTTTTAGCGGCAATATTTACAGCATCTAAAGCAGAAGAACAATTTCGATTTACCGTTATACCTGGTACTTTTTCGCTGAAACCAGCGAGTAAGAGGGCCATGCGCGCAACGTCGCGGTTATCTTCGCCCCCTTGATTGCCGCAACCTGCTACAACCTCTGTAATTTCTTCAGAATTAATGCCTGTTCTATCTATGATAGCCTTGTAGGTCTCCGCAAGTAGATCATCAGGCCTTACACTTGAAAGAGAGCCTCCCATCTTGCCAATGGGGGTTCGGAGGCCATCTACNAAAACTACTTCGGTCAAATTAATTACCTTTCAAATAGATTAATTGATTTAATTTAAACTTCATCTACCTTCGCTTCTTCAATACGTTTTCCCTCGAAAGAAATAAAGGTTCCGTCTTTATCAATACTCGCCATATCACAAAATATTTCAAGGCGATGTCCATCAGGATCTAAAACGTAAAAACTTTCATTTTCGCCCCAAGACCCATCTCCACGCGAGTCATATTTACTGTGGACGACTGGCCCCCTTACNAATTCTAAACCCATATTCTTGGCTCTTTCCTGCATAGCAAGCCATCCATCTCTATTGTGGCATTCCCATGCTATATGGTGGTGTAGTGTGGGTCCTTCCAAATTATCGTTTTTGTTGCGGGGACGATATTTTTTTCCAGGTGTATGAGATAGAACTAAGTCATGATGATTACTATCTGTAATCCGCAAAAATGATAGCTCTACTGGTATCGCATCCACCTCACCAGCTTCATGACGTTCCGTTAGTTTGTAGGCAAATAATTCTCTATAAAATGCTATCGATTTATTCATATCGGATACGTCAATAGCCATATGGTGGAATGTTTTTATTAGATTGTTATCCATTGCTTTGGCTCACTTTTAGTTATTTATGTTTAGTCGCAATACTTTGGTCAAATAAGGCTTGGTATGTTTTTTATAATCTCATAATGTGAGATTATAAAGCTTAATATATTAAGCTTCTAACTTAAATAGATTTATTAACCTGAGTTCTTACTCTCTATAATGAGGTTGACTCTCGTATAAGCGCTCAAATACTTTATCTTAGGAGCATTATGGAAGACGGAGGATAGTATGGAATTCGTTGAGTGTGCCGCTAATTGGTTGGGTAAGGATATCGAAAATAATAACAATTGGGTACATTATTTTTCAACTAATGAAGTTAGGGAGATTAAGAGTGCATTATCCGTTGCAGAAAGTTCAATTTCGAGTTTAAGCCAAGTTACNAAGGATAATTTTAGGCTCCCCNAGTTGTCACAAGTTTTTGAGCAAATACAGATTGAACTTGAGGAAGGTTTGGGTATTAAATTATTAAGGGGCTTTCCCGTAAGTGATTTTACAGAAGAACAACTTAGACTAGTATATTGGGGAATAGGCTTATACTTGGGCACGGCGGTCTCCCAAAGTAAAAGGAACGATTATCTGGGAGACGTTAGAGATTTAGGTACCGGGCTAGATGGACCCGAATTTAGAGGATATACAAGTAACGGGGAGTTGACTTATCATGTGGACGCCGCCGATATTACTGGTTTGTTTTGCTTAAAACCAGCAAAGGAGGGGGGGCTAAGCAAAATTATTAGTTCCGTTGCAATTCATAATGAAATCTTAAAAAGAAATCGAGATTTACTTGAAACTCTTTACCAAAAATATCCGTGGAGCATGCAGGGTAACGAATTACCCGGTCANTCAGGATTTTACACTCAGCCTATATTTGCAATCGAGAAGGGTTATTTTGCGTGCAGATATACAAGGACGCACATCCGTTCCGCGGAGATGAATCCNGAAATAGAAGATTTATCTCTAAAACAGANTGAAGCACTTGAACTTATTGACGAGATCTGCCGGCAACCGGAGTTTAANTTAACGATGATGTTTGAACCGGGGGATATTCAATTTCTTAATAATCATCTTACTATGCACACACGTACAGCATTTATAGATTATGCCAAAGAAAGCGAGAAACGGCATTTGCTAAGATTATGGTTGTCAATGCCTAATGGAAGGCCTTTAAGTGAGGGATTTAAGCCCTTTTTTAGAGATGTATCACAGGGTGCTGTGAGGGGTGGTTTTTCTGGCTTAGGTGAACCNCTTTATAAGACAATATGAAATTTTTCATACTCNAACNTTAAGTATTGTTTGATTATTTGTGAACTTCAACTCTTTTTTTATAGATGCTAAATTTATCAAGTGTTAATGAAGAATGCTTTTGGAGTTTGCCAAATAAGTTTAACCATGCTCTATTTTTAAAAATATCTTTTTGATTAGACCCCGTAATCAACATGTATTTCGATACACCTTCAATTGAAATGTATTTCTGATGATCAATAATTTTCGAGAATAATTTAAGTTCAGGCATATATTCAGTATAGTACCAAATATTAAACATTTCCTCATTTTCTGGTAAAGTGCTTATTTCATTAATTAAAAGATANTGAGAGAAATTTTTATTAGAATCACCGATNCCAGGTTCGATGGATTCTAATACATATCGTCTCGGATTAANAAAATTTTTGTGGAAGCTTGCGTCNCGTGGCAGTCTATCTCGTCTTAGGTTTTGATATNGATTANCGTATAAAAATTCCTGATTCGGAACTTTATATATTGTNGCAAATTTCGATCCCCTACCTTCGAAAAGATCAAAACTTGCGCAACAACTGAATCCAATCTTTAGTCGTGCCGGGAACATATCTTCGGTTAGCCACGGTCTAAAATCTATTTTATCCTGTGAATTTAAATCGCAAAATATGCATAATAATCCGTGACTTTGATTCGTTAACTCTAATTTTTCATCACGATCGTGCATTTATTTTAACCACGGAACCATTGATTCTGTGCCACGATATTTAATTTTACTGAATTTCAACAGGCCTAAGACTTGCCGGATTTATGGGCATAGTGCCGATATTATTCTGCTCATTAGGAACTCCTTTCGGGGACATAGTGATATCAATCCGTGTTCCCATAATCGATTTTGATTGTATTTGAATTGTCATAATTCGATCTTTTTTCTGATAACTTAGAACGCTTGTANTTGAGCGAACTGAGGTGATTTCTCTCCAGCCAAATTGACCAGTTCTGTATTTAAAAAAATCAAATAACTTTGTCTTTGGGGATTGGCTATCAATAACCAGACGCCCTATCCATGAGTCATTTTCTCCTAAAATTAGGGTTCGATCCATATTCATTTTTGCACCATCCGGGATTGGTATATCCTGAAACTGAGAAAACGAGGGACGAACCATTTGTGGCAAACCTTTATCGTCAAGGGATGGTTCGCTGGGTGACATTGACACGCCCTGATCAAAAACCTCTGTTAAATTATTTGAACACGCTGATAAAGAACCAAAAATAAACATTATTAACACAGAAATCTGCCACTTATTCAACATAATCATCCTAATAAAATAAAATAGTTCCAAACCACTACAATATATGCTATAATAGTTACTGAAGTCTAAAAGAAAAAATACAAAGAAAACAAAGGTTTGGCATTATGATAGGATTTATTTCCGATAAATGTGAAGTTTTTTTTACTAAATTGTATTTTGTCGATTGACATCGTAGAGAGGTGGCCTTAAAACCCCTCAACCAGNTGAGGTCATTTTCATTTGTTTGAAATAGACTTAGTTGGTCGTCCAAAAAGGTTAGCATAAAAGCGGCCCGTAACTTATGGGGTGAANTTGTGTTGATTATTTTGGATGTGCTCTTGAACATTGTTGATATGGAAAGGGATGCGTAGGCGGCGGTTAGTTGTGGTTGCGTTAAGATTGTTTATCTTAAGTAACAACTTTCTAGACGTTTTGTGTACGCATTCAAGTTTGTGCGTTTATTTAAAAACAAAACGTCAGTTTGTTTGAAGTTTATGGATAAACCTCTTGTTTTTTTGAAGTGGCTCTCATTGAGAAGCTATTTTAAATTTAACTTGAGAGTTTGATCCTGGCTCAGAGCGAACGCTGGCGGCACGCTTAACACATGCAAGTCGAACGAAGGCCGGAGCTTGCTCCGATACCTTAGTGGCGAACGGGTGAGTAACGCGTGGGAATCTACCTTACGATGGGGAATAACAGTTGGAAACGACTGCTAATACCGCATACGCCCTCAGGGGGAAAGGCTTCGGCCGTCGTTAGAGGATCCCGCGTTCGATTAGCTAGTTGGTAGGGTAATGGCTTACCAAGGCTACGATCGATAGCTGGTCTGAGAGGATGATCAGCCACACTGGAACTGAGACACGGTCCAGACTCCTACGGGAGGCAGCAGTGGGGAATATTGGACAATGGGGGAAACCCTGATCCAGCNATGCCGCGTGAGTGAAGAAGGCCCTAGGGTTGTAAAACTCTTTCACCCGTGAAGATGATGACGGTAGCGGGAGAAGAAGCTCCGGCTAACTCCGTGCCAGCAGCCGCGGTAATACGGAGGGGGCTAGCGTTGCTCGGAATTACTGGGCGTAAAGCGCGCGTAGGCGGCGAATCCAGTCAGGCGTGAAAGCCCAGGGCTTAACCCTGGAACTGCGCTTGATACTGATTTGCTAGAATTCGAGAGAGGGTAGTGGAATTTCCAGTGTAGAGGTGAAATTCGTAGATATTGGAAAGAACACCGGTGGCGAAGGCGGCTATCTGGCTCGATATTGACGCTGAGGTGCGAAAGCGTGGGGAGCGAACGGGATTAGATACCCCGGTAGTCCACGCCGTAAACGATGAGTGCTAGTTGTTGGACAGCTTGCTGTTCGGTGACGTAGCTAACGCGTTAAGCACTCCGCCTGGGGAGTACGGCCGCAAGGTTAAAACTCAAAGGAATTGACGGGGGCCCGCACAAGCGGTGGAGCATGTGGTTTAATTCGAAGCAACGCGAAGAACCTTACCAGCCCTTGACATACCTGTCGCGATTTCCAGAGATGGATTTCTTCGGTTCGGCCGGACAGGATACAGGTGCTGCATGGCTGTCGTCAGCTCGTGTCGTGAGATGTTGGGTTAAGTCCCGCAACGAGCGCAACCCTCGCTATCAGTTGCCAGCATTTAGTTGGGCACTCTGATGGAACTGCCGGTGATAAGCCGGAGGAAGGTGGGGATGACGTCAAGTCCTCATGGCCCTTACGGGCTGGGCTACACACGTGCTACAATGGCGGTGACAGTGGGTTGCTACCTCGCGAGAGGAAGCTAATCCCCAAAAGCCGTCTCAGTTCGGATTGTTCTCTGCAACTCGAGAGCATGAAGTTGGAATCGCTAGTAATCGTGGATCAGCGTGCCACGGTGAATACGTTCTCGGGCCTTGTACACACCGCCCGTCACACCATGGGAGTTGGTTTTACCTTAAGCCGGTGCGCTAACCTTCGGGAAGCAGCCGACCACGGTAAGGTCAGCGACTGGGGTGAAGTCGTAACAAGGTAGCCGTAGGGGAACCTGCGGCTGGATCACCTCCTTTCAAGGA
>NHCC01000006.1 GCA_002168115.1 Rhodospirillaceae bacterium TMED23 | reverse complement strand
TTCAATACAATACAATACAATACAAACTAAATTTAACCAATTCTATTGTAATGGTGTTGCGGAGTAATTATGCAGAAAAAACATTTTATGTGTACTCACACATGGGGAAGTGATGCTTCTCGTGATCAAGTTATTGAGCAAACTAAGCAAATGACCGACTCAGACTTTTTTACACTATTTAAAACAGATAAGGCAGAGGTTCTTCAGCATTGGATGGGAAAGGATGATTTCTTTTTTTGTCATTGGTATGCTGACAGTGAAGATTCAATTTATGAGTCCCTAGAATTAGCTCAGCTTGATCACTTAGTTGTTACCATGCCAAGCGAAATGCCAAGGTATCTATCCTCAGAAAGAATAAAAGGTGAATTGATGGCGGACCCTTTTGAATAGATTACTTTTGAGGGGCTATTGACTTAAAAGATCACACTTACGAATGCGATGATTAGATCTATCATGATACTTCCCCCCAACCTTTTAATACTACAATAAATATTAAACCCACTGCTCACACTCGCACAAGAACTAAGGAACTTACTATATTTAAAAAGAGGATATTATTTAAAAAGTATCGAAAATAATAAACTTCTTTAGTTTTTCTATATGACGTCAAAAAAAATTGTATTACTATGATAATAATTTAAGTAGTTTAAACTTAGGAGAATAAAATGAAAAAAATAATTATTATAGTATTCTTAAGTATTTTTGGTATAGCTTCAATTGCAAATGCAGGGGTTCAATGGTGTTTGGTCCACGATATGAATGGCAAAAAGATGGGGTGTTATAATAGTAAAAAAGTTTGCGAACAGGTAAAGCCCAAAAACTACTGGAGCTGTGTAGCGTTTTCATCTTAAGAAGTTCTGGTAAAAAATTGGTATCTTATCTTTAACCTTTTTTGGAAATAAAAATATTTGTTAAACTAAAAAAGAACTCAATAATGGATATTTATTACTCAGTTTGAATAACACTGATTTGATTGGAATTTCCATAGAGGGTAATTTCAAATAATCACCCCACTACTCAAGCACCCGGAAAAAGTTTTGCGATCTCCAAGTTATTTGTTTCATTTGGATCTGGAATTGTAGCGTCTTCATTGTATTGAAACACACCGCTGTTAAATGCGGCACGAACACCTTCAGCATTTTCTCTACTAGAAAATGGTCCATCTGGAAGCTCACCTGAGACATCTTTAAAACCGTGTTTGAGTGCAAGCTCCATAGTCATAATAACCTTGCCATTAAGCTGCATTAATTCATCGTCTGAAGTCTTGCTCACCAATGCCGCCACCGCACGTCCAGTAAACGTGGGTGTCTCTCCGCCAGGAAAATTAGTTATTTCTGTTACACCTGCTCCTGGATACAGTGTCACAGAGTTGACACCGTGAGAATTTAGTTCTGTTGCCATATCGGCGCTGAGCCGATCAAGCCCCGCCTTACCTACACCGTATCCAACATCAAAAACATAGGTATATCCGCCAAGGCTTGACACTTGAACCATCAAACCAGATTTTTGCTTAACCATATGTGGAGCTACGAATGCGCTCATCACGTAAGCGCTTCTAAGACCAATATTGATTGAGGCGTCAAAAACAGAAACAGGGCGTTCCCAGAATGGTTTGCCGAAATGGGGAGCAATAGCCGTAAGCCCTCCATATGCGCTGTTTACTAGTACATCTATTTGTTTTTCTTTCTCTGAAACCTGTGACACAAATTGCTCAACTGCGCTGTCATCGCTCTGATCCAGAACAAATGGATGAATTGTCCCATTACCTTTGATAGAGGATGCTAACTCATTTAATGCCTGTTCTGACCTAGCAGTGGCGTAGACAGTTGCAGAATCCTCTTCGGCAAGAACCTTGGCTATGCCTCTTCCCAAACCTTGGGATGCACCTGTTACAATACAAACTTTTGTCATGAACTTTTCTCCCTAATTTCCTGACTGTGAATTTTTAAACAATTCTGAGTTCCAGTTTCTTATCTAAATTAGATAAATGCAACACCTAGCGGAAATTTTGTATATTGTGCAAATTCGCATGGCATACCATTCCAAAGCGCAAAAGGTTTCTCGCAGTGGTTTGTTGAAAAAAAGAATAAAGCTGGTTTACCAAAGAAGTGCGTACCTCATGGTTTAAGGAAATGTGCCGCAAAAAGATTAGCCGAAGCTGGCGTTGGCGAATATATGTTAATGTCTATCATGGGATGGACAAATCCGACTCAAGCCAAAAAATATATTGAAAAAGCCAGCCGTGCAAAAATGGCTAAATTGGGTATGGATATGTTGTCGGGATAACAAAACAAAGACTAAAAGTTGCAAACTTTATTTTTATTTAACAAAATCAACAGGTTAAAAGGTAGGTGGTGACCCCTACGGGATTCGAACCCGTGTTACCAGAATGAAAATCTGGCGTCCTAGACCTGACTAGACGAAGGGGTCGTTAAATCTTTAAATACACGAAGTTTGTTTATACTCACCAATAACTGAAATCAAGTCCATTTTTGTTTACCAAGAATTTTATTTTCATATTTTTTGGTCTTTATACCAAAGATGCGTCATCCATCAAAAACTGCACTGTTGTCCTACCTTGCCAATTATTTTCACGTAACTTTCCAGCTACGTGCACTGGAACTCCGTTGTTTTGCAATAAAGCCTTCCCTAGCGAACTGTCAACGCATCGAAAGGCTATGGCCGATAAACTTTTTTTAGAATTAATGCCTGTTAAAAAACAACGTACATGATCATTTCCGACTATACTCGCTTTAACAATACGAACAGCCTCAAAAGCAATCCGGGGCTCAGGATTACCAGAACCAAAAGGTCCCATTTTCTGAAGAAGAGAAACAAATTCCTCGGTAGCCCCATCAAGAGTTAAAAGAGCATCAATATTTAATTTTGGAACTATCTTTTGACTTTGAATTTGCTTACTAATTCTTTCAGACAAAAACTCTTCAAAAATCTCTAGTTTATTAGATGCTAGCGTAAATCCTGCAGCCATTGCATGCCCACCGCCATTTTCTATTATTCCAGCTTGCCGAGCAGCTATCACACAGGCACCTAAATCAATACCACTTACAGACCGTCCGGAACCGGTCATCTTACCATCCTTACTTGTTAACACACATGCTGGCAAAGAATATTTCTCTTTTAATCTACTCGCAATAATACCGATAACGCCAGGATGCCAATTCTCCCCCGCAACTAAAACAATTGAGTGACCCGAACGATCTTTAACTCTCTCCTCTGCAATTTTTAATGCCTCATCCAGCACATTCGCCTCAATTTCTTTCCTTTCGAGATTATATTGATTTAACTTTTCAGCAATCTCCTTGGCTTTATCATTACTGTCAGTAGATAATAGCAGCGCTCCCAAATTTGACTCGCCAACGCGTCCTCCCGCATTAACTCGTGGACCTAAAAGAAACCCCAAATGGTAACTCGTTGGCACCTCATCAATTCTGGAGACATCTGCGAGAGCCGCCAATCCAGCATTCTGACGCTTTGCCAATACTTTTAAACCCTGAACAACTAATGCTCGATTAACACCCGTCAGAGCAACCATATCAGCCACCGTTCCCAACGCTACGATATCTATTAATTCCATAAGGTTTGGCTCTGAAATCTTTGTTTCGTTAGAAAAAAAACCATTGTCCCGTAAAGCTTTATTTAAGCCCACTATTAGCAAAAAGCTGACACCGACTGCGGCCAATTGTGTATGCTCGCTCGTTTCGTCCAAGCGGTTTGGATTGATAATAGCCAAAGCTTCCGGTAGCCTTACTTCTGCAATATGATGATCAATGACTATGACGTCGAGACCATTTTCTTTAGCATATGACAGTGGTTCAAATGCAGTTGTACCGCAATCTACCGTTATTAATAATTTAGTGCCGTCATTTATTAGTCGCTTAAATGCATTAATATTTGGTCCATAGCCCTCTTTAATTCGATCGGGTATGTAAATACCACAATCAATGCCTATTAAATTAAAATATCGAACTAATAAAGCTGTAGAAGTCGCTCCATCAACATCATAATCTCCAAAAATAGTTATTTTATCACCCAGATTAATTGCTTCAATAATGCGTTTTACACCGACATTTAAATCGATTAAGTGACTGGGGTTTGGCAAACTTGAACTTAGTCTGGGCTCGAGAAAATTATTTACACCATCGTGACCTATTCCACGACTATCCAATAACCTCCCGATAATCTCTGGAAGAGAAAATTTCTGTGATAGCGCTAATGAATTTCTTTCATTATAATTCTTTTCGACCCAGCATTTTCCACTTAAAGATTTATCAACACCGAGAAAAGCATTTTCTAATGGTGTATTTAACATAAATTATTCAGTTGTAATTTGAAATGCAGATTTACGCTCAAAATTATGATTTGCTTCAATATACCTAACGGTTCCAGATTTTGATCTCATAATCAATGAATGTGTCATGGCACCACCCCTAAATCTTCTTACTCCACGTAGCATTGTACCCATTGTTACGCCAGTAGCTGCAAACATGGTTTCACCGCCTGCGAGATCTCTAAGATTATACTTCTTACCAAAGTCCTTGATACCCAAACGCGTGGCTCGACCTTTTTCATCATCATTTCTAAAAACTAAACGACCTTGCATTTGGCCGCCAATACATCTCAAGGCTGCTGCTGCCAAAACCCCCTCTGGGGCTCCACCTGTTCCCATATATATATCAACTCCAGCTTCCTCAGTTGAAGTTGCAATAACACCACTAACATCTCCATCTCCAATTAACATAATCCTTGCGCCAGCTTCTCTGCATTTTGCTATAATCTCTTCGTGTCGTGGTCGATCTAAAACACATGCAACTAACTCGCCAACATCAACATCTTTCGCCTTAGCCAAATTCTTAAGATTATTTTCAACGGTGTCATCTAGGTCTACCGTATTTTCAGGAAGGCCATGCCCAATAGCTATTTTATCCATATACGTATCGGGCGCATTTAGAAACCCCCCCTCTTCAGCCATAGCAATAACAGCTAATGCATTTGGCCCGCCTTTTGCTGTTATTGTAGTCCCTTCCAATGGATCAAGTGCAATATCTATTTTTGGACCATCACCTGTTCCGACCTCTTCTCCAATGTATAACATTGGAGCTTCATCGCGCTCTCCCTCTCCAATTCGAACGGTTCCTTTCATACTGAGACTATTTAGAGCATTTCTCATAGCATCAACAGCCGCTTGGTCAGCTGCCTTCTCATCTCCACGACCCATTAGACGAGAAGCGGCTATTGCAGCTGCTTCGGTAACTCTTACAGCCTCTAATGCCAAGTTTCTATCCATATTCGATGTATATTCGCCCATTTCTCTAATTCCCTTTTTTTAATTAAAGTATTTAAAATGATTCAATTTTAACAAAACGGGGAGGTTCAAAAACAACTTTGCTTCTTTCTATCGCCTCCAATGCTCTAATTAATGACGCTTCATCAGTTTCGTGCGTTGTTAAGACCACTGGTACGGCTTCATTTTTGGAACGCCCTCTTTGAAGGACCGATTCCATTGAAACACCATTATCGTTGAGTGCATTTGCAATCGTTGCAAATACACCTGTCTTATCAGTTACCATAAATCTTGCATAATAAGAACCAATGTAAGAACTCACAGGAGCCACTTGCATTCTCTCAAGTTTAACAGTAGGAACCAAAAATAAATTTGTATTTCTAGAAAGTGCAATATCAATAATATCCGCAACAACAGCTGATGCTGTGGGGCCTTCTCCGGCACCCCTACCTTCGTACATAGTTCGTCCAACAAAGCTTCCCTCAGTAACAACTGCATTATATACGCCCTCAACGTGCGCTATTGGTGCACTTACGGGAACCATACATGGATGAACTCTTTGTTGGATTCCAGCTTCTGTCTTTCTTGCCATACCCAACAGTTTTATACGATAGCCTAAATCACTCGCAAATTGAATATCTAACGGTGAAATATGCCGAATACCTTCGATTTGTATAGAGTCAAAATTTATTTCACATCCAAAAGCGATGCTTGTCAAAATCGCTAATTTATGGGCCGAATCTACCCCATCAATGTCAAAAGTTGGATCCGCTTCAGCATAACCTAAATCCTGAGCTTCTCCCAAAACTTCATCAAAATCCCTACCTGTTTCCCTCATTTCGCTCAGAATATAGTTACAGGTACCGTTCAAAATACCAAATAGCTGCTGAATATTACTTCCCGACAGACCTTCACGAATTGCTTTCACAATGGGCACACCCCCCGCGACAGCAGCTTCAAATCCAATAGTTTTACCAACATGCTCTGCCGAACGAGCTAAATCCAAACCGGCACTCGCTATAAGAGCTTTATTCGCAGTGATCACATGTTTTTTATTGTTAAGAGCACTTTCAACAAGATCCTTAGCTATACCGCTTGAACCTCCTATTACCTCTACCACCACATCAATATTTTCATCAGTGGCCATAGAAAGGGGATCCGAATACCAGATATAATTTGAAAGATCCAAACCACGTTTTTTATTTGGATCTTGAGCAGAAATCGCCACAACCTTAACTTCTCTATTACAGCGTGCTGAAATCATACTTGATTGCTCTGATAGAACCCTAATGACCCCAATCCCAACGGTTCCAAGCCCAGCGACACCAATTCTAAGGGGCGGATTACTCAAGATACACTAACTCTTTTTTTATCAAAATTATCTAAAACTCCTCCCGCAGAACTAAGGAAGTTTTTCAAATTTCGTGAAGCTTGACGTATTCTATGCTTATTCTCAACGAGAGATACTCTAACATGACCGTCGCCGTGCTCACCGAAAGCAACGCCNGGTGATACTGCTATTTGAGCTTCACTCAGTAACAACTTGGAAAACTCAACCGATCCTAAATCTTTAAATTGCTCAGGGATTGGAGCCCAAGCAAACATAGTTGCCGCGGGACTTGGAATATCCCAGCCAGAGGATTTAAAACTACTTATCAACACATCCCGCCTTTCTTTATACAATTTACGCATATCTCTAACGCAATCTTGAGGACCATTCAACGCAGNTGAAGCTGCAACTTGAATGGGCGTGAATGCCCCATAATCAAGATAAGATTTAATTCGAGTTAAAGCTGTAATGAGCTTTTTGTTACCCGCCGCAAATCCTATTCGCCANCCCGGCATAGAATAAGTTTTACTCATTGAAGTGAATTCCACACAAATTTCTTTAGCATTAGGTATTTCTAAGATTGAGGGCGGGGGATTATCACCAAAATATACTTCCGAATAAGCTAGGTCGGATAATATATATATACCGTGATAGCGACANAAATCTACAACCTCTCCATAAAAATCCANNTCTGTTGTTATTGCTGTAGGATTATTTGGATAGTTAAGTATTACGGCTGTGGGCTTTGGTACACTATGAGTGACGGCCATTTCAAGTGACTTCAAATAGGAATTATCTGGAAACACTGGGACGTTTCTGACTGCAGCCCCAGCAATAATAAAACCAAACATATGAATTGGATAGCTGGGATTAGGAACCAGAATAATATCACCAGGGCTAGTAATCGCGGACGCTAAGTTAGCAAGACCTTCTTTCGATCCTAGAGTTACAATAACCTCTGATTCTTCATCCAGTTCAACATTAAACCGTTGGTTATAGTATCTAGCAAATGCCTTTCTCAATCCTAGAATACCCCGAGATGCCGAATAACGATGAGTTCTGGGATCGCTAACAGTCTCGATTAATTTATTAACGATATGTTGAGGAGTCGCTTGATCAGGATTACCCATCCCAAAATCTATAATATCTTTGCCCAAAGCTCGGGCATTGGCCTTCATTTCATTGACTTCATTAAAAACGTATGGTGGTAGACGTTTTATCCTATGGAATTCCTGATTCATTCAAACACATACCATTCATTTTAAGAAAAACAAAAACTATAAAACTTAATACTCTAATATTTTTTCCCGAGAGAGCGAAGTCCCGCTTTAATGAATATTGTTGTTTATCATCAAAGCTCAGAAATCAATAAAAATCTCTGCTCTGCGATTGCCAGCCTCGCCTGAGGGCATATACTCATGATATCGGGGTTCTCGATCAGATACAGCATTTATGAGAAGATTATTAGAATTAACACCCATCCTGATTAATTCATTAGCAATTTTCTCAGCCCTAGATGTGGATACCCAGAAATTTGACATCTTGTGCCGCACGGGATCGTTAGTTTTAGTTCTGCGACTTGCATGGCCAATTATTCTTAATTTTCCCCCAACTTTTCTAAATTGATCAATTACTTGTCGTAAAATGCGCCGATCTCTTGGTTTTATTTTCGAAGATCCATTAGCAAATAAGATCGTTGCCACTTGAATAGATCCACGTCTTCCTTCTCTAATTAACCTAGGAGACCAAGAATTTAAAGTATAGTTCCCCAATTCATTTACGCCATTTCCTGAGATAATCATGATACTATTATTCTGTACAAGAGGCAGTCGCGGCACAGGCTCCACCCGAGGCGCACTTGGATTATAAGATGGAATACGTCCCATATTACCCAGCTTAAAATTATTCTGTAACTTACTTTTTTTAGGTTTAGTTATAATTTGTGACGAAGGTTCGGGTGCATTTGGACTTTTTGTATCCGAATCTATGCTTTGATCGTTAGTTTCATTTCTTTTTATGCGGATAGAATTAGATGATTTAACATTATTAAACTCATTTTTACTCAAATTATTCTGATTTCCCGGCATATTATTTTTTTCAATATTATCGCTATCCTGCCTCGGAAACACTTCATCTGAATATTTTGGCACCTCCACGTTATCTTTAACTAACCCCTCCTTAATTGTATCCCTTTCCCTCTTATCCAGCTTCTTTGGCCTCTTTGGTACAGATGAAAGTTTTGGAAATACACTTTTTTGGCTAGATAGTTTACTATTTTCTTGGTCATTCTTCGATGAGTTACTCTTCGAGTAATCCACATCCCCAGAACTACTATACCACTTAACTGGGTTTAATGAGTCTGGAATGAACGAACAACCAGATAACAAAGCACTTACCAAAATAACCGTAAAAAAAATTTTCTGCGAACACCAATTTATACCTACAATTTTACTGACCATGGTTAACTTCCTAAAGTAAATTCTCAAATTTTTCTAATGCAAGTTAAGTATACGTCTAAACTAGATTAATTAAAAGATTATAAAAAATTATGGAACACCTCGCAATACAAAGAGACTTGTATTTAAATTATTATGCATTACTTTTAAATACAAAACCGCTATGTTTTTTTAGATTAATCGGTTGGATTGACATTTAGTAATAATTCGCCTATTCCGCAATCAATGATTTATAAACACTTAATTCAATATTGCAAAAATTCCTTTTACCATGAGCGTTAGTACATGACATTTGCTAACCTCGGTCTTAGCGAAACTGTATTACAAGCAATAAGCGACGCTGGATATACAAGCCCCACTCCAATACAGGAAAAAGCAATACCTAATGTTTTAATGGGACGAGATATTTTGGGCTGTGCCCAAACAGGAACGGGTAAAACCGCGTCTTTTACNCTACCAATGATAGACATTTTAGCCAGTGGTAGAGGAAGAGCTCGAATGCCAAGGACACTTATCTTGGAACCGACTAGAGAACTCGCCGCCCAAGTTGCAGATAATTTTGATACCTATGGCAAATATAATAAGCTTAGCAAGGCTCTCATCATCGGTGGCTCATCAATGTTAGAGCAAACTAAAATATTGGATAGAGGTGTAGACGTATTAATAGCAACTCCAGGACGACTTTTAGATCTTTTTGATCGAGGTGGTTTGTTATTAAGTGATGTAAAAATCTTAGTAATAGATGAAGCTGATAGAATGCTAGATATGGGTTTTATACCTGATATAGAGAAAATAGTATCTATAATTCCTAAAATTAGGCAGACGCTATTATTTTCCGCGACCATGCCACCTGAAATAAGGAGGCTGGCTGAACTATTCTTAATGAACCCTAAAGAAATTAGTGTTTCAAAACCCTCTACACTGGGAGAAAGCATTACACAAAACCTTATTTTGATAGAACACAAATCTAAAAGAGATTTAAATGGCCTCCAGAAGAAAAAAAGAGACTTGTTGAGGAAATTGATTGAACTCGAAGAAGTTAAGAATGCGTTGGTATTCTGCAATAGAAAAAAAGATGTAGATATTTTGAATAAATCTTTTTTAAAGCATGGTCTTAATTCTGCAACGCTTCACGGTGATATGTCTCAATCATCAAGAATGGATACGATGAGAAAATTTAAAGAGAAAAGTGTGGACTTTCTCGTGTGCAGNGATGTAGCTGCTAGAGGCCTTGATATCGATAATTTGAGCCATGTTTTTAATTTTGATATCCCAACGCATCCTGAAGATTACGTTCACCGAATAGGTCGAACTGGAAGAGCTGGTAAATTGGGTCGGGCATTTTCGTTAGGATGGAAAGAGGACAAAAAATATATTGAGGCAATAGAGGCCTTAACACAAAAAAAAATACCTATTATGCAGATAGATACAGCAAACTCTAATGATACAGGTTCATTAGGCAACCTAGATAATATCAAAACAAAAACCAAACCTAACGTCTCAAATAGCCCCTTTAGCGAAGAGCAGTTGGAAAGTTGGTCAGGGCACATTCCTGCTTTTTTGGGCGATCTAAAAAACTAATAAAACTACATACCAAATTTTGTTTCTTTTAATTTCTTAGAGAAACTATAAACTAACCTTAAATGTTATATTCGTTTTTTTAGGGAGTTTTATTATGCAAACTTTATTTGTCCAAGTTAAATGCGAACTTGGCAAAGTCTACGATGTAGCGGAACAGGTGATTGAAAGTGTCGACAAGGTATCTGAAATTCATTCTACATCAGGTCAATTTGATCTTTTAATTAAATGCTATCTGGATGATAAAGAAGATATCGGACGATTTATAAGCGATAAAATACAGCCCATTGATGGCGTAAGAGATACTTACACCATAATCACTTTTAAGGCATTTTCTTAGTGAAACCAACGTTCGATTTTGATTTATCATGTTAACAGCTATTAATTTTGATGGCGAAAGCTACGATAACTCCAAACCCTTAGGAATAAATATAGCCAGCAATGAATTCATTAAAGCTTTTTTTCGGTATAAAAGTCAGAATGAATTTCCCTGTGTTTGTCCTAACGAGAGCGCTTTGAATGACTTTAAAAAATTCGCAGAGTTGGCAAAAATTAAAGAGTCTGATTGTATTGGGGTAAATCAGAACGATGCCAAGACATTATCAAATTATGGAAATATTTTCCGGCCCGACCCTAACATAGTCAAATTTAGTTGGACACGGTATTACTATGGGACAACTCTTTACAGTTTATCGGGGCTCGTTCATAATGTAGCAACTGATCGAGTCAGAGATATTATAAATCAAATAGTAATCGCGCCAACGCAAGATTGGGACGCATTAGTATGCCCGTCTAAAGCCATTAAATCAGTTGTTCAGACGCTGATAAATAATTGGCAAGATTACTTGAACGAACGCGGATGTAAATCGTTTTCTTGCGATATTCAACTTCCAATCATACCCTTAGGCATAGATGCTCATTTTTTTGATAAAATTTCGGTTCCAAAGGAACGAAAACGACAAAGAAAATTACTGCATATACAAGATAAAGAAGTTGTTATTTTGTACTCAGGTAGACTTAACTTTCTGGCAAAGGCTAACCCTCTCCCATTATTGTTAAGTGCCGAGCACATAGCATCAGAAACCAAATTTCCCGTAAGTATTATTTTTCATGGCTATTTTAACGATGATTTTAATAAGCAATCCTTTGAGATTGCAATAAACCAAATATGTAATATCTGTCGTGTTATATTTGTTGAAGATAATGATAGTAACTTCCCGAACGGTGCCTGGGCTGCATCAGATATATTTTGCTCACTCGCTGACAATGTTCAGGAGAGTTTTGGTTTGACACCAATAGAGGCAATGGCTTCAGGTCTTCCAGTTGTGGTCTCAGATTGGGATGGATACCGTGATACCGTTCGCCATGAAATAGACGGGTATAAAATTCCCACGCTGATGGCGCCTCAAGACGCAGGTAGAGACATTGCGTACAAATACTTTTCCGGTCAAACCCATTATGGCGACTATTTAGCAGCCACTCAACAATCGACGGCTATTAATATTGGTGAGTTAACAAATGCTCTAAAGACTTTGATCAATAATCCAGAGAAACGTCACGAAATGGGCCAAACGGCGAAGGAACGAGCCAAGGGCGTTTTTGACTGGGCAAAAATTATACCAGCTTATGACAACCTATGGTCGGAGCTCGACTTGCGACGGAACGCGGAAAAATTAGAGCAATTGAATCAAAAAGAACAAAATTCTCATCCTTCTCATTGGGATCCATTTTCTTTGTTTGCAGATTTTCCAACTTCAGAACTTTCCAAGAATGATCATATTTTTCTCAAAGTTAAAAATTGGGATGAAATTATTAAACTTCTTAAATTAAAAATTTGTTTAGTTTATCCAGAACCGCTTTTAAGTTTTGAGGATATTACAGAATTAATCTTAAAGCTTGAGCAATACCCCTTTCAAAGTGTTAACGATATTTTAGACAGAATGCCTGAAGCTAGCGAAAGAAAACTTCTTAGAACTATTGTTTGGTTGATCAAAATAGGGGTTTGTAACCATAAAGGCTATGTTTGAAAAAAGGGTAAATACACTTTAATACCTAATAAATAACTAGCAAAAATTCTACCTATCAACTAAAGTCAGTTTAAGGTTTGGGGCAGTAAAATTACAGGAGAAAAAGTATGTTTATTCAAACAGAAACAATGCCCGATCCGGCACGAATGAAATTCTTTCCAGGTCAGACAGTTCTATCAGCTGGAAACGCAGAATTTCTTAACGATGAAGCTGCGGAGCGCTCACCACTTGCGAGTAGACTATTTAAGATCACGGGTATTATTAACGTACTTTTGTATGAAGATTTCATAACGGTTGTTAAGGATACTGAGACAGAATGGCAAATGCTAAAGCCAATGATCCTCGGAGCAATAATGGATCACTATCAGTCTGGGGATCCTATAATAAATATTAGCAGTGATATTGATATCGAGTTTGAATCTAAATTAGAGAAATTTTTAGCTCCCATTCCTGAAAACAAGGAAGCGGTTGAAAAGATTGAGGAATTAATGAGCACCAGGGTCGCTCCCGCTGCAGAGCAGATGGAAGGATCTGTAATCTATAAAGGCTTTGTGGATGGAATAATTTATGTCGAGTTTATAGGGCCAACACTAGGTCTAGTGGGAGGCATGACAAATATATTCAGCCATTATATACCAGAGGTTAGAGCTGTAAAAGACTATAGAGAAGCACTCCCAAAACCCGGATTAGAAACCCCAGAAGGCCAAAAAATTAGACAGATTCTTGACGAACGTATTAATCCATCAATTGCTAGCCATGGAGGACATATATCGCTTATTGATGTCAAAGATGACAAGGCCTACGTAAGACTTGAAGGGGGTTGCCAGGGATGTGGAATGGCAGACGTTACTCTTAAACAAGGGGTAGAGGTCGAAATAAAAAATGCTGTACCCGAAATCGTTGCAGTGTTAGACGTAACTGACCATGCAGGTGGTTCAAATCCATATTACTCTGCTGGAAAAGGTGGCGCACCAGCAAAATAGAAATGAAAGTACTCTTAATTTCAACTTATGACTTGGGACACCAACCATTTAGTTTAGCATCACCCGCTGCAACTTTAACTAATGCTGGAATTACCGTCACATGTAACGACCTAGCCGTAGACAAATTAAATGAGAGAGCCGTTATAGATGCGAATGTAATTGGGCTTTACCTGCAAATGCATACAGCGACAAGATTATCTATCGCCCTACTCCCAAAATTGAAACAACTAAATTCTTCTGCTCACATTGTATTTTATGGCCTCTATGCACCTTTAAATGCTGACTATTTGAGAACAATTGGCGGTGATAGTTTTATTGGTGGAGAATTCGAAGATGGATTATTAGAAGTATGTAAAAAAATATTAAACGATATTTCTTCTTCAAAATTAAACTTAATTTCAATTAAAAAACAGAAATTTATTAAGCCATTAAGGAACGGACTTCCAGATTTAGATGAGTACGCCCATCTCATAATGCCAGATAATTCAATAAAAATTGTTGGTTATACTGAAACGAGCAGAGGCTGTAAGCATAAGTGCCACCATTGTCCAGTAGTTCCTGTTTACCATGGGCGTTTTAGGATTATTCCACAGGATTTAGTTCTGGATGATATTAGGCAGCAAATAGAGAAAGGAGCGCAACACATTAGTTTTGGTGACCCAGATTTTTTTAACGGACCTGGTCACGCTAAGGATATTTTAATAAGTTTTCGTGATGAATTTCGAGAAATTACTTTCGATGCCACTATAAAGGTTGAGCATATTCTCAAACATCAAGACTTACTTCCTATGTTAAAAGAAGCGGGTTGTTTATTTATAACAACAGCTGTTGAGTCTGTAGAGGAAAATATTCTTAATCTTCTAAATAAAGGTCATACTCGTTCTGACTTTGTAGTAGCTACAAGAATAGCTCAAAAAATAGGGATAATACTGTCTCCTACCTTTGTTCCTTTTACTCCGTGGACCACAATTGATGGTTTTATCGATTTATTAAATACAATTGCGGAGTTAAATTTGATAGAAAATGTTGCTCCGATTCAGCTAGCGATCCGTCTCCTCATTCCAAATGAATCGTACTTATTAAATCTTCCCCAAATAAAACCTTATCTGAAAGAATATAATCAAGAAGCCCTTAGTTATCGATGGGAAAACAAAATCCAAAGCGTCGAAAAACTCTGTTCAATAGTACAAAATATAGTCGAAACAGGCACACAAAAAAAATATTCCCGAGAGNAAATCTTTAAAACTATTTATAAGGCGACATTAAAGATAAAAGGTTCCAATAAAACAAAAATGCCATATATCAATAAGCAGAGCCAATTAAAGATTCCAAGCATGAGTGAGCCTTGGTTCTGCTGCGCCGAACCAACAGAAGAACAGCTCGCTCGTCTCTAATGCCCCGCCTACTTTTACTTATTCCATCGACATCATACAGGGTGAGTGATTTTGTTTCATCTGCTCACCGTTTGGGTGTTGATGTAACAGTTGGTTCAAATGAAGCTCAAGTTTTAGGATCCATTTCAAATGGCGGAACGGTCTCAATTGATTTTAAGAAAACGAGATTAGCTGTGGCTACTATCGAGGAATTTAATAGAAAATATCCCCTTAGTGCTATTGTTCCGGTAGATGAAATGACTGGTATTATCGCCGCCGAAGGATCAAAAAAATTGGGTTTGGCCCATAACAGTCCAGAGACAATTAGACTTACTGGAAACAAACTTTTGTTAAGGCAGAAGTTATATCAAAATGATCTGCCCTCACCAAATTTCCAGAAAATAAAACTGAACGACAATCCTATAGGTGTGTCTGCCAAGTTAGATTATCCATGCGTCTTAAAACCCCTAAACCTCTCAGCTAGCCAAGGGGTGATCAGGGCGAATAATGCTAAAGAATTTATTATTGCCTTTGAAAGAGTAAAAAAAATTGTGCTAAATCTAAAATTAAAACATAAAATGGAGATATTACCAGAAATACTAATTGAAGAATATATAGAGGGTGAAGAAGTTGCACTTGAGGGGGTAATGATAAATGGTAAACTTAACACACTAGCTTTGTTCGATAAGCCTGATCCGCTCGAGGGTCCTTATTTTGAAGAAACAATTTATGTAACACCATCACGCAAGTCGGAAGAAATAAAATATTTAATTAAGAATATGGCAGAGCAAGCTGCCAATGCAATTGGCTTAAATGAAGGTCCTATTCATATTGAATTGCGTATCACCCCTAAAAGAGAAAATGCCAATCATAGAGGACCATGTGTAATCGAAATAGCGGCTCGTTCTATTGGTGGCTTGTGCTCTCGAAGCCTCAAGTTTGGAGATGGTTTGACACTTGAAGATATCATTCTTAATCATGCACT
The DNA here is from genome assembly GCA_002168115.1 of Rhodospirillaceae bacterium TMED23. Classification (GTDB taxonomy): domain Bacteria; phylum Pseudomonadota; class Alphaproteobacteria; order Rhodospirillales; family UBA2165; genus TMED23. Next base: position 179,188 of record NHCC01000006.1, on the reverse strand, counting down.
CGGTATACCAATATTACCTGATCGTGAAAAAATATCTTCAGGTGTAATGATGATACCTATTCCTAAAGCAGGAGTATTAGAACGGATCGATGGTATACTCGAAGCTCAAGCTATTAAAGGCGTTAATGATCTTAAGATTACTATTCCTATTGGCTCCAAGGTTCTACCTTTACCAGAAGGAAATAAATATTTAGGATTTATATTTGCTAAAGCGAAAACACCCAACCTAGTTGAGCAGATATTACGGAAGGCTTTTTCTAAGTTAAGTTTTAAAATTAATTAAGATTACAAATCTTTGCAAAGGCATTAATAGCTTCAATAACATCAGCCTTATCAACATCCAGATGCGTCACTGCACGCATATAATTATTATTAATTGCACCAATACGAATACCTACTTTTTGGAGTTCAACGGATATTTGCGAAGCTGTTAATTTTGCATCCTCTACATTTATTAATACAATATTTGTATCTATTGTGCTTTGCGGAATATTAATACCTGAAATTTGCGCAAGCCCTTTAGCAAGAATTCGCGCATTTTCGTGATCAATTTCCATTCGATCAATATTATGGTCTAATGCATAAATACCTGCCGCCGCTAGTACACCTGACTGACGCATAGAGCCTCCGAGACGCTGTTTCCATGGCCAAGCCTCTTTTATAAAGTCTTCAGTGCCCGCCAGTACTCCGCCAACAGGACAGCCAAGACCTTTAGAAAGATCTATCCATACACTATCAACGGTTGAGGAAAAATCAGCAGATGAGGTGCCGCTAGAGACAACCGCATTTAAAAGCCTGGCGCCATCCATGTGCATAACAATATTATTTTCTCTCGCTAACCCCTGAATTAACTTTAATAATTTCAAGGGCCATACAGTGCCACCACCTAGGTTAGCTGTTTGCTCAATCGCAATCATTTTTGAGGTTGGTGAATGCCTAAAATCAGACCTTATTGCTTCCTTAGCTTGATCAAAAGTATAAATTCCATTAATTCCATCCAACGGTTTTATCATCGCTCGAGCAATGACAGCTGCGCCACCAGACTCAAAATTAATGATGTGGGCCGTTTTATCTGCTATAATTTCATCACCTGGTTTGCAATATACTGCCATTGCAATTTGGTTGCACATTGTACCAGATGGGACAAATAAAGAAGCCTCCTTACCAAGAAGCGCAGCNACTTTATCCTCTAGTGCGCGAGTTGTGGGGTCCTCGCCCGCTTGCTCATCACCTACATCTGCTGAAACCATCGCATTNAGCATTGCTTGAGAAGGCCTCGTTTTGGTATCGCTAAATAAATCTATTTTTATTTTCATTTATTATTTTTCCTCAGCATCTTTTTTNNATTTTNTATTTTATTTGTCGCCTATCTTTATTAACAAAATGCTATGACATTTAACAAGCAGCACTTAACTAGAAACTGAATAANTACTGAATTTTTATAAACATTAAATATTAAATTTTGCAATTTGATTAAAGCTGATTAATTTTTTTTACTAAAACAAAAAATTGATTTCCAGATAAGAGCCAGAAGGCTATAACGAGATAGATAATTATTTCTTCCCGTCATAATGGAGATATCAGATGATAGTTGAACAGATCTGGACTGGTAATGATTTTCGGAATTTCAATTATTTAATTGCTTGCCCAGAAACTGGAGAAGCAATTGCAATCGATCCGCTTGATGCTGAAAAATGTTTGACCGTAGCGAAAAATAAAGGTTGGGATATTACCAGAATACTTAATACCCATCACCATCACGATCATATTGGTGGGAACGATAAAGTCGTGGCACGAACAGGAGCACAGGTACTAGCTCATTCTGGGGCAAGGAGCCAAATACCAGGAATGGATATTGGTCTAAATGCAGGTGATTTGATTAAATTAGGAAATTCGGTTGAGTTGCAAGTTATGGATACACCTGGTCATACGATGAGCCATGTTTGCCTTAAATCACTCACAGATATACCAGCTCTTTTTGCGGGGGATACTTTATTCAATGCCGGAGCTGGCAATTGTAAAGGCGGAGGCCACCCAGATGACCTTTATAATACATTCAGCAATCAGCTAGCCCAATTACCTGATAATACCCTTATATATCCGGGCCACGACTATATAATAAATAACCTGGAGTTTACGCTTGATAGAGAACCAGAAAATAATCGGGCAAGGGAATTGTTAATGAAACTAGAAAATCATGACCCAAACCAAGCCATTATTACTAATATTGGTCTCGAAAGAGAGATAAACACCTTCCTTAGGCTAAATAACGATAACATTATTAGTAAATTACGCGAGAGTTTCTCAGATTTACCAGATATACTCGATGAAAAAACAGTTTTTATTAAACTCAGGGAGTTAAGGAATAATTGGTAGTCGAACAAAATCCATTATATTTCCAGTGATATTATTGGGTCGAAATAACTTTATTGAACTCAGAAATAAAAAACTTTTCAAATTCTTTAATAACTTCAGTGTTTTCAAATAGAATATATTTAGATTTCAAAATTTTTTCTTTGATTTCATCCCTGAATTGCTTATCATCAGCCAATTTAATCGCGATTTTAATATATTGTTCAATATTATGAGCGATACAGTCATCAATGCCCATCGCTTTATACATTCCAGCAGTGACACGGCCGCGCATTAAATTAGACTGCAATGTTACTATGGGTTTTCCAAGAGCAAACGATTCCAAAGAAGTGTTGCCACCACTAAAATAAGGCGTATCCAAAACAATATCGGCAGCTGATTGCAAACTCATGAAATCTTGTGGGCTCTGCCTTGAGACAATAATTATTCGATCAGCTACATCGGATATATTTTCAGCCCACCGTTTAATTAACTTACTTGTCCACTCGTTAACAATACCACCAAGAACTACAATATTAGCTGACGGTAAGTTCCGTAAAATTGAAGCAAAAATTATATCAATATCGGGATGGTATTTAATAATATTTTGGGGACATAAATAAATTAAGCATGATGAAGAAAGACCTAACTCATAACGGTTTTTCATTTTTTTAGGAATTTGGATAGGTAAATAAAAAGTAGGTAATGTATTTAACTTAAATAGTTTTTCACTATAGTGTTCAGAGCCAGAGGCTGGTTCAGTAAAAATACTTGAAATAAAAAAATCAATATTTGGAATACCAGTAGTATCGGGGTGGCCCCAGGTAACGCACTGAATATGGGCCAATCTAGAAAATGCTAGAAAATATGTTCGAATGTCCATTCCAATATCTGGATAAAACAAGATATCCAAAGATTCAGACGCGATAGTGCTCTGAGACTCAAATGTGCTATCCGGCAATCGAACTAACTTGTTAGCAGAGTCGCATATCTTTCTTGAGATTAAATCGTTTTCAATATCTAGTTCGTCTGTTACAAAAACAATCACTTCAAATTTTTCTTGAGATATAGAAGAGATCAAACCTTGCATTAATTTCCCAACTGAATGTTGCCTAAAATAGGCAGATAAGAATCCAATTTTAATCTTTTTTGAACGAGCAATAATACTTTTACAATGCGGTGCGATAAAATTAAGTTTTGGACACGCTTTTAATAACAGATCTGCGATCTTTTTTTGTATTAAACAATCAGACTCTCCCTGATATGCCAAAAAAAAATTTGTTGATGCTATTTCTAAAGAGGGATCCAATAACTTTAATTGAGCTCTCAATAAAGAGTTTAAATTAGTTAGAAAATAGTTACGGGTTGCTGATATATGTTCTCGATCCTTATAGATTATTGGAACTGTTAAAAGCATTTTAATGCGCAAACCATCATGCCTAGATATCCCCAGTGCTTTTTGATAATAAGATATAGCTGTTCTAGTTTTTCCGATTTTTCGGTATGTATTAGCTAAATTAATTATTGATAAACTCGACTCCGGTGCGATTTTAAAAGATAAATTAAAAAACTTAATTGCACGCTGATAATCGCCCATATCATGAAAAATATTACCTATATTTACCAACGCGTCATGACGATTAGGGTCTACTAAAAGTGTTTGTTTATACATAGATAAAGCTTCTTCAATTAAGCCTAATTGCTTAAACAGCTTCCCATAATTATAATAAGAATTTGAATTTTTTTTATCTAGTAATATGGCTAACTCATATTGATATTTAGCTCTCTCAAATTCACCTAAATCTTGAAGTAAAACGCCTAAATTAATTTGATACGGCGCATAATCGGGCAAAATTTTTATTGACCTCTTCATTAAGTCAACCGCTTCAAGAGACCTAATTGGATCACCAGCTTGGGCAATACTGGTGCCTAACAAATTAAGGTAATGCGCATTATCGGGATCATTTTCTAATAGCACCCGATATATTTTTTCCGCTTCGCCGAATGAATTACTGTTATGTAAAACCGAAGCATCTAAAATCAATTTTGATATTTGATTACTTAAAAGAGCCATCTCTTTTAATTTCGTATTAAATCAAACCAGCTAATGGTGATGACGGATCCGCATATTGTTTACGGGGCATACGTCCAGCCAAATAAGAAAGTCTTCCAGCTTCAACTCCTAACTTCATTGATTTAGCCATTTTTACTGGATCTTTTGCAGCTGCAATCGCAGTATTCATCAATATTCCATCACAACCAAGTTCCATAGCTATAACTGCATCAGATGCTGTACCAACACCAGCATCAACCAACACCGGAACTTTTGACTGCTCTTTGATTAAACGAATAGTTACAGGATTTTGAACACCCAGCCCAGAGCCTATCGGCGCCGCTAAAGGCATAATTGCATGACACCCCATATCTTCCAGACGTTTAGCCATAATAGGATCATCGCTACAATAAACCATAACTTTAAAATCATCCTTTAAAAGAATTTGAGCGGCTTCTAGAGTCTCAATCATTTTAGGATAAAGTGTTTTCTCATCACCCAGAACCTCGAGTTTTACTAAATTCCATCCTCCGGCCTCACGTGCTAAACGTAACGTTCTAACTGCGTCATCAGCTGTAAAACAACCCGCAGTATTAGGAAGAAATGTATATTTTTTAGGGTCAACATAATCTACAAGCATTGGTTGGCTTGGGTCCGAGATATTTACCCGCCTCACTGCAACGGTAACTATCTCAGCTCCAGATGCCTCAATGGCGGCTGCAGTTTCTTCAAAATCTTTATATTTTCCTGTACCAACCAAAAGCCGCGAATTAAATTTTTGTCCCGCGACCTCAAATCCATCATCAAAGTTCTCTTTTGCCAATTTACTCTCCAGATTAAAATTTAAGGTTTGTATTACCACCACCAATAAAATGCACAATTTCTATTTGATCACCATCCGCAATGTTTATTTCTGAATAATTTGACTTAGGAACAATTTCTAAATTTCTCTCAATAGCCACCCTTGTGCCATCCAAATTGAAGCGCTTTAGTAACCCATCAATGGTTAATGGATCCAATATTTCAAGACTTTCACCGTTGACTTTAATATTCATTCTTTTACTTCCAATGATAGATTTCCGAATTATGCCTTGCCAACTAGTACCTTTCAACTAGGTTTATTTGTATATCTTAACAAAAGTTCAGTAATTTTTTAAGGACTTACTTTATTAAGTAAAATTTGTAAATATAACTATAAATATATTTAAGAGGTTATTATGACAAAACCAGTACTAATCATAAATGGTCCCAATTTAAATCAATTAGGAGCAAGGGAACCAGAAATTTATGGAGAGCAAACTCTAGATGAGATAGACAAACTATGCCAAAAAATAGGATTAGAGCTGGGATTGACTACAGATTTTAGGCAGAGCAATAACGAGGGAGAAATAGTTGACTGGGTTCAGGAATCAATTCTTCAGCATTCTTCTATTATCATTAACGGTGGAGCGTATAGCCATACTTCTATAGCTATTTTAGATGCTCTACGAAATATTACGATACCCATAATTGAAGTCCATCTTTCAAATATCTATCAAAGAGAGTCATATCGCCAAGTTTCTTATATCTCAAAAGCTGCAAACGGCGTAATTTGTGGGTTCGGAAGTGATAGCTATGAGCTAGCATTAAGAGCTGCTTATAAGTTACTATAGGTGAGCTTAAATATAATATACTTTGAAATTTTTTAAAATGAATCAATCTTCTGACAAGATTTCAAACCAAAGCTCTCTTACTCCAGCCAATATAATAAAAGCGTACTCTATTGGCATATTTCCGATGGCTGACAACCATTCCGATAAAAACGTTTTTTGGATTGACCCGGAAAAACGTGGTATTTTGCCGCTAGAATGTTTACATGTTTCTAAAAGCCTCAGAAAAACGTTGAGACGAGAGCATTTTCACGTGACATATAATCATAATTTTGACCACATCATAAAAGAGTGTGCGAGATTATCTTCAACAAGGTCCGAAACATGGATAAATCAAGAGATTATTGAAGCATATACAGACTTACATAAAATGGGATATGCTCATTCTGTCGAATGTTGGAAAAAGGACAAAATAGTTGGTGGCTTATACGGTATTTCGCTCGGCGGAGCTTTCTTCGGTGAAAGCATGTTTTCTCGGGAATCAAATGCGAGCAAAATTTCTTTAGTCCATCTGGTTGCTCTGCTTAAAGATAGAGGTTTTGTTCTACTGGATACGCAATTCACAACTGATCATCTCGAGAAAATGGGTGTTATAGAAATCTCACGTAAAACCTACCATAAAAAACTTCAATATGCTCTATTAAAGTCTGCCAGTTTTTGTCAAAAATACTCAAATCAGCATATGTTGGAGGCATTGTTGAAAGAATAGTGATTTTTATAAAGGCCATTCAAGATTGCGACTTGCAGTCAATTATCCAAAGATCATAGACCGGGTGCTCCATTGCCGCCAACGAGGGACTAGAGGCAATCATCCAGCCGCGGTAAACACTTATCGTCGACTGAGATGGGCGGGTCTCCCAAACATCTATAAAAACACTGCTCTCTGGAGGCTCTTCAGGACTACTTTTAATGCAGGCTCTTACCATTATTTCGAGTGTACCAAACTTAATTGTTTGGCCGATTGAAGCCTCGAAAGTTATAACCGTAGCTGTGACTTTATCCAAACCCCTAATTACTGCCGTATTATAGTTTTCCGCGAATAAATTATTGGAAAATAATAGAGATATAAGCAATATGATTGATTTTTTTATAAACAATTATTTATCCAGATTTAACAAGTTTCTAAGAATGAATCAGGGTATAAAAAAATAATATTATATTTTGTATTCAATTTGGGGCCCAGGGCTCATAAGAGCCTGGCGCTTTCGGACCTCCAGTTTGGTCATCTAATAAATCTTTTTTATACGGCGAATAAGCCTCCAACGTTCCTGTCTTATTAACTGAGTGGCGCTTCTGCCAGCTATATGACTGAGCGGCCGCTTCCGTAAGTGGTTCATCGACGGTATAATGCAACCATGCGTGCCACTCAGCTGGAACTGAGGAAGCATCAGCTATTCCATGATATACAACCCATCGACGTTCCTTCTTTTTCAGTCTTTTCTTTTTACTGCGATAATACGTATTTTGAAATTCATCTTCACCAACCAACTCTCCATTAAGAAATGTATAAATCCGTGTACGTAAACTCATTATTTAAAACTCTCTTTAAATTTTATTTTTTTACAGTTATGATAACGTATCAACATAAATACTTTAGATTGATTTTTTAATTTAGTAAATCAAGCAACTTCAATACATGCCAATAACAATCCAATAGATACAATGGCAAACACATACAACTAAAATATTTTGTGATTAAAAAAGATTGTTGCAGAGTACGATTAAATGAGTGAGGACACATTTAAAGACGTAATATCTTTATTCGAGCAAGCGCATAGTTTCCAAAAAAATGAAAAATGGTCAGGTGCAATAATATTATATAAAAATATTATTGAGTTAGCTCCTTCAATGATGGAAGCACATCACAACTTAGCAATCTGTTTACGAAAAACTGGAAAACTTCAAGATGCTCTCAGATACGCAATTATAGCACAAAAGCTCAGTATGAAAAATTCACAGACAAACTTTTCTCTAGCTATTATTTACGAAAAATTAAATGTACCCATTAAAGCCATTAAATATTACAAAAAAGCTATTGCAATTAGTTCTAATTATTTTGAAGCTCTAAATAATTTAGGTAGACTGCTTCAAAAAGATGGCCAATTAGAAGATGCCATAGAAATACTGAAGCGCGCCCAATCAATTGAGCCAAATTCTCCATCAATTACCATAAATATTGCAAATTATTATCTTGAAACTGGCCAGCCACATGAAGCTAATAATTTGTTAAAGTTACTTTTAAATACAAAAATAAAACTTTCTAAAGATATTCTAGCAATCGTAATAAATACGATGGGCGTTATTGCGATGGTTTTGGGCAATTCTACTATCGCTTTATCATATTTTGAGAGAGCGATACAACATTCTCCTAATTTCAAAGAGGCACACGAAAATCTAGCATTGATATTATTGTCGAGATCAGAATATTTAAGAGGCTGGGAAGAATATGAGTGGCGTTCTCAGAATAAATCAGATTATGAAGGAAAAAGATGGAAAGGAGAGTCGTTAAATAACAAAACATTGCTGGTTCATACCGAACAAGGTTATGGAGATATAATTCAATTTATTAGGTTAATCTCTAAAATTGACAGTAATGGGGGTAATATTGTCATAGCCTGCCCAGAACCATTAATGGCGCTTCTAAATAATTGCTCAGATATAAAGTTGGTAACAAATATCAACAACATTAATACAACTTTTGATTATTTCGTACCTCTTATGAGTATACCTAATATCTTAAAAATTAATCTATCTAATATCGATGGAAAATCATACATATTCCCGAAATACAAAAGCAGAAAATTATACTGCCCAAAAACAAAATTTAAAATAGGTATAACTTGGTCGGGCCGAACTCAAAATCAAAACGATCCCTATCGAAATAGATCTTGCCATTTTTTTGATATATTTCCAATTTTTGAGCAAAATATCGATGCTAATTTTATAATTCTTCAACATCAATATAACGAAGATGTAGAGAATTTGCTTAAGAAGCGATCTAATATTACCGATTTATCAGGTAGACTTGGAGATTTTGAGCATACAGCTTCAATTATTTCTAACTGTGACCTAATCATAAGTATAGATACATATATGGCCCATCTTGCTGGAGCGATGGGCATCGAAACTTGGGTTATTTTACCATTCACCCCAAACTGGAGATGGATCGGGAATCAATCAGCTATATGGTATCCGAAAACTAGATTATTCAAACAAAATAATCCTGGAGACTGGGTTGAACCAGTCAACAGAGTAATAAAGAATTTAGCGGACTTGATTCTCTAATTTTGCTCACTTCAACAAAAGACCATATGTGTTAACAATTAATAAACTTAATCTATTAGGTTAAAAAAATATGTTAACTACCTAATACTAATAACAAAATAATATATTTATAAATTTTTTTTAATAATACGCTATAACCGACTGATTATATTGTATTTAAATATTCAATTGACTACATATTGTAGTTTATCATCGAAATACGTATATAGATTGAAATTTTACTTGCGTCGAAAAAAACCACATACTAAATTTTGGGTCAAATAAGATCAATCGTACTTTATATAGTTGATTTCTTAAAACTGATTCAGGTTTAGATAGCCAACGATAAATAATATGATGGGATATATCTTATACTGAGTGTTGATCACTAGATAGTATTCCACTTAACCGCGGGGGTCCCATGCAAATAAAACGTAAGTTTACAAATAAGGCAGAAGGCCCATATAACGGAATAGAATTCAGAAAAACCACCAGCGAAATACGAAATCCCGATGGATCAATTGTATTTTCGCTAAAAAACATTGAGGTCCCATCAAATTGGTCGCAAGTCGCCTGTGATGTATTAGCTCAAAAGTATTTTAGAAAAGCTGGAGTCCCAAAAAAGGTTGTTAAAATTGAAGAAGAAATGGTGCCTTCTTGGTTATGGCGCAGTGAACCCGTTTTGAAAAATACGGAAAAGAAAAAAAATCTTACCGATTACGATGGAGAAGATAGCGTTAAACAGGTTTTCCATAGATTAGCGGGAACATGGACTTACTGGGGCTGGAAAGGCGGTTATTTTGAGACGGAAGAAGATGCTCTGAGTTACTATGATGAGATGATTTACATGCTTTGCATGCAAATGTGCGCCCCTAATTCACCACAATGGTTCAATACTGGCCTATATTGGGCATATGGGATTGATGGTCCTTCTCAAGGTCACTATTACATCGATTATGTTTCTGGGAAGTTAACCAAGTCGGACTCAGCATATAAGAATCCCCAGCCTCACGCTTGTTTTATCCAAAGTATCAACGATGATTTAGTCAATGATGGTGGGATAATGGATTTGTGGGTGCGAGAAGCTCGATTATTCAAATACGGTTCAGGAACCGGAACAAATTTTTCAAATTTGAGAGGTTCTAATGAACCCTTATCAGGTGGTGGTCGTTCATCAGGCGTTATGAGCTTCCTGAAAATTGGTGATCGTGCGGCTGGTGCGATTAAATCAGGAGGGACAACGAGACGAGCTGCGAAAATGGTAATTTTAGATGCTGACCATCCCGATATCGAGAGTTTTATAACTTGGAAGGTCAAAGAAGAACAAAAAGTAGCGGCATTAGTTGCCGGATCTAAAGCCGCAGAAATTAATTTGAATGCGATTTTAAGCGCATGCAATGAAAATAGAGAAGATTTAGATCGGTTTGATCCGAAGATAAATAATAAACTACAATCCGCTATCACTGGCGCCCGAAAAGCTTTACTTCCAGAGAGTTATATCCAAAGAGCTATCGATTACGCCAAACAAGGGTTTACCGAAATGGAATTCGAATCTTACAGCACGGATTGGGACTCAGAGGCCTATCTGACAGTTGCTGGACAAAATTCAAACAACACCGTTCGGGTAACTGATGATTTTCTGCGTGCCGTGGAAGAAGGTTCAGATTGGAAATTAATCCAACGTAGAGACGGCAAAGTAGCGAAAACAATCAATGCACGTGATCTTTGGCAACAAATAGGAGAAGCTGCCTGGTCGTGTGCCGATCCGGGTATTCAATATGATACCACCATAAATGATTGGCACACTTGTCCAAATACAGACAGAATTTATGCATCAAATCCATGCTCAGAGTATATGTTTCTTGACAACACTGCCTGTAATTTAGCTTCATTAAACTTAAAGGCGTTTCAGGATAGTGATGGGGTTTTTGATGGTTCTGCGTTTTCACATGCAACCCGCCTATGGACAATCAATTTAGAAATTGCAGTATTAATGGCGCAATTCCCATCACCAGAGATAGCCAAACTTTCCTACGAATATAGAACTTTAGGACTTGGTTTCGCAAACATCGGTGGTCTCTTAATGTCATTGGGTCTTCCCTACGATAGCAATGAAGGGCGATCCTTGTGCGCAGCTATCTCTTCATTGATGACCGGAGTTTCCTACTCCACTTCAGCCGAGATGGCTTCAATATTGGGACCTTTCCCGGGCTACAAAAAGAATTCCAAACCAATGCTTCGCGTTATTCGCAATCATAGGTTAGCAGCGATGGGAGAGAGAAATAAGTATGAAGAATTGACTATTTTACCTGTACCGCTAACAGATAGTAAAAATAAGGATGCTCAAAAGATAATTGAATTAGCGCGCCAATCGTGGGATCAGGCGCTTAGTTTAGGTGAGAAAAATGGATACCGTAATGCTCAAGTATCTGTAATAGCGCCAACCGGGACGATAGGCTTGTTAATGGACTGCGATACAACTGGCATTGAACCAGATTTTGCTCTGGTAAAGTTTAAAAAATTAGCTGGAGGTGGGTATTTTAAAATCATCAATCAAACTGTTCCTGTTGCGCTTTTAAAACTGGGATATTCAGAATCTCAAATTAAAGAAATAATTCAGTATGCTGTTGGAAATGGGACACTTAAAGATAGCATATCAGTTAACCATAAAAGCTTGGAGGCAAGAGGTTTTAACCAAAAAGCTATTTCTGCGGTCGAAGCGGCGTTAGCCGATGCGTTTGATATCAGATTTGTTTTTAACAAGTGGACTTTAGGCGAGGGTTTTTGTTCTAATGAACTAGGTTTTTCTGAAGACCAATTAAACGATATTAGTTTTGATATGCTCTCTGAGTTAGGCTTTAGTTCAGAGGAAATTAGTAATGCAAATAATTTTGTATGTGGCTCAATGACGCTAGAAGGAGCTCCGCACTTAAAAGAGAGTGATCTTGCCGTTTTTGACTGTGCAAATCCGTGCGGACGCACAGGAAAAAGATTTTTATCAGTCGAGAGCCACATACGCATGCTAGCCGCATCCCAACCATTTATCTCAGGTAGTATTTCAAAAACCATCAATATGGCCAATTCGGCTACGATAGAAGACTGTAAAGACGCATATATGCTCTCTTGGAAACTTGGTCTCAAAGCAAACGCACTATATCGAGACGGATCTAAACTATCGCAACCTTTAAACTCTCAAACGCTTGATGAAGATTTGACCACTTCGGATACCGAAGTAAAACCATCTATCTTAAAAGCTGAGACAGTTGCAAAACAGATTATAGAGGGATTTATGGCCAATCGTCTGAGGTTGCCAGATAGAAGAAAGGGTTACACACAAAAAGCTACTGTGGGTGGACATAAAGTTTATTTAAGAACTGGTGAATATGAAGATGGGCGAGTTGGCGAAATTTTTATTGATATGCACAAAGAAGGAGCAGCCTTTAGAAGTTTAATGAATAATTTTGCAATCGCTGTCTCTATAGCCCTTCAGTATGGCGTGCCCCTGGAAGAGTTTGTTGAAGCATTTACTTTTACCCGTTTCGAGCCTTCCGGATTGGTGGAGGGTAATGACTCAATTAAAATGTCTACCTCCATCCTAGATTATTTGTTTCGTGAGCTTGCAGTTTCTTATCTAGGACGCAATGATTTGGCTCATGTTCAACCCGATGACCTTATGCCTGACAGCGTGGGTAGAGGCGAAGGCGAAGAAAACATCGTCAGCTCAGCCACCCAAAAGGTGATGGAACGCCTTACAAGCCAAGGTTTTATCCGTTCGAGCGCTGCAACTAGCAATATTAATACTAAAAATACTTCAAATATTGAAGTCTATGATTACGACAACTTTGAGGATGAAAAAGAAATCGACAATAGCGATGTTCGAGAATTGGCTCATGATAATACACAAACGCTGTTAAAAAATGAAAAACTATTAAAAGAGGACCAAGTGCTGGAAGCCCGAATGAAAGGATATGAGGGAGATGCCTGCGGCGAGTGCGGAAATTTTACGTTAGTAAGAAATGGAACCTGTCTCAAGTGTAACACGTGTGGGGCGACAAGCGGGTGCTCATAAATAAGGACATATTAATGGAAAAGAATATATAGTTCCTCCCTGGTGACTAGGGGTGTAAAAAGTGTTGGCCTATCTGGCTTTGAACTACCTATTACACCCCTCTTTTTCTTAAATAATTTCAAAACGATGTTAGATTGAACTAAACTAGATCCAGTTTAAAATATTAAAGCTACAATTATTAATTAATATTTTAAATATTTTATGATTTAATACTTTGGTAAAAAGATATCACATATCAAAATTAATAAATCAAAGATTAAAAGAATTAAAAATAGATTTACCTAAAACACCGAACCCGGTTGCCAACTATCTTCCATATACAATTTCTGAAAATTTAATCTTTATATCTGGTCAGATTCCCTTTTTTGAAGGAAAGTTGCTTTATAGCGGAAGGCTGGGTGAGGATATCGCGATTGAAGACGGACAAAAAGCAGCCAGAATTTGCGGACTCAACCTACTATCCCAACTAAACCAAGCCTGCGGTCATAATCTTGATCGTGTCTCGCGTGTTATTAAAATAAATGGATTTGTCAATGCAACTTCAATTTTTACAGAACATGCTTTAGTCATAAATGGGGTATCGGACTTAATGATAGAAGTTTTTCAGAGCCGCGGAAAACATGCAAGAGCAGCAATAGGTTGTTCGTCTTTACCTTTAGGAGCTTCTGTTGAAGTAGAGGCAATTTTTGAGATAAAATAAGAAGTGAATAAAACTTTATAATAAAGTTTTGTCGCATTATTCATGACTAAACAAAGTAATCTTAAGATTTTATTTTTAATGAAATTTAGTCCAAAATAGTAGTAAAATTATTTGTAACTCAGTTCCCAGATATGAATTCGAGATAAATAAATAGGCCCTCACACGGATAAAACATTCTGATGTCTTGCTCTTATTGAAATTCAGTTTTATCACTACTTATGCAAATGGATAAGAAAAATTCTATCGAAATATACGATCGTATCGGAGATATTTCGAGTAAAGACTGGGATGCCTGTGCTGGCAAAGAAAACCCTTTCGTTCAGCATGCATTTTTAAATGCCCTTGAGATAAGCGGCTCTGTGACACCAGAAACCGGCTGGCTGGCGCAACATATTGTAGTCAAAAATGAAGAAGGAGCTCCAACAGCTTGTGCACCTTTATATCTTAAAAATCATTCATATGGCGAGTATATTTTTGATTGGGGTTGGGCTGATGCTTTTCATAGGGCCGGAGGCGCCTATTACCCTAAACTTCAAGCGGCAATTCCATTTACACCCGCGACGGGACCACGATTATTAGTAAAGAAAGGTGCTTCTGATAAATACTTCGATATACTTGTATCAGCGATGCTGAATATAGCAAAACAACATAACGTCTCGTCACTTCATTTGACTTTTTTGACCAAAGCAGAATGGGAACGTCTTGGTATTTTGAGCTTTATGCAAAGAACAAGTAGCCAATTTCACTGGGAAAATAAAAACTATCGCGATTTTGATGACTTTTTAGACAGCCTTATTTCAAGGAAAAGAAAATCAATAAAAAAAGAACGGCGGAGAGTTCGAGAAGAAGGCATTAAGCTCTCTTGTTTAACAGGAGATGAGCTTTCTGAAGAAAAATGGGATATTTTTTACAATTATTATACTGACACAATCGACCGTAAATGGGGAAGATCGTATTTAACACGAGATTTTTTCTCCATCCTAGGCGAAACAATGTCCAATTTAGCCATGTTGGTTTTAGCCGAACATAACGATGCTCCTGTCGCTGGAGCACTCAACTTCCTTGGAACTAAAACAATTTTTGGTCGTAATTGGGGCTGCTCGCAAGATTTCAAATTTCTACACTTTGAAGCATGCTATTATCAAGCAATCGAATATGCCATTAACCATAAACTACAATGGGTTGAGGCCGGAGCTCAAGGACCCCATAAGATCCAGCGCGGATACCTCCCACGGGAAGTCTACAGCGCTCATTGGATAAAAAATGAGTCTCTTTCGACTGCGGTTGAGGGTTTTCTGGAGCATGAGCGTAGAGAAGTTGATCACCAAATCTCTGAACTAATGAAATACTCCCCATTTCGTCCAGATTAATCGCAAAATTTCATAATATCATTAGGTAAAACAAAATAGTTTATAATCTAGTAATTATCTTTGAGATAGTTTATTTATATACGAAATTATCAATATTAATTTATACAATAGGTGCGAAATGGATATAGAATTTTTTGCGATGTCAGCTTTTGCTGGGCTCATGGGTACATATGCGTTAATGATGTTGTCGTGCTGGGCCGATAGCTTAGGGCTACCCCGTCTTGACTTTAGTCGTCCTATGGCAAATTTAACCTTCGCAAGATCATTTGAAAAAGATGTTGCGCCTGGTGCAGGCGTAGATGCCCCAAATACCCCATATTGGCCAGGAATGGCTATCGTTTACGTTAACGGTATATTTTTTGCCTTATTGTATTCTTCATACACTCATCAATTCATTCCAATAAGTTTTATAGAGAATTTAATTCCAATATCTCCAGCTGTTTTAAAAGGAGCGATTTGGGGAGTAATATTATGGTTTGTCTCTGGAATTTTCTATGTTCCATTTTATTTAAAAGAAGGCTTTATGCTATCACATATTCACCCACTAGCGTGGTTAACAAGCCTAAAGGTTCACGTGGCCTTTGGTCTAATGGTTGGTTGGATTGCGCCCGTAACTAATTAAAATAATTTCTAGTTTTATTAAAATATTTTAAACTGCTGCACACTAATTACAATTTCAGCATTATCTTTGGTTGCTTAGTTTCTAGATATATCACATTAGCCCAAATTGTAACAAATAAGTACTGAGAGATGGGTAGTTTATAAGAACAATAAGTGTTAGTAACATAGTAACAGCAAATGGAAATGCTCCTGTAAATATATCAAATAGGGAGATATTAGGATCGTTAATAGTGCTTTTTATAACAAAACATGATATTCCTAAGGGGGGTGTTAAAAGTCCAATTTCAGCTCCAACAACGGTCACAATCCCAAACCAAACAAGATCTATTCCAAAAGCGTCTAGTGCAGTTAAAAATAAAGGAACAATTATTAAGATAATTGAGGCTGTATCGAGGATCGTTCCTAACAATAAAAGTAAAATAACATATAGTGTCATTATCTGACCAATTGTTAGATCCATACTCGTTAACCACTCACCAAATTGAGTTGGAAGCCCAGCAACTCCAAGCATACGATTGTACATGGTCGCCGTAATTATTAAAAATAAAATTGTAGCTGCAATATAACCTGTTTCGACAAGAACCTCCCATAGGTCCTCCCAGCTAATTGCCCATTTAGCAACGGCGATTATTAGTGCTGTCAAAGCGCCAGCTGCGCCCGCCTCGACAGGTGTTACAATTCCACCATAAATACCGCCTAATACTACAGAAATTAATAAGACTATTGGAAATAGCTTTTTTATTAAAACCCAAAAAGTCATTTGAGCCCAATCTTCATTGGCAACCTCCTCGGCTTCAACACCACCGACCCAATTCGGAACAGCGTACGCTAAAATTAAAATGAGAATTGAGAACGCAATTGAAAGCAATATCCCGGGGATAATTCCGGCGACGAACATTTGCCCAATCGATTGTTCAGTTACAATCGCATAAATTATTAGCATAGCACTAGGCGGTATCAACATTCCCAAAACAGAACTCCCAGCAACAACGCCAACAGTAAATCTTGGTTTATATCCAAATCTCTGCATTTCAGGCACAGCGACACGTGTAAAAACAGAAGCTGAAGCTATCGAAGATCCCGTTACTGAAGCAAAAATTGCATTAGCCGCAACCGTAGCTATTCCAAGCCCACCTTTAACTCGATAAAATATAAAGTTAGCAACTTCATAAACATCTTTGCCTATGCCAGCTTTACTCACGATAAGACCCATTAACGCAAAAAGTGGAACAGAGGCGTAAACATATTCGGAAACAGTATCAGAAATTGCTTCAGTTAGGAGCGCGACTGCAATATCGTAATTCCCTTTTATAATAAATACACCGACGAACGATACTAAACCCAACGCGACGGGAATATACATCCCAAGATAAATCAGAACGACGATTGAAATAACTGAGATAATGCCTACTTCTAGACCTGTCATTAAATTACTCTTCTTTTTATTATGTTATTGAATTCTATCTTTATTCTTACTAATATAATAAATGCTCATTCTTAAGAAATGAAGAAACGTAACCAAGCAACCTAAGACGATAACAACCCGAATCGGCCACTTAGGTGCCGTAAAAAGCCCCTCTTCACCGACGAAGTAATCATAAACCCAAGCGTCATAAAGGTCAGGAACAGCTCCCCATAAAACGATAAAAAAGAACACTGCACCAAGAAAATCAAAGATTGATGCCATTTTACTGCCGACATTAGGTTTTCGATTTTTGACAAAATTAAAAAAACCATCAGATCTAGTTAAGCGACCTCTTCGAGTGGCGTCTCCAAGTTGCAAAAACACAATCCCAATTATGGAAAATTCAACAAGTTCAGTAACGCCATGGAATGGATGATTAAAAAATGTTCGTGATAATGCATCAGCATCTATCATAATCATCAAAACAAAGACCCAAAGCGAACCCAACGTATTCATTATGGTCAGCGTACGGTCCAGTGTCTTATTAAAGGCGCTACCACCGGGTAGCGCCTCATTAATCACTTGCGTCGACATATTATTTAATTCTCTTTAATATGTCTTGTTACTATTCTTTATCCCACTGACGGAGAATAGGCTGATTAGCAGCACGCATTGAATCCATATATTCAGACAATATAGTCTTTCCTGGGATTCCTTTTTTCTCTAATCTATTAGCCCAGGCTGTTGCCGTGTTTGGCATCGTCTTAGCCCATTTCTGCCTTTCAGATTGACTCAGAACACTAATAGTTCCGCCTTTCGCTGAAAAATCTGCGCGTTTCTTTTTCGCAACGTCTATCGCAACGCGAGCCAATTGGTCTCGATACGCAATTGATGCTGACTTTATTACTTTTTTTACTTCTCCCGGCAACTTATTCCACGACTTTATATTCATCGTAATCGCTTTCGAATTAGCAGTTCCCAGATCCGACTTAAGCATATAAGGTGCAACCTCATACATCTTTCGGTTAACAACCGACTCCGTCCAAAGCATAATACCGCCGACAACCCCGCGACCTAGCCAATTATGATATTTTACTAAACTTCCTTTTACCGCGACTGCGCCAGAATTTTTTAACCAAAGCGCATTTAATCCAGCTGTTCCGATTTTAACACCCTTCATATCTCCCATAGTCTTTATTTGCTTTTTAGAGAAAATATTATAAGTGGCCAAAACCGCCCCATTTGTTAGATAATGTTGATTAAACTTCTTAAAAGCGGCTTTAAACTGGGGGTATTTTTCCACTAATCGATCAACTGTTTTTGCCAAAAGCAAAGGATCATTCGTAACGAACGGTGTTGCGTAAGCAACCATTTGCAAAGGAACCTTGTCGCTGTGAAACACAGTTGTTACTACACCAATATCCCCCAGTCCTTTCTGTAAGGCACCCAAAACTCCCTTTGGTTTAACTATTTGCCCACCCCACGCTTGGTTCCATTTTATTTTGTAATTACCAGTTTTTGCTAATCCTTTGTTTATTTCAGGGATATAAAAATTAATAAATTCTCTTACCCACATTGACTTTGATGAATAGCCATCTATTGCAGTTAAATCAATAACTTCAGTCGCTTTTGACTGATTATTGGTTGATAGCCCAGCCACCAAACAAACGGCTAAAGCAGAGCTTAATAAAAATTTATTAATATTTGTAATCATTCGATTATCCCCTTTTTAAATTTGTAAAATACTGATACACAACTCTTATATAAGAGTAAAGTCTTATATAAATACAATTCAAAATTTTAAATAGAGACATTTTGCGAATGTTCAAAAAACATTATTTCGATAAAAGAATCTTTTTATTTTTTTTCTTAGATCGATCAGAGGCAGTATCTGAAATATATTCAAATTCTAACCCTTTATTTTTAACTTTAACCTTAACGCCCCCCCCCTCCGTAAGTTCTCCAAAGAGAAGTTCCTCAGAAAGAGGTTTTTTAATAAAGTCTTGAATGACTCGAGCCAGCGGCCTCGCACCAAATCTTTTATCGAAGCCCTTTTCAGATAACCAGCTCCGAGCTTGATCTGTTAGAGATATAGTCACATCTCTATCACTTAATTGCGACTCCAACTCCATAACAAATTTATCTACGACTTTATTCATAACATCTTTTGAGAGGTTATCGAAAGACACGATGGCATCCAGACGATTTCTAAACTCCGGACTAAATAATTTTTCTATTGCTTCCTCGTCGTCACCTTCTCGATCATAACGCTCAAAACCGATTGAAGGCTTTGCCATCTCCGCTGCCCCAGCGTTTGTCGTCATAATTAAAACAACATTTCTAAAATCAACACTTTTACCATTGTTGTCAGTAAGCTTTCCATGATCCATAATTTGCAGTAAAATGTTGAATAAATCAGGATGTGCTTTCTCGATTTCATCAAGAAGCAAAACCGCGTGTGGTTGTTGATCTATTGAGTCAGTCAACAATCCACCTTGATCAAACCCTACATAACCAGGAGGGGCTCCAATTAATCTAGATACTGTGTGACGTTCCATATATTCTGACATATCAAACCTGACAAGTTCAATACCCATTGAACGAGATAACTGTCGAGCTACCTCAGTCTTGCCAACGCCAGTAGGCCCAGAAAACAAGTAATTACCAATTGGTTTCTCTGGATCACGTAATCCTGCTCTTGCGAGCTTAATAGCGCTAGATAATTCGTCTATCGCCCTATCTTGCCCAAATACCATAGTTTTTAAGTCTCGCTCTAAATTTGCTAATATTTTTTTATCGTTACGAGAAACTGATTTAGGAGGTATTCGAGCCATTGTAGCAATAACATTCTCCACATCTCGAACAGTAATAGTCTTTTTTCTTTTTCCCGCGGGTAATAACATTCGTGAAGCACCAACTTCGTCTATAACATCAATGGCTTTATCTGGTAACTTGCGATCATGAATATAACGAGCTGCTAACTCTACCGCTTGCCGAAGAGCATCAAGCGTGTATTTTACTTTATGATGCTCTTCATAATAGGGTTTTAAGCCTCTTAATATCTTTACTGCATCTTCAATTGAAGGCTCCTTAACGTCAATTTTTTGGAATCTTCTAACAAGAGCTCGGTCTTTTTCGAAATACCCTCGATACTCCTTGTAGGTAGTAGAACCAATGCAACGAAGAGCGCCGTTCTGCAGGGACGGCTTTAGAAGGTTAGATGCATCCATAGAACCTCCACTTGTTGAACCAGCACCAATAACAGTATGTATCTCATCGATAAATAAAACGGAATGTGGCATATTCTCCAATTCACTTAATACCGCTTTAATCCTCTCCTCAAAATCTCCTCTATATCGAGTACCAGCCAAGAGTGTTCCCATATCTAAGGAATAAATAACGTTATCCCGTAATACCTCAGGCACATCATTGCTAATAATCCTACGTGCCAGGCCTTCAGCAATAGCTGTTTTTCCTACCCCAGGATCACCAACATACAGAGGGTTATTTTTAGATCTACGACAAAGCACCTGAATGGTTCGATCGATCTCTGATTGACGCCCTATTAAAGGATCTATTTTTCCATCAATTGCTTTTTGATTGAGGTTCACACAGTATGCATCTAGAGCTTCAGTCCCTTTTTTTGATGCATTTTCTTCACTATCCAAGTTATCAGGATTGGCTCCATCAGTATTTTCAGAGTTACCTGGTACTTTTGCAATTCCGTGGGAAATATAATTCACAGCATCCAGCCTAGTCATATCATGCATTTGTAAAAAATATACCGCATGAGCTTCACGCTCAGAGAACAATGCCACCAAGACATTTGCTCCTGTTACTTCTTCTCTACCGGAAGATTGAACATGGATTGCAGCGCGCTGAACAACTCTTTGGAACCCCGCAGTAGGCTTAGGCTCTGATAATTTTGCAGATAATAAGTCTGTCAGATCATTACTTATAAAAGCTTTTAAATCTTGCCTCAACTTTTCCAACTCAACACCACAAGCCCGCAAAACAGATATTCCATCTGTATCTTCGGTCAAGGCAAGAAGCAAATGCTCTAAGGTAGCATATTCATGATTATTTTCTGTAGCCAGAGCTAAAGCTCGATGTAAACTTTGTTCTAAATTTCTAGAGAGCATCTATTATTTTATTAGTTTGTTTAGCAAACTAATCCTTTTCTATTGTACATTGAAGAGGGTGTTGATGTTGCTGAGCAAAATCCATCGTCTGATTGACTTTAGTTTCAGCGATTTCATACGTAAATACTCCACAGACCCCAACTCCTTTTTGATGAACATGCATCATAATTTTAGTAGCTTCTTCTTGGCTTTTGGAAAAAAAGTGCTCCAACACATGGATAACAAATTCCATTGGCGTATAATCATCATTTAACAACAACACCTTATACATCGAGGGTTTTTCAGTTTTTGTCCTACTTTTTACCGCTACCCCTCGGTCCAAGTCATCGCCAATGTCATCATCTCTCTTCATGTTTTTAAAAATTTCACTTTTATAATTATACTATCCTAGTAACTAATTAGTCATACTTATCCGTAATTGCAATACTATGAAAGCCAATTAAATTTATCGATAATTAACATATCCTTAACTTTACTTTCTAATTTAGTAATGAAAGTCATTAATGTTTTATGTAATTATGGAGACCCCATTAAAAGAGTACCTTTATCAAGAATTAAATTAAAATTATTCAAATATTCCTTCTCATCCTTAGTTCCATAAATCTCAAACAAATCAGTTTTTCTTGGCCGATTATATCGTATATTCGAAAAATCCCATAATTTTAATAATGATATAAAGCCTAGGTCTTCAAATTTATACTTTGGCCATGGGTAAGCTTTTTGAGAGAATACTCCGTTTACGCACGCGGTAACTAACCAGTAAAAATCTTTTGAGGCTAATCTTGTAGTCCTCTCATTCTGAGAGAAGAAATCAATACTCTCCAAACTCTTAATTAACAATTCAACATCTTTCGTCCGAATATCAGTGTTCGTCTTAATGGGCCTCCAAGGCTTAAAAAAATCAATCTTATTTGCATCCATTTCCACAAGAGATAATTCTGCTTTTTGCATTATATTTATTTTTATTCTGGAGAGATTTCTATTTAATGGCCCCAAATCATAAGTTCTTACTTGTTCAAGATACATAGCATTGTAAACAAAACGAAATTGAGTAACTACCGTTTTCCCGCATTTGTCTCTAATATCATCGCTTGCAAGATAACTAAACCATGATAACTTTCGAGCTAACGGAGATTGATCTATTGTATTTTTGTATGAACAAGCTGCAAGAAGAAGAAAATTCAAAATCGCCAAATAATTTATAAATCTTAACAAAATATCTATCCGCCCATCGTTAATTATTTGTTTACAGCGATAGGATTAGTATACCGAAGTAAAATGAAAAGATGCAAATACTCCTGATTAGTTTTCATTTTAGATATTAATGCTAATAAGGAGTATTGAGAATAGTTAATTAATGTTGTTTTCTTAATTAAATTATATTCTTGGTTATGGACAGTTTATTATGACTACAGGATTTTAATGGAATATGCGTAAAATAATCAAACTACGATTATATATATTAGTTGCTTTCATGAATTTGGGTATTTTATTCCCGTCAAATACAGATGCCAAATANGCCTCAATGGTTGTAGATGCTAAAACAGGTTTTGTTTTTTCAGCAACAAACGAAAATACCCGGAATTACCCTGCCTCTTTAACTAAATTAATGACCCTTTACTTGCTCTTTGAACACATTGAAAATGGTAAAATAGACCTAAACACAAGATTAACTGTTAGTCTAAAAGCAGCGAATCGCCCTGCGTCAAAATTAGGTTTGCGAAAAGGGCAGTCACTAACCGTGAAAGATGCTATTTTAGCAATTATTGTCAAATCAGCTAATGATGTGGCGACGGTTATAGCAGAATCNGTTGGCGGNAATGANAGACGTTTTGCGCTATTAATGACATCNAAGGCNAGAAAAATAGGAATGTCTCGAACAACATTTAGAAATGCTTCTGGACTGCCTCATCGAGGACAGATGTCAACAGCAAAAGATATGGCTAAATTAACACGCTCAATAATTAATAATTTCCCTGGTTACTATCATTTTTTTTCAAAGCGTTCATTTAGATTTCAAGGACGTATATACAGGTCTCATAACAAATTATTAAAAACCTTCTCCGGAGCGGAAGGTATGAAAACCGGTTACATTAGAGCTTCCGGTTATAACCTCATNACTACTGCTAAACGTAACGGTACANGAGTAATTGGAGTGGTNTTTGGCGGAAACACATCTCGTTCGCGTAACCGTCATATGAAAACATTACTTACTAAGGCCTTCAAAAAAGATAGCNTGAAAATAAATCACAGAGTTGTGACTAAACCAAATACTAAGAGAAGAATAAATGTATTAGATAAAATTTGGGGTGTTCAGGTTGGAGCTTTTTATTCACGAGCTCCTGCGGAAAAAATATCAAAAAAGATAAAGAACAAATATAGAATGCTATTCGAAGGTGGCGAAATAGTAATCATGCCACTCAAGAAATCTCGGAAACGAGTATTATACCGAGCCAGAATTCTNGGTATAAAACGCTTTAACGCTTTCAAAGCTTGCAAGGTTCTTAAAAAACAACGTACGCCATGTATGGAAGTTGAACTAGCTAGCTCCAGACCTTCGCATTTAAAATCAATGTAAAAATATGTTTTTATAAAAATTAATTAAAATTCGAAGGTGGCTTTATTCCACTTTTTATAAGTTGCTCAGAGACTTCATTTTTTAGGCACAATAATCCTTCCTCAGTGTCAGACTCGCAACGACCTACAAGAGCCGCCTGAGTATTAGATGCACGNAACAACCACCAACCATCTTTGGTTTCAACGCGAACTCCATCAATATCTAAAACCTTAATATTCTCAATATTTAGAAGACGTTTATGAACTTCTTTAATTACGTTGAATTTTAGTTCATCAGCACAATCAAACCGAAGCTCTGGCGTATTCATCATTTCTGGAAAACTGTCCCTTATCTCAGAAAGATTATTTTCAGATTTTGAAAGCACGCTCAATAACCTTATCGCAGCATATAATGCGTCATCATAACCATAATATTTATCCGCNAAAAAAATATGTCCACTCATCTCTCCTGCAAGTGGNGATTCCAGCTCCGCCATTTTAGCTTTAATCANTGAATGACCNGCAGCAGCCATAATTGGNACGCCACCTAATTTTGAAATCTCATCGAAAAATATTTTACTAGCTTTAACATCAACAATTATCGGCGATTTTGGTTTTTGNCTTAATACCTCNCTAGCTAGNATTACTAGAANCTGATCNCCCCAAAGTACCCGGCACNTTCCNTCAATCACGCCAATTCTGTCNCCATCACCATCGAACCCAATACCCAGATCACAATTNTTTTCTCTTACCAATACTTTTAACTGACTCAGATTGGACTCNATAGTNGGATCNGGGTGATGGGCNGGAAAATTTCCATCTATTTTCTCATTAATAACAAAATGTTCTCCAGGTAAGTCTTCGATTAATAATTGAAGCACCTCACCCGCTGCACCGTTTCCTGGGTCCCATGCAACCCTCATCTCTTTTCCTACTTGCAGATCCTCTAGTAGGCGTTGAACGTACAGGTTTTTGACCGATCTGTTTGATTTAAAACCGCTACCAGACGTAAAACTGCCATCTTTAATTCTCAATCCTAGCTTTTGAATATCTTCACCATAAAAAGGTTTTCCATTCATGACCATTTTAATACCATTATAATCTGAGGTATTATGTGATCCAGTGACCATCATTCCGCCTTGGGCGCAAAATCTTTGAGTAGCATAGTAAAGCATGGGGGTGGGACCACAGCCAATACTCACTATATCTACGCCAGAGTCTTGGAGACCGGCGCACAAGGCCTCGGATAAATCGATGGATGTCAAACGACCATCATAGCCAACTACCACGCTCGGTTGGGAATTAGCATAATTGTTATTTTCTCTCAAAACAGATCCAAAACCTCGCCCAATCGACCTAAAATCATCTTCATTAAATTTTGGACCTATAATGCCCCGAATATCATACTCTCGAAGATAATTTGGTTCTAATATTCGTTTATCACGCATATATTTTGTCTCTTTTTTCATTTAAAAAGAAATTAGCGGCCAATACAAAAATATTCAAATCCCGCCAT
The DNA here is from genome assembly GCA_002168115.1 of Rhodospirillaceae bacterium TMED23. Classification (GTDB taxonomy): domain Bacteria; phylum Pseudomonadota; class Alphaproteobacteria; order Rhodospirillales; family UBA2165; genus TMED23. Next base: position 153,491 of record NHCC01000006.1, on the reverse strand, counting down.
TTTCATTTCATCAGGGTTATAAATATTTCGCAAATCAACCATTATTGGCTGTTTCATAATAGCCCGAAGTTTGTTAAAATCGAGGGAACGAAACTCATTCCACTCGGTTAAAATTGCAAGGGCATCGGCATTTTTAATCGCATCGTAAGCACTGCTGCACCAAGTCACATCTTGTAAAAGCCCCTTGGCCTCAGTCATACCTTTTGGATCGTAAGCTGTTATAGAAGCCCCTGATTTTACTAAATCGGGAATTATGGAAAGGCTGGGTGCATCACGCATATCATCGGTATTAGGCTTAAAAGTGACACCTAATATAGCTATATTTTTTCCAATAATATTTCCACCACAAGCGATTTTTATTTTTTCGGCCATTTTTGTTTTGCGTTCCTCATTAGCTTTAACCACAGCTTCCACAATCGATATTGGACTATTAGCATCTTGGGCAGTTCTCACCAAAGCTAGTGTATCTTTTGGGAAACATGAACCACCATAACCGGGACCTGCATGCAGAAATTTATTGCCGATCCTGCCATCCAAACCGATACCTCGTGAAACATCCTGAACGTCTGCACCTACTTTCTCGCATAAATCAGCAATTTCATTTATAAAGGTAATCTTTGTAGCCAAAAATGTATTCGCTGCATATTTTATCAACTCAGCAGTTCGACGCGAGGTAAAAACCATCGGAGTGTCAATTAAAAATAAAGGTCTGTATAAATTTCGCATCACGTCCTGTGCTCTATGAGATGTAGTTCCAATTACAACTCGATCTGGCCGCATAAAATCATTAATAGCCGAACCTTCACGCAAAAATTCTGGATTTGAAACAACGTCAAAGTCAGCATCTGGTCTCTCAGTTTTCACTATTCTCTCAATCTCATCCCCAGTATTCACAGGTACAGTAGATTTTGTAACAATGATCGTATAACCCTCCATCACGCTAGCAATTTCTTTTGCAGCGTCATAAACAAAACTAAGATCAGCGTGTCCATCACCACGCCGACTAGGCGTCCCGACTGCTATAAAAATAGCATCAGCGTCTTGTACAGCACTTTTTAACTCTGTTGTAAATTTTAACCTACCTGCTTCTAAGTTCTTAGTTACTATGGCATCTAACTCTGGTTCATAAATTGGTATCTTACCCTTTCTCAAACAATCAATCTTTGACCTGTCTTTATCTACACAAACGACCTCAACGCCAAATTCAGAGAAACAACTCCCTGATACCAAACCAACATACCCTGAGCCAATCATCGTTATTTTCATTTAAAATATTCCATAAATCACATGTATTTCTTCAAAATATCTCGAACACCATCCTTTAAATCATTTCTATCTAAACCGAAAGCGAGATTAGCCTCAAGAAAACCTAATTTATCCCCGCAATCATACCTTTCACCTTTGAAACGAAAGCCGTAGAAAGGAACAACTCCAATAGTTTTGGCAATAGCGTCAGTCAACTGTATTTCACCACCCGCACCTGCTTGTTGTAAGTCCAATTGACTGAAAACTTCTGGTTGTAAAAGATAACGACCGATTATTGATAAAGTTGAAGGGGCAACTTCTGGACTTGGCTTCTCAACAAGACCTCTAGCATTAGCAATAATACCATCATCACTTATAACATCTAAAATTCCGTATTTATTTGTATCTTCTCTTGGTACATCTTTAACAGCAACTAAATTTCCACCGACATCATTATAAATATCCATCATTTGCCTCAAACAACCAGGCTTTGAGAGTATTAGGTCATCAGCAAGCAAAACAGCGAAAGGCTCGTTTCTAACGTGATAGCGGGCACACCAAACCGCATGCCCAAGTCCAAGAGGTTGTTGCTGACGAGTATACGTAACTTGGCCAACTTTTGGCAGGATCTTATGTAATATATTTAATAATTCGGTTTTCCCTCTCTCCTCTAGGGAGTGCTCTAGCTCATAACTATGATCAAAATGATCTTCAATTGATGATTTTGCTCGTCCTGTAACAAAAATGAACTCTTCAATTCCAGCCTCCCTAGCCTCATCAACGGCATACTGAATTAGAGGTTTATCAACAACAGGAAGCATTTCCTTTGGCATAGATTTCGTAGCCGGTAAAAACCGTGTCCCAAGACCCGCTACAGGAAAAATTGCTCGTCTGATTGGTTTGTTCATTTTTACCAGATTATAATCTCAAAAAATACGTTAGGTTTTTGACACACAGTCTCGCATGTCGCAAGACTTTCATTTAAAGTTAACAAAACACAATCAAAATTTAATTAAAGTATAAAATCCAATTTATTAACTATAAGTCCAACAAAACATCTTTAGCATGATTTATCTGAGATGCTAAAAACGTTGATCCACCCCTATCCGGATGGTTCTGCTTCATCAAACGTTGATGTGCCTTTTTTATTTCTTGTACACCAGCTTCTTCCTCAAGGCCCAAAATATCTAAGGCCTGAGCTCGAGACATTTCTCCACTAGCACTTTTCTTTTTGTTTTCACTTGAGGACTGACGCCAGTCTGTATCATAATTGCGATCAAGATAAGCACTTAACACTTGAACAGTTTGTTCATCATTCCGACATTCATAAAGAAACTCCATTAACTCCTCAAACGATAAATCACTTAAAATTCTGCCTTCAAAATTTCCTTTTAGAACTTTACCCATCATCTCTCCGGTATCGTGATCGAGTTCCATTTCTAAAAAATTTGTATTAATTTGAGATGTTTGACCGGTTGGCTCTTTTGACCAATTACTAGAATTATTCGCTCTTGAATAGTTTTTATTTTTTACAAACAATCTTCTCAAGAACATTATAACTGGAGCAAATCGGATCAATCGTCCAGTCCACAAAAGCAATACCGGCAATGTAGACAAAGCCCAGCCTTTTAAGCCCGACACAAACAAAAAAATGCCGCCAGCAACTATTACAAATATCGCTGTATATTTTAAATATCTCAGTATTATTTTAGGAGAAGCGCTTACGTACCATTGGGCAATCATAATGCAGCCTATTAAAAAACAAACTCCAAATATTAAGTAGGACATATGCTAACTCTTTATACTAATCAATTTTAGAAATTTGATTTGATATTTTTAAAATTTCGCCACCTTCTTCTTTGCCTAACAGCTGAAGAGCCCTTTTCCCACCAGCGGTAAATACCGCAACTGCCCGTAATAATTTTTTTAAAGTATCTCTACTATTAACATCAAACTTAGCATAAGCTCCATTAGAAAGTTGCGTAATTTGTTTAAAACAATATTCTGCTACCGAATCTGAACCATCTTGAAAAATAAAAATCGGAACGCCTAAAATACCCAACTGACCGGCTAGTTTTCCCAAAACATCAATATCCTCCTCGACTGAGTCCCCTATAAAAATAATAGCATCAATGGGACTTTTATTATTCTCGTTAAGGGAATGTTTTAAGAGCTTTCGTATTTGTGTTTCACCAGCTAGGCATGAGACACCCGTCATTAGAGTCATTAATTCCCAGGCATTGTTGACCCATTTACTAGAGACAAATTGTTTAAAACCACGAAAATAAACTAATTGAACTTGGAGCCCACCATTTGCTGTGGTTTCTAAGAACATATCACCCTGCAGATGACTAGCGGTATCCCAACTTAATTGTCTACTGGCGGTCGCATCCATGCCAAAGACTAAACGTCCATTGGAACTTCTATCCTTAGTAAGGGCGATCTTTGCTACTTTTTCTAGAAAAATAGAAACATCTTTATCTGAAGACTTTTTAACCAGTTTCTTCTCTGTCATTGGATCATGTTCTTAGTCTAATTTGTTCTTGCCAATTATTTAAGTTACCAACAATATTAAACATAAAATAAAAAATATTATTCGATATTGTATATACGACATTTAATTCGACATGGCCTAAAAATATATTTAAAATTAAATATTTTTAAAATTATGAATAGCTTATTATAATTTATGGAAAATATAAATAAAATTGAGTGCGCTGTCATAGGGGCTGGAGTGATTGGTTTAGCTGTCGCTCGTGAATTAGCTTTAAATGGGCACGAAGTAATAATTCTCGAAGCCGAGTCTTCAATAGGGACGGGAACAAGTTCTAGGAATAGTGAAGTCATTCACGCTGGCATTTATTATGAGCCTGATAGTTTGAAAGCCAGACTGTGCGTTGAAGGTAAAAAAAATCTTTATGATTACTGTAAAAGACGCGGAATACCATTTAAGCAATGTGGAAAATTAATAGTAGCCTCCAATAAAAAGCAAATATACAATCTCGAAATAATACAACAAAAGGCGATAGAGAATAATGTTAATGATCTAATGTGGCTAAACCAAAGTGAAGTATATGAACTAGAACCAGAGTTATCAGCATATGCCGCACTTTTTTCACCTTCAACAGGAATTATTGATAGTCATGCGCTTATGCTCTCCTTCCAAGGTGATGCTGAAAATAATGGGACTGTTGTAGCTTTTAACTCACCAATACTAACTGGAGAAATTAAAAATAATTCAATCTCATTGAATGTGGGAGGATCCGAGCCATCAAAACTTCTCTGTCAAAATGTGATTAATTGTGCGGGACTTCATGCGCAAAGTATTGCGAAAGAACTGATAGGCTTAAGCCAGAAACACGTACCCGAGATTCATTATGCGAAAGGAAATTATTTTTCTTTAATCGGTAAAAATCCATTTAAGCACTTAATCTATCCAATACCTGAAAAAGCCGGATTAGGTACACATCTTACTCTGGACCTTGAAGGACAAGCAAGGTTTGGTCCGGATGTGGAGTGGATCGAGTATATTAATTATAACGTGGACTCATCGAGGGGAAAATCATTTTATAATTCGATAAAAAATTACTGGCCAGGAATAAAAGATCATAGTCTTCAACCCAGTTACTCTGGTATCAGACCAAAACTTAACGGAGCAAATGGTCCAGCGACAGATTTTGTAATAAGTGGTCCGAAAACCCACGGAATTCAAGGTCTCGTTAATCTTTTTGGTATAGAAAGTCCAGGGTTAACTGCTTCACTCGCGATTGCTCAGGAAGTCATAAAACATTTAAGATAATAAAGGTGGTCTTTTTATATGAAAATTCTATTAATAGCACTTTCAATTGTCTTTTTGAATATTGTTTCAGCACAAGCTCAAGCACCCCAGCAACCACCAATAACAGCCTTGCCAGAAACACCAGGTGGCCAGGAACAAGCAGAACCGAGCGAGGCCATGAGATCTTTAATAAGAGATATAAGCAGATACGCACGTCGTTATAATAAATATTTTTCAATCGTTACCGAAGGTGGTTTAGACATCTTAGAAAAAACAGATCAAGTAGATGCAACCAGAAGTTCTCCAGCAAACACGTATATTCGAACAATAGATGGGATCAACATACTAGGTTTAAATTATCACCCTCCTATTGATGGCAAAAAAGAAATCGAGACTGAGAAAAAGTCTAAAGATAATATGCTAAGGCTTGCCAACTTAGCCAAAAAACGCGGTCTAAAGATATTTGTCACCGACTATTACGCAAACTCAAGAATAGCACAAAAAGCATACAGATTTAACTTAAGTAAAGGGTTTATTCCATTCACGGCAGAGAGCCTTGGCTCAGATTATACTTTCGACAGAATTCCGTCATTCCCGAGCAGACCAATAAATGAAAACCCGAAAAATATGATAGGACTTAAGTCCGTGAAGAATTTCGTGCAAATAACAGACTCTTCAAATTATGATCGCCAACAAGATTTTGTAATAGAACTTAGTAATACAAACTTTGACGTCGTAGTTATTGATGTTTTTCATAAAGGAAGACAACCCTTCAAAAAAGCTGCTATTCAAGGTATGAAATTTAAAAAACTTGGCGCACGCCGCCTTGTTTTTGCTTATATGAATATAGGTGCAGCTGAGAGCTATCGATATTATTGGAAAGATAGATGGAAGGAGGGTCAACCTGCTTTCATTTCAAGTGCCACCCCAGGAAATCCCGATAAGTACTATGTTGAATTTTGGCGGCCTTCTTGGAAAAAAATTATTACGGGTAATACGAGCTCATATATTTATGGAATTATTCAACAAGGTTTTGACGGTGTCGTTTTAGGCGGCGTTGATAATTATAAATTTTTTGATAGTGGCGGATAAGATTTAATCAATTATAGACTCTGAGAAATCTTGAACGACAAAACCTTTGCTTTGTGGGTATTTTATATCAATGATATTTAACGCAGCTGCTTCATCCAAAGCTAAAATTGCTTGATTACGAACATTCCCCCAATAATCACTATAGAAATCATGGCTTTTATTCTCTTTAAGAAGAGCCCTAACATGTTTGTTATATAATTTGACCTCAAAAACTCTTTTATCTTTTATTGTGCACTTAAACATATTATTTACCTTAAAAAATGACAATAATCCGATTGCATGACAATAATCATGATCACTTTTATCTATAAAAAAGTTAATAAATTATTATTTATCGAAAAATTTGGAGTAAATTGATTAAATTAAATAATTTTAAGTTCCTACATTAATCCGAGCTCTTTGAGCTCAATTAGCATTTCTTCGGGTAGTTCTGCCTCCGGCGAAGAGCTCAACTCAATATCAACGGGGACATCTTCAATATTAAGATAACGCCAACCCTGAAATGGTTTTTGTGTTCTCGGTTCCACCTTTATTTGTTTTGGGTCAATCTCAATCAAACAATACTTTTTTCCCTCATTATTTATCTCCTGATTAATTGAAATTATTCTTTGCCGGACCCTGATTAATCGCTTTATAACCCAGTAAATAGAACCGCCATCTAACAATTCATCTACTCTTTTTGGCACATTTCTGGTTGTATTAAAGAGTCTAGAGTCCGAGTTGATTTGACGTCGCCTCTTCTGCAAATCTATTAAATCTGCTATGCTGTTTATTCCAACAGCCATACGTAGTAGATGAACAGTCATAATTTCTCCAACCTTTTAAATAATAATATATTTTTTGTTATCAATATTAATACGATGTGAGGTTAATAAAAGTTACTGCAATACTTGGATAAAAAAAAGCACTAGAGTCACAATAATAGCGGTCAAGTTTTATCCCAATTAGGATAACGTTTATTTAAAAAAGCGGAGAAACCCTCAACACCCTCTTTAGTGGAACGACTGGTAGCACTCATTTCAGCTAGAATACTTGTTAATTTGTTATCATAATTACTAGGTACAATATCTTTAATAAGTTTTTTCGTTACCTTAACAGCCTCAGGAGCAGCCCTTAATATGTCTTCAATTATTGGATTTGAGGCTTGTTCTAAATCACCAACGTTACAAATTTCATGCACTAGGCCTATTCGTTTTGCTTCAAATGCATCAATACTTGAACCTGTAAGAGCATACCTTCGAGTCATACGAGAGCCAATAGCTGAAATAACCTGCGGTAATATCGGTGCCGGTGTTATTCCAAGCTTTACTTCTGTTATCGCAAAACGTGCATCGTCTGATGCAACGACAATATCACAACTTGCTGGATAACCTACTGCACCTCCCAAACACGCATTATGTATCATTGCGATGGTTGGAATCGGAAACTCATATAATCTTTTCATTGTATTAGTACTTAATTCAGCCGCATCAAGTTTTGCTTGATCAGTAGCACCAGATAGCGTTTTAAACCAATTCACATCAGCGCCAGCTGAGAAATGTTTACCCGCTCCCTTAAGTAAAACAACTCGAATTTTCTTATTTCGCTCTATCCTATCTAAAATTCGATTGAGGCTTATTAGCAAATCACCATTATACACATTTAAAACTTCCGGGCGATTTAGCGTAATTTCAGCGACCCTTTTATCGATTATACGCAAAAGAACTTCGTTAAACATTTAATACCACCCAAAAAAATACCATCACATTTTCACAGTCATTCTTCGACCATACATAAACGATCACCAAAATAACTCATCATTTGCAAAAAAGAACTGCAAACTAAAAAATTTCTTAAAATAATCTCAGATGTCCTCTTCTTTGAATTCTTTTTAAAAAACTCGTCTCTTGTTACTTTTAAGCAATTGTCGTAATCAAGTCCAAATTTTAATGCGCTTAGCAACCGAATAAGTGTAACGTGATAAAAATTCAAAAAAGCTCCTATAGGGTATTATTCTTAACTGTCACCATTTAATAATATCTCCATCAAAATTAAAAAATTTTCCCGTATCATTGATAGTGACGCTTTCGATTAATCGACGCATTTGCGTCACACTATCATGGACCGTAATATCAGCATTTTGTCCGCCCATATCGGTTTTTACCCATCCAGGGGAGATTACGATTGAGGTTATTCCTTTATCAATTAAATCAATTGATAAAGATTTATTTACTGCATTTAAGGCAGCCTTTGACGCACGATAAGCATATTGGCCACCGCCAGAATTTTCTTCAATACTTCCTAATTTACTCGATATTGAGACAATAAGTTTCTTTTCAGATCTAGCTATCTGTGAGAGCAACTTCTCAACAATCATCGTTGGACCGAGAACATTTGTTTGAAAAACATTCTTCCAATCTTCGTAATTTATTTCACCGATCATTTTTTTATTTAAGCCAATAATGCCAGCATTATTAATTAAAATATCAATATTTTCGTTTTTATAGATTGTAGAAATGTTTTCAAAATCACTACCACTGTTAATATCTAATTTAACGACTTCAATGTTTCCTTTTATACTATTCAAATTATCAGCTAATCTGGGATTTCGGCAGGCAGCAATAACTTTAAAGCCATTACTCTCGAACTGCTTTACAAATTCAAGACCCAATCCCCTATTTGATCCAGTTACGAAAATGGTTTTCATGACGGCATTTCTACTTCAACCGCTCTATCGCTACAGCAACACCCTCACCACCACCAATACACAATGAAGCAACACCTTTTGTGAGATTATTTTTAGCTAAAGCATTTAACAGGGTAACAATTATTCTAGCCCCAGAAGCGCCTATTGGATGCCCTAACGCACATGCACCCCCATAAATGTTAACAATATCCGCCGAAATATCTAGGTCGTGAATGGCAGCCATTGTAACAACTGCAAAAGCTTCGTTTATCTCAAACAGGTCTACTTCATTCTTAACCCAACCAGCTTTATTAAGCACACTCTTAATTGCTCCAATTGGAGCTGTTGTAAACCATTGAGGTTCCTGCGAATGACTTGCGTGGGCGTGAACGATAGCCAAGGGAGTTAAACCTTTATTTTCGGCTGAAGACATCTTCATTAATACTAATGCAGCGGCGCCGTCAGAAATTGAACTCGAATTAGCTGCAGTTACGGTGCCATCCTTTGCAAACGCTGGGCGTAAAGTCGGAATTTTATCTGGCGAAGCCGCCCCTGGTTGTTCATCCACAACTACTTGAGCTATATTTTTTCGATTTTTAACATTCACAGGCACTATTTCTCTGGAGAATGTTCCATCAGAAATAGCTTTATTAGCTCGCTTCAAAGACCTAATTGCAAATTCGTCCTGAGCTTCACGTGTGAATTGATATCGTTCAGCAGTAGCTTCAGCATAAGCACCCATTAGGGTACCTCGCTCAAAGGCATCCTCAAGACCATCTAAAAACATGTGATCTTTAATTTCGCCGTGTCCCATGCGCATTCCCTGGCGAACTTTGGGAAGGAGGTATGGCGCATTTGTCATACTCTCCATTCCGCCGGCGATCATAACCGAATTTGAACCAGCCATAATGCTATCATGTGCTAGCATGAGCGCTTTCATTCCTGAGCCACACATTTTGTTAATTGTTGTGGCTCCAGTTCTATCATACAAACCAGAAAAGATTGCGGCTTGTCGCGCGGGGGCTTGGCCTAGACCAGCAGCTAACACCGCCCCCATTACGACATCTTCAACTTCATGCATGTTTACACCAGATTGCTGTATTGCGCCTTTTATTGCTGTTGAACCTAATTCTGGAGCACTCATTCCGCTGAGAGCGCCATTCATGCCACCCATCGGGGTTCTGGCAGAACCAACAATAACTATAGGGTCTTTATTCATTCATTCGCACTCTATTCTATAAATCAACTGTTCACAAATAAGCTAAGTTTTAGAAGTTATATCTTGAGCCAAATAATCATACATTAGAATAAGATTTAATAAATGGATTTCTTACCCTCACAGACATTATAATAAAAAGCTGGCCGCTAAAACAAGAAATACATAAAAGCCGATAACATCAGTAATTGACGTTAGAAATGCACTAGATGCAACGGCAGGATCAAATCCAAGACGTTGTAATATAATTGGCATTGAACTTCCCACAAAACCTGCAACTATTAAATTAACTATAATTGCTAAACCTATAACAAGCCCCAACAAGGAATCATCAAACCATGCATAGACGATAAATCCAATTATTATTGCAAATATAAATCCATTAAGCACACCCACCGCAATTTCTTTGCCGATGGTTCTATAAGCATTAGAGGGAGTGAGCTCTCTCATCGCTATAGCCCGAACAGCAACAGTTAGCGTTTGTATACTAGCAGTTCCACCCATGGTCGCAACAATCGGCATTAGTACAGCCAATGCAACCAACTCTCGGATCGTTCCAACAAATAAACTAATGACGTAAGCAGCAACCATTGCCGACATTAAATGGATAAGCAGCCATGAAAACCGAGATTTCATTGTATCGATAACTGCTGAATAAAGATCATCCTCCTCGCCCACTCCAGCAAGCCTCATAATATCCTCTTCATGCTCTTCGTGAATAACATCTACAATATCATCAACTGTTATAACGCCAACTAAAACGCCTGCATCTACAACTGGCGCAGACATCAAGTCTCTTTGCCTAAATAAAAAAGCTACCTCTTCTTGGTCCATTGACACAGGAATAATTTTTATATGCTTTCGCATAATTTCAAATAACTTTACGCTTCTAGCACTTCGAATAATTCTTCCTAAAGGAACAGTTCCTATTGGTTGATGCTTATCATCTATTAAAAAAATATCAAAAAACTCTATTGGCAGTTTTTCTGAGTCTCTCATAAAGTCAATGGTCTGACCAACACTCCAATCAGAGGAAACTGCAACATAATCCCGTTGCATCAATCTCCCAGCACTATCCTCAGGATAAGATAAGCCTTGCTCAATTAGAGCTCGCTCATTCTTCGGCAAAGACCCTAATATCTTTGACTGTTTATCTTCGCCAAGTTCTTCAATAACCTCAATCGCATCATCGACCTGCAAATCCGCAACCGCCTCCGCAACACGACTGATACCAAGTTGAATAATCACTCTTTCTCTAACGGCTTCATCTAGCTCAGCAAAAATATTGGGATTAAAACTATCCCTCAGAGCTTCAACCAATTCTTCCCGCCGCGCATGCCCTAAATTCTCGAGAAGGTCCGCCAAGTCTGCATAATGAAGGGATTTTGCCAGATCAATTACTTCTTTGGATCTCCCTTCATCAAGTGCTGAATTTATTGAAGAAATAAATTCTACTGTTAATTCTCTAATGGCACTTTGATTTGAAGCGTAATTTTGTTTTATATCTGCCAAACTTTAACCTCGAATATTATAATCTCAACGTTGCATTATATGCTTTAAAAATTCAGCATATCATCATTATTATTATATAATTATCTTATTTAAGATTTAATCCCAGACATTAAGTCACAAACTTAGTAAAATTATCCGAGTTAAATACAGGAATGAGGCGTTATTAAAATTTGAACATCTTATTAATTTACTCAAAATAATTTATAATGATAGGAAATAAGTAACTTACTTAAAAACAGATCAAATATTGATATGACATTAAATTTGGATTATTCATCATTTAAAATCAAATATAATCAATCTATATCTGGTGCGGACGAGAAGACTCGAACTTCCACCCTCTTGCGAGGACAGCGACCTCAACGCTGCGCGTCTACCAGTTCCGCCACGTCCGCACTTTAATATTCACCTCGTCATATTGACGAAAGGCATTATTTATCCAAGTAACAAATCGAACAGTGTCAATCAAGCTATCTAATTAATTATTTTATGCTATTGAATCTATGCCATAGAGTGTTTAACACTGATTATATGGTAACCACTAAAATAAAAGATCTGGAAGTCCAAAAAGATATTGAATGGAGATATACAGCTGATTTGGTAGATTATGAGACCGCCCTATCAACCATGGAAACGAGAGTAGCCGACATTATTTCTGGAAAAGCTTTAGAGTTAATCTGGTCTCTTGAACACCCTCCAATTTATACATCTGGCAGCAGTTCGAAGAAAGAAGATTTACTGCAACCCGACCGATTCCCGGTGTATAATGTTGGTAGAGGCGGTCAATATACCTACCACGGACCTGGACAACGGGTTGTATACTTGATGCTAAACCTCAAAAAAAGGCAGCCAGACCTTCGCAAATTTGTAAAAGACATAGAGCTTTGGGTAATAAAAAGCCTAAATCAGTTTGGTTTGGACGCCAAAACATACGAAGATCGCATTGGCGTTTGGGTGAATTCTGGTACATCTAAGGCTAAGATTGCCGCCGTTGGGATTAGAGTCAAGCATTGGATCACATTCCATGGTTTTTCAATAAACGTAAATCCGAATTTAGAGCATTTCTCCGGTATTATTCCATGTGGTATTTCTGATTTTGGTGTTACATCGATTGAACAATTGGGCGTTAACTGTAACATGACCGATTTAGATGTAGTATTGAAAAAAAATTTTCCATTATATTAATTTGTGCATTAGAAATGTGTAAATAATTCATTTTATCGCTGATTACACAAAAAGTTTACACTCAGTTTTTAGCTTTTATCATAAAAATTAGTATAATTTAAAAATAAATTTAGTGTAAATTAACCCATTTCAATGCCTAGTATGGTATTAGTAAGGTACAATCAATTTACAGATTGAGGTATAACATTAGAAATCGAGATATCAAAACAGAGCAAAAGAGATTTGCAAATTTATTAGCACTAGCCAATCGTAGCAAATATCGTGGAGAGCGCGAAAATGCCATAGCAGCGGCTTCCCGTTTAGCAAACAAGTTCGGAATGACACTCGATCAAGCGGCTAAACTTGGTTTAAATTATGATCAAAATACATCTTATAACTCAAATACCAATAAGTCTGTTTCTTTTTTTAAGAATATTTCTAAAGACGAGATTAAAAAAAATCAAATTAATATAGAAAATGATAAAAAAAGATGGCAAGCAGCGGTCGCAAATGCAAGAAAACGTGGACTAGATCAAAAACATAAAACAAAAAAAAATACAAAGTCAGCGGCTAATTTCCGTCGCACAAATAACACTTCAAGAAGAGAACCATACTCACATGCAAAGATATTATTAAAAGAAACGAGCCTTTCATTCAAAGAGATTGCGAACATTACAGGCATTAATATATATAAAGTTATTGCTTTAAAACTTAAAACCCGAAAAGCCGCTTGAGAAATCGTTATTATGCAAAACCCAATTATCGCAAACTTAAATGAAATTTTTCTAAAACTTATTCGATATGTTAAATCTCATCTAAACTTAAAGGTATAGTCTCAAAATGCATATTGATTTCGCATATGATACTATTTGTCCGTGGAGCTTTATAACTAAACGGCGGTTGCAAAAAGTACTTGCTACACGTAGTGATTTTAAGGCTACAATTAATTGGCAACCATTCCTTTTAAATCATCAATTCAAGAACCTTGATAATATTTTAGATAGGGATTTACGACCTAACATTAATCGTGAATTAGAAAATGACCAGTTGAGGATCTCTCTAATAAATGCTGGCAAAACTCTCGGTATAGATTTTAACTTTGAGAATTTGAAATTATTATCGAATACGATCAACTCGCATAAGTTAATAAAACTTGCTCAAAATCTAGGTTGTGCAATGGAGGTAATCGATAGAGTTTTTAAGCATTACTTTGAATATGGCAATGATATTGGCAGTATAGCTTTACTCAGAAAAATAGGCTTTGAAGAAGGGCTAGATCATCAATTACTAAAAGAATTCCCCGATAATAACGAGAATTTTGATCAGGTAAATAGTTTTAATTTATTGTTCCAACACTATAAAATAAACGGAATACCAACTCTAGTTTTTGATAAGAAATTCGCGATCTCTGGTGCGCAAGATACGATCGTACTGGAGAAAATGATAAATATATCTTTGGAAAGCGCCAGAGATTTATTATAACGGATAATTTTAATTTTAAATTTATGCTGAGGATAAAATGTCAAATAAGTACCTTACAATTGATGATTTAAGAACCAAGGCGGCAAAAAGAATTCCAAAACTTGCATTTGATTATCTCGATGGCGGAGCTGGAACTGAAGCAAATATATCTCGAAATAGGCAGGGCTTTGACAACATTACACTTTATCCAGAGTATTTGCGTGACGTAACAATTCGCAGACAGAACACAACTATTTTTGGAAAAGAATATAATGCCCCAATCGGTGTTTCTCCTGTGGGACTTGCAAATTTGATTTGGCCTAAAGTAGATAGTTATCTCGCAACTATGGCTAAAAAAAGAAATGTTCCATATTTATTAAGCGCCGTAGGTACAACTTCAATAGAAAAGATAGCAAATATCGCCGAGGACAATGCTTGGTTTCAATTATACGTACCTGATCAAGATAGTATTTGTTTTGATTTAATTCGTCGTGCAAAAGAATCGGGTATTAAAGTGTTAGTTTTAACTGTTGATATTCCTGAGCCTTCTAAAAGACCTCGGGATATTAGAAATAATTTCACTTTACCATTTAAAATGACACCAAAAGTAATAATGGATATAGCACTAAAGCCAAACTGGGCGATTTCAACATTATTAAATGGAACTCCAAGGTTTGAAAATTTGGTTCCGTATATGAGTGATGCAAAAGAGGGAACATCGTTAAGTGTAGCTCAAGCTCTTCAAGTTTCCGCTAGGCTTGGAGAGGACTTCATTAGCCGCATAAGGGATGCGTGGGACGGCCATTTAGTAATCAAGGGTATTCTTACAAAGAAATCAGCAGAGGCATCCGTTCGCATAGGTGCCGATGGAATAATAGTATCAAATCATGGGGGGCGTCAGATAGATAGTGGTCCATCGTCAATAGAGGTATTACCAGATATTTTTAAAACGGTCGGTTCAAAATTAACCGTTATGATGGATAGCGGCATTCGCTGTGGTCCGGACATTGTGAAAGCCTTCGCCTCAGGCGCGGCTATTACTTTTTCTGGACGTTCATTTGTTTATGGGGTTGGAGCATTGGGGGAGAGAGGCGGCAACCATGTATTAGATATAATGGTTGATGAAGTAGACCAGACTTTAGCGCAAATAGGCTGCGACAATATTTTGAAATTAGACGATAGCTATATTGGCAATATTTAATATTACTACATAAATGGTAAGAAATTATCATGCACAAATTCAGTTAATTTGGCCAACGCTCATATTATTCTCGATTGTCTGTCCTTTGTATAACTATCAAAAATATTTCTATCTAATAAAAAAGGCAAGAATATTTAGTTTTAGAAAACAATTATTTTCTGGTATTAAAACGAAAAAATGTTGGGGTAAAAAAAGTTAGAATTAAAGTGCGAGCTTTGAAAGCGCCTTCAGTAAATATTCAACTCCGTCCAATCTCGAGGCATGATTATCCCATTGTCTCATAAAAACTAGTTTATGATCTGGTCGTAACTTTGCCGTACCCAAGTGACTCGAAATGAATTCAACCAGCCCTTCAAGGTTATTAAATTCATTTTTATAAAAAGAAACCACAGCACCTTTTGGACCTGCATCAATTTTTTCCACGCTCGCGGCAATGCAAAGCCTTTTTATTCTCACCGTTGCCAATAAATTTTTAACCTCTAATGGAAACATTCCAAATCTATCGACTAATTCGGCTGCGAAGTCTTCAATTTCAGTTTCGTCCAAGAGATTTGCTATTCTACGGTATAAATTTAAACGGATCCCAAGCTCAGCGACATATTCTTCTGGTATTAAAACTGGAATACCTATATCTATTTGAGGGGCCCATTTTTTTTGCGACGCGCCATCTATAATTTCACCCGATTTAGATTCGGAAACGGCCTCTTCAAGCATTCTCTGATATAATTCAACTCCAACCTCTTTAATATGACCGGACTGTTCATCACCAAGTAAGTTTCCAGCACCACGTATATCCAAATCATGACTAGCCAAAGCAAAGCCGGCTCCAAGGGCATCCAATGACTGCATAACCTCAAGTCGCTTTAATGCTGTTTCGCCCAGTTTTTGTCTTGGAGGTAGAGTAAAATATGCGTAGCCCCTTACTTTTGAGCGACCAATTCGTCCCCTAAGTTGATAAAGTTGTGACAAACCAAATCTATCGGCACGATGTAAAATAATGGTGTTCACACTTGGTATATCTAAGCCTGACTCAACAATATTAGTTGCCAATAAAAGGTCATAGCTGCCTTCATAAAATGCAGTCATAATTTCGTCTAATTTTCCAGGCTTCATCTGACCATGTGCTCGAGTAATTCTAAGATCGGGTAATATTTTTTTAAGCTCAACCTCAATATGACTAAGGTCAGATACTCTAGGACAAACATAAAAAATTTGACCACCTCGATTCAGCTCTCGTTGAATGGCCTCCCTTACAACAACACTATCATAAGGTAAAATAAAAGTACGCACGGCTAACCTATCAACAGGGGGAGTAGTTATGAGACTAAGATCCCTGACACCAGTTAACGCTAGTTGAAGAGTTCTTGGTATCGGCGTCGCCGTTAATGTTAAAATATGGACATTACTTTTCATGGTTTTTAATCGTTCTTTGTGAACCACACCAAAATGCTGTTCTTCATCAATTATTAANAGGCCTAAGCGATCGAAATGAATACTTTTTGACAGTAATGCATGGGTTCCAATAACGATATCAACTTTTCCGGATTTAACTTCTTCTTTTACAATTTCCGAATCTTTGACCGAAACTAACCGAGATAGTTGTCGCACGTTTACGGGGAAACTTTTAAATCTCTCTTTAAAAGTGCAATAATGCTGACGAGCTAATAAAGTCGTAGGAACCACAATTGCAACTTGCCTCCCTTCCATAGAGGCAATAAATGCTGCCCGCAACGCAATTTCAGTTTTACCAAACCCAACATCGCCGCAGATAAGTCTGTCCATAGGACGCCCGCTGCTCATATCATGTATAACATCATTAATCGCTGTAACTTGGTCATCGGTCTCAGAAAAAGAAAAGCCTGAGCAAAACTGATCATATGACCCATCAGGAGGTTGCAAGATCTCGCCCTGACTTAATTCTCTTGCGGCAGCTACAGCAATAAGCTTATCTGCAACCTCTTTAATCCTTTCTTTCAAAGCTGATTTTTTTGCCTGCCACGCGACACCACCCAGCTTATCCAAACGAACGTTATTTTCACTTTCGCCGTATCTTGTAATTATTTCGATATTCTCAACCGGAAGAAATAATTTATCANCACCGAAATAAGTAAGCTTAAGACAATCATGAGGTATTCCAGACTCAGAAAGATCCAAAGTTACCAACTCTTCAAATCGGCCGACGCCATGGTCAGAGTGAACAATAAAATCCCCGGGTTGCAACATTGAAGTCTGAGCAATAAAATTTTCAGGATCTAATTTTCTACCCCGTTTTACATTCAAACGGTCACCCAGAATATCCTGTTCTGTGATCAAAGTTACCTGAGGCGAGATAAAACCTTTTTCAAGTTGAGTAATAACCAACTTTAAAAGGCTCTCNGAACTTTCAGAAACCATAATATTATGATCATGCAANATTGATTTAAGTCTACTTGCTGAGCCTTCGGATATAGCGCCTATTAAAACTTTTTTTTTCGAATTCAACTCCTGCGTTATGTTATCATTTAGTGTATCATAAACACTTTCGTTTGATTCAATTCGCAAATCAACAAAACTGAACCCTGGTTTTCCATTAGCATTAAAAGAATTTGGAAGAATACTCGGCGTCTCGAACGGCTGTATTCTAATTACTTTATTTTCGCATAGCTTCGCCTCGAACTCCTGACGATCTATATACAATTCGCTGATTGGTATAGGATTATATATCGCCTCAGATACCATTGTATCCTTTTGATTATTCGAATCTAATCGAGCATCAAAACAATCTTGTATTGTCCTCAATCTAGAATCTANTGCATCGTCGAGNTGATGATCCATTACGATAATTGGATTNGGTATAAAATCAAANAGGGTNTCNAATTTTTCGAAAAACAANGGAAGCCAATGTTCAATCCCCGAATAATTGATNCCTCNNGATACGCTTTCATANANAATNTCATCGTTCTTTATTTGACCNAAAGTTGAACGATATCTATNTCTAAAACGTTCTATNGANCCCTTATCAAGNANAAATTCACGAAAAGGTTGTAACTTAAAACATTCAATCTCAACATCTGTTCGTTGACTATANGCATCAAAACTCCTAATTCGCTCGATCTCNTCGCCNAAAAAATCTAACCTAAGAGGGTGATTATAACCAGGCGGATATAAATCTAAAATNCCCCCTCGTATCGCATATTCCCCCNGNTCCATAACAGTTTCAGATCGATCATAACTATTCCGNTTTAAAAAATTTATTAAAATCTCACGATTTATTTCATTACCCCTGCCAAAGGTTATACTTGAACCANTGAAGAAATTAAGTACTGGNACCCTTTGTAAAAGAGCAGATATAGTNGTTAGAATGATTCGCGGATTTNTATTATTATTTTCATTTAAGGAAGTCAGAGTTTTAATTCTGGAAGCGATAATATCTTTCTTTGGTGATACTCTATCGTATGGCAAACAATCCCATGCAGGAAACTCAAGTACGTTTTTTATATCTCCAAATAACTCGAAACTAGCCTTAATAGAGTGCATTCGCCTGTCGTCTCGAGCCACGAAAAGTATTGGTTGATCTAATAAAACTAGATCATTAAGCAAGACACCTTCATAACCCTCTGGAACACCGCCTATAGTAACAGGACTAGAATCAAATTGATTTTTATCTATTTTAATCAATATTTTACAGACTTTCTTTAAAAATCTTAATTTGCCGAAGTACATTATTATTATATTCTTTTTTGACTGGCTCTCTTTCTAAAACCCAATTAACTAGATCTACATCTGGAACATCAAGCAGTAGATCAAATTCATTGAGAAGTTTCTCATCTAAATTACTGACTTCGGATACTGCAAAACCGCCAATTAAACGATCAGCTTCTTTTGTTCCTCTATGAGTTGCTTTATATAAAATTTTTTTTCTAAGCGTTTCCATGGTTTAACCACATCGTTTATCCTATGCGCACTTTATGAAGAAGGATATACGCCTTTGCAACGCATATGTCAGACAAGTTTTAATAGAAATTTTTATTTTAAAAGAACATCTTGATATGGCCAGACCTGAGATACTATTTCCAATCTTTTCAACAGTTAAACAGTTAACTGGTATCGGCCCTCGATTAACAAAAATAATAGAAAGCTTTATTGGCTCCAATATCGTTAACCTTTTTTGGCACTTACCAACAAACATTATTGATAGAAGACGAATGCCAAAAATCTGCGATACTGAGGAAGGTTCTATAGTAACTTTAATTGTTACTATTAAACAACACATAACACCAAGAGTTCGACGCCTACCACATAAAGTAATCTGTTTTGATGAAACTAATGAAATTACTCTAATTTTTTTTAACAATAAGGCAGACTATCTCTTAAAACTCCTACCTATAGGCGAAACCAGAGTAATAAGCGGTAAGATTGATAATTATGATGCCCAAAAACAGATGACACATCCTGATCATATAGGATCATTGAAAGATAAAAATGACATTGCTAAAGTTGAGCCTATATACCCCTTAACTCACGGTCTTTCAGGAAAGATATTAGCAAAAACAATAAAACAAGCGCTTGTTTCTGCTCCTAAACTAAATGAGTGGATAGATAAAGATTTTATAAAACAAAAACAATGGCCNAAATGGAATGATGCATTATTNCAAANACANAATCCTACANATCTAGAGNGCCTNGAATTTAAATCNGCAGCAAGGTCNCGATTNGCCTATGATGAACTGCTTGCTAATCAATTAGCGTTATCGNTNACGAGATGTCATTTAAAAGAACAAAGTGGNCAAAAAACNATAGGTNATGGTNNGCTGGTTAAAAAAGCCTATAAAAACATCCCCTACATTTTAACAACNTCACAAGAAAAAGCGATAAANCAAATCTCTGAGGATATGTCTTCATCAAATAGAATGCATCGACTTCTTCAGGGAGATGTTGGTAGNGGCAAAACTATAGTNGCCCTTNTTAGTATGTTACAAGCTGTTGAAAATGGTTCCCAAGCNGTAATAATGGCACCAACAGAAATTTTAGCNCGNCAACATCTAGAGACAATAAAACCNCTAGCGCTTATTCTTGGTATCAAAATTCAAATATTAACAAGTAAAGAAAAAGGTAAATTAAGGGATCAGACATTAAGGGACCTTAAAACTGGAATGATTAATATAACAGTTGGCACTCATGCTATTTTTCAAGAAAAAGTTGAATTTAAAGATTTGCGTTTAGNAATAATAGACGAGCAGCATAGATTTGGGGTACATCAAAGATTAGCATTAACTTCTAAAGGAAAAGCAGTAGATTTATTAGTAATGACAGCTACTCCTATTCCAAGAACATTAACTTTNACGNTATACGGGGATATGGATATATCTCGTTTAATTGAAAAACCTGCAGGCCGTAAACCAATAGATACTCTNATAGTATCAAATCAGAGATTTGCCGAAGTGATTTNGAGCNTANAGAGAGCATTAATAAATAACAAAAGAATTTATTGGGTGTGCCCCTTGGTTCAGGAATCAGAAAATATTGACGTTGCAGCAGCAGAAGAACGATTTACAGAATTAATCAAAACTTTTGGTTCAAATGTGGTTGGTCTAGTTCATGGTAAAATGCCCCCTTTAGAAAAAGAAAATGCGATGCAGGACTTTAAACTTGGAAAAACTAAGTTATTAGTAGCAACCACAGTCATAGAAGTTGGAGTGGATGTGCCTGAAGCAACCATAATGATTATTGAACATGCAGAAAGATTTGGNTTATCACAACTTCATCAACTCAGAGGACGGATCGGCAGAGGTGCTCAAAAATCTGTTTGTATTCTAATGTATTCAGAAAAAATGACAAAAACTGCGAAGAAACGGCTTGAGATCATCAGAAGAACAGAAGATGGATTTGAGATAGCAGATTTAGATCTAAAACTCCGAGGTGCTGGGGAACTATTAGGAATAAGACAAAGTGGTCTACCAGAATTTAAGTTAGCTGACTTAACAGTTCATTCGAACCTTATGGAAATTGCAAGAAAAGACGCGAGCTTAATATTAGCAAAAGATCGGCAACTAAAAAGCAAGCGAGGTAAGTTGTTAAGGGTCCTTCTTTATTTATTTGAAAAAGAAAATGCAATTAAACTTCTAAAATCGGGGTAAATAAAAAAATACCACATTTTTTTATAAAAGCATATTTCTGTACCTCAATAATTAAATTAAAATCTAGAAAAGTTAGGGATATTTCTTATTTTTAACTAACTCTGGATTTCCTTTGGTTTGGCTAACGGGCTATGTGATGGCGTCACAAGTCCGCCCGAAATCACCATTTTTATTGCCTCCTCTACACTCATATCAAGTGCAACAAGATCTTTACGAGGGACAAATAATAAAAATCCAGACGTTGGATTTGGCGTTGTCGGCACATAAATATTTACTGCGTCAAAATCACTTAAATCCTTGATCTCACCTTCAGTCTCACCGGTAACAAAAGCTATCGTCCATAAACCCTTTCGCGGGTATTCAACTAAAACAGCATCCCGAAATGCATTAGATTTCTGGGCTAAAACTGTCTCAAAAATTTGTTTAATCGTTGAGTATAAACTTCGAATTACGGGCATACGATTCAAAATTCGCTCGCCGGCTCTCAGGATCCACCGACCAAATAGCCCCGCTGTTAACGCACCAACTAAGGTTAACGTAATAACTAAAACAAGCACCCCTAGACCAGGCAAACTAAAAGGAAGGTATGTCTCGGGATTGTAAGNCTCTGGGATTAAAGGCGTAACTGAATGATCTATAAACGTTATCATAGCCCAAGCTAAATAACCAGTTATACCCAACGGAGCACTTACTAAAACTCCAGCTAAAAAGTAACCTCTAATTCTCCCAAAAATACTTAACGGTTTTGTATCCATAACCGCTTCAACATTATCAGGTTTAATCAAATGATCATGATCAGATATGGACTCAGTTTCAGGTTTTTTATTTTTATCAATCATAAATATTTATTTATCCTGGTAATTTTATACAAAGAGGGGACTAATGCTTTATATATCTTATAACTCAACATATTCAATAAGATTAATTTTTAAAATAGNTTAAGAGGAAGATATGAGTAACCCCAGCGATAAACGTGANTANCCTAACTACCCAATGGTGGGTGTTGGGGCAGTAATTTGGAAGTTGGATAAATTTCTATTAATTAANCGCGGAAAAGAACCATTTCTTGGTAAATGGAGTATTCCTGGTGGACGTCAAGAACTTGGAGAGACTGCAAAAGAAGCCGTTGCAAGGGAGGTATATGAGGAAACTTCTTTAAATATAAAAGTAGGTGATTTAATAGACGTTGTTGATAGTATAATCAAGGGTGAAACAGAAAAGATTCGATTTCATGCAACATTGGTTGATTACACTGCTGAATGGGTAAGCGGAGAAGCAAAAGCCAAATCAGATGCTATTGATATAGGGTGGCACAATATTGCTGAATTAGATACTCTGGAGTTATGGTCTGAAACTAATCGAGTTATTCGAAAGTCATTTAAAATGAGAATCTAAATAACTTTTGATTTNCCTATTTTGATTTTCTATTTTTTGATAAGTGAAATTAATATTAATTATCTCGCCACAATTACAGAATTTGAGGCATGCTCCATTACTTTAAATGCAACACTTCCTAAGAAAAATCTTTTTAAACTTGTGTTACCACTACTACCCACCACTATGCATGAGTATTTCTCACCAGCGTCAATTATTTCTTCAAACGGGTTTCCCACTCGCACAAAAGANTCAGTAACATCTAAACCATGCGATNTTAGCTCGTCAACTGCTTGATTAACAAATGTCCATGCATCTTCCTCTCCCTCTGTATCCCGAGCCACAGAGAGTACCGACAAACTAGAACCAATGCGTTTTGAGACTATAGCAGATCGTTTAATCATAGCCATCGCGCGCTCAGAGCCGTCTGTACATAATAAATGCCCATTCCCTCTCTTTAATGATCGAGCCACTAGAACCGAACATGGAGCGTGCATAGAAACCTTCTCGGCAACGGCAGGATCCCAAAAAGACTTGGCCCAACCACCCCAAGAACCCTCATCTCCTAATATGATTAAATCATAAGGACCGAGTTGATATTGATCCAAAATACCAGAAGCAATGGTCGACGCTGTTTTTAATTTGAGAACAATAGTTTGCCCAACTTGATTCGTATATTCAATTTTATTATCGCCAAGAGGATCCCCCTCAACGTCTGTATGAGTAATTTTTTCTTTCCAATCTGCTGACAGTGCTTCACCAGCGATTAACTGCTCTAGTCCCTGCTTGAGATATTTAATTCCTGGCAACTCAAGCCCCCAACTAAGCATATTCTCGCGCGCTACCCGAACTTGAAGCCCACCGGAACGCAGCCCTTGATCAATTGGACGAACATATAATAAAACAATATCAGATTTAGGGTTGGAAGCTGCCGCATCGGCTGCGTAAGATAGACCTCTATAAGACTCTTTNGTACCATCTATACATACCAATACACGATACCTATCCTTGCGGGTTTCAAATATTTNGTTCAAGTCAATATCTTTATCAACCATAAATTTTCCAATTTATTAATATACTATTAGAATTGTTAGTTTTAAGTCTAAATTTGTCCAGTGATTTCTTTAGTTTAAACTTAAATTCCTAGAAAAGGCCAATATAGATAGGCTGCGCCAAGCATAATACATGTTGAAACCAGTGCCATCTTCCAACCTACAACAAGAAAATCAACTGTTTTTAGGTAGCCTGAGGCATAAACAATTGTGCATGCCGGAGTGCCAACCACTGTGAGATAAGCAAATGCGGATGAAATCGCTGTGATAAATCCAATTACTATCGGGCTCTCATTAGCTACTGCGGCCATTTTGAGAACTACTGGGCCAAGAACAGCGACAGCGGCGCCATTTGACATCATGTTGGTAACTCCCGTAGTGAGAACTGATACNGCAGCCCACAAACCAAAACCCTCATTAGCACCTATTGGAGCCAGCATATTTAAAAAGTTACTAGCCACCCAAGCAGCAGCTCCGGTATCTTTCATTTCAATACCTAAAGAAATAGCGGCCCCGTATAGTAATATAACTCCCCAATTAACACCTGAATTAATATCTTCCCACCGAACGAGACCGGCAATCAAAAAGCATGTTGCACCACATATTGCGATGGTTCCCATACCGACCCTATCAGATATTAATATCCAGCCACAAAGAACAAGAAAAAATAGTCCTATTGCAACCCAATCACCTGATCGCATTGGACCTTCTTTCTCAACTTGTGCTCGAAGTTTTACAACAGCACGGGAGAGATCACGATACTCAGGCCTAAACGTTAAAAATAAAATCAACGTGACAAAGGGTAACTGAATAAGAAACATCGGATATGCAAAAACCATCCAACGAACATAATCAATAATAAAACGTTGCGTTTCAGGATTAGTCGGATCATAAAAAAACTCTCTCCAATAACCAATCATTATCGCATTTCTAGCTCCACCGGATGGTGTTCCAATACCTGCAACTGAGCAGCCATACGCGATTGAGAAAAGAAGAACAGCAGCTAAATTCCGGACTTTCTTTGGATCATCAGAAGTTAAAGTTACCAGAGTTATTCCAACAGGTAACATCATCGCAGCAACCGTATGTTCGCCAACGAATGAAGCCAATAAACCTGAAACAACTGAAATGCCAAAACAAACTCTCGACGTTTTTGTTCCAGTAATCCGAACTATGATCCAAGCTATTCTTTTATCCAAATTCTGCTTAACAACTGCCACAGCAAGCATTAAAGAGCCCATAATAAACAAGACAGAGTCGTTCCAAAGTGTTTTTGCAACGTCTGACGAGGATGTACCCAACAAAAAAATTTGACCGAGTATTATTAGTAAAGCGACGGCTGGTAAGGGTATAGGTTCGGTAATAAATAGAATTGTAGCGACAACAGACATTGACAAAACGATGAGCCCCTCTCTACTTAGTCCGGAAGGCTGAAGCAAAGTTAACATTAAAACACCTATGGTTAATGCAATAAAAAACCACCGTTTTTCCCAAACAAAATGAGCCAAAAAATCAAAAATAATTTTTTTTAATCCCATTTTAAAATTTGTTATAAATAAGCTCATACTTCTGCGTGGAGTTTCTAATAAAGTTGGGCCCGAGTTATTCATTATCTAGTCCTTAAAAATCTTATCAAAACAACTAAGATTTTTATTCAAATTTATCTGCAGCCAATCGCAGTTTATTAATATTTTCAGCATAATTACCGCCAGTGAATATAGCACTCCCAGCTACAAAAGCATTTGCTCCAGCTTTTACGGCAGCTAAAATGTTATTTGGTTTGATCCCACCGTCAACCATAAGCTCTATTTCTCGATTACCAATCATCTCTCTAATTTTAACAATTTTAGTAATCTGTGAACCAATAAACGATTGACCTCCAAACCCTGGATTAACCGACATCATAAGAATTAAATCAATATCATCGATAACATGTTCTAAAACGCTCTCATGAGTGGAGGGATTAAGTGATACTCCAACCCGCTTACCCAGAGAACGAATAACCTGAATACTTCGATGCAAATGTATGTCAGCTTCCGCATGCACGGTAATAATATCTGCTCCCGCTTCCGCATAATCAGCTAAATATTGTGCAGCGGGGCTGATCATCAAATGAACGTCAAACGGTTTTTGGCTATAAGGCCGAATGGCTTTAATGACTGGTGGACCAAAAGTTAAATTAGGAACGAAATGCCCATCCATCACATCAATATGTATATAATCAGCGCCGGCATTATCAACAGCAATGACTTCCTCACCAAGTCTAGCGAAATCTGCTGATAGTATTGATGGCGATATTTTAATCTTACTCATATTCTTCTTTTTAAATAAATATACTTTATTCCCCTAAATAATTACCCATACAAGCTTCGCTATTTAGTTTAGCCCGAAGTGTAAGTGCATTTTGTGCAGAGGCAACATTATCTTTGTTACCTTTCCAAGCCTGTAATGCACTAGCTTGGAGCGCCCTTCCATATGAATAACTTAATTTCCACGGCAGATTTCTATTTTGTGCATTCATCGTGTTTAAATTTAATGTGGCATCTGCTTCACTCTGTCCACCAGACAAAAACATTATGCCAGGGACAGAAGCAGGGACACATCTTTTCAATGTAGCGACTGTCCGCTCGGCAATTTCAAGGGTATCAATTGGGTCCGCACAATCAGATCCTGGAATAACCATATTTGGTTTTAGTATCATACCTTCAAGCTCGACACCTTGAGCATATATTTCCCCAAATACTGCGTTTAATGTTTCCTCGGTTACATGTTGACAAATTTCGATGTCATGATCGCCGTCCATTAAAACTTCGGGTTCAACTATTGGAACCAGCCCACCTTCTTGACAAATTTTTGCATATCTAGCTAAGGCGTGTGCGTTAGTATGAATTGCATAGCCTGATGGCATATCACTGCCAATTTTAATAACAGCTCGCCATTTTGCGAACTGAGCGCCTAATCCAACATATTCTTCAACACGGGCCACCAATCCGTCTAAACCTTCAGTAATTGTTTCTTTCTCTGAACCAGCTAATGGTTTAGCTCCAGCATCCACTTTTATACCGGGAATAATGTTTTTTTGTAACATAAGGTCAACCAAAGATATTCCATCAGATGTTGATTGACGAATAGTCTCATCGTATAAAATTACACCACTAATAAATTTCTCAATGTCCTTAGCTTTAAACAATAACTCTCGATAATCTCGACGATTATTCTCAGAAGATGTAACGTTTATTGTATCAAATCGCTTACCAATAGTTCCAGTACTTTCATCGGCCGCTAATAAGCCTTTATTATCTGCAACCATAGCCTGAGCGGTAATTTCTAACTTACTAATATTCATCTATTATTCTCCAATCGATCGCAATACATTGTGTCCTATATCTTCAACCTTCTCTTTACTCTCTTAACAATATTTTCCGACGTTATACCAAAGTGTTTATAAAGCGCTGAGGCCGGTCCTGATGCACCAAACGAAGTCATTCCTATAAACTCACCATTCTCACCAATATATTTTTGCCACCCCATTTCAACTGCAGCTTCAATTCCTACTCTAAGACCTGCACCCAAAACATTCTCCTTGTAAGCAGCATCTTGTTTGTCGAAAAGATGCCATGATGGCATAGAGACAACGGCAGCAGAGACGCCAATCTCAGCTAAAGATTTTTTCGCTTCCAACGCTATTTCCACCTCAGATCCAGTTGCTATTATTGTAACATCCCTCTCTCCATACGCTTCTTCCAACACATAACCACCCTTAGCCGATAGATTTTCATCCGAATGTTCTATTCTAACGGTCGTTAGACCTTGGCGCGTTAAAACTAATGCGGAGGGAGTGCCTGCACTTTCCAAAGCAATTTTCCAACACTCGGTAGTCTCGATTGAATCTGCTGGCCGTAGAACGTTTAAATTTGGAATTGCTCTCAGAGATGCTAGCGTTTCAACAGGTTGATGTGTCGGACCATCTTCACCAAGTCCTATTGAGTCATGCGTTAGGACATAAATTACTTTTAAACCCATCAAAGCCGATAGCCTTAACGCGCCTCGGAGGTAGTCCGCAAAAACCAAAAATGTGCCCCCATAAGGAACTGTACCACCATGAAGAGCCAAACCATTCATGACGCATGCCATTCCGAATTCTCGCACTCCATAATGAATATAAGTGCCTTGAAAGTCATCTCGAGATATAGGAATTGTATTCGAGGTTTTGGTATTAACAGATCCTGTCAAATCAGCTGAACCACCAATTAAACTCGGCATTATATCAGTTAACAACTCCAAAATTGCGCCTGAAGCCTGACGCGTTGCCACCTTAGGCTTTTCGCGGGATAGGTCCTCTTTATGATTATTTAATATATTTACGATCTCATTGGGAGCCTTACCAGAAATAGCTTCATCAAGCTCTGATTTAAATGGACTATTCTTATACCTATCATCCCAGGATTGTCTTTCATCGGAATTTCGCGAGCCTGCTTTTAACCATAAATCACGAATGTTTCTAGGCACTTCAAATGGCTCATAGGGCCATTCCATTTTCTTTCGAGCCAAAGCTATTTCATCGTCTCCCAGAGGTGCACCATGGGTACCCGCTGTACCTTGTTTGTTCGGCGCACCCATTCCTATTATCGTTTTACACGCTATCATGGAGGGTTTTTTAGACTCCTTTGCTCGCACAATTGCATTAGAAATTGCTTGATGATCATGACCATCAATACTTTCCACATCCCAACCACACGACCCAAAACGTTTTAATTGATCATCCGAAACACTCAAATTTGTGCTTCCATCAATGGAAATAGAATTATCATCAAAAAATACGATGAGTTTGGATAACTTAAGGTGTCCTGCTATCGATATCGCTTCGTGACTGATACCCTCCATTAAACATCCATCACCGGCAATCACATAAGTATGATGGTCGATTAATTCATCACCAAATCTAGCATTCATTAACCTTTCTCCGAGAGCCATTCCAACTGCCATCGCAAGTCCTTGGCCCAAAGGCCCTGTCGTACATTCTATACCTGAAGCGTGTCCATATTCAGGATGCCCTGCCGTCTTAAAACCAAGCTGCCTAAAATTCTTTAATTCATCTATTGGCATATCAGCATAACCACTTAAATGTAAAAGTGAGTAAAGTAGCATTGACCCATGACCCGCTGACAAGACGAATCGATCACGATCAAACCAATCAGGAAAAGAAGGATCATACTTTAGGAACTTTGAAAATAAAACGGTTGCAACATCCGCCATGCCCATTGGCATACCTGGGTGGCCACTATTCGCGGCTTGCACGCCGTCTACCGCTAAAAAACGGATAGCATTTGCCATTTCGAAATGAAATTTTGAGAGAGAGAGCTTTATACTATCTTGTTTATTCGACATTTGACGTTAGCTCCAAATCCAAAAAGAGAGCAATACAAAAAATAATGTCCTACACACTAGTTCACCCCCTGCCACAGTTTAGATTTTCTAACATTTTCAATACTGCACGTCTAATATCATTTATCGCAAAGTTATAAAAACAGAACATTACCAGAAAACCAACCAATATTCGTTATAAATTGCTGGCGGTATACGACTCAACGAGCATTTTCGCAAGACAGTTTATCGAATCGGAGTAATTTCTTAAAATATCAATTTTTTGACTAAAAATAAATTAACTGATGCGTTTTTTTTCTATGAGTCCCAAAGTAAAGGACATGATAGGGGGAACAAGTGCAAGAGTTAGAATTGCGGATAAGGATAGTCCACCCAAAACTACAGACCCAAGACCTCTGTATAGTTCAGAACCGGCTCCAGGAAAAACGACAAGGGGTAACATACCAAAAATCGATGTAAGTGTAGACATAAATATAGGCCTTACACGGTTACGTGTAGCCTCCTCAATTGCATCACCAGGTAGCATGCCCTCTTCCCTAATATGATGCAATGTTTGATGAACAAGAAGTATGGCGTTGTTAACTACGATACCAATTAAAATAATAAAACCCATCATCGTAAGCATATCTAAAGATTGATCCACGAATATGTTTAAAATTGATAAGCCCATTAGCCCACCTGCCGCTGCAACAGGAACTGACAGCATAACAATCAGTGGATAAATAAAACTTTCAAATAAAATAGCCATCACTAAATAAACAATGACAATAGATAACAGTATATCGAAAATAATTTCATCCCAAGTCTCTTGCAATTTATCAGCGCTTCCCGAGATTTGAATTTGAACACCGTCTGGAAGACCGCGCTCAATCATTGGAGCAACAACTTGATCCCGAATGGTATCAATCGCACCCTCCAACGGAATATTATCTTTCGGACTAACCTGAAGAGTTACTGTTCTAAACCGATTAATTCTTCTAATTTGGCTAGGTCCATTTGTCACCTCAATATCACTCAGAGCCTCGATCGGAACTATTCGGCCGGATTGAGTAACAATGGGTAACTGATAAATTGCTTGGGTTGTTTCTTTCTCATAACCTTTTCCCATCAATGTCAAATCAAGTCTTTTTCCCTCAAACGTTACCTCGGCGATGCGCAAACCATCGTTTAATGCGTCAATCGTTTGCCCCAACTCGAACGATGTCACACCGTTATCAGCAAGCTTTAATCTATTTGGTGTTATCCGTATTTCAGGCTCGCCAAGGGAAAGCCCCGGCTTAGGTCTAATCCTGTTACCTTCGCGTGGCGGAAACTTTGAAAGTAAACGAAAAAACACCGTTTGAGCAATTTTATAGTTTTGTTCTAAATCTGGCCCCATTACATCCACATTAATACCTCGCCCGGACCCTATGGAACGCCCCCATAAGGAAGGCTGGAATACAAAAGCAAACGTTCCGGGCTCCTCTCTTGCAGGATTTTGAAGGATGGGGATAAGATTACTAACTTTCGAGTCATCTATATGTGTTCCTGCAATAAATGCGCGCCCCCTCAATGCAACGTAGAAAAAACGATCAATTTGCTTTTGGACATCCCCTTTAACCTTCTCAAGCGCCTTACCAGCTTTCGAGGGCACATCCGCCCAATATTTTCGAGTTTTCTCCTGAACCCTGGTCATTATCCTCGACATTGTGTCAAGATTGTATCCAGATGGTGGCTGCACAAATCCAATAACTAAATTTCTATTACCAGTCGGCAAATAATCTATTTTGGGTAATGCAACCCAAGCAAAAAAACCAGCGCCAAAAGTCACTAAACACACAAACCCAAGCGCTTGCGCTTTACGTTGAACTACATATTTTGCAAAACTAACCCAAAATTTTACAAAAGCCGATGCAAATACATCTACAACAGGGAGCCGTAATTTCTCGCCTGTTGAAAATTTTTCATTTTTGAAAATATAGTTGGATAAGGCAGGTATTAAAGTAACAGAGACCAGTAAAGAAAGGATAACAGATACCGAAATCGCAACACCGATATCTCTAAAAAGCTGTCCCGCCTCTAGATCCATAAATAAGATTGGAATAAACACCATTACTGTGGTTAACGAGGATACCAGTACGGCAGGCCAAACTTGGGACGTTCCCCTATATGCCGCTTCGGATGAACTCATCCCCTGTTGCCTCAATCTAAAAATATTTTCGAGAACAACAATAGCAGCATCAACAACCATCCCGACTGCAAATGCAATGCCGGCAAGGCTTACTACGTTAAGCGACCTTCCCAAAAAAGCCATAGCAACGAATGTGCCGATTACAGACACAGGTATTGCCGCCCCTATCACAATCGTGGGACGCCATGACCTTAGAAACAAAATTAAAATTAGAATAGCCAGACCACCACCATAGTAAATATTCTGAATAACTAGATCGATGGAGGAATTGATATAATCGGTTTCGTCATAAACTTGTCTCATCTTTAAACCAGCGGCAAGGACTGGTCCATCAGCCAATGCGAGCGCAGTGGCCCTTACTTCTTTCATGGTTTGCAAAACATTGGCACCTTGTTCACGAGTAACGTTCATTCCGAGAGCGGGCCTCCCTCTAAAACGTGCTCGACCAAACCTTTCTTTGTACGCCACTTGAACATCAGCGACATCGGACAATTTGACCCTTCCTAAGTTAGGTCCGATATTTCCTTTTGCCTCACTTCGAATTAAAATGCCTCGGATTTGATTAAGTGTCGATAGCTCGCCTTCAGTTCTTACCACATACCGTCTTTTACCTTCGTTAATATCACCCCCTGTTACCGACGTGTTTTCGGCGCGAAGCTTGCGAACCATTTCAGGTATTGTGATGCGATACAAAGCTAACTTTTCTGGATCAACGATGATCTGAACTTCACGCTCTGTCTCCCCGAACAAGTTCACGCCGCCTATGCCGGGGATACGTTCAAACCGCTCCTGTATTACGTCTCGGAGAAAATCACCATATGTACTCATTGGACGTTCGTTTCCATCCAGGCGCGTCAAACTAAACCACGCTATAGCATTATCCTCGGTACCCGAGGTGCTAATTTCGGGCTCGTCAGCCTCTTCCGGGTATCCAGTAACTCGATCAAGTCGGTTTGCCGTCAGCAACAGTGTCCTGTTAAAATCAAGCCCTGGTGAAAACTCCAAAGTTACGACACCCGAGTTCGTTTTAGCCTCTCCTAAGATGCGCTTTAAGCCTTCTATGCCCTTCAAAGCCTCTTCTTGTTTTGATACAATTTCTCGCTCTACCTCGGTTGGAGACGCACCCCGCCAACTTGTTTTGATGATTATCACTGGCTGTCGAACATCAGGAGCCATCTGAATGGGAATTTTTTGGAGAGACACCCAGCCGAACAAAATCACCATTAAAACTACAGAAATAACTGCTGTGGGCCTGAAAATGGATAATTGAATAAGATTCATCGTATTGTTCCCTACTTCGCTACCTTAATACGACCACCAGCACCTAGACGTTCATTACCTCGAACCACAACTAAATCGCCTGCCTTAAGTCCTTTTAAAACATGAAATTTATTACCTATTCCGCGACCCAGGCGTACACTTTTCATTGTGGCATTATCTCCCTTAACCACAAAAACAATATTACCATTTGCTCGCTTAAGAACCGCATCTTTGTTTACTAGCAATAACTCGTTTCCAGTTGTCATCGGCAGTTCAACTGTGACACTCTGGTTATCTGCATACTTAGCAGCATCAGAGCCAAAATCAACTGACAAGCGGACAGGACGGGTTCTCGTTCGAACATTTTCGTTCGGGATTATGGCTCTAACCTTCGCCGAATATACTTTACCTAAGTCAGAGATAATGCGGGCTGTCGTATCTTTTTTCATTGAAAACACTTGGAAGCTAGGAATATCGGCCTCTACTTCAAGGGCCTTATCGTTAGAAAGTGTTAAGACCCTAGCTCCGACATTTACATAACCGCCTTTTTCAACATGTTTTTCCAAAACTACAGCATCAAAAGGAGCTCTTATCCTAGTATTTTGAATTTCAATTAACGACTGCTCTAGCGCTGCCCGAAACTCGAGATATTGAGCTTTTCTCTCCGCAACCAAACCTTCTTGATCCTCAAATCTTGCTCTCGAATAAGCGGCTGACTTCGATAGCTTCTTCATACGGGCCAACTCACGCTCAGAATTTTTCAACATGGTATCGTAACGAGAAACCTGCGCGGCGATGCGTTTTCGTCCGGCTTGAAGACTACTTTGAGCAAGTTTTACTAGTACATCTCCTTTCTTTACTCTATCCCCCACATTAACATTGATCTGTTCAATAGCCCCGCGAACTCGAGCCGCTAAGGGACCATTTTGAAGAGCCATTACGCGCCCTACAACTTTAAAAGTTTCATTTGTTCTGGTAAAAATAACTTCTTCCAACTTTACCGTTTGAGGAGGACGACCACCTCGAGATTTTTTCTTTCTAGCTTTGGAGTCTTTAGCGGGTTTTGCTGCGTTTTTCTTCTTCGCCACTGTCTCTTCTTTCTTTGGGCAACCCGTACCTTGAAAAAATGCAGGTATCTCAGCGCCGTCAAGACCTCCATTTTTGTCGCAGTCCATCTCATCAAAATTAGCATCCAGCGGTCCTCGAGCTTCGTCTCGATCAACCAACCCGTTTCCATTCGCATCTAAACCCTTAGCACGGTCAGATAAAGGCGCGGTATCTGCAAAACTTTTGAAACTGGGCGTGAAACCGATAAAAGTAAGGAGCCCCAATACGACAAATAAAGACGTAAAACTTACTCGTATTTTGTATAAACTCATAATTTTCCCCACTCACTTAAATTCTTATATTACAGAGGATAAGGTTTTTTTTATGTTTGAAGACAACTTTTATCGATTATTAACGGTTAACTATTTCTTTAATAATAACCTTCGTTAAACACATAATCTGAAAGTACCAGTAATCCTTTTCACTCAACCAAAATTTATATGATCCCTTATCACCAAAGTATAATAAAAACTATACCCTTCATATTTTTTTACGAACTTTTGTTCTAATAAGATTAATAGTTGAATAAAACATTATTTCCTAATCTAGACATATACAATGTGTAAAGCATCAAATGCATACTTATCTATCCCACAAATCTTCACCACCATCTAACCAATTTCTTCCATTTTCAATTAAAGACTCCAGCCTCAATCCCGTTAATCCAGGCATATCTCGCTTTACCTTATAACCTAAGCTATGTTGAAAATATGCAAGATGACAATACCCAGCTGGATAAAGTTTTATAATTTCTGGATTTAGGTCAAAAACTTGACCAGGAATGAGAGGTGTCATCCGATCCCTTTCATAAATCGGTTGACGTAAAACCACACGCCAACCACTACTAGTCAACTCTATCAAGTCATAAAATCGGCCCGTACACACAATATCACATTCGACACCATGAACATCGCCACGCTGAGAAATTGTCATCTTCGTTTGGGCTATTGCTCTCGATCCCCGAATCTGTATTTCCGAACCACCCAAAAAATGGAGGATATAAATTCCACGTTTGAACCCCTCTATACTTACTTTTATAAAATCCTCAGCTGGGCCCTGAAACCACGTCGCCATCATTCGGCCATCATCAGCCCAAACAGTTCGGAATTTTTCCCAATCAGCTGCGTCTCGATAAATAACCCATTTCTCAATTAACTCACGAATTTCTAATCGATCGATTATTTGATTATCTTTCATTTAGTCAAAACACCCCATTAAATATCATTTGAATTCTAAGCATAAAATTTTATATTATATTTAATGTCCAAATAAAGGAATAATAGGTAAATTACAATGAACCAAAATCAACCAGATGAACAAATATTTTTTAATGACCCCGCACTAGATAGAGCTTTTGGGGTAGTAATGGCTCTTGCAACTGAAGTGTATGTTTTAAAGGACAGACAAACAGCTTTAGAGCGAATCTTATCAAGAAATGGACTTTTAGATCTAGAGTTACTTGATGCTGAACCCAGTGAAGAAGAGAGGTTAAATAGTAAATCAGATCGGGAACAATTTGTTTATCACCTAATGCAAAGCTTAACAGGTAAACAAGTATCAAAAGGATAAATCGATAAATGAATAGATCTGCTATTATTAATAAAAGAGCTTTTTCCGCAGCGCAGGATTTTATTCTATCAACCAAAACTTTTTGGACGATTGAAATTTTCTCGCAATTAGATAAAGAAAAACAAACCGAAGAAATTGAAAAAACAACAACTTATAAGTTCTTTGCGTGGCTTGAACGCCATCTTCAACGTTATAAATATTCCGGACGTTATGGGATATATAATTTTTATAATCAGCAACACGAGAAAATCAAAAGTCCGCCGAAGAATCATAAAAACCTTAAATTAGATCCGAGTATAAAACTTCCAAAATATTATACTCAAATTGATATTCACCAACATCCAGGGGGATTGTCAAAAGACAAAACAGCTGGATATGTCTACGAACATGGCGCGCGATCAACGACGCCGCTGGGTGTGCGTAATCATCAAGACCTACATCATAGATTTACCAACTCAATCTTGGCTTCCGGAAACCCCAAAAAAATATTAGATATGGCCTGCGGCTTTGGAAAGAGCACACAACCCTTCTATAAAAAAATACCCGAAGCTAAAATTATTGGTATTGATTTATCAGAGCCATGCCTCACTCTAGGATCATCGATCGCAAGAAAAGATCAGGCATCAAATGTCACCTACATGCAGGTTAATGCCGAAAAAACAAACTTTAAAAATAAGCAATTTGATTTAGTGACATCGACAATGCTTTTACATGAGTTACCTCCAAAAAGCATTAAGAATATTATATCCGAGGCTCATAGAATTCTAAAACCAGGCGGGAAAATGGTACACCTAGACTTTTATCTGCTTCCAGACCGATTTAAACGTTTTATTCACTTTGGTCACAGCAAAAGAAACAACGAACCTTATATGGTATCTTTCGCGAAAATGGATATCACTGGAATTCTCAAAACTCTGGGATTTTCAAATATAACTATTGAACCCTTTGAGGAAGCAGACGGCGTTCTTGATCCAGAATATCAAGCTTGGAGATTTCCCTGGACTTTGATTAGTGCCGAAAAACAATAAACTCCAATATCAAAATTAATTTATTGTAATCCCTGAGATTAAAAGTGCAGTGTTGACAGCAGTTGTCACAATAGCGCGACACTTAATGTAATTAAGCGATATTCTATCTAATTTAAATAATTGATAATCAATTGCTAACAAGACAAAAAATAACAAAATCAAAATATAAAAAAAATATACAGAATTGAGGATTAAAAATAAAAACCAAGCAAGCAAAACTATAGAATTACTCGTCAGGGGTAAATTTATTTTTACCAAATCAACTCCCTGAATAAATTGCCCCCAATGTACCCCTGCGATAAAACTGCAAATTACAAGACCATAGGATCCAATTATCCACTCAAGTCTTCCGAGATATAAGATTTCTTCAAAGCCTAAGACTAACAAAATACTGCCAATTACAAAGGGTATGGCACCCATGTAAATAAGGGTAAAATGAAAATTTTTTGAGCTAATCATAACATATATGTTGTAAGTAAATAGATTTAAAATTCAAGATAAATTAAATTTCTAATGATAAATTAGGTCTACTTGCAAAGTTTAAAAATTAGCATAAAGACAACTCTTAAAATAGTAAAAAATATGATTGTCAAAACAACCATTTGACAGAATACAGAATTCAACTCACAAACAGATAACAAATTAATTTAAAGGACTAAAAATAAATGTCAGATTACTATGAACGATCGAAGATTTTACATGAACAACTTCGTGGCAAAATCAGTGTGCACAATAAACTTCCCATTGGTAGCAGGGATGATCTTTCTCTGGCATATACACCCGGTGTAGCGAAACCGTGTGAGTTAATATCGGAAGATCCGGATTCTGCATATAAGTTAACAGTTAAAGGAAACTCCGTAGCCGTTATTACAGATGGTTCAGCAGTATTGGGGTTAGGAGATATAGGACCACTAGCGGCACTTCCAGTCATGGAAGGTAAAGCTCTTCTTTTTCGAGAGTTCGGAAAAATTGATGCCTGGCCAATCTGTGTAGATACCAATGATCCAAAAAAAATAATTGAAACCTGTCGTCTTATAGCTCCGAGTTTTGGAGGAATAAATCTAGAAGATATTTCCGCGCCTAGGTGTTTTGAGATTGAGGAAAAACTTCAAGATCTTGGTATTCCTGTTTTCCATGATGATCAGCATGGTACCGCGATTGTATTGTTAGCCGCCCTAATTAATTCATCAAAAGTAACCAGCCAATCCTTGGACACCATGTCGGTTATAATCAATGGATCTGGCGCAGCGGGCATTGCAATAGCAAAACTCATCTCGGGGGTTAGTTCTGAGAGCCAAGAGTTACAAGCTGTTGCTGACGTTATCGTATGTGATTCAAAAGGCGCCATTTCCAGTGATCGCACTGATCTAAATACAGAAAAACAAAAACTATTAGAATTTACGAACAAAAACAATATCTCCGGTTCGGTCAAAGAAGTAATTAACGGTGCAAACGTTTTTATTGGCGTTTCAAAAGGCAATGTAATTTCAGCAGAGGACGTTAAAACCATGGCACAAGATCCGATTATACTAGCCATGGCAAATCCAACCCCAGAGATTATGCCGGATGAAGCGAAAAAAGGCGGTGCTCTAGTGATTGGTACAGGGCGGAGCGATTTTCCTAATCAAGTAAATAATGTTTTAGTTTTCCCAGGAATATTTCGCGGCGCATTGGATGCGCGGTCACCAGTTATTAATAATGCAATGAAGTTAGCTGCCGCAAAAGCACTTGCAGAGTCAGTTCCCAATAACGAACTTTCTACCGATAAAATTCTTCCCCATCCACTTGATCGAACTGTTGCACCCATGATAGCAAAAGCCGTTAGAGTAGCGGCTCGCGTTAGGTAAGAATTTGAACTAATAAAATAAGCGCCATATTACTTTTAGTGGAAATCATATTAATGTTGCGATAAATCTTTTTATCTAATTCTACCCTACTATGTAGATGGAAATCCTTTTGGACGCGGGTCGATGGGTAGATTATTCTTCCCAACGATATCTTCAATCATCTGAGCTAAAGACAATAACTTAGCCTCAGATTTTTGACGCCCTATCAATTGCAATCCTACTGGTAGGCCTTTTTTTGTAAAGCCTACGGGAATAGACAAAGCTGGGCACCCTGCCAAAGTAGCCGGAAATGTGATACCCATCCAGTCAACATAAGTATTAAATTTCTTACCATTACATTTTTCAACGAAACGCTGCTCTATTGGAAAAGCGGGTACAATGGTAGACGGGACAAGCAAAAGATCATAATCTTCATAAAAATCATACATTGTTTTATAGATCTTACCTCGTTGGGTCTCCGCATTACCAAGTTGATCGACAGATAAATCATACCCTACAGCAATATTATCAAGCAACTCCGGTTTAAAGTGATTTCGAAAGTCTTTAACCAAAGGCCCCATAGTCATTGCAAAAGAGTGCGACCTCAAGGTCCAAAATGTTTCAATAACATTGTCAAGTTTGGGGCAACTATCTTCAACAATAAGACCAAAATTTTGAATTTTTTTTGCTGCTTTGCGGCATATCTCTGTTACTTCAGGGTCAACTGTCATAAAACCGAAATCAGCACTAAAAGCAATTTTAGCGGGCTTTTGAGATGACTTTGCAGTTTCCAGAAATGATATTTCAGACTTTGGAAATGATAATGGGTCACGATAGTCTTCTCCTGTCATTACATCAAAAAACAGCTCAAGGTCTGCGACATTTCTGGCCATTGGACCCTGAACACCAAGACTATTAAATGGCAACAAACCGGGGCCTTGTGCTATTCTGCCTGGACTTGGTCGCATACCCACAACTCCACAGAAACTTGCTGGGTTCCGCAAAGAACCTCCCATATCTGAGCCATGTGCCAACCAGGCCATTCCAGATGCTAGGGCTGCTGCAGCACCACCTGATGAACCCGCGGTAGACATTCGCAAATCCCAAGGATTTAGTGTGTTACCAAACACATTATTAAATGTATTTCCGCCCGCACCGAATTCTGGTGTATTTGACTTCGCATAGACGATTCCTCCTTCAGCCTCAATTCTTTCAACGCTCATATCCGAATAAGAAGCTATTCGATCCTTAAAAATAGTCGAACCTGAAGTAAAAAGGATACCCTCCACAGGAGTAAGATCTTTAATGGGAATAGGTAATCCAGCTAAGATACCCCGCTCTTCTATAGGTTTCTTTTCTAATCCATTAGCACGCTCAAATGCACGTTCAAAACACAAAGTGGGAAGCGCATTTACCTGATGATCAATTGAGTCTATTCGGTCTTGAAGGCAAAGTAAAAGATCTGACGGTGAAATTTCTTCTTTCCTAAGCAAGGAAACAACTTCGACCGCGGTTTTATTTATAAACTCGAGACTATCTGACATTTAAATTACACTCTTAATTTAGGAGACTTCATTCTCGTTTTGCGTTTTTGACATAAATTATTATCAAGCGCTTTTTTTATCAGCCTGAAACTTAACATAAACCATTTATACTCCGAAAAAATACTCGAGTTACTGTGCAATTGCAGCCATATATTTAGCCGCCAGTTTCGTTTTCCGTCTTCGGTCAAAAGCATCCAACAATTGATAAACAACATCCAATGAATGATACAAATCATGCAGAATAATCGCAGATTTTAATAACCTGTTTGGATGGGTTTTATCGTACTTTGTAAAATCACGAATGAATAGAGCATCACCATCAAAAATCTGACTTAACCCCGCCGTTTTACTATTTTCAACAAGCATAGGCTTTAAAACTCTACTTCTTAATGGAACAAACTTGTGAAAAACAAAGCCTAGGCCTCGCAAAAATAGCTCAATTTCGGAAAACAACGGCTGTTTTAAATACAACTCAACGAACTCAACTTCAGTATGGATAACGCAGCAATTTTGTAATCGTTTAATGGCATTCTCAAAAACAATTAATTCTCCACCTTGGATATCGATTTTAAGCAAATCAATATTTTTAATCTCCCTTATCTCGTCTAATTTCTTAGTGGTAATATTTTGCCTTTTTACCACACGTGCAAAATCTGAAAATGAGTGAAAAAAATCAAGCACCTTGAAGTTTGGCTCAAGTAGAGATGACATTTCAGGCGCAGCGCAATGTTTAAATTCATGCATTTCCCCATCGCCAACCGCATATGGCAAGTATATTTCTGTCGATTTTTTATTGCTATTTAATACATCAAGTGCCTCTTGATTAGGTTCAAAACCTACTAAAGATGCATAATTATTATCTATTAAAGATTGATATGGCGGCGCTCCGCCACTTGGACTGGCTCCTATATCTACAACATCAATATTAACTTCTAACTCAAGAATTTTCGCCAATGGAATTTTAAGTTTCGATTCAAACATAGACACCAACTTTTATCTTATTA
Organism: Rhodospirillaceae bacterium TMED23; assembly: GCA_002168115.1. GTDB lineage: Bacteria > Pseudomonadota > Alphaproteobacteria > Rhodospirillales > UBA2165 > TMED23. Next base: position 112,722 of record NHCC01000006.1, on the reverse strand, counting down.
ACTTCTCTAAAAAAGAAACTTTAGTTAAAATTAACAAAAAAAGTATTATAGAAACACACTGAATGCCAAGCGTATAGATAAATATATGTTGTTTTCATATTATAAAAAAGGGATATTTAAAAGTTAAAAAAATTCGTTCGATGCAACTCTTGGTAGATTAATTATGGATTTACGCCAGTTTGAACATTTCCTCATGGTTATTGAACTAGGAAGCTTCGGTAAAGCTGCTAGGCAATTGCAAATAACTCAATCTGGATTAACTAAGAGTATTCAGTCACTCGAACAAAGTGTTGGAGCCAACTTATTTGTTAGGCATACGAGAGGCGTAAACCCTACAAAATTTGGCACATCATTGTCTCAACATGCTCGGCTTATATTGGCGCAATCTAAAAATGCGAAAAGAGAAATACAGGCCTTAAAAGATGGACTAGCGGGTAAACTAGAGGTCGGGATCGCTGCTGCGTGGTTAATGGGGGACAAACTTTCCAAAATAATTTCAGAAATCATACAATCCAATCCGAGCCTTAATTTAAGAATATATAGTCAAGTGAGTTCGAGAAAATTATTCGAACAACTTCTGCAAGGGAGACTTGATATTATGATCGGAACTGAACAATCTGCTGGCATACATCCAGATTGTAATTTTATTCATCTAACAGAGAGTACCCACGGTATTATAGTCCGCAAAGGTCACCCACTTCTCAAAAAAAAGAAAATTTCAATTTCTCATTTTGACGATTTTAATTGGATTATGCGTGAGCCAGGTAGTTTTTATAGACAACATTTTGAAGGACTATACCGAGAGGCTAATAAGCCTTTTCCAAGACCGTTGGTTGAAACAAATTCCATTTCGTTAACCGTTGCAACCGTTGCAAACACGGACTATCTGGGGGCCGCACGGCTAGCCGATATAGAACTTTTGAAACGAGAGAATGTTGTTTTACTCAAAAAGCCCTTTCAATGGAAAAGAAATATTGCGGTAATGCATAGACGAGGTGAACCGCTGTCAAAAACCGGTGAAAAATTTATCAAGTCAATTGTCATGAACTTTGACTCTCTTTGAATTTAAGGGCCACATTAAACATTCGTACTAGGAATGACTTTAGTATTATTCTGAACCACTTGTTATGTCTTTAAAAAAGTCGTTATAATCGGTTTATTTAAAAACTAATATAGAAGCAGGAAGAATCTAATGTCGGAGAATACAGAATTAGACCGAGCATATTGGATATCTTGGTATGACTTAGAAGAAATCAATGAGAACCAATATCTCGATTGGCTCCATAATGTTTATATTCCAGATCGCTTAACCAAGCCTGGGGTATTAAACGTAGCCCATTATAAATCAGAGAGTAATGTGACACACCCGGGAGAGAAAGGCCGCCTTAGACATACAGATAATCACGACGTAGCCTCAGGGGATCGTTATATTCTTATCTTTACTGGAATAGATGCCCATGTTTTTGCTGATCCACCACCTAGTATTCTGCATCAAAACTTGTCAGAGAGAGACCAAAAAATGTTATCCCTCCGTTTAAGAGAGCGGATAAACATAATGGTTGATGAAGCTAGGGTGGATGGGCCAGAAGCAAAAACTCGCGTTGGCAATACTTTAAGTCCATGTATCCAGTTAGGTAATTTCAACTCAGGTGATTGGCGTGATGAAGATGAGCTAACCTCATGGTATGCGCAATGGCGCATGCCGTGCATGACCAAATTAGAAGGTTCCGTCGCAACTCGAAAACTAGTTTCAGTGTCAGGTTGGGCCAAACACGCTATTTTATATGAATATATATCAGTAGACGCCCGAAATAGGCGTTTTTTAGACCACGAAAGTCATAATCCTGATATGGAGGCATGGACGGATAAAGTTGTAAGAAAACTAAATCATGCACCAGGATCGCCAAATTTAGCAAAGCGCATTTGGCCCAAACTTTAATTAAACTGAGGAATCTAAACTATGAGTGAATATGATGATCGCTTAAAAAGGGGCTTTGATAAGTTAGAAGAAATGGGGCGACAAGACACTATGTTGAACCAAAAAGAATTATATCCAGAATTATATGAAATTTCTGTTGGCCATCTGTTTGGAGATATCTGGAACCGCCCTTTATTAAGCATGCGAGAGCGGCAATTGATCACACTAGCCGCAAATATAGCATTATGCCGTCCCACAGGAAACCATTCTCATTACCGTAGTGCCCAACACTTAGGAATTACAAAGGAAGAAATAATGGAAGTTATTATTCAGACTGGCGCATATTCTGGTTGGCCAACAATGGCGCATGCTACTCATCAATTTAAAGAAGTTATCGATGAAGATATGGCCAAAGAAGATACGGAAAATACTGAAAGCTAGGTAAAAATTTTAATGAAGTTTAAGACTGCTGAAATAATAACGGGTATCATTTTCTTATTATATAGCGCTCTCTATATTTTTTGGATTACGCCGACATATGTTACAAATGCTTTAAATGATTCAAGCATTCAAACTATAGCTTGGACGCTGCGACCTGAAGCACTGCCAAATTTAAATATTGGAGCCTTCATATTTTTCACATGTATCATGATAATCCAAGCAACTCGTTCTAAAGTTGATGAACTCGTAGAATTATCATTTAATTCCAGCTTTAAATTACTATTTATTATTGCGTGCTCCTTCATTTATGTTGCATTACTTCCGATATTTGGTTTTCTTACAATATCCCCATTATTCATGCTTATTTTGGTATATACCTTGGGCCTACGAGACTGGCGCTACATTATTGGAATTAGCCTAGTTATGCCATTTCTTATGGACTTCTTTTTTTATCAAGGTTTTCAAATAATTCTACCGGAAGGGCAATTATGGAAATAATTGACCAAATAATTCAAGGTATGTCGCTTTATTTTACTTTTAAGGCAGTGTTAATGGTAGGGATTGGTGTCGCGGCTGGAATATTAGTAGGCGCTATACCGGGTATTAGTGGTGTAATGGCTACCGCGATATTAGTCCCCTTTTCGTTTTTTATGCCACCCACAGAAGGGATCCCATTTCTCCTAGGACTGCACAAAGGTGCCTTGTTTGGAGACTCTATACCAGCAATTTTAATAAATACTCCCGGACAACCTGCAGCCGCAGCAACCGCGCTTGACGGTTATCCACTGGCAAAAAAAGGGGAAGCAAAAAGCGGGATTCAAATGGCCTTAGTCTCATCTACGATTGGTGATACTTTTAGTGATATTGTGCTTATCTTGGCAGCGGTTCCATTAGCAGCACTTGCCCTAAAGTTTGGCCCAGCTGAATTTTTTGCGCTCATGTTAATGGGGCTCACGATTATTGGAGGCATTACTGGCAGCTCAGCTGCAAAGGGCATACTTTCAGCACTTATTGGGATAATGATCGGACTGGTAGGTTTTGATGCCGTAACCGGCGCAGAGCGCTACACCTTTGGTATTCCCATTTTACAAGGGGGTGTTGGAACCATTCCCCTAATGATTGGTCTCTTCGCGGTAAGTGAGGTGCTAATCCAAGCCGAAAAAAGCAATAAACTATTATCAAAGCGACCGGACACCGCACATTTAAAAGGGGGTAAAAACCTTAAATTAAAAGAAGTAAAGACAAGTACCCGAACCATAATTAGATCGTCTATACTTGGTACAATTATTGGCGCAATTCCGGGTACAGGGGCTGCTATTGCGACATTCATTGGATATGGAGCAGCAAAACGTGCCTCAAAGAAACCGGAAGAATTTGGCAAAGGCAGTTATGAGGGTGTTGCAGCTTCAGAAGCAGCAAATAGCGCTGTAGCCGGCGCAGATTTAATACCCACACTAACACTCGGTATTCCGGGAAGCGCAACCGCAGCTATTTTAATGGGAGCTTTTCTAGCACAAGGATTACGTCCAGGTCCTGAATTATTTGAAGCAAATGGCGCAACTATGTATGCAATATTCGCTCTACTTTTAATAGGCAATCCAATTATGATAGTCGTGGGCTGGGTCTTGACCCCGATCTTTGCTAGAGTCGTAACCGTTCGTCAATCTTTGCTTGTACCTGCTGTGCTCTTGCTTTGCTTAATGGGTGTCTATGTTTACCGCGGCAACCTTGCTGATATTCAAGTTGCCTTAATTGTCGGTGTATTTGGTTATCTTCTTAGGAAGATTGACATACCATTGGCTCCACTAGTGATCGCTTTTATTATTACACCAATCGCCGAACGATCAATGAAACAAGCGCTCATTCTATCAGATGGAGACTTTTCCGTCTTTTTAACGAGACCCATATCCGCCGGCTTTTTGCTAGTTGCAGTCGCGATTTTATATTTTGGATTTAGGAGAAAGACCAAAAACAAGAAGTCAGAATGACCAGAATACCCAACCCTTAACAATAACAGAAATAGGAGCAAAAAATGAAAAAAATAAAAATCATAAAAAATATTGGTTGCATATTAGGTATTGTAATTTCCATGGGGCTCATGGCAAACACAGGTTTGGCTGGAAAGTTTCCAACAAAACCGATCAGAGTGATTGTTCCAACTGGTCCTGGTGGATCAACAGATGTAACTTCCAGATTAGTGGCTAGTGTTGTTCATCAATATTTGGGACAGCCAATGATTGTTATGCTAAAAGGTGGAGCTGCGGGCACAATTGGTATGGCAGCAACAATGGCTGAGAAAGCTGATGGTTATACATTAGTATTCGGAACAGGGAATCATACATCAATCGTTCCCCATGTCCGAAAAGTTACATACGATAGCTTAAACGATTTTATCCCAGTTTTTAAAGTAAATAATGATCCATATTTAATTATTTCTCGGTCGGATAGATTCAAAAATTTTAAGCAATTAATCGACGAAATGAAGGCAAATCCAGGTAAAATTAGTTTCGGTTCAAATGGACTTTATGGAAATGGCCATTCAATGATTCTTAAAATTGAGTTAGATGCAAAAGTAAAGTTTAAGCATGTACCATTTAAAGGTGGTGGACCTGCTATACGTTCAATGCTTGGAGGACATGTTGATACAGCTGGAGGCCTTTTTGCATCAGCTGGAACATTAGGCAGGTACAAAAATGGTTCGGTAAACATCTTAGGGATTGCTGCCGAGAAGAGGGATAAACTTGCTCCTGATGTTCCGACGTTTCGGGAACAGGGCGTCGACTTTGTTTATCAACTTTGGAGAGGATTCATGGCTAAAAAAGGAACCCCCCAAGATAGGATTGATATTATAGTTGATGCGCTTTCTAAGACCATGAAAGACAAAACCTTTCTTCGCTTAATGAAAGCGGTGGGATCTCCCCCGAATCCTTTACACGGTAAAGAGTTCAAAAATATGATTTTGGCTGAGCATAAACAATTTGGAGCGATTTTTAAACAAGTTGGTGTAACTAAAAAGTAGTTTCGAATTATAACTCCCCTGCTAAATTTCTATAGTGGGGGTTTTTTTTTAATTTATTTGTAGAGTACAATGTTAAATTTAATAGTTACTTGGATAAAATTCATTTACAACTGAATGATAAGCTACAGCCAAAATAAGATCCTGTTAAACAATATAAAAATGGAGAGGCCATAAATGACAGAAAAAGCACGAGTAAGCCTAATTAACCCTGAAAATACTGAAGGTGTAATGAGCCTTTACTTTAAAGCTGTAGAAAAATTTGTAAATCGTATTCCAAATTCAAGAAGAATTTCGGCGCATACCCCAATGGTTTCAATGCTAATGTTACCCTTTTCAGCTACATTGCAACGAGAGGGAGCGGGTGGTTTACTCTCAAATAAAATTAAAGAAATTGCGATTATTAAAACAAGTCATCTAAATGGCTGTGATTACTGATTTGCGCACAATACGTCGCTTGGTCAAGCGGCTGGAATTACTGAGGAACAAGTCCAAATTATTGGTTCAGATGAATATATGTCATCGACCATTTTAACCGAAAGAGAAAAAGCCGCAGTTTTATGGGCAGAACATGTTACAAAGAATACAGCTCGTTCCAGGGATGATATTTTCGATCTTGTTAGTCAATCATTTGATGAGGCTGAAATAGTTGAACTTACGCTCATTAGCGCATACTTCAACATGAACAATCGTTTTATGGACTCATTAAAGATTCCACTTGAACACGAAGATCATGTCAATAGAATTAAAGGCTCAGGTAAACTAGACCCAGAGAAAGTTAGAGATTACCTTCAAACAATCTTGGATAACTGGCCCGAAGAATTCCCCGAACCTAACCCTGACTAAAATGGTTTATTGAAATCCTAACACTGGGGGGGGGCGGGATAATCTGAATTTGATTAAGGATGAAAAATCAAAAATAAAAATCGATAATAAAATGAGCTCTATTATAAAATATAAAGGATTGAAAATAAATGGCTAAGTTGACGCTCAATCCAAGAATGATCTAAATTAATTTATTCTGAAAAAAAAATAAATAACAAGATTGTTTGAAAGATATAAAACTTTATGGTCGTAAAAAAAACTCAAAATAATATATTAATTGTTGGGGGCGGAATTGGCGGACTGACGCTCGCATTGGCTCTCCATGAAAAAGGCATAAAATGTAATATATTTGAAGCCTCTCCCGAATTTAAGCCTCTTGGTGTTGGCATCAATATGTTGCCTCATGCTATAAAAGTTTTAAGTTCATTAAATCTTGAATCAGAGTTGAGTAGGTTTGGCGTCGAAGCTCAAGAGTTCGCATATTTCAATCGCCATGGACAACCAATCATTACAGAGCACTGCGGAAGGTTTGCGGGCTATGATTATCCTCATTTTTCCATCCATCGTGGCGACCTTCATAAAGTGTTGTATGACGCAGTAATAGATAGATTCGGCCCCAATTTTATTAACTTTAACCACTCATGCTCGGGTTTTGAACAAAATGAAAAAACCGTTAAAGTGCTTTTCAATCAGCAAGAACCGCATACTGGATCTATTATCATTGCAGCCGATGGATTCCACTCCAACATTAGGAAGAACCTCTATCCCAATGAGGGTGAGCCACGTTATGGTGGAATAAATATGTGGCGTGGTGTAACAATTCGTAAGCCATTTCTCACAGGAGCAAGCGTTACACGAATCGGTACTGTAGACACGGGGAAAATGACAATTTACCCAATAAGAGAATTTAACAATGGTAGTCAGATGATAAATTGGGTAACTGAGCAACCAAGAAGCGATTTCAAACGGAATGACTGGGCAACCAAAGGTCATATAGAAGATTTTATAGAACCATTCAAAGAATGGCATTTTGATTGGTTAGATATACCCGATTTAATCAATAATTCCGAGTTTGTCCTAGAATATCCAATGGTTGACAGAGATCCCATCAACCAATGGACGTTTGGACGCGTAACCCTTATGGGCGACGCAGCACACCCAATGTATCCGCGAGGCGGAAACGGTGGCGCACAAGCTATTCTCGATGCAGATTCTTTGGCTAAAAATCTTGAGAAGCATGAAGATCAAATTAGTGCTATCAATGCATATGAGGGCGAGCGCCGGGTTATTGCCAACCAAATTGTCCTTACAAATAGGAAGCAACCACCAGACCACATTATTGAAAAGGTTGAAAGTCTAACAAAAGGATTGCCCTTTAATAGAATTGAAGATGTTATTAACCCTGAGGAGTTGTTAGCAATTTCCGAACGATACAAAAATATTGCGCAATATAGTATCGAGAAAGTAAGTAATTAATATATGAGAAAATTACCAATGTTTCATCAATTATAGTGGGTCAGTTAACTTTTCATATTTTCAATCTTGTTTGGGATAAAGTTTTCGTCAAAAACTTTGTTAATATTTCTCTTCCATTTCAACTAATGCCAGAAAATTTACCTCAATTATCTCAACAGGCAATTATTCATTACCATATTTATACTACAAGAATTTCTTCGCAATTTTTCGATCAGATGCGTGATCTTGATGAAATAACAAATCTACATTTTCACTATTTTGAAGATTTAAAAATAGGAGACAAACCATTATTCGATGCGGCCAGGGCGTTTAAGTCCCCAAATTACAAATATTTTATTCAAAAGATATGTATCCGAGATATGTATAAAAACTTTGTAAACAAAGATGAAGGCATAATCTTACTCGACTCAAATTTTGTAATAGCTAATGGTGGGTTAGGACGCTTAGGGGAAATATGGAAAAGTGGCACTCGCGCAGTAATGGTGAATGTTTTAAGAATAACGCAGGCTACGTTCTCAGATAAATGGCACCTTAACTTCCCTAGAGTCTCCTCAAATCAATTATACGATAAGAGTTTAGACTATCTGCATCCCCTTCAATATTCGTACTTTGCAGATAAATCAAAAACCACTCCTTATCCTATACAATTATGTTGGCGTTTGAGTAGCAATGCAATTTATGCGAGATCTTTTCTGCCGCACCCCTTAATGATTCCGGCCGGAGATGCTATAAATAAATTTCAAAGTACGCCTGATTACGATTTAGCCTTACGTCTATGTCCTGATGACAAAATTGAAGTCTGCGGTAATTCTGAGGATATACTAATCTGCAAGTTTTCGGACAAGTGTCATGGTGCATCTCTCAATAATGAAATTAAGATGACGCCGCACACTTTAGCTCTTTTTATTCTAACGAGTACTCATAATCGACACAGGAACCTCGTATCTATCGGAAACAAGTTCCAGGGTAGTAACAAAAAAAATGACTGGTCCAAAGTTGAGACCCTTGCAGAGAATTTAATTGGACACGCATATCAATATGTCGATAAAATTATCTCAATAGCGCCGAAACTTGATGCTAGGTTTTTGATGTATATAAAATCATATATTGGACCTATTGAGGAATACATGTCACCTGAGCTAGAGCCTACTGAATTCCAAAATCTTATAGAAGAGACACTTTATGATACGAAAAACAAGCTTTCCTGATCGCGCGGACAGGTTATCATTAATATCTCAGGACTTAGTTCTGTGTAAGAGCTATCCTCTACTCAAAATAGGTAAAATTAATGACGAACATTTTGAAGATCTCAGAAAAAAAATAAATAGTTATATCTATACAAATTTGTCTAATTTTTATTATGATGAAACAATTAACTTTGATAGCTCGTTGTTTGAGTCCCAACCCAACCAAATTAGGGGATTACCTAACATCACCCCTAATGGTCTAATTTTACCCAAAAAACCGACATGCTCAGAATATAATAATATTCATTCATCAGTTGTTAAAATCTTTCAAGAATTTAAACTCGATAAACATGTAAGTAATATACATGCCCCAATAAATATTAGGCTTGTTGATGGGGCAAAAAGTAAAAATGATCAACGTCCCCATTCTTCTACTAAAATGCATAGTGACATTTGGGCTGGCGAACCAAGTAACAGTATTGCTGTCTTTATACCTATTTTCAGTGATGAAAAAAATATTAACGTAAAATGGATTGAGCCTCTAACTTTCCCAGAGAAATTAATGCAGCCTCTATCAGATTTTAATGACGGTAAGGATATAGTTAATGGTGGTATGGAGTATGAGGTAGATTTTTCTCCAGGAAATATTATACTTGTTGATCCATATTTAATCCATGCTACCAATAAAGTTAGAGATTTACTACGGTTATCAATTGATTTTAGATTTATAACGCAAAAGGTTATTGACAAAGACTTGATAGCTCCAGGCACCCGTCAAGATAATTATCTTAGTTATGAAGAATGGTCAGATATAGGCCAGGGAAGAAGCCTTACGTCAGCTTTACCTCTAACTAAATTTTCAAATGAGACTAATCGTCGTCAGAATAAGTACGCAGCTGAATATGGAGTCATTAAAATAAAAGATGGAAATCCATATTGAAAAAATTTGAGCAAATTATTGGTTATAAAGAAATTGCAGCAGCAGTCGATTTGCCAATCAATGAAATATGCAATCTCATCGATCCAAAAGATTTATCGGAACTAACTTTTAGATATTTAGAAAAAAATGAAATACTAGAGGTTGAAGATAAAGTTCAATCTACTTTAAATGATATTGCGCTACCTAAAGCTGGAGCTGATCGACTTGATACTTGGGAGCAAGGTTGGAGTGAAATTCTAGTGAATATTAGATCAGAGGGTGTTACTAGAAAAACATTAACACCTCAATATTTTCACCATAACACCTTTCGTTATGCAGGTCGTTACATACAATCAGAGACTTATGATTTCGAACAGAATTTATTTGAGATATTCCGAACAATAATTGTGAAAAAGTATCTAGAAACAGCTGGCCATATAGTCGAGCTTGGATGCGGGACGGGTATAAATCTATTTTTAATATCAAAAATCCTGAAGAACACAAAACTAACTGGCTGTGATTGGTCAGAGGCCTCTCAGCAAATAATTAGTCACATAAATTTATCTCTAAAAGAGAAGATTGTACCTATAAATTTAAACTTATTAACCCTGAAAGGATGGGAAAATATAGAAATAAACTCTACAACAGCTATCTTAACCTTTCACGCATTAGAACAATTAGGCGCCAACACAGAACTATTAATCGCAGCTATTGTTGATGCAAAGCCACAAATTTGTGTTCATATCGAGCCCATAATTGAGCTTTATGACTTGAGGAATGAGTTTGATAAGAAAGCTCACTCATATCACATTAAACGCAATTATTTAAAAGGATTCTATTCTAGTTTAATTAGATTAGAGAATTCTGGTAAAATTAAATTGTTAAAAGTAAAGCGAACGGAATTTGGATCAAAATTTCACGAAGCGTATACAATAATTGTATGGAAAGTAGTCTAGTAAAATATCTAGGGAAACCTCCTCACATTATTAAATTTTTATGCACCTCGAACCACATCCAAGATCTTTCCAAAATCTGAGGGAAAATTATCGCTCCGCCATGCTACGTGACCGTCAGGACGAACCAAAATAAAATTCCTTTCATAAAGGGCATGAATTTCTTTATTTTTTAAAGTTTCGATCTCTAACGGAATTTGAAGAGCTTTTGCAGCTTCTTGAATAGAATTAAAGTCAATACGTTGACCAAAATTCAACAAAGTAAGTCCTTGACCAAATAGATCTAGAGTTGATCGCCCATCAGATAGCCACGCATGGGGGGCCCGATGCCCGGGTCGGGCAGTTGGCGTATAATTCATAACCTCAAAGGGGATCTCAAAGCTGTCATCTGATAAAATAATTGGAGACTTATTATAACGATACCCTAATGGCACACCTTCCATATCATACTCGCGATCAAATTTCTCCGCATAAATGGTATCCCCAATTGACTTCCTAAGCTCTTCACTATCCTTCGTGTCCAAAGTTATGTCCCCACCCTTTGGCAATTTAGCGAATTGATTATAATTTCGAGCGGCTTCATTTACAATACTCCACGCCACAGGTCGGCGTTCAATATCATATGTTTCAACTAATTTATGTCCCCCCCATCCTTGGACGACTGCAGCAACTTTCCAGGACGCATCAACAGCCTCTTGAATTCCGGTATTCATACCAAACCCACCCGTTGGTGACATTTGATGCACTGCATCTCCACACAGGAGTATTCTGCGATCCTGAAAACACTCGGCCACAACGCGTCGCCGTTCCCATGGCAAAACTGAAATAATTTCAAACTCAAAATCACAGCCAACCGCTTTTCGCAAATACTGACCAATTTCCTCCTTTGAAAGGATTTGACCACGCTCTGCTCTCATAAAAGAAAACCGCCAAAGATCATTCCCATTAATTGAGACAATATCAGCCCAAACACCCTCACCATCAATGATCCATTGCATAACGGCGGGTCCATGCTTAAATAACAATTCATGATCAGTTGATCGAAAGTATGCGTTAATATTATAATTCATAGAGGAATCACCCTCTAACTTTATGCCCAAAGCATCTCTAACTCCACTGTCGGCTCCATCACACGCTATCATATAGTCAGCTCGAACCGTTTTGCTGGAGCCTGTATCCAAAGATACTATTTCTGCCGTAACACCAGTGTTATCCTGTTCAAAATTTTTTAGATTATGTGAGTAAGAGAATTTAGGTCCCCCTAACGTTTTAGCGTGATCCCGTAAAATTGGATCAAAATATAATTGAGAGCAACGTTGAATAGCTTCAGGAGAATTTAAACAAGGCTCATCTATACGTGCGGGAAAATCATAATGCGCCAATTGATGACCAGAGGTAGCAGTCAAAAAATGAATGGAACGGGGGAAATCCTCTGGTATGGAGTTTTTCTTAACTAACTCGGAGGTACCCCAGCGACGACAGAATTCAACCGTGCGCACACCTACTTGGTTCATTTTTGGATGATTTATAGATCCATCACGTTGCTCAACCAACAAACATTCCACACCACGCCATGAAAGTTCGATAGCGCACGCTAACCCTACCGGGCCTCCACCAATAATTAATACTGGTACTCGTATTTCATTTTCCCTTATTAAATTCACAAATACTCCCCTATTAAATTTTAACTTCGACATATACAGATATGATAGGTTTTAACTTCCGTCAAATGAAAGATTAAACAACCATTATAATCTAGAGTTATGATATTTAATAATTTCAAATTAAAATTATAAGCAAAAAATGAGAGATATATTCATAAAAGGAATACTATGATCTCATAAGAATTAGATTATCTATAATTATAGATCGGTCGGTATACTTAATACCTAAGTTCTGATATTTGGCTTTTGCATTTAAAGCATTGAAAATTAGATATTAGTTAAAATATTTATAAGTCTAAATAAAACAAAAAGAGGGCCAAATGAAAATACAAAGCTTCAACTTTATTCGCCAAAATTGGCGATTTCTTTCTTTTGGTGTTGCCACTAATTTCTTTGCAAGTTCAGGTCAGACGCATTTTATTTCAATTTTTGGCGCTGAATTTAGACGCGAGTTCTCTCTAACTAATGGCGATCTTGGATTTTTATATATGCTCGCAACTATAGCAAGCGCTCTAAGCTTAATTTGGATCGGGCGTCTAATCGACAATACGAACTTAAAACTATTTACATTATCAGTATGTATTTTTACGATTGGCGCAATATTTTTTACTTCTGCAATTGTAAACGTTTTTTCTTTAGCGCTAGCTTTTTACTTTTTGCGTTTTTTAGGGCAGGGTTTATTAAACCACATATCTGTAACATCGATGGGACGATATTATGACAAACGCCGAGGAACGGCAATTGGCATTAGCGCATTTGGAGATACCCTAGGGGTCGCCGTCTACCCCTTTATTGGAACAATATTTATAGTTTACTTTGACTGGCAAACCGCTTGGGTATTTATGGGATATCTATATCTATTTTTAGCACTGCCAATAATCATGTGGCTCTTGAAAGGTCATAATGAACGCCATCAAAGATACGTCTCACATTTAAACAATTCGCCAAACAATAAAACGCCTGAAAAACCAGACTACTCAATTCGCTGTATAATTACCGAATTACGTTTCTATATAATTTTACCTGCTTTTTTGTCTCCCTCATTTTTAATGACTGGATTAATATTTCATCAAGCTAAAATTGTTGAGGTTAAAGAGTGGTCAATGGCAATTTTTACGAGTGGGTTTCTCGGCTTAGCGATTGCCTCATTTTTAACTTCTTTATTACTTGGCCCAATTATAGACCGTTGGCGGGCAATAAATTTATTACCATTCATACTTTTCCCACTGTTTCTTGCTCTTCTGATCCTTAATATATCCAATGCTGAATACATTAGTTTTATATATCTTATTTTGTTAGGAGTAAGCCTTGGAGCAACATTTACTGTTACGGAGTCTATTTGGCCAGAATTGTACGGCGTAACTCACCTTGGGGCTATTAAATCTTTCACTCGTGCATTAATCGTATTTTCAAGTGCCCTAGCGCCCTGGGTTATGGGGTTACTATTTGATATTGGAATTACTATTACAGAAATAAGTTGGCTAAGTATTCTAATAATTTTATGTACTAGTATACTTGCCAAAATATCACAATTTATTCATCCCTCACCCACAATCCTAAGTTAANTTATATTGATTTACCTGNTAAAATTAAAANAATGNATTTAATTGATNTTCTCATCGTTTGCATATCAGATTTGACTAATTATTTTCGAAACTTTTCCTAAGGAAAAATTAAATAAAACCTTGGCTGTTACTTTCTCCTAGTTTATACATAAAATTTATTGTTCTTAGCATTGTTATGGGGTCCGCTACACGCGGGAATTATGTGTAAGACGTTTACGGCATAAAGGATCCAATGACTAATAGTAAGCACCAATCAAACAACAAACTCTCGGCAAAGAATTCTCTAGATAGCGGAATTCATGAATCGTGGGAACAAGATAACCAAGCTTGGTGGGATTGGTATGTAACACTGGCTCATAATCCAGATGAATATGATAAAAAGGANCTTGTTGATTTACCAAAGTTACCCTCTTTCAATTTATCAAATAAACCTGAGATCGAGAAAGAACTGATGTCCCCTTACGAGATAACAGATCATCACTGCCAAACATTTCGAAAAGAAGGCTTTTTAAAATTACCAAACGTTTTATCAGAAACTGCGGTATTACTNCTTAGAAANGAACTAAANAGAATTCTTAGTCGCACCTTTAATGTTCGGGTTGACGTTGAAAGCAACAATCGGTTTCTAAGNTTAGAAATGATGTGGTTAGAAAATAAGTTTATCCGAAATTATGTTTTAAGCCCCCGGATAGCCAAAATTGCTGCAGACCTGCTCGGCGTTCCACGGATACGTCTTTACCATGACAATGTTCTTGCCAAGGAACCAGGATGCGGCCGAACACCTTGGCATTGTGACGATTATCATTTTCCGTTAGATACGCAAAAAGTTGTAACCGCATGGATCCCTGCTCAGCCAATACCCCTGTCCATGGGNCCCCTNGAATTTGCCAGACCATTGGATATTTTTGAACTCGTTAAAGATATAAAATTTAATAAATTTGACACAAGTTACGANCGGCGAGTGGCAGAAGTTTTTAAACTTAATGAAGTTGAAATTGAGGATGGACCATTTGCAATAGGAGAAGTTAGTTTTCATCATAACCGTAGCTTTCATACTGCAAAAGCAAACAGAACTAAACAGACCCGAATAGTTTTAGCGAATACATTTTTTGCAGATGGCGCACGCATCGTAAATGAGCCAACAATGGTATCTGGTGACTGGCAAAAATTTATACCTAACGTCGGACCCGGAGAAATAGCAGCGACCACACTTAATCCTATTTGCTGGCCTCCTAGCAATAAATAAGAGGCGAAAACTACAATGATCACTAGTCTAACCGACACATTCCAACGCAGTTGTGACCACTGGAGTGAAGCTGGAAGGGATGAAATGGAAGGTTTCTATGCCTTGGCATCCATAGATTACCGGCACTTAGCAAACGCAATTGATTGGAAATCTTGGCTTGAAACTCAACAAAACGCAGCAGGCAACCGTGGATTGAGACTTCTAGATGTAGCATGTGGATCAGGAAAATTTCCAGCCGCATTACAATCTTATGCAAATTTGAAAAGTNCTAAAATACNAACAATTAATTATTCACTCCTNGANCCATCAAGCTTTTCGATCTCTGAAGCAAGTAAGGAATTAGACTTACCCTTTAAGGCGGATATTGAATATCAAATGACATTACAAGATTTAAAATGCGATAAAGGGCATTTTGATGTTTTATGGGCAACTCATGCGCTCTANGCTATACCTGATANAGAGTTGAGGTCTGCTCTTGAAAAATTTTCACATGCCATGGGATTTGGCCNAGAAAAAGCTGGTGTGGGNTTTATCGCACATGCNAGTTCCCAATCGCATTATCTTCAATTTTTTAAGCACTATCTNAATGGTTTTAAGAGTGGCGATGGAACTCCATACTCGAGTTCGGAACAAATTATAAAAGTNCTGACGGAAATGGGGTTGCCAGTTAAAGTTAAAGAAATAAGCTATATTAACANAGCGCCAAGAAGCCAAGATATACAAGTTGAGAAATACCTTCAACGGTGTTTGTTTGACGATACAATTAGTTTAAAACAGATGTTGTCTAATCCAGTAACTGGCCCATATTTAGAGAAATGTCAGTATGATGACTCTTGGCAATTTAAACAATATGTGAGCATGATTTTTTTAAACACTTCTGGAAATTCGGTGACCTAAATGCAATAGAATTTAANCAGTCAACTGTGTCGAAGAAGATAAATAGTTACTCAATCGTCGAGCGTTATTAAACCTCTCGTATATTTTTCAAAATATTTTCTAATAGATAATTTTCATTCCCACAGGAATTCATCTGGTTACCTCGCTAACTCTTCAGAATTCACAGTTAAACGACAATAAAAATCATAAAAAGGAAAAAAATGAATAAAGTTGCCAATGTTGCTTCAGCTTGGACCCGTCGAGTGGAAAGTGGACAAAAACCAAGTAGCTCAGATTTATTTGATCATCTTGCTGCTATTCATAACAGTAATGCTGGTTTTACTGAGACATGCGCATGGAAGTGTCGAGATGCTACCGGCAAAAATAGCTATGACATACTTTCTGATGTGATTGATGACACGCGTCATTCGAATATTTTAGATCTAGGATGTGGTAGTGGCGTTCTTTTAGACCTATGCATCAAACGCTTTAATAATAGTCTAAAATATACGGGAGTGGATATAAGTAGCGCCGAGCTCAAACTAGCTCGTTCACGGCTGGCACATACGGATGTTAGACTTTTTCAAGGACAGGCTCAAAATCTAAACTTTATAGAAAATTCATCGATGGATGCCGTATTATGTCACTGGGCGTTGACGTTAATGGACCCCATTGTTCCAGCACTCATTTCTATCAAACGGGTCCTCAAAAGAGATGGAATGTTTGCGGCCATTATTGATGGAGATGGCCGAACCGCACCGGGTTATGATGAAGTCAATAATATTATATACAGACACGCACAACAAGAATATCCTGAATATGGCAAATTAGAACTCGGAGACCCTCGGGTTAGAACCTCCAAAGGCGTGAAAAAACTAATGGAGAGAATTTTTATTAACCACGATATAAATATTACACCAGTCCTTCTAAGTCTTAACGATAAGTCTCATATTTTGGCCCGTGAAACGGCACGATTTTTTTATGCCTCTTTCGTAATTCCACCAGAAATATACAAAAATATGTTGAATGAATTAGAAAATTATTTCATCAGCACCCAAGAAAACGGGACGGGATGTTTTTACATGCCCGTAAATTTCTTAACAATACATCAGAATTAAATTTATATAATTCAAATCACAATAACGATCAAATGATTTAATCCCAGATATTTAATTCCAGAACACACTTCGAAAATTAGACAGCCAGTTTCTTTATTCTTTGTTTAATTTGAAGGTTTTTATTTGAATTTGAATAAGAATATAAAAAACTGTTATAACAAATTTCCTTAATCTTTTTCAGGGATGTGGAAAATAAGATGGATGATTGGAAAATTAATTTAAAACCATTTTTAGGCGGCATAGGAGATATGCCACGAGATCTAAGGAAAGGTCGAGAGATTTTCGATGGGTATGTGCGGGGTTGTGGGTTAAAATATGGAAATATAAGAGAACTTTGCAACTTAGATCCTCTATTTCAATATGCTTTTGAAAAAGCTACCTCACCATCACCAAATGGTAAGCCAAGGACCATCGTCACCCCACTAAACCTCATGAATATTTTTACAATTTTAAGAATGAATCTATCAAATTCCCCGTTTAACGGCCATATAGTAGAGTTTGGAAGCCTTAGAGGAGGCTCTGCTATATTTATGGCGATCGTCGCAAAAGAACTTATACCAGATGCAAAGGTATTTTCATTTGACTCTTTCCGAGGGTTTCCCTCAACAAATCCAGAAGTTGACGCTTACCGCGAAGGAAGTTTTGAAGAGGTTGATGTAAAAGAATTAGAAAATTACACACTCAATTTAGGTTTAAGTAATTTAAATTTTATAGAGGGTCCATTTGAAGAAACAGTGCCAGAAACACTTGCAAAATTGGAAAANATTAGTCTTGTACATATCGATTGTGANATATANGACGCAGTNGCCTTCGCATACGAAAATGCTAANCCATTCCTCACTAAAGATGCCTACCTAATCTTTGACGATCCTCTNGTNCCAACCTGTATTGGTGCATTTGAAGCAGTAGAGGAGTACTTAATACGCAGAGACAAACTTCACGCAGAACAAATTTTTCCACATTTAGTCTTTAGGTCTCCTAAAATTAATTCCGATGATATAAAAAAATAACAATTATAGAAATAATTTCATTAAAACGAGTTTAGATAAACCTGTGCAAATAATTTATAATTTAACGTATGATTTTTAATAACTTTTAATTTTAAATCTATAATAGAAAACAAGATAAATTTATACGACAAAACATTNATTATATATCCCTTTTTTTAATTTTATGAGTTTAAATAATATTTGCTGCCAACAGCTTGGCGTTTTATTTGTCTTCCATTATACCGTATGTATGCATAATTTTGACGTCATTATTATTGGTGCTGGTGCCGCAGGACTAATGTGTGCAGGAGAGGCAATTAAACGTGATCGTAGAACATTGGTTCTCGATCATGCCAGTAAGGTTGGCGAGAAAATTAGGATATCTGGCGGTGGTAGGGCGAATTTTACTAATCTCCATAGTTCTCCAGCTAATTTTTTATCTAGTAATCCTCATTTTTGCATTTCAGCACTTCGGCGTTATTCTCAATACGACTTTATTTCTTTAGTCGAAAAACATCAAATAAGTTACGACGAGCGTGATCATGGCCAACTTTTTTGTAAAGGTTCCGCAAATCAGATAACAAATATGTTNTTAAGTGAATCGCAAGGATCTGTTGTTCAAACTGANACTAGCATTAATCGAATNAGCAAAACACAAAATATTTTTAATGTTGAGACTAATAAAGGAAGATTTACAGCAACCTCACTGGTAATTGCTACAGGTGGACCCTCAATCCCAAAGATCGGTGCGACTGGTTTTGCTTATCAAATAGCAAGACAATTTGGTTTAAAGGTTATTGAACCGAGAGCAGGTTTGGTTCCATTAACGTTTAATCAAGAAACCTTAGAAAAGCTCAAGGGACTCGTAGGTATTTCGCTAGAAGCGGAGGCAAAATACCACAACGTAACTTTCAAAGAAGGTTTAATTTTTACTCATAGAGGATTAAGTGGGCCTGCCATTTTACAAATTTCATCTTACTGGAGGCACGGCAGCGTAATATTTATTNATCTATTACCTGGAATAGATGCGTTAGAGTTTCTGAATTTATCTAAACAACTAAATTCAAAAAAAGAGGTTTCAANAATTCTTTCAACTTTATTGCCCANACGCCTTGCCCAAAAAATAGCTGTNTGGAATGCTTGCGAGCGTAATTTGGCTGAAACTTCCGACAACAAAATAAGAACTCTAGCAAATAATATTAACGGTTGGATACTTAAACCTAATGGTTCCGAAGGAATGAGAACGGCTGAAGTCACTATTGGGGGAATTGACACTAGGGGCCTCTCTTCGAAAACCATGGAGTCAAATAATGTTACTGGCTTATATTTCATTGGTGAGGCTCTTGATGTAACGGGTCACCTCGGTGGTTTTAATTTCCAATGGGCTTGGTCATCGGGGCATGCTTGCGGGCAGGTAGTTTAAAAAGCTAAAAGTCATCATCTCNCCGTAATAAAAAAATGTTAACAAGAAAACTAAAGCAATAAATGTTGCAGTTTAGTCTATTATAATAAACATTTGATCTAGAGAAATATTCCAATAATAAAATTAATTACTCTCTTTTATTTTTTGTCTCGCGATAACTAATATATGCCACTGAAGCAAAGATTAAAGCACCTCCAAGCCACACCCATATAGTAGGCACTTCATCGAAAAGAATATATCCAAATATTGCTGCCCAAATTAACCTCGAAAAATCATACGGAGCAACAGCTGAAGCATCGTCATTTTTTAATGACTCCGAGAGGAAATATTGCGCCATTGTTGAAGTAATAGCTACTTCGATAAGCCAAATTATTTGTTCNAAATTTAGAACATTAAAATGTGGAAAACCAAAAATAAATGTTACCGGCGTAAGAACTAAAACAAGATAAAGTGTCGAAGTGATACTACTCTCAGTTTTACTTAATTTTTTTAACGCTATCATGGAACCTGCCCAAGAGAGAGAGGCAAGCAAAACAAGAATAGCCCCAAAACTGATAATCTCGGCACCCGGTTGCAAGATAATAAGCGTGCTTGCAAAGCCAATGAGAAGGGCTACCCAACGTCGCCAACCTACAAATTCTCTCAACACGACTACAGCCAATAGGCTCGCAAATAGTGGAGCCGTAAAATTTAGGGCTGTGGCCTCAGCGATTGGAATAAGGCTTAGTGCAAAGAAAAATCCTAACATAAAGCCCGAATTTAAAATGCCCCTTAGAGTGTGTAATTTCAAATGTTTGGTTTTCAACACGGCAAAATTATTTTTTAATAACCAGGGTAGTAAGAATATAATACCAAATACATTTCTATAAAATGCCGTNGCAAACGGATGAACTTCGTCAGAGAGTTCCCTTACTCCGGCATGCGCTGCTGCAAAACTTGCAGCCGATAAAATCATAAAAAAAGCACCCCTCAAGTTACTTTTTCTCTCGAAAATAAATGTAATCAACAAACAACGGCCTCAAAAAGGATTCAAAATAATCTCAAATGGCTCTCATACGGGGAATTTTTCTATAACCAGCCTGAAGGTTTATTTTACTAGTGTAAAACAATATTTTCCTCCTAAATTAGGAATTATTCTATTTAAAAACTAATAACATCTTGCCTTAAGACTTCCTTTAAACGAGAATTTATTGATCATGCAAAAATTATTTAATCCAGANAAACTAGATTATTATATGACTGAAGGCTCGCGACAAGTACACGGCTATTTACAATCTGGCTCCGCTTCAGTAATCTGTTCAATTTTTGACATCCAAGACGAGCTTAAAATTTCGGGCAATATTGCTGAAATTGGTGTCTTCCATGGCAAACTCTTAATTCTGCTTTGTCATAGTTTACGCCATAATGAAATCGCATTTGCAGTTGATGTGTTTAATTCAGAACCCAGCATTCAAGGTATCAAAACAGAAGTTGAAAACCAGCAATTTAGCTCCAACAACCTGTTCGCCAATCTCGTAAAAATGGATATTGATGCTGAACTTGTTAAACCGATCATCGCAAATAGCCAAGACCTCTCCGACTACGACTTAACACGCGAGTTTGGNGATACTAATATACGTTTATTTAGCATTGATGGAGATCATTCACGTGATGGCGTTCGACATGATTTAAACTTAGCAGCAGCTACACTATCCAAAGGTGGCATAATTTTAGCCGATGATCTTTTTAATACGATTTGCCCTTCACTTACTGAAGGCATCATTGATTTTTTTCGGGAAGATAATGATGGGCGTTTGGAAGCTGTGGCAATTGTCGCCGCCAATGGTCCAGTTCACACTGGTTCGAACAAATTAATCCTATCAGATGCTGGATATGCAGAACATTATAAAGCTTATTTACAATTACTAAACCGTTCCAATTACAGCCACTCAGAACGTTTTTTAGGCTTCTCCCATGTTTTAATTTTTGATTTCAAAAATCTGCCTACGCATCACCCCATTAATAATGATGTCAGGCGTGCGGTCGCCGAATTCCTCAATGGTTAATCCCAAGGTAATGGACCTTAGTATTATCATATCAACTAGAAATCGTGCTCAATCATTGGCAAAGGCAATAGACGCGATCGCTAAATTAAATATTTCCTTTGATCAAATTGAGATTTTTGTCGCGGACAATGGATCAAGCGACTCAACGCCAATTGTATCCCAAATGTATGCAAATATATTCCCACATTTTAAATATATTTTTGACCCACGGCCAGGGCAACTGATTGGTTGGCATCGCGCATTATTTGAATCCAACGGTGAAATTCTAGCCTTTATTGATGATGACGTGCGCCCGACGCCAGATTGGGCTAAATGTGTCCTAGAAAGCTTCGAGTCTCCCGAAATTGGTATAGCCACTGGTCAAATTATCCCCGAGTTTGAAGAGAGGCCTCCAAGCTGGCAAAAAGATATGGTTTTGGAGAATAACCTCGGCATTTGGTCAGCGCTCTGGGGTATGCTGGATTTTGGTACTAAGATAAAAGAAATCCCTGTTGATTTTGTTTGGGGTAGTAACTTTCTCATACGACGCAAAGTCATGCTTGAAGCCGGAGGTTTTCACCCGGGCGGCATGCCGAAAGAGCTATTTCACTTTACCGGCGACGGAGATGTCGGGGTTGGTAGAATTGTTGCTGAGACCGGCTTAAAGGCTTTATATCATCCAGGTGCAGCTGTTGCTCACGATCTACCAGCCAACCGTAACTCTAGCGCTAATGAGGTAAAAAGGTGGATTTTTGGGGAAGGATTAGTGACCTCCTACGTTTTGATGCGAAGACTTGCGACTGCAAATTCGACACTCACCGGCACTAATTTAATCGACTTGGCAGAGGATACAATTTCATCAACCGAAATTTCTAATATTGGTCGTGGGTATTTAAATGCGGAAAGCAAACTCTCCGATGAGCTTGATCTTTTATTTAGGACCTGTGGTTCCGAAGGTTTCCGTCTACATCAAAAGNATTTCAAAAAAGACGCACTTTTTCGGGATTGGGTATTGCAGCCCAATTATCTCGACTTAGATGCCTGTTATACGCATCCTGATTTANTAGCAATTTGACCAAAAGCAACTTCTATTATCGGTTCCCCAGTAAGACAGGATCCGG
Organism: Rhodospirillaceae bacterium TMED23; assembly: GCA_002168115.1. Lineage (GTDB taxonomy): Bacteria > Pseudomonadota > Alphaproteobacteria > Rhodospirillales > UBA2165 > TMED23. The sequence goes on along the minus strand of NHCC01000006.1, from coordinate 89,961 downwards.
TAAAACATAGAAAAGTTCGAAAAATGGGGCGAATGAGGGGACTTGAACCCCCAACCCCCGGCATCACAAGCCGGTGCTCTAACCAGTTGAGCTACATCCGCCATATGTATTTTGTGTAAACCTGAAGTTTGTGAGGGTCAAGTAAAAGTCATTTTTAAAACCTTTTTTAAAATTTTATAAAATTTCTAGTTTGCAGCAAAGTATTTCTCCAAACGGTTGATAGCTGTATCTAATGTATCGCTTTTCTTGCAATAACAGAACCTAATGAAATTGTTTAAACGATCATTGACACCTTTCTGGTAAAAAGCACTAAAAGGAACAGCACCAACACCAGCGTCCTTAATCAAAGTTTTACAAAATTCAATGTCTCGGCCAAAATCACCTAAGGGCGAATAATCTGCAACTAAAAAGTAGGTCCCCTCGCTCCTAAGAACGTTAAACCCAATACGCTCGAGACCATTGGTAAGCAAATCGCGTTTTAATTTCATATCTTTTCCTAAATTAAAAAAGTATTCTTTTTCATTTTTTAATCCAAGTGCAACCGCATATTGTAAGTTTGGTGGTGCCGTAAAGGTTAAAAATTGATGAGCTTTTGAAGCTGCTTCAATTAGTTTGGGCGCACCGATTGAGTAACCAATTTTCCAACCAGTCATTGAAAAAGTCTTCCCAGCTGAACTAATCCGAATGCATCTCTCGTGCATACCTGGCAATGTCATTAAGGGAATATGACTAGCTCCATCATAGGTTAAATGCTCATAAACTTCATCGCAGATTGCATAAGCATCATATTTTTCTATTAATGCTGCAATGAATTCTAATTCCTGCAACTTATATACCTTTGCTGCAGGATTTGTTGGAGAATTAAGTATAATTAGTTTTGTTTTTGGAGAAAAAATTGCTTCTAATTTTTCATATGGCAATTGCCAATTAGGGGGATCAATTCTTATAAGTTTAGGTATTCCCCCCGCACGACGTACCAACGGCAAATAACAATCATATAATGGTTCAATCATTATCACTTCATCACCGGGGTTTATAAGCCCGAAGAGCGAGGACGCAATCGCTTCAGTCGCACCAGCAGTAATTATTGTCTGACTTTCCCAATCTATATCAATATCATAAAAGCTCTTAGAGTGTTGTGCAGTCGCTTCCCGTAGTTCTTTTATACCCATCATAGAAGGATATTGATTAGACTCATATTTTATTGCCCTAACTGCTTCCTCCAAAATATCATCAGGTCCATTTACATCAGGGAACCCTTGACCTAAATTTATTGCATTGAATTCTGTCGATAAAGCTGACATTGTAGTAAATATAGTTGTACCATATTCACCCAGTAACTGATTAGTTTTTTTCAATTATCAACATCTCCTCACCGAGTTTACATTTAAAACAATATACTTTAATTTAAAANATTTTGGTTATAGCCTCTTTAAAATGCATTTGCCTATTATTTAATCATACTACTATAATTGCTTAATCTTAATTTTAATATCAACCCNCAGAATAATATGCTTTTTGTTATTATTTGAAAAACTTAAAAACTGGCATGGGACGTGCTATATTCAGAACGTTATGTTATTTCTTATTCGCAAAGCTGAGCTGTTTTGACTGAAGCTAAAAAATTTAATAGAAATTGTTTCTTTTAGGAAAAGGTGTGATATGAAAAAAATTGAAGCTATTATAAAACCATTTAAATTGGATGAAATCAAGGAAGCGCTTCAAGAAATTGGTTTACAAGGGATAACGGTAATCGAGGCCAAAGGTTTTGGACGTCAAAAAGGTCACACTGAGTTGTATCGAGGTGCGGAGTATATTGTTGATTTTTTACCAAAAGTGAAAATTGAATTGATCATTGATGATGACCAATTAGATGTAGCTATCGATGCAATTCAGAAGTCTGCTCATACAGGCAGAATAGGTGACGGTAAAATTTTTATTAGCTCGATAGATGAGGCTATTCGCATTCGTACTGGTGAAAGAGGATCTGAGGCTATTTAATTTGATAACTATTATTTAAACATTATTATCTCAATTTTTATTAAGAAAGGAACAAACATTATGTCGTTTGACTGCAAAACTCCGGAAGACGTTGCTAAAGTTGTTAAAGAAAACGATGTTCTCCATATTGACTTAAGATTTACTGATCCCAGGGGAAAGTGGCAACATCTTACGCAACTCCCAGAAACAATTGATCAAGATGCATTTGAAAATGGAATTTTTTTTGATGGATCGTCAATTGCCGGTTGGAAAGCAATTAATGAGTCAGATATGGCTTTAATACCAGATGCAACGACCTGTGTGATGGATCCATTTGCGGCTCAACCAACGATGATTATGATTTGTGATATTCGCGATCCGATGACAGGAGAGCTATATTCCCGAGATCCACGTTCAACGGCAAAGAGAGCCGAACAGTATCTTAACAGTACCGGGATTGGAGATACCTCATATTTTGGTCCAGAACCAGAATTTTTTGTTTTTGATGATGTTCGTTCCGAAGTATCAATGAACCATACGTTTTACAAGATCGATCACGAGGAAGGCCCTTATAATTCTGGAAAAGAATTCCAGGACGGCAACATAGGTCATCGCCCGGGTGTCAAAGGTGGTTATTTTCCTGTCCCACCTGTTGACTCAGGTCAAGACCTACGATCAGAAATGGTAACCACCTTACAAGAAATGGGTGTCACCATGGAAAAACATCACCATGAAGTAGCGCCTTCCCAGCACGAGCTCGGTATCAAATTTGCTACTTTAGTTCAAAGTGCTGACAATGTGCAGGCATATAAATATGTTGTGCAAATGGTATCCCATATTTATGGAAAAACGGCTACGTTCATGCCAAAACCAATTATAGGCGACAATGGCACCGGGATGCATACTCACCAATCTATCTGGAAGGATGGAAAACCGGCTTTCGCGGGGTCGGGTTATGCAGATCTTTCTGAAACAGCCCTTAATTACATTGGTGGCATTATAAAGCACGCAAAAACCATTAACGCATTCTCAAATCCATCAACAAATAGTTATAAACGTTTGATACCAGGCTTTGAGGCTCCAGTTTTGCTAGCCTATTCAGCCCGCAACAGATCAGCATCCTGCAGAATACCGTACTCCGCATCTCCAGCTGGAAAACGTGTGGAAATTCGTTTTCCGGATGCTACTGCAAATGCTTATTTAGCGTTTTCATCGATGCTATTAGCAGGACTAGATGGAATACAAAACAAAATTGATCCAGGCGACGCAATGGATAAAGATCTTTATGAACTTCCCCCTGAGGAGGTAGCCGATGTTCCCACAGTATGCGGTTCTCTACGCGAAGCGCTCAATGCACTTGATGAAGATCGGGATTTCTTAAAGGCTGGAAATGTTTTCTCGGATGATCAAATTGATGGATATATTGACCTTAAAATGGAAGAGGTTCATGCTCTCGAACATACTACTCATCCAGTAGAATTTCAAATGTACTATTCTTCCTAAATGTCAGAATAAATATTATTAGTAAAAAAAGCTAACCTAATTGGTTAGCTTTTTTATTAAATGCATTATTCCATCTCTCTATACATCAGTCAGGCTCACTAAAGGCTGAAGATAATCCCTTTAGAATAGGGTGAGTTAAATAAGTAATGATTTTACGCTCGCCAACCTTTAAATCAGCACTCGCTCCCATACCAGATGTTAGAGTGAATGTTGCTGGCAAACTACTGATTTCCTCTGCGTTAATGGACACTCTTCCCCTATAATACGACCCTTTCTCTCCGGATAACGACTCTGTATAAGCATCGTCTGACAAATAAGTAAGAGTTCCTTTGATATCACCGTATTGCTGAAAAGGAAGTGCATCGAGCTTAACAGAAACACCTGCTCCTTTTTTAACATCACTTATATCCTTGGGGTCAACATCAACTTCAAACGCTAACTTTTGATTAGACAGCACTAGTGTCACAAGTACATCACCCTCTCTCACAATTGAACCTTGAGAAATTGTCGGCACTTCTAATACAACGCCCTCAGCTGGGGCCCTAACCTCAATATTGTCAACATTTTGCTTCAATTTCAAAGCTGCTTGGGTCAATTGAGCAAACTGTTCCTGCTCTTTTGCAATGTTTTCCCCAAGCCCTGATGACCATTTTGCAACAAATTCATCTAAATCAGCTTGCAAAGTACCTTTATCAGAGAGCTTTGCTGAAAGTGCTGACTTTTTTGCATCAACAGTATCAGATGCACCTAAATTAGCTCGGCTAGCAGCTAGCGTTGCATCCTGTGCCTGAAGATAGCTTAACATAGATCCAACTTTCTTATCAAAAAGCTCCTTCTTAGCGGACTCAATTCTCTTTTTTAACTTGTACTGCTTCATTGTAATTTTAACGGTTTTCTCGGCTGAAACTACATCATTTTTCGCTTTTAGGACCTCTTTTTCAATTTTTGCTAATTTTGAATTAAATGAGTTCATTTTAGAGCGGTATTGCCCAACTTTTTTCCTTAAAATATCAAGAGCTAAAGCGTCCAAGCCATGGTTACCGGGCACTAACCCCCCACTTTCTATCAATTTTTGTTCTAATTTAAGACGCCTCAGGCGCCCATTTACTGCGGCAAGCTTTTCTTCATTACCCTTTAAATCAGAATCCGCCGCCGTACTATCCAATAAAACGATCATCTCACCTTTTTTGACTTTCTGCCCTCGTTTTACAAAAACATCTCTAACAGTTGCACTAGAGGTAGACTGGACGCCGACATTGGGTACTTCAGCAGTAAACTTGCCTCGAGCAGAAACAGTAGTGTCTACCGAAAGTGACGTTGCAAACACAAAGGCAACAATAAAAGCTGTTAGTACCGCTCCAAGAGTGAGCATAACAGGCTTTGAAGCTGGGCTGTCGTATATAGCGTCTGTATCATCTACATCATCCGGAGCTTGTGCTATATCAGTAACCATATCGCCCAAATCTTCATCAAGACTACTACCAGCATTAGATACAGCTTTGTTAGCATCCCTTAATTGAGTAGATAGTTGCTTCATGATGTTTAATGCAGCATCTGGCTTTTGGGCAATATAAGCGAGAAAAGCGTCCTGTTTAACTTCATCAACCTTTGAATCTACTTGAACTCGAGCACTAGCACTCCTCGGTGCACCATCAATTAATGCCATCTCCCCAAATATTGTATTCGGCTCCGATAATGTTGCTAAAATTAGGTCCCCATCCGCCGAAGTCTTAAGAATTTCTACCGAGCCTTCCTTAAGAACGTAAGCATAATCCGCACTCTCGCCTTCACGGAAAACAAAACCACCTTTGGGATAAAAATTTTTCGGAGCCATCAGACATTATTCCTTGATTTTTTTGTTCAACTGAAAACACTTACATGTCGTCAGCTATTTTCTTTTCTAATTCCCACATTTCAACGTATAATGGACAGTTCTTCATCAGGTCATCATGTTCGCCTTGTCCAACAACACTGCCATTTTCTAAAACAACAATCCAATCAAACTGGGACAGCCACCGAAAATCATGGATCGTTGCTATCAAAGTTTTCCCCGCAGCAATCTGATCCATCTTACTCTTCAAATAAACCTGCGTTTTCTTATCCATTGTGTTAAAAGTCTCGTCCAACATCAACAAATTTGGATCCGTTGCTAGAGCACGTGCCAAAGCTACAGAAATTTTATGTCCTTGAGCTAAATTACCTCCAGTAAGATCCAACTCTGTGCTTAAACCATCTGATAAATCTTTGGAAAGAATTCCTAAACCAGAGTTTTCTATTACCTCATCAAATTCGCGGACGCTAATATTTGGCCTCACCCTCCGAATATTCTGTTCAATAGTTCCACTAAAAAAAGTTGGAGCAAGATCAACAAGTGCGACCTGACTGCGATAATGTGTCAAATCTAAACTAGCCAGGTTATTACCATCGACTTCCACAAGCCCTTCGTTGGGCTTAAGAAGGCCTTGCAATAATCTTAGTAATGTTGATTTTCCACTGGCCGAGGGTCCAACAATCGCCACCTTTTTGCGTGCTGGTATTGACATTGTTGCCTGTGCTAATGCCTCATGATCACCAAATTTGACTTTAACATCCCTTAATTCGAGATTTCCAGTAATTACGTGCTGACTTCCGCCACTAGCTCTCTCAGGATTTGCATTCCATACCGACTTAAGTTGATCCATGGCACCTGTTATCGTGCTTGTATCTGCAAAAAAAGTGATTAACCCTTTAATTGGGGAGACAATTTTACCCCCAAGCATGTTACATGAAATTATGGCACCAGCCGACAATGAGCCCGCAAAAACTAGATTAATTCCAGTAAATACAATCGCAACGGTCATCAAACTCGACAATGTACCATTAATCGCACTCGTCATATTTCCTGCGGTCAAACTATCAAAATTACGGCGAATAGAACTAGCGGCAGAAGATCTCCATTCTTTCCTCTGAATGGACTCTTGAGATAAGGTCTTAACACTATCAATACCCGAGATTGTCTCCCTGAGATTAGATATTCTTTTCATATTAGCCTCGCCTACTGTCTTTGCGAGTTCCCGTTGCCTTAACTTTGAGAAAAGGTCAATCAAGCCCTGAAGAACGGCAAAGCCAATGACTACGAGCGTTAGTACGGGACTATAGCCAAACAAAATTGGCGTAAAAACAAGTATTCCTGTCGCATCGTACAAATTGGTTAGGACCTGCCTTGATAAAAAAGATCTCACACCTAAAACTGCTTGAACTTTTCCTTCCATCTCCATTGCGCTCGATGTCTGGAATGTTTGAGCAGGCAAGTCTAATAATTTATCAAAAACGTCTCCAGTTATTCTAGATTCAATAGTAGTGCTTATGTAATTGATAACATAATCTCTACCATATGTTATGATACCACCAAAAAGCAACGCGAGGACAATCGCAGAGGTTAAAACATAAAGTGTTGATACTGCTTGATAACCTAGAACTTTATCCAAAGATATCTGGATATAAATGATTGGAGCAACACCCAAAGCATGTATTATGAGGGAGACNATGAANGTCATCGCCATAATTCCCTTAAATCTCCATAACTCTGGTAAAAACCACTTCCAATCAAATTCCCGATCTTTTGATGCCTCCCCAGAACTTCTGGTGGCAAGAACAATTTGCCCTGACCAAGACTTTTGGAATTCTAGTGCATTTATCCTTTCGGCTTTTGCAGTTGGATCCAATGGATCAATAGCAATCATTTTAGGTTGGGCCTGATCACTAACATCAACACCAGCAAGTATCAAAGATCTCCCATCTTTCATGACCCCCACACACGGATATATATATTTTTTTTCAATTAAGTCTGCAGGCTTAAATTTGCGCAATTTGACTGACACGCCAAATTGATAAAAATAATTAATAAAATCTTTTGGAGTAGATAGGCCACTCCGCTCAACCGCATCTGTTACCGCATCCACATTTATTTGAACACCAAATTGACGAGAAATGTACGTTACAGCAATCGCTGAGGACCTAAATGCTCTGGACATATTTTACCGCCATCAATATTAAAATAGTATTAGAGTGAAACTTTTCTATCCGAATCTACCTTTTAACTTTGATTGTTTATCAAAATACCCCAAAAGTGTAAAGGTTTGATAATAAGTGTATTTTAAATCAAGTATTTNTTAATTACTTTTTCTTTATTTTTTCTTTACAATATTGTCGATAATAACTAAAGAATATTGTCACTTCCAATTAGATACGTACTTAATTAAATGAAATTTTCAATTTAATAGTTGTCTCATTTATTAAGGTAATCAATAAAGATGGCAGAAATTAGAACACTAAGTAATGTTGAATTATTCTCGGATCTTAAAAATACTACACTAAAACAGTATGAAGATCTTTGTCGTTGGCACTACTATAACCCTAACGATACAATCATTGAACAAACAGACGAAACAAACGACATATATTTTATAATAAAAGGACAAGTTCGCGTCGCAAATGTTTCATCATCAGGTAAAGAGGTTACTCTAGAAATCCTCGGTACAGGTAAGTGCTTTGGCGAGCTAGCAGCAATTGATAATGCACCAAGATCATCAAATGTAACCACACTTGAGCCTACATTTGTTGCAATAATGAAATCTAAAGTGTTCCTTGCAGCTATTGAGGACAATCCAAGCGTGGCAGTTAAGCTAATAGGAATGATGGCCAGCGTTATTAGAACTTCAAGTGAACGGATAGTAGATCTCATAACATTAGGTGCGAACGATAGAGTTCTAGCGGAATTACTGCACGAACTAAAAACTTGCAATATTATAGACAATACAGCGATTATTGAATGTTTACCTCCTCATCAGGAAATCGCGAATAAGGCAAGTACAACGCGGGAGACGGTTGCTCGAGTCTTTAGTAATTTGGCCAAAAAGGGAATAATATTGCGCAATAAAAGAGCGATAATGGTAACAGATGTAAGGGCACTTAATAGGCTCTACAGTAAAGACGCTGAATATCAATAATTAAGAAATAAAATTAAAAAAAACCCCACCCAAATTACTTTTGGGCGGGGTTTAGATATTTTTTTATACTCTGNTTAGACGATTTCGTCAGTACCCTCAGTATCGGCAGTTGGATCTGCCTCATCCAATCCTGCAAGAGCCGCATCAGCATCTGCACCCGCTTGAGCAGCAGCTCCCGCGTCAGCGCCAGGTGCAGCACCTTGATCGACAGCACTATCAAGTGCAGCACCAAGACCCGCGTCAAACGCATCACCCGGAACATCTGCAGCTGGTGCACTATCTCCACCAAACGCACTATCAAGAGAACCAAAATCATCTCCAGCAGCGGCTGAAAATGAACCTGGCTCAATGTCATTAGCAACAGCTGCTACTGGATCGCCAGCAATCTCGCCACCACCGAATGCATCAGCGATAACAGGAGCGCCTTCAGCTCCAACTTCTACAGCATCATTAGCTTCTGCCCGCGCTTCAACCTGAGCTGGCTCAGCGAAGTCATCATTTGCAGTGTTGAAGGCATCAGGCTGACCACCAAAGTCACCCGCTGGCTCAAAAGGACCAAGGTCACCAGGTGCAACGTCATCAATAGGACCTTGAACGCCAGTCACGTCACCAGCAACATCAGTCAAATCACCAGTAACACCCGTAAGGTCACCAGAGACGTCAGTTACGTCACCAGATATACCAGTCACATCACCAGAAATTGCAGAAACATCACCTGTTAAACCAGTAATATCCCCGGCTAAATCTGTGAAGTCACCTTCCATTCCCGCAAGGTCACCAGTGATAGGTGAACCGCAACCCATCATAGGGGACATGTCACCCATGAGGCCCGTCATATCACCAAACATATCGCCCATGTCACCTTGGATGCCACTTACGTCACCAGTAACAAAAGATACATCACCTGTCATTCCTGTGACGTCGCCCATGACCCCACCAAAATCACCTGACATTCCAGTTACATCACCCGTTACGCCAGTCATATCACCCATAACGTCAGTCATATCACCCACAACGTCAGTAACATCTCCGGATACGCCATCCATGTCGCCAGTCATGCCACTCATGTCGCCGACCATGCCAACATCGTAATCACCAGCCATTTCTGCGAAGTCACCTGGTGTAATGCCAGCATCGCCCATCGCATCACCCATGGCAGTGAACATCTCACCCATACCATCCATCATTTCTGTAGGCATCTCAAAGCCATCAGGCATCGCGTCACCCATAGCATCCATCATCATTGGCCCCATGTCTGCAAACGACATATCACCCATTGCATCAAAATCCATATTATCCATGAAAGTATCAACCGCACCCTCAAAAACTTCGGTGGTCATGCCTGGAATAGCGCCACCGTCAATTGCCGTTGNAAAAGTATCCATAAAAGCGTCGCCACCGGCTTCTAAGCCGCCATCAGCAACAGCACCACCGAAAGCATCTCCAGCCGCTTGAAACGTGTCCATCATTGGACCCGCCGCTGCGCCGGTCATTGCTCCCATAAACCCTGGGTCAAAATCAGCCATTATTAGTCTCCTTAATGTNAATTAAAAAAAATATTTTTTTCAACTTAGATCGGTTTTTATCCTCCCCAATCAAAGCCACTAATTTTTGNTCTCTCAAAATATTACAGATCAAAAACTANAANTGTTAAATCATACTTNNACGAGAATATTTGTGACGAACATCACACTATTATAAAAGTTTTATTTTTTTAATAAAATTGCCATAATTTATTCATATTAATTTAGTTTTTGTTCATTTTAGCTCAGACGGAATATTTTTACCCCGAACACTGAGAATAATTCTAATAAAAGATAGTTAATGTCAATTTTCGTTATTTATTTGAACAATTAAGGGGCCTAGAAATAACCTGGAATTTTATCGTTATATGATTAAAAACTATATCTTGTATTCAATCTCAATAACCCGCACTTCCTCTTTACTGACATTAGTTGCATTATGCGTTATGGGTGCAAAATATCCATCTGTTTTATCGATCTCATAATCAATGAATTTAACTGCCCCATCTTCATTTTCGAGTTTTAAACGCCCCCCAGATTTTTGAATCGTAACATAATCATAGTTGTGATGGTGCCAACCAGTTTCAGCTCCCGGTTCAAATCTCCAAGAAGTTATTTTTGTTTTCTTATCCTCAAAAAGAAGTCTAAACTCTGCCCTTTTTTTTGGTTGCGACCATTCTGATTCTTCCATAGATATTGACACATTGTCCCCTTATGTTTTTGATTTTCCATTATTAAAGCTTTAAAAGCTAACCACTTTCTCAACACAGAACAAAATAATTATTTTTATTTCCCTATAATTTCACATTCAACTCTGAAGGACATTCTACCTTCCTTTTTGAGTTTGGCTAAACTTACTCCTCGTTTCCTTAGCTTTTTCTGCAACACAGCGTATATCGCTTTTTTATTTTCTAAACCAAGCTCTTCATCTTCTAGAGTAAAGTTGACAGGCAGATTAACTAAAGAATTCTTTTTATCTCCCTTTTTGCCGCCGCCCTTATTTCCAAAAATAGCGGCCCAACCGTCCCGGTATGCTGGAGTGGAGACACTGGAAAAATGACTAATTGAAGATTGTGATGCTGACTTGGGTTGTTCTTTGTCAACTTTTTCTGACGGTGCATTTGCATCATTATTTGATTTCTTATCACTAGGGTCCGTTTTTTTCCCGTTATCTTTATTATTCGTTTTTCCTCCCGTTTCCGAAGAATTCTTTTTACTCTTATCAGGCGTTTTTTTCTCACTCATCAGTTTAACTTCCAGGTTATCAATAGTGTTAATCATCTAGCAAATTTCCACCAAAGAAAACAACTACTTTTTTAACCTAGATCTCATGGATTTTCCGCCAATATGAAACAAATATTGAATAAAAGAACGCAGTTTGATAAGAATTTTTTAATGTCAGAAAAAGTTAAATTATTATTGAATTCACTTGGGTTAACCCAAACCCAATTTTCAACACTATTCCCTATCGATAAGATTAAAAAGATCAATCAACTTACTTTTTTAAAAACTCTTGATTCATACATTGAGTCATTAATCATCGACGAAATTGACTATCATACAAATAATCAGACAAATAGAATCATATTAATAAGATTTCTAAATGATGATGATTTTTCACTTTATGAACCAGAGATTTTTGAAATTCTAAAATCTTATTTAGTTCATAGAGCTCTAATTAATAGAACAAAGAGAGCCATTGAACGAACACGCAAAAAAGTTGAGATAGTTTATATGGAGTCTTCATTTTATGAGACTTGGTTGGGAGTAAATGATTTTGATGACAGTCGGGATCTCAGAATTATCTGGGCCGAACAACAACTTAAAGACTGATAATCTCGACCTTAAATAAAAAGTAAGTCCCTACCTCAGTATGGATTTAACCCTAACGACAATATATTTGGATGAGGTAAAAACACTCATTGAATATAATTTATTTTCAATAAATAATGCTGTGTTCAATTAATAATGCTTTAAATATTTTATTTTAATTTAACAATATTATTAATATTTTTCACCGTGACATTTGGACTAAAACTTGTAAAATAATAAGTGAAGATTCTAGATTTATTTAGGGCCAGAGATGTTATCAATTTACAAAATATCGACACGGGCGTTTAACCTCTGTTTATTAACTGTGGTTGTTAGCGCTATTCTGATTAATAGCACTCGCGGGGAAACTTTAAAAGAATTAATTGTCCCCCTTCTAGAAAGTCATAACTTGGTAGTTGCTTCTGAAAATGATTTAAAAGCATCCAAAGAGAGGTTAAAGGTTTCTCGAGGCGCATGGTTTCCTACCGCAACAGTTACAACCCATTATGGAAAAGAAAAACAAAACAAAACGTCTGGTACTGATGATACTGATTTAATTTCGCGTCAAGCAGATTTAACNGTTAATCAACTTTTATGGGATTTTGGGTCTACNAATTCAATTGTTAAGGCCGCAGACTATGGTGTAAAGTCTTCTGACTATCTTTTGGAATCTACAAAACAAGATTTAATANTNCGNGGAGCNACTGCNTATCTAAATGTTATAAGAACTTGGCGCGGATTAGGGTATGCACGACAGTCAGAACTTAACATAAANAAGCAAACTGAGCTCGAAAATTCTCTGGTAAAGAAAGGCGCTGGAATTTCATCAGATGCCCTGCAAGCCAAAGCAACGCTGTCTGGAGCCCAAGCGCGAAGAGTTGGTGCAGAAGGAGCTTTGGCTGTTGCGCGAAATGCCTACAGATCTGTCTTTCAAAGTGATCCAAGTAATTTTAAAAATTTAAAAGTCCCAAAATTAATCAAAAATATAATCCCAAAAACCGTTGATGATGCTGTAAAAATAGCTTTGAGAGGAAATCCAAAATTACGAGCTTCAGACATGGGCGCGGCTATTGCACTGGAGACTATTAATTCGACTAAATCATCTTCTTTTTATCCAAAGTTCGATGTTATTGCTTCAACACTCTATAAGCATAATGCAGGGGGAGCAATAGGACATCAGGAAGATAGGAGTTTAAAAGTTCAGATGTCATTCCCATTTAATTTAGGGTTCACAGCTATCAATACGCTTAAGGCTGCAAAGAACGATGCGACATCTGCCAGTCTAAAAGTTGGTGAGACAAGAGACCTAATAGAGCAATTAGTTCGGGACTCTTGGGCTAATTTAAAAACTGCAAGATCGACGCGCTGGTTTCTCAGAAACCAAGCGACAATTTCATCTGAGTTTTTAGAACTGGCTCGAAAAGAAAGAAAGCTTGGCAATAGATCGCTTTTGGATGTTTTAAATGGTGAAACAGCTCTAATTAATGCTCAAAGTGATGCATCTTCCGCTGAAGTAGATGTGATTATTGCTCGTTTTACACTAATTAATGCTCTTGGACGATTAAATCCAAATGCACTTAAATAAACTAATTCCGGTTAGACTTACTGTTTATTTTTGAATAACAACTTTTTACAGATTAAATTTATGGATTTAAATAAGATCTTGAATAAATCGATTAGGATAAGAAATGGAGACTGTGACCTCTTTTGACTCTGATACCAAGGTAATACAGGTTGTAACCGATCAAAATATTATTTTTGACGGTTCATGGTTGCTTAGGGCGGATTTTATACGGCAAGGTCCTGACTTATTGCTCCTAGGTGAAGATGGTCAGAAGACCTTACTAGTGGACTATTTTTCTTCCGGGTTTGCTCCAAACTTACAAACGGACTACGGAGCACTAATAACAGGGGATCTAGCGAGCAAGTTAGCGGGTCCTCTCGCGCCAGGGCAGTTTGCACAAAATATTGATGGGCAGCAGTTAACTCAAGGGACTTCAACACCAATTGGGCAAATCGAGTCTCTTACGGGAACGGCAACAGCAACCCGAGCAGATGGCACAGAAGTTGCGCTTAAAGCAGGATCAAACATATTCTCTGGAGATATACTTGAAACTGGCCCCAAAGGTGCGTTAGGTATTGTTCTCGAAGATGACAGCGTACTATCTCTTGCTGAGGCGGGTCGAATGGTAATGGATGAAGTTGCTTTTGATCCAAATTCCCAAGAAGGCAACGCAACTATATCAGTTGTTCAGGGAGTTTTCTCTTTCGTCTCAGGTCAAATAGCTAAAACAGGTCCCGATGCAATGGTCCTTAAAACTCCAGTGGCAACACTGGGTATTAGAGGAACCAAGGTAGCAGGTTCAGCAGCTGCAGAGGGCCAGGCTAACACAATATCGCTTCTTCCTGACGATGACGGTACTGTGGGTGAAATCTCAGTTTCAAATGGTGCTGGAACGGTTGTACTTAACCAGGCGGGTGCCACAACCCAAATCACAAGCGCATTTCAAGTCCCTGCCCCGCCTGTTATTATACCCGTAGCAACTATTACGGCACGGTTCAGTGCCGCTCTAAAAAGTTTACCACCACCTCCGCCACCACGTGATGCTCAAGGGAATAGACCTTCGGAAAATAACGAAACTCCAGCAGATGGAGAAGAGGCTTCTCCCGAAGCGGAAGAAGAAGCCCCATCCGAAGGTGAGGAAGGTCCTGCCGAGGGAGAAGAAGAACCTCCCGAGGGAGAAGAAGAACCTCCCGAGGGAGAGGAAGAACCTCCCGAGGGAGAGGAAGGACCNCCNGAGGGAGAGGAAGGACCACCTGAGGGAGAAGGACCACCTGAGGGAGAAGGACCACCTGAGGGAGAAGGACCACCTGAGGGAGAGGGACCACCTGAGGGAAATCTATCTGAAGNGCCACCCGGAGTAGAGCCTCAAGATGGCCCGCCCGAAGGAGAATTTCCTGGGGGACCCGGTGGAGAGTTTGCCGAAGGGCCCGGTGGAGAATTTCCGGGGGGACCCGGTGGAGAGTTTGCCGAAGGGCCCGGTGGAGAATTTGAAGATGGCCGCCCGAAGGAGATTTTCCTGGGGGCCCCGGTGGAGAGTTTCCGGGGGGACCCGGTGGAGAATTTGCCGAAGGGCCCGGTGGAGAGTTTCCGGGGGGACCCGGTGGAGAGTTTGCCGAAGGGCCCGGTGGAGAGTTTCCNGGNGGACCCGGTGGNGANNTTNNNGGNGGACCCGGTGGNGANNTTNNNGGNGGACCCGGTGGTGAACTTGGTGGTGGACCCGGTGGAGAGTTTCAGGGGGGACCCGGTGGTGGACTTGGTGGTGGACCCGGTGGTGGACTTGGTGGCGGACCCGGTGGTGAAATTGGAAGTGGACCAAGTGGTCAGTTTGAAAATAGTCGCCCTATTTTTGGGAATTTTGCGGGAACGGGTGAAACTTTATTTGGGTCAGAGAACACTACAGATAATTTTGGACAAAACTTTGGTGAAATTGGAATAATTTTTAATAATCTAGGACCCCCTATCGGAATATTTGATCCGGTTAATTTTAATGAATTCGAACCAACGGAAAATAATGACCCACAAAATAATAATAACAATGATAACAACGGAAATGAGGCAAGTTCAGCAAGGATTATTGTGGCAGATCCCAATGCAACGAATGAAATTCTCAGCTTAACCTCTAGCCTCCCACCAGGTAGCACGGTGGATTTAGAAAATGGGACTGACCAACTTAATCTCGCCAACTTTCAAAATACAGCTACTATTACCAATGTAGAGTCTATTCTCGGTAACGATAATGACGATATTTTGACATTATCATCCAGTAATAATACAGAGTTAGACCTAAAAGCTGGACAAGATAAAGTTACAATAACAGCAAGTGGAAACAACACTTTCAACTTTCTAGATGTTGAAAATATTGTTGGTGGTTCTGGCAATGATACGCTGAATATTTTTGTTCGCAACGAATCAACTGAAGTAAAGATCCAGGGGGGAATTGGTTCAGANACATTAAATCTTAGTGATGCCAATGGAACTCAAACTGGCAAGAATGCTGCTGGAGATTCTATAACAGTAAATGTTGAAGCATCCCAACGCTATAAAATTATCTATACAAATGAGGAGGAATTAGGTGATAACATTACCGGTTTCACAAGTGGCAAGGATATATTCCAATTTGATAGAGGCATCTTTTTAGGCGAACAAGATAGTTTAAATGGGAAATTAAAAGGTGAGGCCTTCGAGAGCGGTGCAGGCCTCACGGCAGCAGAAAATGCAACAACAAGATTTTTCTTTGATACCACTGGTAAGGATTTATATTACGATCCAGATGGCCATNATGGCCAAGCCGCAACTGTAGTTGCTGACATGGACAATGATAATGTGGTCATTAATGATATAACTTTTTTTGATCCAACTGTTTAATTAAAGTAATTACCACGATAATTTCATTACCGCTAATACGTGCAGCCCGTATATTAAAATCTAACCCTTAAAATGGGCTCGATGAAATAAAGTATCTAAGCTTCCCCGTTAACGCTTATAAATCATTATATAATACAAGAATTCTAAAAACACTGTAAATCAGGAGAGAGTTCTGACTTAGTTAAACTAATATTTTCAGAGGTTTGAACAAATCTTAAATTTAGTTTACAAAATATTGTTAGTATTATAGTGATAAGATACACTCTTGGAATATATGCTATGAAAATGCTAACATTAAGTAGTAAGCAAACGGATATGATTGAGGTTAAAGGTTTTGATTATATTACCTTAGATGGCTCATGGCTTCTCGGGGCAGACTTCATTCGTCAAGGTACTGACCTGTTTTTAAAAGGCAAAGATGGGCAGGAAACACTTATCGTTGATTATTTTAACTTTGAAAAACTTTCTGATCTTCATACAGNGAATGGCGCTGTTATTTCAGGTCAATTAGCCAGTAAATTAGCTGGCCCTATTACTCCTNCGCAGTATGCTCAAGCGANTGAAAACCAGCAGATTGCTCAGGCAAGTGTAAAATCTATCGGCCAAATAGAAAATATTGATGGTACCGCGACTGCAACTCGCGCGGACGGCAAACAAGTTACGCTAAAAGCCGGATCGAAGATCTTCTCAGGTGATATTTTAGAAACGGGTCCCGAGGGAGTAATTGGTATTCTTCTTGAAGATGATAGTGTTTTATCACTCGACTCTAACGGTCGCATGGTAATGGATGATGTAACATTCGACCAAACCTCTCAAGAGGGGAATGCATCAATAAACGTAGTTCAAGGCGTTTTTTCGTTTGTATCAGGTCAAATCGCAAAAACGGGACCAGATTCAATGGTATTGAAAACACCCGTAGCAACGATTGGTATTCGGGGGACTAAACTCGTTGGAACTGCGGCCGCAGAAGGTGAAACAAATAGTATTTCCCTATTGCCGGATGCGGATGGATCTGTTGGTGAATTATCAGTGGCGACGGAAGCNGGGACAGTATTTTTAACAGAGCCTGGTGCAACAACAGAAGTAACAAGCTCTTTTGCCCCTCCAAAACCTCCAGTTATTTTGCCTATAAAAACAATTACAGAAAAATACAGCACCGCACTTAAAAGCTTGCCAGATCAGCCACTTCCCAGAGACGCAGAAGGTAATCGCCCAGGCAGAGAAGAAGAGGGAAATGAAGAACCAGCCCCTACTTCAAAAGAGGACAAACCAAAACCAACTGAACCAGATCAACAAAATGAACCACCAAGTATTCAACAAAAGGACAATATAATCTCTCCTAAGAGGGAACCAAGAGAAGATAAAAAAGCGCCAATAAANAATTATGAAATGCCTCGCGAGCCTGAAGAAGAGGAGGTTCCGCCAACGGGAGATTTTGGTAAAATTAGTAGCGAAGAAACTATACTAATCACCGATCAGATGGAACGAATAATTATAAGTGTTACTAATCACAGTGCAGCTCAACTGAGTGTTAACAAAGAATCAAAATTAGAGACCTTTGGCAGTGGCAGACCGTTTGAACAAAATAATAATCCTTTTGATAATTTTGAGGGTCCCTTTGGTCAAGCAGAGCCTTTTGGAGAAATAAAACTATTTCCTGAGGAATTTATTTTCTTTAAACATGAGAATTCTAAAGAAAGTAACTCTGATAATTTTCTTGGCATTAATAATATTGAAGCTAAAAGTACGATTAATCTCAATTTAAGCAGTTTAATTGATAATCTAGAAACTCAAAAATTAGTCGTTTTAAATAGCAACGACACTGTACCTTACTTGAGTCAAAATTCTCTATCTGGTGAAATAAATGAGTTTACCGAGGCTCAAGAAGAAGTCAACTCTCAGCCCTCGGAAGCTCTTACTAATCAAGATAATAATTTGTCCATTGATGACATTGCAATTGAAGAGCCTAATTTCAATGATACTTCAAACGACCAAAGTGCAGTTTTATTGGATGATGTTACTTTCAGTATTTAACGTATCGGTGTTATACCGTTAAACTTTTATATATTCCAAATACATTAATACAATTTTGGCGATAAAATGAGAGAACTTTTTCGACGATTGATGGGAAGACCCCTTTTAAGTTTAGAGCTGGTTGGCGCATCTCTTTTTGCGAATTTATTGGCACTAGCTGCACCAATATACGTTATTCAAGTTCTTAACCGTTATGTTGCTAATGGGGTAGATTCAACTCTAATGACACTCTCAATGGGTGCTATTATAGCCGTATTTATTGAGTTCTCTTTTCGGCAAGTTCGCCATAGCCTTGCCAAGGGAATTAGCATCAAGCCCGACGAGCAAATCGCAAAAATTAGTTTTGGCGCACTTACAAGAATAAAGTCAGGCGCCTTAGACAAAATGCCCCCAGGTCAACAAAGGCAAGTTCTGCAGGGTGTGGACCATATTCGTAATGCATATTCTGCCTCAAACATATCAACCATCCTAGATCTGCCTTTCGCGGTTTTGTTTTTAGCTGTACTTTACCTTCTATCTCCAGAACTTGGGGTCATCGCGAGTATATTTATTATAATTTCATTTATAATCGGACTAATATTAACAACTGCGATNAGAACNCCAAGTCGGGCACTCTCAGATGCAGCTTTAAGAGCAAATATAATAACATCAACAGCAATTCAGGAAAGTGACACGGTTCGAGTTTTTAATGCAGCAGATGCTCTTACTCAATCATGGCAATCAAAATTTAAACTCGCCCAAACTCTATTCCGAAAAATAATTAATAGACAAGGGCTCCTTGCTTCTCTATCGAACAGTATAGTTGGATTATTGAGCATTTCTACTATAGGTGTTGGTGCGATCTTAGTCGTCCAAGGGAAGCTGGACGTTGGAGCTCTTATTGGAGCAAATATTTTAGCTGCTCGCGCGCTTCAGCCGATTACAAAATTTTCTCAAATGGGAGAGACATTTCTTAAAGCAAATCAATCTTTGAGCCGTTTAAATGAGTTTTTAAAATTACCAAGAGAGGCAGAGACTGGCTCAGCAAAACGCGATTACTCGGGGTCCTTAGAACTAAGAGATCTCAGCTTCATGTATCCAGAAACAACTGGGCCACTTTTTGAAAGCCTTTCAGTTATAATACCAGCTGGTTCAATATGTGTAATAAGCGGGAAAAATGGTTCAGGGAAAACGACTCTCTCGAGGATGATCGTAGGATTAATTGAGCCTGATCGAGGACAAATACTTGCTGATGGATTAGACCTTCGCCAAGTACACCCTGAATGGTGGCGAAAACAAATTATCTATCTGCCCCAAGAACCTGGATTCATAAATGGTACTTTTCAAGATAATTTAACCATAAACAACACTAATATCGACCTTGCTCAACTCAATGAAATATTGAACATGACTGGGCTTAAGGAGTTTTTAGATGAGACTCCAGATGGACTTTTAACAAATGTGATTGACAATGGCCGTAAACTTGCTGTTGGAATTCGTCGTCGTCTTGCACTTGCTAGGGGACTGGTAACTGGAGGCAAACTTATGGTTCTTGACGAACCTACCGAGGGCATGGACAAAGAAGGAAGCCAAGTCATTTCTATGATACTTACCAATCTTCACAAACAAGGACATACAGTGATTATGACAAGTCATGATCCTAAAATCATTAATCAGGCAAATATTTACATTAATTTGAACTCAAAGCCGATCCCTAAGATAACTGCTAGCAATAAGATTCTGGAGGGGAAAACTAATGAAAAATGATTTGTTAAGTCTCTCTAAAAACCAACGAGAAGAGCGCGTCTCCTCGCATTTATTCTTACTTATTTGTATTATTGCATGCATCGCTTTCGGTATTTGGGCATGGAAAAGCACACTAGCGATTGTAAGCGTTGCAGAGGGTGAAGTTGTTCCTTCCTCTCAGGTCAAAACAATCCAACATTTAGAAGGTGGTATTATTCGTGAAATACAAGTTAGAGAAGGGCAGAGGGTCAAGGCAGGCCAATCTCTGATTACTTTAGAGTCTACGGCATCAGGGGCAGACGTGGGTGAGCTTAAAAATAGAATAACCAGCCTCAAAATTGAAATTGCCCTGCATGATGCGGCAGCAAATAATATTTCCAAACCCAAATTTTCGATCAACCTTATTAAAAAACACCCTAAATTAATTGAAGAAGCGCTTCAATTATTCAATAGCCGACAGAATAGCCTCAATGATGAATTCGAGGGACAAAAAGCGCTAATAGCCCAACGCCAACAAGATATTGAAGAGACAACTGCAAGAATTAGAAACCTTAAGGCTTCACTTGAGTTACAAGAAAGGCAAATTAAAATTAGCGAGGAATTACTCAAAGATCAATTAACAAACCAATATAAACATATAGATTTGTTAAAAGAAGCTAACCAATTAAGTGGAGCTATTAAAGAAAATAGCGTTGCCTTAAGAAGAGCAAAATCTGCCCTCAGACAAGCTTCTGCAGACAAGGATAGGATTAGAAGTAGATTTTCTGAAGATGCTCGAACAAAACTTGACTTAGCAAGACGTCAATTAGATGAATTTGCTCCGCGTTTATCTAAATTTGAGGATAATTTAGATAGAAAAATTCTACGATCGCCAGTTGATGGTGTGGTAAAGACTTTACACGTAGTGACCATNGGGGGCGTTGTAAGAGCAGGCGATCCAGTTATTGATATTGTACCGGAGGGAGATCGATTAATCATCGAGGCAAAGCTCAAACCTCAAGATATTGGCTATGTTCGTGCTAAGCAGCCAGCCCGTATTACACTAGCTTCATCAGATTCAATGCGTTTTGATAATCTAGACGGAACTGTACTTAGAGTTAGCCCAGACACTATAATTGGTGCAGATGGTCAACCTTACTACAAAGTAAGAATTGAAACCGTTAGAAATCACTTTAGAAGAGGCAATAATAGATATGACCTATTTCCTGGCATGCAAGTTATGGCTGGCATTCATACTGGACAGAGAACGGTACTAGAATATCTTTTAGATCCTTTTTTAAATGCTGGAGAAACCGCATTTAGAGAGCGATAATTTTTTTCTATTACTATTGAATTTCTACATATTAAAATTAGAATTAATATAGTAAATTCAGCATCAAATATTACCTATTATTCTAAAAAAATAACATTTTATAAAGTTTCTTGAAACTTAATCTAATATTACCACGGCTGGTCTCATAAATAACATGAGACTTTGAAGTATAATTCTTGCTTAGCTTAATCGCCCAAAGCGCTTTAATTTCATTCGGTACAGTTGAGAATCTAACATCGATAATACTGTTTAATTGCACTGGATCGACAGCGACGTAACCATTACTAAACCAACTAAAACGTTTTATGTCCTTCGCTTGTTGGGATTTAGGATCAAGCCAAGCAAAATCTCGCTTCACATCAAGCTTCAAAAGAGAGTTTCCCTCAAATATTTTAGGAGATATTCCTGCTCTAACAGCATCAACATAGAATTTCTCTTTAGTCTCATAAACAATTTTCCAGACCAGAATATTTGCAAAACTTGGCTTTGCATCAATTCTAATAATATTATGCCCCCTACCCTCAGCAAGCAAGCGACCCAAATCAATTGCATTTTCCCTTTGTATAAAACCCAAAGCCATGTATCCAAATATCCATATCAATGCAATATGAGCGTATTTTTGATTTTTCTTAATTATTGAAAAGACGACGAGAGTTAAAATAGGTAGCGTAAATAATGGATCAATTATTGAAATTGTATTCCATGCGATTCTCTCGTCGCTAAAAGGCCAGAAAAGCATTGTACCATATGTTGTGCATGCGTCCAGCAATGCATGGGTTGAGTATCCAATCGTGCAGAATATTAATGCCTGTTTGAATGTTAAGTTAATCCATCTACGGGTAAGGTAATACAAAAGAAAAGCACAAATAAAACCTCCCAAAGGTATAAATATGAGCGAATGAGTAAATTGCCGGTGATATTCGAGAAATAATAGCGGATCTTCTGAAGATCTTATAAAAACATCAATATCAGGAGCCAAACCAGCAAAAAAACCGCATGCACTCGCAACCCCAATATTGGTCTTTTTTACTAAAGATTGAGGCAGAGTTGTGGCTACCAGGCCTTGTGTTAATGGATCCAAAATATTTTCCTACTCAGATAATATCACTAAACTTATTTCAATATGATTATAAATTTCCTGATAGAAAAGAAACCAAACTATAATGTTTTTAAAAAATCGATTGCCCTACTCCATGACAACTCTGCGGCCTTCTTTTGGTACATAGATCCCCTATTTGGAAACATATATCCATGTTCTCCATCCGAATAAATATATAATGAAGCATTCTTCTTGGAGTCACAGGCCGCTTTAACAATATTTACAGATTCCATAGGAGCGGTCTTATCATTATCGCCGTAATGAAACTCCAATGGACAAGATATACTTTGAAACCCCGAGAGAAATTTTTCAACATAGGATCCATGAAAAACAACTCCNCCGTCAATAAGGGCATCAACACCAGCCTGAATTACAAAAGGCCCCCCAAAACAGAAACCAAATAACACTATCTTACCGCTACAAGTGGGTTGTGATTTTAAATTTTCAATTGCTAGTTTCACATACTCATTACACCGATCACGATCAATTCTTTTCGAACGTGCTGAGGCTCGCCCTATTTCTTCAACTGCAAGAACACCTGCGTCCTGTTCATCCTCCCAAAACATATTTAGGGCAAGTGCTGGAAAACCCTGGCTGGCGAGATCGCTACACATTTTTTTTGTATCTTCATCAACGCCAAAAATAGCACTCACTAAAATAACTCCAGTACTGGAGCCAGTCTCGGGTTGAGACAAGAATCCAGGAATTCCACCATCAGGATGTGGCACCATAATATTACTATTTAACATAACAACTTCCCCTTTTTTTTCTATATTAGGCGCATGTCTCGCTCTTTGAAGAGCAACTCTATAAAAGTTGGCGGAAGAGAGTGGGAGTCGAACCCACTAAGAACGTCTTACGCCCTTCACTAGTTTTGAAGACTAGCCAGCCCACCGGGACTGCTTCCCCTCCACGTTCAGGTTTAAGCCATTTTTTAACAAATAAGCAACACTTTATAGAAACAAATTATTAGATTAAATAAAAAATTCTAACACACTCAGAAATTAGATGGGAACACATGCCAAGACCAACGTACCTANTGATTTTTCAAAGATAAAACAATAACAGTTTCNCAAGTTGTCAGGTTATATCTCTAAATATACATTTCATCACTTTGTAATTATAATTAGTTAGTCTTAGTTTAGAAACAAACGTTATATCAGCCAGANAAATAAACATAAAAACAAAGAAGTCACTAGTTTCCTTGATTAGAGTTCTGTCCTAAATACCAATCCAGAATTTCGGAACCTGTCATAAATACAACTGATGGGTTATCAGACAACTCTCTAAATATCTGCCTAAAATACTTAATTCGGTGCGGAACACCATGAATATATGGGTGCACTGCGATACACATAATACGAACATTCTGTTCCCCCTCCCTGAGCAGTGTCTCAAAATAATCCACAGTTCGGTCATATAAAGTAGAAGACACATGATTTTGCGACAACATAATTGGAATATCATTAAGTTCAGTGGTATAAGGTATGGAATAAAGTTTTCCGTTTTGCGTATTCACCTCACATGGCTGATCATCTAAAATCCAGTCCGCTGTATATTCAAACCCTGCCTCGACAAGTAATTCCGGNGTCTTTTCAGTTTGTGTAAGGCCAGGTCCCATCCACCCACGAGGTTTATACCCGCAAAACTCCCTCATGGTTTCCATTGTTCTAGAAATTGCCTCAGCTTCATCCTCTACTTCATACATTGGCTTTTGAATATAGCTATGCCCCATAAACTCCCAGCCCGCTTCTAAAGCCGCTTCAGCGACACGCGGATAGGCTTTTGGGACTGTTCCATTCATCGAAACTGTGGGTGTTACATTAAATTCAGCCAGCGCTTCCATTAATCTCCAAACGCCTATTCTCATCCCGTATTCAGACCAACACCAATTCGGAATATCTGGAACATGTCCGCCCTCTCCCGGAGGTGTTAAAACGCGGCGAGGCAGTGGTAATTCTGGCGGCCATTCCTCTAAATTGACAACGGGCCACACAATAACTTTGCCATCTCCGGGTAGTTCTAGAGGTTTGCGGTCAACGATTGCGCTATAGTTGATTCGATCTTTAATATTCATTTGATGTATCCTTCCTGATTACCTTAAACACTCTAACAATATTACTTGCTTTAACTAATTTTATTTGGACGTAGAATATTAATATTAAATATAAAAAGTAGCAAAATTTACAAACTACTTTTAAAATTGGATTTAGGTCAAGCTAACTAAAAAAAACTTAGACTGATTATAAAGTGCAGGCCTAACAAACTTGATTAATAGAAATGCAAAAATAATCCTACGAGAGAGTGTTTTGAAGAATAATAAATCAAACTCTTTAAAACTAATAATTTGAGAATGATTAATATACTCCAGTTATTTTGATGGGATGATCACGGAATGAATAAAAATAAAAAAGAAACTCTCTCGATATTTGAAGCATTCAAGATTTGGCTAAAAATTAGCTTACTCAGCTTCGGGGGTCCTGCGGGTCAAATCTCAATTATGCATAAATTTTTAGTTGAAGAAAAAAAATGGATTAGCGAAAAAAGGTTTTTACACGCTTTAAATTATTGCATGTTACTTCCCGGCCCGGAGGCGCAGCAACTAGCAACATACATTGGCTGGCTTTTGCATAAAACACTCGGCGGCCTAATAGCAGGACTATTATTTATTATTCCCGGCGCTATTATAATTTTAATATTAAGTATTCTCTATGCTGAATTTCAGGAATTAAAACTTATAAATGCTTTATTTTTTGGTATCAAAGCAGCTGTATTAGCTATCGTAATCGAAGCAATTATAAAAATAGGTAACCATGCGTTAAAAAGCAAAGCCATGTTTATAATCGCTGGCGGTGCCTTTGTAGGAATATTTTTCTTATCTGTTCCTTTCCCAATTCTAATTATCGTAGCAGCAATCATCGGCGTAATTGGAGAAAAAATAAAATATAACCCCATTTTTAAGAGTAACGATATTTCTGAACAAGTAGTGCCTGACAAGAATTCAGCGATAATCGATAGAAAGCTGGCCAATAATATGTCCGATCATACAGAGCCATCATATCTAAAATCCACTAAGGTCTGTATAGTTTGGCTTACCATCTGGTTTGGACCGATATTTTTCATGGTTTTTACATTGGGCACAACAAATGTACTTGTTCAAGAAGGATTATTTTTTAGTAAGATAGCTGTCGTGACCTTTGGGGGCGCATACGCTGTTTTGGCCTATGTCGCTCAGCAAGCCGTATACAATTATCAATGGCTTAGCCCCGGAGAAATGCTAAATGGATTAGGGATGGCGGAAACGACACCTGGGCCACTGATAATGGTAGTTCAATTCGTAGGATTCATGGGAGCATATCGAAACCCCGGTGAACTCGATCCAGTCACCGCTGGAATTTTGGGATCAATGGTAACCACGTGGGTCACCTTTGCTCCATGTTTTCTGTGGATTTTTTTAGGGGGGCCTTATATTGAAAAGCTGCGTAATAACAAATTATTAGCAGCGGCACTCTCAGCTATCACGGCTGCTGTTGTAGGCGTAATATTAAACTTAGCTGTTTGGTTTTCTCTACATGTAGTATTTAAAACGGTTAACGAAGTATTCATCGGGTTTATTCATATCTGGATGCCTGTTTGGACTACCATTGACTATGCATCTTTAGCAATCACATTAGGGGCATTAATTTCAAGTCTTTTGTTCAAAAAGGGTATGATCCCAACTTTATTAATTAGCGCCATTATTGGGTTTTTATACCACTATATCTTTGTTTAAGGGGGGAAATTTGTGTGCCGAAATTGAGAAGCTACTAATGAAAAAAATAGAGCTTGAACTAGTAAAATATATTTCTATCCAAATCACAAATTACAATTCAACAAGAAAACTATTTTCTGCCTGTTACGGTAGATATTATACTCTCAAAATTACTAAAATTTTCTCCCCTCCAACAAATAATTTGATCAGGACGAATTAAGACAAAGCTAGCACCATAAGTCGCTCTTATTTCCTCATTATATAATTCTAATATTTTGATAGGGAGGCTACGCTTTATAGCCAAAGAACGAACTGCCTCAATATCAAGATAAACCCGAAAGCATATCAAAGTAAAGTCAAAACCAAATTTATCATAAATAGATAGATTTTTATCAATCCAAAAGTGNGGNGCNCTGCCGCCNGGNANACCTGAGGGTTNGTACTCATTTGCTTTATCAGGNGGAGGTACTTCATTTACAACTGATAAAACCGATGACCCGTCATACCTNTAACCGAAAGTAATTCCTGGTATATTAAACTCTGCTCTCGCATGAGATGAGAGGTAATCACCCGCTTTTTTTCGGGCTTCTTTGCCAATTACAGTTTCATCTTCAAGGTTATCCGAGGCCTTGTATTTTCCTATAGAGTCAGCAAACTGTCGCGCAAACGAAGTATTTCTAAGAGCACTTTGATGTCGTTCTGTATTATAACTATCCAACAGCTTGTTTTGTCCCCAACCTTTCAAAACAGCTGCTAATTTCCATCCCAAGTTAACTGCGTCTTCAATACCCGTNTTATAACCTAAACCACCTGTAGGAGTAAAAAGATGGGCCGCATCCCCAGCAATAAAAATCCGACCTTTATTAAATGAGTTAGCAACAAGTGTTAAACCAGCGGTCCAAGACAAGCGGGAAATAATCTTTATATCAATCTTATCACCAAAGGCTTCAAAAAACATTGAACGCGCTTTTGCATCACTTATCTCAACTTTTTCCTCTTCTGGTTTTAATTGGGTGTGAAAAACAAACTTGGATTTTCCATCAATCGCAGCCATAAAGCTTCGGCGATCTCCATTAAATGCCCAGTACATCCATGCTTCCCTTGCATTTAATCTCTGATACAAATCGTCACTTTGGAAATAAATAGCGTGCATACGCCCACCCATAAAATCTCTGGCTTCACCGGACTCGCCGATAAGTTCAATATTTAAATACTTTCGNACCAAACTACGCGGCCCGTCACATCCAACTAAATATTTAGATATAAAATTTTCTTCTTGCCCATCAGCGCCGATTATCGCCTTACATAGATTTCCGTCATCCAAAATTTGATTCACTCGCTTACCAAATTTTAATTCAACGGATGGTATTCTAAGAGCTTGTTCGTATAGCACCTCTTCCACAAACATTTGTGATATTCTATGAGGAAGTTCCGCTGCACTCCAGGACCCTCTCATTTTTTGTATAGCCTCTTCAGCATTCTTCGAAGACGGTAGGGCAAACCTGGCTAACTCGTGCTTCGTGTATCGCGTGAAATAAGTTATATCTGTTGGGTAATCAGGCGGAAGCCCTCTCTTTCTGATTTCAGACGCGAACCCAAGCCTTCGAAAATGTTCCATTGTCCGCGCTTGAGTCGCATTTGCTTGCGGTAACGGCGATGTTCCCTCTCTTTCATTAAAAACAATAACCGAGATACCACGTTGCCCCAACTCATTAGCTAACATTAAACCACACGGACCACCACCAACAATTATTACATCCGTATCAACACGATTCATATTTTTTTCCAAAATATAAGTTTTATTTAAACTTCAGTATTTACCTAACCAATATTACGTGACAACGTTTATTGATCAATATTTAAAATTTGTTAAACTCAGATGATACGAATAAGGAGAGAATTGTGAAGAATAGTTTAGTTGTAGGCATTTCAAAAACCACTAACATTCTAGTAGATAGAGAACGTACGATCGCTTTTATGGGTGATGAAGGGCGTGTTTATGGAACACCATCAATGATACTAGATATTGAATATATNGCGAGAAATTGGCTTCTAGAACATCTGGACGATAGTGAGGATACTGTAGGAACGCATGTTTCTATAGATCACATGGCTGCAACGGTTGAGAAAGATAGCGTAGACATAACACTGACTGTTGAAGAGATTAACGGTCGTGCAATTAAGCTAATTGCATTAGTAAAAGATTCCTTGGAAGATGTTGGGAAAGGTGTTCACAATCGTTTCATTGTAGATAAAGAAAAAACATTCGAACGCCTTGAGGCAAAACGGCATAAAATTGAGGCGCTAAAATAGAGGTATATTAAATCGATGGCATTGACAGATAACAATTCAAACAAAAAATCTGTTGCTACATTCTGCTACCAATGTGTAGCGGGTCCAGACCTTATGAAAGTAGAAGTAGAGGATGGGATAGCGACACGCCTTGAATCAAATTATGATATACAAGATGAACACCCAGGAGGCGGGCGTGTCTGCGTAAAGGCATTTGGACTAATACAAAAAACGTATAACCCGCATAGAATCAAATCTCCTATGAAGAGAACAAACCCAAAAAAAGGACGGAATGAAGATCCGGGATTTGTTCCTATCACCTGGGAAGAAGCTCTAAACACAGTCGCTAATAAAATGAAGGGTATACTCCTAGACAATCCTTTAGATAAGTCAGGTTATCCCAGAATTGCCGCAAGTTTTGGTGGTGGGGGAACCCCGACGCAGTATATGGGTACATTCCCTGCTTTATTAGCGGCAATTGGTAAAGTGGATATGGGTTTTGGGGCAGGGCAAGGGGTAAAATGTTATCATTCTGAGCACCTGTATGGCGAACTATGGCATCGTGCCTTTATTGTCGCAGTTGATAGTCCTCACGTAAATTATATTTTGTCTTGCGGCCACAATGGAGACGCAGCAGCTGGAGTTGCTGGTATTTGGCGTCATGCGGACGCCCGCGTTAGAGGAATGAAACGAGTTCAGGTTGAACCACATCAATCTGTAACGGGCGGTGTTGCCGCAGAATGGATCCCAATTAAACCCAAAACAGATGCCGCATTTTTGTATGGTGTAATACACCGAATCGTAATTGAACAAAACTGGCGAAATATTTGCGATGTGGAGCGATTAGAGCAAGACTCAAATTCTCCATATTTAATTGGTCCCAATGGTTTTTGGATGCGTGATCCAGATACCGAAAAACCGCTTATATTTGATCTCGATAAAAAAGAATCTCGACCATTTGATGAAGAAATAAATAACCCTGGAATGGAGGGCGAATATATAGTTTCGGGTATTGAGATAGGTTCGGATGAAGATCGATGGGTTCATAAAGAAATTAGGGTTAAAACATCCTTCCAACAATTTGTTGATCACATGAAAGAATATACCCCTGAGTGGGCTGAAAAGCATAGTGATGTGCCAGCGGCGACAATACGAAAGGTTGCTGATGAATTTGTGGAAAATGCATGTATAGGCCAAACGATTGAGGTCGAGGGAGAGAAAATGCCCTATCGTCCTGTCGCCATATTACTCGGTAAGACTGTAAATAATGGCTGGGGCGGCTATAATTGTTGCTGGGCAAGAACCATGCTATTAACGCTAGTTGGCGCTCTCGAAGTTCCAGGTGGTAACGTTGGATCAAATGTTAAGCTTAACCGTCCCGCGGATAGCAGGCAAAAATCTGCCGTCAGGGGCCCAGATGGATTTATGGAATATCCTTTTAATGAGACTACTAAAACTGACTGGGAAAAAGATCCAAGCATTCGAAATGCATTTAAAACGCTTGTTCCACTTGCTGCTAATTCTGCTTGGTCACCAGCTCTCGGTCCAGCACACCTTCCATGGCTTTTCCAGAAGAAAGCCCCGAGTAATTGGCCCACTCCTACAAAGCCAGATATATGGTTTTGCTATCGCACGAATCCTGCCATTTCTTCTTGGAATGCTCCAGAAGTTGCGGATAGAGTAGCTGAGTTTCCATTTATTTGCGCATTTGCATATACCATGGATGAAACAAACCACTTTGCCGATATTCTACTCCCAGAAGCAACTGACCTAGAAAGCACCCAACTCATTCAAATCGGAAGTGCCAAGTTTGTTGAGCAACTATGGGGTCATGAAGGATGGGCAATACGTCAACCAGCATGCGATAAAACTGTAGATTATATGGATATGACAGATATTGCTACAGAGCTTGCGGCACGTTCTGGATTATTAGAGAAATATAATGCTGCAATAAATAGAGGCGCTGGCGGACAAAAACTCATCACCGATGAGTTCGATTATGGACTAAACGAAGACAGAAAACACTCGAATGAAGATATTTGGAATGCAACTGCTAAAGCAGCGAGTCATAAATTATCAAATGGTGACGAGGTCCATGACCTTAATTGGTTTAAAGAAAATGGATATATGTTAAAAAAATATTCGACAAAAAATTGGTATTTATATCCTCATATGAAGAAAAATAAAATTCGCTTTGAATTACCATACCAAGAGAGAATTTTACGTCATGGAACGCAATTAGCTCGCCGACTTCATGAAACTGGCATTGAATGGTGGGATAAGCAGCTCGAGGAATATGAAGCGCTTCCAACCTATGAGTCGTTCCCCGACATCTGGCTAGATCATGTTAGAGAGGAAGGCGGAAACCCGGATAACTATCCGTTCTGGGCCGTTACATCTAGAAGCATGCAATACTCTTGGGGACTAAATGCAGGTATTCCAATGATAAATGAAGTGGCTCAGAATGTAACAGGTCATAAGGGAGTTTTAATAAATCGCGGCGAAGCAAGAAAACTCGGAATAAGTGAAGGCGATCCAATCAAGATTGAATCGATAGCAGGTTTTACCTCTGGCTTTGCCGTACTTAGAGAAGGCGTTAGGCCTGACACCGTCGTTATGATTGGGCAATTTGATCACTGGAAAACACCATTCGCTAAGGATCTAAAATTACCAAGTTTAAATTCCTTAACATCTCTATCTTTATCCTTAACTGACTCAACTGGTAGTGGGTCAGATTTAGCGAGAGTAAAAATAACAAAAACAAACGGTCCCAAAAGAACAGACCAAAGAATTCAAAGCGGTACCAACCTATGAACGAGACAAGTCAAAAAAGATGGGGCATGACAATAGATGTTAATAGATGCGTTGGTTGCCAAACCTGCACTGTAGCTTGCAAACATGCAAATGATACGGTTCCAGGAGTTCAATGGCGAAAGGTCCTCGATGTTGAAGTTGGAGAATATCCAGACGTGGAAAGACTTTTCTTAGTCACAGGGTGCCAACACTGTGCAGAACCATCATGCGTCCCAGTCTGCCCCACAGGCGCAACGAAACAACGAGATGATGGTTTAATCACAATGGATTATGATTTATGTATTGGTTGCGCCTCGTGTGCGGTTGCATGTCCATATCAAGCCCGAACTATAGTTCATGATAAACCAACCTATTTCGGAGTCACAACACCTCAAGAGACNAAAGTTGCTCATGATGAACGAATTGGAGTAGCACAAAAGTGTACTTTTTGTATTGACCGCGTTGATGAAGGCCTTGAAGCGGGCTTAAATCCTGGAGAGGACCCACTTGCGACCCCAGCGTGTGCGTCTTCCTGTATTTCGCAAGCAATTAAATTTGGTGATTTTAATGATCCCACTAGCCATGTTTCCGAATTAGTGGCAACTCGCGACTATTTCCAAATGCATGAAGAACTTGGGAATGACCCTCAAATAAAATATCTGATTGAAACACCCGCAGTTCCAGCTAGAAATTCAGATCCAATGGACTTAAGCGACGAAACACTTTTGGATACTGAACACGCATTAGTTGGGAAACGTCAAACTTTTTGGGATATGAGAGCCGCCATGAATTTCATTATGGGTGGTATTGGTTCAGGGTCTGCGGTCATAGCTTATTTACTATGGGTCTCAGGCAATGTTGATACTCAATTTTTAGCTACCGTTAATATAGTATCAAGTATTATTTTATCGGTAGGGCTCTTTTGTGTTTGGCTCAAAATAGGCCGTAAACTTCGAGCGCCATTAGCAATTCTCCGCCCCCAGACTTCCTGGATGTCGCGTGAAATTTATGCAGCCGGCATCTTTTTTAGTTCAATAGGGCTGTATTTTTTTGAACCTAATCCTTTACTACTCTCTTCTGCTGCGATCGGTGCTGGACTATTTCTTTACTGCCAAGGACGCATACTTCACTCTGGCAAAGGGATCCCGACGTGGCGGGTAAGTCAAATGCCTTCAATGCTCGTGGCTACTGGTCTCCTTGAAGGCATCTGTTTATCGGCGGTATTATATTTTGGATGGAATTCAGAAATATCACTAACTTCTTTTATACCACCATCTGCTATGATACTTATACTTTTCAATTCGTTTTTATGGAGAAGATATGCAAGAAACGCTAAAAAATGGGGGATTAGTCCAATAGACCGAAATATAATTGGATCCTTATCGCCTAAACTATATACCTTTGGCCACATCATCCCATTAATATTATTTGGAATTGCGTTTTTTATTCCAAATACTGAGAGCTATATAGTGTGCATCGCTTCTCTATTTGCGCTGATTGGAAGTATTTTCTGGAAAGCCACTATAATAACTCGGGCATGCCACATGCAAAACTTCGCACTTGGTAAGATGCCTCATAGGGGTTCCGGAAAATTTGCTGCACCTAATGTAAATTAATATTTAGTTTACTTTTAACTGCGGTTTAAAAGAAACCAGCAAAAATTGAACGATCGAGAATTGAATTATTTCGCACGAGTTATAATCCAAAAATTGGTGATTATGGAGCTCAAAATTTAATTTTAGGACTGTCTAATTCTTTAAGAAAGTTCGGTCTAGTTAGGTGCAACGTTAGCGCTTTTGAACTAATGCACTAATAAAATTTATAAGTAATTAAAAAAATATAAAATTAGTGTGCATTGAGAATAATAACTTTAGCTCTAGATCCAAGGAGACTTTACTTCAACTAGCAAGTCAAAAAAGACCTAACACTAGTGATTTAAATACAAGACTTTATTCACAACGCAATTATTCACCCTCTATCATATTTATTTATAATATTCCTATAATCGATCGCTATTTTTTGCTACGAGCTAATTTTTTAGCAACGAAGTAAGTTCCTATTAAAAATAAAGATATGATCCCTGCAAAATGGTTCGGTATTAATAGGCCAAACCCCGAAACACCGATAATGACACGTTCCCAAATAACCAAATGAGTTTTTAAAAACCCCTCCAAGGCCGCTGAAATAAGAATAAGTCCGATAATAGCTGTTATCAGCGATATTAAAATTATATGCCAAGGTCCTTCAAAAAGGAGTTCAGGACCGTAGACAAATGCAAATGGCACGATGAAAGCAGCCAAGGCAAACTTTACAGCAATTACAGCAATTAAAAGGGGGTTGTCCTCGGCAATTGAAGATGCCGCGTACGCGGCAACTGCCACTGGTGGCGTCAGAGCGGACATTACTGCGTAATAAAATACGAACATGTGAGCGGGCAGTGTTGCCACCCCAATTTCAGTCAAAATTGGTGTCATTAACGCTGCCGACAGAATATATGCGCTTGGAGTAGGCATTCCTAATCCCAAAACAACAGTGAGACAAGCTGTAACAAGGAGAGTTGGAAATTGCAGTGATCCCGTTAAATCATTCACAAGATGAGCAAATTTTCCAGCTAATCCAGTCATAGTCATACCACCAATGATAAGTCCGGCTGCGGCGCATGCTCCAGCAACAGGTACCATTCTATAACACGTTTCGCTCAAAGCCTTTGCGAGAGCAATAATTCCAATTCGAGTATGAGCTTTAAAGACAGATATCGCTAAAACAGCGATAGTTCCCATTATACCAACCATTGTTGGAGTAAAACCATAAATAAGGGCCNTAGTCAGTACGGCAAGAGGTACTATAAAAAGTCCTCCCTCTTTGAGGGTATCTTTCATCGATGGAATCATTTTATCATCTAACCGACCAAATCCTTGTCTTAAACAAGAAAAGTGTACTTGTGCATAAATCGAAACATAATAAAGTATCGAGGGTATTACCGCGGCAATTGCTATTTGCAGATATTCTAAACCTGCAAAATCCACCATAAGAAAAGCCGCTGTTCCTAAAACCGGGGGCACGAAACTTCCACCCGTTGATGATGCCACTTCAATTGCTCCTGCGTGGGACCCGCGATATCCTAGTCGTTTCATAATGGGAATTGTTATTGAACCTGTAGTTACAACATCTGAGGTTGGACTACCCGATAACATGCCATACATCCCTGATGAAATTACGGCTACTTTAGCTGGCCCACCAGGGCTTCGCCCGCTAATTGCAGCTGCAAATTTAAAGAAAAAATCGCCGCCACCGCACGCATGAAGAACAGTTCCAAACATTACAAACATAAATGCGTAAGTAGCTGCAACTCGGATAGGTAACCCAAAAATTCCATCTGTTGTGAAAACGGTTATTTCAAGAAAATGAAGATAGTCAATTTTGCCATGTTGAAGCACTCCACTTAAGTGATGACCAAATAAATTGTATAAAACAAAAAAAATCACGATAAATGTTAAGCCTAATCCCGTAGTTCGGCGAGTGATTTCAAGAGTTAGAAAAAAAACTAAAGTTCCGAAAAAAATATCTAGTTTGGTAAGCTCATCGAGTAAGACAATGCGATCAACGATTGTTGGAGCCTGAATTGCAAAATAAATCCCGACGGAAATACTTATTAAAGCAAAAAAAATATCAAAGGCCGAAGGCTTTGAAATATTAGAGCTTTCAAATGGTCCCGTTGTTAGAAATGCCAAGGCTATAATACCTGAGAAAAAAATAACTGATAGCGTCCATGGAGAAATAATTATGAGAGTAGCTGCCATTATAACCCAAATGCCAACGGCGACTGCAAAGGGTGTAAANACCCAGTCATAAACTCCTTCGGGACGCCGACGAGCACCGACCGAGAACCAGGTTTTTATGCTTATTAGGTTAGACAGTCTCATTATAAAGGCTTAAGGGAGAACACAGTTAGAGGCAACACTGTATTCCCCCATAGAGCAATTGATCTCTAGTAAGCTAAACCTTTTTCTTTAAAGTATTTTAGTGCACCAGGATGATGCGGAGCATTACCTTTTTGAGCCAATACTTTTGGACTAGCAGTTTTTTTGATCAAACGATGCGACTTATTTTTAAAAGTTTCAATTTGTTCGACCATTGCTTTCGTTAGATTGTAAGCAAGCTTAGCATCCATATTTGCATTTACGACAACAACCGCGCCCATACAAACACTTGCTGCACCATTTGGTGTCCATTTATACTCACCCGGCTTCACATAACAGACCTCGCCTCCAAATTGTTTGGCAACCTTTGATGCAACGTCTTTGCCATAACTCAGTAAAACTGGAGAAGAATTTTTTGCTATTTCTCTTACACGAGGGTGATTATATGAGATACCAAAATTCACAACATCTAACCGCTTATCCGAAACTAGAGAAACGATTTCCTTAGAAGCAGCATGGATTACTTGTCCACCCCAACCCTCAACTTTGGCTCGAGATATACCCATAAGGTTCATTGCAGCCTCACCAACATCAGCGTCCATATTACCTCGACGGTTAATAGCTATTCTAATTGGTAATTTCTTACTCACTATGTCCTGAACAGTTTTAATTCCATGTTTATCTGCAAAAGATTTAGTTACAGCAAAAAAGTCCATTTGGAAGCGTGATGCAGGAGTATAAACTCGAAATAGAACTCGCGTGTTACCTATTCCTTTCTTGTAAGGCTTCAATCCCTTGACCGCTGCGTTCAATTCACCATCTGTTGCAAGGCCCATAGGGACCTTGCCCGCAGCAACTAGTGGAATATTAGCTAATCCACCTGATGAGGTTTGATAACTCACTGTTGAGCCCGGATAAGCCTTGGCTATTGCCGCGTCAATCCCTCCACCTATTCTGGACCACAATCCACCAGGACTCGCTCCACTCAAAGTTGTATTATAAGTCTGGGCGTAAGTAGTTGTGCCCAAACCAATTGTTACAGACACCAACGCTAAAGCACCAGTTATTAATTTTAAATATTGCATTCTTAACTCCCTTTGGTTGATTAACTCAATTTAACACGTCTTACGTTTAGAAACACCTCAAAAAAATTTAATCTGTATCTCTTAGTCCTCTCCAATCAACAGATTTTGGAACTATTCCCTCAAATGATGAAAGCTGGGTATGTCGGATGATTGATTTTTCAGCGCCTATTGCTGGAAATCCATTATTAAAATCTTCGGCAGCTTTTATCATTAAGTTCCTGAATTTTACGATACTGAGGTCACTTGATCCTAGTATTTCTTTCCCTCTATCGGCAATCCGTCCCATCGATTCCCACATAGCCATATCTTGAGCAGGTATCCCTTTTATACCTGTAAAATCGCCTTTTTTCATAGCGTCTCTATCTTGATTATACCAGTTGCCGAGATCCAACTTCTTTTGATAATCATCATTTAACTCTTTTCCGACTTCAGCAGCACAAAATCTCCGCCAATCATCTTGATTAATACCTTTCGAAGTATCGGGATGCCACGCAATCCAGTAAAACATTGTATTATAATCATCGATTGGAAATAATATTTGAGCTAATTTATACTGATTGTTTGGGGGGATTAGGACTGTAAATGGGGCAATAAAAACTGTTGTCCGAACGTAAACGTTTGCATCTTCATTTTTAATAGGTTTACGCAAAGCCGCATAATGAAAACCGTAATCTGTCATTTCTATTTCTAGTCTCGGTGACTTATCTTTGGACGGGCGTAGCCAAGCATCAGAGGTCGCTGTAGAACCCTCCACTTCTGCTGATGGCATGTTTGTGGAGTGCAAACTGGAGCTATGCGCAGAGTCTATTGACCCCTCAAGCACCTGAGCCCAATTGCATTTTACTTGGATTTTTACGATACTGGTTTTGACATCGGGCGATGGCGCCCATGCCGGTGATTGAAATTCGGTAATATTCTCTTCGGGACCAAGATAAACCCATATAAATCCCCCACTTTCTTCAATTGGATACGCTTTATGTTTGATTGTCGTCATCTTCCGTTCGCTGTTAGGCTCGGAAGCCATATCCATTACCGTACCATCAACTGCAAATTTCCATCCATGATAAAGACATCTTAAACCGCACTCCTCGTTTCTGCCAAATGCCAAAGATGCTTTTCGATGCGGACACTGTTCGGCTAAAGCACCTAACTTTCCGTGAGTATCACGAAATACTACAATATCTTCACCAAGCAACCGAGATCTAACGGGAGTTCCGTCTGGTAACGCGACCTCATCTGATAAACATGCAGGCAACCAATGGCGTCGCATCAGTTGCCCCATAAGTGCGTCACCTTCAACACGGGTCAAAATATTATTTTGCTCTTTTGTAAGCACTTACAGAATTCCTTACTCAACTAAGTGACTAAAACCTTTTATTTTTAATTCCATTGTTATAAAATTAGGTACCTAAGTTTATAATATNATTGTTGATAAGTCTAGGCACAGAAAACTAAAAAAGTTAGAATTAGAAAATGAAAATAAAAACATCAAAAGTTTATGGTTTAGGCGTTATTGGAATGGGGAGAGCGTTCACAGTGATGTTGCCAACTTTTATAAAAGACCCCCGGATTGAATTGATGGCAGGCATTGATAAACGTCTAGAAGCTAGGGTACAGTTTCAAAATGATTTTGGAGGCATTGTCTCAGATAATATGGATAGCATTTTAGACAACCCTAAAATAGAAATTATATATCTAGCCACACCAGCAGAACTTCATATTAATCAGATAAAAAAAATCGTTTCTGCTGATAAACATATTTTACTTGAAAAACCGATGTCTTTAACAATCAAAGACGCCCTTGCCATAACTAAGTTAATAGCCGCCTCAAAGTCTCAATTGATTGTGGGGCACAGCCATAGTTTCAATTTACCAATCCAATTAACGCATGAGTTAATAAATAGTCAAAAATTCGGTCCTCTGCGAATGATGAGTGCTTTAAACTATACAGATTTTATGTATCGACCGCGTCGGCCGGATGAACTGATAACAAAAAAAGGCGGCGGAGTTGTTTATAGCCAAGCTGCACATCAAATTGATATTTTAAGGTTACTTGGAGGGGGGACTATAAAAAGTATTAGGGCGAATACTGGTATTTGGGATACCAAGAGAAATACCGAGGGAGCCTACAACGCAATACTCACCTTCAATAATGGTGTAACAGCGATTGCAACATATAGCGGATATGCACATTTTGATAGTGACGAATTCCAAGACTGGCATAGTGAATTTGGACAGCCACAAAAAAATACAAGCCATATGAATGCTCGAAAAAATTTAAATGTAAATACTCGTGAGATAAATGAGGGCGCATTTAAAGCTAGCAAAAATTATGGAGGTATTAATTATTCACCATTATTGAAGAGCAATAGTTCAATTCAACAACACCAGCATTTTGGAAGCATTATAGCATCATGCGAAAATGGTGATTTAAGGCCAGTTCCATCAGGAGTTTTAGTGTATAGTGATGAAAAACACTATAAGCGAGTTTTAAAAGCTCCCAAAATTCCTCGCGTAGAGGTTATTGATGAATTAATCGGTACAATTGAAAACAAAAAAGACCCCATTCATACATGCTCTTGGGCTCTTGCCAACTTGGAAGCCTGCCTTGGCATATTAGAGTCTTCAAAAAAACAAAAAGAAGTATTCTTAAAATATCAATGTGAATTGGGAGAGTGAAAAATGACTGATCACCCAATAATTACTCAAAATAATTCGCATGAGTTACTCATTGATGACAGAATTGCACATGTAATAAAAGGCGTTACTAATATTATGGTTAGGTCGCTCCAAAAAAAATTAAATGATTATGATGTACCATTTAGTCATTGGGCCATACTAAGAATTTTATGGCATCAAGATGGAATGTCACAAAGAGAGTTGAGTGCTAAAGCTGGAGTAATGGAACCTACAACAGCAAATATTGTCCTCCAAATGGAAGTCAGAGGCCACATTATTCGTCGACATTTGGGCTCAAACAAGAGAAAAAGGCATGTCTTTCTAACAACACAAGGAAAAAAGCTTGAGCACCAACTCGTTCCCCTCGCTGAAGACGTTAATAAGGTAGCTACTCGGGGCATCTCTAAAAAAGATCTTAAACTTCTTCGGTCAACCTTAACAAAAATGATCAGAAATTTAGATGATAGGTCTCAAGAATAATTAAATACCGGGTCTACACAGGTTGTATTCCAATTTTATTATCACGGTGCCTGATATACCAAATTACCGGCAAAGCAAATAAAATCATCCAAAATTTTCCNATAATTTGTCCAGACAAATAATCAAGGCTACCAAATGCCAACTGTAAAAATATTATACTATCAATAACTANGCCAACCACTCCACTCAAAAGAACAGCAAGAACCAAACGCTTTTCTTGAAGTGGCGTGTATACCGCAAAGTCGGCCAATTCTGACAATAAAAAAGCTGAAGCTGAAGCAATGACAAGAGCTGGGGGCGCAACCAATCCAGATAACAATCCCCCAAAACAAATTGCAACGAGAGACCATTTTTTTCCTAAGCGGCGCTGAACCAAATCTCTTAAGACGAGCGCTAATCCAATCATTAAAACACCACTTGGCGCCATTAAGTCGAAGCCCACTGGTATTAAACACGGGCCCTTNGGTGGACAGATAGCTCCGAGGTTTCCAATCATCCAATTAGCAACGGGGATTGTAAGAATAAAAGCACAAAAATATGCAATTCCCTCTTTTTGAATATTAGTCATATTAACTCTAATTCCTATTTGTTGAAAAATAAATACCACTACGCTTAACGACTTAAATATAAATAAATAGTAAGTCGTATTTACATATATTTTCTATGTAAAACAATAAAAAATAAGACTAAGATTTTACAGATTTTTTATCAGAAAAGTAATGCATTAGAGAATAAAATCTATTTATATAATCTTACATTTTATAAGTTTTTTATTGCTGGCTAAAAGAATTTCTGTTAAAAACACTGAACTTTAAACTCTAACAATATCTGCGAATTTCACTTTATTACAGTATTTATTTTTCTTTAAAACTCGCGTTATTCATATTTACGCGGGTTTTTTTATTTTAATCTTAAAAATTATGCATTTCACTAATAATATTAATGGTGAGATGGAATGAATGACAAAAAAGAAGGCCTCGATTTCTCAAGGCCTTCTTATTTTTAAGTTTATAAACTATTCTAACTATTTTGGTCCTTAATTAATAAAATTTTGGAAGCTAAAATAATATTAATTTTGTGTTATAATAATTTAATTAANCAATGAAATTATTTACTGGTAAACTCAGGATATGCTCTGACCCCAACTTCACTGCTATCTAACCCAGTATCTTCATCGGCTTCCTCGGCACGAATCCCAACCGTAGACCTAAGAATAAACCAAACGATTAAGCTTACAAAGAAAACAAATACACCTATTGCAACTATACCGATTAACTGGGTACTAATTGACCCGCTTCCAAAAATACCCACACACAAGGTACCCCAAATACCAGCAATTAAATGAGCAGGAATAGCACCGACTACATCGTCGATCTTAAATTTATCCAACAGGGGTACTGAAACGACTACCAAAATTCCGCCAACGCCACCAATCAATACAGAAATAAGGTGGTTCTGAAGATCTGGCCCTGCTGTAATAGAGA
Organism: Rhodospirillaceae bacterium TMED23; assembly: GCA_002168115.1. Lineage (GTDB taxonomy): Bacteria > Pseudomonadota > Alphaproteobacteria > Rhodospirillales > UBA2165 > TMED23. The sequence continues at coordinate 49,072 of NHCC01000006.1, read as the reverse complement.
CTAATCCTGCAATTGCTCCGTTTAGCGCATAGGTTAAATCAATTTTGCCATAGACCAGTTGTGTTGCAATCATCGCTGCAATAACTCCACCAGCAGCAGCTAGATTTGTATTAACGTAAACAATTGAAATCGCTGTTACATCAAGTGCACTGCCCATGGCTAGCTGAGATCCACCGTTAAACCCAAACCAACCAAACCATAGAATAAATGTTCCGAGGGTTGCTAATGGTAAATTTGACCCCGGCATAGGGTTAACTTCCCCATTTTCTCCATATTTTCCTTTTCGCGCACCTAATATGATTGCTCCCGCTAAAGCAGCCCAACCGCCAGTTGAGTGAACTAAAGTTGAACCTGCAAAATCACTGAAACCCATCGTACTCAGCCAGCCTGCTCCCCATACCCATGAAGCCTGAATAGGATAGATAAATGCTGATAATACAACTACAAATATCAAAAATGGCCATACTTTAATTCTTTCCGCCAAAGTGCCCGAAACAATTGATGCCGCCGTAGCGACAAAAACCATTTGAAAAAACCAATCTGACATTACTGAGTAATTGGCTCCAATAACCTTTGACGAGGCCTCGGCTATCCCTTTTTCAAGTTTTGCTTTTGCTGCACCGGTCGCATCACCAACCGAACCAGTCATATTAATTAGATCGAGCTCGGCTTGAGATGAATTATAAAAAAGATTAAACGAACCTATCCATCCTCCATTCACATCAGTATAAAGAATACTGTAGCCAACCACGTAAAAAGCTAATCCAGCCAATGAGTAGAGAGCCATATTTTTTAAGCATATTGTGGATGTGTTTTTTGCTCTAACCAGGCCGGACTCCAGCATGGCAAAGCCACAAGCCATGAACATCACAAGTAGGCCATGAATGAGGAAAGAGAAAGTGTTAAAAATAAAAGCTGTTTCACCAGGTACAGCAGCATGAACTTCAGTATTACTACCAAGTACTAGTATTCCGATAATCAATAACAATGTTAAAAAATAAGATTTACGTTTCACAATCCACTCCTAATTAATTTGAAAAAATTTTATAACTTAGTATTTCAAATTTGATGCCAACTCTCGTCATAAATGGATTTTAATTAATATCCGTTCAAGCTATTGTAATTAATGAATAAAATTTGATTTCTATTTTAATAAGAATAAAATTATTAAACCTCTAATATCTTTATATGACTATTATTTAATCATTTTTATTTAAAAATATAAATATGTTTATTTATTAGGCATTATAAGAAAGTAGGCACTACCTTTTTAAACAAAAAGCCTATTTATAAAAAACTAGCCTCTTAGCGAACCTTTAAAATACTTTTACATTAGCCTAGAAAACGAGGCTCAGGAATACCCGTTAAACCAAGTCCGCTTAATTTAAACACAGAACCTGCCCCAAATTGAGCTTTTTTCTCAATAACAAATGTATCATGATTTTCTGCACCTGGGTGATCAACTCTTGCCATTGAGGTAACATATATTTCATCAAGTTTATCACCCCCAAACATTACCGATGTCACATTTTTAACCGGCATGCCAATCCGTCGCTCTTCTATCCCATGAGGAGAACGCCTTACGAGTTCGCCAGAAACCAGTTCTGCTGTCCAAATGAAACCTTCCGAATCGACAGTCGAGCCATCGCATACACCAGTTAAATCAAGTGTCGATACAAAATCTCGTTTATTTGAGAGTGTTCCGGACTCAATGTGATAGTCATAAGCCCACATAATATCCTGGAAAGTGCAGGTTACATAGAATGTTTTATCATCTGGTGACCAGCTTGGACCATTAGTGCAAATCAAACCTCCCCCGATCTTAGTAACCGTTAGATCAGGGTCAAGTCTCCAAAGCCCGCAAATTGGCAACTCTTCATCATCATCCATTCCGCCAGCAATAAATCTACCACGTCTATCAACTTTCCCATCATTTAATCTTGTTCGTGGCAGATCTTCCTCTACCTTCTCGATTAATTCTAAAACTTCAGTTTCAAAATTATAAAAATAAAAACCGTCATCGAGAGCCATTACCAGTCCACCATTCTCTCTTAATGCCAACGCGCCAATGTCATGATCGGCTATAAGACGTGCTTCAACTTTNCCACTTCTTGGATNCAACCTATATACNTTATNATTNCCCTTTCGCCTACCTGTGCCNTCCACCCAGTAAANCATNCCACTCTCAACATCCCANACNGGGCTCTCTCCNAGATAATTNGTGCACTCCACAACTCTCTCTATTTGGTAACTCATTGGCNTAACAACTCCTTTTAAAANATAGCTCTNGATNNAGACTAATCGTTTTTAAGGGAAAGCCAGTTAANGTAACCGCTNCGCCTTAATTTACAAGCTGGGCAAACCCCACAGCCATAGCCCCAATCATTTAATCTATCGCGCTCACCCAAATAGCAGGTGTGGGTATNCTTTTTAACTATCTCAATTAGACTAGCCCCCCCTATCCTATTGGCAAAATCCCAAGATTGCGTCTTATTCATCCACATTAAAGGTGTTTCAATTATAAAATCTCTATCAGTCCCAAGANTAAGGGCTANTTGGAACGCTNTCAGTGTTGCATCCCGACAATCNGGATATCCAGAATAATCAGTTTCACACATCCCCCCAACCAAATATTTAATACTTCTCCTATAAGCAAGTGCTCCAGCAAAATTAAAGAAAATTAAATTTCTGCCTGGCACGAAAGTATTAGGTAAGCCTGNTTTATCCATTTCAATCGCAACATTACTTGTCATTGCGGTCTCACNAATTTGACCAAATACAGTTATNTCGAGAACATGATCTTCACCTAAGCGTTTTGACCAATCAATATTCATCATTTTTAATTGACTCAAAATTGGAGCTCTGCATTCAAGCTCTACTCTATGGCGCTGACCATAATCAAATCCTATGGTTTCTACTCTATCGAAACGATCCAAGGCCCATGCTAATGATATTGTTGAATCCTGACCTCCAGAGAACAACACTAAAGCTGAAGTATTTGACGCAGATGTACTCACCAGAAATAATCCNTCATTATTTTTTAAAAATAAATAATATACTTATGATAATCGAGAATGATAGGTTTGAATTAAACACAATTTTATCATTAAAGACTCATTGGCCAGATTAAATAATTAGCGCTGCTCGACCCGTTACTTTACCACACTCCACAAGGTTATGAACCTCTTCCGCATCCTTAAGGGGCTTTTTTAATGAAACTATAGGCCAAATTTCACCTCTCGCACAAAGTTCAAGTGTCTCCAAAATTTGTGTACGTGTTACATACCTCGAACCAAGAATTGATTGCTCTTGAAGCAAAAGAGTTTTCGCTTTTGCTGAAAATTCTTCGCCAGCTCCACCCAAAGTAACCATTCGACCATGAGGCCCAAGAATACCAATTGAAGCATTTAAGGTTTCAGTCTTAGAAACATAATCAATAGATACGTCTGCACCTCCATTCGTCAAATCCTGGATTATCTCTATAATATTACCCTCAGTTGGATTAATGGTCTCGCTAGCGCCTGCTTGACGGCACATACTGAATTTTTCTTCATCCGTATCAATGGCAATCACATTTGCACCCGCCCATTTTGCAAGAATAATTTGATGAAGGCCAAGCCCACCTCCAGCNCCAAAAATAACAACATTTTCTCCTGNCTTAATATTTGCGCGATTTATTACTTTATATGGTGTTGCTANTGCGTCAGTTACTACTCCAATCTCTGCAGCATCCTCTTTATAGTTAAGGCCGTTGGGCAGAACAATAAAGTTTTGAGCTGGCAATTTCAAATATTCGGCATAACCACCATCATGTGTGGTTCCCACAAATCCGTTAAGATTTTCACATAATGGCTCGTACCCTGATAAACACTTCTTGCAATATCCACAAAAAATATAAAAATGCAAAGTAACTGGATCACCAACCTTCAGGCTATTGACCCCAGTGCCTATTTCAACAATTTCTCCAGTAATTTCATGCCCAATAATTCTTGGAAATATTNCAGGTGTCCGGCCCATCTTCACATGTTGAATAGTAAGTCCAGAGCCGCATGAAAAAACTCTAGCTACTGCTTCACCTGGACCAGCAACAGGATCAGGCACTTCTTTATAGATAAAATTAGTGTTAGCGGCTTCAAGAACCATAGCTCTCATTAGAATAATTCCGATATATTGAATGTAGCAAATATAAATTAATTTATTTCAACTTATAATTTTTCCAAAAAGTAAATATTATTGCTTGCCTAAGATTGTCTATCTGTTCCCCAATTAATCCCATTCCCCGGGCTCTCCGCTGTTAAATGTAACGCATCTGCAAAACGCGTTGAACAGTTCCANAGTGACGTCGTGTAGGTTAATTCAACAATTTCATCATTTGAGAAATGATCTTTCATCGCCTCAAACGAGGCTTCATCGCTAGATGCAGTTAAGTTTGTCACAGCCGAAGACCAATCAAGGACAGCTCTCTCTTTATCAGAAAAATCGTCGTTAGATTCCCAAGTTTTGGCTGCGATCGATGCTAATTGGCTTTCACTATAACCTAATCCACGAGCCAATTCGACATTATGATGAGAACAATTATGACAAGAATTGTTTAACGAAGTCTCTAGAATACATAAAACCTGCATGCGNGATCTCTCATATTCATCAGCTCGCAAAGCTGCCACCTTTACGTCTCGATCAAAAACCAACCAGCTACGTGCAGATCCCGGTGAATGAGCTAACAGCTGAATATACCTTGGAACTATACCAAATAAATCCATGCAATTATCATAGATTTTTGAGACTTCGGAGTTTTCTGTGCCAGGTTCAATTAAAGGCAATCTTGTTGATATAGGGCATGCTAAATCTTTTAACACCTGACCAATCTTTTTATCTTCCTTATTATTTAAACCATCAACTCCATCCATAACAATCCCCCATAATTATCCAATATACTTTGCCCAACCGCCACAAACCTCAACTGTGTTTCCCGTCATATAAGAATTTTTCTGGGATACAAGAAATGCAGCCACATCGCCAATTTCCTCTGGTTCAGCAAGGCGTTTAAGCATAGTTTGATCTGCCATAGCTTGACGAACCTCATCGGGCGTTATACCTCGCGCCTTTGCTGTTGCCTCAGCCCTCGGCCCCATCCATGCTTCAGTTTTAACAGTCCCAGGGGCAATTGCGTTCACCGTTATATTATCAATAGCCAATTCGTTCGCCAAAAGCTTTGTCATTCCATGGATACCGGCATTGGGTAAAGTACTTGCCCAAGTGCCAGGAAATAATTGAGTGCCTGATAAGCCCGATACGCTCAAAACACGACCAGAATCGGATTCTCGAAGATAGGGTACAGCTGCTCTAGAAGTCCAAATGTAAGACATCAAATTTCTATTAATAACCTCTTCCCAAAGCTCATCAGATATAGTTTCAATTGTTCCGGGTGTCGCACCGCCGACATTGTTGATTACAATATCAATTGACCCAAGGGCCTCTGCAGCTTTTTGAACAAAGTTATTACATCCAGTTGATGCAGAAAAATCAGAAATGATTGGAGCGACATTAACACTCATCTCTTTTAATTTATTAGCTGACTCTTCAAGCTTCTCTTTCCCACGGGCTCCAATCGCAATATTGCAACCCTCTCGGGCTAGCCCTTGCGCTATCGCAAATCCCACGCCCTGACTACCACCTGTTATTATTGCATTTTTATCTTTTAAACCAAGATCCATAAAACTCCCCTATACCTTATTTAATTTAATAACTTCTATAAGTATTTTTTTGCAAAATCAGCGCATGCTTTACCCACTATATCTACATGATCGGCGTTATCATATAGTGACATATGAGACGCATCACCGCCTACTTGCACTAATTCCTTTCTTGGACTGGGAATCGTATTAAACGCTGGCACTTCATGTTCAGTCATTGTGATATCGTCGTACCAAGAAGTAACCATCAGTACCGGCTGATGAATAATTCTCTGCATAAAAGGGCGTACGTCGTACATCATAGCCAGTTCCGCACTTCTTACAGTCGTCCAATGCTCATGATTAGGTGCAACACTTTCTTTAAATTTCTTAAAGACTGGCCAAGTTTCAGGTGCTGGCCACGATGAGGGTTCATCATGAGGGTGGGCCGAATGCGCTATTCTTCCATCTTTACCCGAATGAAACCGCTCTTCCCTATCCTTTTCGATATGAGCCCAATGAGCTCGAAGACTGACATTTGAATTTGCACGTAAAGTATTATACCAACCATCAACCATTGGAACTACTGATATTAACAGCTTATGACGACTATCCATGGCTCCTACGGGGAAAACGTGGCCACCAGCGTATGATATTCCCCACACACCAATTCTACTTGTATCTACATCATCTCTTGTTGTCGCGTAAGTTGTAGCATTAATAATATCAAAAATTTGATCCCACGGGCTTATATGCTGACGCGGTTCACCTTCACTCTCGCCAAGATTACGGTAATCAAATGCTAATGCCGCTATCCCTTGTTTAACAAAATGTTCAGCATACTCTGGCTGTATTAACTCTTTGACATAACACCAACCACCGCCCATTACTATCGTCGGATACGGAGGGTCGATATGATCTGGCTTATAAAAATGTCCAACAAGCTTAAGTCCGTCACTCTGGAACGTAATATCTTCACGTGACATTATAATTTCTCCTCATAAATACTTAAAAATTTTATTATAACTTTACCAAGGTATGATGGTGCCATCAAAATTTAGAAATTTTCCCGTATCTTCGCTAGAAATTCCTGCAATTACTTTAAACACTCCGTTCGTCGCCTCTTCTATCGAATTAACAGCATTTGGCCCACCCATATCTGTTCGAGTCCAACCTGGAGAAATTGAAACAGTCGTAATGCCCATTGACTCCAACCACTCCCCCATACTTCGCATAAGCATATTTAAAGCGCCTTTACTTGTCCTATACGCATATCTACCCGCTTTCCATGTATTTGAAACAGAACCGAGTCCAGAATTCATCATTACCACTAAGCCATTTTCAGCCAATTCTAAATTATCTACCAAAGATCCAGTAACGCGAGCAGGGCCAAGCACATTAGTCTTCAGCACGGACTCCCACTCCGAATAATCATATTTTCGAATATCTGGATCATCAATGGGTTTTCCATCTACGAACTCGTATGCTCCACTTCCATACTTTTCCATCTCAACTGCGCCCGCATTATTAATCAATAAGTCAATAGGGACCCCCTTTAAAGACCCCACTAATTTATCAATTTGTTCCTGATTATTAACGTCCATTTCCACAATCGATAAATAGTTTTGAAAATTTTCTCCATAGAGTTTTAATTCGTTGGCACTATCAGGTTGTCTGCATGCAGCAATAACTTCCCAATTATTTTTTAAATACACATCTACGAGACCAAGCCCTATTCCCCTATTCGCTCCAGTAATCAATACTTTTGACATCTTTGCCCCCAACAAAACCCCGAAAAATATTCCCAAAACATTGATCTAAAATCAAAAACCAAATATGCATAAGCTTAACTCGACAATAGCAACTAATTTAGGAACTTCTTTTTATAATAAATTTTCTTTTTATATTTAAAAATATGAATATGATAACTTTTTAAATCATATGTTTAAATGCATAATCTTTCAAATTAGATTTTATCTTTTTATCAACATTCAAATAAAAAATTATATTCGAGCGCTATGCGCCAAAAATAGTATATTAAATTGATTATAAGCTAAATTCTGTGCCAATCTCAAATAACGATACAGTCAAACATAATAATCATTAGGATTAATCAAGGGGAGACAACAATGAAATATGTTATTCATGCGATAGATATCGGAGACGGCTTATCCATAAGAAATGCGAACAGGGAGAAACATGTCGAATATGTAAAAAGTCAAACCATACCACTTTTATTAGCTGGCCCCCTTATGAGTGAAGAAAAAAGCGAACCAATGGGAACAGTATTAATTATTGAGGCTGACTCAATGGAAGATGCCGAGAAATTTGCTCAAAATGATCCCTATTATAAAGCTGGACTTTTTGAAGAGATTAAAATTACAGCGATAAATATTACAGTCAACAATATGACCTAATAGATTCAACGTATTTGAGTGATATCAAAGAAACATCGTAATGGATCTATATAATGGTTCCTTTTAAATACCAGGTCATTGCAATCAAATTCAACAATCATGCAAGAATATAAAGAGACAGCGCAAAAAAATATAAACTCGTAACGGAATGATCTTATATACCAGTAAATAAGTTACCACTTGAAAAATGTAAGAACCTACAAAGAAAAGGAGTATTGAAATGTCAAATAAAATGATGAAGACAGGGTTACATATGCGCGGCGAAGTCTTGGGTCACGAACATGTAAAAAAATCTCTCGCAGCAGCGAGCGACTTTGCTAGACCGATGCAAGAACTCGTTACCCAATATTGCTGGGGAGAAGCATGGGGAGACGATACTTTAAATAAAAAAACCCGTTCAATAATAAATATTGCGATGTTATCTGCTTTGGGTCGCACTCACGAGATTAAACTCCACACCAAAGGCGCTATCAATAATGGAGTCTCTGTCCAAGAAATACAGTCTACATTAATGCAAGCCATGGTTTATTGCGGTGTTCCAGCGGGAATGGAAGCATTTCGCGCTGCAGAAGAAACACTTACTGAGCTTGGTGAGATTTAGGAATGTCTTCAACCAGAGAAAAGATTGGTTTCATTGGCCTTGGTAAAATGGGTAGACCNATGGNNGAGCATCTTAAAAATGCCGNTTATGAAGTTATGGTTTTTGATATTTCATCAGAGCTTACAACAGCCACCTCTCTAGAAATTAAAGCAANCGCCGCTAAGAACATCTCAGAGATTGGTTCATATGCCGATATTGTTATAACTAGTCTNCCCAATGTNAGNATNGTNAATGANGTTGTATTTGGTGATGAAGGACTATCAAGTNCNATGTCATCAGGTAATTTACTGATCGATATGTCTTCCTGNGATCCTATCAAAACNCAGGAAATTGGNAACAGGCTNGCAGNATCTNANATANATATGATTGATGCACCTATATCAGGGGGAGTNAANGGCGCNAAATCAGCCACNTTGGCCATAATTGTGGGTGGCNCTGATANTAATNNGAAGAGAGCTAAACCTATTCTTGACATCCTAGGTAGTAATGTTTTTCACACTGGAGATCTGGGNTGTGGGCAAGCCATGAANGCATTAAATAATTTATGCTCTGCAACAGGTTTATTGATTGTGGCTGAATCCTTGAAAGCAGGAAAAACATTTGGTCTTAAGCCAGAAATGATTGTTGATGTTTTAAATGCGTCATCCGGACGGAATAATTCAACAGAAAACAAAGTAAAACAATTTATTATTTCCAATGAATATGAGAAAGCCGGTTTTGCAATGGACTTGATGGTCAAAGATATTACCACGGCTATATCATTTGCCGAAAAGATCAACATCTCAATGCCATTGGGAAATAAATCAGTTGATTTATGGTCAGAGGCTTTATCCTCATTGAAAGGTTCACCTGACCATACCGAAATAGCCCGGTGGGTTGATGTAACGAAGCAACATAATACTTAACAAGGATAATATGATGTCAGATATCAAAACATTTAATGTAACATACGAACTAAGAGGTCACTCTGTCGGTAAAATGCGAAATGAAGTAATAGGGAGACAGATTGAACCGACTATTGAACCTGAATTTAACATGGCATCAGACGAGGCGGGCTTTCATGGGGGGGAAGGCACAGCGCCATTACCCCTGGCTTATTTTTGTACAGGGCTCGTCACATGCTTGATGACACAAATAAGAGCATTTTCAAAAAGACTTAAAATTAACATACGGGGCGTTGACGTGACAGCCATTATAAGGTGGCAGGCAAAGAGTAAGGGAAGAGACCCTTATGAAGCTTCTCCGCTTGGGTTCCAATTAGATGTCGATATGGATAGTGATGCATCATTTGAAGAACAATCCCGCTTGCTTGAAGCCGCTAAGAAAGGTTGTTTCATTGAGGCGACGCTCGCAAACCCCATACCCGTCAAACATAGAATTAAATCAAATGGTAACTTTATAGGAGTTGACTAATATATTCGGTTAAATAATCTTAACACCTGATTGACTTACAACAATCGAAACTGATAACAATTTGTCGTCTCTTATGCGGTAACCTAAAATGAATAATAATCTTGCGATGTGTGAAAAGGCTATTAGCGGTCTAACTACTTACGCAGAATTGGCACATACCATCATCAAAAAAAAATTGGTCGTAAATGGCAAAATCTCAATAGAAAATATTAATAGGAATCAGTTTGCCGTGCACGGTTATGCTTGGCTTTCCACATATATTGAAGCATTAAAACAGATACTCCAATGGGCCCAAGAACTTGAGAAATCTGGAACAATTGGGGAGCTTGAAATATTAATAGTTAAGGCGGCATTTGGCGAATACCTAAACCAAATATCTGGAGGTATACCGATCAGTCAAACAGAAATCGTGAGGCCTAATGATATAGGAATCGGAGAGGCTGGATTAAATATTCTCTATAGTCAGCCGATAATGGAATTGCGTACAAACGGAAATACCCAAAATACTCGATCTTCAATTGCAAAACTAATAAACTCTAATTTTTATGGAAATATTGACTTAAATGACGAGACACTGGTCATGTTTCGCGATCATACCTCAAAATTTGTCATAGAACATATTAAACCTTACGCCCATGATTGGCATCTTCACGATACGCTAATTCCTATCGATATTATAAATCAAATGTCAGAACTCGGTATTTTTGGCTTAACAATTCCTGAGGAATGGGGTGGCCTTGGCCTCGGAAAATTATCTATGTGCGTTGTTACAGAGGAGCTCTCAAAAGGTTATATAGGTGTGGGATCTCTTGGTACGCGATCTGAAATCGCAGCAGAATTAATCAGACTGGGCGGCACCCAATCACAAAAAGAGAAATACCTACCAGCGATTTCCTCGGGTGAAATAATACCAACTGCTGTTTTTACTGAACCAGACACTGGTTCAGATCTTGGAAGCTTAAAAACTCGGGCGGAGCTGATTGAGAAAAAATATATTATAAATGGCAACAAAACCTGGATAACTCACGGAGCGCGGAGTGATTTAATGACCCTGCTTGTTCGCACGAATACTAAAGAAGAAGGATACCGAGGTTTATCCATGTTTCTTGCTGACAAACCGCGATCAAGCAATCCCGAAGAACCTTTTCCAGCGACTGGAATGTCGGGGAGCGAAATCGAAGTGCTCGGATATCGAGGTATGAAAGAATATGAAATAGCATTCGATAATTATGAAGTACCCGCTGATCAATTACTTGGCGGTAGAGAGGGGGAAGGATTTAAACAGCTTATGGAAACATTTGAGTCGGCGCGCATTCAGACAGCCGCTCGATCTGTAGGGCTTGCTCAAAATGCGCTCGAACTTGGCTTAGAATATTCGTTAAATAGGCCACAATTTGACCGTAAAATTTTTGACTTTCCCCGAGTATCTGGAAAACTGGCGTGGATGACGGTTGAAACAATGGTTGCCCGCCAGCTAACTTATCATGCAGCCCGAAAAAAAGACTCAGGGCGGCGATGTGACGTTGAAGCCGGGATGGCAAAGTTACTAGCGGCTCGAGTTGCGTGGTCAAATGCNGATAGCTCTCTTCAGATACATGGCGGGAATGGTTATTCATTGGAATATCCCATATCTAGGGTTCTTTGCGATGCGCGTATAATGAATATTTTTGAAGGAGCTTCAGAAATTCAAGCGCAGGTTATTACCCGAGGCTTATTAAGTGAGAGAAATTAGAGGAATATGAGCGATAAAATCAAAGAAAAAGGTATACTTTCAGGAATGAGAGTCATAGAAGGCTCGGCGTTTATTGCGGCTCCACTCGGGGGCATGACCCTAGCTCAGATGGGCGCAGATGTAATCCGATTTGATAATATCGGAGGTGGCATTGATGCCAAAAGATCACCATTAACTAAGAATGGTAATAGTATTTATTGGGCAGGATGGAACAAGGGGAAGCGCTCGTTGATGGTTGATATTCACTCAAGCGAGGGCAAAGAGCTAATATCCGAATTAATAACAGCTCCTGGCAAAGATGCTGGTTTTTTTCTCACTAACCTTCCAATGCGTAATTGGTTAGCGTATGAAACACTGCAAAAACGTCGCTCAGATTTAGTTGCAGTCTCAATCTCTGGAAGCTCAGATGGTCGAACAGCGGTAGATTACACAATTAATGCGGCTACAGGTTTCCCATATATAAATGGCTCAGAGAGAGAAATTAATCCAGTNAACAATCCTTTGCCAGTATGGGATATGCTTGCTGGCAACACAGCTGCAACAGCTTTACTAGCTGGGGAGCGTCATCGCGCACGAACCAGAGAGGGTCAACTCATAAGCATTTCCCTCTCTGATATAGCGTTTAATGCGCTTGCCAACTCAGGTATAACAACAGATTTAGAGATAAACGGTATCGAGAGAGAAAAACATGGAAACAATATTTACGGCGCATACGGACAAGATTTTTTAACTTCCGAGGGACGCCGCGTTATGGTAGTGGCGATTAGCAAACGAATGTGGGAAAGTATTATAATTGCAACAGGTCTAGGTTCAGTCTTTAAAGAGTTAGAAACAAAATTGAATATTGATCTAAATGATGAGCAAATACGATATAGGTATGAAAAAGATATTTCGTCGATATTANGGCCTTGGTTTGAAGCACGAACGTTAGAATCAATTTCNCANGTTTTTACAAAGCATGGTGTCTGTTGGGAACCCTTTCAAACGTTCTCACAAGTAATCAATGAGGATANACGTTTCTCTGAACAAAATCCTATATTTGCGAAATTAGATCAGCCAGGAATTGGNACATACCTGGCATCAGGCTCTCCCATTCATTTTAATGCAACGGAAATAATTCGGCCTAAACCGGCTCCAACTTTAGGGCAACATACAGATGAAATCTTATCGGAGATTTTAGGCCTGACCAGCAAAAACATCAGCGACCTTCATGAGCGACAAATTATCAGCGATTCAACACGCTTATGATTATTATAAATAATTGCAATAGTTAACTAATATTTCAATTAAAATACAGTATTAAATTGTTGTCTCAGCTTCCATTGCTAATAAACCATCATGATCTTTTACCCATAATTTTATGCTATTCGAACCATCACTGGGTTCACCATGGAGGCTAAAGGAATTTAAATCAAATATTGGCCGTAAAGCCTTAAAACGAAATTCTTTTATGTTAACGTGAGGAAGTTGTCGATAAACCAAATCTAGAAGTAAAGTTGCCAATAATGGTCCATGGACGACTAAGCCCGGATAACCCTCCTCCTCAATTGTATACTTACGATCATAATGAATACGATGCCCATTAAAAGTTAGCGCCGAATATCTAAATAATAGAACTTCATCAGGAACAACTTCTCTAAACCATTTTGACTTGCTATTAGCTTTCTTTGATACCAATTCCCTTTCATCTTTTCTCTTTTCATCTCGATAGACAATATACTGATGTTCAATTAATGAAGGACTAACATTATGTTCAACATAAACGTCATGCCGCACTTTAACAAAGACCAACGGCCCCGTTCGCCCAGACTTTTCTTCAATATTTTCAATAGTTGAGATCCTTTTAACTTTATCACCAATTGAAATATCTGAGCAGAAAATAAATTTACCACTAGCCCACATTCTACGTGGCAATGCTACCGGCGGCAAAAAAACCCCACGACGAGCATGACCATCTTTACCAATTTCTTTTTGATGATGCATAGGCAGAAAATAAAGCCAATGCCAAAGCTCCCTTATTTTACTGCGCTCTTTCAATTCGATGTGCTCAAGGTCAAGCGTGGCGGATAATGCTTTTATTGGCGTAAAACTAATAATATCATTAGAAAATTCTTGTTTTCCAATCCAATCTTTCAAAGTAATTTTACTCATTAGCTTGTCTTTCAATGAAACTTATTCTTTAAAATTTAATCCTGTATCTCAAAAAATCAGCTACATTCTGAAGGCGAACTTGGGCCAACCAGCTTTACATCGCTTACCTCAAGCTCATACGCATGATACTTAGAATGAGATCTGTATGTCCACCCACTCTCTTTAGTAATAAGTTTTACTTTTTTGTTAGACTCTTCGATACGTTTTAAAAATCTACAGATTTTATTTGGATTAGTCATTGTAATACCATCAAGTGATATTATGTATTCATAGGCTCCCACACCTGCCGACCTCCCTATTGAAGCTCTAGCAACATCCTGTATTAGAGGTAATCCGCGAGGATTTGCCTCCTCATCATCTCTATATTTCTCCAACGCTAAAACAATCCCAGAGAAATGAACGCCAACACGTTCCATAAGACTATCCCGCGGCTTACTGATAATGCTCAAAGTCTTCTTTTTTTTATTACGTTCAACAACAACATCAACCTTACCTCTAATACCCCTAAGTTCATGAATTAACATAGCTTGATTTTTGAAAACAAGCTTTGGATTGTTTGCTAAAGAGATAAGTCGATCACCAATTTGCAAAGGCCAGGCAACAGACTGTCGTTTGTAAATAACAGCGGCTACCAATTCTGTATTATTATCTTCATCATAGGCAAAGCCAACTGGTAAATAAGATGGTGATGGATTCATACCAGATTTAAGCAGATTAATAACCTTGCAAACCTGTATCATTGGAACTGCAAAGTTTAACCCCTCAGTTCTACTTTTTGATAAGGTAGCAGAACTAATCCCAATCACTTTCCCCGTTTCCAGTGAAATCAAAGGCCCGCCTGAGTTTCCACTATTGATAGGCGCATCTGTTTGAACCCAAGTTCGCCCCCAACGATATTTCTCACCAGAAACAATACCTCTTGTACCGGAAAATGAGAGCGAGAATGGGTGACCGAATGCACCAACTGGGCTTCCAATCACGGGTTTCTTATCACAATCAAGACTAGCTACTTTTGAATTTACTGGTATTTTATCTGAGGAGATACTGATTACTGCCAAATCTAATAACATATCTACATAAATAAGTTGAGCATCAACAAATTTCTGATCTTTAAAAGCCACCTCCAGTTTGGCAGGGTTACGCGAAGACACATGCGCGTTCGTAATAATCCAACCGGTTTTCTTATTTACAAGAAATCCAGCACCTCTAAACGCTCCACGATTATCTTTTCTAAAAGGATATGCAACGCGAGTTTTAACCTTAACCGTATATCCCTTTGCTATCTCAAAATAATTCGACTCCCGTTTACTTTCCTGCGCAACAGCAAGCGGTATTATTAAAATGATAAAAAATATAGTTATAAAATATTTCATAGTTTTACTATCTCACTAAAAAAGTTAGATGGAATTCTTAACGCAAATACTGGTGTTTATTCTTCTATCGAATATTACCAAATATCTCTGATGAAGGTTTAATAATTTTTCTAGTATCGCCAGTTCTCCAGGTAAACCCCGATCGATCGAAAAATTCTAATATTTCAATAGCAAGATTACGTCCTATTCCACTCTTATCTCTAAACTCTCTTACACCAAAGCTCGAATTATTGGAGCCAATTAAATCAATAATTTCTACAAGACCTTTCAATGACTCTGGGAGCAAAAACCGATTTTTTGCGACTTGGCACACAAGATCAAGTTTTGCTATTTGAACTAAAAACTTTTGGAGAAGTCGCGCATCCATCTTTAAATCATTTGATAATGCATGAACAACCGGCGGTTGAAATTTATCTTTCTCTAAAAGTGGTTTAATCTTCTTCCATAAGATATCATCTTTTCCATTTAATTTATTTTCAAATCCGGGGAGTGAGAATCCAGAACCTGAATAGATTATTTTCCCATCAGATACAAGAACCTTAAGAACCCCCTTAAAAATATCTTTAGCCAATCTTATAGATAGTAATTTTCTAATAATATCAGAACTTGGACCTGGTTTTTCTGGATTTTCTAAATGCCAGTCCCCCAAAATATTTAAAATTGAGACGCTTATTTTATCAAAATGATTAGGTGAAAAAACAGTATCAGTATCTTCTGTTTTAATTACAATTGTCTCAACTGATTCCTCAAGAACCAGAGCCTCTTCAACAGTTAAATTCCACGCCCTAATGAAGCTGGAAAAATTAAGACCCAATGGCGATAATTTTATTAAATTTAATAATACTTCAATAATTGCATTATTCTCTAATGCATTTAGGATTACTAATCGTTCTGGTTTAGCGCGCCCTCGGGCAGAACTAAAAGGATCAATAACCCGTCCTCCTGCTAAAGTACGCCTCGCAGACTGATCTCTTATGATAAAACCATCACCTTTGAGAGCACCTATAAGGCGATCTAAAACAATTTGAACCAGACCACTTTCCCCAGGGTTTATAAATTTCTGACCCAATATTGCGACACGACCTGGAACTTCCAGCGCTCCTATATGAACATGCACAGGGGTCCAATGAGCTAACGGCTTGGACTCATTTGACAAAACACTTATGCGGGCATCAAATCGAGGAATAGGGCGATGAATACTCTTTGGTAATAACCAAGTACCCCGATGAATATCATCTTTATTTAGTTGGCCACCTGTTATGTTAATCGCGCACCTTTGACCAATACAACCAATATCTGACTCCCTATTTTGAGCATGAATGCCACGCACTCGAACGTGCGTTCCTTGAGGTGATAAAACTAAATTATCACCAATTTCGACTTTACCGGCGAAAACGCTGCCAGTTACAATTAAACCTGCTCCTGGCACAGTAAATGATCTATCGATTGCTAATCGAAAATTTCCTTTAATCGAACGATCCTCGAGAAGATCTGACATAGTTTCCAAATGACTACGAACTTCCTCAATTCCCAGCCCATGAGGGGATGATACTCTAAAGATATCACTCCCCTGTAAAGATGTACCTTCGAGAATATTTTTAACCTCTTTCTCGACTATGCGAAGTCGATCATCATCGACTCTGTCTATTTTCGTTAATGCAACAATACCCTCTGATATTCCTAAAAGATCTAAAATAGACAAGTGTTCAATTGTTTGCGGCATAGGACCATCATCGGCTGCAACAATAAGTATTGCATAATCTATACTGGTAACACCAGCCAACATATTTCTTACAAATTTCTCATGACCTGGAACATCAACAAACCCAAGTGTCGTTCCGTTTTCTAGTTCTTGATATGCAAAACCAAGGTCAATTGACATGCCCCTTTTTTTTTCTTCCGGCAATCTATCCGTATTTATACCTGTTAAAGCTTTGACAAGTGAAGACTTCCCATGATCGATATGACCCGCCGTTGCAATTATCATAACTCAAGTTCACCAAGCTGGGTTACGAAAGTCTCAACATCCTCAAGACACCTCATATCCAGAACAAAAGCACCATCATTTATTCTTCCTATCACCGGAATTGGTAGCGCTCTAAAAGCATCGGCATAATATTTTAATATTCGACCACTTTTCTTTGTGTTTTTGGGACGCAAAACTATTGCTGCACTTGGCAATCTATTTACGGGCAGTGACCCACTACCAATCTGGCTAAGACAATCCATTTGATCTATTATGATGTCATTATTAAGAATAGTGGTTAGTTCATTCTTTATTTTCCCCGCGGTAATTTTTATATCTTTTAAATCTCTCGACAAAAGCCGAAGAGTAGGGATTCTACTTTTAATTTTATCAGGATCTAGATAAAGTCTAAGTGTGGACGAAAGAGCTGCAATAGTTATTTTATCTAACCGCATAGCTCGTTTCATTGGATTTTTTTTAATTTTAGAAATAAGTTTTTTATTACCAACTATCAGGCCAGATTGAGGGCCACCCAGCAATTTATCGCCACTAAACATTACAATATCCACGCCAGATGCTATCGATTCAGAAACCATTGGTTCTTTGGGCAAATTGAACTTTGATAAATCTATTAGGGAACCGCTACCAAGATCTTCAATCACAGGTAAATCTTGAGAGTGAGCTATTTTTACCATTTGCTCAGCTGAAACATCTTGAGTGAATCCCTGCACGACATAATTACTGGTATGAACTTTCATTAAACAAGCTGTTTTCGAGGTAATAGCATTCTCGAAATCACTTTTATGGGTTCTATTGGTTGTTCCCACCTCAACAAGCTTACAACCGGCACGTGTCATTATGTCAGGTATCCTAAAAGCACCACCTATTTCAATTAACTCACCACGAGAAACTAAAACTTCCTTGCGCAACCCCAAGGCATTTAAAACCAAAAGAACTGCAGCAGCATTATTGTTAACAACGGTAGCAGCTTCAGCTCCAGTTAGTTTGCACAAAAGATCCTCTATATGAACGTCCCTGTCACCGCGTTTAGCTGTATCAAGATTATATTCAAGATTTGAGAAACCACTTGCGACTTCCACCATCGACTCAATAGCTTCATCAGCAAGCATTGCCCTCCCAAGATTTGTATGTAATACGGTTCCAGTCAAATTAAATACTTTTCTTAATGAATGGCTTATAGCTCTCGACAAATAGCTTTCTAGAGCTACAAAAATATGATCATCAGCCAATAGTGGAATTGCTTCTTTAGCTAAATTACTTACGGCAGTACGAATATCATCAATAACACTGCGCACTGCTTCTTTTACTAAAGATCTGCCATATTGACTAATCAGGGGAACAACCATATCACGACGCAGAACGGCATCAATGGATGGAACTGATGCGTGAAGCGATTTCATCGTAAACCTATCCTGTTCTATGGTTCAGAGACTTTAAGACGATCAAATATCTTATCATATACAATAATACCATAGATCTAACTAAATAAACTTAGTAATCTCAAAATTAAAATCTCAGCATTTCGAAACTCTGTATTTCACACCTTAATTAGCTATTTTTCTTGCTCAATTTTATTCTCAATAATTCCAAGATTACTTACTTCTACTGTTACTGTATCACCAGGCTTCATCCATAATTGAGGCTCACGCCGCGAACCAACGCCTCCTGGTGTTCCGGTGCTTATAATGTCACCTGGACGCAAAGTATGGATAGTCGATAAATATTCAATCTGCTTATCAATTTTATGATCCATATCGGCTATACTCGTATACTGAACAGTCTCCCCATTTAACTTAGTTGTTAAAGTCTGCTTATATGGATCACCAAATTCGTCCGGTGTCATCATCCATGGGCCTAAAGGACCTGTGCCCTCAAAGTTTTTTCCTGGACAAAACTGTATCGTATGTCTTTGCCAATCTCGTATGGTCGCATCATTGAAAATCGCATATCCGGCAATATGTTGATGTGCCTTCTCTTTGGTAATATGACGTCCACCTTTTCCAATAATAATTGCCAATTCGCCCTCAAAATCGAGCTGATGAGATATATTAGGCCGAATTATTGGGTCATAGGCTCCAATCAATCCATGGTTCGTTCGAATGAAGAACATAGGTTCTTCTTGTGCACCCCTACCCGTTTCGTCCTGATGTTCTTTATAGTTTACACCAACGCACCAAATTACAGGAGTGTTCGAAACTAGGGGTAATAGTTGAACATTTTCAAGAGTTAAATCAACTTCTTTTCCCTTAATTGCCGAGGCAACTTCTGATTGCCAATCATTAATGCCGAGAAGTTCCATCATTGTAATAGGCATATCTGGCGCGGCCTTGGCCAGAGATATGAAACCTTTGTCATCAACCATAACACCAAGACCATCAGATTCATTATGTGAGTAAGAAATTAAACGCAAAGTTTTGTCCTTCCAATATATACTGACCCAAACGAGTGAAGAGTTTTGCCAAATTTTTGAGCATCCGGCAACGCATTAAAAACATTTTAGGTAAAAATAACTCTATTAACTTTCCTCATATTAACTATGGCGCAATAAATTATTTTCTTGCCTCCCCCTGAGCGAGATAGCTCAAAGCAATTATAATCATTGTAGCGCCAATCCAAACCCAAATTCCTGGAATTTCACCAAAAATAATAAATCCAAAAAGCGCTGCCCAAATAAGGCGAATAAAATGGATAGGCTCCACCGCACCCATGTCACCTGCCTTATACGCCTGAACCATCGCTAATTGAGACAAAGTACCAAAAATAGCAATTAGGGCAATAAATAATAATTGTTTTAAATCAGGAGCTCGCCAAACAATTAACGCGGGCAAGAGTGATAAAATCGCCATACCCAATGCTCCATAAACTACAATTGTCGGTGTTCTGTCAGTTTGTGAGAGAACTTTCGATATGATGCGCGAAGCCGCTGGAAATAATCGTGTCAGAATAACAAGAATAACCCCAAAGGAAACCACCTCAGTCCCCGGCTGAATGATAACAATGACCCCAATAAATCCAAAAATTAGAACTATCCACCGTCTCCACTCAGAAGTCTCTTTTAAAAAGATGATGGCTCCTAGCACTGTGAACAAAGCAGCCGATAAATTAAGTGCTGTAACTTTTGCCAATGGGACTAAACTAAGAGCCCAGAACCATGCGATACCGCCAGCTGTCATTGTGAGTCCCCGAGCTAGATGAAGTCCAATTCTATCAGATTTTAATTCTTCAAAACCAATATTAATAAAAACTGGAATTAAAAGTATCACAGCAAACCATTGCCGGATGCAGAATATCTGGAAAGGATGGAGGTCAAATGCGACGTATTTAACAAGGGCATGCATTGCAGCGGCACAAATCGAGGATAGCAACATAAAAGCAATACCGTTTAGGTTTGCGGGTAGCTTTTTAAGCATACGCAATTTTCATGTTATAATTATTTCTATTTATCACTTGGTAGGTTAGCTTTGATAGTCTTTAAAGGCATATAGGGCCAAAGACTGTCCATTTCTCCAACCTCAACTTCAATTAAAACAGGACCATCTTCCATAAAAGCCTTTTCCATCGCCACTTTAAGGCCTTCAGGAGAGTCAACCCTAGAAGATGCCATGCCAAAACTATCTGCTAACTTCATGAAATCAGGATTTAAGAGGTCAGCACAAATGTATCTAGCGTTATATCTTTCTTTTTGATTACGTTTCACATTTCCAAAGGTATTATCATTAAATAATATCGTAACAAGGGGAATTTTATGAAGCACAGCTGTTGCCATTTCTTGCACATTAAACATAAATCCTCCATCGCCCGTAACCGCAACAACCTTTTTCTTGGGATTTGCCACTTGCGCCCCTAGACCTGTTGGAAAGGCATAACCTAAAGTTCCTTGATATCCTGGCTGTATGTTGGTCCGAGGAAAATAAGTGGGAAAACCAAACCATGAATAAAACCCCATCTGAGTTACACCAAAACAGATTATACCATCGTCAGGCAATACATCTCTAATAACCTTACCAAAACTCGCTTGGGGTTGACCTTGAGAAAACTTTACTATCCCGGCTTTCTTGTATTCATTAAATTCATTCTCTTTCGAGGGTCTTGATCCATTATGTTTACCAATCTTATTAAATATTCCAGTTAATGCTTTCTTTGCAGTTCCTAATATATGAATATCAGCACTCCAAGGATCGTTGCGTCGCCGAGTGTCTGTATCAATGCGTATTAATTTTTTATCCTGATATTCTTCCCACATCAGCATTGGCGCATGGAAACGTGTTCCCACAGCCAGAATAACATCAAAGTTCTTCCACATTTCTTGACCAGCGATTTGATTTTGGCCAAGATAATTACGTTGATCAATGGCACCCTGACCATTCTGCGACATTATGACCGGAGCCTGAAGTTCATTAGCTAACGCGAGCAAAGGCTCTTCAGCCCCAAAGACACCTCCGCCCGAAAATATCGCTGGATTTTTCGCAGACCCTAATAATGCCGCAGCTTCTTCCATCAGAGCTTCGTCTATTTCAATTTCATAGTCTGCAAAATTAGTAATTGGACTAATCAATTCAACCTCGCCCCGTTTACTCATAATATCTGGAGACATTTCAAATAATACGGGTTGCCTTCTGCCAGAATTCAATTGAATAAATGCGTCCCGAATGATGCCGGGAGCCTCAGATGGCTCATTTGCTCGCCCTGCCCACTTAGTCACCGAAGCAACAGCGCCGGGCTGATCATCCAACTCATGCAACATACCAGTACCCTTACCGATTGATTTTGAGGGGATTTGTCCTGCTAAGCATAATATCGGCGCACTGCACGCATGTGCCGTCGCTAAAGCTGCTCCCGCATTCAACAATCCTGGTCCCGGCACTATAAGATTTGTCCCAACTTTTCCAGTGGATTGAGCAAAACCGAAAGCCATGTAGCCTGTTGCTTGCTCATGGCGACAGTGAATTAGCTTAAAGTCATTCTGATAGTCATAAAGTACATCAAATAAATTATCTAATTGAACGCCCGGGACAGTAAATATTGTATCAATTTTATACTGCTTTAGAGTTTCAACAAGCGCTTCAGCGCCCTTCATTTCAGCCACTTTAATATCCCCACTTTATACGTTACATTTGGATAACGTTGACTTGTAACGGCCTTACAATAAATACTCAATACCGAATAAGAAAATAGGCACGTTGCGCCCAAAACTTGAACGCATTGTGTTTGGGTTAAATTCGCTTAAAAAGGCGCCTATGATTTCATCTTGATTTTCAATAAATTTAAGAATTTATCTTTTGAACCCGCATTTAAAAACATAATGGCACAGCCTAGTAATTTATCCTGACGTTTATCACCTGCGGGTATACAATGTTCAGAATATAATTGGCTCGCAACCGTCAACTGACCCGATTGACGATTTATTTCTAATGCATTTGGAAGGTCAGCCTCGCGTTTCCCAATACTTGCATTTTCACCAACAGTGATTAAATCGGGATCAACCCCAGACCCTTGAATCGTTCTGCCTGAAGGCAAGTAATATAGTGCTGTAGTTAGGCGAAGTGCGCCATCCCAATCCAATGGTGTAATAGTTTGAACGGAGCCTTTGCCAAAAGAGCGAACACCCATAAGTGTCGCCCGCTTGTTATCTTGCAAAGCTCCAGCAACAATTTCAGAGGCAGAAGCAGATCCCCTATTAATCAAAATGACCATCGGTAGNCCAAAAGTCATATCACCTGATCGTGAATTATATCTTCTTTGTTCTCCATCCCTATCACGAACTGAGACTATTAACCCCCCTTCTAGGAACGTATCTGCTACAGCGACTGACTGATTTAATAAACCACCGGGATTATTTCTCAGATCAAGAACAAAACCCACCAAACGTTCGTTTAATCGTAATTTTATGGCATTCACTGCATCCTTAACGGCATCCACCGAGCGAACATTAAAATGGGTAATTTGAATAACTCCAACACCATTTTCAATCCGCCATTTAACGGGTTTAACTGTTATAACATCACGCATCACAGTTATATTGAAACTTCCAGTTATCTGCCTTTTAATAGTAATTTCGACCTCAGAACCGGGCCTGCCCCTGAGGCGTTTTATAGCATCGGTTAAGCTCATAAGTTGGATGGGGTCACCCTCAACATGAGTTATTAAATCACCTGGTTTTAATCCAGCCTCATAAGCTGGCGTATCAACCATGGGAGTTATAATTTCGATGAACCCATTAGTCATTTTAATCTCAATTCCTAATCCTCCAAATTCGCCGTTAGTGATATCCTGAGAAGCTTTAAATGCTTCCGGATTCATATAGCTGGAATGAGGGTCTAGTGATGTCAGCATTCGATTAAGGGCTGCCTCGACGACCTGACGAGACGGTATCAAACCTGGCGTATCATTAATTTCCTGAACGCCCTCAATCGCAGTATCAATGAGAATGTCATCTTCAACAGCATAAACATATTCATTTCTTACTCTATCGTAGGCATCAAAAAAATGTCTAAGTTGTTTATCACGCTCTCCATCTTTTGCCGCATACTGAACAAACACATTTTTAAATTTCTTGAATTCAACATTATTTGACTCAAATTTATAAAAAGGTGCCTCTAAACCTCCAACGACCCGCGCCATTGGAGATCTCACTGAACAGCCAGTTAAAGCATTCGATAAGCTTAAAATTACAACAAAAAGGGTAACGGTTAGGCGTGGTCGAAACTTTATTAAGTTTTTAAACAAATTAATATATTTCCATTTTTTTATCGCCAAAAGAGATTGGGGCAAGTAACTGAAGAAAGCAAGTCTGATTAGACTTTTACGCTACGTAAACACCACAATGCGCAAGTAAAAAGCAATAAAGCATTTACTTGATGAAATGATGCTAGAAATACTGGAACCGACATTATCAACGCACTAACACCCAAAACAATCTGTAAAATGATCAACACTAAAAGTAAGTTAAAGGGATGACGAGACAGCTCTTTTGACTTATTTCTTTGGGCTACCAACCAAGTAGAGATGACTAAAATACTACAAATAATGCCAAGGATCCTATGGTTAAACTGAACCATTGTGACATTTTCAAATAAATTTAGATACCATGGTTTAATACTCCACAAACCATCTGGAATTATTTTTCCGTCCATTAATGGAAAACTGTTATAAATCATCCCCGCATCAAGACCAGCAACAAATCCGCCAGACAACATCACCAAAAATATTACAATGCACGTAGATAAGGTTAAAAATTGAAGTAAACGAATCTCGATTAATCCATTATATAAGTTTTGGCCATTTAGCCCTAAGAAGGATAGAGCCAACCAAAAGATATATCCATGGATAATAACGGCCAGTAACAAATGCGACGTTAAACGATATTGACTAACATCCGGATTATCAATCAATCCACTTTTTACCATCCACCAACCTAAAACACCTTGTAATCCACCTAAAACGAAAATAATCACAAGATGTCTTGCGATGGCAGCATTCAGCCAACCCTTTGCCAAAAAAAACAATGCGGGTATGACCAAAGCCAAACCCATTATTCTCCCCCACAATCGATGGATATACTCCAACCAAAAAATTCCTTTAAATTCCTCTATATTCATTCCATAATTTATTTTTTTAAACTCTGGGGTATCCTTATAAAGTTCAAAAATAAGCAACCACTCTTGATTGCTGAGTGGAGGCAACCATCCCGTTATTGGATGCCAATCTACCATTGAGAGGCCTGAATGCGTCAATCTCGCTAATCCACCCAAAACTACCATAATGACTACCATCGCACATAGAATTAAAAACCAAAATCCTATAATACGATGGGAAAGATACGATGATTGTAATACGGTATTCATAGGTGCTAATTTTTTCCTGAGATTATTGCCTTAGATTAAGTTGTAATAGCTCAATATATTCAACTAAAAATTCCTAGTAATTACTGTGATTTAACTTTCAAACATTGCTTTTTCAAAAATCTTTGCGTGCTTGTCAATCGTCTTTCGATTATCAAAAATTCTGTTATGCCCGTCTCGTATTTTTGTTGAAATAATTTCTTGGAAATCTTGGTCCAAGCATAAACGCGCCGCAACATCTATGTACTCTTCTGCATCATTAACCACGCAATCTAGTATCCCCATCTGACGATACATTGCTAAAGTTACTCTACCTCTCATAAACTTTCCAGGAATAGTAACAACTGGAGCTGCGGCTGCAAAAGCCTCAAGAGTGGTCAGACCCCCNCTAAAGTGGGGTGTATCCAAAATAAGATCCGCTGACAACATTAATTTACTGTATCCTACAGTATCCATACGAGGTAATACCTTAACGCGATCACTGACATCCAATAGTGTCTTCAACAATCTCTCTTTTAATAGAATCGACCAATAAGGGTTCAATCCATCAATAATATGCACCTCAGCATTTGGGACAGCCCGCAAAATCCCACCGATTAGCGGATCAATATCCGGATGGAATTTAAAAAGAGATTGAGGACAAACTATTTTAATTTCTTGAGACTTCCTAATTCTTGGAACGTTCAGATACTGGTTTGGTCTCGCAACACAATTTAACATTCCATCAATCGAGATTAACTTCTCTGAGTAATTTGATTCAGCATTCTTAGTTTCTGCTAACGAGCTTGAGATAAAATAATCCATATTAGGTATTCCAGTCGTAACCGGATGTCCCCAAGTTACGCATTGTATAGGGGCAAGGCGAGAAAAGGCTAGGAAATATGTTAAAGGCTCCATACCAATATCTGTAAAATACAAAATATCCAGCATTTCTTCAGATATTTGCTTTCGGGCAAGAACTAAATTCTTTGGTAGCGATACAAATTTATGTCTGCTTTCTCTTACTTTCTCTGACCATAGGTCATTGACATTAGAAAAAGAAAAAATNACNACCTCGATTCGAGATTTTGGCAANCCATTAATTAGATTGATATTCAATTTAGTTATAGTGTGTTCGTGAAAAAACGATGATATGAAACCGACACGAGGCGCACCTCCCTCCAAACCAGGCATCCAATCGTCTACATGAGGAGCGCTAAATTCTAAAGATGGACAAATTTTTTGATAGAGACTTGCGATTTCCTTTTGAAGAGAGAGATCGTCCAATCCTTGGTAAGCTAGGCTAAAGTTTGTACCTCCTACTTCATTAACTGGGTCTTCAAGTGACAGTTTTTCATCGTTCTTTAACCTATCTAGTTCAATCTCTAGCCTCTCCCGAGAATCTAATATTTCCTCGTTTGAATCAAAGATTAAGGGCAACGTTAGAGCTTTTCTGATAATGGATCCAGGCTCATCTTTTATATGAATAGCTCGGGTAAAACAACTAATTGCGATTTTATCAAAACCAGAGGACTCCATCAAATCTGCTAAGTTTTTGTGTGCTTGAAAATATTCAGGTTGATATTTTATAGCCTCTTCATAGCATCTACGGGCATCCAAGATATTGTGTGTAGCCTTTTTTATATTACCAAGATTATTCAGTGCCGCTGGCATATCGGGATTAATAATTAAAGCCATTTCATAGTATTTTTCCGCATCCCCGATTTCATTGAGATCTGCACAAACCAGAGCTAAATTATACAAAAAATTAGCATTCTCGGGTGTCGCTTCAACGGCTTTAGAGAGATACTTACGAGCGTCAATTAATTCCCCTACTGCTCTTTTAATTACACCAAAATCAGCTAACATCGATGGAGTAATATCACTATTATCAATCACTTCATTGATAATACCATTTGCTTTCTCAAAATTATTAGCTTGAAAAAACGCTATGGCCTGTCTGTAATAATCTCTGGTACTGACCATCATCTGACAAACTCATTACAAAAAATATTTACAAAATTTAGATATCATGATGGAAGGTTTCACGAAGTAAATAGACCTTTAAGTTAGGCAGATGCTTTCTCTGCACCACCAAATTCTTTTTCCAAAGCGGCCTGCAAAACCATATACACTTTTCCAGCATCAGATGTCATAAATCCAACACCGATTACGCCCTCTTGGCCGCTACGGCGGGCACTAGCAATAAGTTCATCGAATTGACTCATATAACGCATCGTATACTCTCGAAAATCAGTGTCTGTACGATATAATTTATTAATTTTAGCAAGTTGAGTTTTACTTCTCATCCCGAGTATTTTTCTTAAGAAGACACTATTATCGCCTTTACTATAACGGGTCCAATCTTCGTCAGTAATTCGTGTATCCATAATACGATTTAAATCGATTGAAATTGATTGTAGCCCTTCTGAAACTAGAGACATTCTTCTTAAAAAATCCTCGTGTCCATATTTTTTTGCAAGTTCTCGGAGCGAATCGGTAATTTCAACGGCTTGCGCTGAGGTCTTTTCTAACTTATCTGATTGTCGCTTAACGCTATTTGCAGCTTCTTTCGCATCCTCCAGCATCTTCTGAGAGGCATTTGAAATATTGTTTGTTCCTTTTTCAATGGATTTTTCTAGATCAGCTAAATTTTCTAATGTCTTCTCAGAGACAGCTCCCACTTCATCACCTCTTTGAGCTACTTTCTTGCCTACGTCATCCATTCCGGACAACGCTTCATTAAAGGTTTGTGTCAAATCCTCCAATTGTTGACGCAGATCTGAGCCTGCACCACTCATATTTTTTGATAAACGCTGGGATGCTATATTAACGTCTTTTGTCTGCTCTCGTAGAGCATCACTAACCGATTTTAACTTACTTAAATTATTTTCTGCTGCTTCATTTGTAACCTTTGTTGTTTCTTGTATCGCTTGATCAGCGGTCTCTGCGGTTTCTGCAACGAGCCGAGCTGTTTCAGCCATTTGATCCGCCCGCGCATCAACCATATCTGCTGCCCCGCCCAACTTGGCGATCGCCTTATCAGAAGAAATAGTTAAATCTTCAAGCCTTTGACGCACGGCATTACTCGTATCATCCAGTCTCGCTAAGCTATTATCAGATACTCTTACCAACTCATCTGCACCAGACTTCAAAAATTCGTTAACATCTTTAGTTTTCTCAACCGCTCGATCTGAAACTGCATGTAAAACATCGGAATGCCGCTCTAATCCAGAAGTAACAGCTGATAAAAGTTTATTTGCCCGATCAACTGCTAAAGCAACCTCTCTAGACCGTTCTGACAACGCTCCGCCTACTTCCTCAACTTTTGCCGTAGCTTCGTCTGAAGCACCCGTTATTTGCAAGCTCCTCTCTTGCAAAGTGTCGGCAAATGCTTGAACGTGTGAATTAGACTCGATCGCTGATTGAGCAAATTCCTCCGCACGTTGTCTAAAATTCACTCCGAGTAGATTTAAGCGTTGTTCCGTTTCCTCAGAATTGCTCTGAATGTCTATAAAATTTTCACTTAAATCCTGTGCAATGCTATTTAATCTATTAGCAGCCTCATCGGCGGCCGTCGCCGCTTCACGAGATTGTTGCAACAGCACATTACCCACTGACCCGACGTCAGCAACAGCCCCCTCTGAAGCGGATGCTAATTCCTGAGACCGCTCGTGCAAAGCAGAAGCCGCTTCGCTAACTTGGCCTATTAGATCACCTGAAATTACTTTCATTTTATCTGCACGATCTTCCAAAGTCTCCCACGTAACATCCATTCTAAATACTGCATCATCGGTAATATCTGTCAGTTCACGTGATCGCTGGTGTAACTTTTCTCCAACAGTTTCAATTTGATCGGTAGCCGTATCCGTGGTTCTGCTTAGATCACGTGATTGTTGTGCCAATGTATCTGAAACAACCCCCAAAAGCCTGGAAGCACGATCTGCAGATCCAACGACTTCCTCTGATCGATGAGCCATAGTTTCGCTCACGTCACCAATACCGTGAACAGCTTTTCCTGAAATCTCATTTAATTCGATAGATTTTTGTCGTAAATTTTCGGAAGCATTGTTCACTTTTTCCACCGCTTCATCGGCAGCAATAGTTAACTCCCTTTTTCTATTATTCAAAGCTAGACCAATTGTATTAAGTTGCTCTCCAGCTTTGCTAGAGAGCGAGGATACGCCGTCTGATCCTTCCCTAAGGATTTCTGAAACCGCACCAACTTTTTCCAATGCAAGATTAGATGCCTCATTAAGAAGCGAAGCATGACTTGATAGTTGATCACTAATTTCCGTCACATCCTCCTTAGCGCCANTAGTGGCTGTTGATAAATCTCTAATTTGACCCTCAATTCGCTCACCAAGTTTTTGTAAATTAGATGTCGCCAGTTCGGATTGCTGAGTAATCTGCATCAAACGTTCGCTATATTCTACACTCACACCATCAACATTTTCAGTAACTTGACTTAAAGCATGTAAATCTCTTTTTACCGCTGAAGCAACACGATCGATATTGCCAACACTTGAGTCGGCAACATCTTTAAGTTGTACTCTCGCATCATTCAATCGATCTGCACTTTCTTGAATAATTTGATTAACTTCTGTCGAAACCTCTGATACCTCACTCGCTCTACCCCTAATAGCCTCAGAAGTATTTCCCATTTTCGCAACAACCAACTCATTTAAGCGTAACATATGGTCTGATTTAACTTGCAGTTCATCACCCGCCTTTGAAATACCATTAATAACTCGCTCTGAATTATTTGAGATTTGTTCTGTTTTTTCTGAAAATACTCTCGAAACTTCTTCTATCCGCTCAAAAGACTTCTCAGTCGTTTTTTCCAATGTCTCATTTACATCATCAATTTGCGAAGCAACAACTTGAGCGCGAACCGAAGCTCTATCTGTTGTTTCTTCCAGTTTTTCAATGTGATATCGATATTTATTAGCTACAACTTCTATCTTTTCTGATGCAAGCGTCCCCGCGTTTAAAAGATCTTTTGTATCGTAACGGATTTCATCACCGGCTTGTTTAATTTGAGTAATTAATGTTTCTGTAACGTCGACTAAATCACGAGCAGACGCGGTGATTGAGCCAGAAATAATATCCGTCTTGTTAGAAGCTCCTTCCACAGCATCGGATAAATGTTTAACTTGATCCTGTAATTGCATTGTAATTGCGTCAGATTTAAGTGCGACTTCCTCTGACCTTCTAGTGAGATCTTTAGAATATTCGTGCAAATTACCAGCAACTTTCTCTACTCTTTGTGCCGCCGATTCTGTTGCACCAGATAATGCCTCTGTATGAGTTGAGAGCTCATTACCCATTTTTTCTGCTCTACTTGCAGCCGCAGAGGAAATTTTAGCGAATTCGTCTGTTCGCTCACTATATAATCTAGCGGTCTCTTGTGCTTTTTTTGATGATTCTTCGGCAACTCTCATCAAACTCTCTCCACTTTTCTGCAGAGTAGCAGTAATATCCTCAGTGCGGGCTGTAGCTTGTTGTGACACATTAATCAAATCATGGCTTTGGTGATGTAAGACATTTCCTGCCTCCCGCGCACGAGCAATTGCTCTATCAGAGGCCTCGACAAGGTCTTCAGCTTGCTGACGAAGTTTATCACCCGCGCTATCTGCCTTAATACCGGCTTCTTCACTAGCAACTTTTAGCGCCATTGTTTGCCGTTTAATTAAATCGGTTGCTTCACTCGCTCTCACACTTGCATCCTCGGATGCACGGGTAAGGGTCAAAGTCTGGGAACGAAGTGCTTCAGTAATTTCTGTAATACGGGATTTGGCACCATCAGATGGATAGGTTAATTGCTGCAAATGCCATTTTAAAGCACGTGATTCGTTTTGATACAATCTTGTTTTTTCAAAAAAGGCTGAAAAAATCCATACTAAGGCCACAGGAGTTAAAACACCCGTTACTAATCCAGCTAACTCATGAGGCAACAATTGTACTAAATCTGTAAAACCAAGATTCTCGTACACAAAAACAAAAGATATTGTAAACCAAGCTACAGTAAAGATAGTAGCTAATATTGAAAAAATATGATACCGAGCATAAAAAGGTGGCNGAAAATTGGGACTTTTTATGCTATCTAGCGAGACCGAGACGATTTCCAAATCCCCTTCGCCTTGATCAGTTGCTTCATAACTTGACCGGCTATCAGGAAGATCAGAGTCATGAACCACCTCAATTTTTGAGCTACCAACAACTTCATTGTTTGTCTTGTTAGATGCTTTTTCTACCATCAATATTCCTCGATATCTGTGTCACTAAGCTAAACTCTGCGGCAAATATTATCAGTTTAATCAACACTAATTTTTCTTCAATAGTTTAACACATTGGAATAGGGTTCTACAATTATAGAGAGAGACATCTAAGACTAAAAATTTATTTTAAAAAGAATAATTTTGTGTATAGAATTGATAAACCTTGTTAATATTAATGTATAAATACTGGAAAAATATATTAACCAATTTTATTGTCATTAAACATTTTAATGTGTTAGTTACTTCTTAAAAAAAGAAAGGCAAAAAAATGGATCGAATTACGAAATTGGAACTAGAAGCAGCTGCATTTAGAGGTTTGGTGAACCATCTTCAAAAAAGAACTGATGTACAAAATATCGATATTATGAATTTAGCTGGATTTTGCAGAAATTGTTTGTCGAAGTGGTATTTGGCTGCAGCAAAAGATCGCGACATTGACCTTGATTTTGATGCAGCAAGAGAAATTATTTACGGCATGCCCTATTCGGAATGGAAAGACAATCACCAAAATGAAGCATCACCAAGTCAACAGGAATTATATAAAAAAACCCAATCACTTCACGCGAAAATTATTGGTTACGAGTAAACCTATTTTCTTTACCGTGATACCCTATAAATATTATTAACGACATTAGTGTTAAAATAGATAAAACAATCGCACCTATGTGGATAAGTTCGATAGCTCTTAAAATTACAACCGGAGATGCCTCTTCCTTTAATCCTGCAGAGTTGGCCAAGAGCCCAGCAAAAGCCGACCCAAAAGCGAGCCCCATATTGCGAATTGTTTGAATAGATGATGCTACTAGTGCATCATCTCCGTGCTCTGCACATTCGATTGTAAGAGCCATAACGTGAATATTAGAGAAACCGATACCAAGTCCCATAAGGCCAAAAGATAAAATAATAAAACTTACGGGACCTTCTAATGCGAACAAATATAAACCAATCGAGCCTGCCACCATCAATAAACCACCACCTACAACTGCCACTCGGATCATAACACCACTCCAAGATGCGCAAATCAAAGCGGCGGCAGTCCAACAAAAGGACAAGTTCGCACTAATATATGCTGCAACGATTGGCGATTTGGAGTGAAGAATTTGAAGATAAAGCGTAGAGTAAATCAAAGCAAAAATGAACATGCAGGTAAAAAATAAGTTATACCAATATGAAGAGCCTATTGCTGAAGTTGGAATGAGTGTTTTTCTTGGAAACATCCTATTTACAGATAGCGCATCTCGTCTCATTGCCCAAGCTACCAAACAAATTGCAATTAATATCAACAAAACTCTGTTGATACTCTCATCCGTTTGAGACGTAAATCCGATGGTGAGTATACCCGCGGAAAATAAAATGAGCCTGGTAACTGGGAACCTCTGAACTCCTTCTCCTTTTCCTTGATTTTCAATAAACCTCCATACCAGTATGCAAAAAATTAAAGTTAGCGGCACAAGCGCCCAAAATGCAGACCTCCAAGACCCTAACTCCGCAAATACGCCTCCAAAAGCTGGGCCAAATACGGTCGCTAGCCCCCATGTTGTCGATATTACTGAAAAAATGCGTGTCCGAAGACCTGGTGGATAAATGGACCCAACAACTCCAAATGATTGGGATATGATTAGCCCGCCGCCTAAACCTTGAAGAAGACGCCAAGCTATTAAAATTTCGATTGTAGAGGCGAATGCTGCCCCCAAATTACCAAAAAGAAACAATAAACCAGCGAGCACAAAACCATCTCGCTGGCCATATTTAATTCTTATTGGCCCAGCACTCGCAGACCCCACTATTGCGCCAACCGTAAAAATCATCACAGGCCAAGCATAAAGCGACGTGCCGCCAATATCTTGAATTACACTTGGCATAATCGTCGTAATTATAAAAGTATCAATCGCAAATAACAAAATGCCCCAATTAATCACTAGTGTTGGAAGCAGCAACCGTCCGGAGAAAACCGCTCTCCACGTAGGCTGTTCATTAGGATCAATGGAGGTCATAATTACGTATATCTGTATTTATCCGTTAAAGAAACATCATTAATAATAATAACGGCATTTTTTAAAGAGAAGCACTTGATGGTCAATTGACTATAAATTATCAAAATGAAAAAAAATCCAAATATCGTGATCGTTTTAATAGCATTAACTGATCATTACAGTTTTTTTAACTTTTATTATTGTTGGATGAATGTTTTAATTAAAAAAAATAATTAGATTGGGGTCAACTTATGAATTCATCTACTCAAAACCAAATTTCAGAAGAACGCGCAGAATATTATGGTAAACTGAGAGGACATAGTTGTGCCCCGCTTTGGGAACATTTGGCTCAATTAGTTACACCTGAGCCTGTTATCACTGCCATACCACACCTTTGGGATTATTCTAAGATTAGAGAGGATCTGTTGCATTCGGCATCAGTCATCACCGCAGAAGAAGCAGAAAGACGGGTTTTAATGTTAGAAAATCCCACTCTTGAGGGCAAGGCTAGAATTACGGAAAGTATGTATGCTGGATTACAATTAATTATGCCGGGTGAAATTGCGCGAGCCCACCGACATTCTCCGGGAGCACTACGATTTATTGTTGAGGGCTCTGGTGGTTACACTTCTGTAAATGGTGAGAAAACTTATATGGAACCTGGTGATTTTATAATTACTCCTTCTATGGCATGGCATGATCACGGAAATGATGGAGATAACCCTGTAGTTTGGATGGATGGGCTCGATTTACCTCTCGTGAACCATATTGGAGCAATGTTTATGGATCATTATCCTGAAGAGCAATTTCCAGATGGTCAACCCCATGGTGATAGTTATATTCGATATGGAAGCAACATGCGACAGGTCGGTGCGACCCCCGACAGATCAGACTCTCCAATTTTTAGCTATCCATACGCTAAATCTCGCGAAACTCTCGAGAAACTTAGCAAGACAACCGATTGGGACCCATATCACGGACTAAAGTTGGAATATATAGACCCAACAACTGGTGGAGCCGCCATGTCAACAATCTCAACTTTTCTTCAATTGTTACCTAAAGATTTTAAAACAGAGGAATACCAGACCACTGAAAACACGACCTACTCTGTGGTCGAAGGTGACGGCCGACTATCAGTAAAAGTAAAAAATGAGACAAAAGTCATCAAATGGAAGAAAAATGATGTTTTTGTAATCCCCTGCTGGTATCCCCATAAATTTATATCTAACTCGGACTCAACAATTTTTAGTTTCTCGGATAAAGTAGTCCAAACAAAACTTGGTTTATTTCGAGAGAGACGTGGAAATAATTAGATTTTGTTTTACGAAGATAAAACTGTCCTAGAAACTGTTGGCCAAATCTTAATATCCAGTCTTTTTCTCGGTACCTTAACTATTAATGCTACAACCAAAGTTAAACAACACGTTGATAGAATGAAGGAGATGGCCATTCCCTTTCCTTCAATAGTTCTTTGGATTGGATTTCTTATACAGGCTGCTGGCAGCAGTTTAATTGTTCTAGACTTTTATACAAAAATCGGTGCGTCATTGTTAATCGTGTTCACAATCACCGCTTCTATTATTTTTCACAGGTTTTGGAATGTTAAAGAACCACTTCGCCGCCATCTACATGTTTCATTTATTTTTTCTAATTGCGCTATTATTGGCGCTCTATTATTACTAATTTGAGATCGTAATTCTCAGCGGTTTCGTTGTTTGAGTTTCGTCCCACTATCAATAATGAAAATAATAAACAACCTAATTTCTGATGGTCGACTTGTAGGTAAGGTTATTTATTGCTAAATAATCAAGAATCTGAAGTTAGAATTTTATCATATTAAAGGTCCAATTTTTATGGCTAAAGTAAAAAATATTCTTTTCATAATGTGTGATCAGTTACGCGCTGATTATTTATCTTGCACTGGTCACCCCAGACTTGAGACCCCAAATATCGATGCGCTAGCGAAACGTGGTGTTTTGTTCCCTAGAGCTTATTGTCAAGCGCCAGTTTGTGGCGGGTCCCGCATGAGTTTTTATACAGGTCGTTATAATTTTTCCCATGGTGCCTCCTGGAATGGCATTCCCCTAAACATAGGTGAAAAAACGCTTGGTGATTACTTGCGACCACTTGACTACCGAGTGGCTCTTGTTGGTAAAACCCATATGAATGCCGACGACGATGGGATGAAACGGCTTAATATTGATCCTCAATCAACAGAGGGAATATTGGCAAGCGAATGTGGCTTCGAACCATACGAGCGAGATGATGGACTATGGGGGCATGAAGAATTTATTCCAAAAGACTTGCCATATAACAATTATTTAAAATCGCTTGGATATAAAAGTAAAAACCCTTGGCACGATTTTGCAAATTCTCATGAAGGCCCTAATGGTGAAATTTTATCTGGTTGGTATATTCGAAATAATCATTTGCCTGCCCGAGTAAAAGAGGAACACTCAGAAACAGCATATATGACAAATAAAGCTATGGATTTTATAACAGAAACAGGAGAAAATTCATGGTGCTTGCACCTTAGTTACATAAAACCTCATTGGCCATATGTAGCACCTGCACCTTATCATAATATT
Source organism: Rhodospirillaceae bacterium TMED23 (assembly GCA_002168115.1). GTDB lineage: Bacteria > Pseudomonadota > Alphaproteobacteria > Rhodospirillales > UBA2165 > TMED23. Next base: position 13,064 of record NHCC01000006.1, on the reverse strand, counting down.
TATAATCATAATGATATGGTGCCTGTGGTTCGAAGTCCAAAAGAGCACGAAAATGGTCATCCAGTTCATAAATTTTTTATGAGTCGACCCGACAGTCAAACCTTTGCCCAAGATGAAACCAGATTAAATATGATTCCGACTTATATGGGGCTGATTAAACAAATTGATGATCACATAGGCAGGTTGATAAAATTTTTAGAAGATAATGGTCGAATGGATGATACGATGATTGTTTTTACTTCTGATCATGGCGATTATTTAGGTGATCATTACTTAGCCGAAAAAGACCTCTTTCATGAGATGAGTGTTCGCATTCCGATGATTGTTTATGACCCAGACAATAACTCAGATTCAACCAGGGGGGCTGTGGATAATAGGTTCGTTGAAGCAATTGATATTGTCCCAACGTTTATCGAAGCAGCCGGGGGAGAAATACCAGATAATATCGTTGAAGGTCGATCTCTTAAACCACTTTTAAATGGTAAAGCCCCTAATGATTGGCGTAAATATGTAATAAGCGAGTCGAACTATGCTGCCAAATTCGCTAATTGGGAATTTGGGATTAAACCGAGTGAAGCACGAGGCACAATGGTTAGAACCAATGATTGGAAGTACGTGCATCATGAAGCATTTCGCCCCGAATTATTTGATCTAAATAATGACCCCGAAGAGCTTAATGATCTTGGAGAAGATACAGCGTATGAAAATATACGTGAACAAATGAGATCTCACATGTTTGAATCACTTCGCAAACGAAAAACACAGACAACCTTCACGGATAAGCAGATGGAAAAGCGGGCACGAGGATCCCTTAATCGAGAAATTGTGCGATCAGTCAAATATGGGACTTGGTAGAACATAAATTTTTTGCGCTATACCTCGCATAAACTAATTCAATAAAATAATTTAAATTTTCCACAAAAGGTTGTATTTGCGTATAAAATAGGGTTATTAATAAAATCAAAGCGTTAATTAATCACAGTATTTAAGTAAGTATAAAATTACTCTGATCCTGCAGAAAATTTAGCGTTAAAAGCCTAAAAAAAAATGAAATTAAAAGGCTATTGATAGATTAAATAATAGAGAGGAAGACAATGAAACTATCTAACATAACAAAAAATCTACTCGCTGGCGCAAGTGCAATAGCGTTCACAATGGGAGCAAGTGTAACTGGCGCGTTAGCCGGCGGTCATTCAAAAGGGACTGTGTTGAAAGTTGCTTCTTGGGCTGGTCCAAAGCATACAATGAATTATGGTGTTTTTCCTTGGATGAATAACTCCTTGAAAAGCTGTTCTGGTGGATCACTTAGTTTAAAGGTGGAATATGGTTTAGCACCACCTCCAGCAATGTATGACACAATCCGAGACGGTGTTGCGGACATTGGATGGATTGTTCACGGTTACACACCTGGTAAATTTGTTACAACAAAATTAGCGGAACTACCTGGCATACCTGGTAATGCTCAACAAATCTCAACCGCATTCCAGAAAACCTGGGAAAAATATCTTTCAAAAGCAAAAGAAGCGAAAGGCATTCAAATTCTTGGAAGCTACGTGCATGGACCAGGTTTGTTAAATACTAAAAAGCCTATAACATCTTACAAACAAATTAAGGGTATGAAATTGCGTGTAGGCGGCGGTGTTGCTAATGCAATTGGAAAAGCTCTTGGCATCGCCGGGGTTAACGTCCCCGCACCAAAAGTCTACGAGACCATTGCTTCGGGTGTGGCTGATGGAGTTCTTTTTCCTATGGAAACAATGTACGCTTTTAAAGTTGCGGAACTTGTAAAACATACATTTCGTAATCCTGATGGAATGTACACAACATCATTTGCGCTTATCCAAAGCAATTCATCCTACAAAAAATTATCAGGGGCACATAAAAAATGTGTGGATAGCATTAGGGGTGTTGGAATGTCCTCAAAGATTGGCGGTTTCTGGGATGCCGCTGATGATCTAGGTGAGAAAGAGGCTTTAAAGCTTGGCGTAAAAATAACAGAACCAAGCGCTGCTGAGAGAGCATACTACAAACAAGTAACATCAAAGATTGAGGCCCAAGTGCTCGCACAGGTTGCAAAAAAAGGTGTTGACGGAAAGGCTGCACTTGCATTCTTTAAGTCACAAATAAAGTAGTTAAATATTAGATACGTGTTTAACTTAATAGCAAACATAGAGCGACTGGCAGGTTCTGTCAGTCGCTTCGTTTCAAATTCTGCAGCCGTAATATTGTTTGCCCTTGTTATTTTGACGTGCGTTGACGTTATTGGCCGCTATTTTTTTAACGCTCCTGTTGTTGGAGCAGTTGAACTTGTAAGAATTTGTATGGCGGGAATTATATTCTTTTCCTTGCCGGCACTATTCTTTAAAGAAGACCATATTATTGTTGATCTTATACCATTTTTTAGAAGCGGAATGTTGGCTTGGCTTTTAAACATTATAATCATTTGTGTATCTATATTTGTTGCCTTAACTATCGCCGATAGAGTTTTTGATTATGCAATCCGAGCCTTCGAGGATGAGGACGTAACTGAATACTTGAGCATTCCTCGATATATTGTTGTCAGTTTCATTACATTGTCAATTTACTCTAGTGCACTATTTGCAATAGTAAGAATTCTAGCGATGCTCGGTAAGCCAGGAGAAGTACCCTCAGCCGATGGAGAAGAAAAACTATGACCGTCGCTTTAATTGGGTTTGCCGCAGTATTAATTTTAGCATTTATGAGAATGCCCTTAGGTATTGCTTTGGGTGTTGTAGGTGTTATTGGATTTGGTGAACTATCAGGTTATCGTGCAGCAATTTCAAATGCTGCACGATTAGTAATAGACTCTGGGCAGTCTTACGGTCTTTCTGTGCTACCCATGTTCATTTTGATGGGTTTACTCGTAGAAAAAGGTGGAATGGCAAAAGAACTCTATCGGGCAGCCTACGTATTCCTCGGACACAAAAAGGGCGGCTTGTCCATGTCAACAATTGTATCTTGTGGCATGTTCTCTGCAATTTGCGGTTCTTCGCTAGCAACCGCCGCAACAATGGCAAAAGTATCAATGCCAGAAATGCGAAGATATAAATACCATGACTCTCTCGCAACTGCTTCAATAGCAGCCGGTGGGACACTAGGTATTTTAATTCCACCAAGCGTTGTCCTGGTCATATACGGCTTGATGACCGAGACATCAGTTGGAAAATTATTTATCGCAGGTGTCTTACCCGGATTAGTGGGAGTAATATTTTATCTTCTAGCGGTAAAAGTAACTGTAACGAGAAATCCAAAATCCGGTCCCGCAGGCGAGCGGTCTGACTGGGCTGAAAGATTGTCGGCTCTAAAGGATGTTTGGGCGACACTAGGATTATTTCTATTTGTTATAGGTGGTATCTACGTGGGCCTTTTTACACCGACTGAGGCGGCTGGAATGGGGGCAGCTGGAGCGATGTTAATAGCTTGGCAACGTAAAACCTTAACCATAGCCTCTTTTATGGATGTTCTTCGAGACACAGCGGCTACATCTGCCAAGCTCTTTATGGTTTTATTCGGTGCCTTAATTTTTTCTAACTTTGTAAACAGAGCAGGTTTGCCGGAAGGATTAATTAATATCGTTAACTCTTTCGATGCATCACCAATGGGAGTCGTCTTTATCATTTTGCTTATATACTTATTATTAGGCTGTGTTTTTGAATCCCTTTCTATGATTCTTCTTACAGTACCGATCTTTGCGCCTGTTGTCGAAGGCCTTGGATTTGATCTAATATGGTTTGGTATACTTGTCGTGGTCGTGACTGAAATTAGTCTCATCACGCCTCCAATAGGATTAAACGTTTTCGTTTTAAAAGGCGTACTTAAAGATGTGGCTATTAAGACAATTTTTAAAGGGGTTACACCATTCTGGATAGCTGATATATTTAGGCTAACGCTTTTAGCTATGGTTCCCGCAATTTCCCTATTTTTACCGTCTATGATGTGATGAAGCATTCGCTAAAATAATAAAATTTGTTAACAACTCTTTCACTCGTTCATGTCAACATACTACATTATATTTTTGTATGTGGTATAAGGAACGCGGAAGACAGTGACAAAAATATTCAATACTGATTATCTTGAAAACCAAATCTTAGTCTTACAGAATATTTTATTCTCAGAAGTCTTTATCTTAAGTAGTCTAGGACAACTCACATTTATTTTAGCCGCCTTCTTAGCCTCTCTGGCTATTCGACCCCTAATTATTCCATGGATCAATAAACTTGCGAAATGGAAAGAAGCAGAATCTTGGATATCTCGACTTGCGGGAACGATGACTATAATGTCCCTGCCAGTGGTTTGGATACTTCTGCAATGGATTTCATCATTGATCGCGGCATTTTCTGGATGGCCCCACCATCTCCTTACAATCACGGTAAGCCTACTAACAGCTTGGATCATCATACGCCTAACTGCAACGTTAATACGCGATAAAACCTGGTCAAAATTAATCTCCGTGACTGCTTGGACCGTTGCAGCTCTTAATATTCTAAATTTAATGAACCCAACGGTATCTTTTCTAGATAGCCTAGCTATTGATTTGGGTACGCTAAGAGTTTCAGCATTAACGGTAATAAAAGGTATGATGGCTTTGGCAGTACTTTTATGGCTAGCTCAGCTAGCATCGCGAATGCTTGAAAATCGGGTAAGCAAATTACCAAACATGACGCCATCTGTTCAAGTGCTTCTGACAAAACTATTCAAAATATTTGTTATTGGTCTCGCTATAATAGTTGCAATGAATAGTGTTGGAATTGACCTAACCGGACTAGCAGTCTTCAGTGGTGCGGTCGGTGTGGGAATTGGATTTGGTTTGCAAAAGATATTCGCAAATTTAATTAGCGGACTACTGATACTGGCTGATAAATCAATAAAACCTGGCGATGTTATTGAAGTTGCAGGTACATATGGGTGGGTTAATACACTCGGTGGACGATACGCATCAGTTGTGACCAGAGATGGGGTCGAACACCTAATACCAAATGAAGAATTAATTAACCAAAGGGTCTCCAATTGGACTTTCAGTGACTCAGAAATTAGAATTAAGCTTCCAGTCGGAGTTTCTTACGATAGCGATTTACAATTAGCTCTAGCGTTATGCCTTAAAGCTGCCCGAGAACAAGGCCGTATTTTGGCCTCTCCAGAGCCAGTATGCTTGATAACTGGTTTTGGGGATAATGCTATTGATCTAGAACTCCGCATTTGGATTCGAGACCCTCAAAACGGGATTTCAAATATTAAGAGTGCAGTCTACTTAAGGCTTTGGGAATTATTCCAAAATGAAGGTATTGAAATTCCCTATCCCCAACGCGTTATTCATATATCAGAAAATAATCAAAAAACAGCAATAGCCTGACCACCTAAATTAATAATAGAAATCAGATTTTCTTCATTTGAAGATTAATCAGAAATATGCTTCTCCTGCACTTACCGGTGGTTGCCATTCACATTCGCTAAAGGGACCAGCACCTTTATTACTCACATAAGCAACACGGTCAGAGTTTGTTCTCTCCTCTAGCAAGGCTCTTGATAACCAATCTATAATATAATGGTGACAATCTAGTTTCCCAAGGTTTGGAATTCCCCAAAGTGGATGAAACTGGTCTTCAACAACCCACATTTCTTTTCTTGCCGTAATATCACCATATACTTCAACGGCATCTTCAAGAGGGCATAACGGATCAAACTCTCCCGTTACTAATAAGGTGGGACATAATATTTTCTCCACATAACCTTTTACAGTCATCTTTACTGCCATCTCATCAAATTTATNCTCATCTTCCATTCCAGCCATATACATAAATTGCTGCTTGAANCGAGGAGAGGATTGAGTGAAAATAGTATTATTAGGATTAAAACACGCGACGCCACTGGCAATCGCTGCAGGCCTGTGATCATAACTTGCCAGTCTTAGAGACCAGTAACTGCCCATACTGACACCATAAATACCTATTTTATCAGGAATTATCTCCTCACGAGACTGAAGATAATCAATGACTGCTGCGCCAGCCCTCTCATAATTATCACCTACTGCACGAATTTTTTGTATGTTCGAATTGCCCTGACCGGGGCCGTCCATAGATAGTATATGCATACCTCTAGCTATCGCAGGATTGCCAGTAACTTTGGGGAAAGCCTCTTTTGTTTGATCCATTCCAGGAACATAAATTACACAGGGTGCTTTTCTGCGGTCTGGTAACAAATGCAGTAGACAAGAAATTGTTTTTCCATCATCAAACGGCACCTCAACTCGCTCGACGGGATAAGGTGCCACCTCTGATCGAAGGTCGACAACATCATTCATTCGGTTATATAAGTCGATTTTTATAGGATTATCATCATAAAAAATGGGGTGCTGAGCCATACGATANGCTTCAGCAGCGTGATCATAATGTTCACATGCTGTAGCGTCAAAACCTTGCTTCTGGGCTTCGCGCCCTAACTTCTCGTCATGCTCCCCTTTTAAGCGCCATTGTTTTGGCAGCATTCTATAGTTGTGAGCGCGCGTCGGAGTTTCTAAGTCATCGCGCTCAAAATTTTGAACTCTTCCCCGCATATTCAAGGCAAGATCGAGCATCCATTGTTGATTATCACGTTTTGTTCGAAGTTTTCGTATCGACATAACTAAGGTACCCCTTATATTGAAGATTGTTGATAAAACAAATTTATTCCTAATTAAATATTAGTTAAGCCCTACCTGTGCGACGGTTAAAAGCAAATCATCCTGCATATGATCAGGTAATAAAATTAAACCACCTTTTATTTTGGTTGAGTTGTAGTCGGGAAAATTAGTTTTAAATAGGTTGGCTAGTTCTCGTGCACGTTCAATTTTCCCTTCTTTGACGTGAGCTCCGATTAAAATACAAATATCATTTGGTGGCAGTTCTAACAGCATATCGCTATCAACAAAATGTTTTTTCACAACATCAATAGTACTGGCAAAATCACCCATGGCATAATGGCATACAAAGAGAACAAAATAAGTTGGCAAATGAAGAGGATCCAACTCGATNGTTTTATTTATCGCTTGAAGTGCACTTTGGTAATCCTCTAGTCTAATTGAGATCATACCCAAACACTGATGTGTTAGCGGATCATTAGGGCAATGTTGTAAGGCTTTAACNGAATATTCCTTAGCCTCAAAAATTCTATTCTCTTGCATTAGAATNACTAAATTACTTAGATACGGCAAAGCAAGCTTAGGATCTAAAGCCTGCGCTTTTTCGGCAAAATCTCGAGCAGATTTTAATAAACTTCTNTTGGTTTCGCCTTCAGGCTGATTGTACCAAGCTAATAACGCTTCAGCGTGCCCGATGCCGGCATAAGCTAAAGCACAATTTGGATCAATTTCAATTGCCTGATTATAAAATATTTTTGCTTTTGCCATATTTGAAGGCGTTGGCGGCATAGTTACTTGACGGCCTCTTCTCGAAATATCAAAAGCTTGTTTTTTCTTCAAAGCATCATTGCCTACAGCGATTTTAGCACTCTCAAAAAATTCTAAATTCAATTCTTCAGCAATATTCTTAGAAATTTCTGCCTGCAATTCAAATATATTTTCAAGATTCCCATCATATCGTTTTGCCCATCGGTGGCTATTATCCTGAGTTACAATTAATTGTGCAGTTATTCTAACCATATTCCCAGCTTTACGAACACTGCCCTCCAAAACATGGTTAACATCTAATTCAATACCCACTTTTCTAATATCAGGAGATTGGCCTTTATAAGCAAATGATGAATTTCTGGCGATTACCTTGATATCTTTTAGAAAGGATAACTCTGTAATGATGTCTTCAACAATTCCGTCAGTAAAAAACTCCTGCTCTGGATCTGCACTCATATTATCAAAAGGTAATACCGCTATCGACAGTTTCTCTTTATCATCTCCATCTACTTGAGTTTTTTCCAGAGCCTTATCTTCAACCCTTACCATATAAGCCATTACTGGCTCCGAAACATTTTTTACCTCCTGCGGCCCCAAATCTTGATATTCAACATCTATTCGATGGCGCACTTGATTAAAAACATCTCCTGAAATACATATAGTTCCCGGCTGGGCTATAGTCTCTAATCTAGCTGCAATATTAATTCCCTCACCATGTATGTCTTTCCCATCATCAATTATATCCCCCAAGTTTATACCCATTCTAAATTTCAATGAACTTGAAGAAAGATCAATTTGTAAATCTATTGCACATTGTAATGCATCTTGAACTGTTTTGAATTCTGCAAGAAAGCCGTCACCCGTAAATTTTACAACTCGGCCTTTATGGTCGAGAATTGATGGCTCAATGAACTCATCTCTAGCCTTACTCCAAGCCGAAACGGTTCCTTCAGTATCAATCTCCATAAGCTTTGTATAATCGACGACATCAGAAATAAGGACCGCTGCTAATCTACGCTCCATTATAAAAACCCTAACTCAATTAATTCAGCCTCAAAATCTTGCCTCATTTGCCATCCTATCTGCCATTTATCCCACCAAGACTTAACTGAAATATTTGGATATTCTTCTTTAAACTCATTAACTAAACTTTCTGCTTTTTCAGCATTACCTATTTTATTCGTAATAACGGCTCTCATCATTTTGGCCGGAAAGTTAGTACTCATTTGCACAGCTCTATTTATATTCTTTAGTGCTTCACTATAGTTTTCCTCTGCATAGTATGCCATTGAAAGTGCAATATGAACTCTTCCCGTAATTGGTGATTTATCTGAAAGAAAAATAGCCTTATCCAGATGAATTTTACCTTCTGCATGTCTATTAGCAAACACCAAAACCCAGCCAAGACCCATTAATCCAAATTGCAAATCAGGGTTAAGTTTCAAACTCCTCTTGTAACCATCAATGGCACTTTCTAAATCACCTCTCGCTGCATGGACATGTGCCTGATATGCGTGGCAAAGTGACCTTTGAGGGCCAAGGTCAACGGCTTTTTTTAAGTAGCCAAGATTATCAAGTTTTTCGTCTGAGTACCCNAGGAAATCACTAGTATCACCGGCGATCCCTTTAACTGCCCAAGCAATTGAGTTGTTGGGATCTTGTTCTATCGCCATATCTGCAAATCTGATCGCTTCTTTAAAGTCTTCTTTTTCTTGTCTTTGAAAATGCCAATTAGCCCTCATCGCCAACTCTTCAGGTCCCATATCTTCTNCTAGCATCGTTAGGGCATGATTACGTTCAGCATTCAAAATTGCGGGTTGCAGTCCTTTAAAAACTTCATCTACTATCTGATCCTGAAGATCAAAAATATCCTCAACATCTTTATCAAACTTTTCAGCCCACAAATGCCCACCATCAATGCTGTTTATAAGTTGAACATTGACACGGGCACGATTACCAGATTTACGAACACTACCCTCTACCACATAACGAGCATTGAGATCTTTCCCTACCTGAATGATATCCGGGGATCGTCCTTTATAAACAAAGACAGTATTTCGAGCGATAACATTTAAAAATTCTAGTTTCGAGACTGTCGTAATTATATCTTCGGTGATACCATCTACAAAATATTCCATTTCCGTGTCGCTGGACATATTATCGAACGGNAAGACTGCGAGAGTTGGTTTCGCGTTGCTGACNGTTTTTTTTCCACTATCACTTTTTTGAGCTGTAACATCAAATTTTACTTTGTAAGCTTGCACAGGATTGGATACATTCTTCACCTCTTGAGGTCCGAGATCTTCATATTCAGCCTTTATGCGGTTTCTAACTTGATTGAAAACGTCCCCTGAAACACATATCCCTCCTGGCTCTGCAATACTCTCAAGCCGCGCAGCAATATTAATACCTTCGCCATGGATATCTCTGCCGTCATCAATTATATCGCCTAGATTTATAGCCATACGAAAATTTAATGGGTTGTCGGATAACTTATTTTGGATTTCGATAGCGCACTCAAGCGCTGTCTGAACAGTATTAAACTCAGCAAGAAATCCATCGCCAGTAAATTTAACTATGCGTCCATCTACTTTTAAAATAATTGGTTCGATGATTTGATCGCGAGCTCGACTCCAGGCGGCTACCGTACTCTCGGTGTCTTCCTCAAGAAGTTGTGTATAATTAACAACATCAGAGATCAATATTGCAGCAAGTCTACGTTCCATTCACCAATCCATACATTAAAGTAGCCCTAAATCGATCAAGCCTTTACCTAACTTTTCAATTACAAATCCCTTTCGAGGCCAACGATCCCACCAAGCTTTGATCGATACACCAGGATATTCGTTATTAAANCTTTCCTTTAGGGNTTTGACTTCTTCGTTGTTACCCAGGTTATGCTGGATTACAATTCTAATTAATTTGGATGGAAANTGTGAATTCATTACAACCGCCTGATTAATCCATTTCACAGCTTCATCATTATTCTCTTCGCCAAAATAGGACATTGATAATGCAATATAAACTCTTCCTGTGATTGGCGAATTATCAGAAATAGCGATTGCTTTTTCAAGGTAATCTCTACCCTCAGAAAATTGATCAGAAAATACCAAAACCCAACCAAGCCCCATCAGTCCAAATTGCAAATTAGGATTTAAACTTATTGATTTTTTATAACAGGCGATTGCGTTTTGCTGGTCTCCTTTACTATTATAAACATGTCCCAGATAAGCATGACACAAAGGATCCGTAGGACCTAGTTCTATTGATTTCTTTAAAAAACCGATGTTATCCAATCTATCATTACTATATCCCAAGAAATCACTTGTATCTCCGGCGACACCCTTTACAGCCCACGCAATAGGATTGTTTTCATCTATCTCTAGTGATTTGTTTGCAAATCTAACAGCTTCTTTAAAATCTTCTTTTTGGTGCCTGTAAAAATGCCAATTCGCACGATGAGAGAGCTCCCAAGCACCCATTTCCTCCTCCGGCATCGTCATTGCCAGATTTCGCTCTGCATCCAAAAGTGCCAAGTTCAAACCCTTAGAAACAGTATCAACAATTTGGTCTTGAAGGTCGAAAATATCTTCAACGTTTTTTTCGAATCTTTCGGCCCACAAATGACCACCATCCATGCCCTTGATAAGTTGAACATTAACACGAGCACGATTACCCGATTTTCGAATACTACCTTCTACAACATAACGAGCGTTAAGGTCTTTTCCAACCTGAACAATATCTGGGGATTGTCCCTTGTAAACAAAAACACTATTTCGTGCGATAACATTTAAAAATTTAAATTTTGATGCTGCAGTTATAATATCCTCTGTTACTCCATCAGCAAAATATTCCAGTTCGCCATCACTGGACATATTATCAAAAGGTAATATCGCGAGGGTAGGTCTTTCTTTATTTACCGACTTTTTCTGGGTAGTATTATTCTGCTTATTTATTTCAAATCTTACTTTATAAGCCTGTACAGGATTAGATACATTCTTCACCTCCTGAGGTCCGAGATCCTCATATTCAGCCTTTATGCGGTTTCTAACTTGATTAAAAACATCCCCTGAAATACATATCCCTCCGGGCTCAGCAATACTCTCAAGCCGAGCAGCAATATTGATTCCTTCGCCATGGATGTCCCTGCCATCATCAATTATATCGCCCATATTTACGGCCATACGAAACTTTAGTGGGTTGTCGGATAACTTGTTTTGGATTTCGATAGCGCACTCTAGAGCTGCTTGAACAGTATTAAACTCAGCAAGAAATCCATCACCGGTAAATTTTACAATACGGCCGTCTGATGGAATGATAATCGGCTCAATAACATTATCACGAGCGTCACTCCAAGCAGCAACCGTCCGCTCCGTATTTTCCTCTAAGAGCCGAGTATAGTCCATCACATCTGAAATCAAAACTGCTGCTAGTCTGCGTTCCATCTATTAGCTTCCGATAAGTTTTTCAATTTAAACACTATAATAACCCCACTTTTATCATACCTTCGTTGAAGCGATCTCTAAAGATACCCCGAAGTAGCCAGTTGTCATTAAATTTTTTAACCGATACATTGGGGTAATCAATTCTAAAACCCTCAAGTAATTTATTCGAGTTATTGATATCGCCCATTTCATTATAAACTATGATTTGAAAAATTCGAGCGGGAAACTGAGAGTTCATTTCAACTGAACGATTAATATATGTCAGAGCCTCCTGATTATTCTCTTGAATAAAGTGAGAGGCCGCCAAAGCAAAGTATACCCTCCCCATTAATGGGTCTCTGGGACTATTCTTTATTGCCCTTTCTAAAACCTTTTGGCCTTCAACATAACTTCCTGAAAAAATTAAAGTCCAACCTAATCCCATTAGTCCAAGTATCAAATTAGGATTTAAACTCAAGGCTTCCCTATAAGCTGCAATCGCATTTCCATCATCACCAATGTTGTTATATACATGCCCTAAAAAAGCATGAGACAGAGGATCAGAGGGGCTCAGGCTCAGTGCCTTTTTGACACAACTGATATTATCTTGTTTTTCATTTGTAAATCCCAAGACTTCATTTGATGCACCCGCAGCGCCCTTAACCGCCCATGCTATTGGCGTATTAGAGTCTAAATTTATTGATTTATCAGCAAGTTTTATAGCTTCAGAAAAATCATCTTTTTGATGTCGCATAAAATGCCATACCGCGCGGTGGGCTAATTCCATTGAATTTAAATCTTCAATAGGCGCATTGACAGTTCGTGCCCATTCATCCTGAAGAAGAACGGGGCTCAAAGCTTGAAACATACTATCAACTATCTCATCCTGAAGTTCAAAAGCGTCTTCAATATCCCTATCAAATTTTTCCGCCCATAAGTGACCACCATTTTGTCCGTCAATAAGTTGTATATTTATTCGAGTACGGGTTCCTAATCGTCGGATACTTCCTTCCACGACATAACGAACCTTCAGGTTTTTTCCTACCTGAATAATATCAGGGGATTGCCCCTTGTAAGCAGATACAGTATTTCGCGCGATCACATTTAGGTATCTTAATCTTGATAAAGCTGTAATTAAGTCTTCAGTAATTCCATCAGCGAAGTATTCCTGCTCAGGATCATTGGACATATTGTCAAATGGCAGAACTGCGATCGAAGGTTTCTCGCTTTGTGTTTGT